>DATGIZ010000023.1:0-39062 GCA_035295465.1 Binatia bacterium | reverse complement strand
ATCAGGTGGCAGTCCGCCGTGCAGCCCGAGTCGCAGAGCTGGCCGGGCCGGCAGTTCGACTCGCCGAGGTCGCACTGCTCGCACGGGGCCTGTACGACGCCGTCGCCGCACGTGCCCGGGCACGTCCGGACGAAGGTCGCGGTGTAGGTGGCGGGGCTCGCGGACGCGACCACGTCGTGCGCCTGCGCGCCGCCGTCGGACCAGGCGATGAAGTCGTAGGGGACGCCGGCGAGCGTCTGCGGCGAGGCGACCGCGAGCGAGTTGCTCGAGCCCACGATCACGGTGCGCGTGAAGGGCGTCGCGTCGGTGCCCGAGCCGAACGCGACGCTCAGGCCCGGAGGCGTCGACGCGATCGTCAGGTCGACCGTGCTCGGGAAGAGGTCGAGGCTCGCCGTGCCGACGAGGCCGAGGGAGTCGGTCGCGGTGAGGCGCAGCTCGATGTAGGAGGGGTAGTCGTGATCGGGGGCGGCGAACGAGCCGCCCGCCACGCCCGGGAAGTTTTGGATCAGATGCGTGTGGCACGTCGACGGGCAGTGGTGGAGCACGATCGACCAGGAAAGCGCCGACGGCGGCAGCGGGCCGTCCTGGGCGTCGGACGCCGAGCCCGCGAAGGCGATCACGTCGCCGACGCTCCACGCCGTCCCCGGCGCGGGGGCGGTGATCGTCGGCACGGGCGGCGCCGCGTCCACCGTGATCGTGAGGGTCGTGCTCCCGGTGGCGCCCTGACCGTCGGTGACTCGCAGGCCCACGGTGTAGACCCCCGCGGCGGCGTACGTGTACGTCGGCGCGACGCTCGTCGAGTCGCCGTACTGGCCGTTCCCGTCGAGATCCCAGGAGTAGGTGAGTGCGTCGCCGGGAATGGGGTCGGTCGAGCCGGAGGCGTCGAAGTGGACGGTGAGCGGCGCCGGCCCGCTGGTGACGTCGGCCGTGGCGACGGCCACCGGTGGCGGGGCGGGACCCACGTACTGGATGCGCCGCACGGTGCCGCCGTTGAAGTCGACGTAGTAGAGGTCGCCGCCAGGGCCGATCTCGAGGTCGACGGGTCCGGGCGCTCCGGCGGCGAACGTGATGCGGGTGGAAGGGTCGGGCTGCCCCGTGCCGTTCGGGAACATGGCCCAGATGCAGTTGCGGCTGTAGTCGGAGAAGAAGAGGGCGTTCGCGTAGGTGGCGGGATAGGTGCCGGTGCCGTAGAAGGCGAGCCCCGAGATCGAGGAGCTGCCGCTCGGGCAGGTTTCGCCCGGGACAACCTGGTCGGCATGGTTGTAGCTGAAGAACGGCGCGACCGCCGTCCCGGCGGCGTAGAGGTTCGTGCAGGCGTCGAGCCCCGTGGAGGCGTAGCTCGACTGCGGGGCGGGGCCCTCGTAGCAGGGCCAGCCGAAGTCGGCGACCGCCGGCGGCGGGGCCGTGAGCCGATCGATCTCCTCCCAGTCGTTCCACCCTACGTCACCGATCCAGAGCTCGCTCGTGCCCGGCCGCACGGTGAAGCGGAAGGGATTGCGGAAGCCCTCGGCGATCACACGGTCGGCGCCGCTGCCGCTGCCGGCGAGCGGATTGCCGGGGAAGGCCGCGCCGGTGAGCGGGTCGATGCGCAGGATCTTGCCGTCGAAGGTGACCGGGAAGCCCGGGGTGGAGAGGTTCTGGGAGCGTAGCGCGCCGCCGAGCGCGGCCGGCGGGGCCATGGTGCCGCCGACGCCCGCGGGCGGGTCGCCGCAGGGGTTCACCTGCGGTGACCCGCTCTGGCCGTAGTCGACCTGGATGAAGTTCGCGCCCTCGCCGGCGCTCACGTAGAGCGCGCCGTCGGCGCCGAAGACGAGGTCGCCGATCGAGTGGCTCGGGAACTGCTGGCACCAGTTTTCGATCAGCACCTGCTCGGAGCCCGGCATCACGGTGCTCCCCGACGCCTGGAGGCGCGAGAGGCGCGCGCCGACGACGCAGCCGCCCGTGGTCGGTCCCGGCGGCGTCGGGCAGGCGTCGTTCCAGACCGGCGGCGTCCCCCCGATCGGCGCGTCGAGCGTGTAGAGCACGTACACGTACGGCGTGGACGGGAAGGCCGGATGGAGGGCGAGCCCGAGGAGGCCGCGGTCCCAGTAGTTCATCACGCTCGTGCTCAGGTCCGCGAAGACCGTCGGCGCGGTCGCCGAGAGGCTCGGGAAGACTTTGATGAGCCCGCTCTTCTCGGCGACGAAGACCCTTCCGTCGGCTGCGAAGCGCACGGCCGTCGGATTCGTCAACCCCGAGAACACGACGCTCTCCTGGAAGCCCGTTGGGAGCGTCGCCGCCGCTGCCGGCGCGGCGGTCAGAAGCAACCATCCGATCCCAATGAGCAAGCGGGCGGACGCCGGGCGCATCGACAGGTCACGGCGCAAAGTTCGTGCCGCTCCAGAGCCCGCAGGGAGCGCAGCGGGCTAAGGGCGCGCGTGCAACATCCTCTCGCTCGCGCGAGGCTCAGCGGACTATTCATCTAGCGGCGCGAATCGTCTTGACAGGACCCACGAAGCGCGTTTAACTCCACGGTGGTTCGACCGGGAGAAGAGGCCTCGACCCCGGCCGCGGGCGCCCGTGAGGGCCCGGAGGTGGGGTGAAACGGAAGAGCATGTAGGAGATCCTGGGCAGGTTGGCTGGAGGCGCTCCACTCCACCGCCGGATGCCTCCCGGGCCTCCCTTCTTGTGCTCTCCCCTGAGTTGTCGCGACAAACTCCCCTCGTGCCGTGAGTTCGAGCTTAAGGGTGGACGTGTATCCAGCAGCGATGCCGCAGTGCGTTCCAACGAGACCTTGCAGATCTGCATGCATTTGGCCGATACATCGATCTGCATCTCTCGCTGCGCGTGAGGTGGGGAGGGAACATGCGGGCATGCGTATTGCTGGCATCGAAACGTATTTCCGAACAGGGGTGTAGGCCGCATAGCATGTGCCACGAGCAGAAGGGGGGACGACTCCGGGGGCGCCGGGGTGAACGGGTGTACCCGTTCCTGCTGGCGGTCATCCTGGTCCTGGGCGCCTGCAGCCCGCGCGCGAAGTACCCGCCGCCCGGGCAGCAGATGCTGGCTCAGCAGGCAGTCACCCCCTACCGGATCCGGGTCGGCGACACCCTCGGCATCCGCTTCTACAAGACGCCCGAGCTGAACGTCGACGTCCCGGTCCGCAGCGACGGCAAGATCTCGATCTCGCCTGCGGGCGACGTCGAGGCGGCCGGGCTCGAGCCCGAGGAGCTGGCCAAGACCCTCTCGGAGCTCTACGCAAAGGAGCTCGAGAACCCGCGGGTCACGGTGGTCGTCCAATCCTTCGGCGGCACCGTCTATGTGGGGGGAGAGGTGAAGACCCCGGCGGGCGAGCCGTTCACGACCGGCCTCACGGCGTTGCAGGCGGTCGAGGCCGCCGGGGGGTTCACCGTGACGGCGAAGCTCGACAACGTGATCCTCATCCGGCGGGAACCCCAGGGCTACAAGGGCTACAAGCTCGCCCTCGACGACGTGCTCAGCGGCAAGGACGTCGCGGCGGACGTCCGTCTCGAGCCGGGGGATGTGGTGTTCGTGCCCCGGACCAAGATCGCCGACGTCGACACGTTCGTCGACCAGTACTTCCGCCAGCTCCTGCCCTTCCAGCCGGCGGTGCCGCTCTTCTGAGCGCCATGGACGCAAAGGGGCTTTCGATGTCGACCGAAGAGCAGAGCCTGATGGCCGTCGTGCAGGACCTCCTCGTGGTTCTGCTACGCCGCCGCTGGACCGTCGCCGGCGTGTACGCGGTGGTTTTAGCCACGGCGGTGGCGGGTATCTTCGTGCTGCCGCCGGAATACCGGGCGGCCGCGAAGATACTGCTGACGAGCGATCGTGCTCAGGTGTCGACCTCGCCCGACCGCCCGACGGAGCTGGTGCGGACGACGTCGGTCGGCGATGCGGAGATGGCCTCACAGACCGAGATCCTGCAGAGCCGGGAGCTGGTCGAGGGCGTCCTCCAGGGAATGATGGCGCCGGCAGCGGAGCCCGCCAGCCCACCGGGCCGCGGCATCGGCCGCACGGTGGGCTGGGTGATCGGTACGCCGTTCCGCCTGTTGCGCGCGGGATACCGCCACCTGCACGACCTCGAGTCCGTCGAGCCGAGCACGCCGCTCTACTGGGAGACGACCGAGACGCTCGAGCATCTGTCGGCGGCCCGCGTGCGCGACTCCAACCTCATCGAGGTCGCGATGGTGAGCCCGGACCCGATGTGGGCGCGCGAATTCGTCGACCGGCTCACCAAGGCCTACGTCGAGCGGCATGCGCAGCTCCAGCAGGTCCAGGAGGCCGAGGACTTCTTCACCCAGCAGAGCCACCTCCTGCAGCAGAAGCTGACGGACTCCGAGGCGGCGCTCCGCCAGGCGCGCGAGCGGGCAGGCGCGCTCGCGGGGCAGCAGTCGGAGATCCACGACCGCCTCAACGAGTTCAGCGCCGAGCTGGCGCGCACCAAGATCGCACGCGCCGAGCAGGAGCAGCGCGTGCAATTCCTCGAGGGGCTCCAGGCCAACGCCGGCAAGAAGGGCCGGATCGCGACCCCGCAGCTCCTCGAGCTCGAGGCGAAGCGGGCGGAGCTGCTGGGCCGCTATCGGCCCGACAGCGAGCGGGTGCGCGAGATCGACGAGCAGATCCAGCGGCTGCGCACGGCGATCGCGTCCTACGACACGATCACGGGCAGCGGCGCCGGAGATCCCGCCGGTGGAGGCGACCTCGTCGCGGCGCGGGCCCAGCTCGCGGCGCTCAAGGGCAAGGAGGACGCCCTCGAGACGCAGCGCGACGAATACCGCAAGCAGACCGAGATGCTCGACGCGCAGAGCTTCGACGTCGCGCGGCTCGAGCGGCAGGTGAAGCTCGACGAGGAGGCCTACCTCTCCTACGTGCGCACCGCGGAGCAATCGCGGCTCACGAACGCGCTCGAGCAGAGCAAGATCCTCCAGCTGACGGTGGTCGAGCCGGCGACCGTGCCGATGGAGCCGGTGAGCCCGAAGAAGGGGCGCATCATGCTCTTCGCGGTCGTGGGCGGGCTCGCCGTGAGCATCGGCGCGGCGTTCGCTCGCGACCGGATGGACGGGACGATCAAGACCGCGGGCGACGTGCGGCGCTACAGCCGGCTCGACGTGCTGGCCGCGCTGCCCGATCGGACGTGATGCGGCGCTGATGTACACGGGACACTTCCACCTCGCCGAGGAGCCGTTCAGCCTCACGCCGGACCCGGCCTATCTCTACCTCAGCCCCGAGCACCGCGAGGCGCTGGCGGCGATCCAGTACGGGCTGGTGGCGGGGCGGGGCTTCTGCACGCTGATCGGCGAGGTCGGTACGGGCAAGACTACGCTGCTCTACAGCCTGCTCAGCCAGCTCGGCTCCGACGTCGAGACCGCCTACATCGCGTACACCACCCAGAGCGTCGAGGACCTGCTCGCCGCGGCGCTCCGCGACATGCACATCGACGCCGGGAGCCGCAGCAAGGGGGCGTTGCTCGAGGCGCTCAACGCGCACCTCGTGCGCCGCGCCGACGAGGGGCGCACGGTGGCGCTCATCATCGACGAGGCGCAGGATCTGAGCGACGCCGCCTTCGAGGAGCTGCGGCTCCTCTCGAACTTCGAGAGCTACACGCGCAAGCTGATGCAGATCGTGCTCGTGGGACAGCCCGAGCTGCAGGACCGGCTGCGCCAGCCGCAGCTCCGCCAGCTCCGCGAGCGGGTCGGGGTGCGGGCGGTGATCAACCCGCTCTCGAACGAGGAGATGGAGCGCTACATCGAGCACCGGCTCCAGCGCGCAGGGGGCTCGACCGTGCGGCTGTTCGAGCCGTGGGCCGTGAAGCTCATCGTGCGCCGTGCCGCGGGCATCCCGCGGCGCGCGAACATCCTCTGCCACAACGCGCTCCTGTTCGCGTACGGGCGTGGTCTCCCGCAGGTGACCGCGCGCGTCGGGCGCGAGGCCATCGCGGAGATGGACGAGCGGCGCCCGGGGTTCGCACAGCGCGGGGCGCTGCGGCGCTCGCAGCGGCCGGGCCGGCGCTGGCGCTGGGTCATGGCGGCGGGCGTGGTGGGGGCCATCGCGGCCATCGCCGCCGCCTATCAGCTCGGTAAGGTGGACTCGCCGCCGCCCGCCGTGCCGAGCGCGGCGCCGGCGCCACCGGCCCCCGAGGCGGCGGCGCCCGCGGCGCCCCCGCCGCCCGCAGCCGAACAGGCGCCGGCTCCTCCGCCGGACGCCCCGCCGCACGCACGGGCGGACGCCGCGCCTCCCGTGGCGGACGCCGCCTCGCCTGCCCCGGCGAAGGCCGAGGCGGCGCCGCCTCCCGAGGAGCCGAAGGCCCTCGAGCTGACTGTGCCACGTGGGACGACGCTGACCCGGCTGGTGCGCCAGCTCTATGGGGGACGCCTGCCGCTCGAGCGCGAGCAGGCGGTCTTCGCCGAGGTCCGGCGGCTCAATCCACAGCTCAAGAGCGTCGATCTCATCCTGGCCGGCGATTTGCTTCGCCTGCCTGCGCCGAGGAATCCATGAGCGCCTACTTCGAGTCCCTCAATCGGCGGGAGGGGGCGGCCGCCCCCGCGCCGCTCGCCGCGCCCCGCCCGGTGCGGGTCCTGCCGTCGCGGCGGCCGGTGCCCGGCGAGATGCCCGCCGAGTATCGCGCGCTGCGCGAGAAGCTGCTGGTCGCGAGCGGGGGCAAGCCGCTCAAGACGCTCGTCTTCGCGGGCTGCGACGGCGGCGAGGGATGCTCGGAGGTGGTGCGTGAGTTCGCCGGCGCGCTCGCCAGCTCGGGGCTGAACGTGCTCCTGGTCGACGGCGAGGGGGTGACCGAGGGCGGCGAGAACGCCCTCGACCTCGACGACGCCGTGAGCCGCCGGCGCTCGCTGTCGGCCAGTAGCTGGGGCAAGGGGAAGCTCACGGTCGTGCAGAGCCCGGTCGCGCGAGCCGACAAGGAGCGCCTGCTCGGCTCCTCGGAATTCGCGTCCTGGCTTGACGTCCAACACAGCACGTATGATTATGTCTTGCTCGATGCCCCGCCGCTGCTGCGGTCGGCCGACGCCACGCTGATGGGCCGGCTGTGCGACGGGGTCGTGATCATGGTCCAGGCGGAGGCCACGCCGCGGAACGCCTTGGCCGACGCGCGCGAGCAGCTCGAGCGCGCCGGGGTCAACGTGGTCGGGGTGGTCCTCAACGGTGTCCGCAACCCGATTCCGAAGCTGCTGCGTCCGTACCTGAGCGTCGACTGACACGAGCCTGGGAATGCCAGGTGCACAGAAGGGAGGGAACCTGCCACGGCGCGACCGCGGGTCGCGCCCGTCGGGCGGAGCCATGACGATCACGGAAACCGCCATCTGGCGGGTGCTGCAGACCCATCGGCACAAGGAGCGCGCGGCGGAGGCGCGGCTCGCCTGCGAGGGTGTGCGCACCTATCTGCCGTTGCTGCTCCAGTGGCCGCGGCCGGCGGTCGGCGCGCCGGTGGGCCCGATGTTCCCCGGCTACCTCTTCGCCCAGGTGCGCGAGCGCGACTTCCTGCGTGTGTCACGCGCGCCGGGGGTGCGCGCCTTCGTCACCTTCGGCGGCGTCCCGGCCGAGCTCGACCCGTCGGCGGTCGCCTTCCTGCGCGGGCGCGAGGACGCCGACGGCGTGATCCGGGTGGACGCGCTCCCGGAGCGCACCGAGGTCGTGATCGACGAAGGACCGCTGCGCGGGCTCGTCGGCCTCGTCGAGCGGCGGCTCACGGCGCGCCAGCGCGTGCTCGTGCTCCTCGACCTCCTCCAGCGCCGCACGCGCGTCGAGGTGCCCGAGCAGTGGGTGCGCCGCGCATGAGGCCCGCAACGAAGATGAGGATCAGATGACGAACCCACGACGGACCGCGCTCCTGGCCGCCCTCAAGCTCGCCGACCTCGGCGTGGTGATCGCGGCCTTCGTGGTCGCTCTCTGCATCGCGATCCCCGGGGCGCAGAGCTGGTCCGAGGTGCTCGAGATGCGCATCGAGGTGCGCAACGTCCTCTTCATGGCCGTCTACCTCTGCTACTGGCACCTCGTGCTGATGGGCTTCGGGCTCTACCGCTCGCACCGCCTGGCGCCCATCTCGCGCGAGTGGCGCGACCTGCTCTCGGCCGTGCTGCTCGCCGCGACGCCGATCTTCCTCTTCTCGCGCCTGCTGCGCTTCGAGTATGCCAACGCCGGCTTTCTGGTGAACTTCAGCCTCCTCGCCTTCCTCGGGCTGGCCACGGAGCGCCGTGTCTTCCGGGTGCTCGCCCGCACGATGCGGCGGCACGGGCACAACCTCCGCAACGCGATCGTGGTCGGCCTCGACCAGGAGGCCCTCGACATGGCGTCGCGGCTCGCGCGCCGCGCCGACCTGGGCTACCGCATCGTCGAGGTGCTGGAGACCGCGCGCGACGGGGGACAGGGGCAGGCGCCTGCGCGGCTGCTCCAGCGGCTCGCGAGCGTGATCGCCCGCAACCCGATCGACGAGGTGTTCATCGCGGCGCCGCTCGACACGGGCCAGCCCCTCATCCGCGGCGTGATGGCGCTCTGCGAGGAGCAGGGGATCACGGTGCGGCTCGTCTCGAGCATCGCCGACCTCGCGATCGCCAAGGCGCAGGTGGACGAGATCGACGGGCGCCCGGTGATCACCGTGTTCACCGGCCCGCCCGACTCGCCCCTCATGGCCGTGAAGCGCCTGATCGACGTCACGATCTCGTTGGCGGCCCTGATCGTGCTCGCGCCCGTCTTCGCGCTGATCGCGGTCGCGATCCGCCTCGACTCGCCGGGGCCGGTGTTCTTCGTGCAGCGCCGGGTCGGGCTCGGCGGGCGGCAGTTCTCCTTCTTCAAGTTCCGCACGATGGTGAAGGACGCCGAGCGGATGCAGGCGAAGTTCGAGCACTTGAACGAAGCCGACGGCCCCGTGTTCAAGATCCGCGACGACCCGCGGGTGACGCGCATCGGGCGCTGGGTGCGCCGCACGAGCCTCGACGAGCTGCCGCAGCTCATCAACGTGCTCAAGGGCGACATGAGCCTCGTCGGCCCCCGGCCGCTGCCGTTGCGCGACGTGGCGCGCATGGACGTGCCGGCGCACCGCCGTCGCTTCAGCGTAAAGCCGGGCATCACCTGCCTCTGGCAGATCGAGGGGCGCGAGCCGCGCTTCGAGGACTGGATTCGCACCGACATGGCATACATCGACAACTGGTCGCTGGGGCTCGACTTCAAGATCCTCGCCCGGACCATCCCTGCGGTGCTGAGCGGCCGCGGGGCGTACTAGGACGGGCCGCGTGCACGCTCCGGTCACCGTCATCGTGCCGTGCTGCAACGAGGCCGCCGGGCTGCCCTCGCTGCTCGGGCGCCTCGAGGGGCTACGTCGCGACGGGGGGCGCGACTGGGAGGCGCTGTTCGTCGACGACGGCAGCACCGACCGGACGTTCGCGGAGCTGCTGCGTGCGGCACGGGAGGCGCACTGGGTGCGCGTGCTGCGGCATCCCACCAACCTGGGTCTCGGGGCCGCGCTGCGCACCGGCTTCGCGCACGCCGCCTCGCCCGTCGTGTGCACGATCGACAGCGATTGCACCTACGCGCCCGAGCGCCTGCCCGAGCTGGTGGGGCTCATCCGCGACGGCGCGGACATCGCCACCGCGTCGGCCTGGCACCCCGAGAGCGGGACGGCGGAGGGCGGCCGCATCCGCATCGCCCTCAGCCGCACCGTGTCGGGGGTCTACAAACGGCTGATCGGCCAGGACGTGCACACGTTCACCTGCCTCTTTCGCGCCTACCGCCGCGAGGTCCTCGACCGGATCCGCTTCATGTCGAACGGCTTCGCCGCCGTGGCCGAGATCATGCTGCGCGGAATGCTCGGGGGCTGCCGTGTGGGCGAGCTGCCGATGCGCCTCGAGAAGCGGCGCTTCGGCCGCTCGAAGCTCAAGATCGGCGACGCCGTGGTGGCGCACGCGGGGCTGCTGACGCTCACCGCGTCGCTGGTGCTCGCGAACCGCACGAGGAAGCTATTGCCCGGACGGGACGAGCTGCACCCGCCGGCGGGCTGAAGATCAGAGACGGGGGACGACATGCGCGTTGGAATCATCGGGCTCGGACGGGCCGGGAGGGTCCACCTCGATGCGTGGCGGGCGGTGCCGCGGGCCGAGGTGGCGGCGATCTGCGACCCGGTGCCCGCGGTGCGCCGCTCGGCGCGCGCCGAGGGGCTGGCCGCCTACGCCGAGCCGGCAGAGATGCTCGAGCGCGCGCCCCTCGACGCGGTGAGCATCTGCAGCCCGCCTGCCTTCCACGCCCCGATCGCGCTCGCCTGCTTCGGCCGGGGGCTCGACGTGCTCTGCGAGAAGCCGCTGGCGATCAACGGGCGGGCGGCGCTCCGGATGGCCCAGGCGGCGACGCGCGGCGGGCGCGTCTTGCTGCTCGCGACCAAGTTCCGCCACGTGCCCGACCTCGCGGTCGCGCGCGAGCTGGTGGCGGCCGGTGAGATCGGCGAGCCGGTCGCCTTCGAGATCGACTTCTCGAGCATGGTCGACATGAGCGGTCGCTGGAACGCCAAGCGGGCGCTTGCCGGCGGCGGGGTGATCATCGACAACGGCTGCCACGCGTTCGACATCGTGAGCTACCTCTTCGGCACGGTCACGCGCGTGCACGCCACGCGCCTCAAGGCCGTGCAGGACATTCCCGTCGAGGACTCGGCGACGATACTGGTCGCCGCCGGGCGCGGGCTCGTCGGCCGTATCGACTTGAGCTGGAGCCTCCAGACAGGACGCGAGACCTACGTCACGATCTACGGCTCGCGCGGCACGATCGAGGTCGGTTGGCGCGGCTCGCGGCTCAAGGCGGCGGGCAAGGAGCCGCGCGCGATCGGCCCGGGCTACGACAAGAACGAGGCGCACCGGCGCATGATGGAGGCGTTCGTCAGCGTGGTCGCCGGGACCGCGCAGCCGTGGATCAGCCCGGGCGAGGGGCTGCGCACGGTGGCCGCGGTCGAGGCGGCCTACCACTCGCTGCGCTCGGGAGGCTGGGTGCCGGTCGACACGATGGGGCTTTGCGACACGCGCTCGCGGGCCGTGCGTCGCGCCCGGGCATGACCGAGCCCCGGCAGGGGGACGCACCGCGCATCCATCCGACGGCGATCGTCGAGGCCGGCGTCGAGATCGGCCCGCGCACGGCCGTCTGGGACAACGTGCACCTGCGCGGCCCGAGCCGCATCGGCCGCGACTGCATCATCGGCGAGAAGACCTACGTGGCCTACGGCGTCACCATCGGCGACTGCGTGAAGATCAACGCGCAGGTCTACGTCTGCACGGGCGTGACGATCGAGGACCGGGTCATGATCGCGGCCGGCGTGCTGTTCACCAACGACCGCTACCCGCGCGCGTTCGTGCCCGGCCGCGACGGCCTCGCGCCCTCGGGCGTCACCGAGGACACGCTCGAGGCCGTGGTGCGCACCGGGGCCACGATCGGCGCGGGGGCGGTGATCGGCCCCGGCATCGAGGTCGGGCGCTACGCGATGGTCGGGATGGGCGCCGTGGTCGCGCGCGACGTGCCGCCGCACGGGCTCGTTTTCGGCAACCCGGCGCGGCTGCGCGGCTGGGTGTGCGTCTGCGGCACCCCACTCGAGGACCACGCCGAGCGGCTGCGCTGCAGCCGGTGCGGACAGCGTTTCGCCCGCCCCGTCGGGGCGGAGACCGGCGGGCTCGCACCACTGTGATCGAGGTCGTCGGCACCGCCGACCGGCGCGTCTTCGGGATCGAGACGGCGCTCGGGATCGCCGGGCTCGCGCATCGACGCGCCGCGGCGCCGGCCTCCGACGGGGCGCGTGCGGTGGTGCTCGCCGCCGACGGCGCCGAGGGCCCCGACGCGAACGCGCCGGCGGTAGTGCTCGGTCTCCCCGCAGGACCGGTCGCCACCGGGCCGGTGACCCTCGACCTCGACGCGCCCGTGTGGCCGGCCGCGGTGCGGGCGACCGCTGCGCGCTTCGGCGTGGGTGTGCTCGCGCTGCCGCGGGCGACGTACGCGACCGGCGCCGCGCCCGCGGGCGACGTGCTGGCCACGCTGCGCGACGCGGGTGGCCGGGAGCGCCCGGCGATCGTCGCCCGCGGCGCAGCGTGCCGCGCGCTGGTGGATCTCGGCGCGGCGCTCGCCGACCTGCTCGACGAGAGCTACCTCCCCGATCCCCCGGCTTCGCCGGCATCCGCGCTGCTTCGCCTGCTCCTGCCGCTCTACTACCGCGCGCCGGAGGGGCTGCGACGCGTGCTCCAGCGCCGGGCGTACGCGCGGCTCGCGACGCGGCTCGACGCGACCGCGAGCGCGTACCCCGTCGACGCGAGCGGCTGGCTCGCGGTGGAGCTGATCGTGGCGCTCGTGCGCCGCGCGACGGGCGGGCTCGTGCGGCTCGCGCCGTGGCCCGCGCCCTACGCGGCGGCGGCGGCGCTCACCCACGACGTCGAGCCGTCGGCGTTCGCCTACGGCGCGGGGCTCGACGCGCTGCTCGCCGCGATCGCACGCAGCGGCCACCCGGCGACGCTCGGGCTGGTGGCCGGTCCGGCGGCGCGGCGGCTCGATGCGGGTCGGCGCACCGCGCTCGCGGCGCACGAGGTCCTCTGCCACGGCCTCGAGCACCGCGGCGAGACGCTCGCCGAGCCGGTCGGCGAGGGCCTCGCCCGCGCGCGGGCGCTGCTCGAGCGGACGCTCGGGCGCCCGGTGCGCGGCTTCCGCAGCCCGCGGCTCGACCGCTCGGCGGCGCTGCTCCGCGCGCTCGACGCGAGCGGATTCGACCACGACTCGTCGTTTCCCGACGTCGACCGCGAGAACGTGGCGCGCTTCGGCGGCGGCGTGCGCCTCGACGTCCCCTTCCGCCCGCCGATCGCCGACGGCGCGGGCGTGCGGCCGAGCCGCTGCCTCGAGCTGCCGGTGAGCGCGCCCGACTGCATCCAGCCGCTGTTCGCGGGCGAGGAGCCGGCGGCGCTCCGCGAGGCGGTGCGGCGGAAGATCGAGTTCGTGCGCGCCACGGGCGGGCTCTACACCGGCATCGTGCACGCGGGGGTGTTCGGGCCCGCGGACGCGGCGCGCCGCGGCGAGCACCTCGCCTTCGTCGCCGGCGAGCTCAGCCGCCCCGACGTGTGGCGCACGACGCCGGCGGCGGTCGCCGACTGGTGGACGGCGCGCGAGCGGCTCACGGTGCGCGCGGGCGCGGGCTGGGTGGAGGTGGCCAACGACGGCAGGCGCGCGGTCGAGGGCGCGCGGGTGATCGTCGAGGACGCGCACGGCGCCGTGGCGCACGCGGTGCCCCGGCTCGAGCCCGGGGCCGTCGCGCGCATCGCGGCGATCGGGGCGGCGGCATGAGGCTGCGCGTCGGCATCGTCGGCGGCGGCATCGCCGGGCTCGCCTCGGCGCACTTCCTCGCCCGTGCCGGGCACGTTCCGGTGGTGCTCGAGGCGAGCGCGCAGCTGGGCGGCCTCGGCACCCACTTCGAGCACGACGGCGTCTCGCTCGACCGGTTCTACCACGTGGTGCTCGACTCCGACGCGGACCTCTGCGCGCTGATGGCCGACCTCGGCTGCGCCGACCGGCTCGTGTGGCGCGAGACCGGCATGGGCTTCCTCGTCGACGGTGCGCTCTACGGCTTCAACACGCCGGCCGACCTGCTCCGCTTCGGCGCCCTCGGGCTCGTCGATCGGGTGCGCACCGGGGTGGGCGCGCTCTACATCACGAAGGCGAAGCGCCGCGCGCTCGACCTGGATGACGTGCGCGCGGGCGAGTGGCTGCGGCGGCTCTTCGGCCCGCGCGTGTTCGCGCGCATCTGGGATCCGCTTTTGCGCGCGAAGTTCGGCGAGCTGCGGGGTGAGGTGCCCGCGTACTGGGTGTGGAACACGCTCAACCGGGAGAAGCACGGCGGCCAGGAGGTGAAGGGCTACCCGCGCGGCGGCTACCGCGGCATCGCCGACACGCTGCGCGACGCGATCCGCGCCGGCGGCGGCGAGGTGCGGCTCGAGAGCCCGGTTGCGGCGCTCGACGCCGACGCGGGCGGCGTCACGGTCACGACGGCCCGCGGCGCGGAGCGCTTCGACGCCGCCGTCTCGACGCTGCCGCTGCCGCTGCTCGCCCGCACGGCCCGCGGCCCCCTCGCCGCCGCGGTGCCGCTCTCCGAGCTGCGGTACCAGGGCGTGGTGAACGTGCTGCTGCTGCTGCGCCGCCGCCTCTCGCCCTTCTACTGGACGGCGGTGGTGGACGAGCGCTTCCCCTTCCAGGGCGTGGTCGAGACCACGCACGTGATCCCCACCGACTGGACCGGCGGACGCCATCTCGTCTACCTGATGAGCTACTGCGGGGCGGATACCGAGACCTACCGCCGGTCCGACGAGATGCTCCGCCGCCAGGCGGTGGACGGTCTGGCGGCGCTCTACCCGGGCTTCGACCGCGCCGACGTCGAGGCCGCGTACGTCTTTCGCGCGCCGCACGTCGAGCCGGTGTGGACGGTGGGCTATCTCCGCCGGCGCCCGGCGCCGCGGGTCGCGGACACGCGCCTCTACGTCTGCACCACCGCGCAGGCCTACCCGCGCGTCACCGCGTGGAACACGAGCGTGGCGCTCGCGCGCGAGACCGTCGACGCGCTGGTCGCGACGGCGCCGGCGGCTGCGGCGGTCGCCGGCGCGCCGCGCGGTCGGGCGGCTCATGCCTGAGCTGCTGCCGAGCCTCTCGGCGTTCTTCCCCGCGCACAACGAGGAGGGGAACGTCGTCGCGATGGTCGACGCCCTGCGGCTCGTGCTGCCGCGCGTGGCCGCGCGCTGGGAGATCGTCGTGGTGGACGACGGGAGCACCGACCGGACGGGCGCGCTGGCCGAGGACCTCGCGCGCCGCGACGAGCGGGTGCGCGTGGTCCGTCATGCGGCGAACCGCGGCTACGGCGGCGCGATCAAGTCGGGGCTGGCGGCGGCGCGCTACGAGTGGATCTTCTACACCGACGGCGACCGGCAGTTCGATCCGGGGCAGATCACGCGGCTTATCGCCGAGCTCGGGCGCGCCGACGTCGTGATCGGCTACCGCCACCACCGCGCCGACCGGCTCGTGCGGCGGCTGAACGGCGTCGCGTGGAACACGCTCGTGCGGCTGCTGATCGGGCTCCGGGTGCGTGACATCGACTGCGCGTTCAAGCTGCTTCCGCGCGCGGCGCTGGACGGGCTCGCGCTCGAGGCCGAGGGCGCGATGATCTCGACCGAGCTGCTCGCGCGGCTCAAGCAGCGGGGGTGCCGCATCGTCCAAGTGCCGGTCGATCACTTCCCGCGCCGCACGGGGACGCCGTCGGGCGGCAGCCCGCTCGTGATCGCGCGGGCGTTCGCCGAGCTGTTCCGGCTCTCGCGACGCCTGCGCCGCCCGCCCCGGGAAGCGAACCGGGAAGCCGAATCGAAAAGGGGGACCGAGAAGCATGCAGCTACCCTCTGACGCCGACCACACCGGCCGGGACTTGGGCCGCGAGGAGCTGGAGCTCCTCCGCCAGGTGATCGAGTCGGGGACGCTCAACTGCACCAAGGGCACGCAGGTGAAGGCCTTCGAGTGCGCGTTCGCCGCCCGCTACGGCGTGCCGCACGCCCGCGCGGTCACCTCGGGCACGGCGGCGGTGCACACGGCGATCGCCGCGATCGACCCCGAGCCGGGCGACGAGATCGTCACCACCCCGATCACCGACATGGGGGCGATCGCGCCGATCCTCTACCAGCAGGCGATCCCGATCTTCGCCGACGTCGACCCGGTGAGCCTCAACGTGACGCCCGAGACGGTCGCCGCCCGGATCACGCCGCGCACCCGCGCGATCGTGGCGACGCACCTCTTCGGCAACCCCTGCGACGTGCTCGGCATCAAGCGCGTCGCCGACGCGCGCGGCATTCCGGTGATCGAGGACTGCGCGCAGGCCTACCTCGCCACGCAGGAGGGGCGGCTGGTCGGCACGATCGGCGCGATCGGCGCCTTCAGCCTCCAGCAGGGCAAGCACATGACCACGGGCGAGGGCGGGGTGGTGATCACCTCCGACGCGGCCCACGCCCGCTGGATGACGCTCTTCAGCGACAAGGCGTGGGGCTACGGCGACCCGAAGCCCGACCACTACTTCCTCGCGCTCAACTACCGCATGACCGACCTCCAGGGGGCGGTCGCGCGCGCGCAGCTCGGGAAGCTCGAGGGCGTGGTGGCGCGGCGGCGGCGCACGGCCGAGCGGCTCACGGGGCTGCTCACCGAGGTGGGCGGCATCGCGCTGCCGCAGGCGCTTCCCGGCGCGACGCACGTCTACTGGAAGTACCCGCTGATCGTCGATCCCGTGGCGGTGCGCGGCGGCGCCGACGCGCTCGGCGCGGCGCTCAAGGCGCGCGGGGTGTTCTGCGCCCCGCGCTACATCCAGAAGCCGGCGTTCGAGTGCCAAGTGTTCACGGAGCGGAAAACGTACGGTAAGAGCCGCTGCCCATACTCGTGCCGCGAGCGGGACGGCGGCGGGGCGGTGGTCTACGACGCGGCCGAGTACCCGGGCACCCGGCAGGGGCTCGAGCGCGTCGTCGTGCTCCCGTGGAGCGAGTTCTACACCGACGAGCACGTCGAGTTCATCGCGGGCGCCGTGCGCGAGGCGATGGCGGAGCTGCGCGCGTGAGCCCGTCGCGGCCGTTCGCGGTCCTCTCGTGCGACGTCGACACGGTGGACCGCCACCTCCAGGGCTACGGCTTCGAGGAGCTGCCGGCCTGCGACCGGGTCTACCGCACGGCCGTGCCGCGCGTGCTCGACCTGCTCGACGAGCTCGGCGTGCGCGCGGTCTTCTTCGTGATCGCGCGGGACGCCGAGGCCGAGCGCCCGCTGCTCCGCGAGATGGTCGCGCGCGGGCACGAGGTCGCGAGCCACTCCCTCACGCACCCCCAGCCCTTCCGCACCCTCGACGACGGCCGGCTACGCGAGGAAACCGCGGGCGCCCGGGCTCGCCTCGAGGCCGCCGTGGAGGCCCCGGTGGTGGGGTTCCGGGCCCCGGCCTGGGACGCCGACGCCCGGGTGCTGCGCATGGTGTCTCAGGCGGGCTACCGGTACGATGCTTCCGTGTTCCCGACCCCGGCGCTCATCGCGAGCCGCCTCGCCGCCTACCGCCGCAGCACCGGAAAGCGGTCGATCTTCGCCATGGATCTCGTCGGCCACGCCTTCGCGCCGCTGCGCCCCCACGCCTGCGGCGACGGGGCCGACGAGCTGGTGGAGTTCCCGGTCGCGGTGACCCCGTGGCTCAGGCTGCCCGTTTATCACACGTTCGCCTACTTCGTGCCCGCGCGGCTCTTCCGCCGCGCGCTGCGCGCGCTGCTGCGCTCGGAGCTGCCCGTCTGCTACGAGTTCCACGCCGCCGACCTGCTCGACCTCGCCGGCGACGGGATCGACGCCCGGATGGGGCGGCACCCGGGCATGCGGGCGGGGCTCGCCGAGAAGCGCGCGCGGCTGCGCGAGATGCTGGCGGCGATCGCCGCCGAGCGGCGGGTGATGACGTACCGGCAGGCGCTCGAGGAGGAGCTGGCGGCGTGACGTCCGCGGAGCCGCTGCTCGCCGCGGTGGTGATCGCGCGCAACGAGGAGCCGGTCGTCGGCCGCTGCCTCGAGGCCGTGCTGCGCGCCGTGGCCCCGCACGGGCCGTGCGACGTCGTGCTGGTCGACTCGTGCTCGCGCGACCGCACGGTGGAGATCGCCCGCGGCTTCCCCGTCGAGATCGTCGAGCTTCGGCCCGACGCGCCGCTGTCGGCGGCGCTCGGGCGCCTGGTGGGCGAGCGGCGCACGGCGAGCCGCTACCTGCTCTTCGTCGACGGCGACACCGAGATCGCGCCCGACTGGCTTCCCGCGGCGCTCGCGTACCTCGAAGCGCATCCGGCCGTGGGCGGCGTTGCCGGGAAGCTGCGCGAGGTCTACTACCGCGACGGGCGCCCGGTGGGTGAGGTGGTTGACTTCTTCGCCACCGGCCCAGAGGCCGCCGTGGTGGACCAGCTCGGGGGCAACGCCGTCTACCGCCGGCGCGCGCTCGAGGCGGCGGGGTCGTTCAACCCCTACGTGGTCTCCTACGAGGAAGCGGAGCTGGCCGAACGGCTTCGCCGAGCGGGCTACGCCGTGGTGCGGCTTCCGGTCGAGCTCGGCACGCACCACACGGGCGAGCGCGGGAGCCTCGACGAGCTGCGCCGCCACGTCGGGGAGAACCTGATCCGCGGCTACGGCCAGACGCTGCGGCTCGCGCTCGGGCAAGGCCTCTTCTGGACGCACGCGCGGCGGATGAAGCGCAACCTCCAGACGATCGCCGCGCTCGCTGCGGGCGTTGTCGCCGTCGCGCTCGGCCTCGCGCTCGGCGACCCGCGCTGGCCGCTCGGCTGGGCGCTCGGCTGCCTCGCGGTCGTGGTTGCGTTCGTGGTGCGCAGCCGCAGCGTGACCAAGCCGCTGCGCCTCGTCACCGACTGGGTGGTGTGGTCGGGGCCGCTCCTGCTCGGATTTTTCGAGCGCCCGAGGGACCCGCGGCGGCTCGATCTCGACGCCGTGGTCGCGCGCGTGACGCACGGCGGGTCGGGTGACGGGCTGCGGCAGGCCGAGGGGGGGCGGTGCTGAAGCTCGGCATCACGCGCGTGCGCGGGCTCGCGCGGCCGACGACGCGGCTCGGCGCCGAGCGCCACGCGAGCTTTCTCTTGCTCGACGACCTCGCCCGCGCGGGTGACGATGCGGCGGCGGCGTACGACACGCTGGTCGCCCGCGTGCGCCTCCCCAACGGTACCTGGAAGCAGACGGCGGCGGGGCGCCTGGCGCGCCTCGACGCGGCGCTGGTTCGGGTGCTGCGCGCGGCGCGTGCGCCGGGGAGCCGCCTCACCGTGCTCGACCTCGGCGCCTCCACCGGCGTCACCAGCGTCGAGCTGTACGATGCGCTCGCCGCGCACTTCGCCGTCGAGTTCACCGCGACCGATCTCTACCGGGATGTCGTCGCGGTGTCGTGGCCGGGCGGCGGGCGGACGATCGTGCTCGACGTGCACGGCGGCGTCCTCCAGCACGTGCTCGGCCCGTTCGTGCTCCCCGGGCAGATCGACGAGTCGTGGGCTTATCCGGTGAACCGGGCGCTCAAGGTATGGTCCGAGCGCCGGCTCGTGCCGCGGGCGCGGCGCGTGCTCGCCCGCACCGACGTCGAGCGCCTCGCCTACCTCGCGCCGCACGTGGAGGACGGGCTCGAGCTGCGCCGGCTGCCGTTCGTGGCGAGCCGGTGTCTACGGCTGATGCGCACGGGGGCGCCCTTCCGCTTCGAGGCGGCGGACGTGCTGCGGCCGATGCCCTGGCGGGCGAGCGTCGTGCGCGCGATGAACATCGTCACGCGAGACAACTTCGACGACGAGCGGGCCGCGGCGGCGCTGCGCCACTGCCTCGCGGCGGTCGAGCCCGGCGGGCTGCTGGTGCTCGGGCAGTCGCGCGGGCTCGATCCGGCGACGCTGCGCGCGACGATCTATCGCGTCGACGCTGCCGGACCGGTCGTGGTCGAGCGCATCGGGGCGGGCTACGAGATGGAGGACGTGGCGGCCGCTGCGGCGGCGACGTGGGAGCCCGCGCGCGAGGGGCGGGCGTGTCGCGCCTGATGGCGGACGCGCGGCGGACGGACGCGCCGGCGCCGGCGGACCTCGGCCCGCCCGCGGTCCGCGTGCTCGGCGTGCCGTTCTGGAGCCTCTCCTTCACGGAGGCGTCCCGGGCGGTGCGCGAGCTGCTCGGCGACGGACGTGCGCACCAGGTCGTGCTCGCCAACGCGCAGACCGTGAATCTCGCGTACGAGCGCCCCGCTTACCGGCGCATCCTCACCGAGGCGAGCCTCATCCTGCGCGACGGCGTGGGCGTCGAGCTGGCGGCGCTGCTTTACGGGCGGCGGCTCGCGTACAACTTCGTCGGCACCGACTTCGTGCCGGCGCTGCTGGGCGTGCTCGCCGACATGCGGCCGCGCGTCTTCCTTTACGGCGCGGCGCCGGGCGTGGCCGCCGAGGCGGGGCGCGTGCTCGAGCGGCGCCACCCGGCGGTGCGCATCGTCGGCACGGCGGCGGGCTACGGCGACGGGATCGACGTGCTCGCGCGCGTCAAGCAGACCGCGCCCGACGTGATTCTGGTCGCGCTCGGCAACCCGCGCCAGGAGGAGTGGATCGCGACCCATCTCGCCGAGCTGCCGCCGGGCGTGGCGATCGGCGTGGGCGCGCTCTTCGACTACCTCGCCGGACGCGTTCCCCGCGCGCCGCGCTGGATGCTCGCGCTGCGCTCGGAGTGGGTGTTTCGGTTGGCGGTCGAGCCGGGGCGGCTCTGGCGGCGCTACGTGCTCGGGAACCCCAAGTTCCTGCTGCGGGTGCTGTGGGCGTGGGCGCGCCGGCGCGCATGAGCGCGGTGCTCGCGACGACACGGGGTACCCTCGCCGAGCTGTTGCAGGAGGCGGATCGCCGCGGGTGGCTGCGGACCGAGGGGCGGGCGGCGGTGATCCAGGTCGCCCGCCGCCACCGCACGGCGGCGGTGATCGAGACCGCCCGGGCGCTCGCGGGCTTCCTCGCCGAGCGCAGCCCGGGCTGCCGCATCGATCCGCCGGCGGAGCGCACGCTGCGGGTGGCGGGGGTCGCGATGTCGAGAGGCGTCGCGGTGCCGGCGCTGTGGTTCGAGCCGATCTTCCTCGTGACGGTGTGCGGCGTCGGCGCCGACGGCTTCGGCCGGCTTGCCGGGCCGCTCGCCGCGCAGGCGGAGGCGCTGGCTGCCCTCGACGGGCGGGCGGGGGCGGCCGATTGCGTCTACGAGGCGCACCGGCTCGCCGCCTCGGATCTCGTCGTCGCGTGCGGCGAGGGCTGGTGTGCGCTCTCCCCGAGCGACGTCGCGCTCGAGCAGGCGCTCGCCGCCGCGGCCGGCCTCGCATGGGCGCGGGTTCCGTACTTCCGCGCGCTCGTCCGCCACGAGCTGGTGGCCGAGCCCGAGCCGGTCGGCGGCGAGCTGCCCGACCTGCGCGCGTGCGTCGGCTCGGCCTGGCGGGCGCGGCTCGCGGCGGCGGCGGCGGCGGCGCGCGCGACGGCGCGCGGAGTCGCCGACGACGCGGCCGCGTTCCGCCGCAACCTGCGCCGCATCCCGCACGCGGTGCGCCGCCGGCTCCCCGCGCTCTCACGCAGGAGGAGTGCGGCGTGACCCGCCTTCGGTTCGGCGTCGTCGGGTGCGGGGCGATCGTCACCTTGCACCAGCTTCCAGCGCTACGGCGCTCGGCGGAGGTGGAGGTGGTGGCGGTGAGCGACCGTGACGGCGCCTGGGCGGCGCGCGTGGCGCGGCGCTTCGGCGTGCCGGCGTCTTTCGCGGACCACCACGCCCTGCTCGGCCGCGTGGACGCCGCGCTGGTGGCGACGCCGAACACGACCCACGCCGACATCGCGTGCGAGCTGCTCGAGCGGGGCGTCCACGTGCTCTGCGAGAAGCCGCTGGCGACCATGCGCGCGGACGTCGAGCGCATGTACGCGGCCGCGGAGCGCGGCGGGGCGCGGCTCGTGGCCGGCCACTGCCTGCGCTTCAGCCCGAACCTCGCGATGCTCGCGCGGGTGGTCGCCGACGGCTGGCTCGGCGACGTCGAGCGCGTCTCGGCGGCCATCGGCGCACCCTACGACGCCGGGGCGCAGCGGACCGACTTCCGGCGCAAGCGCGGGCTGGCGGGCGGCGGCGTGCTGATCGACCTCGGCGTGCACGTGATCGACCTCGCCGTCTGGTGCGCCGGCGCCGCGCCGGAGGTCACGGGCTTCGCGGCGCACGCGGCCCCGGGCTGGGAGGTGGAGAGCGACGCCGAGGTGACGCTCGCGCTCGGCGCGCGCGCGCGCGCCGAGCTGGCGGCGAGCTTCACGCAGACGCTCGCCAACGCGTTCACCGTCCGCGGGCGCGAGGGCTGGGCAACGGCCTCGCTCTACGTGCCGACGCAGCTCACGCTGTTCGCCGAGCGCGCGCGGGTGTGCGGGCGGGCGGGCATGCAGGAGCTGATCCTGCCCGACGTGTCGATGTATGACGCGCAGCTCGCGCACTTCTGCCGCGTCGTCCGCGACGGCGAGGAGCCGCTTGTCGCCCGGCGCGAGGTGCTGGCGACCATCGATACGATCGAGCGCTGCTACGCGAGGGCGGGGGCGTGAAGCGCGCGCTCGTCACCGGCGCCGACGGCTTCATCGGCGCCCGCCTGGTCGCGCGGCTCGCCGGGGCGGGCGTGGCCGTGCGCGCGCTGGTGCGCCGCGGCCTCTTGCGCCGGGCCGAGGCGCATGTCGAACGGGTGCGGGGCGACGTCACGGATCCCACGTCGCTCGACGAGGCCGCGCGCGGCTGCGACGTGGTGTTCCACTGCGCGTGGGGCGGGACGACGCTCGCCGAGGCGCGGGCGATCAACGTCGAGGGCACGGTCAACGTGGTCGACGCCGCGGCGCGGGCGGGCGCGAGGCGGGTGGTGCATCTCAGCACGATGTCGGTGCACGGCCGGCGGCTGCCCGCGGTGCTGACCGAGGACTGCCCGCTCGTCTTCCGTGGCGACGCCTACGGCGTGAGCAAGGCCGAGGGCGAGCGGGCGGCGTTCGCCCGCGGCGCCGCCGGCGGCGTCGAGGTGGTGGCGCTGCGGCCGACGCTGGTCTACGGGCCGCGCGCGCCGTTCTGGCTGGTCGGCTACTTCCAGCGCGTGCGCAGCGAGCAGGTCGCGCTGATCGACGGCGGGCGCGGGCTCGCCAACCTGATCTTCGTCGAGGACGTGGTCGACGCGCTGCTCGCCGCGGCGGGCACGCCCGGCGTGGCGGGCGAGGCGTTCCTCGTCTCGGGCGCGGAGCCGGTCGCGTGGCGCGAGTACCTCGGCGCGTTCGCGACGATGTGCGGCAAGCCGCCACCGCCGTCGGTGCCGCTGTGGCGGGCGCGGCTCGCGGTGCAGGCCCTGCGGGTCTACGGCACGTTGACACAGCGGCCGCGGCGGCTCGTCGGCATGGACCTCCAGCTCATGCCGATGCGGACCACGGTGAGCATCGAGCGCGCGACGACGCGGCTCGGCTGGCGGCCCGCCACGAGCTTCCCCGAGGGCATGCGCCGCTGCGCGGCGTGGCTGCGGGCGGAGGGCTACCTGCCGCGAGGCGCGGCGGCGCCGGAGACGGCGGCGCCGGGGCGGCGGTGGTCGGTGGGGCGATGAGCCGGAGCGTGCGGCGGAATTTCGTGTTCCTCGCGGCGAGCAACATGCTCGCCCCGTTTTTCTCGATGGTGCTCGTGCTGGCGATCAGCCGGCTGCGCGGCGTCGAGGAGCTGGGGCGGTACTCGCTGCTGATGACGGTGTTCATCGTCGGGCAGACGATCGCCGGGTTCGGGCTGCCCGTGATCGTCACCCGCGACGTTGCTCAGGCGCACGGGCGCGCCGGCGCGTACTTCGTCGGCGCGAGCCTCGTGTCGCTGCTGCTCGTGGTGCCGCTGCTGCTGGTCGGCGAGCCCGCGCTCGTT
Source organism: Binatia bacterium (assembly GCA_035295465.1). Classification (GTDB taxonomy): domain Bacteria; phylum Desulfobacterota; class Binatia; order DP-6; family DP-6; genus DATGIZ01. The sequence continues at coordinate 15,642 of DATGIZ010000023.1, read as the reverse complement.
CGCTGGGTGACCGGCGCCGAGATGGGGCCGGCGCTGTTCGTCGTGCTGCTGACGCTCGTGCCGTCGTCGATCACGCAGGCGGGCGAGGCGGTGCTGCTCGCGTTCGAGCGCGCGCCCGACTTCGTGATGATCAACCTGGCGGAGACGACCGCGCGCGCCTGTGTGGGCTGCGCCGTGGTGCTGGCGGGCCACGGCGTGGTGGCGATCGCCGTGGTGATCCTCGTGCTGCGCACGCTCGCGGCGGCGGCCTTTGTGGTGGTGCTGCGCTGGCGCGGGGTGCGGCCGGCGCTGCGGCCCGACCGGGGGCTCTGCCGCGACCTCCTCCGGGAGGTGCCCGTGGTCGGGGCGATCCCGGTGGTGAACTCGATCTACGCGCGCGCGGACGTGTTCCTGCTCTCGTCGCTCAGCACCTGGGCGGAGGTGGGGCTCTACAGCGCGGCGCTGCGGCTCGTGGACCTAGCCCGCACGATCCCGCCCGCCTACGCGCGCTCGCTCTACCCGGTGCTGGCGCGTCTGCGCGGCGAATCGGAGGCGGAGTTTGCCCGCGAGGCGCGCGCCGCGCTGCGCATCGCGCTGCTGATCGTGGGGCCGCTCTGCCTCGGCCTCTTCGTCCTCGCCCACCCGCTCGTCGTGCGCCTCTTCGGGCCACAGCTCGCCCCCGCGACGACCGTGCTCCGCGTCCTCTGCTGGACGCTGATCCCGCTTGGCCTGGCGATCACCCTCGCCCAGATCCTCTTCTCGGCCGACCGCCAGGCGATCGACCTGCGCGTGAATGTCGTCGCGACCGCAGCTAGCATCGGACTCAATGTGCTCCTCATCCCCCGCCTGGGGGCGGTGGGTGCGGCGGTGGCCGTGCTCGTGACGACGACGCTCTACGCCGGGCTCCAGTACGTCTGGGTGGCAGGCAACATCACCCGGCCGCGAGCGCTCGGCCACCTAGCTCGGCTGGTCGCGGCGCTGGCGGCGGCGAGCGTCGCGGCGCTCGTGCTGCGCGAGCCGCTCGGGGAGATCGGGGCGGCCCTGGCGGCCGGCGGCGTGTTCGCCGCCGGGCTCGTCGCCTCGGGTCTGGTGACGGTGGAGGAGATCCGGCGCGCGCGGGCCTTTGTCGCCCGCCGCTCGCGCGTGCCGTGGGCCCCGGAAGGGACAGCATGACGACGCACACCTACGTTCTCGGCATCAACTACCGGCCCGTTGCGGGCATGGACATCGGCCACCATCCGTCGGCGGCGCTGCTGCGCGACGGGGAGATCGTGGCGATGTGCGAAGAGGAGCGGTTCGTCCGCGTGAAGGAGGCGCCCGGCTTCTTCCCGGTCAACGCCGTGCAGTTCTGCTTGAAGAAGGCCGGCATCGGCATCCAGGACGTGAGCGCGGTCGGGTGGAACTGGGACCCCGTGAAAGCGGCCGAGCGCAGCAAGCAGCAGAAGGGCACGCTGGTCGGCGGCCTCGCGAGCGCCATGCAGTACGGGCTGCGGCACACGCCGCTGCGGGCGTTCTCGGGCGCGCTGGCCAACGGCTTTTTGCCCGAGCGGCTGGTCGACGACCTGCGCTCGGAGCTGATGTACTGGTTCGGCGTCGAGCGCGGGAAGCCGATCTTCTGCTTCGACCACCATCTCGCGCACGCGGCCTCGGCCTACTACGCGAGCGGCTTTCCGCAGGCGACGGTGGTCACGTGGGACTGCTGGGGCGACCACCTCTCGGGGCTGGTGGCGCGCGGGGCGGACGGAAAGCTCGATGTGGTCGAGGAGATGCCGTTCGCGCGCGCGTCGATCGGCAAGCTCAACGACTTCGTCTTCGAGTTCCTGCGCACGAGCGAGAAGGGCAACCTGATGGGGCTCGCGGGCTACGGGACGCCCAAGGGCTACCTCGACGGGTTGGTGGACGTCGAGCGGATGACCATGCGCATGGATCTCCTCGCGCAACGCGCGCCGTTTCCCGAGGAGTTCGTGCGCCGCGCCGGCGCGCCGCGGCGCCCGGGCGACGCGCTCGAGGAGCGGCACAAGGACCTGGCGGCCGACCTCCAGCAGAAGATCGAGGCGTTCGGGATGAAGATCGTCGAGCGGGCCGTGGCGGCCACCGGCATCCGCCGGCTCTGCTTCGCCGGCGGCTGCGCGCTCAACGCCACGATGAACGGGAAGATCGGCCGCACGGGGCTCGCCGCCGACGGCATCTTCATCCAGCCCGAGGCGGGCGACGCGGGGGGCGCGCTCGGCGCGGCCTACCTGGCGCACGCGGCGCTCGGCCACGCGGTGCCGCCGCAGCGGCTCCGGCACGCCTACTGGGGCCCGTCGTTCGGCAACGACGAGATCGTCGAGCAGCTCGACACGGTCAAGGTGCCCTACGAGACGCTGCGCGACGACGAGATCGCGCCGGTGGTGAGCGGGATGCTGGCCGAGCAGAAGATCGTCGGCTGGTTCCAGCTCGGCTCGGAATGGGGCCCGCGCGCGCTCGGTGCGCGCTCGATCATCGCCGACCCGCGCTCGACCGACATCCGCGACCGCGTGAACCTCGCGGTGAAATACCGCGACTGGTGGCGTCCGTTCGCCCCGAGCATGCTCGCCGAGGCGGCCGCGGAGTACCTCGAGGGCGCCTTCGACGCACCGTTCATGATCGTCACCTTCCCGGTGCGCAAGGGGAAGGAGAAGGACATCGCCGGCGTGGTGCACGCCGACGGGACGACGCGCCCGCAGATGGTGCACCGCGACGTGAACCCCCGCTACCACGACATGATCCGCGCGTTCGCCGAGCGCACGGGCGTCCCGATGGTGCTCAACACGTCCTTCAACTTGAAGGGCGAGCCCATGGTGAACAGCCCCCGCGACGCGCTGCGCACGTTCTTCTCGAGCGGGCTCGACGCGCTCGTCATGGGCAACGTGCTCGTGACCAAGCGCGGGCGGTAGGGCGTGGCGGCAAGCGCGGCACCGTCAATGCCGAGAGGAACGGCGGCTTCGCTCGCGGCGGAGGCGCGCCGGCCGCGGCTCGCCTATTTCGTCAACCTCTTCCCGAACCTCATCGAGACGATGATCTACCGCGAGGTCGGCGCGCTGCGGGCGATGGGCTGGGAGATCGCGACCTTCTCCGTGCGCCGCCCGCCCCGCGAGGAGGTCTCCCGCGAGGCGTGGCCGTTCTTCGAGGGCACGCGCTACATTCTGCCGATGCCGGCGTGGCGCATGGTGGGCCGGCACCTCGCGGCGCTGGCGCGGCGGCCGTGGCGCTACTGGACGACGCTCGGGCGGTGTTTGGTGGGGACCCACGGTCGATTCCGCGACCGAGCACGCACGGCAGCGCACTTCGCCGAGGCGATCGCGGTGCTGCCCGAGGTGCGGCGCACGGGCGTCGAGCACCTGCACGCGCACTGGGCGACGGGTCCGGCGACGATCGCGATGGTTCTCTCGCGCATGCTCGACCTGCCGTTCAGCTTCACCGCGCACGCCTACGACATCTGGCGCGAGCAGCTCCTGCTCGGCGAGAAGCTCGGCGCGGCGGCCTTTGCCGTCACCTGCACGGACTGCAACCGCCGGCACCTGATTGCGACCTACGGCGTCGCCCCCGAACGCGTCGTCACCGTGCACCACGGCGTGGACGTGTCGCGCTTCGCGCCCGCCGAGCGGTCGCGCGCGCGGGTGCCGCACATCGTCTCGGTGGGGCGCCTGGTCGAGCAGAAGGGGTTCGACCGCCTCGTGCGGGCGTGCCGGCGGCTGACCGACGCGGGAGTCGCGTTTACCTGCGAGATCATCGGCGACGGCCCGCTCGAGGGCCGGCTCGACGCGCTGATCGCGGAGCAGGGCCTGCGGGGGCAGGTGACGCTCGCCGGCCGGCTTTTCCAGGAGGAGGTGCTCGCGCGCTACGCGGCTGCGGACGTGTTCGCGCTCTACTGCGTGCCGTCGAGCGACCAGGACCGCGACGGCATCCCGAACGTGCTCATCGAGGCGATGGCGAGCGAGCTGCCGGTCGTGTCCACCCGCTTCTCGGGCGTGCCCGAGCTCGTGGTCGACGGCGAGACGGGCATCCTCGTCGAGCCCGACGACGACGCGGGGCAGGCGGACGCGCTGCGGCGGCTGGTCGCCGATCCGGCGCTGCGGCGGCGCATGGGGCGGGCCGGACGCGAGCGCGTGCTCGCAGGGTTCACGACCGAGGGTTCGGCGGCGCGGCTGGCGGCGGTGTTCGCGGAGCGCGGGGGCTGAGGCGACCGTGGGGATCATCCGCGAAGACGAAGAGCCGGCGCCGCTGATCTCGGTGATCGTGCCCGCGCTCAACTCGGCGCGGACGATCGAGCGCTGCCTGCGCGCGCTCGGCGGGCAGGCGACGAGCCAGCGCTTCGAGGTGCTCGTCGTGCACTCGGGCGAGGACGACACCTGCGCACGCGCCGCGGCGGCGCTTCCGGGCACGCGCACGATCCAGCTCCACCGCCGGACGCTGGCGGCGGGCGCGCGCAACGCGGGCGTCGCGGCGGCCCGGGGCGAGATCCTCGCGTTCCTCGACAGCGACGTCTACGCCGACGCGCGCTGGCTCGACACCGTGCCCGAGGCGGTGCGCCCGGGCTTCGATCTCGCCTGCGGGTCGATCGAGAACGCCAACCCGCGGTCGGCGGTGAGCCGCGCCGAGCAGCTCCTGATGTTCAACGAGTTCCTGCCCGAGCTACCGGGGGGGCCGATCTGGTTCGCGCTGTCGGGAAACACGATTTTGCCGCGGGCTGCCTACGAGCGCTACGGTCCGTTCGTCGAAGTGCGCGCGGCCGAGGACGTGGTCTTCTCGCGCCGGCTGGTCGCCGCAGGCGGGCGCATCCTCTTCGTCCCCGAGCTGCGCGTCTATCACGACAACCGCCAGCGTCTCGGGCCGTTTCTGCGGAACCAGGTGACGCTCGGCCGGCACACGGCGATCGCGCGCCGCCTCGTGCGCTTCGCCGACAGCCGCAGCCTGCTGCCGTTCTACCTGCTCCTGCCCGTGGCCCCGTTCGCGAAGCTCGCGAAGATCGCGCTCCGCTTCGCCCGCCGGCGGCCGGCGCTGCTCGGGCGGCTGATGCGCGAGCTGCCGCTGGTGGGCGTGGGGTTGGCGGCGTACGGGATGGGGCAGGTGGGGGGGGGATGGGCGAGGTTGCCGGCTATCGCCACGGACCCAGCCGAGGGGCTACGGTCGCCAAAGAAAAGGATGCCGATCGCGGCGGGCCTTCGCCGATGAGTTCGGAGCGCGGAAGGCGAGAGGTCGAGGGGGTAAGCCTACACGAACCAGTGCAAGCGGTAAACGAGACTATCGAGGAGAACACCGGAGGCCGTAGTGTCGTTCCCATCTGGGTGCGCCTCTGCTTCCTTCTGCCGGGACTGGTCGCCCTCGTGCTCGGCACCCTCATCCCGTCGCAGGCCTACGCCCGATACCTCTGGCCGTCCGGACATATCACCGAGGTCGTGTATCTCACCGTCCTTCGGTCCATTTTGACGGTTGCGGGCACGGCGTGGTTGGTGTTCGGTGCGCTTGCCGGGCGCCAGAGTCTCCTCAACATCACCGTGATGGGCGTTGCTATCTTTGCGGTGGTGGGTAGCCTCGAGACCGGGCTCCGCATCAAGAACGCTCTGACGGACGAAACTGGGCCTGGTAAGCCGACCGGCCTTCGCGCCTCGCCTTATCCTGGTCTAATTTACGAGAATACCCCATTGTTTCATGAGTTTGGGGAGCAGAAGTTCAACTCCCTGGGCTTACGTGACGACGAGCGTCCGCTGGATCCGACGCGCCCGAAGATCGTGGTGGTCGGGGATTCGATCGAGGCTTGGCGGCCGCTCCCGGCCGCCGCGCTCTACCCGCGCGTGTTCGAAAAGCTGCTCGACCGGGAATATCCCGCCCAGAATTATCAAGTCGTGAATCTCGGGGTGACCGGGTACAGCATCCACCAGAAGATGCTCATGCTCCGGTATCGGGGCTTGCCGCTGAATCCGCGACTCATCGTCGTGGGGTACTGCCTCAACGATCCCTTTCCGGCGTGGGAGTTGGTGCGATTCTTCAGCGACGAGGCGGGGGCGAAGCAGCCTGTGGTCCACAGCGAGCTTCTCTCGCTGGTCAACGAGCGCTTGAAGGCCCTTCTGCACAGCTATGGTATGGATTTCTATCAGGCTGGGCACCGTCGCGGCTCCGACAGTTGGATGGGCGTGAAGCACGACATTCGCGCCTTGGGGGAAATCGGTCGAGAGAGGCGCGTCCCCATCGTCCTGATGATCTTCCCGCTGATGGAGGATACCCGTATCGCGTATCCTTGGATTGATATTCATCGGCGAGTCGCCGCTGCGGCGCGCTCCCAAGGGTTGAAGGTGATCGATCTGTTGCCGGCGTATCGGGCGGCAGGATTCGACAAGGTGCGCACGGATTCGGTCCATCCGGACGCTCTGGGGCATCGACTTGCGGGGGAGGCCCTCCTGCAGCTCGTCGTCCATAATCGTCTCCTCGGCCAGTAGCCAGTGCTGGTGCGAGGTGGTGGTGGTACGGCAATGATCGATGCAGCAAAGATCCCCCTGAGGCGCGAATCATGGTGCCCTGAGCGTCGGAATGCCTTCTCGGGAAACACGCCGTGGCACCTGACGGCGAAGCAAATATCTTATCTTCCGAGCGCGCTACCGGGCGACTGGGCGCTGGATCTAGGGTGCGGACGGGGATTGCATACGGGACTGCTGAAGGCCCTCGGATACCGCGTGCGTTCGACCGACTACGCAGGGGAAGCCGCGGACGATCTCGCCGACGCTCACGCTCTGCCGTATCGAGACGGTGTGTTTCGGCTCGTGCTGTCGGTCGCAGTGCTGGAGCATCTCGCGGAGCCGGTGGTGGCTCTGGGGGAAGTCCGGCGTGTTCTGAGGGGCGCCGGGATGCTTGTCGGGACGGTCGCTTTTCTCGAGCCTCTACATGATGCGTCGTACTTTCACATGAGTCCGTTGGGGCTCGCGCAGGTGATTGCCGCGAGTGGCCTGGAGCTGGAGACGGTCTTCCCGATCCACGGATGGTCCGGCGTGCGCGCGCAGCTCGAGATGGGCCTCGGAACCAGAGTGCCTCGGTGGGTGTCGCGTCTCCTGGCGGCGCCGGCGAATATTCTTCTGGGCCTTCACGATGTCGTCAGCAGCAGGCGTGGGGAAGCAAGGGTGTGGAGGGAGGCCGGCAGGGCCGGAGCCTTCTTCTTCGTGGCACGGCGAGCGTAGGTCGGGGGGGCAGGGCGGCGCCACGCTACTGCGCAAGCGGTTGGACGCCTATCAGCACGGGTGGGGCAACTCCCGTACCTCCCGATTCGATGGCGCCCTGATCTGGGGCGTTGCCGTTCCAGGGGCGGCCGACCATCGCGCCATCGCTCCAGGAGCAGGAAGAGCCATCGAAGGTGACGGTGGTCGCCGTCATGCTGACGACATGACGGACGCCACACGCGCCCTGTATCTGGACCTGGGTATCCGCTGGGAGCGGTGCGAGGTAGCTGCCCGTTTGGGCAATCAGATAATTGCGCGGGTCGCCAGAGTCTCCGAGGTTGGCGCGCACTGCGATGGTGTTGCCGCTTCCCGCGCCGTTCGCCAGCAGCGGGGTCGTGCCCGCGTCAATGGCGGTGCTCGGACCAGGGCAACCAGCGGTAGGCGTATTGACCCCTGTGCAAAGGGCCCAGTTGTTGGCGGACCAGGAAGATGCGGAGGTGGCGACGAGGTTCGGCGAACAGGTCGCGCGGGTCGTCTGGTTGGTCGCACCGATCCAACGAGGGGGACTTGCATACGTGCCGCTGCCAGGCCAGCCGCTGGCCGCTGCCGATCCGAGAGGCTCGGAGTCGCTGCTGGCGGAGCGGAAGCATGAGCGGTACACGGCCGGGGTGTACGTGGCCTGCGGTTCGCAGCCGTTCGAGTTCTGCGGGGTGCCCGAGAAAACGGCATTGCCCGGGGCCTTGAGATCGATGGCATTGGCGATCAATACACCTGCACCGGTCGTGTCGAGGTTGTAGGAACCCAAGGCGCTCAGACCGGAGGCCCAAGCGTTGAAGGTCGTCGCATTCCATATCTCGATCACCGCTCCGCCGTACGCGCTGAATCCTTCTCCCCGATTTCCCCATGCGCGTGCGCCCTGAACGTAGTTGCGCGCGTAGTATTGCCCCGGGCCCGAGCAAGTCCCGTACTGACTGCCGGCGAGGCTCGCCCCACACGTGCTGCCGTACGTCCCAAGGCAGCACGCGCCGCGCCCCGGGCACAGCCCCGGAGGCGTTTCGAAGTCGTTCCCACTGACGTCCCAGCCGGCCCCGGCGCACCAATGGCCATTCGTGTTGCAGGGATTCGTCGGGCCGTTCCCGTGGTTGTAGGTGACGATGTCGCGGAAGCGCCAGACGTAGTCTCCACCCATGTTGGTGTCGTTGATCACGCCCGTGTTGAAGCCGCGCTCGCCGCCGTTGTACGCGGTGCAACGGACGTACCAGAGCGAGTAGGCGCCGACGGAAAAGAAAACGTCTTCGGAACCGTTGCCGGTCGTACACGATGGGTTGGCGGACGAGCCGCACCCCGCATCGTGGCCGACGACGTCGACGAACGCTGCTTGGCTGACGTGATGGTCGTTGTTGACGCCGGTCTGCCAGCAGGAGTGCTGCGTGTTATAGCAGGTCGAGTTGCTGACGACCCAACTATCGGCCTCCCCTGCGTTGAACCCGTATTGCATGCTCGTAAGGGTGAGCCAGGAGCCGAGAATCTGGGTGATGTGCGTCGAGCAATTCGGGCAGGCGAAGATGACGCCCGTAATTCCTTGACTCGGGCTCGAGCCCTTGACCAGGATCTGATCGCCGGTGTCGCGTCCGCGAAGGACGACCCCGCCCACGGCCACGAAGATTCCGGTCGGTGTGGTCCATTCGCCACCGCGGGCAGTCGTCGAGCTGCCGGTGACTCCAGACAAGTCCAGCGTGAAGTTCCCGGCCGCCCCGCTCCAGTCGGAGGCGAGGGCAACTTGTATGGTGATTGGTGTCGCGTTGGTGCAAGTCGTGGAATAGTAGACCGGGTCGATGACCCAGGCGCCTCCCTGCGTGCTGGTCTGCGTGGCGCCACCCTTAAGAAAAATCGTGTCGCCGCACTTGATCTTGGAAGTGCTGCTCACGCTGCCCCAGGTCGAGCTGACGAAGCCCGTGTTGCCGGAGTTGCGGGTCCCCGGCGGCGTGCGCCAGGGGCTCGACGGGGAGGTCCCGGCGTTGCTGTTGAGGCCGCTGGCGGGATCGACGTAGTACGTCGTCGCCCGGGCAACGGTGGCGCCGCCAAGGAGGCACAGCGCGGCGAGCAAGGCCTGACCGCGCGGCAGTAAGAACATGGCCCGGCCGGAGCGGTGTCTCGGGAACGGCTTCACGCTGTGACCCTCCTCAGCCTAGACTGCGCACCAGGAGTTTGCGGCTCCCGAATGCCATCAATACCTGTGCCAGCGAGACGGTGGGCGTGGGCGGCGAGGGAGAATGTGGCGACGCGGCTGGACAGGGTGCCAAGGCGTTGGCAGTGCTGTACATGGACGTCCTCTTCTTCGTTTGTGGAGCGCGCCAGGGGAAGGCGGCCGGAGCCTATATCAGTTGCTGTGACGGCGAAAGCGGCAAGCGAGCGATGTGCTCGAGCCTCGTGACCGGATGCCGCACGGTGGACGGGTCGGACGGATGGCTTTGAACGCGAGGACAGGGACGGTGGGCGGTGCGGCGCCGGGAGGGAATCCGCCGGTCGTGAGGCTACTCCAGCGGGCGGGTTGGCCGGTCGTGGCGGCCGGCGTGGCGCTGGTGTTCGGCCTTCTCACGCTGCGCCTGGGGAACCTCGACCTCAGGTGGGTGATGTTCCCCATGATCGGGTGCCTGCTCGCCCTCGTCACCGTACTCGCAGGGATGGAGCGGGCGCTGATGGCCTACACGGTGGTGGGGTTGTCGGTCGATGCGCACTACTACCTGACCACGCCGCTCCCCATGTTGTCGACGGGCGTCACGTCGCCGGGCGCCATCTACGTTCCGCTCACCCTGGTGCCGGGGACGATCCTGCTGGCGCGCGCGCTCCTCGGCGTCCGCGCCGGCCGCGCGCGCTTCCGCTGGGGGAGCGAAATCGGCCGCCCATTCGCGTTCGTGGTTTTCACGAGCCTCGTCTCGGTGGCGCTCACCGACATGCGGTACACGGGGATTTGCGTCATCTGGCAGCTTCTCATGCTGTTCGTGCTCTTCCTCGTCATTGCCAACGGCGTAAAGAGCGACACGGACGCTCGGCGTGTCGTAGCCCTCCTGATGGTGGACCTCCTGGGCCAGGCGCTCCTGTTTTTCGTCCAGCTCACCACGGGGATGAAGTTCGACGCGGTCGGGAAAGTGACTGTCGCCACGGGCACCATCTGGCACGGGGTGACCGGCACCGCCGCGTCCACCACCGCCGGGTTCGCCACGTTCATGGATCCCCTGGTGATGCTGGCGTTCGCGCTGTACCGCGCGGGCGATCAGCAATGGCGGCGGAGCGCCGGCTACGTGCTCGCCATCGGGCTGACCGTGGTCACCCTGACGCTCAATCGCTCTTCGTGGGGCGCGCTCGTGCTCGGGATGCTGATCGTCGAACGGTTTCTCCGGAGGCGGCGCCTCGTGGCGCCCACGCCGGGCTCGAACAGGCGGCTCATGGTCGCCGCGATGGTGTTGCTGATCGTCTTCGCCCTGGCGGCGCCGCTGTTCGAATCGGCACGCCACGCCAACAATGATGAGGACTTCTGGCTCCGTGTGAGCCTCATGGGCCCGGCGATCAACATGATCAAGGCGCATCCGATCTTCGGAGTCGGGGTCGGCGTGTACGGATACGTCCTGCGCCAGTACGCTGGAGGCTACCAAGGGTGGCTGTACATCGCCCACAACGACTATTTGCTCGTGTGGGCCGAGCGGGGCACGGTGGGGTTTGCTGCGTACCTCCTCTGGGTTCTCGCAGTATGGCGGGTCTTCGAGCGCAGCAGCCGGTGGGACGACCGCTGGTGGGCCACGGTGGCCTGCGGGTTCCTCGGCGGATTCGCCGCGCACCTGTGGGAGATCTTCTGGACCAGCGGGATGTCGTATCCGGCCTACGGCGTGATCTGGTTGATGGCAGCTCTGTGCGTCGCAATGGACTCGGTGCTTCGAGGCGAAGGGGTGATTTCTGCGGCCGGGGGGGCAATACCATGAGGCGGCTCAGCATCGTGATCCCGGCGTACAGCGAAGAAGCCCGGCTGCCTTCGTCGATCCTGCGCATCGGAGAATATTTCGCCACACGAGGTGCTTCGTGGGAGGTGGTCGTCGTGGACGACGGCTCGACGGACCGCACGGTGGAGGTGGCGGAGAAGGCGCTGGCCGGTTACGGCGGCGCGTCGCGGGTCCTCCGCCATCCCACCAACCGTGGCAAAGGCGCCGCCGTCCGCACCGGCATGCTCGCCGCCCGCGGCGACCTCGTGCTGTTCACCGACGCCGACCTCTCCACCCCCATCGAGGAGATCGAGAAGCTCGAGCGCGCGATCGCCGCGGGTGCCAAGATCGCGATCGGCTCGCGGGCCGTGGACCGGCGCACGGTGGAGCGGCGGCAGCCCTGGGTTCGGGACATGACGGGGCGGCTCTTCAATTTCGTCGTGCGGCTGTTCGCGGTGCGGGGCATCAAGGACACGCAGTGCGGGTTCAAGCTTTTCACCCGCGAGACGATCCGCCCGATCTTCGAGCGCACGCGCATCGACGGCTTCGGATTCGACGTGGAGGTGCTGGCGCTGGCGCAGCGGCTCGGCTTCCCCATCGCCGAGGTGCCCGTGCGCTGGATCAACAACACCGATACGCGGGTGCGGTTCGCGCAGGGGGCGAAGGCATTCCTCGACCCGCTGCGGGTGCGGCTCGGGATGCTGCGCGGGGTTTACGATCGCCCGGTCGCCTCCGGGGACGCCGTGATGGCTTCGGCGCCTCGCACGCGTGTCGAGCGAGGCTCCCGCCGTCGATCTGTGCGGCGCTGAGCTCGACGCCACGGCAGACGCCGTGCGCTAACGAGCCTACTTTACAGGTCGCTGGCAGGGGCGCTATGGGCGGAGAGTCCGGCAGCGCCCCATCTGCGGAATCTCGGATCGCGAGAGATCAGGCAGATGTTCGGGATGCTCCTCGAGGCGGCGCTGCTCGCCCTCCTGACCGTGTTCGCGCCCGGCGCGGCTCTTGCGCAGAGCTGCGCGCCGAGCAGCCCCCACGTGACGGGCGTGTGGGAGGTGCTTCCGTACCAGATGCCCGTCAACCCGATCTCCGCCACCCTGCTCCGCACGGGGCAGGTGCTCATCGTGGCGGGGTCGGAGAACGACGCCTACAACAACTCCGCGGGCTCGGAGAGCTACCGGGCGGCCGTCTGGGATCCGACCGGCACCACGGGAAGCAGCGTCGCCGTCCAGGACGTCGGCTACGACATCTTCTGCAGCGGGACGGCAGTGCTTCCCGACGGGCGGTCGCTCATCGTGGGGGGGACGGCGGCGTATCTCAGCAGCGGCTCCTTCGAGGGCGAGAACCGTGCGTCCATCTTCGATCCGGCGAGCGGGGGTTTCCTCGAGACGCCGAGCATGGCTCAGGGCCGCTGGTACGGCACGGCGACGACCCTCGGCGACGGCCGGATCATGGCGTTCTCCGGGTACGGCGCCGACGCCAGCATCAACGACACGGTCGAGATCTACAGCCTCACCGACGCGGGAGCGGGCTGGACGAGCCCGGTGACGGCGCCCTTCACCCCGCCGCTCTTCCCGCGCATGTTCCTGCTGCCGAGCGGGCAAGTGTTCTTCACCGGGCAGGGCGGCGGCACCGACGCGGCGACGCCGACCGGCTGGCTCTTCGATCCGGGCCCCGAGACCTGGACGGCGTCGGCGGCGACGACCGCGTCGCGCACCTACGGCTCGGCGGTGCTCCTGCCGCTGCTGCCGCCGAGCTACACGCCCGTCGTGATGAACTTCGGCGGCGGGAACCCGGGAACCAGCTCGACGGAGCTGATCGACCTCTCGGCGGCCACGCCGGCGTGGACGCCGGGCCCGAGCATGTCGACCGGCCGCATCGAGTCGAACGCGATCCTGCTGCCGAACGGCACCGTGCTCGCGGAGGGCGGGTCGCTCGACAACGAGGTCGCGGACACGGCGGGAAGGACGGCCGACGTCTACGACTGGGTCACGAACACGATGTCGTCCGGCGGAACGGCGGCGTACTCGCGGCTCTACCACTCGACGGCGCTCCTTTTTCCCGACGCCACCGTCGTCAGCCTCGGCAGCAACCCCGACGAGCGGGGCAGCTACGAGCCTGCCATCGAGCGGTACTTCCCGCCGTATCTCTTCACGGCGGACGACGAGCTCATCACGACGGGCCGCCCGAGCATCACGGACGTCGCCCCGGCCGGCCCGATCGGCTACGGCGTCCCGTTCTCGGTGACGTACACGAGCGCGTCGCCGATCAGCGCGGCCGTGCTCGTGCGCCCGGGCTCGAGCACCCACGCCTTCGACATGGACCAGCGGCTGATCGGGCTCTGCGGCGCCGCGCCGCAGCCGCCGTGCACGGGGGCGGGGACGCTCACCCTCACCAGCCCGCCCGACGGCGACGTCGCGCCGCCAGGCTACTACATGCTGTTCCTCCTCGACGGCGGCGGCGTGCCGTCGGCGGCCCGGTTCATCCAGCTCTCCCCCTACGCGACCACGCCGCCGAGCGGCGCCATCACGTCGCCGGCCTCCGACGTGTGGATCACCGCGGGCGGCAGCGTGCCGTTCGACACCAGCACCAGCGCCGCGCAGTACTCGTGGGTCTTCCCGGGCGGCTCGCCGGGGACGTCCACGGCGCAGCACCCCGGCAGCGTCACCTTCGACACGCCCGGCACATACGTCGCCTCGCTCACCGTGATCGACGGGAGCGGCAACTCCGATCCGAGCCCGCCGACGCGCACGATCTGGGTCGATCCGCCGACCGCGGACTTCTGGCTGACGGTGAGCCCCGCCTCGCAGACGGTGACGCCGGGTGCGGCGGCCACTTTCACGGTCACCGTCAGCCCGCTCAGCGGCTTCAGTGGGCCCGTCACGCTGAGCGTCGGCAGCGAGTCGGGGTTCCCGGCCGGCGTGACCAGCGGCGGGTTCAGCCCGGCGACGGTCACGGGCAGCGGCTCCTCCACGCTCACCATCGACACGGCCGCCGGCACCGTGCCCTACGCGCTGACGCTCACCGTGACCGGGACCAGCGGGGGGCTTACGCACACGGCCTCGACGACGCTGCTCGTGAGCCTCGCGCCGCCGTCCAGCGTCGCCGCGAATCCCGCCGACGGGCAGGTCGCGGTGGCGTGGTCGCCGTCGACCGGCGCGTCCGGCTACGCCGTCGAGCGGGCGCTGCAGAGCGGTGGCCCCTACGTGACGGTGGGCTGCCCGACGGGGACCGCGTTCACCGACACCGGGCTCGCCGACGGCACGACGTACTACTACGTGGTCTCGGCGCTCTACGTGGGCGGCCTCGACGCGGGCGGCGCGAGCGCGCCGTCGGCGGAGGTGAGCGCGACGCCGATCGCGTCGGGCACGACCACGACGGTCGCTGGCACCCCGACGACCACCACCAGCACGACGCTGCCGCCGCCGTGGGCCCAAGCGGACGTCGGGGACGTGGGCTTCCTCACCGGCAGCGCGAGCGTGGCGGGTGGGACGTTCGCCGTGACCGGCTCGGGCGCGGACATCTGGGGGACGGCGGACGCCTTCCACTACCTCTACCAGTCGCTCACCGGCGACGGGCAGATCGTCGCCCGCGTCGTGACACAGCAAAACACCGACCCGTGGGCGAAAGCGGGGGTCATGATCCGCCAGGACCTCACGGCCGGGTCGGCGCAGGCGATGATGGTCGTGACGCCGGGGAACGGGAGCGCGTTCCAGCGGCGGACGGCGGCGGGAGGCGCGTCGACGAGCACGCCGGGGCCGGCCGCGGACGCTCCGTACTGGGTCCGCCTCGTGCGCAGCGGCAGCACGGTGAGCGCCTACGCCGCGCCCGACGGCTCGACGTGGACGCTCGTCGGCAGCGACACGATCGCGCTCTCGACCACCGTGCTCGTCGGTCTGGCGGTGACGAGCCACGACGCCACGCTCGCGAGCACGGCGACGTTCGACAACGTAACCGTGGTTCCCGGCCCCGCCGACGCTCCGCCGACGGTGAGCCTCACCGCGCCCACCGACGGGTCGGTCTTCACGGCGCCCGCCGCCATCACGCTCACCGCCACCGCGGCCGACAGCGACGGGACGGTGACGCAGGTGGCGTTCTACTCGGGCCCGGCGCTGCTCGGAGCGGTCGGCTCGTTCCCGTACTCCATCACGGTGAGCAACCTGCTGGCAGGGAGCTACACGCTCACGGCCGCCGCCACGGACAATGCCGGGCTGACGACCCTGTCGAGCCCGGTGACGATCATCGTGAGCGACCCGTCCCTGCCGGCCCCGTGGGCCGACGTCGACGTCGGCAGCGTCGGGATCGCGGGCACGGCGGGCTTCGCGGGCGGGACGTTCGCGGTGACGGGCTCGGGAGCAGACATTTGGGGGACGGCGGACGCGTTCCACTACGTGTTCCAGCCGCTCGCGGGCGACGGCGAGATCGTCGCCCAGGTGCTGACGCAGCAGGACACCGATCCGTGGGCGAAGGCGGGGGTGATGATCCGGCAGGACCTCACGGCGGGCTCGGCCCAGGCCATGATG
>DATGIZ010000022.1:0-49499 GCA_035295465.1 Binatia bacterium | reverse complement strand
ACACGCTCAAGTACGGGGTCACCACCAACCACGTGCTCGGCGTCGAGCTGGTCCTCGCCTCGGGCGAGGTGGCCCGGCTCGGCGCCATGGTCGAGGACCGGCCGGGCTACGATCTCACCGGCCTCGTCGTCGGCGCGGAGGGGACCTTCGGCATCGTCACGCGGGCGACGCTGCGCCTCGTGCGCGTGCCCGCGGCCTGGCGGACGCTGCTCGCGGTGTTCGCGTCGGTCGACGCGGCGAGCGAGGCCGTCTCGGCGATCATCGGCGCCGGCATCGTGCCCGCGGCGCTCGAGATGATGGACCGGCTCATCGTGGGTGCCGTGGAGGCGGCCTACCACGTGGGCCTCCCCGCCAATGCCGGCGCCGTCCTCCTCGTCGAGATCGACGGGCCGGCGGCCGGCCTCGATCCGCAGGCGGCCGAGGTCGAGGCGGTCTGCCACGCCCGCGGGGCGACGGAGGTCCGCCGGGCGCGCGACGAGGCCGAGCGCGCCGCCCTGTGGAAGTGCCGCAAGCGGGCCTTCGGCGCGGTGGGGCGCCTCGCGCCGAACTACTGCACGCAGGACGGGGTCGTGCCCCGCACCCGCGTTCCCGACGTCATGCGCGCGATCGCCGCCGCCGCCGAGCGCCACCGGCTCCGCATCGGCAACGTCTTCCACGCCGGCGACGGCAACATCCACCCGATCCTGCTCTTCGACGAGCACGACCGCGACGAGGTCGCGCGCGTGCTCGCCGCCGGGCGCGAGATCCTCGAGGCGTGCGTGGCCCTCGGCGGGAGCCTCACCGGCGAGCACGGCATCGGGATCGAGAAGGCCGGGCAGATGCCGCTGCTCTTCTCGCCCGAGGACCTGCTCGCGATGACCCGGCTGCGCGCGACCTTCGACCCCGAGGGACGGGCGAACCCGCACAAGATCTTCCCCGACGCGAAGGTCTGCGTGGAGACGCGGACGCCGCGCCGGCAGGCGGCCCTGTGACCGCGTGGACGGAGCCGGCCGGGCCGGACGACGCCGTGGACGGCGTCGTCCCCGCGCTCGTGGCGCGGCCGTCGAGCGTCGCCGAGGTGCAGGCCGAGGTGCGCACGGCGGCCGCCGCCGGGCGCGCGCTGGTGGTTGCCGGCCGGGGCGCCCACCTCGCCATCGGCGCTCCGCCGCGCCGGCTCGACGTTCTCCTGCGCCTCGACCGGCTCGACCGCGTGCTCGCCCACGAGGCCGCCGACATGACGGTGACCGTCGAGGCCGGCTGCCCGCTCGATCGCCTCGCGCGGGCGCTGGCGGCCGCCCGGCAGTGGCTGCCGCTCGACCCGCCGCACCCCGAGGCGACCACCGTCGGCGGTCTCGTCGCCACGAACCTCTCCGGTCCGCTGCGTGCGTCGCAGGGCACGGTGCGCGACCTGCTGCTCGGGCTCCGCGTCGTCGGCGCCGACGGCGCGCTCGTGGCCGGCGGCGGGCGGGTGGTCAAGAACGTCGCCGGCTACGACCTGCCCAAGCTGCACGTGGGCGCGCTCGGCACCGTCGGCGTGATCGTCGAGGCGACGTTCAAGGTGCGGCCGCGCTTCGCGTGCGAGGAGGCCGTGGTGATCGCCTGCCCGGACGCGCGCTCCGCCGCCGAGGCGGCGATCGCGGTGCGGGACGCGGCCGAGCCGCTTTGGCTCGAGGCGGCCGGCGCGGGGGTCGTCGGCGACCGCGCCACGGTCGTCGCCGGCCTGGGCGGGCTCGCCGAGGAGGTGGCCGAAGGGCGCTCGGCCGTGCTCGCCGTCGCCGCGGCGCGCGGCCTCGAGGCGATCGCGGTCGCCGACGGCGCGGGGCTCCGCACGCGGCTCGGCGCGTTCCCGCTCGAGCCCGCGGCCGCCGTGCTGCGGGCGGCGGTGCTGCCGCTCGACGTCGGGGAGGCGCTCGACGCCGTCGAGGCCACGGCGCGGGCGCAGCGGGCGCGCGTGCGCTGGGTCGCGCACGCGAGCTGCGGCATCGTGCGCGTCGCGGTCGAGGAGGCGGCCGCGGTCGCAACGCTCGTCGCGGCGCTCCGGCCGCGGGTCGCCGCGCGCGAGGGGACGTTCGTCGTCGAACGTGCGGCGGCGGCCGTCAAGCGTGGTCTCGACGTGTGGGGCGACGTCGGCGGAGGGCTCGGCCTCATGCGGCGGCTCAAAGCGGCGTTCGATCCGGCGGGGACATTCGCGCCCGGCCGCTTCGTGGGGGGGCTCTGAGGTGCGCTTCGCCGATCCCGCGCGGCTCGCGGCCTGCGTCCACTGCGGGCTCTGCCTCGCCGCCTGCCCGACCTACCTCGAGCTCGGCACCGAGGCGGACTCGCCGCGCGGGCGCATCCACCTCCTGCGCGCGCTCGAGGAGAAGCGGCTCAAGCCGACCGCCGAGGTGCGCCGCCACCTCGACCTCTGCCTCGGGTGCCGCGCCTGCGAGACGGCGTGTCCCTCGGGCGTCGAGTACGGAACGCTCATCGAGGCGGCCCGTCCCGTGCTCGAGCGGCACCGCCCGGCGCCCGCGCGCCTCGCGCGACGCGCGCTCGCCGCGGTGCTCGTTCGCCGCGGGCCGCGCGCGCTCGTGTTCGCACCCGCCCGGGCCGTGGGCGGCGCCCGGTGGCTCGCCGCGCTGGCGCGCCGGCTCCGGAGCCCGCTGCTGGCCTCCGTGTCGGCCCTGCCCCGCGGCGCACGCCGCCGGCTGCCGGCGGTGAGCGAGCCTGAGGGGCGCCCGCGCGGCACGGCGCTTCTCGTCACGGGCTGCGTCGCGGACACGCTCTTCCCCGCGACCAACGCCGCCACCGCGGCGCTCCTGCGGCTCGCGGGCGTGCGGGTGCTGGCGCCCCGCGCACAGGGCTGCTGCGGCGCGCTGGCGCTGCACCTGGGCGCGGCTCGGGCCGCGCAGGCCGCGGCGGCGCGGCTCGTCGCGCTCGCGGCCGACCCCGCGATCGACTGGGTGGTGACCAATGCGGCGGGCTGCGGCGCGCTCGTGCGCGAGTACGGGCGGCTTCTCCCGGGCGCTCCGCGTGCCGCGGCGGTGGCCGCCAAGGGCCGCGACGCGCTGGCGTTGCTGGGCGCGCTCGGCCTGCCGCCACCCCGATGCCCCCGACCGTGCACGGTCGCCGTCCACGATCCCTGCCACCTCGCCCACGCCCAAGGCGTCCGCGCCGAGGTGCGCGACCTCCTCGCGGCCGTCCCCGGGGTGCGGCTGGTCCCGCTCGCGGAGTCCGAGGTGTGCTGCGGTAGCGCGGGGACCTACAATCTCACGGAGCGCGTGATGGCGGCGCGGCTTCTCGCGCGCAAGCTCGACCACGTCGCCGCCAGCGGTGCCGACGTGGTGGCCGCCGCCAACCCCGGCTGCCTGCTCCAGATCCGAGCCGGCGCGCTCGTGCGCGGGCTTCCGGTCTCGGTCGAGCATCCCATCGATCTCCTCGCCGCGGCCCACGGCGTCGGATGAACCCCGTCGCCGGGCCTCGCCTCGCTCGGCTACGCCTCCTCGATCGGCACCCGCTTCCCTTTGGCGGGCCGCGGCGGCGCGGGCATCGTCACCTCGAGGACCCCGTTCTTGAACGACGCCGTCGCCTGCTCGGGATCGACGCCCTCCGGAAGCGGCACCTCGCGGTAGAAACGGCCGTAGGTCCGCTCGCTGCGGTAGAGCCCCTTCCGCTTCTCCTCGCGCTCCTGGCGCCGCTCTCCTTCGATGCACAGCGCGTCGTCGCGCACCTCGACCCTGACGTCGTCCTTCGCGAGGCCGGGGAGATCCGCGCGCACGACCAGCTTGCCGCCGCGCTCGGCGACCTCGAGGCTCGGCAACCACTCGCCCTCGCGCCCCTCCCATGGCAGCTCGAGGCGCGGCAGCAGGGACGAGGGCCCGAAGCGGAACTCCCCGAAGAGGCGATCCATCTCCTCGGCGAAGCGGCGCATCAGCGCGAACGGGCTCGGCGCTGACGCCGCCGGCGTCCATCGTTCCCGGGGGACGAGCGCCGTGGAGCGCGCCCTCTTCTGCCTCTGCCTGCGCCCACGCGCCTTGCCGGGCCCTCTCGCCATGGCGTCTTCCTCCGCGCTGTCGCTAGCACGAGGGAGGCCGTCGATCCATCCCGGGCGGGGGTCGCCGCAGCGGCGCCGTCTCCCCTGCGAAGACCGTTCCCGAACGTGGCAATATCCGAAGATCGCGCGCCCCAGGGAGGGTCGGCCGAGCGTGGCAAAGGACTTGCTGGACGAGCGGGGAATGGGGCCCGTCGCGCGTTTTCTGACCGCGGACCACGAGCGTCTCGACGGGCTCCTCGCCCGCGCCTTCGCGACGCCGGGGACGATCGACCGGGATGCCTACGCCGCCTTCCGCGGGGGCTTGCTCCGCCACATCGCGATGGAGGAGAAGATCCTCCTCCCCGCGGCGCAGCGTGCCCGCGGCGGTCAGCCCCTGCCCTCCGCGGCGCGGCTCCGACTGGACCACGGCGCGCTCGCCGCCCTGCTCGTCCCGCCGCCGACCGCCGTGATCGGCCACGCGCTGCGCGCGATCCTCGAGCGGCACAACGCGCTCGAAGAGGGGGCGGACGGCGTGTACGAGGCGTGTGAACGGCTCGCGGGCGCGGAGGCGGACGCGCTCGCCGCCGCGCTCCGTGCGGCACCCGAGGTGCCGGTCCATCCCCACGTCGACAGCCCGCTCGTGGTCGAGGCGACGCGCCGCGCGGTCGCGCGTGCCGGCTACGATCCGGCACTGCTCGGCCTTTGACGGCGGGGTCGACGAGGTATTGTTCGACTTCTGGGGGCCCGCCTCCGTCAGTCGAGCGCCTTGCGAAAGCGAAGCACGCTCACCGTGACCATCGTCGCGCCGATCGCGGCCATGGCGAGCATCTGCGGCCAGAGGACGCCGAGCCCCACGCCCTTCAGGAACGTGCTCCGCAGCACCACCAGGAAGTACCGGAGCGGGATCGCGTACGTGATCCACTGGAGCACGGGTGGCATGCTCGCGATCGGGAAGCTGAAGCCCGAGAGCACGAAGGCCGGCATCAGCACGAAGAAGCTCGAGGCGAACGCCTGCTGCTGGGTCTTGCAGACCGTCGAGATGAGGAGCCCCATCCCGAGCGTGCTCGTGAGGAAGAGCGCCGAGGCGAGCAGCAGGACGAGGGGATCGCCGCGGAACGGGACGCGGAACCAGAGAGTGCCGACGAGCGTGATGAGCGCCATCTCGCCGAGGCCGACCAGGAACGACGGCAGGGTCTTCCCGAGTATGAACTCCACGGGCCGGATCGGCGTGACCATGATCTGCTCGAGCGTGCCGATCTCCCGTTCCCGGACGACCGCGAACGACGTCAGGTTGACGGTGATGACGAGCATGAGGCTCCCGATCACGCCGGGGACGAAGAACCAGCGGCTCTCGAGGCTCGGGTTGTACCAGGGCCGGGCGGCGAGCTCGACGCGCGGGACGAGCCGCAGGCGCGCGGGGGCGGTGCGCGCCAGCCGGTCCGTCCCGTAGTCCTCGGCGAAGGCGTTCACGATCCGGTTCACATAGCCGAGCGCCACCAGCGCGGTGTTGGAGTTCGTGCTGTCGACGATCACCTGCACCGGGGCCGTGTCGCCCTTGCGGAGCCGCTCGGCGAAGCCGGGATGGATCTGCACCGCGACCGTCGCCCGCCCCGACTCGACGAGGTCCGCCAGCTCGGCCCCATCCCGCGCGACGGCCGTGACCTCGAAGCGGCCGTTCCCCGTGAAGCGGGAGAGGAGCTCGCGGCTCTCCTGGCTCCGGTCGCGGTCGAGCACCGCGGTCGAGACGCGATGCACCTCGAAGGTGGCTGCGTAGCCGAACATGAGCAGCTGCACGAGCGCCAGCACGACCAGGCGGACGATCGCGTAGCGGTCGCGCCGGAGCTGGAGCAGCTCCTTCACCACCAGCGGCACGATGCGTCCGAGCACGGCCCCCCCTCAATCGAGAGTCTTGCGGAAGGCGCGCGTCGCGACCGTGCCCACGACGGCCGCGTACGCGACCATCGCCAGCAGCGGGCCGCCGAGAGCCGCGAGGCCGCTGCCCTTCAAGAACACGGCCTTCAGGATCGTCAGGTAATAGCGCGCCCACACGACGTAGCTCACCGCGCGGATCGGCGCCGGCATCTGGTCGATGGGGAAGGCGAAGCCCGAGAGCATGTTCGTCGGGAGCAGCGTCACGAGGATCGCGATCGAGCTCGCCCCGAGCTGATTGGGGATCGCGACCGAGATCACGAAGCCGATCCCGAGCACGACCACGAGATAGAGCGCCGTCGCCACCAGCAGGGTCCCCACCGTTCCGCGGAACGGCACGCCGAACCAGCCGATCCCGAAGCCCACGCACAGCGCGGCGTCGACGAGGCCGATCACGAAGTAGGGCACGAGCTTCCCGATCATGATCTCCCGCGCGGTCACGGGGGTCGAGACGAGCTGCTCCATCGTCCCGCGCTCCCATTCCCGCGCGATCGTGAGCGAGGAGAGGAGCGCGC
The DNA here is from genome assembly GCA_035295465.1 of Binatia bacterium. GTDB lineage: Bacteria > Desulfobacterota > Binatia > DP-6 > DP-6 > DATGIZ01. The sequence continues at coordinate 43,064 of DATGIZ010000022.1, read as the reverse complement.
CGACGAGCGCCATCACGAGCGCCACGACGCCCGGCACGATGAAGTTCCGGCTCTCGAGGTCCTCGTTGTACCAGGTGCGCGTCTCGACGGAGATCGGCGGCGCCGCCGCGCGGTCCGGCAGCCCCTGGCGCCGGAGCCAGGCGAGCTGCACGTCCTGGGAGAAGCCGCCGATCACGGCCTCGGCGTAGCCCATCGCGAGGTTCGCCGTGTTGTCGTCGGTGGCGTCGACGATCGCCTGCACGGTCACCGTGCCCCCCTCGGCGAGCCGGCGCGAGAAGTCGGGGGACACGACGAGCCCGAGCTTCGCGCGGCCGGCGTCCACGGCGGCCGTGAGATCGGCGTAGCCCTCGACCGTGCGCACGAGGTCGAAGTACGGCGAGGCCTGGAAGCGCTTGAGCAGCGCCTGGCTCGTCTGGCTGCCGTCGCGGTCGAAGGCGTAGACGGCGAGGTGCTTGGCATCGAGCGTCGCCCCGTAGCCGAGGAGGATCATCTGCATGATCGGCAGCAGGAGCGCGATGAGGAGGCTGCGAGGGTCGCGCCGGACGTGGATGAGCTCCTTGCGCGCGATGGCGACGGTGCGCCGCCAGCTCATGGCGCGGTCCCCACCCGGTGGACGAAGACGTCCTCGAGCGTGGGCGCGATCGCCTCGATCCGCTCGCAGCGCAGGCCGTGCGCCGCGAGCGCGCCCGGCAGCTCGCGGAGCGCAGTCTCGGCGTCGGGGACCATGACGTGGAGCGCGTCGCCGAACACCGCCGCCTCGCGCACGCCCGGCGTCTGCGCGAGGACGGCGAGCGCCTCGCCGAGCCGCTCGCACTCGACCAGCAGCAGCGTGCCGCCCAGCGGGGCGCTCCGGAGCTCGCCCGGGGTGCCGAGGGCGACGAGGCGCCCGCGATCGATCAGCGCCAGCCGGTTACAGTACTCGGCCTCGTCCATGTAGTGGGTCGAGACGAACACGGTGACGCCGCTCGCCGCCATGTGGTGGATCAGGTCCCAGAACTGCCGGCGCGAGAGCGGGTCGACGCCGGAGGTCGGCTCGTCGAGGAACAGGATCGGGGGGCGGTGGAGCACCGCGCAGCCGAGCGCGAGGCGCTGCTTCCAGCCGCCGGCGAGCGTGCCGACCAACTCGTGCTCGCGGCCCGAGAGACCGCCCATCTCGACCGCCCAGCGGATGCGAGCGTCGAGGTCGCCGGCCGGAACCGCGTAGAGGCCGCCGAAGAGGCGCAGGTTCTCGATCGCGGTGAGGTCGTCGTAGAGCGAGAAGCGCTGCGACATGTAGCCGATGCGCGCCCGGACGGCCTCGGGCGCCCGCGTCACGTCGAGGCCGGCGACCCGCACGCGACCCGACGTCGGGCGCAGCAACGCGCAGAGGATGCGGATGATGGTCGACTTGCCGGCGCCGTTCGGCCCGAGGAAGCCGAGCACCTCGCCGCGTCGCGCGTCGAAGCTCACCCGGTCCACGGCGGTGAACGTCCCGAAGCGCTTGACGAGGTCCTCGACGACGACCGCCGCGTCGCTCACGGGCCGGCCTCCCCGGACGTGGCGACGGCCGCGACGAAGACGTCCTCGAACGTCGGCGCGACCGCGGCGACCTCCGCGCAGGGGACCGCCGCTGCCGCGAGGCGCGCGCGCACCTCCGGGACGCGGCGGGCCGCGTCGTCCACCACGAGGTGCACGCCGTCGCCGACGACGAGCGCGCTCGTGACGCCGGGCGCCTGCCGGAGCGCGTCCCGCACGGCGTCGGGGGCCGGCGAGGTGACGCGCACGACCGCCCCCGGCATGCCGGCCTTCAGGCGCGCGGGCGTATCGCAGTGGAGCAGCCGGCCCTCGTGCAGGAGCGCGAGGTGGTGACACCGCTCGGCTTCGTCGAGGTACGCCGTGGACACGACGACCGTCACGCCCTCGGCGACGAGATCGTAGAGGATGCGCCAGAAGTCGCGGCGCGAAACCGGATCGACGCCCGTCGTCGGCTCGTCCAGCAGGAGCACGCGGGGGGTGTGAATGAGGGCGCAGGTGAGGCCGAGCTTCTTCTTCATCCCCCCGGAGAGCTGGCCGGCGAGGCGGTCGCGGAAGCGGGCCATCCCCGAGGCGGCGAGCAGGCGTTCGGCCCGCTCGTCGCGCGCGGCGCGAGCGACGCCGAAGACGTCCGCGTAGAAGCGGATGTTCTCGTCGACGGTGAGGTCCTCGTAGAGCCCGAAGCCCTGCGGCATGTAGCTGATCCGGCTCTTCACGGCCTCGGGATCGCGCACCACGTCGTGCCCCGCGACGGTCGCCGAGCCGGCGTCGGGCGTCATGACGCCGGCGAGCATGCGCAGCGTGGTCGTCTTGCCGGCGCCGTCCGGGCCGACGAGACCGAAGACCTCGCCCGTGGCGGCCGTGAAGCCCAGGCGATCGACCGCCAGCGTGCCGGCGAAGCGCTTGGTGAGGCCGCCCGCAGCGACGGCCGGGTCAGCCATGGGTCCCCGCGGGCTCGAGCGCGATCGCCGCGTCGGCCGGCATGCCGGGCTTGAGCTCGTGCCCGGGGTTCTCGACGTCGATGCGGACGCGGTAGACGAGCGTCACCCGCTCCGCGTGCGTCTCCACGCTCTTCGGCGTGAACTCGGCCTTCGACGAGATGAAGGAGATGCGACCCGGATAGCGCCGGTCCGGGTAGGTGTCGGTCCGGATCAGGGCCGCCTGGCCCCAGCGGATGCGGCCGAGGTCGGTCTCGCGGACGTAGGCGCGGAGCCAGACGTGATCGAGGTCGGCGAGAGTGACGACCGGCGTGCCCGGCAGCATCACCTCGCCCAGCTCCGCCTGGCGGACGAGGATCACGCCCGCGAAGGGTGCCCGCAGCACGGTGTAGTCGAGAAGGATGCGCGCGAGGCGAAGCTGCTCCCGCGCGCTGCGCACCCCGGCGCGGGCGACCTCGACGTCCCGCGCCCGCGCCGCCTCGAGCGCGCGATCGCGTTGCAGCATCGCGTCGGATTGCTTGAGCGCGGTCTCGACGCGGTCGAGGGCGTCGCGCGAGACCACGCCCTCGTGCCAGAGCGTGTCCAGGCGGCGCTGGTCGAGCCCGCGCTGCGCCCGATCGGCGAGGTCGGCGAGCACCGTCTTGCGGGCCGCCTCGAGCGCCTGCTCGGCCGCCGCGAGCTCCGCCCGCCGCGCACGGACCGCCGCCTCGTCGATCGTGGTCTGCTGGCGGTAATCCGCGTCGTCGAGCCGCGCCAGCAACGTCCCCGCCTCGACCCACTGTCCCTCGTCGAAGGGCAGCTCCACGATCCGCGACTGCACCGCCTTGAACGCCACGATGCTCTCGTGGGCTTCGATGTTCCCCGAGAGCACGAGGGAGCCGTCGTCCGAGCGGTCGCCGAAGAGCGCGGGGACGACCCGGGCCGCCACCAGCGCGCCGGCCACGGCCGCCACCCCCAGGAGCCACCAGCGCCAGCGCGTCATCGGCGTGCATGTCCACCGATCGGGAGCGTTCTACCGCTCCCGTGCCCAGGTCGCGAAGAGAGTTCCGTCGTCGGACCACGCGTAGGAGGCGCGGCCGCGGAAGAGCTTCACGAGCTCGCGCACGATCCGGTGCGCGAGCTTCTGGGAGGTCGTGATCACCTCGATCAGATCGTCGTGCCGGTCGATCGAGCTGATGCGACGCTCGGGCTGGGTGGCCGCGGCGCGCGCGGCGACGTTGGCGATCCGGCGGCGGATGGCCGCCTCGTTCGCGAGGGCGTACGCGCCGCGGATGACGACGCGCCCGAAGCCGGCGCTCTCGGCGGTCTGCACGCAGGCGGGGCAGCGCACCCACGTGGCGCGCGCGAGAAGGGCGCCGGTGACCCTTCGGTTGCGCCGCCAGAGCCGGCGGGAGAAGACCGCGCCGCAGCGCTCGCAGACCGAGGGCTCGGCCAGGCGTCCGGAGGCGACCTCGACGGGACGTCGCTTCTTCGTCCGCGCGAACCCCCGGCTGAGGCTCCGGATGAGTCCCTTGCCCTTCGGGGCGGCGTTGCCCTGGCGTGTCCGGTTCATCGCCCCATCGCCACAGCAAGCGATGCGCCAGAGATTCCCCGCCCGCAGCGTCCGCTCGCCTCGGCGCGCTTCGCAGCGGCGCGAATGCGTGCCCGGGCGAGTGGCAAGGCTGGGAGTCCGCAGCCCGAAAGAGGCGGCGTGGCGCAGGCGCCCGTGTTGCAGTAGAGCGGCGATGGGCTCGGTGCGCGAATCTGCCGACGTCGCCTCGTTCTATCACTTGCGCGGGGCGTCCCTCGAAGGGCGCGCGTGCGCGGGGACGGCCTGCTTCGTGGCGCGGTTTCTCGACCCGGAGCGCTGGCGGGACGCCGCCAGCCGCGCGCCGCGGGTGTACTGTCTCGGGAAGTGCTACGTCGCGCCATCGGTCGCCGAGGACCGACGCCGGGCCGGCGTGCATGCCGTCGCGCCGCGCCCGGTCGTGCTCGAGCGCCTCGTCGACGCGAGCGTGCGGACGCTCGGCGCGTACGAGGCCCTGGGCGGATATCGCGCGCTCGAGTGCGCGCTCGGGAGGGCGCCGGCGGCGGTCGTCGACGAGGTGGAGCGCTCGCGGCTGCGCGGCCGCGGCGGCGCGGGCTTCCCGACCGGGCGGAAGCTCCGGGCCGTCGCGTCGGCGTCGGCAGCCGTGAAGCACGTCGTCGCGAACGCCGACGAGGGCGACCCGGGGGCGTACGTCGACCGCTTCCTCCTCGAGGACGATCCGCACGCGCTGCTCGAGGGGCTCGCCCTCGCCGCGTACGCCGTCGGCGCGACGCAGGGATACGTGTACCTCCGCCGGGAGTATCCCGACGCGCTCCCCATCCTCGAGCGCGCGATCGCGGAGGCGCGGAGCGCGGGCGTCTTCGGGCCCAAGATGCTCGGCCGTGGTCCCGCGTTCGACGTCGAGGTCGTGGTCGGGCTCGGCAGCTACGTCTGCGGCGAGGAGACGGCGCTGCTCAACTCCATCGAGGGCCGGCGTCCGTTCGTGCGCAGCCGGCCGCCCTATCCGAGCGCGAGCGGGCTCCACGGGCGTCCCACCCTCGTCCAGAACGTCGAGACGCTCGTGAACCTGCCCTGGATCGTGCGCCACGGCGGCGCTGCGTACGCGGCGATGGGATACTCCCGCAGCCGCGGGACGAAGGTCGTCTCCCTGAGCTCCCTCTTCCGGCGCCCCGGCCTCTACGAGGTGGAGCTGGGGACGCCAGTCCGCCGGATCGTCGAGGAGCTCGGCGGCGGGCTCGCCACCGGCGTGATCAAGGGCGTCCTCGTCGGCGGTCCGCTCGCCGGCGTGCTGCCGCCCCGCCACTTCGACGCGCCCCTCGCCTTCGAGGAGCTCGCGGCGCTCGGCGCGAGCGTCGGGCACGGCGGCGTCGTCGCGTTCGACGAGCACACGTCCGTCCGCGAGCTCGTGCACCACGTCTTCTCGTTCGCCGCCTACGAGTCCTGCGGGCGCTGCACGCCGTGCCGGCTCGGCGCGCGGTCGGTCGAGGACATGGTGGCGCCCGGGCGCCCTCCGGGAAACGCGACGCGGTTCGAGGAGATCGTCTCCGCCCTGCGCGCGACGAGCCTCTGCGGGCACGGGACCGGGCTCGGCGAATTCGCGCAGAGCGTGCTGCGCCACTATCGCGAGGAGCTTGCCGCGTGCTTCGTGTCGTCCTGAACGACGCGCCCCGGGAGATCGACGAGGGAGCGACCATCCTCGACGCGCTCCGGCGCGCCGGCATCCACGTCCCCCACCTCTGCCACGACGATCGCCTCGAGCCCGTCGGCGCTTGCCGCCTGTGCGTCGTCGAGGTGGACGGTGCCGGCCGGCCGGTCGCCGCCTGCACGACCCCGCTCGCCGACGGCATGGTGGTGAGGACGCACACGCCGGCGCTCGAGGCCGAGCGGCGGACACTGCTCCGTCTCCTGGCCGAGCGCTACCCCCCCGGTGCGGGCGACAACGCCTTTCTCCGCGAGATCCGCGCCTACGGGCTCGAGGGCGCGCTCGCCGGGCGGCCGAGACCGGAGCTGGTCGACGACGCGCACCCGTACATCCGGGTCGACATGAGCCGCTGCATCCACTGCTACCGTTGCGAGCGCATCTGCAACGACGTCCAGGGGCAGTTCACCTGGCGGGTCTGGGACCGGGGAGCGGAGACGCGGATCGTGCCCGACTCGGGGACGACGCTGCGCGAGAGCTCGTGCGTGAGCTGCGGGGCGTGCGCGGACTCGTGCCCGTCGGGGGCGCTCGTCGACCGGTCGACGCTCGCGCTCGGCCCGGCCACGCGCTGGACGCGGACCACGTGTCCCTACTGCGGCGTCGGCTGCGAGATGCACGTCGGCACGCGGGACGGACGCCTCGTCGCCGTGCGGCCGGTGCTCGACGCACCGGTGAACGAGGGGCACCTCTGCTCGAAGGGGCGCTACGCGTTCGGCTTCGTCGACGCCGCCGATCGCGTGACGGCGCCCCTCGTCCGCGAGGACGGGACGTGGCGGACCGTCTCGTGGGATGACGCCGTCCGCCACGTCGCGGCGCGGCTCCAGGAGATCGTCGCCCGACACGGTCCGGACGCGGTCGGCGTGCTCGGCTCCGCGCGTGCGACCAACGAGGAGAACTACGTCGCGCAGAAGCTCGCGCGGATCGTCCTCGGCACGAACAACGTCGACTGCTGTGCGCGCGTCTGCCACGCCCCGAGCGCGGCGGCGCTGGGGGCGATGCTCGGCACGGGCGCGGCGACGAACTCCTTCGCGGACATCGAGCGCGCCCGCACGATCCTCGTCTGCGGCAGCAACACGACCGCCTGCCACCCGGTCGTCGGAGCGCGCATCAAGCAGGCTGCCCGGCGTGGCGCGAAGCTCGTCGTGATCGACGCCCGCCGCATCGAGCTCGCCGACTACGCCGACGTCCACCTCGCCCCCCGCCCAGGCACCGACCTGATGCTCTTCAACGCGATGGCGCACGTGGTCTTGGCCGAAGGGCTCGTCGACGAGGCGTTCGTCGCCGAGCGCGTGGACGGGCTCGACGCGTTCCGGGACTTCGTCGGCGCCTGGACGCCCGAGCGCGTGGCGCCGGAATGCGGCGTGGCGGCGGACGACATCCGCCGGGCCGCGCGGCTCTACGCGACCGAGCGGCCGGCGATGTCCGTCCACGGCCTGGGGCTGACCGAGCACGTGCACGGAACCGACACGGTCATGGCCCTCGTCAACCTCGCGCTCCTGACCGGAAACCTGGGGCGGCCGGGCGCCGGCATCAACCCGCTGCGGGGCCAGAACAACGTCCAGGGGGCGGCCCACATGGGCTGCGAGCCGCGCAACCTGACGGGGATGGTTCCGATCGACGAAGGGCGGGCGCGCTTCGAGCAGGTCTGGCGCGCGTCCATTCCGGCCACGCGCGGCCTCGATCTCATGGAGATGATGGAGGCGGCCCGGGCAGGGCGGCTGCGAGCGCTCTGGGCGATCGGGTACGACGTCCTGCTCACCAACCCGGAGGCGGAGCGGACGCGGGCGGCGCTCGCCGCTCTCGAGCTGCTCGTCGTCCAGGATCTCTTCCCGAACGAGACGGCGCGCGCGCTCGCGCACGTCTTCCTGCCCGCGGCGGCGTCCTTCGAGAAGGACGGCACCTTCATGAACGGCGAGCGCCGCATCCAGCGGGTCCGCCGCGCCCTCGATCCGCCCGGCGGCGCGCGGCCGGACTGGGAGATCCTGTGCGACGTGGCCCGCGCGATGGGACGAGGCGACGGCTTCGGATTCGGGTCCGCGGAGGGGATCTGGAACGAGGTCCGCGCCGTCTGGCCCGCCGGCGCGGGCATCGGCTACGCGCGCCTCGAGCAGGCGGGCCTCCAGTGGCCCTGCCCCGGCGAGGATCACCGCGGCACCGAGGTGTTGCACCGCCACGAGTTCGCGCACGGCCGGCGCGCCACGTTGCGGTGCCTCGAGCCGCGGGTGTCGTCCGAGCTGCCCTCGGACGAGTATCCCTTCGTGCTGATCACGGGGCGCGATCTCCACCAGTTCAACGCGGCCACGATGACGGGGCGGACGGCCAATGCGGCGCTGCGCCCGCGCGACGTCCTCGAGGTCTCGGTGGCGGACGGCGAGCGCCTCGGGGTACGGGACGGCGAGCCCGTGCGCGTCGAGAGCCGCCATGGGGTGGCGGTGCTCCCCGTCGCGCTGAGCGAGCGGGTGCCCGCGGGCGCGCTGTTCACGACGTTCCATACGGCCGAAGCGTTCGTGAACCGCCTCACGGGCGCGGGGCTGGACGCCGCCACGCACACGCCGGAGTACAAGCGTACGGCCGTTCGCATTCGCCGCGAGACGCCGCCGGGGCGTCCGCGCGCACGCTGAGATGCGGCCGGCTGCGCCTACGCGGCGCGCTCGGGAAGGCGCTCGCCGGCGTGTCGGGCCACGATCGCCTTCAGCTCTTCGCCGCTGATCGTCTCTCGGCTGAGGAGAAGCGCCGCGGCCTCACGGAGGATGGCCAGCCGCGCCTCGAGGAGTGCCGTGACGCGCGCATGCTGCTGGTCGACGATGCGGCGGATCTCGGCGTCGACCTCGCGTGCCGTCTCCTCGCTGTAATCCCCCGGCACGGTGGGCTCGCGCACCTCGAGGAAGAGGGGCCGGCGCTCCCGTTCGAGCGTCACTCGGCCGAGCTTCTCGCTCATGCCGTACGCCTTCACCATGCTCCGCGCGATGTCGGTGGCCTTGCGCAGGTCGTCCTCCGCGCCCGTGGACACCTCGCGGTAGACGATCTCTTCCGCCACGCGCCCGCCGAGGAGCATCGCGATCTTGTTCTCCAGCTCGGACTGGGTCATGAGAAAGCGGTCCTCGGTCGGGAGCTGCATCGTGTAACCGAGCGCCGCGACGCCGCGCGGGATGATCGAGATCTTCTGCACGACCTCGGTGGCGGGCGACGACAGGGCCACGAGCGCATGCCCCACTTCGTGGTGAGCCACGCGCTCCCGCTCCTTCGGGGTGAGAATCCGATTCTTCTTCTGCAGCCCGGCCACCACCCGCTCCACGGCCTCCTGCAGCTCGGCGAGCCCGATCGCATCCTTCTCCCGGCGCACGGCGAGCAACGCCGCCTCGTTGACGAGGTTCGCGAGATCCGCCCCGACGAACCCGGGCGTCATCGCCGCCACCGCCTCGAGGTCGGCGTCCGAGGCCAGCGCCACGCCGCGCGCGTGGAGCCTGAGGATGGCCAGTCGGCCGCCCTTGTCGGGACGGTCGACCAGCACGTGGCGGTCGAATCGGCCGGCGCGGAGCAGAGCGACATCGAGGATCTCCGGGCGGTTGGTCGCCGCCATCAGGATCACGCCCGTCCGCGGGTCGAAGCCGTCCATCTCCGCCAGGAGCTGGTTGAGCGTCTGCTCGCGCTCCTCGTGCGCCATCGGCCCGATGCCGCGGGCCTTGCCGAGCGCGTCCAGCTCGTCGATGAAGATGATGCAGGGGGCCTTCTCCCGCGCCTGGACGAAGAGGTCGCGCACGCGGGCGGCGCCGACGCCGACGAACATCTCGACGAACTCGGAGCCGGTGATCGAGAAGAACGGCACGTTCGCCTCGCCGGCCACGGCGCGCGCGAGCAGCGTCTTGCCGGTGCCCGGGGGGCCGACGAGGAGGATCCCCTTCGGGATGCGGCCGCCGAGCCGCCGGAACTTCTCCGGCGTCCTGAGGAACTCGATCACCTCCCGCAGCTCTTCCTTGGCCTCGTCCACGCCGGCGACGTCGGCGAAGCGGACCTTGACGTCCTTCTCCATGTAGACCTTCGCCCGGCTGCGGCCGACCGCCATCAGGCCGCCTCGCCCGCCCATCGGCCGCAGGAGCAGGAACCAGGCGCCGACGATCACCAGCGTGGGGATCACCCACGACAGGAGGTCGCGGAGCAGCGTGCTCTCGACGGCGCCGCTGACCGCGACGTGGTGGGCGGTCAGGTCACGGAGCAGATGCGGATCGTCGACGCGGATCGTCTCGAAGCGGTCGCCCTTCGCGGCCGCGGTGCCCTCGGCGGGGGCGACCAGGCGGCCGCGGACCTCGGTAGGAGAAACCTCCACCTCCGCAACTTGGCCGGCGCCGACCGCCGCCTTGAACTCGCTGTACGATAGCCTCCGGACGGCCTCGAAGGCCGTGAAGGTGCGGATCAGGATGAGGACCCAAAAGACGACGAAGGCGACTTGAAGGATGAACCAGCCGAGGAGGCGTCTTTCTCTCGATGCCATCACCTGTCGCCCCGTCCGCGGGTGCAGCCCTCGTGCCACGGGCCGAACGATCGGCGCTCACCGAGGGACCGCGGCGATTCTTAGCCGAGAGAGAAAGCGCCCGGGGCGTTCCGAGCCGTCGGACCGCCTCATTGGCGAGGCGGGCCTACTCCGTCTCGGGAATCGGCGACTCGGTCGGTGCCTCGGGCGGCTCTCCCTCGTCCGCTGGAGGAGTCCACGGTTCCGCAGCGAGCGGCCGCATGCCTTGCCCGGCCGGGATGCGCTCCTCGGGCGGGGGGCCCTCGGGCTCGGCTTCGCCGGCCGGCTCGATGCCCTCGCGGTCGAGACCGGCGACACGCAGCCGGTCGAGCACCTCGAGGCCCATGCCGTCGGCGACGATCTGCAGGAGGACTTGGCGCTGCGCCTCGCTCGGGATCGCCCCCGAGAGGCGCACGACCCCGCCGTGGCAACGAAGGGCGACGCCGAGGAGGTCGGGATCGCCGTGCGCTCGGATCCGCTCGCGGACCGCTTCGGCCAGCTCCTGGTCGTCGAGGTCGAGGTACTCATGCGGGATCGGACGATGCGAGCGCGGCTCGAAGCGCCGCAGAGGCGCCCGCCCGGCGGTCTCGGGCCCGCGCTCGCATGCGAGGCAGTATCGCGTCTCGGGGATCGCGCCGAGCCGCTCGAGAGCGATGGGCACATGGCAGCCTTCGCACACCCCGTAGGCGCCGGCAGGGATCTTCGCGAGCGCACGGTGGATTTCCTCGAGCTCGTGCCGGTCGCGCTCCCGAACACGGTCGAGGAGGCGAGCCATCGCCTCTCCTTGGCCGCGCGTCTCGAGCTCGGCCTCACGATCCTCCTCGATGGCGCGGAGGTCGGCTTCCAGGCCGTCGACGTCGTCGAAGAGCGCGCGCTGCCGGTCCAGCAGCTTGCGGCGAATGCGTTCGAGCTCCGGTCGGGGAATCGAGTTCGCCATCGTATTCTCTCCGCAGAAAAAGCGGATCAATTCCCGTGCCAGCCGTGTTTGCGCCGCCGGGGCCCAGCCGCCCGGGTCGTTCTCCGTCGGCAGCCGTGCGGTCGGGTGTCGTGGTTCTCATCGCCGGGAACCAGGTCTCTCGCCGGCTGGCCCGTTCCATGGCCGGTCCCTTGCTATTCCGTAGAGTCGGTATGGCGATCCGACCGAGCTGCGCCGGCCCTGCCGGCGTGAGCACCGCTTCGTCCCTGGTCGAGGCCGCCCGGTTGATGACCGGGCTCGCCCTTCCGAGCATCCCCGTCTTCGAGCGCGACGCGGTGGTGGGGACGCTCGCCTATCGGGACGTGCTCCGCGGCCTGCGCCGCGCACGCCCAGGCCTCGGCGTGGCGGCAATCATGACGCCCGACCCGGTCACCTCGGCCGCCGATGCGAAGCCCTCGGACGGCACGCTCGGCGCAGCGGGCGGGACCGAGGAGCGGACTTCGGCGCTGTTCGAGCCAGACGTGCTCCTGCCCTCGCAGTACGTCGATCGGCTCCGGCGAAGCGCGGAGTACGATCCGGAGCGACGGCTCATGGTCGCCGTGCTCGAGCAGGGCGTGAACGACTACCTCAAGTACGCCGGCGCGCGAGAGCCCGAGGGTCTGGAGCTGTGGCGAGAGGTCGAGGCGTGGGTGGACGACCGGGACGCGCAGTGGTTCTTCTCCTTCGAGAACATCTGCCACGTGCTCGACATCGAGCCGGACTATCTGCGCCGGGGGCTCTCCGCCTACACGGAGCGCGTCCGGAGAGGCGCGCGCGAGGAACCCCCGAGCGCAGCGGCGCCCGGAGCTCCTCCGGAGCGCGCGCGGGCGACGTCGGGCTGAGAGAGCCATCCGCGGGAGTAGTGCCATGTCCGTCGCCCGGATCTGCCTGAGAGAGGTCCATCTCGCCGAGGCGAGCGAAAGTGTCTTCGAGGCGGCGCGCCGGATGGCCGAGCGCCGCGTCGGGACGCTCGTCATCGTCGACGACGCGCGCAAGCCGGTCGGTCTGGTGACGGACCGCGACCTCGCCCTGCGGGTCGTCGCCGCCGGCGGAGACCCCCGCGCGATCTCGGTCGGCGACGTGATGACGGCCCGTCCCAAGACCGTGAGCGAGAGCACACCAATCGAATCGGCCCTTTCGCTCATGCGCGCGGGAGCGTTCCGGCGCCTGCCGGTCGTGGACGAGGAGGGGAAGCTCGTCGGCATCGTGAGCCTCGACGACGTCCTTGGCCTCCTGGCGGAGGAGTTCGAGCTGATCGGCCGGCTCCTCGAACACGAGGCGCCACGGCCGGCGGCGCAGCTTTAGTCCGCCGCGGGCATCTCCCGGGTGAGCGCCGTGCCATTTTCATCCCTTGATGTTTCCGATCGGCGTGAACGAGACGACCTTGTGCGAGATGCCGATGCGGTCGAGCACGTCGACCACGGCCCGCAGGTCCTTGTAGGCGAACCCCGCCTCCTCCGCCACGCCGGATTTCGACGCCGCCCGGACCACGATACCACGCCCCGCCATGTCCTCGAGGAGCTTCGTGCCCCACACCCGCCGCTTCGCCTGGTGGCGCGACATCGTCCGTCCCGCGCCGTGCGCCGTCGAGCCGAACGTCTCCGCCATCGCGTGCGCGGTCCCGACCAGGAGCGCGGAGCCCGTCTCCATCGACCCGCCGATGATCACCGGCTGGCCGACCGCACGATAGACGGCCGGCACGTCGGGCATGCCCGGGCCGAAGGCGCGCGTCGCCCCCTTGCGGTGCACGACCAGGTCGAGGACCTCCCCATCCACCCGGTGCCGCTCGAGCTTCGCCGTGTTGTGGCAGACGTCGTAGACGACCGAGAGCCCGAGCTCGTGCGGGTCCTTCGCGAAGACCGCGCTCATCACCTCGCGCACGCGGTGGGTGATCACCTGGCGGTTCGCGAAGGCGGTGTTCGCCGCCGCGTTCATCGCGGCGAAGTACGCCTGCCCCTCGGCCGAGCGGAACGGCGCGCAGGCGAGCTCGCGGTCACGCACCGTGATGCCGTGGCGGCGCATGGCGGCGTCGAAGGTGCGCAGGTAGTCGGTGCCTACCTGGTGGCCGAAGCCGCGCGAGCCGCAGTGCAGCATGACGAAGATCTGCCCCGGCCGCTCCACGCCGAGAACGCCGGCGACCTTCGCGTCGTGAATGCCGTCGGGACGCGCCACCTGAATCTCGAGGTAGTGGTTCCCCGAGCCGAGAGTGCCGAGCTGTTGCAGGCCCCGCTCGAGGGCGCGCTCGCTCACGTGCTCGGGGTCGGCGCCCGGCAGGCAGCCGTGGCCCTCGGTGCATTCCAGATCCTCGGGCCACCCGTACCCGTGCCGCACGCACCAGCCCGCCCCCTCGCGCATGACGTCGCGGAACGCCGACGCCGTCAGGCGCACGAACCCGCGCGCCCCCACGCCGCAGGGAACCGCCCGAAACAGCGCCTCGACGAGCTCGGCGAGCCGCGGTCGCACGTCGTCCTCGGTGAGGTGCGTGCGCAGGAGCCGCATCCCGCAGTTGATGTCGAAGCCGATCCCGCCGGGGGAGATGACGCCCGTGTCGGCGCGGAACGCGGCCACGCCGCCGATCGGGAACCCGTAGCCCCAGTGGCCGTCGGGCATGCAGAGCGCGGCGCGGACGATGCCCGGGAGGCAGGCGACGTTCGTCACCTGCTCGAAGACCCCCTGGTCCATCTGGCCGAGCAGGGTCTCGGAGGCGTAGATGCGCGCCGGCACGAGCATGCCCGCCTTCTCGCTCGGCGGGATCTCCCAGATGCAGTCGCCGGCCGGGTTCACCTTCATGGTCAGATGTCGATCACGATGCGGGCTCGCCACCCGCCGTGCGCACGCTCGAGCGCGAACTGGTGGAAGGTGACCGCCTTCGCGTCGGAGCGAAGCTCCGTGCGCGCCGGGTCGAGCACGCCTCCCTCGACGTCCGCGACCAGCCGGAAGGGGCCGCCGCCGTCGATGGCCACCTTGGCGCGCGTGTAGACCTCGGCGTCGCGGTCCTTGCGGAAGATCAGCTCCGAGAGCCAGTCGTAGAGGAGCAGATCGAGCTCGGCTGCGTCGAGCGTGATCGTCCGCCGCGTGGTCGTCGGCACGGTGGCCGGGTCCACCATCACGTCGGCGAGCGCGAGCGCGGCGGTTTCGAACAGGTCGGGCAAGTCGGCGCCCTCCACGTCGATGGCGCAGTCGGCGAGCGCGATTCCTTCGACGAAGTGGTAGCGGCCCATCCCGGCGTCGGCGTCCGGCGAATTGCAAGCGACAGACCAGCACGATCTCGGGTCGTTGGCCAATGCGCTTCGCAGCGCCGGGAATCCGCCCCGGCGCGTTTGGCAAGGGCAAGAGGCGGCCTTCGGCTGCTCGACGCCGCGCGGCCGGTCGGGTCCCCGGGGTCGCGCTGGCGTAGCCTTTGCTCGAGGGACGGGGCATGGACGCCCGGACGCGGGCCGAGCTGGCGCAGGTGCTCCGCGGCCAGCGGGCTGCGCTCCTCAAGCAGTTCTTCGACGCCGAAGCCGATCTCCGGTCGATCGCCGAGGACCGTGAGCCCGAGCTGGAGGAACGGGCGCAGGAAGAGCGCGCCGCGCGCGTCCTCGCCGGCCTCGACGACCGGAGCCTGCGCGAGATCGCGGCCATCCACGGTGCTCTCCAGCGCATGATCGACCGCACGTACGGGAGGTGCCTCGGCTGCGGCCGCCCAATCCCCCTGGCCCGGCTGCGCGCGGTCCCGACCGCCGCCTTCTGCGTGGAGTGTGCGCGGCAGGAGGAGATCGCCCCCACGGCGCCCTCCGCCCCGGAGCCCCGGCACCCCGGAAGGTTGCCGGCCGATCTCGATCGTCTCTTCGACCGCGAGGTCGAGGAAGCGCTGCGGGAGCTGGTCCGCGAGGATCGCCGTGTCGACATGGAGGAGCTCCGGATCGTCTGCCGCCACGGCATCGTCCATCTCGAGGGCGCCGTTCCGAGCGAGGCGGAGCACCAAATCCTGGGGAAGCTCGTGACCGACGTGGGGGGCTGCGAGGACGTGGTCGACCACCTGCAGGTGAACGAGCTTCTCTGGGAGCGGCCCGAGCGGAGTCGGCCCGTGCCGCGCGAGGGTGCGCGGCCGGGCCGGCTCGGGCCCGTCGGCACGGAGGACGTCGTCGAGAGCGTCGAAGAAGGGCTCGAATACCTGCCCCCCGATCGCCCGCCGCCGGAGGAGGAATGAGCCGTGCCGCTCGCGGCTGGCTCGCGTCGCTTTTGGCCGATGCGACCGGCCGTCTGCGGGGGAACCGGCCGTGATCGCGCGCCTGCGATTTCACGGTCGGGGGGGCGAGGGCGTCAAGCTCGCGAGCCGCATCGTGAGCCGCGCGGCCTTTCTCGCCGGGCGCGTGGCGCAGGACGCGCCGCTCTACGGCGCGGAGCGCCGCGGCGCGCCCGTCGTCGCCTTCGTGCGCCTCGCGGATCGAGGGCCGATCACCGAGCGCGGCTACGTCGAGCGCCCCGACGCCGTCGTGGTGATGGACGACTCGCTCCTCGCGCAGCCGGAGGCCGGCGTGCTCGAGGGCGTGAGCAGGGCGACACTCGTCCTCGCCAACAGCCGCGCCGGCGCGGAAGCGCTGCGCGCGCGCTTCGGCGTCGCGGCGCGCGTCGTCGCGCTCGACGTGTCGCGCATCGCGCTCGCGTCGCTCGGCCGCCACGTGCTCAGTGCGCCCACCGCGGGATTCACGGCGAAGGTGGCCGGGCTCGCCGGCTGGGACGAGGTCGCCCGCGCGGTGGAGACCGAGCTGGCGGAGGTTGGACTGGCTGCCGATCTGGTGGCCCGCAACCTCGCCGCCACGCGGCGCGCCTTCGAAGCGGCCCCGCTCGTGGGTATCGCGCCTGGCCGCGAGGCGCCCGCGCCGGCCGCGGCGCCGCGAGGGTTCGTCGTGCCGCGGCTGCCCGCCGCGGTCGCGGCGCCGTCCGTGCTGGCCGCCGGCACCTCGGCGCTGAAGACGACCGAAGGATGGCGCGTGTCCCGCCCCGTCATCGACCTCGGCCGCTGCACGCGCTGCTTCCTCTGCTTCGCGCTCTGTCCCGAGGGCGCGATCTCCCTCGACGCGTCGAGCTATCCCATCATCGACTACCAACACTGCAAGGGCTGCCTCGTGTGCGTGACGGAGTGCCCCCCACGGGCGATCGCCGAGGTCCGGGAGCCCGTGGCATGACGCGTGAGCTCCTGACCGGCAACGCCGCGGCCGCCTGGGGCGCGCGCCTATCGGACGTGGACTACGTCCCCGCCTACCCGATCACGCCGCAGACCGAGATCATCGAGACCCTCGCCCGATGGATCGCCGACGGCGCGCTTCGGGCTCGCCTCGTGACCATGGACTCCGAGCACTCGATGCTCACGGCCGCGGGAGCCGCGGCCGCGACGGGCGCCCGCGTCTTCACCGCGTCCTCGAGCCAGGGGCTCGTCTACGGCTTCGAGATGCTCTACTCGGTCGCGGGCTGGCGGGTGCCGCTCGTGCTGGTCAACGTGTCGCGCGCCCTCGCGTCGCCCATCACGCTCGAGCCCGACCACAACGACGTGCTCGCGGCGCGCGACAGCGGCTTCCTCCAGCTCCACGCGGAGACTTGCCAGGAGGTGCTCGACTCGGTGCTCATGGCCCATCGCCTCGCGGAGCACCGGGAGGTCCTGCTGCCCGCGATCGTCAACCTCGACGGCTTCCACCTCTCGTTCACGCGTGAGCCGGTCGACGTCCCGCCGCCCGACGCCGTGCGCGACTTTCTCCCCGCCTACGCGCCCCCATCGGCGCGCTTCGCGGCGTCGCACGCGACGGCGCAGGGCGTGGCCGTCCTCGGCAGCAGCGCCTACAGCTTCTTCAAGTACCAGATGCAGCGCGCCGCCGAGGCGGCGCTCGACGTCCAGGCGACGGTGGCCGACGAGTTCGCGGCACGTTTCGGCCGCCGCTACGGGGCGGTCGAGGCCTGCATGCTCGACGACGCCGACTACGTGGTCGTGATGTCGAACTCCTTCAGCACGGTCGGCAAGGCGGAAGTCGGCCGCCTGCGGGCCGCGGGCGAGAGGATCGGCCTCCTCCGCCTGCGGCTCATCCGCCCGTTCCCGCACGGCGAGATCGCGCGGCTGCTCACGGGGCGGCGCGCGGTCGCCGTGATCGACCAGAACCTCTCGGTGGGCAAAGGGGGAATTCTCTTCGCCGAGGTGGCGAGCGCCCTCCGCGGTCCCGGGGCGCCTCCGCTCGTCTCGTTCGTCGGCGGGCTCGGCGGCCGCCGCTTCCGGAGCGACGAGTTCGACCTGATCGCGGACCGGCTGCGCGTGGCCGTGACCGAGGGCGGCTCCGCCGAGCCGCACCTCCTCTTCTCCGAGGCGGAGCACCGCCAGATCCTCGACATGCTCCGCCTGGCGGGGCACGCGGCGCCGGAGGCCTGACGGTGCCCCTCCGGCGCGAGATATACCGCAGCATCAAGGACATCCCGCGCGAGGAGTACCTCGCGGGCGGCACCGGGCTCTGCGGCGGCTGCGGCGGGCTGCTCGCGCTGCGCCTCTTCCACAAGGCGCTCGGCCCGAACGCCGTGTTCGTGAACGCCGCCGGCTGCCTCACGCTGCTCGCCGTCTTCCCCTTCAGCCCCTTCCGGTCGTCGTGGCTGTACACCGCGATGGCCTCCGCCCCGGCGGGCGCGCAGGGGATCCGCGATGCGCTCGACGTCCTCATCGCCAAGGGGAGGCTCGCGCAGGAGGAGGATCTCGAGGTAGTCGTGGTCACCGGCGACGGGGCGGCTCACGGCATCGGGCTCCAGGCGACGCTCGCGGCGATCCACCGCGGCCTCGACTTCTACTACTTCTGCTACGACAACGAGGCGTTCGCGAACACGGGCTTTCAGACCTCGCCTGCGTCCCCGCGCGGCTCGGCCACCGCCACCGCGCCAGCCGGCTCGCCGGCGCGCAAGCAGGACCTGTTCGGGCTCTGGCGTGCCGCCGGACCCGCCTTCCTCGCGACCGTCTCGCCCGCATACCCCCTCGACCTGATGGACAAGGTCGCACGGGCGAGCCGCATCCCCGGGCCGAAGCTCTTCGTGAGCCTCTCTGCCTGTCCCCCGGGCTGGGGGGTCGATCCCGCGGATTCGGTCGAGATCGCCAAGCTCGCGGTGGACACGGGCGTCTGGCCGCTCAAGGAGATGCGAGACGGCGAGGTGGTGCACACCGTCGTCCCGCACCGCACGCTGCCGGTGGAGGAGTACCTGCGCCGCCAGGCTCGCTACCGCCATCTGTTCGAGCCGAGCCGGCGCGACGACGTGCTGCGCGAGCTCCAGGCCGAGGTCGATCGCTACTGGGCCACGCCGCCTCGCTAGGTTCTGCTTCTCAGCGCCTTGACGATCTCGTCCTGCGCGACCCACGGGAACCGCACCCTTCGTCCCCGACGGAGCGCCCGAACGCCGCGTCCGCGCTCGACCCGCCCGATCACGGCGGCGTCGATGCCCCGGCGCTTCCACGTCTCGAGCAGGAGCTTCGCGCGACCCGGTCGGATCGTCGCGAGCAGGGCGCCCGAGCCGATCAGGCCGAGCGGATCGATCCCGAAGTGGCGACAGAGCTGCGCGGTCTGGGGCAGAATCGGCACGCGGTCGAGGTCGATCGCGAGGCGGTGCGAGGAGGCGGATGCGATCTCGTGCAGCGCGGCCCGGACCCCGCCCTCGGTCGGATCGTGCATGGCGGAGGCACCGAGCGCGGCGGCGATCGACGCGTCGCGCACGACGGAGATGCCCGGGCGGCGACGGAAGCCGCGCGCGGCTCGAACGACGGAGCCGGGGAGGCGTCGCGCGAGCGCGTCGGCCCGCTCGGTGGCGAGAATCGCCGTCCCCTCGAGCCCCGCGGCCTTCGTCATGAGGACGAGGTCGCCTGCGCGCGCCCCCGCCGCGCCGACGATGCGCGGCCCGACGAGCAGGCCCTGCATGTCCCCCGCGACGATCGGCCGCGTGACCGCGTCGGTCACCTCGGTGTGCCCGCCGGTCACGGCGATGTCGAGGGCGCGGCAGGCCGCGTCGATCTCGCGCATGATCCCATGGGCCCGCGCTGCGGGCGTCCCGGGCGGCAGCAGGATCGTCGGCTGGAACCAGCAAGGTCGCGCCCCCATGACGGCGACGTCGTTGGCGTTCACCTGGACCGCGTACCAGCCGACCTCGCGTGCCGTGAACGTCACGGGGTCGCTCTTGAGCACGAGCCGTAGCCGGCCGAGGGCGACGACGGCGGCGTCCTCGCCGCAGCGCGCACCGACGACCACGCGGCGGTCCGGCGCGCCGCGCAGTCGGAGGAGCCGGACGAGGAGCGGAGGCGGCAGCTTGCCGGGTCGGAGCAGTCGAGGCAACGATCCCTCTCTATCATCGTGTTCTCGGCCCCGGGAACGGGCGGGGGACCCAGGCCCCGCCGACACTCGGCGCGTCGACGAACCTGCCCTGGCAGGAGACTTGCGACACGACGACGTGGCTTCATGAGGGAGCGAGGGAACCATGTCACTACCGAAGCATCTCGAAGAAGCTGCCCGACGGCTCGAGGACGCCTCGTCCCGGATCGAGGCTGCCCGCGCGAAACCGCCGACGCCGGCAAGCCTCCAGGACTGGCTGGTGGCGCTGACGGAGTACTGCACGGCACTCTCCGACATCCAGCGTCTCGACAACGAGTCGATCCACGAGAAGCTGCACGCCATCGCGGGCCGCCTCGGCGTCGAGCGCGTGCTGTAGGATCGCCGTCGGATGGCGCTGCGGGCGGCGGGCGCGGGCAGGCAGGGAGGGCTCGTGCTCGACGGCTCGCACGGGGAAGGCGGCGGACAGATCGTCCGCACCGCGCTCTCGCTCGCGGTCGTGTCGCATCGCGCCGTGACCATCACGAACGTGCGGGCGCGCCGGCCGCGACCGGGCCTCCAGCCGCAACACCTCGCCGCCGTCCGTGCGCTTGCCGCGGTGAGCGATGCTGACGTCGAGGGTGCGGAGCTCGGCTCGACGGCGCTCCGCTTCGTGCCGCGGCGAATCCGGGCCGCGACGTACCGGTTCGAAGTCGGGACCGCGGGCGCGCTCTCGCTGATCTTCCAAGCGTTGCTGCTGCCGCTCGCGTTCGCGGACGCGCCGTCGCGGGTGAGCCTCGTCGGTGGCACCCACGTGACGTGGAGCCCACCCTTCCACTATCTCGCCGAGACGTTCCTGCCCGCGCTCGCCGCGATGGGCATCCGGGCCGAGGTGACGCTGCGGCGTTGGGGTTGGTACCCGCGGGGCGGCGGCGAGATGGAGGCGGCGATCGTCCCCACGGCGCGCAGCGCGCTGCGTGGATTCGTGGCCGAGACTCGCGACGAGGTCGCGCCGATCCGGGGCGTGTCCGCCGTGTCGCGCCTGCCGCGCTCGATCGCCGAGCGGCAGCAGCGCCGGGCGGCCGAACGTCTGGCGGCCGCCGGCGTTGCGGCGGAGATCGCGATCGAGGACCGAGCGCCCGCCGTCGGGCCGGGGACACTCGTCTTCCTCGCCATCCGGGGCCGCGCGGGATTCTCGGCGCTCGGGCGCCGCGGCCTGCCCGCCGAGGAGGTCGCCGACGCGGCCGTCGAATCTCTGCTCGCATACCTCGCGAGCGGCGCGGCCGTGGACGAGCACCTCGCCGATCAGGTCGTGCCGTTCTGTGCTCTGGCCAACACCGAATCGAGGTTCACGTGCCCCACGATCTCCCTGCACCTGGCGACGGTCGCCTGGGTCGTCGAGCAGTTCCTGCCGGTCCGCATCCGGCTCGAGGCCATGCAGCCCGCGCGTGTGCGAATCACGCCGGCGCGGCGCTCGGGCTGAAACGCCGCGACGCGGGCGGCCCCCGGCCCGGCCCCCGTGCCCGCTATTTGTTCACGGGCTTCTTCGTGGCGTGCTTCTTGTGGACGGGCTTGCGACCGTGCTGCTCCGCCCGCTCGAGAGCCGCCTCCGCGCGGTGAGCGGCCGTCTCGACCCGGCCGGCCGCCGCCTCCGCCCGCCGCGCCGCATCCTCTGCGCGCGACGCCGCCTGTTCCGCGCGGGTCGCCGCCTGGGCGGCGGCGTCCGTGTGCTCCTTCGCGCAGCCTGCGGAGAGGGCGGTCAGCAGCAGCAGCCCCGTGAGACCCGCACCGATCGTCGACACTCGCATGGCGCTTCCCTCCTTGGGTCGCTCGTCTGCACTCGACGCTGCCCGGACAAGCAAACGACCTGCCAGGCGATCCTCGAGATTCGTCGCCGGCCGTTGCACGTCGTCCTGCCGTCTTTCGCGCGGGCGAGAAGGCGCAGGCGCCGAGATGTCACCGATCGGATGCTCCTCATCCCGACGTCAGCGCTTGCTGGCTCAGCTCGACGAAGGCGTCGAGCACGTCGCTCCGCGTGAGGATGCCTACCAGCCGCTCGCCGTCGACGATCGGGATCGCCCCGATCCGCTCGCGGCGCATGAGCCGAGCCGCGTCGGCAAGAAACGCGCTTGGGGCGAGCGAAAGGACATCGTGTGCCATCACGTCCTCGACGGGGATCGCCGCCGGGTCCGTCGCGTGTCGCGCGCGCTCCACCTTGAACACGGGGGCGGACTCGAACACCGACGGAAACGCATCACGGAGGTCGCGGTCCGTGACGATGCCGACGAGGCGGCCCTCGCTCACGACCGGGAGCTGATTGATCCGGTGCTTTTCCATCACCTGCCGGGCATGCTGCGCGGAGTCGCGGGGCTTCACGGTGACGACGGGGTGCTTCATCCAGGCGGCGATCCTCATGTGCCCCTCACGGCCCATCCCTGGTTCTCATGGGCGGGAATCCCGGGCGCTGGCTTCCGAGCAGAGAGCTGGCATGTGATTCGCTCGATCGCCCTCACCAAGCGCTCCAACGGAGGTGATCCATGCCGACGTACGTGCTGCTGAGTCGGCTCACGCCGGAGACCGTGAAGACGCCGCGGGAGCTCAAGCGGCTCGAGAAGGCGGTCAGCGAGGCGATCCGTCGCGAATGCCCGCAGGTCAAGTGGCTGGCGAACTACGCGATCCTCGGGCCGCACGACTACCTCGACATCTTCGAGGCGCCGGACGAGGCGGTTGCGGCCAAGGTGGTCGTGCTGATCCGGTCGTTCGGCCACGCACAAACGGAGACCTGGACGGCGCTGCCCTGGGAGCGCTTCGAAGGTCTCATTCCGGCGTGATGGCGAGGGGCTCCCCCGGCCGCAACGCCACGCCGACGCTCGAGGAGGCGCGGAGGCGGCGAGCCGATCTTCACCGCGCGCTCGTCGAGGTCGAGCAAGCGATCTCCGGCCCGGCTGCCGGGCGCCTCCGGGAATGGACCGATCGCGTGACGCGCCGGCTCCGCCAGCTCGGCCACGCGCTCGAGGACCACGTCGCGGTGACGGAACGTCCGGGTGGGCTCTACGAGGAGATCACGGCGCAGGCCCCGCACCTCGCGGAGAAGGTCCGGCGCGTCGGGGCCGAGCACGCGGTCCTCCGCGAGAGCGTGTCGCGCCTGCTCGACCGGCTCGAATCGACGCCGGTCGGCGACGCCTGGCCCCTGCAAGATGCCCGCGCCGATGTTCAGCGGCTCCTCGGCCGGATCGTGAGGCATCGCCAGGTCGGGGCCGATCTCGTCTGGGAGGCGTACAGCGTCGACATCGGTAGCGGCGACTGACGGCCGCACCGTCCGGCTCAGCGACCCATCATGGGGCAGCCCGGCATGGGGCAGCCCGGCGCGCCGCCCCGCGTCCCGGGACAGGCCTTGGAGGCCATGTGCTCGCGCATCGTCCGATGCTGCGCGGCCAGCTCGTTCAGGGCCGCCGCCATCGCGTCGATCTTCTCGGTGCCCTGCGCGTCGTTCATCTGCTTCACGTGCGCTTCGAAGCGCGCATCGCTCGCCTCGAGCTCGCTCATCATCCGCTGACACGCGGGAGGCTCCGCCTTCTGCCCTTGCACGCGGCGCCGGGCGGGTCCCGACTGTGCCAAGCTCGCGGTCGCGGCCAGCACGACGGCACCGCATGGAACGAAGAATCCTATCCTCATGGATGTCCCTCTCTCGCCGGCGCTTCGCCCAGCGTCAGCGCATCCTCGAGCGCTGTCTCCCGGGTCGACGTCCGAAACGCGCTGCGATGTCAATGCCGATCCCCCTCTCCTCTACTACCGTTGTCTTCCCGGGCCAAGGGTCGCAGCGCCCGGGCATGGGTGCGACTTCGACGAGCGCTTCCGCCACCAGCCGGCTGCCGTCGGCCCTGCCCGCTTGCAGGGAGCGCGGTCCATCTGCGAAGTTCGCCGGCGGCTCGACGGCTAAATCCGATGGCTCGTCTCCCGAGAGCGGGGCGCGCGGCGCTGCTCGCCGGCGGTCTCGCGTGCCTTTCGGCGGCGCGCGCCCACGCCGGACGCCTGGGGCTGTGCGCCACGGCGGCCGGGCGCTCGGCGCCGCCCTACCTGGCCGTGGTGTCGGCCTTTCCCGCCGAGCTCGCGCCGATCGTCGCGGCCTCGGCCATCGAGCGGACCGTGCAGATCGGTTCGCGGCCGTTCTACGTCGGCCGGCTCGGCGGGGTGAACGTGCTCCTCGGCCTCACGGGCATCGGGCCCGTCAACGCGACGGCGACCGCGCGGGCCGTCCTGGCCCGCCGCGACGTCGCCGGTCTGGTCATGAGCGGCACCGCCGGCACGAAGCACGACATCGGCGACGTCGTGCTCGCCTCCGATCTCGTCGAGCCCGGCCGCAGAGGCGTGTTCCACCCGAACCCTGCCCTCGTGGCGCTCGCCCGCCGCGCCGCGACGGCGCTGCCCGAGCCGCTCGCACAGTGCACGCTCGTCCCGCCCGGATCGCCGACGGCCACGACCGTGTGCATGCTCTTCGCGCCCGTCGTGCGATTCGGCGGTGAGGCACAGACCGTCGATCCGTTCAACGGCATGGCATTCCCGTGCACGCGCGGGGGCGGCGAAATCTTCGGCTGCGAGCTGCCCGCGCCCGCGCCGGCGCAGTTCGCCGCGCCCGCCGCCGCGGGGCCGCGCCCGCTCTCGATCACGACGGTCGACGTCGAGGACAACGAGAGCGCGGCGGTCGCCCGCGTGGCGACCCGGCGGCACGTGCCGTTTCTCGCCGTGCGTGCGGGCTCCGACGGCGGCGGCGACCCGAAGGGCGACCGCGGCTTCCCGGCGCAGTTCTTCGACTACTACCGGCTCGCGGCGCACAACGCGGGCGATCTCACGCGCGCGATCGTGACGGCGCTCGGGCGGCTCCCGGAGAACCCGTCCGGGCGGCGCACGTGTCGGCTGCTCGCGCAGCGGCGGTGGCGGGGCGCGGCGCAGCGCATCGATCACGGGAAATAGATTCGAAGGTCGTGCGCGTCAGGGTTGCGACGCCCGCATCCCACCACCGGCGAACTCGTGACGGGGCGCGGGGGCGATGCGCGCGCCGTGGTAGGCCCCAGGCGTGGAGTTCGTTGCTGCGTTCCCTGGTCCGACCCGCGCGGGCCCTCGCCGGAGGGCCGGCCGCCTCGCGCTGACGCGACCCGCGCCGCGCGGCCTCGACTCCCGCGCGCCCCTGGGACAAGCTCGGGTGCGATGACGACCCGGATCGCGCGCGCCTCGCTCCTGCTCGCCGGCCTCCTCGCCGCCGGCCCTGCCGTCGGCGGGCCGCGTTCCTCGCTCTCGCCGCGGCTGCGCGACGCGGTCGACGTCGGGCGGTCGGCCCCGTCGGCGCTCCGGTACCTCGTCGTCGGCCTCGCGCTGCGGGACCGCGCCGGGCTCGACGCGCTCCTCGCCGACCTCCAGAACCCCGCGTCGCCGCGCTACCACCGCTTTCTCACGCCCGCGGAGTTCGCCGCGACCTACGCCCCCACACCGCAGGCGGAAGCCGCGATCGTGGCCCACCTCGAGGCGAGCGGCCTCACCGTCACCGAGCGCCTGCCCGACCGGCTCGCCGTGGCCGCGGTCGGCACGACCGCCGCCGTCGAGCGGGCGTTCGCGACCGAGGTGCACGACGTGATCCTCGACGGCCGGCCGGGCTTCGCGGCCACCGTCGAGCCCGCGCTCCCCGCGGCCCTCGCCGACCACGTCGTCGGTGTCCTCGGCCTCGACGACCTGGTGGCGGCGCGCCCGCACCTCGTCGCCCGGGCCGCCGCGGCGCCGCGGGCGGCGCTCGGCCGCAACTGCTGCCACCTCGGCCCCGCCGACGTGGCGTCCCTCTACGACGTGCCGGCCGTGCCCGCCGGCGCCGGCGAGACCGTCATCGTGGCCGGCGTGTACCGCTGGAAGGACGAGGACATCGCGGCGTTCGACCGGCAGTGGGGTCTCCCGGACCCGCCGCTTCCGAGCACGCAGGTCTGCACGGGCAGGCCGCGCGCGTCGGGGTGCCGCTTCGGCCGCAAGAAGTCGCTCGAGGCCGCGCTCGACGTCGAGTGGGCGCACGCGCTCGCGCCGGGCGCGCGGGTCGTGAACTACATGGCGGCTTCGCCGCTGGTCGTCCGCCTCGCGATGGCATACGCGCAGATCGTGAACGACGATCCGGGCCACGTGGTGACGACGAGCTGGGGCGCGTGCGAGGCCAACGTGCCGCCGTCGACGCAGGCGTTCGACGACGAGGTGTTCGCCAGCGGGGCGGCCCTCGGGCAGGCGTGGCTCGCCTCGACGGGCGACCACGGCGCGGAGGACTGCCGCGGCGACCCGAGCGGGAACCACCGGCGTCTCGCGGTCGACCATCCGGCCAACTCACCCCACGTCGTCGGCGTCGGGGGGACGACGCCGACGTGTGCCGAGGGGCTCGTGCCCGGCGACCCGGCGTGTGCGGGCTACGGCGGCGAGGCCGCGTGGGAGGGCTCGGGCGGCGGGACGAGCGCGGTGTTCGCGCGGCCGAGCTTCCAGACCGGCTGCGGGGCGCCGGCGGGTGCGGCGCGGCTCGTGCCCGACGTCGCGCTGGCCGCCGACCCGCGCGTCGGCAACTACACGGTGGTCGGCCGCAAGTGGTTCGTCGTCGGGGGCACGTCGGCCGCCACCGCGATGTGGGCCGGCCTCTTCGCCCGGGTGGCCGCGCAGGCGGGCGCGCCGGGCGACCCCGCGCCGCGGCTCTACGCCCTCTGCGGGACGTCCGCCTTCCACGACGTCACGCTGGGCTCGAACGGCGCGTACCAGGCCGGGCCGGGCTACGACCTCGTGACCGGCCTCGGCAGCCCGGACGTCGGGGCCTTGCTGGCGGCGTACTGATCCGCGCCGGCCGCGGGCTTGAGACTCCGCCGGCCGGGCGGCATGCTGACCCACGTGCCGGGCGACGGCGCCGAGCCGGTCGGCGGCGCGCAGTGCGCTCCTGCCGTCCCCGAGGAGTGGACCGCGGAGAGCGCCCGCTTCCTCGCCGACCTTTTCGCCGGGGCGCCGGGGTCGTTCTACTTCTGCGCGCTGCATCCCGACGGCGGTCTCGCGGGGCGCGGCCTCGTGCCCGACCTCGGTGCCGCCGACGCCGGGACCTGGCTCGGCGTCGTCGCCCGCGCGGGAGCCGAAGGCGCGGCGGGTCGGAACTGCTACTTCGCGGCGTGCACGCACGAGCTGCGGGTGGACGCGGAGGGCGTCCCGGCCGAGGATCGCCGCCGGGGCACGGCGGTCGCGCTCGTGGCGCTGTTCGCCGACGTCGACTGCGGCGCCGAGGCGAGCGCCGCCGTCGCGGCGAAGGCCATCGCCACCGGGCACGTGAGCCACGTCGTCGACAGCGGTGGCGGCCTGCACGTCTACGCGGCGCTCGGCGAACCGGTGCGGGTGACGTCGGAGAACCGCGGCGAGCTGGAGGCGACCAACTACGCCTTCGCTGCGTGGATGAACCGGATCGCGCACGGGGAGGACCGCCGCCCGGAGCGCTACGACCTGGCGAGCCTCCTGCGCGTCCCGGCGACGGTGAACTTCCCGAACGCGAAGAAGGTGGCGGCCGGACGCGTGCCCGGGCCGGCCCGCGTGCGCTGGCGCTCGGAGCAGCGCTTCGGCGTCGACGACTTCGCCGGGCTGCGGGGACGCTTCCCGGCGCCTGCGCCGCCCTCGGCGAGCAGCGGACGCGAGCGCGGAGCGCGGATCGGCGATCTGCCCGCGGATCTCGAGGCGCGCGTGCTGCGGGATCCCCGGCTGCTCGCGTACTGGACCCGTGACGCCCGGTTCGCGACGCTCGCCGAGGCCGCGCAGGCGCTCGCCAACCGCCTCGTGCGCCACCATCCGGGCGACTCGGACGCGCAGCGGCTGGCGATCCTGGCCGCGTTCTTCCGGGCACACGGCCGGGCCAAGCCGGTCTCGGCGCTGCGGGCGATCCTGGAGAGGGCGTGGGCTCAGGCCGGCCCGCGCCGGCGCGGCGGCGCGCTCGGCTGACCCGATGGCGGCAGCACGAGGATCTGTCCGCTCATCGCCGGCTGGTGCATCGTGCAGTAGAAGGTGAACAGCCCCTCGCGGTGGAACGTGAACACCCAGGCGGTGTCCTTCAGGGGCGGAAGCAGCACGTGCATGAGCACGTGCGAGTCCGGGTCGACCAGCATGAAGTCGTGCTGGTCGTCGGGTTGGAGGTTGCGGAAGGTGACCAGCGTCGGCTGGTCGCGGCGGACCGCGAAGAAGGCCGGGGCGAACGCGTACGTCTCGCCGAACTTCTCGACCGTCGCTCGCGGCCCCGTCTCCTTGATGGCGAGGGCCTCGGTGAGCACGGTGACGCCGGCCGCCGCGGCCCCCGCCTCCGCGACCGACACCACCCGGGAGCCCGCGCGGTCGGGCAGGTAGTACGCGGGCTCCGTCGCACCACGGCCGCGGTGCGGCGTAGCGAGCGCGACGAGGGCGCCCAGCAAGACGCGGCGACGGGTCACGGCTCCGGCAGTGTAACCCCCCGCGCCAACCGAGGCCATTTACTGGCCTTGGCCGTCCCGCAGCGCGTCCCGCCGCCGCTGTCGCTGAGGGCTCAGGGGCCCGGCGGCAGCGTCGACTCGCGTTGCAGCGTCACGGTGCCCGTCCAGCCGTAGGACTGCGTGCAGACCACGCCGTCGCCCGAGCCGCAGTCGGTGGAGGGCACCTCGCCAGCGGGCGCCTGCGCGTTCACGATGATCTTGCCCTGGGCGAGCAGCTCCTTCGTGAGCGTGAACGCGTAGGTCAGGGTGGTGCCGCTGTCGAGCCCCGCGTGGCCGAAGCCGGTCACCCAGTCCTGCCAGAAGTCGCTGGGCTGCGAGCCGTTGATGTCGCTGCAGTCCTGCGCGCCGAGCGGGTTCTCGACCACCTTGCTCACCGCTTGCACCGTGAAGTCCGCGCTGCCGTCGGAGTGCAGGACCACGTTGAGGGTCGCGGGGAAGGTACGGTCGCCCTCGAGCCCCCCCGTGCCCTGGCACGGCGTCGATCCGAAGACCTGGACGTCGAACGAGCCGTCGGAGCTCGACGTGTGCGGGTTGACGAGCCAGCTCGTGGGGAAGTCGCCCGGGAGCTTCAGGTGGAAGCCCTTGAGTGGGTTCACCAGGACGTCGTCGAAGATCGTCGTCCAGTGGAGCCCGCCCTGGACCTGCTCGACGGTCTGGCCGTTGTCCGAATCGGTCGCCTGGTAGGAGGCCGCCCCCTGGAAGGTGACCCGCAGCGCGCCGCGACGGCATGCGCGCGCGTTGCCGCGGCACTGCTGCCGCTCGGTGCGGTAGGCCTTGGCGCAGCGCTTCTCGCACGACTTGCGGTCCACGCCGGGCAGGCCGCAGAGCGGCGTGCAGGATTCGAGGTCGGCCTTCGCGCTCTGGTAGCAGCTCTTCTGCCGGCTCGGACACGCGGAACGGGCACCGGCCGCGCCGGGGACGGCGAGCGCCAGAGCGACGACGGCGGACGTCACGGACCTCATGGGTGGAGCACCTCCGCTGGAGTGGGGCGTCTCCCTTACTGGCGGGCTGGGCCGCGGGTCAAGGCTGCGAGCGCGGCCGCGAGGTCCTCCGCCTTCACCGGCTTCGAGACGTACCCATCCATGCCGGCCCGCAGGCAGCGCTCGCGGTCGCCTTCCATCGCGTGCGCGGTCATGGCGATGATCGGCACGTGGGCGGCGGTGCGGGCCTCGTGGAGGCGGATGCGGGCGGTCGCCTCGAAGCCGTCGAGCACGGGCATCTGCACGTCCATGAGCACGGCGTCCCAGCGCTCGCGCTCGACCGCCGCCACCGCCGCCGCGCCGTCCTCGACCGCCGTCGCCTCGCAGCCGAGCTTCGCGAGCATCCGCAGGGCGACCTTGCGGTTGATGGGGTTGTCCTCGGCGAGGAGGACGCGCAGCCCCTCGAGGCCGGTCGCCGCCGCCGCGGGCGCGGCGGGACGCGCGGCCGCCCGCCGCTCGCCGACCAGCATGCTCACGACGTCGAGGAGGCGCGCGCGGCGCACCGGCTTGGCGAGCTCCGCGACGAAGCCCCGGGCGCTGGGCGCCCGCGCGCCGGCCGTGGAGAGGGCCACCAGCGCGGGGCCGCCGAGGCCCGGGTCGGCGGCGATGGCCGCCGCGGTCGCCTCGCCGTCCATCTCGGGCATGTCGAGGTCGACGAGGACGAGCTGGAAGGGCGCGCGGCCGGCCGCGGCGCGCAGCGCGGCGAGGGCCTCGCGGCCGCCCGCCGCCGCCTCCGCCGCGCAGCCGAAGGCGCGCAGGTGCGCCGTGAGCACGCGGCGGCTCACCTCGTAGTCGTCGACCACCAGCACCCGCAGCCCGTCGAACGACGCCGCCGGCGCGGGGGCGGACGCCTCGGCGGGCGGCTGCTTGTCGAGCCCGATTTCCACCGAGAAGGTGCTGCCCCGACCGGGCTCGCTCTCGACGCGGAGGCGGCCGCCCATCAGCTCGACGAGCTGGCGGCTGATGGTGAGGCCGAGGCCGGTGCCGCCGTAGTGGCGCGCGGTCGACGCGTCGGCCTGGGTGAAGCACTCGAAGATGGTCGCCTGGCGCTCCTTCGGGATGCCGATGCCCGTGTCGGTGACGCCGAGCCGCAGGCGGGCGTGTGCCGCCGTCTCCTCCAGCACCACGGCCTCGAGGGTGATCCGGCCCTCGGCGGTGAACTTGACCGCGTTGCCGACCAGGTTGGTGAGCACCTGGCGCAGCCGGTGCGGATCGCCGAACAGGCGCTCGGGGACCTCGGGCGGCACGGCGCAGCAGAGCTCGAGCTGCTTCTTCGCGGCGTGCGGCGCCAACAGGTCGGCCACCTCCTCGACCATCGTGCGCAGGTCGAACGCCACGCGCTCGAGAGTGAGCTTGCCCGCCTCGATCTTCGAGAAGTCGAGGACGTCGTTGATGACCGTGAGCAGCGACTCGGCCGAGGTGCGGATCGTGCTCACGTAGTCGTGCTGCTCGTCGTCGAGGCGCGTGTCGGCGAGAAGATCCGCCATGCCGATGACGCCGTTCATCGGCGTGCGGATCTCGTGCGACATGTTTGCGAGGAACTCGGCCTTCAGGCGGGCCGCGGTGAGCGCCTGGTCGCGTGCCTCGGCGAGCGCGCGCTCGGCGCGCTTGCGCTCGACGGCGATGCCGGCGAGATGCGCCGCCGCGTCGATCAGCACCAGCTCCTCGGCGAGCGGCGGCTGCCGTGCCGG
This sequence comes from Binatia bacterium, assembly GCA_035295465.1. Lineage (GTDB taxonomy): Bacteria > Desulfobacterota > Binatia > DP-6 > DP-6 > DATGIZ01. Next base: position 12,453 of record DATGIZ010000022.1, on the reverse strand, counting down.
GTAGTAGAGCGCCAGCACGCCGAGGACGTCGCCGCCCGCGGACAGGATCGGCTCGGCCCAGCAGCTGCGGAACCCGGCTGCCACGGCGGCCTTGCGATGCGCGGGCCAGCGGGGATCGCTCGCCGCGTCCTCGACGATCACCCGCTGGCGGCGCTGCGCCGCGGTCCCGCAGCAGTCGGTCTGCCGGTCCGTCCGGGTCCCGTCGAGCAGCGCCCGGAGCGGTGCGGGGAGGCGGGGCGCCACGAGCGCCCGCAGCGTTGTGCTGTCGTCGTCGAGCAGGAGGACCGCGCTGACCGTGCCCTGATCCTCGTCGATCGCGTCGACCAGCGCGGTGAGCACGTCCTCGAGGCTGCCGCCGCGGGCGAGGAGCTCGAGCACCCGCTTCTGGCCCGCCTCGCGCGCCTCGGCGCGCTTGCGCTCGGTGACGTCGCGCGAGTTGACGACGACGACGGGTCCGCCGTCGGCGCCGGTCATCCGCGTGCTCACGCCCTCGAGGACGCGCCAGGTTCCGTCCCGGTGCCGGCAGCGCCCCTCGCGTAGCCCACGGGGCACCAGCCCGTCGAGGACCGCCTGGAAGTTCTCCCGCAGGGCGGGGAGGTCGTCGGGGTGGATGATGTCGTGGATGGGGCGCCCGATCAGCTCGCTCGGATCGTAGCCGAGGATGCGCTCGCTCGCCGGGCTCTGGTAGCGGAACACGCCGTCGGCGCCCACGATCGCGATCAGGTCGGAGGCGTTCTCGATCAGCGAGCGGAAGTGCTCCTCGCTGCGCTCGACCCGCTGGAAGAGGAAGGCGCGCTCGAGTGCGGCGCTGGCGATCGGACCGAGGACGAGCGTCTCGTCGACGATCTCCTCGCTGAAGGCGTGGCTGCGCCCCGTGTGCCCGAGAAGCAGGCACCCGAGCGTGCCCTCGCGGCCGACGAGGGGGAGCGCCAAGGCCGACTTGAGCCCGAGGTCGCGGTGCAGCGGCCCCGTCCCCATCGGGCCGTCGGCGAGGTCGTTCTGGAACGCCGCTCGCCCCTCCCGCAGCGCCTCGACCAGCACGGCCGTGTCGTCGCCCAGCGGGAGGTGGAGCCCCTCGGCCGGCAGCCCGTGCGCCCCGAGGACGACGAGGCCGTCGTGCTGCGGCAGCAGGATCGCCCCGGCGGCGAGGCGGAAGAGAGTCGCGGCCTCCGCGCCGACGAGCCGCGCGACACGGACCGGATCGGTCTCGAGGTTCACCGCCGCCGCCAGCGCGGCGAGCCCGGCGCGGACCCGCGCCGCGTGCTGCAGCTTCTGGAACGTGCGCGCGTGGTCGACGAGGTTCGAGGCCTGGCGGGCGACCGTCTGTACGATCCGCAGCGCCGTGTCGTCGAAATCGGGTGGCTGCCCCACGCTGACGAACAGCGAGCCGCGCGTGCTCGACCGCAGGGGGACGAGGCACATCGCGTATTGCTCGACCGCCTCGAGGAGCTCGCGCGCCTCGGACGTCGAGGCGTCGTCGCGCGAGGCGTGGCCGATGCGGCCGGCGATCAGCTCCTCGCGGAACGGCACCACGGCACGGCGTCCCCCGGCGCGGCTCTGCCCGAAGTAGAACTTCTCGGCGAACCGCTTCACGATGTGCGGCGGCGTGCCGCAGTCGGCGACCGCCACGAACCCACGCGCGCGGTTGCTGTAGAGGTAGGCCGTGGCGCGGTCGCACGGCATCAGCTCCACCGTCAGGCGGCAGATCCGGTCGAGCACGCTGTGGAAATCGAGGCTCTCGATCTTGAGCAGCTCGTCGGCCACCCGGCGCTCGCGCTCGAGGTTGCCGAGGCGCGCGAGCGCCGTGTCGATCGTGATCGTCTCGACGATCCGCTCCCTGGACTCTTCCGGCTCGAGCACCTGGCGCTCCGGAGGGCCGGAGACGCAAGACTCGTGCCCGTCCGGATGGGCAGAAATTCCCGCAAGGAAGGGACAAGAAGGCCCCGGGGGTGGCGGCGTGCTGCGGCGAAAATCACGTCGAGTGTCAGATTCGTGTCCCCGAGGAGCCCCTCCGCGGGATTGACGGCCGAGGGCGGCCGACGTATTGGCTCCCATGGTTCTGGTCAAGCGCGCCTACGAGCCGGCCGCGGCGGAGGATGGATTCCGCGTGCTCGTCGACCGGCTGTGGCCCCGCGGCGTGACGAAGGCGGCGCTCGCGCTCGACGCCTGGGTGAAGGAGGTGGCACCGAGCCACGAGCTGCGCCGTTGGTTCGGGCACGACCCGGGGCGGTGGCGGGAGTTCGTGGCGCGCTACCGGCGGGAGCTGCGCGCGCCCGGGGCGCGGGCGGCGATCGCCGATCTCGCCGCGCGCGCCGCGCGCGGCCGGGTCACGCTCGTCTACGGCGCCGCCGACGAGGCGCATAACGACGCGGTGGTGCTGCGTGCGGAGATCGAACGCGCGCTGCGGACCGGTGGCCGTCGCCCGCGGGCAGGGTGAGTCCTCGTAGCTCGCGGTTGCGGGCGCGCGACCCGGCGTAGTAGGGGCGGTCGGCGTGGCCAAGGCGCTCCAGCGCGCGAGTCGCCCCCGGCTCGCGGCCGCTGCCCGGCGGGCGCAGCTCGTCGACGTCGGCCGGACGGTGTTCGCCGAGCGCGGCTACGAGGCGGCGTCCGTCGAGGAGATCGCGGCGCGCGCGGGGATCTCGAAGCCGATCGTCTACGAGCACTTCGGCGGCAAGGCGGGGCTGTACGCGGCCATCGTCGACCGCGAGGTCGAGCACATCGTCGGTCGGATCGTCGAGGCGATCTCCGCGGGCACGGCGCGCGAGCGCCTCGAGCGCGCCGTGCTCGCCTTCCTCGCCTACGTCGAGGAGCGGCCCCGCGGCTTCGCCGTCCTGCTGCGTGACGCGCCCGCGTCACGGCGCAGCGGCGAGATGCCGGCGCTCATGTACGACCTTGCGGGAAGGGTCGGTGCGATCTTCGCCGACCAGTTCCACAGGGCCGGCTACTCCGCCGCCGCGGCGCCCGTCTACGCGCACGCGCTGGTCGGCATGGTGGCGTTCGTCGGCCAGTGGTGGACCGAGAGCCGGCGACCGCCTGCGGTCGAGACGGTGGCGAGCCACGTCGCCGCGCTCGCCTGGATGGGCCTCCGCCACCTGCCCCGGCGCCCGGCGCTGCTGGCGACACCCGCGTCCCGATCGCGTCGTTGAGCAGGCGTCAGGCCGCGGCGGGGGTCTCCACCGCCGCGCGCTCGAGCGTCAGCTCGAGCCAGAACGCGCTCCCCCGGCCGGGCTCGCTCTCGACCCCCATGCGCCCGCCCATCAGCGTGACCAGGTCGCGGCAGATCGCGAGCCCGAGGCCGGTGCCGCCGTAGACGCGCGTCGTGCTGTCGTCCCCCTGGGCGAAGCTCTCGAAGATGCTCGCCTGCCGCTCGGGTGGTATCCCGATGCCCGTGTCGGTGACGCTCAGGCGCACGGTCACGTGCGCCCGGCGGCGCTGCACCACGCTCGCCTCGACGGTGACCGAACCCGCCTCGGTGAACTTCACCGCGTTGCCGATCAGGTTGACGAGGGTCTGCCGGAGCCGGACCGGATCGCCCTTCAGCCGCGCCGGCAGGTCGGGCGGGATCACGACGGCGAGCGTCAGCCCCTTGGTCGCGGCCGCGGGGGTGAGCAGGCCCGCGGCGTCCTCGATGGTGCGGCGGAGGTTCATCTCGACGACCTCGATGGTCATCCGTCCGGCCTCGATCTTCGACGCGTCGAGGACGTCGTTGATGATCCCGAGCAGCCCGATCGCCGCCGCGCGCACGCGCGCGAGCGCGTCGCGCTGCTCGGCAGTCAGCGCGGAATCGAGCACCATGTCCGTCATGCCGATGATGACGTTCATCGGCGTGCGGATCTCGTGGCTCATGTTGGCGAGGAACAGCGACTTGGAGCGCGTGGACGCGAGCGCCTGGTCGCGCGCCCGTGCCAGCTCGGCGACGTGACGCGCGCGCTCCGCCTCGGCTCGTTTCCGCTCGCCGATGTCGCGCCAGTTGACGACCACGCCGCCGACCGCGGGGTGATCGAGCAGGTTGGTGAACAGCGCCTCGACCTGACACCACGAACCGTCGGATCGCGCGACCCGGCATTCGACGGAGGCGGTCCGCGCGGCCACGGCGCCTGCGAACGCGGTTGCTACCGCGGGCAGGTCCTCCGGGTGGACGCGGCGCGCGGCCTCGTGCGCGGGCAGCGCCTCGCAGCGATGGCCGAGCAGGCGCTTCATCGACGGGCTCTCGTAGCAGATGGCGCCGTCGGGGCCGACGATCGTGATCACGTCGGAGCCGTGCTCGATCAGCGAGCGGAACCGCTCCTCGCTGTGGCGCAGCGCGACCTCGGCGGCGTCGCGCTGGCGGCGATAGCGCTCGAGCTGGTGCGCAATGTAGACCGACACGAGGAAGGCCACGGCAAGGCCGGCGGCCATGTGCGGGCTCGTGCCCGCGAGCGTGCCGTGTCCGGCGTGGACGGCCGCGGTCGCGATCGCCGCCATGGCGACGGCCACCGTGGCGAGCTGCGGCCACGGTCCCCAGGGCAGCGTGGTGGCGGTGGCGAAGGCGATGGCGAGGTCCGTGATCGGCTGGGTGCTCGTCCCCCCGCGCAGGACGCCGGCGATCGCGGAGGTGACGTAGATCGCGCCCACGAACGCGGCGACGGCCACGACGCGCCGGCGCGCGCTCATCCCTGCGCGCAGGGCGAGCGACGTCAGGCCGATGACCGCGAACTGCGCGAGCCGCACGAGCAGCGCCTCGTGCAAACCGTCGCCGACGAGGCGCACGTCGGCGAGGGTGAACACGCCGATGGCGGCGAGCACCACCCGCAGCCCGACGCGGGCGCGCGCGAGGAGCAAGTCGGCGTCGGCGCTCGCGCCGCAGGCTCGCTCCGTTGCCGAAGGGATGCCGACCGTCATGGTTTTGCCGCCGGCTCGCGCGCCGGCCATCCGCAGCGCGCGCGAGGCGTTCCGAGAGGTCGAGAAGCAACGCGCATGCCGTTTAGCGCGGCGGGCGCCGACGTTCGTGGAACCAGGACCGGTAGCGGGCGATGCGGGCCGACTGCTCGGCCGGCGCCCGCCGGCTGCACGTGGAGGCTTCCGCGCTCCCCGGCGGCGCGCCCCAGCGCACCTCGGCGCAGTCGTTCGGGTCGTAGGCCGCCTCAAGCGCCGGGGCGCGCGCGACGACGTCGGCGAGCGTGAGCGTCCACGGCGAGCCGTCGCTGCGCGCGTACGTGAAGCGCCGCGCGGCGCACTCCGCGGCGAGCAGCGCCTCCAGCTCGGTCCGCACCGCGGCGGGCGAGCGCCCCGGCGGCATCGCGAACCGCTCGGGGTGCGCCTCGACCCGGGCGGGGAAGCCGCCGACGACGTCGAGGGCGATCAGCAGCCGCAGGTCGCGGGACGGGGTCGCGTAGTCCTCCCATGGGCCCGTGGTCTCGAAGATCGCGGCGCCCTCGGGCATGGGGATGACCCCGCGGTGGTGCGCCGCGTACGCCTCGCCGTTGGCGATCGAGCGCACGCGGGCCCGGACCTGCTCGTCGAGGGCGTCGACTGTGGCGCGGAGCGCGCGCGCGGGGTCGAGCGGCTCGGGCGACAGCACCGCGTCGACCCGCTCGTAGAAGGCCTCGGCGCCGCCCCCGTACTGCTCGAGGGAGTAGTCGCCGTAGTCGGCCGCCGCCGCGATCTCCCGGTTGCCGAGCGGCCGCAGACCCCCGTCGTCGCGCACGATCGGCCGGAAGCGCTTGAAGCCGGCGCTGCCGAGCGTCGGGTCGACGGCGAAGAGGAAGTTGCCCCGCCAGTAGCGCTTGCGGGCGACCGTCCCGTCGGGCTGCGCGTCGACGGCGAGGAGCAGACCGGCAGACGCCGGCGTCTGCGGGACGCGCCGCACGACCACCAACGTGTGCCCGTACGGGTCGGCGTAGACCGTCCCGGGGCGCAGCGTCTCGGTCCCGATGCGGATCGGGTAGAGGTCGGTGTGGTCGTCGGTGGCCGGCGCGCGCCCCGCGCCCGACTGGACCACATCGGCGACGCGCAGGAGGAAGCGCTGCATGCGCGCGAGCTCGCCCGAGGCCGGCGGCGGCGCCTCGAGGCTCGAGTGCCATCGCGGGCACGTCGGCGGACGCCCGCCCGCGCCGCGCGAGCACTCGGAGTAGCCGAACGGCAGCCCGAGCTTCCAGGCGAAGTACGCGCGCAGGAAGTAGGGCAGGTCCGCGCAGTCGGGCGCGAGCCGCAGCCCGCCGGCGCCGTCCTCGCCGAGGCCCAGGTGGTCGTGGAGGAAGTTCCGCTCGGGCTGGCGCGTCACTTGGTCGAGCGCATGCCAGCTCGGCTCGGCGTCGAGCGGGTCGTCGAACAGCTTGGCGACCCATGCCGAGAAGAGGTCCTCGGTCGCCCGGCTCCAGGCACGCGTGACCGGCCAGACGCCGCCGCCGGCCTCGCGCGCGGGCGCCGGCCCGCCGACGGCCACCTCCACGCAGGCGCGCACCCCGCCCGCAGCCGTCAAGCGGATGCGGTAGGTGCCGGCGGCGGCCGGGCACGCCTCTGCGTACCACCACCACGGCGGGCCGTCGTGGCGCGCGGGCGCCGCCGGAGCGAGGTCGGCGCCGTCGGGACCGGCCACCGCCAGCGCCACGTCGCCCAGCGGCTGCTCGGCCGCGGCGACGATGCGCAGCGGCTCGTCCGGGCGGGGCGCCGCGGGGCTCGTGAACAGCGTGACGGCGCCGGAGGGCCGGCAGGATCCGGCGCCGTCATCCCCGCGCGCGAGGCGGGCCGCCGCTCCGAGGAGGACCGCGACCGTGACGGCGACGGCGCCGCCGAGGCGGGTCAGGCGAGGTCGAACAGCAGCACCTCCGCCGGCTGCTCGGCGGCGATCGCGACCGCGTCGGCGTCGCGCACCGCGGCGCCGTCGCCGGCGTGCAGCGCCACGCCGCCGACGGTGACGCCGCCGCGCGCCACCTGCACCCACGCGTGGCGGCCGGGCGCGAGCCGATGCGTCGCGGCGTCGCCGCCGCGCAGCACGGCGACGTGGAGGTCGGCGTCCTGGTGGATCGTGACCGCGCCGTCGCGCCCGTCGCGGGCGGCGACCAGGCGCAGTCCGGTGTGTGGCGGCAGCGCCCGCTGCTCGTAGCTCGGAGGAAGCCCGTGCGCCTCGGGCAGGATCCAGATTTGCAAGAAGTGCACGGGCTCGGTCGCCGACGGGTTGAACTCGCTGTGCGCGATCCCCGTGCCCGCGGTCATGCGCTGCACCTCGCCGGGACGGATGATCGAGCCGTGACCGAGGCTGTCACGGTGCTCGAGGGCGCCCGCGAGCACCCAGGTGACGATCTCCATGTCGCGGTGAGGATGGGTCGCGAAGCCGCCGCCCGGGGCGACGCGGTCCTCGTTGATGACGCGCAGGGCGCGAAAGCCCATGTGCCCCGCGTCGTGGTAGTCGCCGAACGAGAACGTGTGCCGGCTGTCGAGCCACTCGAGCCGGGTGCGCCCGCGAGCGTCTGCCGGCCGGACGGTGATCATCGCGTCCCCTCCTAATCCCGCTCCCGCTCTACCGGGCGCCGGCCGCCGTGCCAATACCCTCGGCCGCGCCCCGGGGCTCGCCCCGGCGATCGCGGAGCGATACATGTCCCGAGAGGGGAGCCCGGGGCGGAGCGCACCTGAGCCAAGGAGGCGACATGACCGGACGGATGGCGACCGTGGACGGGAACGAGGCGGCGGCGGCGGTCGCCCATCGTCTCTCCGAGGTCATCGCCATCTATCCCATCACCCCGTCCTCCCCGATGGGCGAGCTCGCCGACGAATGGTCCGCCCACGGGCGGACGAACCTCTGGGGCACCGTCCCGCAAGTCATCGAGATGCAGTCCGAGGGCGGCGCGGCGGGCGCGGTCCACGGCGCGCTTCAGGCGGGCGCGCTCGCGACCACGTTCACGGCTTCGCAGGGCCTCCTGCTGATGATCCCCAACATGTACAAGATCGCAGGCGAGCTCACCGCCTTCTGCATGCACGTGTCGGCGCGGACGGTCGCCACCCACGCCCTCTCGATCTTCGGCGACCACTCCGACGTCATGGCGTGCCGGCAGACCGGGTTCGCGATGCTCGCCAGCGGATCGGTGCAGGAGGCGCAGGACCTCGCCTGCATCGCCCACGCGGCGGCGCTCGAGGCCCGCGTGCCGTTCCTGCACTTCTTCGACGGCTTCCGTACCTCGCACGAGGTGGCGAAGATCGCGCTGCTCGACGACGACGACCTGCGCGCGATGATCGACGAGCGCCACGTGGCCGCGCACCGCGCGCGCGCGCTGACGCCCGACCGCCCGGTGCTGCGCGGCAGCGCGCAGAACCCGGACGTCTTCTTCCAGGCGCGCGAGGCGGCCAACCCGTGGTACGAGGCCACCCCCGGCATCGTGCGCGGCGCCATGGCGCGCTTTGCCGCGCGCACCGGCCGGCGCTACGACCTGTTCGAGTACGTGGGCCATCCGGAGGCCGAGCGGGTCGTCGTGCTCATGGGCTCCGGTGCCGAGACGGCGCACGAGACCGTCGACTGGCTCGTGGCGCGCGGCGAGCGGGTCGGGGTCCTCAAGGTGCGGCTCTACCGGCCCTTCGCCGCCGCCGACTTCGTCGCGGCGCTGCCGCCGACGATCCGCGCGCTTGCGGTTCTCGACCGCACCAAGGAGCCGGGGGCGATCGGCGAGCCGCTCTACCTCGACGTGGTGGCGGGGCTGCACGAGGCCCGCGACGGCGGCGGGCCGCCGCTGCGGGTGCTCGGCGGGCGCTACGGGCTCGCGTCGAAGGAGTTCACGCCGGCGATGGTGAAGGCCGTCCTCGACGCGCTGGCCGCGCCCGAGCCGCGGCGCCACTTCACGGTCGGCATCGTCGACGACGTGACCCACGCGTCGCTGGCGGTGGACCCGGACTTCGAGGTCGAGCCCGACGACGTCGTGCGCGCGGTGTTCTTCGGCCTCGGCTCCGACGGCACCGTGAGCGCGAACAAGAGCTCGATCAAGATCCTCGGCGAGGACGCGGCGCGTTGGGCGCTCGGCTACTTCGTCTACGACTCGAAGAAGGCGGGGGCGGTCACCGTCTCCCACCTCCGCTTCGGCCCCCGCCCGATCCGTTCGGCCTACCTCGTGCGGCGGGCCCACTTCGTGGCCTGTCATCAGTTCAATTTCCTCGACCGCTACGACGTGCTCGAGCACGCCGCGCCCGGGGCCGTGTTCCTCTTGAACGCCCCGTACCCTCCCGCCGAGGTGTGGGATCACCTGCCCCGCGAGACGCAGCGGCACATCGTCGAGAAGCGCCTACGGTTCTACGTCGTCGACGCCTATGCGGTCGCGAAGGAGGCGGGGATGGGGCGGCGCATCAACACGATCATGCAGACGTGCTTCTTCGCCGTCTCCGGCGTGCTTCCCGCGGACGCGGCGATCGCCCGCATCAAGGAGGCGATCCGCAGGACCTACGAGCGCAAGGGGGCGGCGATCCTCGAGCGGAACTTCGCCGCGGTCGACCGCACGCTGGCCCGCCTCCACCGGGTCGCGGTGCCCGACCGCGTCACCGCCGCGCGGGCGATGCCGCCGATCGTGCCCGAGGACGCGCCCGATTTCGTGCGGCGCGTGACGGCCGTCATGCTGGCGAACAAGGGCGACCTGCTGCCGGTGAGCGCGTTCCCGCCCGACGGCACCTGGCCGCTCGGCACGGCGCGCTGGGAGAAGCGCGGCCTCGCGCTCGAGGTGCCGGTGTGGGATCCGGCGGTGTGCATCCAGTGCAACAAATGCGCGCTCGTGTGCCCGCACGCCGCGATCCGGGCCAAGGCCTACCCGGCCGACGGGCTCGCCGGCGCGCCGCCCGGGTTCAAGGCCGTCCCCTACCGCGGCAAGGACCTCGAGGGACAGCAGTACACGATCCAGGTGGCGCCCGAGGACTGCACGGGCTGCGGGCTCTGCGTGGTGGTGTGCCCGGCGAAGGACCGGACGAACCCCCGGCACAAGGCGATCGACATGCAGCCGCTCGCACCGCTGCGCGACGCCGAGCGCCGCGCCTACGCCTTCTTCCTCGGCCTCCCCGAGGTCGACCGCACCCGGCTGCGGATCGACGTGCGCACCGCGCAGCTCTTCGAGCCGCTGTTCGAGTACTCCGGGGCGTGCGCCGGCTGCGGCGAGACGCCGTACGTGAAGCTCCTCACGCAGCTCTTCGGCGACCGCGCGCTCGTCGCCAACGCCACGGGCTGCTCGTCGATCTACGGCGGCAACCTCCCGACCACGCCGTACGCGGCCAACCGCGAGGGGCGAGGGCCGGCGTGGTCGAACTCGCTGTTCGAGGACAACGCCGAGTTCGGGCTCGGCTTCCGGCTGGCGGTCGACGGGCACGTCGCCCACGCACGCGCGCTCCTCGCGCGCCTCGCCGGCGACGTGGGCGACGCGCTGGTCGCCGCGCTGCTCGACGCCCGGCAGGACGGCGAGGCCGAGCTGGCCGCGCAGCGCGAGCGCGTGCGGGAGCTGCGGCAGCGGCTCGCCGGCGTCGCCGCGCCCGACGCCCGTCGGCTCGAATCGCTCGCCGACTACCTGGTGCGCAAGAGCGTCTGGATCGTCGGCGGCGACGGCTGGGCGTACGACATCGGCTTCGGCGGTCTCGATCACGTGCTGGCGACCGGGCGCGAGGTCAAGGTGCTCGTCCTCGACACGGAGGTCTACTCGAACACGGGCGGCCAGCAGTCGAAGGCCACCCCGCTCGGCGCGGCCGCGAAGTTCGCGTCGGCGGGCCGGAGCACGCCCAAGAAGGACCTCGGGATGATCGCGATGACCTACGGCAGCGTGTACGTCGCGCGCGTCGCGCTCGGCGCCAAGGACCAGCAGGCGACGCGCGCCTTCCTGGAGGCCGAGTCCTACCCGGGGCCCGCGCTCGTCATCGCCTACAGCCCGTGCATCGCGCACGGCTACGACCTCGCCTACGGCGCCGAGCAGCAGAAGCTCGCGGTGGCCTCGGGCTACTGGCCCGTCTACCGCTTCGACCCGCGGCGCGTGGCGGCGGGCGAGAGCCCGCTGCAGCTCGACACGGGCGAGCCCAAGACGAGCATCCTCGACTTCGCGCGCAACGAGACGCGCTTCCGGATGGTCGAGCAGCTCGATGCGCCGCGCTTCGCGCGATTGATGGCGGCCGAGCAGCGCGAGGTGAGCCGGCGCTTCGCCGTCTACGAGCAGCTCGCCCGGCTGGTCGTGCCGAGGACGTGACCATGGACCTTTCGACGACCTACCTCGGGCTTCGGCTGCCGCACCCCTTCATGCCGGGCGCCTCGCCGATGGTCGACGACCTCGACACGGTGCGCCGCCTCGAGGACGCAGGCACCGCGGCCATCGTGATGCACTCGCTCTTCGAGGAGCAGATCACCCACGAGCAGCTCGCGACGATCCACGGCCTGGAAGCCGGCGAAGAGTCGTACGCCGAGGCGCTGTCGTACTTTCCGCGGCCGAGCGACTTCACGCTCGGCCCGGAGCAGTACCTGGAGCAGATCCGGCGGATCAAGCGGGCGGTCGCGGTGCCGGTGATCGCCTCGCTCAACGGGACGACCGCCGCGGGCTGGCTCGAGTACGCCCGCCTGATCGAGCAGGCGGGCGCCGACGCGCTCGAGCTGAACGCCTACCGTGTGCCGGCGTCGCCGTCGGAGAGCGCCGCGGACGTCGAGCGCCGCCTGCTCGACATCGCGCGCACCGTGCGCGCCGCCGTGTCGATCCCGCTGGCGGTCAAGCTCTCCCCGTTCTTCTCCGCGCTGGCGCACCTCGCCGCGGCGCTCGACGCGATCGGCGTCGACGGCCTCGTGCTCTTCAACCGCTTCTATCAGCCCGACGTCGACGTCGAGGCGCTCGAGGTCGTGCCCCGCCTCGCGCTCTCCGACTCCTCGGAGTTGCTGCTGCGCCTGCGCTGGACCGCGATCCTGAGCGGGCGGGTGCGCGCTTCGCTCGCGGTCTCGGGCGGCGTGCACGCGACCATCGACGCGGTCAAGGCGATCATGGTGGGTGCGCACGCGGTGCAGATGGTCTCGGCGCTGCTGCGCGGCGGCCCCGAGCGCCTCGCCGCGATCCGCCGCGGCGTCGAGGCGTGGATGGCGGAGCACGAGTACGCGGCGCTCGCCGAGATGCGGGGCAGCATGAGCCTCGAGCGCTGCCCGGACCCCGCGGCCTTCGAGCGCGCGAACTACGTGCGCGTGCTCCAGTCGTGGCGCGGCCCGGGGGCCTGAGTCACGTCCACGCCCGGCGCCACGCGGCGCGCGCGCAGGCGCGCCGCCCACAGCCCCAGCCGGTCCATGTAGAGGTAGATGACCGGGGTCGTGTAGAGCGTGAGGAGCTGGCTCACGACCAGGCCGCCGACGATCGTGATGCCGAGCGGCCGGCGCAGCTCGGCCCCCGTGCCCGCGCCGAGCGCCAGCGGCAGCCCGCCGAGCAGCGCCGCCATCGTCGTCATCATGATCGGCCGGAAGCGCAGCAGGCACGCCTCGTAGATCGCGGCCTCGGGCGT
>DATGIZ010000021.1:0-16060 GCA_035295465.1 Binatia bacterium | reverse complement strand
GCTTGACGACCCTCTGGCGCGACGCCGTCGCCGGCCGGTCCGGCGGCGTGCTGCTCCTGGGCGAGCCGGGTATCGGGAAGTCGCGGCTGCTGCGCGAGCTCCGGCGGCAGGTGCCGAAGGGCGCGTGGCTCGAGTTCCGCTGCACGCCCGAGGGCGAAGCCGCGCCGCTGCGGCCGGTCGTCGAGTGCCTCGCGAGCCTCGACACGCCGCTGCCTGCGCTGCTCGAGCGGCTCGACCTGTCGTCGGGGACCGAGCTCGCCGCCCTGACGGCACTGATGGACCCGGCCAGCGCCGGGCCGGCGGGTGTGACCCGGGAACGGCGCAAGGAGCTGACGCTGCAGGCGCTCGTGCGTCTCGTCGAAGGGCTCGGGCGGGAGCAGCCGATCGTGGTCGCGTTCGAGGACGTCCATTGGGCGGACCCCACCACCATGGAGCTGGTCGCCGAGCTGGCGGCGTCGTTCGCGCGCCCGACGCTGGGCGCGGGATCGGCGCGCGGCTGTCTCGTGCTCTCCGCGCGGCTCGAGTTCGCCGCTCCCGTCGAGCTCCCTGGTGTCGCGCCCCTGCCGCTCATGCCGCTGCGGCCGGCGGAGGTCGAGGAGCTGGCGCAGGCCTGCATCGCGGACCCGCAGCGCCGGACGCCCGAGCTGCTCGAGGCGCTGGTGCGCGAGGCGGACGGCGTGCCGCTGTTCGTCGAGGAGGTCGCACGGGTGCTCTCCGATCCGCGCGAGAGCGCGGACATCGAGCGCCACGCCCCGGTGCCGTCGGGCCTGTGGAACCTCCTCGCCTCGCGCCTCGATCGCCTGTCGGCGAGCGCCCGCGAGACCGCGCAGACGGCGGCGGTGGTCGGGCGGGAGTTCGACGCGGAGCTGCTCCGCGCCGTCTCGACGAGCAACCACGTGACCATGAGCGACGACCTGACCGAGCTGGTGCGCGCCGGCATCGTGCACCGGCGGCGAAGCTCGCAGGGCGAGCGGTTCGCCTTCAAGCACGCGCTTTTGCGCGACGCCGCCTACGAGTCGTCGATGCGCAGCGAGCGCCAGCGCACGCACGCCCGCGTGGCGCGCGTCCTCCAGGGGCGGTTCCCGGAAGTCGAGCGTGCACGGCCCGAGCTGCTCGCCTGGCACCTCGAGCGGGCCGGCGACGCGATCGGCGCGATCGGCTACCGTCGCCGCGCGGGCGACCTGGCCATGCGCCGCGGGACGTACCTGGAAGCGATCGCCCAGTACCGGGCTGCGAGCCAGGCGGTCGCACGAGTGCCCGAGCGCGGACAGCGGCTGCAGCTCGAGCTCGCGGTCACCGAGGCGCTCGGGACCGCGCTATTCACGACCCAGGGCTACGCCGCCGCCGAGGTGAATCAGGCCTTCAGCAGGGCACAGACGCTCTGCGACGAGATCGGCTCCGAGGTCCCGCTGCGCGTGCTCTACGGGCTGTGGGGTGTTCGCCTGGCGCGCAGCGATCCCGCCGCCACCGCCGCGCTCCTCGACCGCCTGCGCGCCCTCGCCGAGCGCTCGAAGGACCCGACCGCCCGCGTCGTCACGCACAGCTGCGCGGGAACGCGGGCCTTCCTCGCGGGACGGTTCGGCGAGGCCGTCGAAGAGATGCGGGCATGCCTCGAGTGGCGCGACAGCGCGGCCTACAAGGCATTCGTCGAGGAGTACGGCTACGATCTGAGCACGTACGCGTACGGCTATCTCGCCGGCGCGCTCTGGTACCTCGGCCGGTTCGCGGAGGCGCGCCGCGTGACGGACGAGATGCTCGACGCCGCCGAGCGGTCGCGGAACCCCTACTCGCTCACCGTCGCGCTCGCCTTCGGCGCGAACATGGGCGAGAAGATGCGTGACGTCGACCGCGCCGACGCGCTCAGCGCGCGCGGCGTGGCGATCGCCACCGAGCAGAAGCTCTACTTCTGGCTCGGGCCGCTGCTCAGCCTTCGCGGCTGGGTGAGCGTGCGGCGCGGCGACGTCGACCCCGGCATCCAGTTGATCGAGCAGGGCCTCGGCGTGTTTGCGAGCGCCGGCGTGCGGGCGACCTATCGCTGCTACGTCGCGTACCTCGTCGAGGGATTCCTCGCCAAGGGCGCGCTCGACGAAGGGCTCGCGGCCGTCGAGCGGAGGCTCGAGCCCGAGCGCCCCGCGCTCGACGTGTTCGCCGAACCGGACCTCGTGCGGTTGAAGGGCGAGCTGCTCCTCGCGCGCGGCGAGCGCGAGGCCGCCCGCGCGGCGCTCCGGGCCGGCCTCGAGACCAGCCGCGCCTGGGGGGCGCGCTGCTTCGAGCTGCGGCTGGCGACGAGCCTGGCGCGGCTGCTGGCCGCCGAGGGGGACGGCGCCGGCGCGCGCGGCCTCCTCGAGCCGGTGGTGGCGGGCTACGCCGGCGAGCCCGACGTCCCGGACGTGGAGGCCGCCCGGCGCGTGCTCCAGACGTGCGCGGTCGCGTGACGGCGGACCATGCCCCCCGGGCCTGCCGGGATGGTCATGGCAGCCCTCGCTCGCCGGGCCGCGCGGCGGCGAGCGTGTGCGATGTCGCCGCCTCGACGCGCACCCGCACCAGGTCTCCCACCGCGGCCGGGCCGGGGAACACGACCGTGCGGAAGTCGGCGCTCTTCCCGGTCATCCAGCCTGCCGGGCGGCGCGCCGGACCCTCGACCAGCACCTCGACGTCGCGGCCGACCCAGGCGCGGTTGCGCTCGGCGGCGGTCGCCTCCTGCAGCGCGATCAGCCGCTCGAGCCGCCGCGCCTTCTCGGCCTCGGGGACCGTCTCCTCCCAGCGGGCCGCCCGCGTACCCTCGCGGCGCGAATACTTGAAGAGAAACGCCGAGTCGTAGCCTATGCGGCGCATGAGCGCCTCGGTCGCGGCGAAGTCGGCGTCGCTCTCGCCCGGGAAGCCCACGATCACGTCGGTCGAGAGCGCGAGGCCCGGCATGCGGGCGCGAAGCCCTTCGACCAGCGCCTCGTACTCCGCGACCGTGTAGTCCCGCGCCATGCGGGCGAGCACGCGGTCGGAGCCCGACTGCACGGGGAGGTGGAGCTGCGGGGCGACGGCCGCGCACTCGGCCATCGCGTCGAGGACGCGCGGGCTCATCTCGGCGGGGTGCGGCGAGGTGAAGCGGAGCCGGAGCAACCCGGGGACGGCGGCCGTGCGGCGGAGCAGGTCGGCGAAGTCCCAGCCGTCGTGGCGCCAGGCGTTCACGGTCTGGCCGAGGAGCACGACCTCGCGCACCCCTGATTCGACGAGCGCCCGGACCCGCTCGACGAGCGCCGGCCCGGGCAGGCTCCGCTCCCGCCCGCGCACGTAGGGCACCACGCAGAAGGTGCAGAAGCGATCGCAGCCGCGCATCACCGTCACCCACGCGCGCACGCCCGCGGCGCGCGCGACGGGCAGGTCCGCGTAGGTCTCGTCGGGATCGAGGCGGAGCCCCGCGTGCGGGTCGGGATCGTCGGTGGCGAGCAGCGCGGGCAGCCGGCGGTAGCCGTCGGGCCCGACCAGCAGGTCGACCGCCGGCGCCCGCTCCCGCAGCCGATCGCGGAGGTGCTGGGCCATGCAGCCGGTCACGCCGAGACGCACGCCGGGGCGGGTCGCCTTGATCCGGCCCAAGTCGCCGAGGCGGCCGAGCACGCGCGCCTCGGCGTGCTCGCGGATCGCGCAGGTGTTGAGGAGGATCGCGTCGGCGTCGTCGGGGCGGGCCGCGCGGGTCCAGCCGTGGGCGCCAAGGTGGCCGAGGATGATCTCCGTGTCGGCCACGTTCATCTGGCAACCGTATGTCTCGACGTAGACCGCGGGCACCGCGGCGCCGAGTCTTACCGGCGCGGCGCGAGCCGGGCAAGACGGGCGTCGCCGCCGATTGCCGCATCCCGAGCCCCGCGCTAGATTCCCGCGCATGTTCGGCGCTCCGCCCCGTCGCCCCCAGGAGCCCGAGGCCTACGGCTCGCTCGAAGCGTCGCTGCTCCACTGCCCGCGCTGCCGGCAGGCGATGCCGGTGCGCAAGCGGCTGCTCATCGTGCTGCCCGACGGGGAGAAGCACGAGTACGTGTGCCGGCAGTGCGGCACGCCGTGCGCCTCCAAGGTCGAGCCGCACCCGCGGCCCTTCTGAGTCGCCATGGGCGGGCATGCGCAGCATAGGGAGCCGCCGCGCGCGGTCGCCTGCGCCATCCTCACGGTGAGCGACACGCGGACGGCGGAGACCGACGAGAGCGGACGGCGCATGCGGGCGCTCCTCGAGGCGGCGGGGCACCGGATCGCCGCCTGTGCGATCGTCCCCGATCGGCCCGAGCGCATCCGGGCGTGGCTCGACGCGCAGCTCGCCGATCCGGCCGTCGACGCGGTGATCGCGAGCGGCGGCACCGGCCTCGCCCCCCGCGACACGACCTACGAGGCGATCGCGGGGCGCCTCGAGAAGCGTATCGACGGCTTCGGTGAGCTGTTCCGCATGCTCTCCTTCCACGACGTCGGCGCCGCGGCGATGCTGTCGCGGGCGGTTGCGGGCGTGGCGGGCGGCAAGGTGGTTGCGTCCCTGCCGGGATCACCCGCGGCGGTCGAGCTGGCGCTCACGAAGCTGCTGCTGCCCGAGCTCGGCCACATGGTCGACCTCGTACGGGGGTGAGCCGTGCGAGTGCGGCTGCGCTTCTTCGCGGTGCTGCGCGAGCGCCTCGGCCCGGGCGGCGAGCGTAGTGTCGCGGCGGGCACGACCGTCGGCGCGCTCTGGGACGCCCTCGTGGCCGAGCGACCCGAGCTCGGCGCGGTGCGTGTCCGCTACGCGGTCAACGAGCGCTACGTCGAGCGGGGGCACCCGCTCGCCGACCGGGACGAGGTGGCGTTCTTCCCGCCCGTGAGCGGGGGCGGTTGAGCGTGTTCCGCGTCACCAAGGCGCCGCTCGACGTGCCCCGGCTGCTGCGGGCGGTGGGCGATCCGCGGGCCGGCGCGACCGTCGTGTTCCTCGGCACGACGCGCCGGGAGAATGCGGGCCGCGCCGTCGTGCGGCTCGAGTACGAGGCCTACGCGTCCATGGCGACGGCGGAGATGCGGCGGCTCGCGGCGGCCGCCGCGCGGCGCTGGCCGCTGCGGAAAGTCGCCATCGTGCACCGCATCGGCCCGGTGCCGGTCGGCGAGGCGAGCGTCGCCGTCGTGGTCTCCGCGGGCCACCGGGCGGAGGCGTTCGCCGCCTGCCACTGGCTCATCGATCGGGTGAAGGAGATCGTGCCGATCTGGAAGAAGGAGCACTTTCGCGGCGGCGAGGCGTGGATCGGTCTCCAGCGGGCCGCGGCGGCGCGGCGCCGCGCCGCGCGCCGCGGCCGGCGCTAGCGCGATTTCGGGTTTGCGTTTCCGCAAGGCCTCGGTCATGGTAAACGTCGCGGTTTCCATGAGGGTTTCGCGGTCTGCCGCCATCCTGCTGCTCGCGGCGCTCGCGGCGAGCGGGTGTGGCGGGATTCGGCCTCGCTGGCGGGGCGGCCTGCTCGGCGGCGAAGCGGTAGAGGCGCCGCGGAGCCCGCTCCCGGGCGATGCGGCCCCGCTCGGCCACTTTTTTCGCGGCGAGGTCGCGCTCGCTCACAACGACGTAGACACGGCGGTCGAGGAATTCGAGAAGGCGGTCGCCGAGGACCCCAACACGCCGCTGTTGCGGCAGCGGCTCGCGGGCCTGTACGTGCGCACCGGCAAGCTCGACCAGGCGCTGGCCGAGGCGCAACAGGTCGTCGCCGCCGAGCCCGACAACGCCGAGGCCCTCGAGCTGCTGGGCGGCGTCCTCTCCGCGCAGGGACGCGACGAGGAGGCGGCGGCGAGCTACGAGCGCGTGCTCGCCATCGACCCCTCGCGCCAGGAGGCCTACCTCTTCCTCGGGGCGATCCAGAGCAAGCAGGGACGCACCGAAACCGCCGCGACCACCCTGCGCAACCTGATCGCCCGCTACCCCTCGTCGGTGCTCGGCTACTACTACCTCGGGCGCGTCTACGCGAACGCGCACCAGCTCGACAAGGCCGAGCACTATTACCTCGAGGCGCTCAAGCTGAGCCCGCAGTCCGAGCTGATCCTCACCGACCTGGCGCTCGCCTACGAGCTCGAGGGCCGCACGCAGAAGGCGGTCGATCTCTACGAGCGGATCATCGCGCTCAACCCGCAGAGCCTCCTCGTCCGCCGGCGCCTCGGCTCGATCTACGCCGGCCAGAAGAAGCTCGACGCCGCGCTCGAGCAGTTCAAGGAGCTCGAGCGGCTCGACGCCGACCCGGCCGAAGCGCGCATCAAGATGGCCCTCATCTACTTCGAGAAGGGTGAGCTCGACCGCGCCGCCACCGAGCTGAACCTCGTGCTGGCCCAGGAGCCGAAGAACGACCGCGCGCGCTACTACCTCGCGGCCGTGCACGCCGAGCAGGGCGAGACCGCCAAGGCGGTCGAGGAGTTCGCGCAGGTGCCCGCCGATTCCGACTACTACATCGACGCCCGCATCCGGCGCGCCTACCTGCTGCAGAAGGACAGGCTTCCGGAGGCCGTCGCGGAGATCGAGGGCGCGCTCGCGCTCAAGCCGGGGAATCCCGACCTCATGGCCTACCTCGCGTCGCTCTACCGCGAGGAGAAGGATTCGAAGCGGTCGATCGTGCTGCTCGAGCAGCTCGTCGCGCGCTTTC
Source organism: Binatia bacterium (assembly GCA_035295465.1). Classification (GTDB taxonomy): domain Bacteria; phylum Desulfobacterota; class Binatia; order DP-6; family DP-6; genus DATGIZ01. The sequence continues at coordinate 9,449 of DATGIZ010000021.1, read as the reverse complement.
CCGACGACGACCGCTATCACTTCACGCTCGGCGCGGCGTACGACGAGGTCAACGACAAGACGCGCATGGTCGAGCAGATGAAGCGGGCGATCGAGCTCAACCCGCACAACGCCGCCGCGCTCAACTACCTCGGCTACAGCTACGCCGAGATGGGCGTGCACCTCGACGAGGCGGAGAACCTCATCCGCCGCGCGCTGGAGGTCGACCCCGACGACGGCTTCTACGTCGACAGCCTGGGCTGGGTGTACTACCAGCGCGGCGACTACCATCGAGCGGTCGAGCAGCTCGAGCACGCGGTCGAGCTGGCGGGCGACGACCCGACGGTCACCGAGCACCTCGGCGACGCCTACCAGCGCAACGGCCAGGACGAGAGCGCGCTGCGCGTGTACCGCGACGCCCTCGCCCGGTCGCACGAGACGGCGCAGATCGAGCGGCTCAAGACCAAGATCCGCCTTCTCGAGGGGGCGGTGCGCGCAGACGGATCGCGGTCCTGATCCCGGATGCCGCGCCCCCTCCTCCGTGCCGGCGCCGTGGGGGTCGTGCTGGTGGCCGGGTGCGCGCTGCGCGGGCCTCGGGTCGAGGTGCGCCCCGCGACCGTCGACGAGCTGCTCGGCGCGCTCACCGCGCGGCGGGCGGCCCTCACCTCGCTGCGCGCGCGGGCGCAGGTCCGCACCGGCCTCGCCCGCCTGTGGACGCGCGAGGCGATCGTCGTGCAGCGCCCGAACGACGTGCGCATCGACGTGCTCTCACCCTTCGGCCTGGCGCTCGCGCTCGGCACCGACGGATCGGTCCTGTGGGCGTACCCCCCGGCAGAGGGCACGCGCTACGAAGGCCCGGCGACGCCGGCCAACCTCGCGCGCTTTCTCGGCACGCCGGTCGCCGTGGGCGATCTGGCCGACATCCTGCTCGGCCTTCCCCCGCCGCGCGTCGCGGTCGATCCGCCCCGTCTCGAGCTGACGCGCGAGCGGCGCTGGCGCGTCACCCTCCCGCTCGAGAGCGGGCTCCAGAGCCTCTGGTTTGCGGGCGACACGCACGATCTCCTGGCCACGGAGGAGGCGCGGCGCGGCGTCGTGGTGCTGCGCGTCGCCTTCGGCGACTACCGCGAGGGCTTCCCGCACCTCCTCGAGGTGGCGGCGCCGGGGACGAGCTCGACGGCGACCCTCGCCTACGAGGCCGTCGAGCCCAACGCGCGCGTCGACGCCGCGCTCTTCGCGCCCCCGCCCGCCGCGCGCGTGCTGCCGCTCGACGCGGCGGCGCTCGAGGCGCGGTGATGGCGCTCCTCGAGGTGCAGGACCTCGCGATGGGCTTCCCACTCGACGGCCGCCTGGTGCGCGCGGTCGACGGCGTGTCGTTCGCCCTCGAGCGCGGGCGCGTGCTCGGGCTGGTGGGGGAGTCGGGGTCGGGGAAGAGCATGACCGCGCTCTGCCTCATGCGCCTGCTGCCCCCTGCCGGACGGATCGTGGGCGGGCGGGTGCTGCTCGGGGGCCGGGACCTGCTCGCCCTGCCCGAGCGCGAGATGCGCGCGGTGCGCGGGGCGGGGCTCGCGATGGTCTTCCAGGAGCCGATGACGGCGCTCAACCCCGTGCTCACGGTGGGCAGGCAGGTCGCCGAGGCGGTGGCGCTGCACCAGCCGGTCGGCCGGCGCGCGGCGTGGCAACGGGCGGTGACGCTGCTCGGCGAGGTGGGCTTCCCCGACCCGGAGCGCCACGCCCGCGACTACCCCCACCAGCTCTCCGGGGGCATGCGCCAGCGCGCCCTGATCGCGATCGCGATCTCGTGCGAGCCGCTGGTGCTGATCGCCGACGAGCCCACCACCGCGCTCGACGTGACCATCCAGGCGGAGATCCTCGACCTGCTCGAGGCGCTGCGCGCGCGGCGGGGGATGGCGATGCTGCTCATCACGCACGACCTCGGCGTCGTCGCCGAGCACGCGGACGAGGTGGCGATCATGTACGGGGGGAGGATCGTCGAGCACGCGCCGACCACCGAGATCTTCGACCGCCCGTTCCATCCCTACACCCAGGCCCTGCTCCGCTCCATGCCGGCGCTCGGCGGCGGTCACGATCGGCTCGAGGCCATCCCCGGGCAGGTCCCGGACCTGCGCCGCCTGCCGAGCGGGTGCGCCTTCCACGACCGCTGCCCGCGGGCCATCGCCGAGTGCAGCCTCGCCCCGCCGCCGCTCGAGGAGAAGGCGCCCGGTCACCGGGCCGCGTGCATCCGCGCATGACGCCGCTCGTCGAGGCTTGCGACCTGCAGAAGCACTTCCCGCTCGGCGGTGGGTGGCTGCGGCGCGCGAGCGCGGCGGTGCGCGCCGTCGACGGCGTGTCGTTCGCGATCGCCCCGGGGGAGACGCTCGGCCTCGTCGGCGAGTCGGGCTGCGGGAAGTCGACGCTCGGCCGGCTCGTGCTCCGGCTCCTCGAGCCCACGGCGGGGGACGTGCGCTTCGACGGGCGCTCGCTCCTCGCGCTCGATGCTGGCGCGCTGCGTGCCGTCCGGCGCGAGATGCAGATCGTCTTCCAGGATCCGTACGGCTCCCTCGACCCGCGCATGTGCGTGGGGAGCATCGTCGGCGAGGGGCTCGCCATCCACCGTCTGGGGACGCGCGCCGCGCGCCGGCGCCGCGTCGAGGAGCTGCTCGCGCTCGTCGGCCTCCCGGCCGACGTCGCCAGCCGCCGGCCCCACGAGTTCAGCGGCGGGCAGCGCCAGCGCATCGGGATCGCGCGCGCGCTCGCGGTCGAGCCGCGCTTCGTGGTCGCCGACGAGGCGGTTTCCGCGCTCGACGTCTCGATCCAGGCGCAGATCATCAACCTGCTCCAGGACTTGAAGCGCCGGCTCGGGCTCACGATGCTCTTCATCTCGCACGACCTCCGCGTGGTCGAGCACGTGAGCGATCGCGTGGCGATCATGTACCTCGGGCGGCTGGTCGAGGTCGCGCCGCGGGAGCGCATCTACGCGCACCCCCGCCACCCATACACGCGCGCGCTCCTCTCCGCCGTCCCGGTCGCCGACCCGCACCGCCCGCGCCGCCGTGAGCCGATGCGCGGCGAGCTGCCGAGCGCGGTCGCTCCGCCGCCCGGCTGCGCGTTCCATCCCCGCTGCGCCCACGCCGAGGACGTCTGCCGCCGGGTCGTGCCGCCGCTCGCGCAGGGGCGCGACGGGCACGCCGTGGCGTGCCACGTGTTCCCCGCCGAGCGCTGAGCGCTTACTGCGGCAGCGCGGTCGGCGGCTCGAGGTCGCTCACGTCGCCGGTGAGCGATTCGAGGAAGGCGACCAGGTCGTCGACGTCGCGCGGAGCGAGTCCGAGCGGCTTGATCTCCTTCGACAGCCAGGGGTTCTTGTTGCCTCCGCGGTTGTAGAACTCGACGACCTCACGCAGCGTCGACTCCGAGCCGTCGTGCATGTAGGGCGCGGTCTGGATCACGTTGCGCAGCGTCGGGGTCTTGAAGGCGCCGCGGTCGGTGTCCACCTTCGTGACCACGTAGCGGCCGAGGTCAGGCTTCGGGCCGCTCATGCCTACTCCGAGGTTGTGGTAGCTCTCGTCGGTGAAGTTGAAGCCGGTGTGGCAGGTCCGGCAGTTGGCCTTGCCGTCGAAGAGCGCCGCGCCACGCACGGCCGCAGGGCTGAGCGCGTCCTTGTCACCCGCCTGATAGCGGTCGTAGGGGCTGTCGCCGGAGAGGACCGTGCGCTCGTAGCATGCGATCGCCTTGGTCACGCGGTCGATCGTGATCTCGCCGGTGCCGAACGCCTTCTCGAACAGCGGAGCGTAGCCCTTGACGCCGCGCACCCGTTGCACGACGACGTCGTGCGAGGCCATCGCCATCTCGACCGGATTCACCATCGGGCCCTTCGCCTGGTCCTCCAAGTCGGCGGCGCGGCCGTCCCAGAACTGCTCCTTGGCGAAGAGCCGGTTGATGACCGTCGGGCTGTTGCGCGTGCCTTCCTGGCGGCCGACGCCGGCGGAGGTGCGGTGCGGGTCGGCGAACCCGTGGAAGGGGATGTGACACGAGGCGCACGAGATCGTGCCGTCCTTGGAGAGGCGGGGATCGAAGTAGAGCAGCTTGCCGAGCGCGATCTTGTCCGCCGAGAGCGGGTTGTCGTCGGGAAGGTACGCGGCGCCGGCCTGGAGGCCGAGCGGCAGCTCGAGGACGAACGATCCCGAGCGCAGCGTCTCGCCCTTGGGACGGGTGGGCTCGGCGGCCGGTGCCCGCGCGGCGATGAGGGTCACCACGAGCAGGAGCGCGTGCCGCCGCCCGGTCGTCGCCGTCATGGCTCCTCCCTAGCGAAAAGGCGGCGCCAAGGCCAGGTGGGGCGGTCGCATTGACAGCGGCGCGCGCCGGGGACTACAAGGCTGCGCCTGTTGGCTGCGGTTTCGGCAGGGAGCGCGTGGCAGGACGTCCGGGTGTCGCTCGGGTCGGACGCCGAGGTGACGGGGAAGCTCTCGTTCGTCGGGCCGACGCGGATCGAAGGCAAGCTCCGCGGCCAGGTTCGGGCTGCGGACCTGCTGGTGATCGGCGCCCAGGCATCCGTCGAGGCGACGGTGTGGGCGGACCGTCTCGTCATCCTCGGCGAGGTCCGCGGCCGGGTGGAGGGCGCGGGCCGCGTCGAGGTGTGCGCCGGCGGGCGCCTCCTCGGCGACGTCGAGACCCGGTGCCTGGTGATCGAGGAGGGCGCGACCTTCGAGGGCAACGCCCGGATGGGCCACGCGCCGGCGACCGGCGCCTGACCCGTCGCCTACGCCTTGCCGGAGGCGCCCTCGGTGACGCGCGCCGCCCGCCCGGAGCGCTGCCGCAGGTAGTAGAGCTTCGCCCGGCGGACGACGCCGCGGCCCGCCACCTCGATGCGATCGATACGCGGCGAGTGCAGCGGGAACGTCCGCTCGACGCCGACGCCGTACGAGGTCTTGCGCACGGTGAACATTTCGCGATTGGCGCCGCCCTTGCGGGCGATCACCGTGCCTTCGAAGACCTGGATGCGCTCCTTGTCGCCCTCGACGACCCGGACGTGCACCCGCACCGTGTCGCCGGGGCGGAAGTCGGGGACGTCCCTGCGGAGCTGCTCGGCCTCGATGCGGTCGACCGGGTTCATGAACCCAACATCTTTATCGTCCGTTGCGCAGCCGGTCAAGGATGATGGCCGCGGCGCTGCGGACCGAGAGGTGGTTGTACGCGCCGGGGCCGCGGACCGGCTCGAGCACGTCGTCGCAGCGCGCGAGCACCTCCGGCGTGAGCCCCCACCCGGTGCCGAACACGAGCAGCTCGGGGCGCGGGTCGCGGCGCAGGCGCTCGCGGAGCGCGTCGTAGGCGAGCCGCGCGGGAGCCGGTCGGGCGGTCGTCGCCACCAGGCGCGGGAGCTGGCCGGTCTCGCGCTCGACGTCGGTGACCGCGCCGTCGAGGTCGTCGGCCTGCCGCACGAGCGCCAGCGCTTCGCGGCGAGAGGCGTTGTACGTCGCCCCCGGGCCCGACTCCCAATGCCGGATGATGCGCGCGACCAGACGGCGCAGCGTCTCGACCGGCGTGCAGACGTAGAACGCCCGCAGCTCGAACGTCCGGGCGAGCCGCCCGATGTCGTGCACGTCGAGGTTCGTCACCGCGGTGGTCACCACCGCGCCGTTCTTGTCCAGCACGGGATGGTGCAGCAGCGCGAGGTAGAGGTCACCCATCGCGCCATCCGAGGCTGCGGAGAAAGGCGCGGTCGGCGTCGTCGAGGGGCGCGCGCGGGAGCAGGTCGGGCCGGCGCGCGAAGGTGAGGCGCAACGACTCCCGCCGCCGCCAGCGGGCGATCGCGGCATGGTCGCCGGAGAGGAGCACGTCGGGCACGCGCCGGCCGCGGAACTCGACGGGACGCGTGTACTGCGGGTGCTCGAGGAGCCCCGTCGCGTGCGAGTCGTGGCGGGGCGAGTCGGCGTTGCCGAGCGCACCCGGAAGCAGCCGGGTGACGGCGTCCATGACGACCAGCGCGGCGAGCTCGCCGCCGCTGAGCACGTAGTCGCCGATCGCCAGCTCCTCGTCGATCCATTCGAGCACGCGGCCGTCGACGCCCTCGTAGCGGCCGCAGACGAGCAGCAGGCTCGACTCGGCGGCGAGCGCCTCGGCCCGCGCTTGGGTGAACGGCGCGCCGGCCGCCGAGAGCAGAACGCGGCGGGGGCGGTCCGCCGCGGCGACGTGCTCGATGGCCGAGACGAGGGGCTCCGGCCGCAGCACCATGCCCTGGCCGCCGCCGTAGGGCGCGTCGTCGACCTCGAGGTGACGGCCGCTGGCGTAGTCGCGGAGCTGGTGGAGGGAGACCTCGAGCAGGCCGCGCTCGCGTGCGCGACGCAGCACGCCCGCGGCCAGCGGCGAGCCGAGCATCTCCGGGGAGAGCGTGAGGACGTGGATCCTCAGTCGAGCAGCCCCGGCAACGGCACGACGACCACGCGGCGCGCGGGCCGGTCGATCGTCCGCACGACGTCGGCGATCACCGGCAGCAGCACCTCGCGCCGATCGTCGCGCACGACCCAGACGTCGTTGAGGCCGGTCGAGAACGTCTCGGTGATTCGACCGAGCGGCTCGCCGGCGGTCGTGGCGACCGCGAAGCCCACGACCTCGTGGTAGTAGAACTCGCCGGCGCCCGGCGCCGGCAGCTCATCGGTGTGGACGAGGATGCGAGCACCGGCGAGCGCCTCGGCGGCGCTCCGGTCCGCGACCCCGGCGAGCCCCACGAGCAGGCGCCCACGACCGTGCGGCGCGACGCTGGCGATGCGGGCCGTCTGCCGGACGCCCTCGCGCTCGAGGACGACCGTGCGCCCGCGCGCGAGGCTCGGGGCGGGCGGCTGATACGGATGGACCCGCAGCAGGCCGCGCAGCCCGTGCGCGCCGACGACCTCGGCGACCGCGACGGCGGCAGGCGCGTCTCGGCCGGGCACCCTACTTCTCTTCGACGATCTCGAGGACCACTTTCCGGTTGGTGCGCGACGCGGCGGCGTTGAGGATCGTGCGGATCGACTTCGCCGTCCGCCCCTGCTTGCCGATGACCCGCCCGAGATCTTCCTTGGCCACCTTGAGCTCGAGAACCGAGGCCGTCTCCCCCTGTGTCTCCTTCACCTCGACCGCGTCAGGATGGTTCACGAGATGCTTCGCCAAGAACAGGACCAATTCCTTCATGGAAGTGTCGCTCCTAGGCGCGGTCGCCGGCGCCGCGGATCACGCCGCGGGGCCGGCGTCGGCGCCCGTGCGGCGGATCAGCTGGGCCACCGTCTGCGTCGGGCGGGCGCCCTTCGCGAGCCAGGCCGCCAGCTTCTCGGCCTTGAGCTCGATGCGCTCGGGGGTGCGCGTCGGGTCGTAGAGCCCGACCTGGTCGATGTAGCGCCCGTCGCGTGGCGCTTCCGAGCTCGCCACCACGATGCGATAGAAGGGCCGTTTCTTGCTGCCGTGCCGGGCCAGGCGGATCTTCACGGCCATCGTCGAACCTCCTCGCCGCTCAGCGCGGCAGACCCGGGATCCCGTGCAGGCGAGCGCCCGAGCCGATCTTCTTGAGCATCTTCTTGGTCTGGGTGAACTGCTTGACGAGCCGGTTGACCTCGGAGACCGACGTGCCGCTGCCGCGCGCGATGCGCTGGCGGCGGCTGGCGTTGAGGACGTGGATACTCCGTCGCTCCTCGCGCGTCATCGAATCGATGATCGCCTCGACGCGCTTGAGCTCCTGATCGGCGCCCGCGAGGTCGGTGCCCCTCACGAGCTTCTTCATCCCCGGGATCATCGCCAGCAGCTCCGTCACCGAGCCCATGCGCTTCACCGCGCGCAGCTGCTCGCGGAAGTCCTCGAGGTCGAACTCGTTGCGGCGGAGCTTCTTTTCGAGCGCCGCAGCCTGCGCGCCGTCGAACGCCCGCTCGGCCCGCTCGACGAGCGACAGCACGTCGCCCATGCCGAGGATGCGTGAGGCGATGCGGTCGGGATGGAAGACCTCGAGCGCGGTCGGCTTCTCCCCGGTGCCTGCGAACAGGATCGGCTTGCCGGTCACCCGCCGCAGCGACAGCGCGGCGCCGCCGCGGGCGTCGCCTTCGATCTTCGTGAGAACGATCCCCGAGACGGGCAGGCGGCCGGCGAATCCCTGCGCGGTGGCGACGGCGTCCTGGCCGGTCATGGCGTCGGCGACCAGCAGCACCTGTCGCGGCCCGATGGCCTCCACCATCCGCTCGAGCTCGCGCATCAGCTCCTCGGCGATCGTCTGCCGGCCGGCGGTGTCGACCAGCACCGCGTCGGCCCCCCGGGCCCGCGCGGCGGCCACGCCGTCGCGCGCGACCGCCACCGGATCGCCGTTCGGGGCGCCGGCGTGGATGGGGACGTCGATCGCGCGCGCGAGCGTCGCGAGCTGCTCGATGGCCGCGGGACGGAGGAGGTCGGCGGCCACCAGGAAGGGCACCCGCCCACGCTCGTCGCGCAGGTAGCGGGCGAGCTTGGCCGCGGTAGTGGTCTTGCCCGAGCCGTTCAACCCGACGAGCATCACCACCGCCGGCGCGGGCCCGCCGAGGTCGAGCGTGGCTGGCCCGCCGCCGAGCACGGCCACCAGCTCGCGGTGCACGAGCTTGATGAAGTGCTGCTCGGGGGTGAGGCTGCGCAGCACCGCCTGGCCGAGGGCGTCGCGCCGGACCGCCTCGACGAAGTCGCGCACGACCGCGACGTTGACGTCGGCCTCGAGGAGCGCGAGGCGCACGTCGCGCAGCGCGTCCTCGATGTTCCGCTCCGTGATCTTTCCCTGGCCCTGCAGCCTGCGCCACAGGGATTCGAACTTCTCGCCCAGGGAGTCGAACATAAACGCCGGAAGGGGATGCCGCGAAGATTGGGACGCTACTGGAGGGGTTCCGGGCTGTCAACAGGGAATTGCGCTGCCCGGAAACGGCGCGGGCCCCCGGAGCCGTGTCCGGAGGCCCGCCGTGCGACCGCCACGAGGTCGCGCTTCCCTACATCATGCCGCCCATGCCCCCCATACCACCCGGCGGCATTGGTGGGGTGGGCGACTCCTCCTTGGGCTTCTCGGCCACCATCGCCTCGGTGGTGAGGAGCAGCCCGGCGACCGAGGCCGCGTTCTGCAGCGCGGTGCGCACCACCTTGGTCGGGTCGATGATGCCCGCCTTCAGGAGATCCTCGTACTCCTCCTTGGCGGCGTTGAACCCGAACGCGCCCTTGCCGTTCTTCACGCGGTCGAGCACGATCGAGCCCTCGTGGCCGGCGTTGTGGGAGATCCACCGCAGGGGCTCCTCGATCGCGCGGCGCACGATGTTCACCCCGACCTTCTCCTCGCCGCTCGCCGCGAGCTTCTCGAGCGCCGCGCCGGCCCGCAGCAGCGCCACGCCGCCGCCGGGCACGATGCCCTCCTCGACCGCCGCCCGGGTCGCGTGCATGGCGTCCTCGACCCGCGCCTTCTTCTCCTTCATCTCGACCTCGGTGGCCGCGCCCACCCGGATCACCGCCACG
>DATGIZ010000020.1:0-3399 GCA_035295465.1 Binatia bacterium | reverse complement strand
CCCTTGGCCATCGCCTCCTCCTCCGCGCTCTACGCTCGCCAGCGTGCGCGGTGGGAAGATGCGCGATGGCCGTTTCCTTTTCCACCGAGGCGCCCTCGGCTACTCCGCTCGAATTTCCACCACGTCCGGGGACACTACCCGGCACCGTGGGGCATCGGCGGGCGGGCGACCCTCGCACCTCGGTCGGTTGGCCGAGAACGTATCCTCTGCTACCAGGGCGGATCATTCACGCGCTGCGCCCGAGATGACCTTCCGCATCGTGACGCTCGGCGACTCGGTCCCGTGGGGCCAGGGCCTCCTCGAGGACGAGAAGTACGACGCGCTGGTGCAGGCGGCGCTGGCGGCGGCCCATCCCGGGATCACGCTCGAGCGTCTCGCGCATTCCGGCGCGGTGATCGGCGCGTTCGGCGCGACGGGAACCCCGGAGGCCGGCGAGGTCCCCGGGGCGCGGCCGACGATCGTCGAGCAGTGCGACGCCTTCGCCGACTCGCCGGACACGGTCGACCTCGTCCTCCTCGACGGCGGCATCAACGACGTCGGCGTGGCGACGATCCTGAATCCCCTGGCGCTGATTCCGACGCTCGGGTCGCGTATCACCCGCGCCTGTCACGACGAGATGCTCGTCCTGCTGCGCAAGGTCGGCGCGAAGTTCTCCAAGGCGTCCTGCCGGCTCCTCGTCACCGGCTACTACCCCATCGTGAGCGCGCAGAGCGACCCGCTCGGCGTGCGCAGGCTGCTCGGCCTCCACGGCATCGCGGTCCCGGACTTCCTCGATGCCGAGGAGGCCTTCCTCGCCCCCGTGGTCGAGCGGTGCCGGGAGTTCTTCACCGACTCGAGCGCCGAGACCCAGCGGGCGATCGCCGACGCGGGCGATCCACGGATCCGCTTCGTCCCGACGGGCTTCACGGACGAGAACGCCATCTTCGTCGCGGGCACGTCGCTGCTGTGGGGGCTCGACGTCGACGAGGCCCTGAGCCCCTTGGATCCGGCGGCCGCACGGCGCCGCGCGCAGTGCGACCTCGCGCATCCCGGCCCGCTCGCGGTCGTCGCGCGCGAGTACTGCTATCGCGCCTCGGCGGGGCATCCGAACGTCGCCGGCGCGCAGCGGCTCGCGGCGCAGATTCTCGCGGCGCTCGGGAGCTGAGCCCCGGCGGCGTCTCAGACTGCCGCGCTCGATTCCGCCCCGGCGCGCAGCCAGGTGCGCCACCGCTGCTCGTCGTGCGGCAGGGGCTGCGTCGTGCGGATGAAGTCGAGCACGATGTCGGCGAAGCGCCGTGGATCGTCGCGGTAGGGGAAGTGTCCCGCCCCGGCGAATATCTCGAGGCGGCTTCCGGGGATGCGATCGTGCGCTGCCCGGGCGTGGCGCACGGGGATCAGCGGGTCGCGCTCGCCCCAGATGATGAGCGTCGGCAGCTCCGCGGCCAGGTAGAGCCGGTCGGTCGCGCTCACGCGCTGGCCGCCGAGATCGACGAGGCCGCGCACCGTGTGCAGGAAGGCCTGGCGCGCGCCCGGCTCCTCGAGCGAGCTGAAGTTGCGCCAGATCTCCTCGAGGTCGGGGCTCGCCCGGAACCCCACGCGCCCGAGCAGTCGCGTGAGCGTCGCCACGCCCTGCCGACCGGCGCTGCACAGCCAGGGGAGCACCGCCTCCGCCCCGGGCAGCGCCGCCGCCCGCAGGAGCCCGTGCACCTCGCGGCCGAGGCCGCCGCTCGAGACGAGCACCAGGCGCTCGCACCGCTCGGGGAACTGGTAGGCGAACTGCATGGCGACTCCACCGCCCAGCGAGTGCCCGAGGATCGTGCCGCGCTCGTGCCCGAGCGTCGCGAGCAGGTCGCGGACGCCGTTCGCGTAGGCCCCGAGGGAATAGTCCGCGCGCGGCTTGGCGGACTCCCCGTGCCCGAGGAGGTCCGGGGCGATCACCGTGTGGTGCTCGCCGAGCCGCGGCATGAGGTCCTCCCAGGTGCCGGAGCTCCCCGCGATCCCGTGCAGCAGGACGAGGAGCGGGCCGCGGCCGGCGGCCCGGTAGCTGACCCGATGACCGTGCAACGTGAGCGCGCGCTTCTCCATGGGCGTGCCCATTAACTTTCCCGGCGCTCGGGCCGCCGCCCGCGCAGCGCCCGCTCGATGTGTCGCGCGAAAAGCAGCCGCGCCGCCTCGCCCGCGAGCGGGCGCAGCGCGTCGAGCGCCGCGCCGATCTCGTCGGCGGCGCCGCTGCGCCCGAAGCCGCGGCCCGCACGGCGCACGAAGAAGGCAACCAGCTCACGGGCCGCCTTTCCGAGGTGGCGGCCGAGAATGTCGCCGGCGCGCGCGGCGGTCTCGACGTCGACGCCGCTCGCCTGGAGCGCGAGCATCACTCGCAGGAGCCCGGGGCTCGCAATTCGGTACGACTGCACCCGCCCCGCCTCCTCCCGAATCATCCCGAAGCGCAGGAGCGAGGCGATCGTCCCCGGTGGCCGCTCGCCGATCAGCTCGACGAGCTCGTCGTAACCGACCACCCGCGCGCGGTCGTCGGACCATGGCTTCTCGAGACCGAGGCAGCCCCGCAGCAGGCGCGCGTCCTCGGAGTCCTGCCGCAGCAGGTGCCGCACCGCACGGAGGCTCAGACCCCGGTCCTGCAGCCTTCCGACGAGCCGGAGCCGCTCGACGTGTCGACGGTCGTAGAGCGCGACCCGCCCCCGGCGCGACGGCCGCGGGAGCACCCCCTCGGACTGGTAGAAGCGGATCGTGCGGCTCGGCACGCCGACGACAGCGGCCAGCTCGTCCACCGTGTACCGCCGGGCATCCGAGCCGCGGCGACCGGCTCGTGTGCGCGGTGCCCGCATCTTCTTCCGCAGTATACACTGTTACAGTTCTCACTGTCAATAAGAATCGGCCTGCCCGTTCCCGGCCACGCGACGCGCGGCCCCGACGCATCAGGCTCGCGCGGCCATGTCCTCGGGCATGCGCCTTGCTGCCACCTCGGCCGGGAGGTGCCCCATGAGCGGTCACAGGAAGACGCTGATCCGGTTCGTGCAGGACGCCATCGACCGCGGCGCGACGACCGTCGAGGAGGTGCACAAGGCGATCGCGGATCTGCCGCTGCGGATCCTCGAAGACACCGACCTGCTGCGCGAGCCGGCCAAGGAGGCGCGGCGCCTGCAGGACCAGACGCTCGGGAAGATCTACGGCGTGATCCGGCAGGTCAACGAGCAGGTGGCGACCTACGCGGAAGAGCTGCTGGCCGAGGCGAAGCGCCGCGGCACGCGCGAGTCCGCGACGCATTACTAATCAGTCCGTAGTATAGGCTACGCTCGGGGCACGAAAGAAGGAACGGACCAGGGCGGGGGTGGCTCGGATGGCGGCCAGATCGTGCTCCACGCGGACGCGCAGCGATTCGTTCGCCCGGAGCGGCTTCTTGCTCAC
>DATGIZ010000019.1:0-3245 GCA_035295465.1 Binatia bacterium | reverse complement strand
GCCGAGCGGCCGGCGCAGCTCGGCCCCCGTGCCCGCGCCGAGCGCCAGCGGCAGCCCGCCGAGCAGCGCCGCCATCGTCGTCATCATGATCGGCCGGAAGCGCAGCAGGCACGCCTCGTAGATCGCGGCCTCGGGCGTCTTCTCCTCCCGCCGCTCGGCCTCGACCGCGAAGTCGATCATCATGATCGCGTTCTTCTTGACGATGCCGATGAGCAGGATGATGCCGATCAGCGCGATCACGCTGAGATCGGTGCGGCAGAGCAGCAGCGCGAGGATCGCGCCCACGCCCGCCGACGGCAGCGTCGAGAGGATCGTGAGCGGGTGGATGTAGCTCTCGTAGAGGATCCCCAGCACCACGTACACGGCGAGGAGAGCGGCGAGGACGAGGAGCGGCTCGTTGGCGAGCGAGGCCTGGAAGGCCTGGGCGGTGCCCTGGAAGCTCGGGCGGACGCCGGCGGGCAGCCCGAGGGCGCGGGTGGCGGTCTCGACGGCGGCGACCGCGTCGCCGAGGGCGACGCCGGGGGCGAGGTTGAAGGAAAGGGTGACGGCGGGGAACTGGCCCTGGTGGTTCACGGCGAGGGCCGCGGTGCTCGGCGCGAAACGGGTGAAGGCCGCGAGCGGCACCAGCGCGCCGGCCGTCGAGCGCACGTAGAGATCGCGCAGGGTCTCGGGGCTCTGCCAAAACCGCGGCGCGACCTCCATGACCACGTGGTACTGGTTGAGCTGAGTGTACATGGTCGACACCTGGCGCTGGCCGAACGCGTCGTAGAGGGCGTCGTCGATCATGCGTGTCGTGATCCCGAGCCGCGACGCCGTGTCCCGGTCGATCGCCAGCGACGCCTCGAGCCCGCCGTTCTGCTGGTCGCTGCTGACGTCGACCAGCTCGGGGAGCGTCTGCAGCTTGCGCAGCACGATCGGCGCCCAGTGGGTGAGCTCCTGGAGGTCGTCGTCCTGGAGTGTAAACTGGAACAGCGCGTTGCTGAGCTTGCCGCCGACGCGGATGTCCTGGATCGCCTGGAGGTAGAGGCTCGCGCCGGGGACCGCGGCGAGCTTCGGACGGAGCCGAGCGATCACCTGATCGGCGGTGAGCTTGCGCTCGGCGAGCGGCTTGAGCGCCATGAACATGCGCCCGGTGTTGGTCGTGCCCCCCGCGCCGCCGGTGAACCCGACGGCCGTTTCGACCGCCGGGTCGGCCTGCACGATGCTCACGAACTGCGCGAGCTTCTGCCGCAGCGCCTGGAAGGACGTGTCCTGATCCGCCTGGATCGCGCCCATGAGGCGGCCGTTGTCCTGCTCGGGGAAGAAGCCCTTGGGGACGACCGCGAACAGGTAGCCGTTGACGCAGACGGTCGCCACCGCCACCGCCAGCGTGAGGCGGGAGTGCCGCAGCACCCAGGCGAGGCTCGCCTCGTAGCCGCGCAGGAGCCATGCGAAGGCCCGCTCGCTCGCCCGGTAGAGGCGCCCGTGCGTCCGGCCCTGCTCGGGCCGCAGGAAGCGGGCGCACATCATGGGCGTGGTGGTGAGCGACACCACGAGCGACACCACGACCGCTACGGACAGCGTCACTGCGAACTCCCGGAACAGCCGACCGACGATGCCGCCCATCAGGAGGATCGGGATGAAGACCGCCACCAACGACGCGCTCATCGAGAGGACCGTGAAGCCGATCTCGCGCGATCCGCGCAGCGCGGCCGCCACCGGGTGCATCCCTTGCTCGAGGTAGCGCGCGATGTTCTCGATCACCACGATCGCGTCGTCGACCACGAAGCCCGTCGAGATCGTGAGCGCCATCAGCGAGAGGTTGTCGAGGCTGTAGCCGAGCAGGTACATGACGCCGAACGTCGCGATCAGCGACAGCGGCACCACGACGCCCGGGATCGCGGTCGCCCAGGCGTTGCGCAGGAACACGAACACGACGAGGATCACCAGCGCGATCGAGACGAGCAGGGTCAGCTCGACGTCGACGATCGAGGCGCGGATCGTGACGCTGCGGTCGATCATGACCCCGAGGTCGATGCCGCCGGGGATCGAGGCGGCGAGCTGCGGCAGGAGCGCGCGCACCCGGTCGACCGTCGAGATGATGTTGGCGCCGGGCTGGCGGAAGATGACCACGACGACGGCCGGCTTCCCGTTCGCGAGCCCGCCCGTGCGCAGGTCCTCGACGGAGTCGTCCACCTCGGCCACGTCGGCGACCCGCACCGGCGCGCCGTCGCGGTAGGCCACGAGCAGCGGCCGGTACTGCGCCGCCTCGAGGAGCTGATCGGTGGCGCCGATCGCCCACGCGCGGCTGGCGTCGGCGAGCTCGCCCTTGGGCCGGTTGACGTTGGCGGCGGCGAGCGCGGCGCGCACCTCGTCGAGCCCGATGCCGTAGCGGTTGAGCGCGGTCGGGTTGAGCTCGACCCGGACGCCGGGGAGCGCGCTTCCGCCCACCATGACCTGCCCGACGCCCTCCACCTGGGAAAGCTTCTGCTGCAGGATCGAGGAGGCCGCGTCGTACAGCCGGTCGGTCGGGATGGTCTCGGAGGTGAGCGAGAGGATCAGGATCGGCGCGTCGGCGGGGTTCACCTTGCGGTACGAGGGGTTGTTCGGCAGGTTGGTCGGTAGCTGGCCGCGCGCCGCGTTGATCGCCGCCTGCACGTCGCGCGCGGCCGCGTCGATGTTCCGGCCGAGGTCGAACTGCAGGGTGATGCCGGTCGAGCCGAGGTAGCTCGTCGACGTCATGTCGGTGACGCCGGCGATGCGACCGAATTGCCGCTCGAGCGGCATCGCCACCGCCGAGGCCATGGTCTCGGGGCTCGCGCCGGGCAGTGCGGCCTGCACCTGGATGGTGGGGAACTCGACCTGCGGCAGCGGGGAGACCGGGAGCTGGCGGAAGGCGACCCAGCCGGCGAGCGCGAGCGCGGCGGTGAGCAGCGAGGTCGCCACCGGCCGCCGGATGAACGGTGCCGAGACGTTCATCGCGCCTACGCCGCCTCGGCGCCGTCGAGCGGGGGAGCCGTCCGCCGCCCGGCGAGACGGCGGGCGAGCCGATCGAACGCGAGGTAGACCACCGGCGTCGTGTAGAGGGTGAGGACCTGGCTCACGAGCAGGCCGCCGACGATCGCGATGCCGAGCGGCCGGCGCAGCTCGGCCCCCGTGCCCGCGCCGAGCGCCAGCGGCAGCCCGCCGAGCAGCGCCGCCATCGTCGTCATCATGATCGGCCGGAAGCGCAGCAGGCACGCCTCGTAGATCGCGGCCTCGGGCGT
>DATGIZ010000018.1:0-7008 GCA_035295465.1 Binatia bacterium | reverse complement strand
GCGCAGCGCGAGGTGGTCGCGCCGCGCGCCGGCGGCGTGGCGGTCGACGGCCTCGTGGGCGAGGTTGAGCCCGCGCGCGCCCGGGAGGCCGTCGAGCGCGCGGCGCGCCGCAGCCCACGAGAAGCTCGCGCACGCCTCGGCATAGTCGGCGAGGTTCGGCGGGACGCGCCAGCTTCCCGGCGCCTTGGTGATCCGCGGCCGTGGCTCCATGTCGCCCATCCGGACCGCCCTCGCAAGGACTCTGCCAAGCCGTTCGCCGGCCGCCCGGGGGGCCGCCTTCCCAGGGCTGACACGGCCCGCGCGCCGTCCCTCGCGGGCCTGGCAAGGGGCCTTAGACGACCTGCACCTCGCGCTGCTCGAAGAGGTGATCGAGCCAGAGCGAGGTGAGCTTCTCCGCGGCGGAGTTCTGGCGCAAGCGCTGGTGCAGGAACGCGAAGTCGACGCAGTCGAGCGGCTGGTCCTGGTTGAAGCAGCTGAACACGAGCGACTCGCGTCCGCTGGCCGGGTCGACCTGGCGCTGCAGGCACTGCGCGCAGACCTCTTTGAGCATGCACTGCATGGGCGAGTTGATCGAGCCGATCGCCACGTGCGCCGGCCGCAGCGCGTCGCCCAGCACGCCATGGCGCGCGCGGCGCACGGCGTCCATCATGCGGTCCGAGCCGATGCAGATGACGCGATCGACCGCCGCGAGCGGGATGGAAGGCGCCCCGAGGCGGCCGTGGGCGTAGCCGTCCATGGCCTCGACGATGTTGCCCACGACGCTGCGGTCCTGGGGCCGGTGCGCCGCGATCGGCGGTCCCTCGTCGACGCTCCACACGACGACGTCGCAGGCGTCCTCGATGTACCGCCGCTTGAAGAGGTCGCCCGCCCGGCGGTAGCCGGCGAAGTAGAGCACGCGGTTGCCGTTCGCCTTGAGCGCCGCGGCGATCGAGAAGAGCACGGCGTTGCCGAGACCTCCGCCGGCGAGCAGGACCGTCTGGCCGCGGGGGATGTCGGTCGGGGTGCCGGTCGGCCCCATCAGCACGATCTCCTCGCCCGGCTCGAGGATCGAGCACAGCCGCGAGGAGCCGCCCATCTCGAGCACCACGAGCGAGATGAGCCCGCGGGCCGGGTCGGTCCACGCCCCGGTGAGCGCCAGCCCCTCCATGGTGAGCCGGATGCCCTCGACGACGTCGGCCGTGCCCTCGTAGTTCTGCACCCGATAGAATTGCCCCGGCCGGAAGTTGCGCGCCGCCAGCGGCGCGCGCACGATCACCTCCACGATGCGGTCGGCGAGCCGGATGGCGTCCACCACCACGGCGCGCAGGCCGTCCTCCAGCACCTCGGCGAAGCGCACCCACGCGTTCTCCCGCTCGGCCTGCTCCTCGAGGTCCTGCCCCGCGATCTCGCGCGCGAACAGGCGAGCGATCTCGCGGTGGCCGAGGCGGGCCGAGGCCATCGCCTTCACGACGTTGCCCGCGAATACGGGGTGCGCGTCGCCGTAGAAGGTGACGTACCGGCCGTCCTTCTCGTAGGAGGTGAAGAAGCCCACGCCGCCCTCGGGCACCGGCTCGAGGTGGCGCGTCCCGCCGGGCGCCTCCACCAGCCGGTGCATGGCGAAGCAGCCGCGGCGCGCGTCGACCGCGAAGGTGCCGGGGTGCTCCTTCTCGTAGACGATGTTCGGGCTCGTGCCCGCGGCCACCACGACCGTGCGCGCCGGCAGCTCGATCGTCTCGCCCGTCTCGCGCCAGCGGCCGTCGACGAGCCGCATGCGGGCGCAGCGTAGCGCGCGCACGTGGCCGTCCGCGTCGAGGAGGCAGGCAGCCGGGCTCAGGGACTCGACGAACGCGATCCCCTCCTCGAGCGACTTGTTCACCTCCTCGTGATTGAGCCGGTAGGCGGGCGAGTCCTGCAGGCGCTTGCGGTAGACGATGGCCACGCCGCCCCACGCGCGCACCAGGCGCGCGAAGTCCGGCGGCCGCCCGGCGGCCTTCGCCGCGGCGCGCTCCGCCTGCACCATGCGGCCGTGGTCGAGCCACGTGCGCACGGTGCGCGTCTCCTCCGCGTCGAGACGGGCCCAGACCGCGTCCTCGCCGATCCGGCGGCGCAGGCGCTCGAACCGCTCGAGGGCCTTCTCGACCTGGGTGACGTAGTAGGCCTGCAGCTCGGTGGCGGCGTCGATCGCGGTGAGCCCGCCGCCGACGACGACCGCCGGGAGCTCGACTTGGAGGTTGGTGAGCGAGTTTCGCCGGTAAGCCCCCTGCCCTTGGAGCGCCATCAGGAAGTCCGACGCCATGCGCACGCCGCGCGCCATGCCGTTTTCCATCGGCACGACGGTCGGCCGGCCGGCGCCGGTGGTGACCGCGATGTGATCGAAGCCGAGGCTCCAGGCGTCGTCGAGGGTGAGCGTGCCGCCGAAGCGCACGCCGTCGAGCAGGCGGAACTTCTTGCGGCGCATGAGCACGACGTAGTTGACGTCGAGAAAGTTCTTGTCCCAGCGCACGGTGATGCCGTACTCGGCGACGCCGCCGAAGCCGAGCGTCGGCCGCTCCGAGAGCGGGCCCGTGATCTCGTCGAGGTCGCGGATCGGGCGCGGCACGCGCCGCTTGGCGCCGCGGAGCTGGGGCGCCAGCGGCTCGACCTTGAGCCCCTCGATGCCGACCACCCCGAAGCCCTCGTTGAGCAGGTGTTGCGCGAGCGTGTAGCCCGCCGGCCCCATCCCGACGACCAGCACGTTCTTGCCGTTGTAGCGCAGCGGATACGGACGGCGGGCGTTGAGCGGGTTCCAGCGGGTGAGCAGCGAGTAGATCTCGAAGCCGTACGGAAGCCGCAGCACGTCGGTGAGCACGCCGGTCTCGACCTGCGGGATGTTCACCGGGTCCTGCTTCTGGAAGATGCACGACTTCATGCAGTCGTTGCAGATGCGATGGCCCGTCCCCGCGACCATGGGGTTGTCGATCATGATGACGGCGAGCGCGCCGATCGGATGGCCGTCGCGGGAGAGCGCGATCATCTCGGAGATCTTCTCGTCGAGCGGACAGCCCTCGAGGGGGATGCCGAGCGGGTTGCGCTGGACGCTGCCGTCCTTGGCGTGGAGCCCGGTCGAGCACGAGTCTCGGCCGCGCTCGTGGCACGTGAGGCAGTAGTAGGCCTCGCGCAGGTTCTCGCGCGCCGTGTACCGGGCGTCGGTGAGGTCGAAGCCGTCGCGGTGGCGGCGGTGCCCGGGCGGACCGGTGAACAGCTCGGGCAGGTCCGGGCGCGGGCGCACGCGCGGCACGAGCTCGTCGTAGTCGACCTTCCCCGCGACGCGGAAGCAGGTGAACCGCCGCCGGCGTTCCGCCAGCGCGGGGTGGAAGGCGAGCGCGCGCACCCACGACTCGACGACCGCGAGCTGCGCGCCCGCGACGGGATCACCCGCCCGCGCCTCGAGCGCCGTCGTCACCACCGCCAGCTCCCGCTCGGGATCGGCGGTGAGCGCCGCGTCGGGCAGGACCGCGTCGGCGACCTCCCGGTAGGCGAACTCCAGCTCGACGGGGTCCGCGGCCGCCAGCGCCTCCGTCGCCGGAGGCGTCTTCAGGACGCGGCGCTCGACGAACTGCCGCTTCCACTCGAACACGACGCGGTCGCCGCGCGTGCGCTCGCAGAGCGCCGCGTGCGCCGCCTCGACGTGGAAGAGTCGCGCGACGAACGCGTCGACGTGCGGCGCCACCCGCAGCAGCAGCGCCGATTCCGCACGCCGCTCGACCCCCTCGCCGCCCGTCGCGCGATAGCGCTCGAAGGCCGCCCCGAGCTCCGCGTCCGCGTCGCCCAGCGCCTGCAGGAACGCCCGATCGAGCGCCTCGAGGCGGCGGACCCGGTTCAGATCGGCGTACTTGAAGCCGGGCACGCCGAGCTGCAGGTTCCACGCCCGCGACTCCTGACGGAGGCTCTCCGGCAGGTGCTTCAACGCCATCCCGTCACTCCTCCGCCCCGAGAGTGCCGGAAACGCCGGGGCACCGCCAGCCGACGGGCGCCCGGCAGCGGCCCCCCTACCCCTCCTCGTCCTCCCGCACTATGATCGCGCCGATGGGCAAGCGCATCGTGCTCTTCCTCCTCGTCAACTTCCTCGTCGTCCTCACCGTCTCGATCCTGCTCGACGCCTTCGGGGTGCGGCCCTACCTCACGCGCCAGGGCATCGACTACCGCGCGTTGCTCGCATTCTGCCTCGTCTGGGGCATGAGCGGCGCGCTGGTCTCCCTCGCCCTCTCGCGCGTGATGGCGAAGGCGATGATGGGCGTACGGGTGATCGACCCGAGCACGCCCGATCCCGGCGCACAGGGCCTGCTCAACATCGTGGGGCGGCTGGCGCACGGGGCCGGGCTGCCCATGCCGCAGGTCGGCGTCTACGACTCCGACGACTTGAACGCCTTCGCCACGGGCCCCAGCCGGTCGCGTGCGCTGGTGGCCGTTTCCTCGGGTTTGCTGCGGCGCATGGACCGCGCCGAGATCGAGGGCGTGCTCGGGCACGAGCTCACCCACGTCGCCAACGGCGACATGGTCACGATGACGCTGCTCCAGGGCGTCGTGAACGCCTTCGTGATGTTCCTCTCGCGCGTGCTCGCCTGGGCGATCGCGAGCAGCCTGCGCCGCAACGACGACGAGGCACCGTCGTTCGGCATCGTGATCGCGGTCCAGCTGCTCCTCGAGGTCGTGTTCATGATCCTCGGCTCGATGGTCGTGGCGTGGTTCTCACGCCAGCGGGAGTTCCGCGCGGACGCCGGCGGCGCGCGGCTCGCCGGTCGCCAGAGCATGATCGGCGCGCTCACCGCGCTCGCACGCAACCTCGAGGCCGGCCCGCCGGCCGAGCCGGCGCACCCCGCGTTCGCGGCGCTGGCGATCTCGAGCTCCAGCCGGTTCGTCCGCCTCTTCGCCACCCATCCGCCCCTCGAAGAGCGGATCGCGCGCCTGCGCGCCGCGGCGTGATGGCGCGGCGGCGCGCCGGTGAGGTCCGCCGCTGGTCGCGCGCCGTGACCGAGCGCAGCAACGCGCTCGACCTCGAGCCGGGTGTCTTCACCTGGGACGATCCCCGCCGGATCGCCCGCTCGCTCAAACGCGCCGCCGAGGCGAGCACACGGCGCAAGGCCGAGCCCTATCGCTCCGCGATGTCGATGCTCACCTTCTACGTGAACCGCGCCGGCCACGGCCTCGCGCCCGACCGGCGGCGGATCCTCGAGCGAGCCAAGGACGAGCTGCGCCGCCTCTTCGCGAACGCGTGACTCACGCCCCGAGGCAGGCGGCGACGCCGCGCGTGCCCTCGGCGGCCAGCGCCTCGTACTTGCGCCACAACGCCTCCACCACGCGCTCGACGCCGCGGCTGCGCGTCCGGCGCGCCTGCGGTCCCGCATTGTACATGGCGTAGGTGGCACGCACGAGGCTCGGCGCGTCGCGCCCGCCGTGCGCGGCGTCGCGGAGGTAGTAGAGGAGGATCTCCGCTCCCGCGCGGGCGTTGTACGCGACGTCCCAGTGAAGCCCCCGCGGCGCGTAGAGCCCGCGCCACACGTGCACGTTCACCTGCATGATGCCGACCGACCCGACCGCGGACTTGAGCGGCACGATCCTGCCCCGCGCGCGCACGAACTGCCGCCAGCAGCTCTCCTGCCAGGCCGTCGCCGGCACGAGGCGGCGGTGGATCGCCCCGAGGTCCGCCGCGATCCCGTCCCCGAGGGCGTCGGCCTGCGCGCGCTCGAGGACCGCCCGCACGCGCGCGAGATAGGCGTCGAGGTCGCCGCCAGCCGGCAGCCAGGGGGCGAGCCCGTCCCCTTCCGCGGCCCACGCGGTGCCGACCAGCCACGAGCCGAGGCCGCCGGACGGCGGCGCGTCGGGCGCATCGACTCCCGGCGGCACGTCGGGCGGCGGCAACGGCGGGCCGAAGCCGAAGAGCCGACGCAGCTCGGGATCGACGTCCTCGCTGAACGCCACCGGATCCTCGGGCGCCGCCGGGTCGATCATGCGGGCGAGCCGGCGCAGCCCGTCGGCCGAGAGGTCGAGCCCGACCTCGGGACCGAGGGCGGTGAGCGCCGCGAGCGCGTCCCCCGCGGTGATGAAGCTCGTGTAGCGCAGCGCCGTCGCGGCCGGGAGCCCGGCGGCCTCGTGGCGGAGCACCGGCGCGAGGCGCTCCCACGTGCGCACGAACAACGCCGGCACCGGGTCGGGCGCGCCGGGGCTCGAGGGCGCCAGCGCCTCGAGCAGCTCGTAGCGGGCGTCGAGCAGGACGGCGAGGATCGCCTGCCGCAGCTCCCCGCTCGCGTCGCCCGCGAACCGCTTCACGACGAACGTCAGGAAGGCATCCCAGCGCTGCCAACGCTCCTGCCAGCGCCGCAGCTCCTCGGGGGTGAGCGCCGGCTCCGGCGTCGCGGCGACGGGCCGCGGCTCGACCGTGAAGGCGAGCGTGACCTCGACGGCGTCGGGCAGCACGCGCGGGTCGCGCACCGCGAGCGAGGCGAGCAGCCGCTCGATGCGCTCCCGGCTCCCGGGCAGCACGAGCGGCAGCCAGTCGCGCAGCTCGGCGAAGGGCTGCTCGAGGTCGATGCGCACGGCCTCGAGCCGCGGCTCGACGTGCCCCTTCACCAGGTCCCAGAGGACCCCGGTGGTGAGCCCCTTGTGGTGTCCCTCGTCGTAGAGGTTGGAGTCGACCACGGCGAAGCGCAGCGTCCGGCCGTCGAGCCGCGGCTCCTCGAACACCTCGACGGAGCCCTTCCAGCTCCACGGCGCGAGACAGAGCCCGCCGAGCCTCTTGCCGAGCCGCGCCTCGCCCGCGCACTCGACGCGCAGCCGCCCGGCGGCGAGCCCGACCGTCGGCTGCGCGAGCCGGATCCAGGCGCAGCCGCTCCCGTCGTCCCAGGCGAGCGTTCCGTCCGGACCGGTGAACACCTGGGAGAGCACGGCCTGGCGGATGAAGGCCGCGTCGAGGCGCACCGGCACCGTGACCTCGACGGCGCCGGCCGTAGCGGCGAGCCCGAGCGTCCCGACGAGGAACGCGACGAAGCCGCG
>DATGIZ010000017.1:0-35266 GCA_035295465.1 Binatia bacterium | reverse complement strand
CGGCGGCATGCCCGGATAGAACGTCGCCACCACCACCGCGGGAATCTTGAGGTTCGGAAACACGTCCACCGGCATGCGGGTGAACGCCGTCACCCCCAGCAGCGCCACGATCAGCGCGCCGACGATCACGGCGTGCGGGTTGCGCAGGGCGAAGCTCGGCACGGCGGCGGCTCAGACGGCCTGCGTGCAGGGCACCACGAAGACGCGTAGCGGGATCTCGGCGCCCTTCTGCCGGGCGCTGGCGCCGCCACAAAAGGACGCGAGCCCGCGGACGAGCGCGGTCGCCTGCGCCCGGGCGAGCACGGCGAGGATCATCATGTTGGAGCCCGGCCATGGAAACGTCCGCAGCGCCTTGCCGGCGACGCCGACGCCGAGCACCTGCGGCAGCACCGTGAACGCCCCCACGCCCGACCTGCGCAGCACGCTCAGGACGTCGGTCTCGAGCGAGTTGCGGAAGACGATCAGCACCAGGCGGTCGGCAGGGGACCGCCGACGAGGTGGCGGCGTCTCGGTCTGCATGCCGGCTCCCTCAGCAGGAACCATGCCCTCCGTGGAAGGCCTGGGAACGACCGCCGGCGCGGCCGTCGCGTTGCGGATTGCAACGACGCGGGCCAGAATCTACCAGCCCGGGCGCGCGGGCCGCAGCCGCAGCCTCGCCGCGCGCCAGGAGCCCGGTTGCACGGGAGTTGCTTGTCGATGGACGACATGGGAGGCGTGGGAGGCGAGCGCGGGCCTGTCTGGCCCGCGGCCTTCGCGCTGGTGCTGCTCGCCGGCACGGGCTGCGCGGCGCGCGCGAACGCCCGGGCGGTCGTACCGGACGCGACCTTCGTGGCACGGCGGACTCACGACGGCCTGACGATCGATCGCATGACGGACGGCGGGCCCGCGGTGGTCGAATCGCCCGGATGGCTGCGCCTGCCGGGCGAGCCCACCTTCGTCCTCCACGACCCGGCCGGTGAGCAGGCCGGGCTCTGGGTCGTGGAGCCCGGCCGCGTCGTCGTGCGCCGCGGACGCAGCGAGGACGCCCCCGTCATCGGCCGCGTCGTCCCCTCCTGGGAGGACGACGCGATCCGACTGCGCATCGAGCCCGCCGACGCGCCGGCCGTCGTGACCGACGTCTTCGCGCGCACCGACCGCGGCGCGGGGCCGGCGGCGCTCAGCCGCATCGCGCGCTCGTCGGCCGGCGTCCGTGGCACCTATCGGGCCACCCTCCGCCGCGAGGACGGCACGTCCGTCGGCTGGCTCGAGGTCCGGGTGGGGCTGCACCAGGCGGCGTTCGTCACCTATGACGGCGCGCTGCCGCCGACCATCGACGAGCCGCTCGCCGCGGCGGCGGCCGTGGCGCTCGGGAGCGAGATCGACTGGATCGAGGAGCACGTCACCGGCGTCTCCCGCCCACCCGAATGGCGCCCATGATCTCGATGGAGGCCGTCGCGGCGCGAGTTGCAGACCAGCAGGACGACGCGCATCCTCGCAGTGGACCTATGAAGCCGAGCCTCGTCGCGCGGCTGATGCTGGCGTACGCGGCGGTGATCGCGGGTCTCCTCGTGTCCACATGGTGGAGCCAGCGCTCGCTCGCCGCGGCAGAGCGCGCCGCGCAGCGGCTCGCCTGGCGCAGCGTCCAGGGGATCGACCTCACCGCGCGGCTCGAGACCGTCGTGCGCGAGAAGAGCCGGCTCGCCGACTACCTGCTCGCTGGCGATCGCGCCGCCCTCGACGCCATCCGGCCACATCGCCAACAGTTCCAGGCCTGGATCGACGAGCTCGGCGACTTCGCCCGGACCGATCCCGAGCGTGCGCTCATCGCCCACATGCGCGGCAGCTACGCCGCCTACACGAGCAAGGCCGACGAGGTGATCCGCCGCCAGCAGGCCGGCGATCCGCAGGCCGCACGGGCGGTGTTCGTGGCGATGGCAGGCGACGTCGAGGAGCTGCTCGCCGACGGCCAGCAGCTCCTGGCGCTCGCGGAGCAGGACATGCGGGCGCGGCGGCGCGCAGCCGAGGCGGCGATCGCGCAGGGGCGCTCGATCGTCCTCTGGCTCACGGCCGTCGGCGCCCTCTTCTCGCTCGTGCTCGGCTTCGTGCTGTCCCGCTACGCGGCGCGGCCGATCTACCGACTCGTGCTGCGGCTCGGGGCGTCGGGCGTCGTCGACCGGGTCGAGGTCGACGGCGACGAGCTGGGCACGCTCGAGGCGCACGTGACCGCGCTCCTCGAGCGCGTCCGCCAGCAGGAGCGCGCCCTCCAGCAGGCCGAGAAGCTCTCCGAGCTCGGCGAGATCGCCTCCGAGATCGCACACGAGACGCTCAACCCGGTAAGCGGCGTGAAGGCCATGCTCCAGGCGCTGCGGCGCACGGCGCTGCCGCCCGAGCGGCTCGCGCGGGAGCTTTCGGAGATGGAGCGGCAGCTCGGCCGGGTCGCCGACACGGTCCGCCGGCTCATGTGCTACGCGCGGCCGCTCGAGCCCAAGATGGCCGCGGCGCCGGTGCGGCGGGTCGTCGACCAGGCCGTGCGCACCGCGGAGCTCGTGCCCGCCACGCAGGGATGCACGATCCGCACCGAGCCGGTGCCCGCGGACCTGCGGTGGGAGATGGATCCCGAGCTGATCGAGCAGGTGCTCGTGAACCTGATCGTCAACGCCTGCGAGGCCTCGCCGCCCGGCGGCGAGGTCGAGGTCCGGGCCGCGATCGAGCGCGGCGAGCTGTCCCTGGTCGTGCGCGACCACGGCCCCGGCATCTCTCCCGCCATCCGCGAGCGTCTCTTCCACCCCTTCTTCACGACCAAGCCCCACGGCAACGGTCTCGGCCTGGCGGTGAGCCGCAACATCGTGCGCGAGCATGGCGGCCAGATCGACGTGGGATCCACGGACGGCGGCGGCAGCGCGTTTCGGGTCTTGCTGCCGGCGGCGGGAGCTCTGTGCGTCAGTCGGTCCTGATCGTCGACGACGAGGCGCTCATCCGCCGCTCCCTGCAGATGGCGCTCGAGGGCGCGGGCTACGCCGTGAGCCTCGCGGCCAGCGGGAGCGAGGCCCTCGCGCTGTTGGCCGACGAAGCCCCCGACTGCGCCCTGATCGACCTGCGCCTCGGCGACCTCGACGGCCTCGCCGTGCTGCGCCAGGCCCGCGAGCGGCTGCCTGGGCTCAAGGCGATCGTCATCACCGCGCACGGCGACGTCGACAGCGCCGTCGCCGCGCTGCGCCTCGGGGCCTTCGACTTCGTCAAGAAGCCGTTCGACCTCGAAGAGGTGATCGCCTCGGTCAAGAACGCGCTGCGCACCGACGAGCTCGAGCGGCAGGTCGCCTGGTACAGCGGGCAGCACGAGCAGCTCGTCTTCGAGAGCGCCGCCATGCGCGAAGCGATGCGGCTGGTCGAGAAGGTGGCCGCGCAGCCGGTGCCCGTCGTGCTCCTCCTCGGCGAGACGGGCACGGGAAAGGAGCTGGTCGCACGGGCCCTCCACCAGGCCTCGGCCGCGGCCCGGGGACCGTTCATCGAGCTCAACTGCTCTGCGATCCCCGAGACGCTCGTCGAGAGCGAACTCTTCGGTCACGAGCGCGGCGCCTTCTCGGACGCGCGTGAGCAGAAGCGGGGGCTCGTCGAGCTGGCCGCGGGCGGCACCCTCTTCCTCGACGAGATCGGCGACCTGCCGGCCCCCGCGCAGGCGAAGCTGCTCAAGTTCCTCGACAGCCGGGAGTTCCGCCGGCTCGGCGGCACGAAGCTGCTGAGCGTCGACTGCCGCGTCGTCGCGGCCACCAACCGCCGCCTGGAGGAAACCGACGGCTTCCGCCGCGACCTCTACTACCGGCTCGCCGGCGTGACCATCACGCTGCCGCCGCTGCGCGAGCGGGGCGACGACGTCCTCCTGCTCGCCCGCCACTTCCTGGCGCAGTACGCGCGCCAGTACCGCAAGCCGCTCACCGGCTTCACGTCGGCGGCCGAGGCGCTGCTGCGCCGCCACCGCTGGCCGGGAAACGTGCGGGAGCTCAAGGCCGCCGTCTCGTCGGCCGCGGTGCTCGCCGACGGCGACCTGATCGACATCGAGCACCTGGGCCAGGTCGAGCGCAGCGCGATCGCCGGCCTCACCGCGCTGCCCGACTCGATGGGGCGCATCGTCACGATCGACGCGCTCGAGCTCGCCTACGTCACCCGGGTCGTGGAGCTGTGCGGGGGCAACAAGGCGCTGGCGGCACAGCGGCTCGGCATCTCGCGCCAGACGCTCGCGCGATGGCTGGCGGAGCCCGCCCCCACATGAGCGCGGCGATGGCGCTCGCCCTGGCAAGCCTGCTGGTCGTCCCGCTGGCCCGCCGCGCCGAGGCGTTTCCCGCCGAGCCGGGGCTCACGTTCGCCGCGCACGAGGAGCACGGCGTGCTGGTGATCGATCGGATGGACGGGGGCCGCCCCGCCGTGCTTGCGGGCGTCGGGGACGGTCCGCGGCCGACCTACCTGCTCCACGAAGGAGGCGCGCGAACCTTCGTGGTGCGCATCGAGCGTCCGGGCGAGGCCGTGGTGCGCCGCCCGGGAGGCCCGCCCGGGGTCGCCCGGGCGGAGCTGCGCACCGATGGCGGCATGGTACGCCTCGTGCTGCGGCCCGGCGGCGGGGAGCGGTTGCGCTGCGACCCGTTCGTGCGCCGGGCCTCGCGCGCGCATCCCTCCGCCGTCGAGGACACGGGGCGAGAGGGCGCGCTCGTCGCCGGCACCTACGAGGCGCCGCTGCGCGACGCGAGCGGCGCCCGGGTCGGCTGGGTGTGGTTCCGCCGCCGGCGCCAGGCCCCGGACCTGACGTTCCAGGCGTCGCTGCCGCGCACGGTGGACGAAGGGCTCGCCGCGGCGGCGGCGACCGCTCTCGGCAGCGCGATCGACGGCGACCCGGCGGTCCCGCGCTGAGGGCCCGTGCGGTGTGGCGTCCTGGACCTCGCTGTCGCGAATTGGACGCGGCCACGCCGCTGGCGCGCGGCCCGGCCGGCCCGCGGCCCAGGCATGATTGATGCTCCGTTCTCACGCGCCGGGCTGGAGCATGGCGAGGACCGGGGCGATCCTGCTGATCGACGACGACCGGGACGTGCGGGCAGCGAACGCGATCGCCCTCGAAGAGGCGGGCTACGCGGTGCTCCAGGCGCCGAACTGGGAGCAGGCGCTCCCGCTCGCCGGGACCGACCTCGCGCTGGTGATCACCGATCTCATCATGCCCGGTGGGATCGAGGGGTTCGGCCGGCTCCGGCGGCAGATCGGGCCCATCCCGGTCGTCGTCCTCTCCGGCTACCCGAGCATGATGAAGCTGCTCGACGGCGTGCTCGACGGGGTCGTCGCGTGGCTCCGTAAGCCCGCGGCCGAGCCCGCTCTGCTCGATGCGGTCGCGCGGGCGCTTGCCGGCCCCTCGTCGCCGTGATCATGCGGCCAGCCCGCGCGCAGGGGGCGAGCGCCGAGGTCCGGCGCTACGGCTTCGCCGCGGCGGTCACGCTCACCGCGCTGCTGGTCACCATCGGGCTCGCGCACCTGATCGAGGACATTCCGCTCCTCCTCCTGCTGGCCGCCGTGATGGCGAGCGCGCTGCGCGGAGGGACCGGGCCCGGGCTCCTGGCGACCGGCTTGGCGGCGCTCTCGGTGGTGATCGGCACGCATCTCCTGCGCAGCCCCCTCGAGCTGGCACGCATCTCCCCGTGGGCGGAGGTGATCCGGCTTGCCACCTTCGTGGCTGTCGCGGGCGGCATCAGCCTGATGGCGGGCGCGCGCGAGCGGGCGGAGAGCCAGCGCGACGCGCTGCTCGTGAGCGAGAAGGCCGCCCGCGCCGAGGCGGAGTCGGCCAATCTGGCCAAGAACGAGTTCCTCGCCACCGTCTCGCACGAGCTGCGCAATCCGCTGGCGGCGATCCAGGCCTGGGCGAGCCTGCTCCGGCGCGGGGTGATGGACGCGGGCCGCCACCGGGCGGCGGTCGAGGCGATCGAGCGCAACGCCAAGCTGCAGGCGCGGCTGATCGACGACCTGCTCGACGTCTCCCGCATCGTCACCGGCCAGCTCCGTCTCGACACCCGGGGCCTGGATCTCCGGCGGATCGTCGAGGCCGCGGTCGAGACGGCGCGCCCTTCCGCCGAGGCGAAGGCCGTCGGCCTGCGCCTCACCCTCGAGCGGTCGGCGGCGATCGTCGAGGGGGACGCCGAGCGCCTCGAGCAGGTCGTGTGGAACCTCCTCTCGAACGCGATCAAGTTCACGCCCGAGGGCGGGCGCGTCTGGGTACGGTTGCGGCGCGTCGAGCCACACGCGGAGCTGCGCGTGAGCGATACGGGCTGCGGCATCGATCCCGTGCTCCTGCCGCACGTCTTCGACCGGTTCTGGCAGGCGGAGGCCGGGCTCGGCCGCGCGAAGGGGGGCCTCGGCCTCGGGCTCGCGATCGTTCGCCATCTGGTCGAGCTCCACGGCGGGGCCGTGTCGGCGCACAGCCGCGGGCGGGAACACGGCGCCACGTTCGAGGTGCGCCTCCCCCTCGTCGCCGCGGACGCCCGCGGGCTCGCGGTCCCCGAGACGCCGCGGCAGTCGGCATTGCCGCCGCTGCCGAGCCGGCTCCTCAAGGGCGTGCCGGTGCTCCTGGTCGACGACGAGGCGGACGCAACCGAGGCGACGGCCGCCTTGCTCTCCGCCTGCGGCGCCGAGGTCCGCATCGCCCGCTCCGCTCCCGAGGCCCTCGGAGTGCTCGACGCCTGGGCGCCGGCGGTGGTCGTCTCCGACATCGAGATGCCGGGAGAGGACGGCTACATGCTGATTCACAAGATCCGCGAGCGCGGCTCGACGGCCTCCGGCAACGTGCCGGCGATCGCGCTCACCGCTTACGGCCGCGCCGACGATCGCCAGCGCGCGCTCGCCGCCGGCTTTCAGGCACACATCACCAAGGCGGGCGACCCCGAGCTCCTCGTGGCGACGATCGCCGATCTCGCGCGTGCACGGTAGCCGCCGCCGGCCGCGTCCGCGGCCGGTCGGGGTAGCCGTGGCAACCGGCTTCACGTATCGTCGGCGTCGGCATGGCGTCCAAGGACCCGGCCCCTTCGGACCGCGGGAAGCCGGCGCGGCGGCCACCGAGCCTGCTCGTCTGGTGGCTCACGCTCGGCGCGCTCGTGGTCTGGAACCTGCTCGTCTTCTGGCCGCGACCGCGGCCCGAGGTGCGCGTCCCCTATACGCGCTTCGTCGCCGCGGTGCGCGCCGACGACGTGGCACGCGTGCAGATCGTCGGCGACGAGATCACCGGCTGGCTGGTCAAGCCGCTCGCCTGGCCGGAGAAGATCGAGCGAGGCGAAGCCAAGGCGGTCGAGGGGGCGCAGACCTACACCAAGATCGTGACCACGCTGCCCGCCGTCGTCGGCGATCCCCGGCTCCTCGAGCTGCTCGAGGCGCACCAGGTCGAGGTCACGGCCGAGCACCCCTCCGCGCCCTGGTTGATGGAGCTGCTCACGGGCTGGGGGCCGCTGCTCCTGCTCGTCGGGTTCTTCTGGTGGACGGGGCGGAAGGCCGTCGGGCAGCAGGCGGGCCTCTTCGGCCTCGGACGCACCCGCGCCCGCCGCTACGTGCCCGAGGGGCCGCAGGTGACGTTCGACGACGTCGCGGGCGCCGACGAGGCCAAGGCCGAGCTGCAGGAGGAGGTCGACTTCCTGCGCCACCCGCAGAAGTACCACGACTTGGGCGCGCGCATTCCACGCGGGGTGCTGCTCGTCGGCCCGCCCGGGACGGGCAAGACGCTGCTCGCCCGCGCCGTGGCCGGCGAGGCGGGTGTCCCCTTCTTCAGCCTCTCGGGCTCGGAGTTCGTCGAGATGTTCGTCGGCGTCGGTGCGAGCCGGGTGCGCGACCTCTTCGCCCAGGCGAAGGCCGCGGCCCCGGCGATCGTCTTCGTGGACGAGCTCGACGCCGTGGGACGGCGCCGCGGCACCGGCTTCGGCACCGTCAACGACGAGCGCGAGCAGACGCTCAATCAGCTCCTCGTCGAGATGGACGGCTTCGACGACCGCCACGAGGTCATCATGCTGGCGGCGACCAACCGCCCCGACGTGCTCGACCCCGCCCTGTTGCGCCCGGGGCGCTTCGATCGCAAGGTCGAGGTCGGGCTGCCCGACCGCAAGGGCCGCGAGGGCATCCTCCGCATCCACACGCGCCGGCTCCGGCTCGGGGCGGACGTCGCCCTCGACCAGCTCGCGCGCGCCACCACCGGACTCAGCGGCGCCGACCTCGCCAACCTCTGCAACGAGGCGGCGTTGCTGGCCGCGCACGCCGGCCGCGGCGAGGTGACCATGGCCGACTTCGGCGAAGCCGAGGACAAGGCGCTCCTCGGCGGGAGGCGGCGGCTCGTGCTCCCGCCGGCGGAGCGGCGCGTGATCGCCTATCATGAGTCGGGGCACGCGCTGGTCGCCTGGCTCACGCCCGCCGCCGATCCCGTGCACAAGGTGACGATCGTCCCGCACGGCCGTGCGCTCGGCGTCACCGAGCAGCAGCCGGGGGAGGACCGCTACAACTACTCGCTGAGCTATCTCATGGCGCGGCTCGCCGTCATGCTCGGCGGGCGCACCGCGGAGGAGATCGTGCTCGGCGACGTCACCACCGGCGCCGAGAACGACCTGGTCGAGGCCACGCGACTCGCGCGCCACATGGTCACGCGCTGGGGCATGGGAGCGCTCGGCCTCGCCGCGTTCGGCCAGGACGGCCAGCCGCCCGTCCTCGGCTACGACGTGGGGCAGGGACGCGACTACAGCGAGGCGACCGCGGCGCGCATCGACGAGGAGGTCCGCCGTCTGCTCGACGAGCGGCACGAGGCGGCGCGCCGGCTGCTCGCCGGCGCGCGCCCGGCCCTCGACCGCTTGGTCGAGGCGTTGCTGCACGAGGAGACCGTCGCGCTGCCCGAGCTCGAGCGCCTGCTCGGCCCGCGCCCGGCCGTAGCGCCTACGCCAGCAGCACCGCCAGGATCCCCGTGAGGAAGATGCCGTCGAACGTGCCTGCACCGCCGATCGACGCCACCGGCGCACCGAGCCCCTGGAGCTTGTCGAGGTTCATCAGGTCGGCGCCGACGAGCGTGCCGAGGCTGCCGGCGACGTAGGCGAGCGCGGGGGCCGTGCGCGGCGCCAGCAGCAGCGCGGCGCCCGCAGCCACCAGCGGCGGGACGAGCGTCGGCACCGCGATGCCGACGCCGTGCACGGGGCGAGCGATCGCGTGCACGACCGCGGTGACGATCGCGAAGGCCACCGCGCCACGCACCCAGAGCCCCGTGCGCACGAGCAGATACCCCGAGAGCAGCACGGGCAGCACCGCGCCCCCCACGTTGACCGCGATCACCGTGCGCTGCCAGTTCTCGACCATCGGGATCACCCAGCGCATCCCGAAGGCCGTGACCACCTGCCCGGAGGCCACCTCCTGCGCGGGCAGCTCGCCCACCGGGATGTTCACGTAGCTGCCGAGCAGCGAGAGCAGGAGGAACGCGAACGCCTGGCGGTGGCCGATGCCGACCTTCTCGTAGGCATAGCCGATCGCCTGCACCTCGATCATGGCGAGCAGCAGGACGGCGACGAGCAGGAGCGCGCCCAGGATGGGCGCGGCAAGCGGAAAGAAGTGCAGGCCGGATCGCATCGCGGCACCATAGCGCACATCGCCGCCCGCCGCACGGCGCCCGGTGCGGCCGCGCTCCGGGCTGAAGACGGTTGACACAGCAGACGGGTTGGTACTAAATACCAACTGTGTCACAGGCCCATCAAATGGCAGCGCGACGCAAGCTCGTCGAGCTCGTCGAGGCCTGCCGGCGTCACGGGGTGCCCGTGACGGTGCAGCGCCGGGCGGTCCTCGAGGTGTTGGCGAGTCGCGAGGACCACCCGACCGCCGATCAAGTGTGGGACGCCGTGCGGGAGCGGCTCCCGGGGCTCTCCCGGACGACGGTGTACCGCGTGCTCGACACGCTCGTCGGCCTGCGCCTCGCCGTCAAGACCTGCCACGCCGGCTCGAACGTCCGCTTCGACGCCAAGACCGGGCGGCACCATCACCTCGTCTGCGTACAGTGCGAGCGGGTGATGGACCTGGACGTACCGGATCTCGACGCCCTCGACCTTCCGGACACGCGCGCGAGCGGCTTCGAGGTCGAGGACTATTCCGTCTACTTCCGTGGCCGCTGCGTCGCCTGTCGGCAAGGGCGCCGCCCCGGTGCCGCCCGGAAGGCGCGGCGAACCACGCCGCGCGGCCAAAGAGGAGGGAAGCGATGACCCATCGATCGGCGATCATGGGCGCAGTCCTGCTGACGTGCGCCCTGGCCACGACCAATCCGCTGCGGGCGGAAGAGTCGAGTCGCAGCTCGAGCTACGCGCCCGTAGCCATGCACGAGGACTTCGCAGCCGTCATGGCGCGCATGAAGGCGGCAAAGCCCGAGGTAGAAAGGCGGCAGTCCGAGCTGCTGCGGGACCGCTACGACCTGAGCGACCGGCCCGCGCCGGGCGTCACGATGTCGCGCGGGAAGCCCGTCCAGGACGGCATCCGCGTCAAGCTGCCCAAGGGGGTCACGTGGGATGCCCTCGACGCCATGAGCGCAGAGGAGATCCGCGAGAAGGACCTGTTTCCTGCGGGGTTCCTTCCCTTGCCCCATCCGAACCATGCCGAGGGGGGCATGGTCTTCCCGAAGCCCCAGATCGACGAGATCGAGAAGCAGGAGCGGCGCGACCTCACCCGGTTCGACCTCGACTTCGACCTGCCGGAGCGCTTCCTGCCCGAGTTCCCGGCGCCCATCTACCTCACGACCCGGCCCGACCTCGGCGACGTGTCGAAGGGCAAGCTCGTGACCCTCGACAACTACTACGATCTCTTCGACGGCATCCTCAACCCGAAGCAGATCGAGGGCCTGCGGCTTCTCCTCACACCGTTTCCCCAGCAGCAGTTCAACGAAACCGCGGATCGTCGCTCGGCGCGACCCAGCGTGGGGGTAGCGTGCTTTGACTGTCACGCCAACGGCCACACCAACGGGGCGACGCACCTGGTCGGGGACATCCGCCCACAGGAGTTCCGCCACCGGCTCGACACGCCGTCGCTGCGCGGGGTGAACATCCAACGTCTGTTCGGCTCGCAGCGGGCGCTCAAGTCCGTCGAGGACTTCACCGAGTTCGAGCAGCGCGCCGCCTATTTCGACGGCGACCCGGTGATCGCGACGAAGAAGGGGGTCAACATCTTGGAACGCGGCAGCCAGGTACACTTCATGGCGGAGTTCCAGGAGCTGCTCGACTTCCCGCCCGCACCCAAGCTCGGCATCGACGGCAAGCTCGACCCCGCACGCGCCACCGACGCCGAGATGCGAGGACAGGCGCTCTTCTTCGGTAAAGCGCAGTGCGCGAGCTGCCATCCGGCGCCCTACTACACCGACAACACGATGCACAACCTCCAGGTCGAGCGATTCTACAAGCCCCGCATGGTCAACGGGCTCATGGCGAGTGCCGATGGCCCGATCAAGACCTTTCCGCTGCGCGGCATCAAGGACTCGCCGCCCTACCTGCACGACGGGCGGCTGCTCACGCTCGACGACACGGTTGCGTTCTTCAACCTGGTGACCGGGGTGAAGCTCAGCGCGGACGAGCAACACGATCTGGTCGCCTTCCTACGAGCCCTCTGACGCGGCCCGAGCCGGGATTCCCGGGCGAGGCGCCCCCCTCGCCCGGTTCTTCCCGGTGCTGCGAAGACGCCGGCGCAGGATCGTCGGCGCGGCCTGGTCGGTTTCTTGCATGACGACCGAGCGCCTTGTTCGCATCGTCGCCGGCAGCTTCGTCCTGGCATCCCTGCTGCTGGCGAACCGCTACAACGGCGTCCCGCTGTTTGACGGGCCCACATGGTTGTGGTTCACGGCGTTCGTGGGCCTCAACCTCTTCCAGTCGGGGTTCACCCGCTGGTGCCTGATGGAGAGCATCCTCAAGCGCGCCGGCGTGCGGAGCGATGCGGGGATGGCGGCATGCCGGGACGCCGTGGAGCCGCGGGGCTCCTGACCGCGGTCGCCTCGCTCACGCTCGCGGGATGTCTTCGGCGCAGCGACTTCGTCCCGCCGCCGCCGCCGCTCCCGCTCGGGCCGGCAGCGCCGCCGCCAGCGCTGCCCACCCCCGGCGCTCCGCTGACGGCGGCCGATGCGGTCCGCCTCGTGCTCGAGCGCAACCCGAGCCTCCGCGCCGCCGACGCCCGCGTCGCCGAGGCGCGCGCCGGGCTCGCCGAGGCCGAGGCCGCCTTCTGGCCGCGCCTCTCGGCCAACGCCTCCTACCTCGTCGGCGACGCGCCTTCAGCCTTCCTCTTCACGCGTATCGACGCCCGCGCGCTGCCGCCCAACACCAACTTCAACGACCCCGGCCAGTTCAGCAACCTCGAGGGCAGTCTTGCGCTGCGGTGGAATCTCTGGAACGGCGGGCGCGATCTCCTCGGCCGCTGGGCCGCCGACGCCGCCGCCGAGTCGGCCCGTCTCACGCGCGACGCGGCCACCAACGGGCTCGTCGCGGCGACGGTGGCCGCCTACCTCGACGGGCGCGCCGCGCGTGCGCTGCTCGCCGCGGACGACGCCAACGTGCGCACGGTCGAGGCGCAGGTGGAGGAAAGCCGCGTGAAGGTCGAGGGCGGGGGCGCGCTGCGCTCCGACCTCCTCTCGCTCGAGGTACGCCTCGCCGAGGCCCGGGAGCAGCGTGCACGCAGCGAGGTCGCGGAGCGGCTCGCCCTCACCGTGCTGCGCGACCTGCTCGCGCTGCCCGCCGGCGCGCCGCTCGAGCTCGCCGACGCCGGCTTCGACGCCGGCCCGCTCCCGCCCACCGCCGCCGACGCGCTCGCCGAGGCCTACAGAACCCGGCCCGAGGCCCAGATCGCGCGGCGCGCGGTGGAACGGGCCCGCCTCGAGCTGGCGTCCGCGCGCCGCGCCTACGGGCCGCGGCTCGACGTGGAGAGCCGCCTGTACGGGGACGCTCCCGAGGCACACATCGCGCCGGGCGACCGCAACTGGACGGTGGCGATCGCGCTGTCGATCGACCTCTTCGACGGCGGCGCCCGCGCGGCCAACGTCGCGCGCGCGCGCGCGGCCGTCGACGAGCTCACCGAGGAGGACCGCCGGGCGCTCCTTGCGGTGGCGCGCGAGGTCGAGACCGCCTACCTCCGCCTGGACGAGGCGCGCGTCCGCGCCGCGGTCGCCGCGCAGGCCGTGGGCGCCGCCGACGAGACGCTCGACCTCGTCTCGGCGCAGTACCGGGGCGGCGCGGTCACCGTGACGCGCTACCTCGAGGCCGAGGCGGCCCGCGCGCGGGCGCGCACGGCGCACATCGAGGCGCAGCTCGACTTGGACCGCGCCGTCGTCGAGGCGAGCCGCGCGATCGGGCGGCTGGTTCCCGGCTGATGTCGCCGCGCGCGCGCGCCGCCGCCCGCTGGGGCGGCTTCCTCGCCCTGGTCGCCGGCGTCGTCCTCTACGCCGCCGGGGCCTTCGAGGGGGCCCGCATCCGCCCCGGCCGGCTCCCGGCGCCCGCGGGGCTTCCCGCCCCGACCGCCACGGCGGTCGCGGCGCGCGGCATCGTGCCGGTCGTGGAGGAAGCGGTCGGCACCGTGCGCTCGCGCCGCCGGGTGGCGGTGTCCGCGCAGGTGACCGCGCGCATCGTCCAGGTTGCCGCCGAGGTCGGCGACGCCGTGCGCGCCGGGGCGCCGCTGGTCGTGCTCGACGACAGCGACTTCGCCGCGCGCTACGCGCAAGCCCGCGCGCAGTACGAACGCGTGCGCGGCTTCCTCGCCCGTCACGCGGCGACGACGGAGCAGATGGAGGCGGCCGAGGCCGCGTACCTCGAAGCGAAGGCGGCGGTCGCGCACACGCGCATCGCCGCGCCGATCGACGGCATCGTCGCCGAGCGGCACGCCGAGCCCGGCGACCTCGCCGCCCCCGGCCTGCCGCTTCTCGTCGTGCTCGATCCCACCGCGCTCCGTCTCGAGGCACAGGTGCGCGAGGGGATCATCGGCCGCATCGTCCCCGACACGCGCCTCGCGGTCGAGCTGCCCGCCGTCGGCGCGGCCATCGAGGGCACGGTCGCGGAGATCCTGCCGTCGGCCGATCCGCAGAGCCGCACCTTCGAGGTGCGCGTGAACTTCGAGCCGGTCACGGGCGTCCATCCCGGGATGTTCGGGCGGCTGCGCCTGCCCGTCGGCGAGCGCGAGGTGGTGCACGTCCCCGCCGCGGCCATCGAGCGCGTGGGACAGCTCGAGACCGTGGTGGTCGAGAGCGGCGGCCGTTGGACGCGCCGGCTGGTCACCACCGGCGCCGCGCTCGCCGGGGGCGAGGTGGAGGTGCTCTCCGGGCTCGCGGGCGGCGAGACCGTGGGGCTCGCCGCGCCGTGACCGGCGACGCGTCCGCCCCCGAGGGCCTCGTCCAGCGCGTGGTGCGGCTGTTCGTCACGGGCCCGCTCTCGCCCGTGCTGCTCGTGGTGGCGGCGCTCGCCGGGGCGTTCGCGGTCGTGGCCACGCCCCGGGAGGAGGACCCGCAGATCGTCGTGCCCATGGCCGACGTCGTCGTGGCCTTCCCGGGCGCGAGCGCCGAGGAGGTCGAGCAGCTCGTCGCCACGCCGCTCGAGAAGCTCCTCTGGCAGGTGCGCGGCATCGAGCACGTCTACTCGACGTCCCGGCGCGACGGCGCCGTCGTCACCGCGCGCTTCGTCGTGGGCGAGGACCGCGAGCGCGCGCTCGTGCGCCTCCAGGCGCAGATCGAGGGGCATCGCGACCAGGCCCCGCCCGGGGTGACGGGGTGGGTCGTGCGGCCGGTCGACGTCGACGACGTGCCGATC
Organism: Binatia bacterium; assembly: GCA_035295465.1. GTDB lineage: Bacteria > Desulfobacterota > Binatia > DP-6 > DP-6 > DATGIZ01. The sequence goes on along the minus strand of DATGIZ010000017.1, from coordinate 20,495 downwards.
GTGAGCCTCACGCTCTGGTCGCCGACCGCCGACGACGCGACGCTCCGGCGCGTGGCCGAGGAGCTGGCGGCGCGGCTCGACCCCACGCCCGATCTCTCGCGCACCGAGCTGATCGGCGGCCGCCCGCGCGAGGTGCGTGCCACGCTCGACCCCGAGGCGCTCGCCGCCCACGGGCTCGGGCCGCTCGAGGTCACGCGCGCGCTAGGCGCGGCGGACGCGGCGCTCACCGCGGGCGCCTTCGACCGCGCCGACCGCCGGCGCGCGGTCGTCGCCGGGCCCTTCGTGGGCACGCGCCGCGAGGCCGAGGGGCTCGTGGTCGGCGCCTTCGCCGGCCGGCCCGTCCACCTCCGCGACGTGGCCCGGGTCGTCGACGGCCCGCGCGAGGCGACCGCCCACGTACGCCTCACCTTCGGCGCGGCGGGCGCGCCGCCGGGCATCGCGCCCGGGACGCCGTACCCGGCCGTGACGCTCGCGTTCGCCAAGAAGCGCGGCACCAACGCGGTAGCCGTCGCCGAAGACCTGCTGCGGCGGGCGGCGGCCCTCGAGGCGACGATCCTTCCCGCCGACGTGCACGTGGTGGTCACGCGCAACTACGGCGAGACCGCGAACGAGAAGGTGAACGAGCTGCTGCGCGAGCTCGCGCTGGCGATCGTCACCGTCACGGGGCTCGTCGCCTTCGCGCTCGGCTGGCGCGAGGGGCTGATCGTCGCGGCCGCCGTCCCCATCACCTTCGCGCTCACGCTGCTCGTGAACCTGCTCGCGGGCTACACGGTGAACCGGGTCACGCTCTTCGCGCTCGTGCTCGTGCTCGGGCTCGTGTGCGACGACCCGATCGTCGACGTCGAGAACATCCACCGTCACTTCGCGGCCCGCCGCGAGCCGCCGCTCGAGGCCGTGGTGACCGCCGTCAACGAGGTGCGCCCGCCGGTCATCGTGGCGACGCTCGCGGTGATGATCTCGTTCCTGCCGATGTTCTTCATCACCGGCATGATGGGGCCGTACATGCGCCCGATGGCCCTCAACGTGCCCGTGGCGATGGCGATGAGCCTGCTCGTCGCGTTCACGGTGACGCCGTGGATGGCCTTCCACGCGCTCCGCGCCGAGTACGGGCGGCCGGCGGCGCATCCGGCCGACCAGACGCCGGGCGCGTTCATCCGCGCCTATCGCCGGGTCCTCGGCCTCTTCCTCGACCGGCGCGCGGCGCGCCGGGGCCTCGTCGCCGCGCTCGTCGTGCTGCTCGCGCTGGCGGCGGGGCTCCTCGCCTCGGGGGCGATCCCGCTCAAGATGCTGCCCTACGACAACAAGAGCGAGCTCGAGCTGGTGCTCGACCTCCCCGAGGGCGCGACCCTCGAGGCGACCGACGCGCTCGCGGGCGACGTCGAGCGCTACCTCGCCACGGTGCCCGAGGCGACCGACTACGAGGCGTACGTCGGCACGGCGAGCCCCATCGACTTCAACGGCCTCGTGCGCCGCTACGGGCTGCGGCAGGCGCCGAACCTCGCCGACGTCCGCGTGAACCTCGTGCCGAAGGGCCGCCGTGTCCAGCAGAGCCACGCGATCGGGCTGCGGCTGCGGCGTGACCTCGAGGCGCTGGCCGCGCAGCATGGCGCGCGGCTCAAGGTCGTGGAGGTGCCGCCCGGGCCGCCCGTCCTGGAAACGCTGGTCGCCGAGGTGCGCGGCCCCGCGGACCTTTCCTACGACGCGCTCGTGGCCGGCGCCCGGGCGCTCGAGGTGCGGCTCGCACACGAGCCCGGCGTGGTCGACGTCGACGATCTCGCCGAGGCCGAGCACCCGCGCCTCGACTTCGTCCTCGACAAGGAAAAGGCCGCGCTCCATGGTGTCGCCACCGTCGAGGTCGCCCGCACGCTGCGGCTCGCGCTCGCCGGCGCTCGGGCCGCCACGGTCCACGAGCCCCGCGAGCGGACGCCCCTCGAGCTGGTCGTGCGTCTCGACCGCGCGCAGCGCAGCGGCGCCGCGGAGCTCGGCCGGCTGCAGGTGAAGGGCGCGGGCGGCGGGCTCGTGCCGATCGCCGAGCTGGGCGCGTTCGTCACCCGCCCCGACGACCAACCGATCTACCACAAGGACCTCGAGCGCGTGGTCTACGTGATCGGCGACGTCGCCGGCCGGCCACCCGCCGACGTGGTTCTCGCCATGGAGCGGCCCGGCGCCGACGGCCTGCCACCGGGGCTCCGTGCGGGCTGGGCCGGGGAGGGCGAGTGGAAGATCACGGTGGACGTTTTCCGAGACCTGGGCCTCGCGTTCGCGGCCGCGCTCGTCGGCATCTGGGTGCTGCTCGTGGTCGAGACGCGCTCGCTCACGCTGCCGCTGGTCATCATGCTCGCGATTCCGCTCGGCGCGATCGGCATCGCCCCCGGCTTCTGGCTCCTCAACCTGATCGCCGGCACGACCGTCGGCGGCTGGCGCGACCCGGTGTGGTTCACGGCGACTGCGATGATCGGCATGATCGCGCTCGCCGGCATCGTCGTGCGCAACTCGATCATCCTGATCGACTTCGTCCGCCACCGCCGCGCCGAGGGCGTGGCGCTGCGCGAGGCGCTCCTCGACAGCGGCGCCAAGCGGCTCCGCCCGATCGTGCTCACCGCCGGCGCGGCGATGCTCGGCGCCTGGCCCATCACCCTCGACCCGATCTTCTCGGGGCTCGCGTGGAGCCTCATCTTCGGGCTCCTCGCCTCGACCGCCTTCACCCTGATCGTCGTGCCGGTCGCCTACTGGGCGATGGAGGGCCGCCCGTAGCGACGTGACGCACCAGCTCAGCGATCGGGCTCCCACACCGGCAGCACGACCCGCTCGGTGAGGCGCTTGAAGACCACCCGCACCGGCAGCCCGAAGCGCATCTCCTCCGGACGGCAGCGCACCATGTGGCCGACGAGGCGCGGGCCCTCGGCGAGCTCGACCACCACCATCACGTGCGGGAGCAGATGGCGGAACGCCGGCAGGAAGGGCTCGTCGCCCACGACCCAGGTGTAGACGGTGCCGCGGCCGCTCGCGGCGAACCACTCGAGCCGGCCGCCGCCCTTCCAGTACGCAGGCTTCGGCGGCCAGTGCACGACGCTGGTGGCTACCTCCCGCTGCTGCATGAGCCGGCCCTCGCACGCCCCTTCCCAGAACGGGCGCATCACCGGGTCGTCCACGTCTGGGAGCGGGTAGTCGGGGTGGAGCGGCTGCGGATCCTCGACGAATACCGCCACGTCACTCTCCCCGCAGCACGAGCGCGCTCGTCGCGACACCCGAGGCGCCGGTGACCAGCGTCGCCTTGCACCCGGCTACCTGGCCGGTGGACGTGCCCCGGATCTGGCGCACCGCCTCGACGATCAGGTTGAAGCCGTGGACGTAGGCTTCCGAGAGGCCGCCGCCCGAGGTGAGCACCGGGAGCGCGCCCCCGAGCTCGATGCGGCCGCCCTCCGTGAACGGCCCACCCTCGCCCCGCTTGCAGAAGCCGTAGTCCTCGAGCCCCATGATCACGAGCGGCGTGAACGCGTCGTAGATCTGCGCGCAGTCCATGTCGGCCGGCCCGAGCTGCGAGCGGCGCCAGAGGATCTCGGCGCAAAACCGCGACGTGGTCTCCATCGTCGGCGTGTTGTTGTAGTTGGCGAGGTGGACGGGGTTCGGGCCCGAGGCCTGGGCGACCGAGTGCACGAGCGCGGGCTTCTGCCGGAGATCGCGCGCGCGCTCGACCGAGGTGACCACGCACGCGAGCGCGCCGTCGCTCTCGAGGCAGCAGTCGTAGAGGTGGAGCGGATAGCCCACCACGCGCCCGGAGAGATAGGTCGCCATGTCGAGCGGCCGGTCGCGCATGAGCGCAAAGGGGTTGCGCTGCGCGTGCTTGCGCGCGGCGATGGCGACGTTGCCGAAGTGCTCGCGCGTGGTCCCGAACTCGTGCATGTGGCGGTGCGCCCACATGCCGATCACGTCGACCGGACGGATGAGGCCCCAGGGCACGTGCAGCGCCTTGTCGTCGCGCACGAGCACGCGCTCCTGCGACCAGGGGCGCGACGTCTTGGCGCCGCGGTTGCGCGCCCGGTGGCAGACGACCGTGGTGGCGAGCCCCGCGGCGATGGCGGCGGCGGCGTGCATGACCGTCGCGCACGAGGCGCCGCCGCCGTAGGAGATCTTGTCCCACCAGCGAAGGTTGCGCACGCCGAGCCGGCGCGCGATCGACACCTCGTGGGTGGCCTCCATCTCGAGCATCGACATGCCGTCGACGTCTTCGGCCGCGAGCCCCGCGTCGTCGAGCGCGCGCTGGATGGCCTCGACGGCCGTATCGGCGATCGGGCGGCCGATGTCCTTCGCGAACGGCAAGTGCCCGATGCCCACGATCGCCACGCGGTCGCGGATGCGGGAGAAGAAGAGGTCGTCGTCGACGGCCACGGCCTCGCGGTTAGCACGCGCGTCCGGCGGGGCACAAACCGCCGTCGCCGCTCAGTGGGGATTGACGAGCAGGCTGATCGGCACCGGCGTCGCCGCCGCGTTCTGGCTGAGCGCGTCGGTGATCTGCAGCTCGAGCTGGCCGGAGCCGGTGCAGGGCGGCCGTTGGGCGCAGGTGTCCCAGAACGAGAGGAAGGTGACCATCGGCGGCGGCGCGCTGATGCACGCGAGGCTCGTGATCGGGCAGACGGGCGTGATGGTGAACGGCGCGCATCCCAGGCCGTCGGCCTGCCATACCCACCCGTACGTGAGCGGGTTCTGGCCCCCCGCGTCGGCCTCGAGCAGGATCTGGTCGCAGTTGTCGACGTTGAACCCCTGGTTTGCCGTCGGCGCGACGATGCTCGCGAAGACCGCCGGCTTCGGCACGACGGTGACCGCGACGCTGGTCGAGCCCGGGGTGCCATGCGGCCCGATCACCGTGAAGGTGAGCAGCCGCGGGCCGGTGCCGTGGAACGTGGCGCTCACGGTGCAGCCGGACTGCGGGACGCTGTCGCTCTTCCCGTCGCTCGTCCAGTGCCCGTTCTGCGGGTGGAACTGGCAGATGCCGAGGCCGAGGTCGCGTCCGGAGAGCGTGACCAGCGTGTCCTCGAAGACCTGCGCGCTCGGGGTCGGCTGGTCGATCACGACGTCCGGAGGCGACTCGACGACGTTGATCGCGAAGTTGACCGAGGTGGTACCGCCTTCGCTGTCCTCGGCGGTGGCCGTGATGAGACGCACGCCGAGATCCGGGAACTGGTAGGTGATCGACTTCCCTTCACCCATCGGCCCGTCCTTCAAGGAGAACCAGGTGATCGTGCAGCAGTTCGGTCCGTCCTCGAGGTCGTTCGCCTGCGCCTGGAAGGGGGTGCCACCCAGGTTATTGATGTCGACGGTGGCGTTCTGCTTCGGGGCGAGCACGGTGATCTCGGGTGGTGCGGTGCCGGCGACCTTGTGCACGGCGGCGAACGCGTTGACGTACCCGTCGACGTGCGGGTCGGCGGAATCGTGCCACCCTGTCTGCCAGAGGATGCCGTCGACGTCGTCGGACGTGAGGCTCCCGTCGTAGGCCCGGAGCATGGCCGCGATGCCGGCGACGAACGGCGTCGCCGCGCTCGTGCCGCCGAAGGAGTGCACGGATGCGTTGTCCCCGTCGGGCATCACGGGGATGTTCGTCGGAGCCCAAATGTCGACGAACGGCCCCCAGTTGGAATAGCGGATGGCGGTGTTGGCGCCGTCGGCGAGGGCGCCGACGCAGATCACGTGATCGTTGCGGCAGGGCACGGAGTGGGTGTTGAAGCCGACGAAGTCGCCACCCCCGACGTCCGCGCCGTTGCCCGCCGCGGCCACCATGACCACGCCCTGCTCGGCGGCGTAGCGCTCCGCCGGGTAGAGACCGACCGCTTCCATGCCGAGGTCGCAGAACGAGTTGTCGCACTCGGTTCCGAAGCTCATCGAGATCACGTCGGCGCCCCAGGCCACGGCGGTCCGGATTGCCGCGCCGGTGTAGAATCCGTCCCCGTCGCGCCTGATGAGGATGGGATCGGCGACGAGCCCGCCGGTCCCGGCGGCGCCGTACCTGTTGTTGAGGATGCCGAGGGCGACCCCCGCCGCGCCGTTGCCGTGCCAGTGACACGTGCTGCCGCCCGTGCACGACGACGGGTTGACGCCGCCCGCGTTCGCCCCCACGCCACAGGCGAAGGGGAACGAGCAGTTGAAAGCCGCCTGCCAGGGCGTCGACGGCAGGTCGGAGGCCCCGCCCGCCACGCTGAGCGGATCCCCGGTCGACTCGTCGAGCCAGAAGCCCCCGTCGATGATCGCCACACGCGCCCGCCGCGGCGGCGGCTTCGCCGTGACGAGCTGCCAGGCCTTCGGCACGTTGGCCTTGCTGCCCGTGGGACCGAACTGCGGCGTGGCAAACGCGTCGTCGTACCCGCCGCCCTTCTTGGGAGCCTCCTGCGTGCTGGAGAGGTAGCTGCCTTCGAGCACGAAGTTCGCCCCCACCCGCCTGCCCGCCGCGAGCTCGTGCGTCGCGAGCGCGAGCAGCTTCGCGCCCGCCATGCTCGAGACGGCGAACGACCCGCTCACGCCGACGTGGATGGCGTCGCCAGCGAAGCCGAGGAGGTCCACCTTCCCCGGGTCGACCTTGACGAGGTAGGTAGCGGGCCGGGCGACCTCGGGCGGGAGGGGCTGGCCATCGGGTCGCGGCGGCACCGTGTCGTCCGTCAGGACGGTGCCGCCGGTCCGCGCCAGCAGATCGTCCAGCTCGGCGCGGTCGTGGGGCTGCACCGCGAGCTGATCGGCGACGAAGACGGCCGGCGTACCGCCCGCAACGGCCACGGCGGCGAGGGGATCGCCCGCGGGCAACGTCGTGTTCGCGGGCGCGATCCCGGCGTCGAGGTGGAAGCCGAAACCGCAGTAGGCGAGACCCTCCCGCTTGCAGCCACGCAGGATGGCGCCCCGGCACTTGCGCCGCTTGCCGATCTGCGCGCACTCGACGATGCGCTGCCGGCAGGCCTTCTGGCACTTCCGGGCGGGCGAGCGCGCTCCGCCGGGGCCGGCGTGAAGCGCGATGCCGAGCAGCAGCGCCGCGCACGCGGCCCGACGCACCAAGACGAGAGCTATCCCCCACCTATGGAGGCGTGACCTCCCGCGGCACGATGTGACGTCGGCGAGCAAGGACCGCAAAGGTCAGCGCGCTGAAGGCCGGGGGCTGGACGCACGACGAGCGCCAAGCGGTGGCGGCGACGTCCCGCGGGCTCAAGTGCGGACGGCAACCGGCCGACACTCCGTCGAATACCCCTTCGTATCGCGACCACCGGAGGTTGCCATGATGATGACCGCTCGAGTGCTCCATCGACGCCTCGGCGCAGCGCTCGCCGCCGTCGTGCTCGCGGCGATCGCGCCCGCGCGCACGGCGCGCGCCGGGAAGTTCGGGAGCACGCGGCAGTACAAGTGCGTCGGCCAGCCGATCACCCTGACGAACTCGAACACCGGCGCCGTCCAGAACGGGGGCACCGCGCCGACGTTCAACACGAAGGGCCGGGCGTACTGCCTGCTCGAGATCCACACCTACCACTGGAACGACGGGCAGGGCGCGGCGCCGGGCACCGTCGGCCTGACGGTCGTCTCGGGCACCGGAGGAGCCGGCAACACGATCGGCCCGTTCGCCGCCACCGGCAGCAACGGCCAAGGCGGAGTGCACAACGCCAACTGGGACGTTTCGGTGCCCCAGGCGCCGGCGCCCGTCGTCATCAAGGGCAAGTACTCGTGCCTCGACTCCGACCCGTCGACGTGGGCACAGAACCAGCAGTCGAACGGCCTCGGGTTCTGCACGCTGGTCGTCCAGAAGGCCGTGAAGGCGAAGGCCCCTGCGCCCGCGAAACCGACGTACGCGTGTCAGGGCTCGCAGGTCACGCTGTTCGACAACTCCAACGTCTTCGGCGTGCAGAACGGCGGCAAGCAGCCGTTCGTCTTCACGGTGAACCGGAACTACCCGGGCGTGTTCACGTGGTGCCTCAATTCGATCACGACGTACCACTGGAACGACGGCCAGGGCGCGACACCCGGAAAGATCGGGCTCCGTCAGGCGCTCATCAACCTGGTGGCACCGAACAAGTTCGTCCCTCCTACGCAGGCGACCGGCAGCTCGGGCCAGGGCGGCGCGCTCAACGTGAACTGGACCGTGAGCTTCTCGACGCAACAGAATCCCACGATCATCAGCGGCGGCTACTGGTGCCAGGACTCGAGCCCGAAGACCTGGTCGCAGAACCAGCAGTCGAACGGCAACGGCTTCTGCACCATCCAGGCGACACCAGCCTACGTCACCAACTTCACGCCGCCCGGCGGCACCCCGGTCCCGCAGCCCCCGCCGCCGACGGGCAACGCGCCCGCGTCGTCGCCGCCGCAGGGCCAGGTCTGCAGCACGAACACCTACGGCCTTCCGATCATCTACCCGCACCAGGTGTCGCCCGGCGGCCAGGCCAGCGTGCTGCTCGCGTGCGGCACCAAGACGGCGAACAGCTTCACCGGCGCCCTGACGCCGACGGGCGGCGCGTTCACGGTGCCGTTCGGGAACTGCCTAAACGGCGTCCCGCCACCGTCGCAGCCGTTCATCACGTACGGCACCGGGCCGGGCCAGGTGAATCCGACCGCGTGCCCGAACTCGATTCAGGCGATCCCCTCGTCGGTGGACCCGAACAACCCCCTGGCGCTGCAGATCACCGCGCCGACGCAGGTGGGGACGTATCTCGTGTTCGTCCGGACGGCCCGGGGGGATCTCGGAACGACGGGGACGTTGGTGGTGCAGTAGGCCTTCTCCGTCCATCCCCGGGCCGATCTTCGGGCCGCGCTCCTCGCGTCATCGACACCATCAGAGGTCCCAGACGACCGGGTGGCTCGGGTCGGGCTCGTAGCGACACAGCCCTCCGGTATGCACGCTGCGAACGAGGTGATGGCCGACCAGCGGGCTCGCGGCCAGGATGCGCCGGAGCGCCGCGCGGATGGCCTTCGTCACGGCCGTGCGGGCGCGCTCGACCGTTGAGGCGGTGTGGCGGACGCGCCGGCCGAGCCCCACCGCCCGCCTCACCGCGGCCTCGAGCCAGTCGATCTCCGCCTCCACCGTCGCGATGCTGCCGAGGTCGTGCCGTGCGCGCGCCACGTCCAGCTCGCCGCGCAGGTCGGCCAGCCGCTGCCCATACTCCCGCCGGGCACGCTCGTCGAGCACCGGGCCGGCCGAGTCGCCGGGCCTGACGGCGACCCCGCCTCCGCGCGCCGCCAGCTCGACCGCCGAGAAGGCGCAGCGCGGATGCCCGAGGAGGACCCGCAGGTGCTCGAAGCCGCGTCCGTGAAGGACCTGCGCCGCCTCCCCCTCCGGACCGATCGTCCACAGCCCGCCGTCGCGTCGGAACGCCCAGCGCGCCGGCACGCCCTCGGCCGCTTGACGGCGCCACGGCGAGGCCCCGAGCGCCTCCGCCGCGGCGGCGAGCTTCGGCATGCCGAGCGCACGCGCGCTGGCGAGCGCGCGTTCGAGCAGCAGCCGCGAGCGGGTCCGGTCGCCGGGCCCCCCCACTTTCGAGGCGGAGGCGGGCGAGCGCATGCTCGGCCTGCGCGACGAAGGGCGCAGCGCCCGTGCGCGCGTCCGCGGCGATGGCGCGCGTGAGGTGGCGCTCCGCCACGACGGCCCGGCCGCAGACTGCGGCGAGCCGGCCGAGGTAGCGCTCGACCGACCCGAAGCACGCCGCGCCGTGCGCCACGACGACGTGCAGCCGGGCGTAGGAACGCAGCAGGCGGTATAGGAGTGCGGCCCGCGGGCGATCCTCGAGGAGCACGGCCGTCTCGCCGAGGTTCATCATTGCGGGCAGCCAGTTGCCGTCGCGGGGCAGGCCCGTGAAGCCGTCGGCGGCCAGGAGGTCGATCTCCCGGCGGGACTCGGTGCAGCGTCCGAGCTCGGCACACACGCGCGCGAACGCGGAGCGCCAGACGGGGAGCCTCGGATAGTGCTCGGCAAGCGCCCGCAGCGGCTCGACGATCTCTTCGAGGGCGTCGTCGGCGCCCCGCTCGAGCGCGAGCGCGACGCGCTGGACGGCGAAGAACTGCACGGCGTTCGGTCCGTGCGGCCCGTCCTCGACGGCGGCCGCCTGCCGCGCCAGCTCGGCGGCGCGGTCGAACTCGCCACGCATGAGGGCGCGTGCCCCCGCGAGGAGGCGCGCGCGCCAGCGGAACTCGGGCAGGCCGAGATCGTCGGCCATCTCCCGGTATGCGGCGATCTCGCGCTCGGCCTCCTCGACGTCGCCGCGCTCGAGGAGATCGGCGACGCGCCAGCTCCGCGCGACCAGCTCGACCTCGCGCTGGCCCGTCCGCGCCGCCACGGCAGCCGCCTCGGCCGCGAGCGCGGCGCGCTCCGCGGACGTGTCGGGTCCCCAGATCGCGAAGTGGCGGCGGATGAGCGTCGTGGCGAGCACGTCGTCACGACCGAGGCGCCGCGCCATCGCCAACGCCTCGGTCGAGAGGGCGGCCGCCCGCGCGCGCTCGGGCGAGAAGTAGAGGGCCTCGCCGAGCCGCCCGAGGAGGTGCGCGCGCAGCGGCGCGTCGGCGGACGGGATCGCCCCGAGCGCCTCCTCGAGCAGCCGCACGAGCGGCCGATCGATGGCGCCCGACTCGATGCCCGTGTGGCCGAGGCCGAGGGCGGCACGCGCGAGTAGCTCGCCGGAGCCGAGGTGCCGGGCGGCTTCAGCCACCTCGAGGAAGATCGGCCGGGCCCGTCGTACCGCCCCGGCGGCGCGCGCGGCCTCGCCGTGCAGCAGGAGGAGCCGCGCACGCGTCGCCTCGGGCCCACCCCAGGCCGCGAGCACCGCCAGCGCCCGTTCGCAGTGCCGCGCCGCCTCCTCCGGCGCGAGGAGCGCGAGCGCCCGCTCGGCGGCGCGCGCGGCGCAACCGACGGCGCGCTCCGCGTCGTCGGCGCCGGCCACGGCCTCGCAGAAGTGATGGGCGAGCGCGGGAAGATGTGGTTCGAGGTGCGCAGCGTGCAGGCGCTCGATCGCCTCGGCCGCCTCGCGATGGAGGCGCAGCCGCTCGGCCGGTCGCAGCTCCTCGTAGAGCGTGTCGCGGATCAGCGCGTGCGCGAATCGGTGGCGGCCGGTCGGGCCCGCCACCGGAACGAGCAGCCCGGCGGCGACGGCGGCGGCGAGGCGGTCGAGAAGCTGCCCGGTCGGCAGGGCCGTGAGACGGGCGAGGACCGGCAGCTCGAAGTCGACACCCAGCAGCGCCGCGAGCCGCAGGGTCTCCCGCACCTCGGCGGCGAGCGGCGCGCAGCGACCGCGGATCGCCTCGCGTACGCCCTCGGGCACTGGCAGCCCGCCCGGCGGTGACCCGTGATCGAGCCGTCCCTCGGCGAGGAGGAGGCGCACCACCTCGTCGACGAAGAGCGGGTTTCCGCCCGTGCCCTCGTGGAGCGCGCGCACCAGCTCCGCTGCGGGCTCCCGTCCCGTCCGGCCACGGACGAGCGCGCCCACGTGCGCTTCGTCGAGACCACGCAGCGCGAGCCGCCGTCCGTACGCCAGGTCGGCCACCGGCTCGCGCGCCAGCACGAGGAGCAGGAGGTGGGTCGCCGAGAGCCGTCGCACCACGAAGCGCAGGAGCAGGACGGAAGCGGGATCCGCGGCGTGGAAGTCGTCGAGCGCAACGACCGTGGGCGCACGCGCGGCCGCCGCACCAAGCGCCGCAGCCACCGCGTCGAAGAGAAAGAAGCGGGCCCGGTCGGGCTCGAGCCCGGCGCGAGCGGCGCCCGAAGGCAGGTGACGGGCCAGCTCGGGGAGCAGGCGCGGCAGCGCATGGGCGCGCTCGCCGAGCGCTGCTACGATCGAACCAGGACCGGCGGCCTCGAGCAGCCCGCGCAGGACCTCGACCCACGGTCCGAAGGGCGGCGCGCTTCGCTCCCACGCACGACCCCACAACACCCGCGCGCCGCCTGCTTGCGCACGGGCGGCGAAGTCCTCGGCGAGCCGCGTCTTGCCGATGCCCGCCTCGCCGACGACCAGCACGAGCCCACCTTCCCCGGCGCGCGCGCCAGCGAGCGCCTGGTCGAGCTCCGCACGCTCGCGCTCACGCCCGACGAAGGGCAGCGACCCCGTTGCCGCGCTGGGGACCTCTGGCGGCATGGCCGCCTATCTACCGCAACCGGCGGCGCCGGCGCGAATCGCGGCAACCGGGGCGGAGCCGCACCGGCATCCCGTCGCCACGGGCCCGTGGATCGAGTGGACCTGAACGACACGCGGATGCTAGGCAGACGGGGCCGACCGCCGGAGGAACGCGATGGCCGACCTCGTCCTCGACGCCGATCACACCGCGCTCTGCGTCGTCGAGATGCAGAACGACATCGTCCACGAGTCGAACGTCGGCAAGCGGGGGTTGCGCGGCGTGCTCGCCGAGGCCGTGCAGCGCCGGGGCGTGATCCCGCGGCTCCGGGGCGTGCTGGCCGCCGCGCGCCACCGCGGGCTCCCGGTCCTCTACGTCAACGTCTCCAACAAGCCGGGCTTCCCGCGGCCGAATGCGCGCATCTATCGGCTGGCCGGGCGCGAGCCCGCGCTCGTCGAGGGCACGTGGGGTGCGGAGATCCACGAGGCGCTCGCCGCGCGCCCCGAGGATTACGTTCTCACCCGGACCGTCAGCGTCGACGGCTCCTACGGCACGCAGCTCTACCCCGTGCTCCGGATGCTCCGGCGCACGACCATGGTGATGGCCGGCGTCTCGACCAACATGGCGGTCGAGGGGATCGTGCGGGCGTCGGTGAACCGCGGCTTCGACGTGGTCGTGATCGAGGACTGCTGCGCGAGCTACCCCGAAGAGTGGCACCGCTTCTCGATCGACAACATCATGCCGCTGCTGGCGACGGTGACGACCGCGGACGCGCTGATCGCGGCGCTCGGCTGACCGCCCGCTACGACCGCGCGTCGGCCGGCCGCGTTCCCGCGGGACGGTGCCCGTCGCGGCGCACGCTCACGTGGACCCCTCGATCCGCGAGCGGCCCGAGCTGGCGGGTGAGGCGCCCGAGGTCCGCGTCCGTCGTCGCCGGCGGGACGGTCACCTCGAGCGCGGCCCCCTCGCCCGCGCGGCGGGCGTCCTCGGCGATGCTCTCGATCAGATAGGGGGTGAGCGGCCCCGCGTGCAGCAGCGCGGCGTCGCCCGTGACGCCGGGCGGCACGACCCGCGCCCGCACGAGCATCGGCTCCCACGGCGACGCGTCGATGTGGCGGGCGCGCACCGCGTCGAGCACGGTCTGCACGAGGTCGCCGTAGGTGCGGACGTGATCGAGCGCGCTCTCCGCGAGCCCCACGTCGAACTCGTCCTCGAGCGAGATCGCGAGCTCGGCCAGGTCGAGCGAGTCGGCAGCGAGGTCGTCGGTGAGCGAGACGTCGAGCGTGAGCTCCTGCGCGCTCAAACCGAGCTGCTCGGCGACCACGCGACGGATGCGCGCCTCCGCTCCGGCCATCCCAGGCATCCTGCCCCCGCGGCGCACGAGTGTCGAGCAGCCCCCATGCCGCGCCGCAGCATCGATCCGGCTCGAGACGCGAGGGGCTCAGCGCGCCTTCCACGCAGGCTTGCGCTTTTCGACGAACGACCGCGGGCCCTCGCCGTGGTCCTCGGACTGCTCGACGACCTCGAGGTAGCCGGCGGCGATCTCCTCGGCTTGCGCGAACGGCAGGCCGAGTCCCTGGAGGATGCCCATCTTCGTGCCCCACACGGCCAGCGGCGCGTTCGTCAGGATCATCTCCGCCAGCTCGCGCGCGCGCGGCATGAGCCGCTCGTGCGGGACGACTTCGGTGACGAGCCCCACCTCGTAGGCGCGCTTTGCGGTCATCCGCTCGCGGCTCCCGAGCAGCGCCATGCGGAGACAGACGGCGAGCGGCACGCGGCGGGCCATGTTGACCATCTCGTGCGAGGACACGTAGCCGATCGAGACGTGGGGATCGACGAACGTGGCGCGCTCGGACGCGATCGGGATATCCGCCTCGGTGACGAGGTCGAGCGAAAAGCCCGCGACCACACCGTTGACGGCGGCGATCACCGGCTTGTGGACGAGCTGGCGGCGCGGCGTGGGAAGGTCGCGGATACCTTCGATCATCGCCAGCTCCGTCCAGCGATCGGTGCGGCTGAAGCCGCCCGTGGCGAGCGACTCGACGTCGGCGCCGCTCGAGAACGCGTCGCCCGCGCCGGTGATGATGGCCACCCACACGTCGGGGTCGGCCTTCACGCGCTTCCAGCACGCGCGCAGCTCGTCCTTGAGCGCTTGGTTCATCGCGTTCTTGCGCTCGGGGCGGTCGAGCGTGATGGTCGCGATGCGGCTCTCGACCTCGAAGCGGACGGTCTGGAAGTCGGCCATGCGCCCCTGCTAACACCCGAGGCGGGCCTGCGCCAGCCGCCGCAGCGCCGGCTTCTCGACCCGCCCCGAGGCCGTCCGCGGCACGTCGGCCTCGGCGATCGCGAACACCAGGCGGGGCACCTTGTAGCTCGCCAGGCGTTCCCGGCAGAAGGCGCGCAGCGCTTCGGGGTCGACCGCGGCGCCCGCGCGCGGGACGACGAACGCCGCGACGGTCTCGCCGCGCACCGGGTCGGGCACGCCGACCACGTGCGCCGCGGCCACCGCCGGATGCGCGGCGAGCGCCTCCTCGACCTCGACCGCGGCGACGTTCACCCCCGCGGTCTTGATGACGTCCTTCAAGCGCGCCGCGAAGTGGAGGAAGCCGTCCGCGTCGAGGAACCCGAGGTCGCCGGTGCGGAAGAAGCCGTCGGGGGTGAACGTTCGTGCGCGCGGCACGCGGAGATAGCCCTCCATGAGCGTTGGACCGCGCACGAGGATCTCGCCGCTCTCGCCCGCCGCCAGCGCGCGCCCGCTCTCGGGATCGACGATGCGCACCTCCATGCCGGCGAGCGGCCGCCCGAACGTGCCGGTGCGCACGGCTTCCGGATCGTCGAAGCGCGCGCATGCCACGCAGGTCGCGGTCTCGCTCATGCCGTACATCCCGACGGCGCGGTGCCCGGCGCCCATGAGCCGGGGCGCGAGCGCGTGGTAGCTCCCCTTCGTGAGGGCGAGACGGCGGCGCGGGAAGTCGGGATGCTCGAGCAGCGGCCCCGCCTGGTGCCAGCCGGCCATCACCGTGCAGCGCTCGGCCTCGAGGAGCGCGAGCGCGCCGCCGGCCTCCACGACCTCGTGGAGCACGAGTCGCCCGCCGCCCGCAATCGTGGCGAGCGCGCCGAGCACGAAGCCGCCGCTCCAGAACAGCGGCATGTGCCCCCACCACGCGTCCGCGGGCCCGATCCCCACGCAATCCGCGATCCGCCGCGCCGAGGCCGTGAGCGCCGCGTGCGCGTGCACGACGGCCTTCGCCTGCGCGGTCGTGCCCGACGTGAAGAAGACCGTCGCCACGTCGGTCGGCGCGACCGTGCGCTCGATCGCGTCGAGGAACGCCTCGTCGGCCGCCGGCGCGAGCCCCGCCCAGCGCGCCGCGCCCGCGGCCTCGCCTTCGAGGAGCACGACGCGGCGGAGCGCCGGCAGCCCCGGCGCGCAGAGCTGCCCCGGCTCGGCGCCCGCCAGCTCGGGGACGATCGCGCGGAGGCTCGCGAGGTAGTCGTGGCGGAGGAACCCCGGCACCATGACCAGGAGCTGCACGTCGGCGTGCGCGAGCGCGTAGGCCAGCTCCTCGCGCTTCCAGAGCGTCGAGAGCGGAACCAGGACGCCGCCGAGGCGCAGCACGCCGAAGGCGACCGTGAGCCAGTCGGGCCGGTTCGGGCAGAGGAGCCCGACGCGCGTTCCCTTGCCGACGCCGCAGCCGAGGAGCTTCTGCGCCGCGCGCCGGCTCGCGGCGCGCAGCTCCGCCCAGGTGAGCCGAGCCGTCACCGCGTCGCGCGGCGCGTACGCCACGGCGGCGCGCGCCGGCGCGCGCGCGGCCGCGGCGTCGAGGAGCGCGGGCACGGTCTCCATCACGAGCGGAACCGGCCGAGCTCGGGCAGGTCGACGCTCGGCCGCATCGTCCAGCGCGGCGGCCGCTTCTCGAGAAACGCGCGGATGCCCTCGCGCGCGTCGGGCGTCTGCGTCGACCAGCGGAACGCCGGCAGGTCGATGGCGCCGGCCTCCGCGGGCCCGGGCACGTCCTGCATCGCCCAGAGCATCCGCTTGGTGAGCGCCACCGCCACGGGCGCGGCGTTCTCCGCGATGTCACGGGCGAGCGCGTGCGCGGCCGGGAGCAGCTCCGCGTCGGGGACGACGCGGCTCACGAGCCCGTAGGCGAGGCACTCGGCGGCACTCAGGATGCGGCCCGTGTAGAGGAGCTCCGCGGCGCGCGCCATCCCGACGAGCCGCGGCAGGATCCAGGTGCTCGACGCCTCGGGGACGAGCCCGCGGCGCACGAACACGAAGCCGATGCGCGCGCTCTCGCCGGCGAGCCTGAGGTCCCACTGGAGCGGCAGCGTCGCTCCCACGCCCACCGCGGGCCCGTTGATCGCACCGATGATCGGCTTGCGGACCTGCCAGGCGGCCGGCGGCGGCTCGGGCGCGGCCTCCTCGCCGTCGCGGAAGATCTTGCCCTCGCCCTCGAGGTCCGCGCCGGCGCAGAATCCGCGGCCGGCGCCGGTGACCACCACCGCCCGGACGTCGTCGCGCGCGTCCGCGACGCGGAACGCGTCGCGCAGCTCCATGCCCATCCGGCTCGTGTAGGCGTTCAGCCGCTCGGGACGGTTGAGCGTCACGGTGGCGACGGCGTCGCGTACCTCGAGACGGATCTGCTCGTACTCCATGGTCACCCTCCGAACTCGGCCTTGAGCAGGTGCGTCTGCACCTTGTTGGCCGCGTTGCGCGGCAGCGCGGCGACGAACTCCACCCGCCGGGGCTTCTTGTAGCCCGCGAGGCGCGCGCCGGCGAACGCCGCCAGCGCCGCCCCGTCGACCACGGCACCCGGACGGCGCACGACGACCGCGGTCACCTGCTCGCCCCAGCGCGGGTGCGGCGTGCCGATGACGGCGACGTCGGCGACGTCGGGGTGCGCGCGCAGCACGGTTTCCACCTCGACCGGGGAGACGTTCTCGCCGCCGGTGATGATGAGGTCCTTCACGCGGCCGGTGACGTAGAACCAGCCGTCCGCGTCGCGGCGGCCCACGTCGCCCGTGTGCAGCCAGCCGTCGCGGATCGCGGCGCGCGTGGCCGCCGCGTCGCGCAGGTAGCCGCGCATCACGGTCGGCCCCGCGACGACGATCTCGCCCTCTTCGTCCGGCTCGGCGAGCGCGCCGTCGGCGCGGCGGATCGCGACACGGACGTACGGGTTCATCCTCCCCACCGTGCCGGGGCGGTCGAGGACCGCCGTGCCGCGCGTCATGGAGACGCCGTCGGTCGACTCGGTCTGCCCGTAGGCCTCGATCAGCTCCGCTTCCGGGAAGATGCCGGCGAGCGCGCGCTTGGCGTCCATCGGCGTCGGCGCGCCGCCGACCGAGACCTTGCGGATGGTCCGCCGGACGGCGGGCGACACCGCGCCGCGCGCGACCACGTCGAAGACCATGCCGCCGATGAGCGGCAGGTCGGTGACGCCGTGGCGCTCGACCGCGTCGAGCACGGCGGCGACGTCGAACCTCTCGACCAGCACCGCCGTCGCGCCGAGAAGGATGCGGCAGAGGAGGTGCGAGACCAGCACGGGCGTGTGCGTGAGCGGGCTCAGACACGCGCCGACGCCCTCGGGGCCGTCGCCGCGCGCCTGCGCGCAAGCGAGCGTCGCCCACCAGAGATTCGCGTGCGTGAGGACGACGCCCTTCGGCGCGCCCGTCGAGCCGGAGGTGTAGGCGACGACGGCCACCCCCTCGAGCCGCGGCGGCCGCGGCGTCCCCACCCACCGCCGCGGCGCGCGGCGCAGGAGCCGCGGCGCGAGCGGCAGGTCGGGGCGGCAGACGTAGGCCGCCGCGCCCGCCGCCGCGGCCGCCGCGCGGGCCGTGTCCGCCCGCGCCGGATCGCACACGAGCGCGCGGGCGCGCGCGTGCGCGAGCAGCCGCGCCGCCTCGGCCGCGGTCGAGCGCGCGCCGATCGGCACCGCGACCGCGCCGAGGCCCCAGAGCGCATAGAGCACTGCGGGCATCGCGGGCACGTTCGCCGCCATGACGCCCACGGCGTCGCCCGCACCGATGCCGCGCACGGCGAGCCAGCGCGCGAGGTCGTCCACGGCGGCGGCGAGCTCCGCGTAGCCGATCGCCCGGCCGCCGAACGCGAGCCCGCCGGCGTTCCCGCACCGCTCCGCCTGGAGCCGGAGGAACGCGGGGGTCGTCGGGAGCAGCGGCGCAGGGTGGGGCATCGCGCAGGGCTTCCGCGCCGGGGCCGATCAGTCCACGGGCTCGTGGAGCCCGACGAACACCGTGCGCCCGGCTTCGATCCGCCGGATCACCAGCCAGTCGCCCTTGTACGCCTTGTGGTCCCAGGGACCGAGACTCATGTGGGTGCGGGGGCCGCCGTTGACCGCCGGGAGCAGACGCACCCGCTCGAGGCCCTCCTTCACGCCGCGTGGCGTGAGCAGCGGGGCGCGGGCGATGCCCTCGGCGATGAGCCGCGCGGTGTCGTAGCTGAGTGCCGTCACCGTGTGGTCGCGCCGATGCCCGTAGCGGGCCGCGAAGCGGTCGAAGACGGGCTTGAGCCGCGGGTTCTCCTCGCACATCTGATCGATGCCGTGCCACCCCTCGAGCGCGGCCATCCACTCGGGCTTCGCGTAGCAGAACTGGAAGGCCGTGGTCATGATCCGCGGCGGGTCCCAGCCGAGCTTCGTGAACAATGGGCCCATGAGGATCGTCGGATAGCCGTAGCCGAGGTAGGCGAGGCAGTCCGGGCGCTGGTCGCGGACCTTCCGCAGCACGGCCTCGAGGTCGTCGGGGATCTGGGTCGTGTAGGCCTCGATCAGCACGTCGAGCCCGGCGCGCGCCGCGTACCAGCGAAAGCTCGACGTGTACTCGACGCCGCCCGGGCTCAGCTCGTGGATCATGCCGACGGTGCGGTGGCCCTGGCGGCGGATCCACGCCGCCATCATCGCCGACTCCTCGGCGAGGCCCCCGTTGCCGAGGTTGAAGCAGTACTCGCCGTGGTAGCGATCGGTGCCGGTCCAGGTGACCGCCGGAACGCCCGCGGCCTCGATCGCCGGGGCGAGCGCGAGCGAGTTGTCCGTGATGAGTGGCCCGATCACGCAGAGCACCCCCGCGTCGACGAGGCGGCGGTAGCCCTCGATCGAGTTGCGGGCCTCCAGGCGCGGGAGCCCGATCGCCTCCTCGACGACCAGCTCCACGGGGCGCAGCAGGAGGCCAGCCGCGTGCGCCTCGTCGAACCCCATGCGCAGCGTGGCGAGGAAGTCCGCCTTCGTGCCCATGTCGATGTCGATGAGCACGCCGACCTTCGTCGGCGCGAAGGGAAGGCCGTGCGGTGGAGGTTTTCTCCCTGGCACGCTCGATGCCGGAGAAGTCATCGCATGTCACCAAGAATCGTCGCCCGCGTGACCCACGCATGGCCCGCGCACGACCCGGCGATACACAAGGCGAACCCGATGAAGGATGCGTTGACGGATCGGAGCATCGCGAAGCTCGTACCACCAGAGCGGGGGCGGCTGGAAGTCCTCGACATGACGATGCCGGGCCTGGCGATCCGCGTCGCACCGAGTGAGCGGAAGTCCTGGATGGTCGTGACGTCCCGTCACGTGGTGGAATTGGCCAGCGCGCGGTTCATGGACGTAGTTGAGATCGATCTCCTCGAAAAAGTTGCATGCCGCCGTGGCGAGGGTGTTCGCCGGTGATCGGCTGCCGGAGCTGCCGCATCGACTCCGCGCTGCAGTAGCGACGGTCGGCCACGGCCACTCGTCGTCCGGCTCGGTGAGGATCGCGCCGACCAGCCGCCGCAGCGCGCCACGCGTCGGGAAGATCCCGACTGCGTGCGTCCGGCGCTTTGAACCGCACCCCGCACCGCTGCCAGCTCGCGCCCGTGAGCACGGTCGCGAGCGCCGCGTCGATGCCTTCATGCGCCTCCGAGATTCCCAAGCGCACGCCGGCGAGCCCGCGCCGCTCGAGCTCGCGGAGGATCGCGGGCCAGAAGGCCGCGTCTTCCGCCGGGCCCGCGTCGACGCCGAGGACCTGGCGTTCGCCGGCCGCCGTCACGCCGATCATCGCAACCCCCGTCGCCATCGCGATCCCCCGGCCGTCCTCGCACTTGGCTCGGGTCCTTGCAGCGTCGGGCAGACGGCCGGCTGCACGATGCGGGAAAACCACTGATGCCCGCACGACAGGCACAGATTATCGGTGCGGAATGCCGCGATGACCGCGGCGCTCAACCTAAGCATCCTCGATCCCTTCCGGGGGCACACCCTTGGCGTCGTTTTGGATCACCAGAGACGTGCCGCTCGACCCGGTATCGAGGACGCGCCTACGCTTACTCATGATTGCGTTGAACGGGGAATTTCACCACGGCAGGGCCTTCTTGACGTAGGCGACGGCGGGATGGCCGAAGAACTGTCGCACCAGCCGCCGATCCTCCTGGATCATCGTCATCGCCCCCGCCACCGCGCCGCCGA
>DATGIZ010000016.1:0-31395 GCA_035295465.1 Binatia bacterium | reverse complement strand
GACATCCGCGCGCTGCTCGACGCCGTGCTGCGGGACGGCACCGTCGCCGGGGTGCGCGTGGACCCGAGCCGCATCGGGATCGCGGGCCACTCCCTCGGCGGGTACACGGCGCTCGGTGTCGGCGGCGCGTGGCCCTCGTGGCGAGACGGGCGCATCCGCGCAGTGCTGGCGCTCTCGCCGTACGCGCAGCCGTTCCTCGCCGGCGGCGGCCTCGCCGGGCTGAAGGTGCCGGTCATGTACCAGGGCGGAACGCGCGACATCGGGATCACGCCGGGCGTCCGCAAGAACGCGGGCGCGTTCGACCGCACCGGCGGTCCCAAGTACTACGTCGAGTTCGAGGGCACCGGGCACCTCGGCTGGACCGATCTCGTGGACGGTCATCACGACCTGATGGTCCGTTATGCGCTCGCGTTCTTCGACCACGTGCTGCGCGATCGTCCCGAGGCGACGCTCGAGGAGAAGCTCCCTGGCGTGAGCGACCTGCGCGCCGACCCCGGCGGACCGTCATCGCGCTGACGCCGACGGCACGAATGTCGCGGCGTGCGCCGGGCCGCTGCATGCCGGCGCGTCGCATGCTGTGGCACCCCGCTTGCTAGTCGCTTGGAGGCGCCCTGCCCGCCGGGACATGGCCATTCTCATCGTGGAAGACGGGCCGCTCAGCGCCCGGGTGCTCGAGATCAAGTTCCAGCGCGCGGGCCTCGAGGTGGTGACCGCCGAGAACGGCCGCCGCGCCCTCGAGCTGCTCGAGCAGTCGCCCGACATCGAGCTCGTGATCTCGGACGTGATGATGCCCGAGATGGACGGCCTCGACCTGGTCAAGGCGATGCGGGAGCGGCCCGAGCTGCGCGACCTGCCCGTCATCCTGACGACCGCGATGGCCGACGCCGACACGGTCAAGCGCGCAGCGGCCCTCGGCGTCCGGCACTTCATGGTGAAGCCGGTGAACGCTCCCGAGCTCGTCGAGCGCGCCCGCGAGCTGCTCCGCGGCCGCCGGCCCACGCTCGGCGCGAGCGCCGCCGTGATGTCGCGGCTCGCCATCGACCGGCAGGCCTACGACGAGGTCGTCGCCCGCTTCGCGAGCGCCGTCGCCGGCGGTATCGAGCTGCTCGAGCAGGGCCTCGCGGCCGGGACGGACGGCGCCAAGCTGAAGGAGGCCATCGCCGGCCTGGGCGAGCTCGCCGACGGCGCCGGTCTGCTCGGCGCCGAGCGCGTGGCGGCCGCGCTGCGGCAGACCCGCGACGCGGGTTCGCCCGACGAAGCGGCGGGCGAGTGCCGGCGCCTGCTGCGCGAGCTCAAGGTGCTCGGCCGCGCGCTCGCGGCCGTCGCACCCCCGCCCGCTGAAGTCGAGGCCGCGCCCGAGGCGTAGCCGGCGCCGCCCGTTGCGGCCGGCCCTTCCAACCGCTAGCTCGGGGGCATGCCGCAGTTCATCTTCACGATGAAGGACCTGCGCAAGGTCACGGCGCAGGGCAAGGAGATCCTGCGCGGTATCTGGCTCTCGTTCTACGCCGGCGCGAAGATCGGCGTGCTCGGACCGAACGGCGCCGGCAAGAGCACGCTTTTGCGGATCATGGCCGGTGTCGACCAGGACTTCGCCGGCGAGGCGGCACCCGCCGAAGGCACCACCATCGGCTTTCTGCCCCAGGAGCCGGAGCTGGGGCGCGGGAAGACGGTGCGCGGGTGCGTCGAGGAAGGGGTGGCCGGCACACGGGCGCTCCTCGCACGCTTCGAAGCCGTGTCGGCGCGGCTCGGGGAGCCGCTCTCCGACGACGAGATGGAGAAGGCGCTCGCCGAGCAGGCGCGCATCCAGGACCAGATCGACGCCGCGAACGCCTGGGACCTCGACCGCCGGCTCGAGGTCGCGATGGACGCGCTGCGCCTGCCGCCCGCCGACGCCGCGGTGGACACCCTCTCCGGCGGCGAGCGGCGGCGCGTCGCGCTCTGCCGCGTGCTGCTCGCGCAGCCCGATCTCCTGCTCCTCGACGAGCCGACGAACCACCTCGACGCGGAGTCGGTGGCGTGGCTCGAGCGCCATCTCCAGGAGTATCCCGGCACGGTCGTCGCGGTCACCCACGACCGCTACTTCCTCGACAACGTCGCCGGCTGGATCCTCGAGCTCGACCGCGGCGCCGGCATCCCGTGGGAGGGCAACTACTCCTCGTGGCTCGAGCAGAAGGAGAAGCGGCTGGCACAGGAGGAGAAGGAGGCGTCGGCGCGCCGGCGCACGCTCGCGCGCGAGCTCGAGTGGGTGCGCATGGCGCCGACCGCGCGCCAGGCGAAGGGCAAGGCGCGGCTGGCGCAGTACGAGCAGCTCCTCACCCGCGACCAGGCGGCCGAGGCGCGCGAGCGCGCCGCGCAGATCACCATCCCGCCCGGCCCCCGCCTCGGCGAGCTGGTGATCGAAGCGCGCGGGCTCCGCAAGGCCTACGGCGACGTGCTCCTGATGGACGACGTGAGCTTCACGCTGCCGCGGGGCGGCATCGTCGGCGTCATCGGCCCCAACGGCGCGGGCAAGACCACGCTGTTCCGCATGATCGTGGGCCAGGAGAAGCCCGACGCCGGCACGCTGCGCGTAGGCGAGACCGTCGTGCTCGCCTACGTGGATCAGAGCCGCGAGACGCTCGATCCCGAGCGCACGCTCTGGGAGGAAATCTCCGACGGCGGCAAGGAGACGATCCTGGTGGGCAAGCGCGAGGTGAGCTCGCGCGCCTATGCGGCGTCGTTCGCCTTCAAGGGGCCCGACCAGCAGAGGAAGGTGCGCGACCTCTCCGGCGGCGAGCGCAATCGGCTCCACCTGGCGAAGCTGCTCCGCAGCGGCGGCAATCTGCTGCTGCTCGACGAGCCCACCAACGACCTCGACGTCGACACGCTGCGCGGGCTCGAGGACGCGCTGGTCGACTTCGCCGGCTGCGCGGTCGTGATCAGCCACGACCGCTGGTTCTTGGACCGCATCGCCACCCACATGCTCGCCTTCGAGGGCGACAGCCGCGTGGTGTGGTTCGAGGGCAACTACCAGGACTACGAGGCCGACCGCCGCCGCCGGCTCGGCGCCGCGGCCGAGCAGCCGCATCGCATCCGGTACCGCAAGCTCGTGGCGTGATTGACTCCCCGCGGGGCGCTTGCCAGGATGCCGCCCGCGGAGGGAACGGGGGTGGGACGGCTTGCTTCCATGCTGGCAGGCGTCACGGCGCTGCTCGTCACGGGCGGGTCGGCAGCCGCCAGGCCGGCGGCGTGCAGGCTCTTCGCGCAGCAGCTCGCCGAGGGCTACTTTGGCACGGACCTCACGCCGGCGACCGAGGAGCCCGATTCCTGCGGCCACCAGTCCGTGGTCCCCGGGCTCTACCGCGGCGGCGACCTCACCCTGGTCACGTGGCGCCTGCGGAGCAACGCGCGGGCCGCGATCGACGGGATCTGCGCACAGCCGGGGCTCACGCGGCTGCGGCTGCCGGGGGCGAGCAAGGCGTGCGGCTTCCAGGGTTTCACCGGCCTCTGCATCGATCTCCCGTCGGGAACCGACTGCCAGTGGGACGTCAAGATCGTGTTCCGGCGCGGGCGGACGACGGGAAGCCTCGAGCTGGCGGCGCTCCAGAGCTTCACCCCGAACGACCTCGACGCGGGCGCGCGCCTCGCGCGCCGCGTGCTCGGACGGTGGCGCTGAGCGCGGGACTGCGCGTCTTCGAGGGGGCGGTCGCCGTCGTCACCGGCGGGGCCTCGGGCATCGGCCGGGCGCTCGGTGAGGAGCTGGCGCGCCGGGGGGCTGCCGTCGTGCTCGCCGACGTGCAGGCCGACGAGGCGGCGGCCGCCGCGGGGCAACTCGCGGCGGCGGGACGGCGCGCCGCGGGCGTCGCGCTCGACGTCACGGACGCTTCCGCCGTCGCGCGCGTGATCGACGGCGTCGCAGCGGAGCACGGCCGCCTCGACTTCGTGTTCAACAACGCCGGCATTGCCGTCGGGGGCGAGCTGCGCGACCACACCCTCGAGGCGTGGAACCGCATCATCGACGTCAACCTGCGCGGCGTGGTCCACGGGGTGCAGGCCGCGTATCCGCTCATGCTGCGGCAGGGCTTCGGCCACATCGTGAACACCGCGTCGATGGCCGGGCTCGTGACGGGCCCGTTTCTCGGCAGCTACGCGACGACCAAGCACGCCGTCGTCGGCCTCTCGAAGGCGCTCCGCGTCGAGGCCGCCGCCTCGGGCGTGCGGGTGAGCGTGCTCTGCCCGGGCGTCATCCGGACGCCGATCCTCTCCGGGGGACGCTTCGGGATCTTCCTCGGGCCGCTTTCCGAGCCGCGGCAGCGCGAGCTGGGGCTGCGGGCCTTCGAGCGCCTCCGCCCGATGGACGTCGGCCGGTTCGCCGCGACGGCGCTCGATAGGGTCGCGCGCAATCGGGCGATCATCGTGGTGCCGGGGTGGTGGAAGGTCCTCTGGTGGCTCGACCGCCTGTCCCCGGCACTCGGGCTCGCGATGGCGACGGCCGGCGTCGTGTCGGCGCGGCGCGAGATCGCGCGCCTGCGGCCACGCGCGGCGGCACGCGACACCCGGTCGTGAGCCGCGGCGGCGGTCCTCGCTTTCGCCGGCCTATCCCTGCGGGCGCGTGATCACCCGCTGCTGCTGCAGCCGAACCAGCCCGATCCCGACTGGAAGCGGCAGTGGCGCCGCGCGACGAAGGCGCGCGCCTCGTCCGCCACGAGCCGCGTGAGGTTCCCGAGCGCGATGTTCGCGTCGACGAGGTGGAGGCCCCAGGTCGCGTCGGGAACCGGATGGAGCTGTGGGGCACCCGCCACGCCGGCGATCTCGAGCACGTTCGCGCCGCCGGCCGACGAGCACATCCCGCGATACGCGCCGTCGACCTCGATCCACGGCGTCGGGGCGGGCGGCAGGGTGAAGCCGACGAGCAGCGTGGCGGCACCGATCGTCGTGCCGGGCGCGAACGGCGTCGTCGGCAGCACCGACTTGAGCGGCCCCGCACCGCCGCGCAGCGACACGGGATTGGTGCACAGGACCTCGAACCCCGGTGCGGCGCGACCGAAGAGCGCGTTCGGCGGCACGGGGCCGTTGAAGGTCGAGAAGGCCACGGCGCAGCCGATCTGCCGCCGCGAGCGGCACGCGGGCACGTTCTGGAAATCGCCGCCGACGTCCGCGCCCTGGCGAACGGTCACGTTACCGCCGAGCAGGATGGCCGACACGAGCTTCGCCCGCTCGGCGGGATTGGGATCGATCTGCTCCTTGATCAGCCGCCGCAGCATGAACGTGCCCTGCGAATGACCGATGAGCACCACGCCGCGGCCATGGTTGTCGGTCTCGAGATAGCTGTTCCAGGCGTCGAGCACGTCGGCGTAGGCGAGGTCGGCGTCACCACCGGGGGCCGTGCCGAGGAGCGCCGCCAGCGTGATCTGGCGGTACATCGGCGCGAAGACCCGACACAGCTCGGAGTAGCGCGCCGCCTGGTAGAGCGCGATCGAGCGCTCCTCGGGGTCGATCTCGAGGTTCGCGTTCGGCGTCTTCTGGTCGCTCACCGTCGGATAGACGTAGAAGCAGTCGACCTTCGGGAAACGCCGGCGACGGACGTGCCGCACCCTGCGCACGCTACCGGTCGGCGACGCGACCGTCGTGTCGAGGCTCGGGCGACAGGGATCGTCGGTAAAGGCGGGGTTGCAGAGCCAGACCGGCGCGGCGGAGGCGAGCGCGGGGGCCACCAGCAGAACGGCGAGGACGACGGCGCAACACCTCGAGGGCCGGCGTCTCGCCCTGGCATCCATCGCAGTGCGACCCTACTACGCTCGTTCGATTCGGCGCAATGCCCTCGGCACGAACGCGCTCCCGCTCCTCCTCGCGCACCGGCCGGAGCCGGCTCTTGTATCTGCATTCGACGTGCAGTAACCACTGGAGCCCGCATGGGCCGCAAGATCCTCTTCATCACCACCGACCAGCAGCGCTACGACGCCCTCGGCTGCAACGGCGGCACGATCGCCCGCACGCCGGTGGCCGACGGGCTCGCGGCCACGGGAATCAACTACCGGCGCGCGCACAACCAGAACGTCGTCTGCATGCCGGCGCGCTCGACGATGCTCACCGGCCAGTACGTGCGCACCCACGGCGTGTTCGCCAACGGGGTGCCGCTGCCGGCGGACGCGCCGAGCGTGGCCGCCTGGCTCAAGGAGAAGGCCGGCTACCGGACCGCGCTCATCGGCAAGGCGCACTTCGAGCCCGCGTTCGACCTCCGGGGCCGCTGGTTCGAAAACCGCATGGCGCGCGAGGGCAGCACCGGGCCGTGGCGGGGCTTCGAGCACCTCGAGCTGGCGATGCACGGGCCCGTCGGCGGCTGGCACTACTCGTTGTGGCTCCAGGAGCAGCACCCCGACGAGACCGGGGGCTTTGCGCCGCTGCTCTCCGCACAGGGCGGGGGCGACACGGGCGCGCCCGAGGTCGCCTACAACCCGATCCCGCGCGAGCACTACCACACCGACTGGGTCGCCGACCGCACGATCGCGTGGCTCGACTCGCTCGACCCCGCCGACGACTGGTTCGTCTGGATGAGCTTCCCCGATCCGCACCACCCCTGGGATCCGCCCGCCTCCGAGGCGCGCCGCATCCGCTGGCGCGACCTCGACCTGCCTCCCGGCCACCCCGGCTCACGCGAGAAGGTCGCGGCGATCCTGGCAGAAAAGCCGCGCCACTGGCTCGCGTGGTGGGAGGGGCGCTTCCGGAACTACGAAGGCGGTCCGATGACCTTCGTGCCGAGCCAGCTCACCGACGATCAGATCCGCGAGGTGAACGCGCTCGTGCACGTCGAGAACGAGCTGATCGACGAGGCCTGCGGGCGCGTGCTCCGGCGCGTCGCCGAGCGCGGCTGGGAGCGTGACACCGACGTCTTCTTCACGACCGACCACGGCGAGCTGCAGGGAGACTTCGGCCTTCTCTACAAGGGGCCCTACCACGTCGACGCGCTCATGCGCATCCCGCTCATCTGGCGCCCGGCGCCCGTGGCGGGCGTGCCGCCCGCCGAGGTGCCCGAGCCCGTCGGCCAGCTCGACCTGGCGCCCACGTTCTGCCAGGTCGCCGGCGTGCCCGTGCCCGCGTGGATGGAGGGCGCGCCGCTGCCCACCGCCCCGGGCTCCGGCCGCCAGCGCGTGATCACCGAATGGGACAGCCAGTTCGCGCAGGTGGGCATGCACCTGCGCACCATCTACCGCGACGGGCTCGTGTGCACGGTCTACGAGCCCTCGACCCGCGAGGTCGGCTGGGATCTCGCCCGCGTGCAGCGCGCGTTCGGCTTCGACCTGCCGCTGCCCGACGTGCGTTACGACGGCACGGAGGGCGAGCTGTACGACCTCGGGGAGGATCCGCATCAGTGGCGCAACCTCTGGCACGACCCGGCGTGGGCGCGGCGCAAGTCGGATCTCGTCGCCGACCTCTACGACCACCTGCCGCCGCCGCGCGCGGCGGCGCTGCGCGTCGAGGCGCCGGCGTGAGCGCGGTCTACCGGCTGATCGGCGCCGAGGCGTCGTACTACACGGGCAAGGCGCGCGCCTACCTCCGCTGGAAGCGGATCCCATTCGAGGAGGTGTTCGCGAGCCAGCAGGTCTACCGCGAGATCATCGTCCCGCGCACGGGGGTGAAGTACATCCCGGTCCTGCTCTCGCCCGACGACGTCGCCGTGCAGGACACGACCGAGATCATCGACTTCCTCGAGGGGCGCTTCCCCGAGTTGCCCGTCTACCCGCCGACGCCGCTCCAGCGGCTCGTGGCGATCCTCCTCGAGATCTACGGCGACGAGTGGATGGTGCTGCCCGCCATGCACTACCGCTGGTCGTTCGCCGAGAACCGCGACTTCGTCCTGCGCGAGTTCGGCGAGTCGGCGCTGCCCGAGGGCACGCGCGAGGCGCAGATCGAGGCGGGCCGGAAGCTCGCCGCGCCGTTCGCCGGCGCGCTGCCGTTCCTCGCCGTCACCGAGCGCACGATCCCGGCGATCGAGGCGTGGTACGAGGGGCTGCTCGACGCGCTGGACGCGCACTTCGCGCGGCACGCCTTCCTGCTCGGCGGCCGGCCGTCGCTCGCCGACTTCGGCATGATGGGTCCGCTCTACGCCCACCTCTACCGCGACCCCTATCCGGGGCGTCTCATGCGCGCGCGCGCGCCGCGGGTCGCCGCGTGGGTCGAGCGCATGAACGCGCCCGCGGCCGCCGCCGGCGAGCTGTCCCCCGGCGACGCGATCCCCGATACGCTCGTGCCCGTGCTCCGCCGCATGTTCGCCGAGCACTTTCCCGTGCTCGTCGACACGGCCGAACGGCTCGCCGACTGGCTCGACGCGAACCCGGGCACGCCGATCCCGCGCGTGATCGGCACGCACGAGGTGACCATCGGCGGCGTGCGCGAGCAGCGGGCGCTCTTCCCCTACACGGTCTGGATGTGGCAGCGCGCCGTCGACTGCCACGGCGCGCTCGATCCCGCCGCGCGGGAGCACGTCGACGCGTTCCTGCGCGCGCACGGCGGGCTCGACGCGCTGCGGACGCCGATCCGCCGCCGGGTGGCCCGCGTGCGTAACCGCCTCGTGCCCGCGGCGGCCTAAGGTGTACCGCGGCCGCTTCGCGCCGTCGCCCACCGGCGACCTGCACCTCGGGTCGGCGGCGGCCGCGCTGGTGGCGTGGCTCTCGGCGCGCGCGCAGGGCGGCCGGCTCGTGCTGCGCGTCGAGGACCTCGACGCCCCGCGCACGGTCGCCGGCGCCGCGGCGCGCCAGCTCGCGGACCTGCGCTGGCTCGGCCTCGACTGGGACGAGGGGCCGGACGTGGGCGGGCCGCACGCGCCCTACCGGCAGTCGGAGCGCACCGCCCGCTACGACGCGGCGCTCGCCGACCTCGCGCGTCGCGGGCTCGTCTATTGGTGCGACTGCTCGCGCGCCGAGATCGCACGCGCGGCGAGCGCGCCGCATCCGGGCGACGAGGGCCCGCGCTACCCGGGGACGTGCCGGAGCCGCGGCATGCGCGAGCGCACGTGGAAGCGCCCGCCGGCGCTGCGGCTGCGCGTCCCCGACCGCGTCGTGACGGTCGCCGACGCGCTGCACGGCCCCGTGACCCAGCACGTGGCCGACGAGGTCGGCGACTTCGTGCTCGCCCGCGGCGACGGCGTCCACGCTTATCAGCTCGCGGTCGTGGTCGACGATCTCGCGATGGGCGTCACCGAGGTCGTGCGCGGCGCGGACCTGCTCGCCTCGGCCCCACGCCAGGCGCTGCTGGCGGAGCTGCTCGGGGGATCGCCGCCCGCCTTCGCACACGTGCCGCTCGTGCTCGCCGCCGACGGCGCGCGGCTCGCCAAGCGCGCCCGCGGCGCGACGATCCGGGACCTTCGCGCCGCGGGCCGCTCCCCCGCCGACGTCGTGGGCCTGCTCGCGCGCACGCTCGGCCTGGGGGAGGCGGGCACGGGCCCCCTCGAGGCCCGGGCGCTCCTCGCGCGCTTCGACCGCCACGCGCTCGCCGGGCGGCGCGAGGTCCGCCTCGACCCGTTGCGACCCTACGGCGCCGAGAGGCTCGGCACCCGGTAGAGCGGCGGCGGCGCGGCGTACGACCGGTGGTCGTGGTCGCCGATGAAGCGATCGAAGGCGAGCCCGAGCCGGCCCATCGCCGGGTCGGCGAGGAAGCGGGAGAGCGCGGCATCGTCGCTGAACGCGAGCAGCGTGGTGACCGACGGGGCGTGCAGGCGGTCGACGTAGGTGTCGATGCCGAGGAGCCCCGGGAACGCGAGGAAGCCGGGCGCGCCCTCGTCTTTGAACCAACGCTCGAATGCGGCGAGCTGCCCGGGGCGGACATCGTAGGCCATGCGCAAAAACGCCTGGCGGCCGGGGTCGGGGGGCGCCGGCAGCGGGGAGCCCAGCGCGGGCGACGCGGGCGCCGCGCCCGCGGACGGCTCGACGCCGCTCGTGAGCGACGTCAAGTACGCCACCACGTCGGCGAGCTGGCCGAGGGTCATGTCCGGATACATCGGCATGATCGAGTGGCCGTCGGGGCCGACATAGCCCGGACCGTCGACGAGCACGGCGTCGGGGTTCACGATCGACTCCGCGAAGTAGCCGGCCGGATGGTGGCTGCCCATGCCGGTGAGCTCCGGGCCCGGGCCGGTGGGGGCGGCGAAGCTCTCGCCGCGGACCGCGTGGCACGCGGGGCAGCCGAGGGCGGCGAAGAGCGTGCGGCCCGCGGCCGGGTCGCCCGGCGGCGGCGTGAAGCGCCAGCCCGGGGGCACGCCGCCGGATGCGTGCAGCGCCGCCATCGAGAGCCGCGGCGCGTTCGCCACCGACGGGCGGCGCGGCGCGGTGGCCGGCGGCGGGGCCGGTCGGCAGGACGCGGCAAGAAGGAGCGCGACCGCGAGCAAGGTGGTCGTCTTCACGCCGGCATTATTCGTGGCTGCTCGCGCGTTTGACAACCGCGCCGCCCGACGCTTCAACCGCCCGATGCCGTCCCGCCGCCGGTGGTTCGCCGCACTCCTCACCCTCGCCCTCGTCGGCTGTGGCGGGACGACGACGGGCGCACGCGGCCGTGCCCCCGTGCAGGAGCCGCTCGTCGGCGGTCCCTACCCTGCGCTGCTCCTCGCGCAGGCGCAGTTCGTCGACACGACCGGGCCCGATGGCAAGACCGAGCCCGTGCCCGGCCCCGCGCGGCTCACGATCGTGCGGCGGACGCCCGAGGGCTGGAAAGCGACGCTGCTCGAGGATCCCGACAGCAACGTGTTCCACAAGGCGCTGCCGTGGGCCGACGGCTTCCTCACCATCGGCGGGACCGAGGCGCGGCTCAAGACGTGGCGCTTCGCGGACGGGCGCTGGCAGCAGGAGACGCGCTGGAACCCCCGCTTCGGCGGCAAGTTCGACCGGCTGCGGGACGTGGCGGCGGGCGACGTCGACGGCGACGGCAAGCCCGATCTCGTGATCGCGACCCACGACCAGGGCGTGATCGCGGTCGTGCACCCGAGCGACGGCTGGCGCGTCGAGGAGGTCGACCGGCAACCCGACACGTTCGTGCACGACGTCAGGATCGGGGACGTCGACGGCGACGGCGTCGCCGAGTTCTTCGCCACGCCGAGCCAGCCGAACAAGCTCGAGGCGCAGCAGGCGGGCGAGGTGCGCATGTACAAGCACGCGGCCGACGGCTGGCACCGCTCGATCGTGGAGCGCTCGCCCGACACGCATGCCAAGGAGATCCTCACCGCGGACGTGGACGGCACGGGCGTGTCCCTGTTCGCGGTCTGGGAGGGCGCGATCGGCGCCGGGGGCGCGCTCGAGCGCCCGGTGACGGTCAAGCAGTACCGCTGGCACGACGGCGGGTTCGCCGGCCGCGAGGTCGCCACCGTCCCCGATCGCATGATGCGCCACCTCGCCGCCGGCGACGTGAACGGGGACGGCAAGGTCGACCTCGTGGGCGGAAGCCTCGCCTCGGGCCTCTGGCTCTTCGAGCAGGACGGCCACGGCGGCTGGACGAAGAGCCTCATCGACCGCGATTCCTCGGGCTTTGAGCATCCCGTCTGCGTCGCCGACCTCGCCGGCGACGGCCGGCCCGCGATCTACGTCGGCTCCGAGGACCAGCAGGAGCTGCGCGAGTACCGCTGGGACGGCACGCGGTTCGTGAAGACGGTCCTCGCCCCGCTGCGCAAGGGCGACATCACGTTCAACATCACCGCCGCGCGGCTGTAGCCGGGCGGCGACGCGGGCCGTCGCCTACGAGCGCGCGTGGCGCTCCATCCACAGCTGGAGCATGACGAGCGCCCACAGCTCGCGGCGGCGCGCGACGTGCTCGTCGAGCAGCGCGCACACCGCCTCGGGGCGGATCACGCGCGGGTCGAGGCGCGCCAGCGTCTCGCGCGCGAACGGCAGCAGCGGTCCCGCGAGCCACACGGCGAGCGGCACGGTGAGACCGCGCTTGACGCGGCGGAGGATCGGCCCGGGCACGAGGTCGGCCACCGCGCGGCGGAAGATCCGCTTGGTCGCGAGGCCGCGCACCTTAAAGGCGGCGGGGAGGCTACACGCCAGCTCGACCAGGTGATGATCGAGATAGGGTGCCCGGCCCTCGAGCGAGGCCGCCATCGTGGCGCGGTCGACCTTGAAGAGCAGGTCGTCGGGAAGGTAGCCGGTCAAGTCGAGGGCGAGCAGCCGGTCGATCGCCGTCCGACCGGGCGGGGCCGGCGGCTCTTCGGGCGCGGTGAGCGGTCCACCGGGAGCGGCGAGCGTCCCGAGGCGCTCCGCGTCGACGCAGCCGGTCCACGCGCGGTGGCGCTCGGCCTCGTCCGCGTCGGCCGCCTCGAGGAAGCGGCGCAGCAGGTAGCGCGCGGTCGTGTTGCCGCGCGGACCGCCGAGGACGGGCGCGGCGGCGGCCAGCGCCCGGCGAACGGGCGCCGGCAGGCGCCGGTAGCGCGCGGCGAGCACACCCCCGAGGTACGTGGGGTAGCCGGCGAACAGCTCGTCGCCGCCCTCGCCGACCAGCGTCACCTTGACGGTCGCGCGCGCGAAGCGCGCGAGCAGGAACGTCGGCACGAGCGCCGGATCCGCGAGCGGCTCGTCAAGCAGCGGGGCGAGCGCCCGCAGCCCTTCGAGGAAGAGCGCCGGCGTCACCGTGAGCGTGCGGTGGCGCGTGCCGAGCGCCGCGGCGGCGAGTGCGGCGTGATCGCGCTCGTCGAAGCCCGGCACCTCGAAGCCGAGCGCGAACGTGTTGAGCTCGCCCAGCCGGGGGCGGGCGAGCGCCGCGACCGCCGTCGAGTCGAGCCCGCCGGAGAGGAAGACGCCGACGGGGACGTCGCTCACCAGCGCGGCGGTCACGGCGCGCTCGAGCTGGCCGCGCAGCGCGCGCGCGGCGGCGGCGGGATCGAGGTCGGCGGCCGGCGCGGCGAGGAGCGGCGCGACCTCCCAGTAGCGGTCGGTCGCCAGGCGCTCGCCCTCGAGCACGAGCCGCCCGCCCGGCGGCAGGCGGCGGACGTGCGCGAACGCGCTCGCCGGCCCCGGCACCCAGCCGCGGCGGAGATAGGCGCCGAGCGCGGGCCAGTCGGGCTCGGCGCTCACACCGGCGGCGAGCAGGCTCTTCGGCTCCGAAGCGAACCACAGCCCTGCGGACGTCGTCGCCCAGTAGAGCGGCTTCTCGCCCATCCGGTCGCGCGCGAGCACCAACCGTCCGCGGCGCGCGTCCCAGACGGCGGCCCCGAACATCCCGTCGAGCGCGTGGACGAAGTCCGGTCCCCGTTCCTCGTAGAGGTGCGGGATCACCTCGGCGTCGGAGTGCGTCCGGAACCGGTGGCCGCGCGCCTCGAGGTCGCGCCGGAGCCCGGCGTGGTTGTAGATCTCGCCGTTGCAGACCGCGACGATTTCGCCGGTCTCGTCGGCGAGCGGCTGCGCGCCGCCGGCGACGTCGATGATCGCGAGTCGCCGGCATCCCAGCGCGGCGCGCCCGCGCGCGATCCGGCCGTCCCCGTCGGGACCGCGGTGGACGAGGCACGCGCCCATCGACGCGACGTCCGCGGGCGCCTCGGCGGACGCGACCATGCCGTAGATGCCGCACACGGCGTCAGCTCGCCGGGCGGAGCAGGACGCTGCGCCGGTCGCCGTACACGCGCTCGAAGCGCGTGCGCGTGAGCTGCTCGACGGCGGCCAGGCGCCACGGGCTGGTGAGCACGACCACCCGCGCGTCGCGTGCGATCACCTCGGCGAGCCCGCTGGTCGGCAGGAGGGTGCCATGGTCGCGGAACCGCTCGTGCCGCGCCGCCACATAGTTGCTGGTGAGCTCGTGGCCCCTGCGGCTCGCCAGAAGCACGCGCCGCCCGAGGTAGAAGGGCAGGCTCGTGCGGAACGTCTCCGCGCACACGACCGTGGCGCCGGCCGGGATCTGCGTCGCGAGCTGGCGCGAGGAGCGGCTGCGGGCATAGCTCGCCAGCGGGCCGAGGAGCACCGCGCCGAGGCCCGGAGCGAGCAGCGCGGCGCACGCGAGCGCGAGCGCCGGCCGCCGGGCCGCCCGCAGCGTCACGATGCCCCAGCCGAGGAGGAACGCCCCGGCGGCCACCAGCACGCCGGGCGTCATCACCGGCAGCGTCACGGCGGGAAGCCGCACGCCCGCCAGCGCGACGGCCACCGCCCCGAGCCCGACGGCCGCCAGGGCCACCGCCAGAGCGCGCAGCACGCGCGCGGCCAGTCGCGGGGCGGCGTCGAGCCCGATCGCCGCGAGCAGCGCCAGCGGTACCAGCGCCGGCAGGACGTACTGCGGGCGCTTGGATGCCGAGCAGGTGAAGAGGAGCACGATCGCCGCCGCCGCGCGAGCGGCGAAGCGGATCGCTGCACCGTCCGCGCCCCCGGCGCGCGCGCGGCGCACCAGCGTCGGCGTGACGGCGAGCAACAGCACGCTCCAGACGCCTCCGGCCCACGCCAGCACCGGCGCATAGTAGTAGCCCGGCCCGGCGCGCTCGAACCGTGCCGCCGAGGTGAACCGCAGCAGCGTCTCGTCGACCACCGCGTAGCGGAGGAACCCGGGATGCCGCCACTCGACGTGGGCGAGCCAGGGGACGATCACCGCCGCCGTCAGCAGCGCGGCCGCGAGGGCGGGCCGGACGCCGGCCCGCCGCGGCGCCGGAGGGAGGGCGCCGCGGCCGGCGACCCAGGCCAGCAGCGGCACGGCGAGCCCGACCGGCCCCTTGCAGAGGACGCCGAAGCCCATGGCGAGCCCGGCGAGCGGCCACCACCGCCACGGCTCCCCACGCAGCCGGGCAAGGACCAGGCAGATCAGCGCCGCCGTCGCGAGCGCCGTGAGCGGCATGTCGAAGATCGCCAGCCGGCCGAAGGCGAGCACCAGTGGACTGGTCGTGAGCACCACCGCCGCCAGCAGCGCGCGCCGCACCCCGGGAAGCAGCGCGCGTCCCAGCGCGAAGGTGAGCGCCACGGTGGCGAGCGCGGCCAGCGCCGAGGGAAGGCGCGCGGCCAGCTCGCTCACCCCGAGCGTCCGGAACGCGGTCGCCATCAGCCAGAAGAGCAGCACCGGCTTGTCCAGATAGGGAAGATAGTCGAAGTGCGGGACGCCCCAGGTACCGACCGCGAGCATCTCGCGCGCCACCTCGGCGTTGCGCCCTTCGTCGGGCTCGAGGAGCGGCCAGCGTCCGAGGTCGTAGAGGAAGGGAACAAGCACGACGGCGGCCGCGGCGAGCGCGATCCCGATCCGCAAGCCCCGCGAGCGGGGGATCGCCAGGCCGAGCACGCGGATCAGCTCCCGGGCGATCGGCCCCGCACGGCCGGTGGTCGTGTACTTCGACACGCCGGCGCGGCGCGGGAGGTGGGCCACGGGACGCTGGACGACACGTTGGCCGGCGAGCGCGAAAAGCGCGGGCAGCCAGCGGTGCGCCCCGTCGAAGAGCGGCGTCATCGCCTCCACCCGGCGCAGCGCGTCGGCCCGGAAGACCCGCAGCGGGCACGCGAGGTCGCGCACTCGGGGGGCGAGGATCGCCCGGCGTGCGAGGTTCGTGAGCGCCGAGGCGAGGCGCCGGGCGGCCGGGTCGTGGCGATGCGCGCGGATGCCGCAGGCGAGGTCGGCGTCGCCGAGGTCCGCGAGCAGCGCCGGCAGCTCCCCCGGGGGGCACTGGAGGTCGGCGTCGAGCGTCGCGATCAGCGCGCCCCGCGCCGCGTGAAACCCCGTCACGAGGGCCGCCGTCTGGCCGCTGCGGGTCGGCTGGCGCAGGGGCCGCAGCCGCGGCTCGGCGGCCGCCAGGCGCGCGAGGATCGCCGGCGTCTCGTCGCCGCTGCCGTCGTCGACGACGATCAGCTCCCACGCGAGACCGGTCGGATCGAGCGCGGCCCGTACCTCGGAGAGCAGCCGCTCGAGGTTCGGGGCCTCGTCGTAGGCCGGGACCACCACGCTCAGCATGGGGCCGTCGGGGGCCGCGGGCGAGGGCGTGGGTTTCATCGAGGGGGTGCATTCTACCCCGCCGGCAGGAGATGGAAAGCGGAGGCAAAAAATCCGCACCGGCGCGGCGAATCGTGCTATGAGCGCGACCATGACGGAGGGGATCACGCCGAAGGCGCTGCTCGGGGGACTGCTGGCGATCGCCGTCGCGGCGGGGACGGCCGCAGGCGCGGGATTCGTCACCTTCGAGAGCGGGCAGGTGCGACCACTCGCGCTGTCGCCGGACGGGACGCACCTCTTCGCCGTCGACACGCCAGACAACCGGCTGGAGATCCTCGCGGTCGACCCCGGCACCGGCGCGCTCTCCCACGCCGCGAGCGTCCCGGTGGGCCTCGAGCCGGTGGCCGTCGCGGCCCGGACGAACACCGAGGTCTGGGTCGTGAACCACCTCTCGGACAGCGTGAGCATCGTGCAGCTCGATCCCTCGGGGACGACCCCGCCGCGCGTGACCGCGACGCTGCTGGTGGGCGACGAGCCGCGGGACGTCGTCTTCGCCGGCCCGCTGGACGGCAACGGCTTCTTCACCCGTGCGTTCGTCACCACCGCGCACCGCGGCCAGAACAGCCCCGTGCCGCTCGCCGACCTCACGACTTCCGGCATCGGCCGCGCCGACGTCTGGGTGTTCGACGCCACCAACCTCGGCACGGTGCTCGGGGGCACGCCGCTCACCGTGGTCACGCTGTTCGGCGACACGCCGCGCGCGCTGGCCGCGAGCTCCGACGGCCGCACCGTCTACGCGGCGGTGTTCGAGTCCGGCAACCAGACCACCGCGCTCTCCGAGGGCGTCGTGTGCAACGGTGGCAGCGGCGCCGGCCCGTGCACCGTGGCCGGCGTGACCTACCCCGGCGGACAGCCCGCGCCCAACGTGAGCGCCGACGGGGTCACCGGGCCCGAGACCGGCCTCATCGTCAAGTTCAACGCCAGCGACAGCCACTGGGAGGACGTGCTCGGCCGCAACTGGGACAACGCGGTGCGCTTCTATCTGCCCGACGACGACGTCTTCCAGATCGACGCCACGCAGACGCCGCCCGTCGCGAAGGCGAGCAGCCCGCACCCGGGGCAGCCCTTCGCCCACGTCGGCACGGTTCTCTTCAACATGGCCGTCAACCCGGCGAGCGGCCGCGTCTACGTCACGAACGGCGACTCCCACAACGAGGTGCGCTTCGAGGGCGAGCGCTCCCCGTGCGGGACGCCCAGCTCGGTCGTCGGCCACCTGAGCGAGGCGCGCATCACGGTCCTCGACCCGGTGAGCGGCGGCGTGACGCCGCGGCACCTGAACGCGATCGACTACTGCACGGTGCCGAGCCCGGCGGGCACCGCCGCGAACAGCCTCGCGACGCCGCTCGGGATGGCGGTCACGAGCGACGGCAGCAGGCTCTACGTGGCCGCGTTCGGCTCGAGCAGCCCCGCGGACCCCGGGGCGAGCGGCATCGTCGGCGTGTTCGACACGGCGCAGCTCGAGGCCGGGACCTTCACGCCGAGCGCGGCGAGCCACATCACGCTGAGCGGGGGAGGCGCCACCGGGGTGGCGCTGAACGAGGCGCTGCACCGCCTCTACGTGCTCACGCGTTTCGACGACGCCGTGTCGGTGGTCGACACGACGACGAGCCCGGGGACGGAGGTCCAGCACCTCGCGCTGTTCAACCCCGAGCCGGCGAGCGTGGTGGCGGGCCGGCCGTTCCTCTACGACGCCGTGCTCACCTCGAGCAACGGGGAGGCGGCGTGCGCGAGCTGCCACGTCTTCGGCGACTTCGACAGCCTCGCCTGGCACCTGGGCGACCCGAGCGGCGTCGTCGCTCCCAACCCGAATCCTTTCACCGTGCCCGACCCTTCGGGCAGCCCGACCTTCCACCCGCTGAAGGGGCCGATGACCACGCAGACGCTCCGCGGCATGGCGCACGACGGCCCCATGCACTGGCGCGGCGACCGCACCGTCGGCAACGATCCGCCCCCGAACAACGACCCGCTCACGAACGAAGCCGGGGACTTCGAGAAGTTCAACGTGGCGTTCGTGGGCCTCCTCGGCATGCCGGGGCACTGCAGCGTCACCCAGGGGCTCGGATGCCGCCAGGACGCCGCGTGTCCGGCCGGAGAGACCTGCGTCGGGCTGTCGGACGCGCAGATGCAGGCGTTCACGGACTTCATCCTCCAGGTCGCCATGCCGCCCAACCCGATCCGCGCGCTCGACGACTCGCTCACCTCCGATCAACAGGCCGGCGAGAGCTTCTTCTTCAACATCACCTCCGACGTCGTCGAGACCTGCAACGGCTGCCACGTGCTCGACCCCATCAACAGCCACTTCGGGACCGACGGGCACTCGAGCTTCGAGAACGAGACGCAGGACTTCAAGATCCCCCAGCTCCGCAACGCCTACGAGAAGGTGGGGATGTTCGGCATGCCGGCGGTCCCCTTCTTCAACGCCGGGAACAACGGCACGCCGGGCCCCTTCACGAGCCAGCCCGACCAGGTGCGCGGCTTCGGGTTCCTCCACGACGGTAGCGTCGACACGCTCTTTCGCTTCCACAACGCCACGGTGTTCAACGGCGGCTTCAACCCGAACGGCGGCAACACGACGCGCCGCCAGGTCGAGCAATTCGTGCTCGCCTTCGACTCGGACCTGATGCCGATCGTGGGCCAGGAGGTCACGCTCACGAGCACGAACGCGGCGGTCGCCGGCCCGCGTATCACGCTCCTGATCCAGCAGGCCGCGGCGGGCGCCTGTGACCTCACGGTGAAGGGCGTGATCCGCAACGCCAACACCGGCGTGCTCGAGCAGCGCGGAGCGGTGCGTCTGTCGAGCGGCCTCTTCGAGACCGATCGCGTGACCGACCCGCTGCTCACCGACACGCAGGTGCGCGCCTTCGCGGCCACGGCGGGCCAGGAGCTCACCTACACCTGCGTGCCCCCGGGCGAAGGGGTGCGCGTCGGGATCGACCGCGACGCCGACGGATGCCCCGACCGCACCGAGCTGGACGACGGCACCGATCCGGCGAATCCCCTGAGCGTGCCGCCGAGCTGCACGGGCGGCGCCTCCACCACGACCACCACGACGACGACCTCGACCACCACGACGACGCTCGCGCTCACGCTCGTCGAAACCCAGGCGCTCAGCATCCGCGATCCCGGCGACCCGACCAAGCGCCGGCTGAGCTTCACGTCGTCGACCAAGACCGCTCCGGCCGGCAACCACGTCGTCCCGCCGACGCCCGGCAGCGCGGGCGATCCGACGCAGCATGGGGCCGTCGTCGCCGTGTACGATGCGGCCGGGCTCACCTCCGACGACGCGGTCGCCGCGCTGCCCGCCTCGGGATGGACGAGGCTCGGAGGCACGTCGGGCTTCAAGGGCTGGCGCTACCGCAGCAGCAGCTCGACCGGCCCGATCTCCTCCGTGGTGGTGCAGGCCGACAAGATCACGGTGAAGGGCGGCAAGAGCGCCTTCGCCTACACCCTGGACGAGCCGATGCAGGGAAGCGTGGCGGTCAACCTCTTCCTGGGTCCGTTCGAGTGGTGCGCGGCCGCGCCCGCCAAGGTGAGCGGCAACCCGCCCTCCCCGGCCAAGCACGACCGCCCCGGGCTCTTCGTGGCGCAGCCGAAGACACCGGCGCCGGCCGGCTGCCCCTCGCCTCCCTGAGCGGGCCGTAGAGCCTCGAGGCACATCGTGATCCACCGGAGGTGCGCCTCGGTGTGCAGGCGGACCGCCTCGCAGGCGAGCCGGCGCACCGGGTCGCCGCCGTCCGCCTCGGCGCCGAGCCCCTCGATCCGGCGCTCGCACAGCCGGGCGAGCCCGCCGAGCTGCAAGACGAGCGCGTCGGCGCGCTCGGCGCCGAGCAGCAGCACGCGGACGAGCGTGTCGTCGCGCACCGCGCGCCGCAGCACGGGCGGGCGCGCGAGCCAGCGCTCGAGCGCGGCCCGGCCTTGGGTGGTGGTCTCGAAGAAGCGCCGCCGGCGGCCCGTCTGGAACGGCGCCGCGATCTCGACGACGAGACCCCGCCGCCGCAGCCGACCCAGGCTGCGGCAGAGCTGGCCCTGGCTCACCCGCCAGGACGCCCCCATCCGCTCCTCGAGCCGCCGCGCCAGACGATAGGCGTAGTCGGGGCCCTCGCGCAGCAACCCGAGCACCGCATGGTCGATCATGTTGGAGCCTCCTCTCTCCCGAGCATGCCCCGACGCTGGCCCGCGACCAGCCGGCGAACGCGCGCGGCGTCGAGGCCGAGCGCGTCGCATACGTTCACGAAGGAGAACGGCCAGCCGGGATCGGTCGCCACGAACCAGGCGTGCGCTTCGGCGATCGCACGGCGGCGCTCTGTCCGCGTGCGACGCAAGGTGGCGACGGCGTCGGTCAGGACCGCGAGCATGAGGCGCTTCTCGGGCGGCAGTGGCGTCATGCCCTCTGCGTGCCACGCCGTGATCGCGCCGCCAAGCCCTTTTCTTGCTGCAACGCGCATATTCTACTCTGCTGCGGATGTACCTTCCGGTACGGAACACGGCGGCTCGGGCGCGTTTGCGGACGCGCGGACGGCGAGGCCGGCCGCTGCGGGCGAATTCCCTTCCGTTCCGGAATGCTTTCCGGCACCGCCCGCTTGACAGCGCGGCGCGGGCCATGGGAGCGTCCCGCCGGCCCGTAGCCATCCCACACCGGAGGAGGGGGGGTGCCATGCGCCACGGAAGCGGCATCCGCTACGCCCTGCTGGGAGTCGTGTCGCGGAACCCGGAAGGGGTCCACGGCTACGCCCTCAAGCGCCAGTGCGAGCGCACGCTCGGTAGCTTCTGGCAGCTGAACTTCGGGGAGATCTATCGGGTCCTCGACCGGTTGGCCGGCGAGGGGTTGATCGAGCAGGTCGTCGTCGAGCCCGAATCGAGCCGCAAGCTCTACCGCATCACCGCCGACGGCCGGCGCAGCCTCGACGACTTCATCCTCGCCCCGCCGACCGACGCGCCCCGCCCGCTGCGCCAGGAGCTGGCGGTGAAGCTGCTCTTCGCCGCTCCCGAGCGGCTGCCCGAGCTGCTGCGCCTCGTCGACCACCAGCGCGAGTCCTACATGCAGGAGCTCTTCCGGCTCGGCGTCCAGCGCCGGCGCCTGGCGCGGGCGGCGGTGGACGCGTTCGTGACCAACCTCCTCATCGACGGCGCCGAGCTGGCGGTGCGGGCGGAGCTCGCCTGGCTCGACGAGGTCGCGCGCAAGCTCCAGGAGCGCTTTCCACCGACGCCATGATCGAGTTCCGACAGGTCACCAAGGTGTTCGGGCGCGGCGACACCGTGGTGCGGGCGGTCGCCGGTCTCTCGTTCGTCTGCCCCCGCGGCGCGTTCTGGACCATCATGGGGCCGAGCGGCGCGGGCAAGAGCACGATCCTCCACCTGATCGCGGGGCTCACCACGCCCACCGAGGGCAGCGTGCTCGTCGAGGGGGTGGATGTCGCCGGCATGACCGCCGCGGAGCTGGCGGCGCTCCGCCGCCGCCGCATCGGCTACGTGCACCAGGCGTTCAACCTGCTGCCGTTCCTCACCGCGGCCGAGAACGTCGGCTTGCCGCTCGTGCTCGACGGCGTGCGTCAGGCCGAGGTCGACGCCCGCGTGCGCGAGGCGCTGGCAATGGTCAGCATGTCCCACCGCGCGACGCATCGCCCGACGCACCTCTCGGGCGGCGAGCAGCAGCGCATCGCGATCGCCCGCGCGCTGGTGATGCGTCCCGCGATCGTGCTCGCCGACGAGCCGACCGGCAACCTCGATCGTGCGGGCGGCCGCGCGATCATGGACCTGATCCACGACGCGAACGAGCGCCTGGGGGTGACGGTGCTGCTCGTCACCCACGACCCGGTGTTCGCGGCCTACGCCACGCGCGTGCTCCGGCTGGTCGACGGTGCCCTGCAGCAGAACATGGCGCTGCCCGACGACGAGGGGGACAGCCGCGTGCGCCTGGTGCGAGGACGGCCGTGATCCGCCCCCCGGTGACGCTCGGCTGGGAGCCGCGCTTCTGCGGCAACCACGTCGCCGACCTCACCGCCGGGTGCAGCTTCGGGTGCCTCTACTGCCCGTTCGCCGAGCTCGGGGCGCGCGCGCGCGGGGCGCGGCGCCCGACCGCCCTCGACTGGACGGGGGTCGGCGACCTCCCGGCTCCCCCGAGCGTGTTCCTGAGCCCCGCCAGCGATCCGTTCGCGCCGCAGGCGGCGGACGGCACGCACCGGCTGCTCGAGCACCTGCTGCCGCGCGGCACGATGGTCGGGCTGCTCACGAAGGGGATCGTCCCCGAGCGCACGATCGACCTGCTCGCCGAGCACGCGAGCTGGGTCGAGGGGATCGGCGTCGGCGTCACGAGCCTCGACGACCGGCGCAACGCCCTCCTCGAACCCGGCTGCCCGCCGGCCCGCACGCGCCTCGAGAACATCGACCGGCTCGCGGCGCGCGGCCTGATCGTGGCGCTGCGCCTGGACCCGCTCTTCCCGGCGCTCGACGACCACCCGGCGGCGCTCGCCGAGCTCGTCCGCGAAGCTGCCGACCGCGGAGCCGCCGGGATCACGGCGACGTACGTCTTCGCGTGGGGCGCGTCGCTGCGCCGCCTCCGCCGCGAGCCTGCGCTCGCCGCGTCGGTGAGCCTCCTCACCGAGCGATCGCCGATGGAGGGCGGCACCGCGTTCAGCGTGCCGCTCGCCCGCAAGCTCGAGACCTACGCGCTCGTCCAGGAGCTCGCCGCCGCCCACGGCATCGCGTTCAACACCTGCGGGTGCAAGGACTTGCGGGTCGGCGCCGATGGCCGCTTCGCATCGAGCTGCCGTGCCCGCTGGCGGCTCTGACGCCGCC
The DNA here is from genome assembly GCA_035295465.1 of Binatia bacterium. Taxonomy (GTDB): domain Bacteria; phylum Desulfobacterota; class Binatia; order DP-6; family DP-6; genus DATGIZ01. The sequence continues at coordinate 8,694 of DATGIZ010000016.1, read as the reverse complement.
CGCTATTCGTAGCGCAGCGTCTCGAGCACGGGCTGCCGCAGCACCGGGCGCGCGGCGAGATGGCCGGCGAGGAAGGCCGCGGCGGCCGAGAGCGCGACGCAGGTGATCGCCGTGAGGACCGCGAAGTGGTGCTCGAGGATGTAGCCGAGCAGGATGCGGAAATTCACGTGCACCCACACGAGCGAGGTCGCGAAGGCCAGGCCCGTGCCGAGGAGCGCCCCCGCGACGCCGATCACGACGGCCTCGAGACGGATCGCGCGCGCCACCCGCGGCTCTTCCGCGCCGACCGCGCGGAAGATGCCGATCTCGCGACGCCGTTCGATCACCTGCGTCGTCAAAAGGTCGAAGATGCCCGCGAGCGTCACCACGACGGCGAGAAGCTGGATCGCCCACGTGAAGGTGAAAGCCTCGTCGACCATGTGCTGGTGGTAGGCGAGCGCCTGGTTCACGGTCAGGATCTTGATCCGGTAGCCCGCTCTGCCGAGCGCGTCGAGGATCGCCTGGCGCGCCACGGCCGTCGACTCCCCCGGGGCGAGGAAGACGTTGAAGTAGGTCACCGCGCGGTCGCGCCAGAGGGCGGCGAAGAGGTCGCGCCCGACGATGACCGACCCCTGATCGCCGCTATAATCGGCGGCGACGATCCCGGCGACCGGAAATTCCCGCGGCCCCGACGGCGTCGGCAGCGCCAAGCCGTCGCCGACGGCGATCCCGAAACGGTCGGCGAGGTTGTCCGACACGATGACGGCACGCCCGCCGGCGACCGCGCGCAGGGCCCGGTCGGCGTCGTCGCTCGCGAGCTGGCGGCGAAACTGCGGCGTGTCGAGAAACCCGGGGCTCACCGCCACCATCGCGATGCGCGCGTCGCGGAACGGCTGACCCTGTACCGCACGGTAGGTTTCGACGTGGGCGACGCCCGGGATGCGACCGAGCACCGGCTCGACGTCGGCGCTGAGCGGGGTTTCGAGCCACCCTCCCTCGGTTCCGACCGCCGACACCACGAGGTCGCCGATCAGGATGAACCAGTTGCGCTCCGATTCTCGGAAGCTGCGCGCGATCGACGCGATCGTCACGGCGATCGTCAGCGTGAAGGCGATCACGGCGGCCGTGACCCCCGTGCGTCCGGGTGAGCGGCGCAGCCCCTCCACGGCGACGCGACCCTCGATGCCGAAGAGCCGCGGCAAGATCAGGCGGAGCAGACTCGTGATGCCGCTCATGAGGGGGATCGCGAGCACCACCAGGCCCGTGCACCAGAGGGTCAGGCCGACGTTGACCCAGGCGGCCGAACGCGTCGTCCACTCGTGACGGATCGCCGCCGCGGCGAGCGCCAAGATGACGGTCGCGACCGCGACGAGCGTCCCGTTCGGCGAGCCCACCGCCATCCGTTCGCGAAAATCCGGGCGCATGAGCTCGAGCGGATCCAGCCGGCTCGCCTTGCGCGCCGGGACCAGCGCGGCGGCGACGGCGCAGCCGGTCCCGACCGCCGCATACAGGGCCACGCGACCGGGGGTGAACGAGAGCGAGTCGACGGTGAGACGGACCTGGTAGACGACCCCCATCGATCGGACGACCAGCGTGAGGAGGAGGTGCGCGAGGCCCCAGCCGAGCGCGATCCCGCACAGGGAGGCGACCAAGCCGACCACGACCGCCTCGGCCACCACGAGCGCGAATATCCCCCGGCGCTCCGCGCCGAGGGTCAGCAGGATGGCGAGGTCTCGGGCGCGTTGCGTGATCGCCGTCGCGGTCGTGTTGTACACGATGAAGACGCCGGCGAGCAGACAGAAGACCGTGAACCCGTCGAGCATCGACTGGAAGGCGGCGATCACGCGCTCGAAGCGCTCGCCGCGGAGCACCGGCGGCCCGACCGACAGCGAGGGCGGCAACACCCCCTCCAGCCGGCGCTGCACCTCCTTGGGCGAGGCCCCTTCCTTCACCAGGACGTCGACCTGATCGACGCGGTGGTCCTTGCCGAGCAGCCGCTGCGCGGCCATCAGGTCCATCACGGCGAGGTCGCCGCCGAACACGCTGGCGAGCCCCTGGGCGCGCATGAGCCCCCGCACGCGGAGCACCCGGACGCCCGCGGGCGTGGCGAACGGCACGCGCGCCCCCACGGCGATGTTGCGCCGCCGGGCGTAGTCCTCGGTGAGGAAGACCGAGGTCGTATCGTTGAGGACGTCGAGGTCGTCGCCGTCGCGGTCGACGAGCGCGACGTCGTAGAAGTCGATGGCGTTCGAGCCCAGATCGATGCCGAAGAGCTGGAGCATGTCCGGAGGCCCGCTCGCCGCCTGGAGCGTGCCCCGCACGAGCCCGAACGCATGCGCGACGCCCCGGTCGGCGGCGACGGCGCCGACCGTGTCCTCGTCGAAGCCGACTTCGCCGGTACCGAGCACGACCTGGAGCGCCGCTCGTCCGGCGGCGCGCTCGAGCGTGCGGCGGAAGTCGGCGAGCACGCTCTGGTTGACGATGCCGAGCGCCGCGACGAGCGCCACGCCGCTGGCGATGCCGCCGATCATGAGCGCCAGGCGCCCGGGCGCGGCCCGGTAGTCACGGAAGCTCACGGTGCGCAGGAGCCGTAGCATGGCGGTGGCCGGCACGGACCCGTAGCACGATCCGTCGCCGGTGGAGAAGACGGCGGCCACGAAACCGGCGTCTACGGCCGGCGCCGCGTGCCGTCAATCGCTGCGGCGGGCCTATCTTCGTCCGCCGCTTCGCGGCGTCACCCCTCGGCCGACCGCCGCCGCATGGCCTCCTCCCAGTTGCGCCCGTCGAACCGCCGAACCGCGAGGCGGGCCGGGTCGACCCCGTCGAGGCAGCGTACGTTGACGTCGATCTTGTCGGGATCCGAACGCGGCACGTAGAAGGAATGGATGCCGCAACGCCCGCAGAAGTGGTGCTGCGCCACACCGGTGTTGAAGCGGTAGGTGGCCAGCGCGTCGCGGCCGCGCAGCAGCTCGAAGCGCTCGGGGGGCACGATCAGGTGGAGATAGCCCTTCTTCGAGCAGATCGAGCAGTTGCACTCGCTCACCTCGGCCAGGTCGGCGCTCACGCGGAAACGCACCGCGCCGCAGTGGCAGCCCCCTTCGTAAGTGTGCATGCTGTCACCTCCGATGCTGCGGCGGCGACACTATCCGGCCCCGGGCGCCGCCCTCAAGGCCGCGCGGGGCTGACGCGTGGTCGCGCTCGCCCTGCTCGCGCTCGCGCTGTTCGTCGTGCGCCTCACGGGGCTGCCCAACCTGTTCGACAACGAGTGCCGGCTCGGCGAGAGCGTCCTCGACGTCGTGCAGAACGGGCGCTGGCTCTGCCCCCACGACGCCCTCGGCCACACCGACAAGCCGCCGCTCCTCACCTGGCTCTCCGCGCTCGCGACGCTCGCCACCGGACGCGTCGACCGCTTCACGCTCTACCTGCCCTCGGCGCTCGCGACCGCCGCGCTCGCGGGCGTCGTGCTCGCCGCCGGCCGCCGGCGTTTCGGCTGGTGGGCGGGATTCCTCGGCGGGCTCGCGTATCTCGCCAGCGAGGTGGCGGCGAAGCAGGTCGCGACCGCGCGCTGGGACGGGCTCTTCGCGCTCGCCGTGACGCTCGGCGCGCTCGCCGCCTTCCACGGCTGGACGACGGGACGCGGCTGGGTCTGGTTCTGGCTCGCGGCCGCCGCCGCGACGCTCACCAAGGGGCCGCTCGGCGCGCTGCTCGCGGCCATGGGGCTCGCCGCCGCGTGGTGGGAGCGCGCGGCCGGCACGCCCCGGCCCGTGCGCGGCAGGCAGAGGCTGGGCGTCACGCTCTACGTCACCCTCACGCTCGGGTGGTTTCTCCTCGCCTGGCGGCAGGAAGGCTGGCCGCTCGTCGAGAACATGCTCGGGCGCGAGCTTCTGAGCCACGCGATCGAGCACGCGCCCGGGCGGCACTTCGTGAAGCCCCTCGAGGCCTTTCTCGGCAACTTCGCGCCCTGGAGCGTCGCCGCCGTGCTCGGGTTGCTGCGCGCGCTCGTGCGTCCGGCTGCGGACGCCGCCGAGAGGCGCTTCGAGCGCTTCCTCGTCTGCTGGCTGGCGGGCGGCCTGCTCGTGTTCTGCCTCGCGCCCCACACCGCCGCACGGCTCATCTTCCCCGTGATCCCGGCGGCGGCCCTCCTCGCGGGCCGGGAGCTCGATCGGCTCACGCGCCGTCTGCCGAGGCCGGCGCTCGCCGCCCTCTCGTGCGCGGCCGCGGCGCTCGCGCTCGCCCTCTGCGTCGTCCACTACCACCGGCTCGAACGGCGCACGCCCGACGTCCAGCGGACGCTGGCCCTCGAGGCGCTCGCCGCCGAGGTGGAGGGGGCCGTCGGCGACCGCTTCCCCCTCACCTCCGTCGACGCGCCTTGCGGGCTCGGGCTGCTGCTGCAGGCGCGGCGGCCGCCGGTCCCGTTCGAGCAGGCCGCGCGCCTGCTCGCAGGGGACGCCGCGGCCTTCGTGGTGGTGGGCGACCTCGCGCGCCTGCGCGCCGCGCTCGGGACGACCGCCGTCTACGAGGTGGCCCGGTGCGCGACCCCCGCCGGTCCCTACCTGCGCGTGGTCGCCAACCGCCCGCGGCTCGCGTGGGCCGACCGGATGGCGGTCGACGTGGGCCCGACGCGTATCGACATGGACCGCGTGCGCCTGGTGCACGGCGACGCGCGGCGGCTCGTCTTCGCCCCTCGTGCTGCGGGCGGCAGCGTCGCGCTCACCGACGTCGGCAGCGATCCGGCGCCGCTCGAGGTCCGCCTCGGCGAGCATGCGCCCCCCCTCGGACGCACGCTCGTTGCGGGCGAGACCTGGCGGATATCCGTCCCCTAGGGTTCACCCCTGCCGCTTGCCGTCGCGGATGATCGCGTAGAGCGGCACGACCAGATGATCCTCGTCGGGGTGGTCGGTGAAGATGTCGACGGCGCCCTCGACCGTGCCCGGGGGAAGGCCGTCGCGGAGCCGCAGCGTCACCAGGTACTCGCGCCCGTCCTCGACCGTATCGAGCTCGTAGCGGACGACGTCCTTCGGCACGCCGACGCCGGTGATGCGCAGCGGCTGCACGCCCTGATTGCGGATGTGCAGCTCGCGCGCCGGGGCGTCGCCCGCACGCGTCACCCCGAACGTGACCTGCGGCGGGAGGACCACGACGTCCCCCTCGACGCTCCCGAAAACGGGCACGAGCAGCTCCGGGGCCCGGTCGCTGGTCGTGTGGAGCGTGAGCTGGTCGTTGAGGCGTCCGAGCGGAATGTGCGGGTCGAGCGTGACGACCACGCGCTGGCCGCCTCCCGCGGGCAGCGGCTCGAGCGTCGCGTGGAGCGCGGGGTTCGTGTTCTCGACCCAGGTGACACGCGCCGCCGCGCCCGGACGGCCGGACGTCACCATGATCTCCCGGCGCGTGGCCGTGCCGTGGCGGATGCGGCCGAGGTAGAGGGGCGTGGGCGACGCGATCAGGTCGGCGGCCACCTCGCCGGTGAGCGTGAGGCCCACGACCGGCGCCGCCGGATCATTGGTGTACACGGTGACCGTCTTGGTCACACGCCCGCTCAGGCGGGCCGTGTCGAGGCGCACCGTCACCGCGCCGGCGCCCCCCGGCAAAACCTCGTGCCCCGAGGCGAGCCCCACCGTGCACCCGCACGAGCTCTTGACGTTCTCGATCCGCAGCGGGGCGCTGCCCGTGTTCTCCAGCCGGAAGGCCTCCTCGACGAGCGCGCCGGGCTCGACGCTCCCGAAATCGTGAACCCCCGCCGGCACCGCGACCCGCGGGACTCCCGCCGCCCCGGAGGCGGCGGGCATGGCGAGCATCGCGACGAGCGCCGCCGCCGGCCTCAGTACAGGCAGGTGCACTCCTCCGGGTTGCCCTGCGGCACGCACGATCCGATGCAGTCCGCGTCGGTGGCACAACCCACGTTCGAGTTCTGCGTGCAGGTGCCGTTCTGACACTTCCCGACGCACGTGTTGCCGAGCGCGTTCGGGTCGCACTCCTCGCCGTCGTCCACACGGCCGTTGCCGCAGGTGTGGCGGAGATTGAGCGTGTAGCGGACGGCGTTGGACCGGTACGTGTCGCCCGCGTCGCTGATCCCCACCGCCTGCGCCGTGATGATGAGCGGGAACGCCTCGAACACGGAGGTGGGCAGGCTCGTGAACTGCTCGCGCAGGCACTCGATCACGTCCGCCCCGACCATCGGCAGCACTTGCAGGAAGGCCACGTTGACGGTGCCGCTGCCGGTGACGGTCGAGGTCCCGGCCTCGACGGGAGGGATGAGACCGCTCGCGAAGATCGTCGTGCGGCGGAAGCCCTTGCAGGCGGTCGGGAAGCCGTTGCGCATGGGCACGCCGAAGCGCTTGAAACGCCGGGCGTTGGCGATCTTGTAGTTGAGATCGACGTGATCGACGAGCAGGTCTTCGACGAGGAGATTGTTGCGGAACTGCATCCATCCACCACAAGGATCGCCGAACGGGTTGTTCGGGTCCGGGAAGAAGAGCATCTGCACGCCGTGGGTGTTCCACAGGCCGGTCGCGAAGGCGCCGTCGGTGATTGCCGACGCGGTGTTCGGTATCTGACACGTGATCTGCCCTTGGGAGATCGTGGCGATCCCCTGAAACCAGCCCGCCGTTCGGAAAACCAGATCGTCCTGGTTGAACGCGGCGGCTCCTCCTCCCAGCGTGAGCGCGACGATCGCGCCCAGCAGCGCCCCTGCCTTCATGTTCCGCATGACTTTCCTCCCCGCCCCTCTTCGAAGTCCGACGCCAGCGGCGTCAGAGACGACTCACGATCTCGCTCGGTGTCAGCTCGACCATTCGCGTGCGGCCGATGGCCTCGACCGCCACGAACCGGATGCGGCCTCCCGTGCGTTTCTTGTCAGCCTGCATACCGAGTGCCAGCGCCTCGGGCGTGATGTCCTCCGGCAGCTTCGTCGGTAGCCCGGCGCGGCCCACGATGCGCTCGATCCGCGCCACCGTGTCGGCGGCGCAGCAGCCGAGCGCGTGCGAGACGTGCGCCGCGGCAACCATGCCGATCGCCACCGCCTCGCCGTGCAAAAACCGGCGGTATTCCGTCAGCGCCTCGACCGCGTGGCCCACCGTATGCCCGAAGTTGAGCACGGCGCGTCCACCGCGCTCCTCACGCTCGTCGGCGGCCACCACCGCGGCCTTGTGCCGCGCGCACGCCGCGACGACCGGGACGAGCACGTCGCTGCGCGCTGCGAGCAGCGCGTCGAGGTGCCCCTCGATCTCGCCGAGCAGCGCCGCGTCCATGATCACGCCGTACTTGATCACCTCGGCGAGGCCCGCCACCAGCTCGCGCCGGGGCAGCGTGCGCAGCGTCGCGACGTCGGCCAGGACGAACTTGGGCTGGTGGAACACGCCGATCAGGTTCTTGCCGAGCGTGTGGTTCACGCCGGTCTTGCCGCCGATGCCCGCGTCGACCTGCGCGAGCAGCGTCGTCGGCACTTGCACGAGCGGGAGCCCGCGCAGCAGCGTCGCGGCGGCGAAGCCGGCGAGGTCCCCGACGACGCCACCGCCCAGCGCCACGACCGGCGAGCGGCGGTCGATCCCCGCCGCCAGGAGGCGGTCGTACACCACCGCCAGCCAGGCGAGGTTCTTGTGCTCTTCGCCGTCCGGGATCTCGACCACCGCCGGATCGAGGCCCGACTCGCGGAGCGAGGCGCACGCCGCCTCGCCATAAAGGCGGCCGACGCGCTCGCTCGTCACCACGCCGCAGCGCCCCCGGAAACCGGCCGCCGCCAGCCTCGGCCCGACGACGCCCAGGAGCTGCTCGCCGACCAGCACCGGGTAGGAGCGCGGCCCGAGGGCGACCACCACCTCTTCCACCTGCGGCGCCGGCATCAGGCGCGCCTCCGCGGTTGCGCCCATCGCCCCGTCACCGCCCCGTCACGAGCGCATGCACGCGCGCGACGACCTCGTCGACGCTGAGGCCGGTCGTGTCCACCGCGTGAGCCGCGAGCGCGTAGACGGGCGCCCGCTCGGCCATGAGGGCGCGCACCCGCTCCAGGCGGGCGCCGTTGGTGTTGGCGAGCAGAGGACGGCTTGCCGGGTCGCCGGCGCGCTCGAGGACCACTTCGGGCGCGGCCGTGAGGCAGATGATCAGTCCGCCCGCCGTCAGCCGGCGGCGGTTCTCGGGATCGAGCAGCGTGCCGCCGCCGGTGGCGACGACGGCGTCGGGCACCGCGCAGGCCCGCTCCACGGCCTCGCGCTCGCGTGCGCGGAAGGCGGCTTCGCCGTCGCGCGCGAAGACCTCGGCGACCGAGCGGCCGGCCGCCGCCTCGACGAGGCCGTCGGTGTCGACGAACGGGCGGCCGAGCGCGCGCGCCAGACGGCGGCCGACCTCGCTCTTCCCCGTCGCCATGAACCCCGTGAGCACGATGAGCGCCATGCCGGTCAGAAGCTCCGCACCTGCTCGAGGTAGCCGTCGAGGTTGCGCCGGATCTCGCCCAGCGAGTCACCGCCGAACTTCTCGAGGAAGGCGTCGGCGACCACGCACGCGACGATCGCCTCCGCGATGACCGCGGCCGCCGGGATCGCGACCACGTCCGAGCGCTCGATGGCGGCCTTCGCCTCCTCCTTGCTCTCGAGGTCGACCGAGTGCAGCGGGCTCATCAGCGTCGAGAGCGGCTTGAACGCCGTCCGCACGACCAGCGGCCCCCCGGTCGACATCCCCCCTTCGGTCCCCCCCGCGTTGTTGGTGCGCCGCACGAAACGCTGA
>DATGIZ010000015.1:0-12741 GCA_035295465.1 Binatia bacterium | reverse complement strand
CGACGATCGGGATGACCCGGCGAGCGCCGCCGCGAAGATCGAGCGCGGCATCGCCGCCATCGGACCGGACCTCGCGTGGACGTTGCCGTTCGTGCGTCACGTGCTCTCGCTCGATCCGGGCGACGACGCGGTCGGCGCGCTCGACTCGGCGAGCCGGCGGAGCGAGACGTTCCGCGCCCTCAAGGCGATCACGCTCGCCGCCGGCGCGCGGCAGCCGGTCGTCGTGTTCGTGGAGGATCTCCACTGGGTCGATCCGGCCTCGGAAGAATACCTCGTCTTCCTCGCCGACGCCGTGCCCGCGACGCGGATCCTCCTCGTCTGCTCGTACCGCCCGGGCTACCGTCACCCGTTCGGCGACCGCACGTACCACGTGCGTCTCTCGCTCCGCGCGCTCTCGCACGCCGAGATGGCCGACATCACCAGCTCGCTTCTCGGCACCGCCCAGGTCCCCGACGAGCTGCGCGCGCTCGTCGCCGCCAAGGCGGAGGGGAACCCCTTCTTCGTCGAGGAGGTGACGCGCTCGCTCCTGGAGGATGGCTCGCTTCGCCGCGAGAACGGCCGCGTCGTGCTCGCGCGCGACCTTGCCGAGATCACCGTCCCCGACGCGATCCACGACGTGCTCATCGCGCGCATCGACCGGCTCGCGGACGACGCCCGGCGGGCGATCCAGGTCGCCTCGGTGATCGGACGCGAGTTCGCGCTGCGCCTCCTCGAGCGGATCACGGAGGCGGGTGAGAGCGTGCGCACGCACGTCGAGGAGCTGCGCGCACTGGAGCTGATCTACGAGAAGGCCGCGCACCCGGAGCTCGCGTTCATGTTCAAGCACGCGCTCACCCACGACGTCGCGTACGCGAGCGTCCTCGACGAACGCCGGCGGCAGCTTCACGAGACGATCGGGCTGGCGATCGAGGAGCTGTACGCCGACCGGCTCGCCGAGTTCTACGAGACGCTTGCCCACCACTTCGAGCGCGCCGAGGACTGGGAGCGGGGGCTCGAGTACCACGAGCGCGCCGCCGACAAGGCTGCCGACGCCTTCGCGAACCGCGCGGTCATCGCCCACTGCCGCCAGGCGCTCGCGATCGCGGACCGCCTCGGCACGCACGTGTCCGAGGAGCGCCGCGCGCGGCTGGAGGAGCGGCTCGGCGCGGCGTCCTTCTATGCGAGCGAGTTCGCCGCATCGGCGGAATCCTATCAGCGCGCCGCCGACCGGAGCTCCGAGCCCGGACGGCGCGCCGGCAACTTCGCGAATGCCGCGCTGAGCGCGCTCTGGGCACACGCCTACCCGCGCGCGGAAGCGGCGGCCGAAGCGGCGCTCGACATCGCGCGCGCTCACGCGCTCCCCGGCGCCGAGGCGCTGACCTCGTCGATTCACGGCTGGCAGGAGGCGATCTGCGGCGGCGACATCGCCGGGTGGGACCGCGCGCTCCAGGGCGCCCTCCCCCTCGCCGAGCGGGCGGGCGACGATGCAGCGGTCGCGATGATCCGCTTCCTGCTGGCCATGGCAGCCGAGTGGATGGGCGACTACCGTCGCGCCGTCACGCTGAGCGAACAGGTCGTGGCCGCCGGCCGGCGGCTCAGGCTCGCGCACCTCGTCGTGTGGCCCGAGTGGTTCCTCGGCAAGGCGTACTGCTGCCTCGGCGACTACGGCCGCGCGCTCGCCCGGCTCACCGAGGCGAGCGAGGTTTGCCAACGCATCGGCGACCGCGCCTGGACGAGCCGTCTGCTGAACACGCTCGGCTGGGTCTATGCCGAGATCGGGAGCCCCGCGCGCGCCCGCGAGTACAACGAGCGGGCAGCCGCGGTCGCGCACGCCATCGGCGATCCCGAGATCGTCTCCAACTCCGAGATCAACCTCGCCGGCAACTGGCTCGCGCTCGGCGACCCCCACCGAGCGCGCGCCTTCCTCGACCCGATCCGTGAGGCGCTCGCGAAGCCGGGCGACCCGTGGATGCGCTGGCGCTACTCGCTCCACGCGCTCGACGTCACCGGGCGCCTCGCGCTCGCGATCGGACGGCCGGAGGAAGCGCTCGCGGCCGCCGGGGAGGAGGTGGCGGGAGCCCGCCGACACCGCGTGACGAAGGTGGAGGCACGCGCGCTCGTGCTGCGCGGCGCCGCGCTCGCTGCCATGGACGACCGCGCGGAGGCCGAGGCCGTGCTCGGCGAGGCCGTGCGCATCGCCGAGACGATCGGCTATCCGCGCGCGGCGTGGGCGGCGCACGAACGCATGGCGGAGGTGAAGCGCCGGGCGGGCGCGCTCTCGGACGCGGAGCACCACGCCGCGAGCGGCCGAGCGCTCGTCGAGCAGGCCGCGCGGTCGCTCGCGGACGGCGAGCTGCGGGCGGCTCTCGAGACGAGCATCTCGGCGCCACCGACGCACTGACCATCGACCGACCCGGGACGGCTATTGCAACCCGGCGCTCGATGGGCGGCACGACCGTGCAGGGGATCTAGACGGCCCTATGCCCTCCACGTGATCTGCTGGATCTCGGTGTACTCCTCGACACCCCAGCGCCCGCCCTCGCGGCCGAGGCCGCTCTCCTTGAAGCCGCCGAACGGCCCGTCGATCATGTTGATGCCGTTGTTGATCCAGACGACGCCCGTGCGGATGCGTCTGGCCAGCTCGATCGCACGCCCCGTGTCGCGCGAGTAGATCGCGCCGCCGAGGCCGTAGGTCGAGTCGTTGGCGATCTTCACCGCCTCGTCCTCGTCCTCGAAGGGGATCACCGCGACGACCGGGCCGAAGATCTCCTCGCGCGCGATGCGGATGTCGTTCCGCACGTCGGCGAAGATCGTCGGCTCGAGGAACCAGCCGCGCGCGAGGTGCTTCGGCCGGCCCCCGCCGCAGGCGAGCCGCGCCCCCTCGGCCTTGCCCGCGGCGATGTACTCCTCGATCTTGGCCCGCCGCTCCTCGCGGATCACGGGGCCGAGCATCGTCCCCGGGTCGGCCGGGTCGCCGACCGTCACCATGCCGCTGACGAAGCCGACCATCTTGTCGACGAACCCGTCGTGGACGTCGCGCGGCACCAGCACGCGCGTCGACATCGCGCAGCCCTGGCCGGCGTGGAACATCGCCGGGCCCGATGCGATCATCGCGTTCATCTCGAGGTTGTCGCCGTCGAGATAGATGCCCACCGACTTCCCGCCGAGCTCGAGGTGCACGCGCTTGAGCGTCTTCGCGGCGGCCTCCATGATCTTCTTGCCGGTGGCGACGCTGCCCGTGAAGCTCACCTTGTCGATGCGCGGATCGGCGACGAGCGTCTCGGCGATCGCCGCCGACTGCCCGGTGACGAAGTTGACGACGCCCGGCGGCAGGTCGGCCTCGGCGACGATCTCCGCGAGCATGAGGTTGATGAGCGGCCCCCAGGGCGAGGGCTTGAAGACCATCGTGCAGCCGGTCGCGAGCGCCGGCCCGAGCTTCTGCGCGGCGACGAAGAGCGGGAAGTTCCAGGTCGGGATGAGCCCGCAGACGCCGACCGGCTGCCGGTAGACGACGCCCGAGTTGAGCTGCGGGCCCATCGGCCCCTGGCTCACCCGGTGCGGCAGCTCCTCCTCGAAGGCGAAGGTGCGCGCGAGCTCCGCGTAGCGGCGGAGCAGCTGGATCGGCTGCTCGAGCTGGATCTCGTGGGTGACGTAGGCGGCGCCCGCCTCGGCGACGAGCTGCCGGCGCAGCTCCTCCTTCCGCCGCTCCATGCCGTCGGCGATGCGCTCGAGCGCGCGCGCGCGGTCCTCCCGCGTCGCCCGCCGCCATGGCCCCTCGTCGAAGGCGCGCCGGGCGGCGGCGATCGCGCGCCGCATGTCGTCGGCGGTCGCGTCGGGCGCCGTTCCGATGATCGCCTCGGTCGCCGGGTTGGGTACCGGGTAGGCGGCGCCGTTCGCCGCCTCGCACCATGCGCCGTCGATGAACATCCTGCGCCCGCCGTCGGCGAGCACCGCTGCCTGGGCCATTGCCGAGCCTCCCTTCGGGGAGGAAGCCATAGTACGGTGCCGCTGCCGCTGTCGACCCCCGGCGGGCGTGACCGCCGTCATCTCCGGGCGAAGCGCCTCGCCTTCACGCCGTCGAGCATCGTCACCAGGACGAGAGGAGTTGACGGTGTCGCGACGCTGGGCGATACGTCTCATTTGGTCCGTCGAATCGAGCATGGCGACCCCGCGTAGCCTCGGTGTGCTTCTCTTCCCCGAGTTCGAGCTGCTCGACGTGTTCGGGCCGCTCGAGGTTTTCGGCAACGCGCGCATGCGCGCGCACTTCGACGTGCTCACGGTGGCCGAGGCGGCGGGGCCGGTGGCGAGCGGACAGGTCGTGCGCGCGGTCGCCGACCACGCGCTCGACGGCTGCCCGCGGCTCGACCTCCTGCTGGTCCCCGGCGGCTTCGGTACCCGCCGCGAGGTGGAGAACGGCCGGCTGCTCGATTGGATCGCGCAACGCGCGGCCGCCGCGGAGATCGCCATGTCGGTGTGCACGGGCGCCGCGCTGCTCGCCCGCGCGGGCGTACTCGACGGCCGTCGTGCCACCACCAACAAGTGGGCCTTCCAGTGGGTCGTCTCCCAGGGACCGCGCGTCGAGTGGGTCCCCGTCGCCCGCTGGGTCGACGACGGCAACGTCGTCACGTCCTCGGGGGTGTCGGCGGGCATCGACATGGCGCTGCACGTCGTCGGCCGGCTCACCGACGCCGCCACCGCCGACCAGCTCGGGACCTTCCTCGAGTACGACCGCCACCGCGACGCCGGCTGGGATCCGTTCGCGAAGGTCCACGGCCTCGTCTGAGCGGGCCATGGCCGTGCGGCGGGTGGTCGTGCTGGGCGCGGGGTTCGCCGGCCTTCGCGCGGTGCGGCGGCTCGCGCGCGCGGGCGCCGACGTCCTCTGGATCGATCGGCACAACTATCATCTGTTTCTGCCGCTTCTCTACCAGGTGGCGACCGCCGGCCTCGAGCCGCAGTCGATCGCCTATCCGGTCCGCCGGATCATCCACCGCCGGCCGCATGTCGACTTCCGCCTCGCCCACGTCGTCGGCGCCGATCCGGCCGCGCGCACGCTCACGACCGCGCGCGGCGAGGCGATCGCCTGGGACTGGCTGATCGTCGCCGCCGGGGCGGCGGCGCAGGACTTCGGCATCTCCGGCGTGCGCGAGCACGCGCTCAACCTCTACGACCTCGAGGACGCGCGCGCACTGCGCAACCACGTCGTGTGCGCGCTCGAGCAGGCGAGCGTCACGGACGACCCGGAGCGGCGCGCCGCGTTGTGCACGTTCGTCGTCGTGGGCGGCGGGCCGACGGGCGTCGAGACCGCGGGTGCGCTGGCCGAGCTGCGTCGTCACGTGGTGGCGCGCGACTACCGCGCGCTCGGGGCGTCGGCGGTGCGCATCGTGCTCCTCGAGGCCGCGGCCGATCTGCTCGCGCCCTTCCCGCCCGGGCTGCGCACCCGCGCGGTCGCCGACCTGCGCGCGCTGGGCGTCGAGGTACGGTTGGGCACGGCGGTCGCGCGCGTGGGGCCCGGCGAGGTCGAGCTGGCCGACGGCGGCTGCATCGCCACCCGCACCGCGATCTGGGCTGCGGGCGTCCGCGCCGCACCGGTCGCGGCCCGCCTCGGCCTTCCCACCGGCCGCAACGGGCGGATCCGCGTCGCGCCGACGCTCGAGGTGCCGGGGCACCCCTGCGTCTTCGCCGCCGGCGACGTGGCGCTCGTCGACGGCGCCGAGCGCCTGCCGCAAGTGGCGCAAGTCGCGATCCAGCAGGGCGAGCACGCCGCCACGAACGTGCTGCGCGCGCTGCGTGGCGAGCCGCTCGTCCCTTTCACGTACCGCGACAAGGGCACGATGGCGACCATCGGCCGCAGCCGTGCGCTCGCCGTGATCGGCCGGCTGCGGCTCGCCGGGCGGCTCGCGTGGTGGTGCTGGCTCGCCGTGCACGTCGTCATGCTGATCGGCTTCCGCAACCGGCTCGTCGTGCTCGTCGACTGGGCGTGGAACTATCTCACCTACGACCGCGGGGCGCGCGCGATCGTCGGCGCGGTGGACGGCCGGGGGGACGCTGCGCTAGGCGGAGGCGGCGATGCAGCCGACCTGTCCGATTGACGCTCGGCGCTCGCGTCACGAGGCGCGCCGCGAGTGGCCGCAGCCGACGCTGTCGGCGCTCGCCGACCGGCGCGCGGCGACCGACGGCGGCCGCGTCGTGTTCATCGAAGGCCGCCGCGACGGCGACCGCAGCGTCACCTTCGCCCAGCTCAAGGCGCGCGCCGACCGCATGGCGGTGGCGCTCCGCCGCCTCGGCGTCGGCCCGGGCGACGTCGTCTCCTGGCAGCTCCCGAACTGGACGGAGGGCGCGGCGCTCGCCGTCGCCATCGACCGGATCGGCGCGGTGTCGAATCCGATCATCACGATCTACCGCGAGCGCGAGACGACGTTCGTCTGCCGGCAGACGCGCGCACGCGTGCTCGTCGTCCCGGGCGTGGTGCGCGGCACGGATCACCGCGAGCTCGCCCGCGCGGTGCAGGCGGCTGCGCCCGACCTCGAGCACGTGCTCACCCTCCGCGCCGAGCCCGGGGCGGGCATGCGGGCGCTCGAGGCGCTCGAAGACGACCCGTCGTCGCCGCTCGGCCCCTCGCCGCTCGGGCCGCACGACGTGGCCGCGGTCTTCTACACCTCCGGCACGACCGCAGATCCGAAGGGCGTGCTGCACACGCCCTCGACGCTCGGCGCCGTCGTCCACTGCCAGCGCCAGCTCCACGGGACGGGACCGGCGGACCGCGGGCTGCTCCAGTTCCCGCTCCCGCACATCGGCGGCGTCGTGCTCTTCGTCACGCTGCCGCTCATGACCGGCTCGAGCGCGGTCTTCATGGACACGTTCGACCCGGCGCTCGCCGTGGACCTCATCGAGCGCCATGGCGTGACCGGGGCCGGCGGCCCACCCGCCGTGCTCCAGGCGATGCTCGAGGCGCCGAACTTCTCGCCCGCCAAGGTGCGCTCCGTGCGCAGCTCGGGCTCGGGCGCGGCCGACGTGTCGCCGGCGTTGATCCGCACGGCGCGCGCGCGCCTGGGAGCGTTCACCTACCGCTCGTACGGCATGACCGAGTGCCCGCTCTTCTCGAGCGGCGCACCCGGCGACCCGATCGACAAGCTCGACGGCACCGACGGCCGGCCCGTGCCCGGCGCCATCGCCCGCCTGGTCGACGAGGCGGGCCGGCCCGTCGGCCCCGGGGTCGAGGGCGAGGTCGAGGCGTTCGGGCCACAGCTCTGCGTCGGCTACCTCGACCCCGCGCTCAACGCGGCCTTCACGCCCGACGGCTTCTTCCGCACCGGCGACCTCGGGGTGCGGGACGCCGACGGCTACCTCCGCATCACCGGGCGGCGCAAGGACATCATCATCCGCAAGGGCGAGAACCTCTCGGCCAAGGGCATCGAGGACGAGCTCGCGGCGCACCCCGCGGTCGCCGACGTGGCGGTGGTCGGCGTGCCCGACCCGGTGAGCGGCGAGCGCGTGTGCGCCTGCGTCGTCCCGCGGCCCGGAACCGGCGGCCTCACGCTCGCCGCGGTGCGGGCGTTCATGGAGGCGCGCGGCGTCATGCGGCAGAAGATCCCCGAGCAGCTCGAGCTCGTCGACGAGCTGCCGCGCAACGCCACGGGCAAGGTGCGCAAGGACCTGCTGCGCGCACGCTTCGCCCCGGATGGGGGCCGCCGCTTCTGACGAGGTCCTCGCTAGACTCGCTCGATGCGCGCGCCGTGCCCCGCCGATCGAGCCAGCCGACTGTCACGCGTGACGAGCGGGCACCCGATCCGTTCGGCGAGCGCCACGTAAGCTGCGTCGTACGCCGTCAGATTCCTTCGCAAAGCCCAGATTCTGCGCCGCAGCGCCCCGTGCGACCAACGTCGCAGGGCAAGACGCTCCAGCATGTCGACGGCGAGCGCCGCCCGGTCGTCCGAAAGCTCGCGCAGGGCGACGAGCCGACGCATGACCTGCAGTATCTCCAGATCGATGATCTCCGGTGCGTGCAGCGTGGTCTCTCGCCGCCATCGCGACTCGATGGCCTCGGCACTCGACGTACGGAGCAGCACCTCGACGACGCATGACGCGTCGACGACGATCACCGGGCGTCGCGCTCCCGCCGGACGATGTCGGCGACCTTGGAGCGCAGGCGGACCGGCGGCTGCCGGTGCAGCTCCTCCACCCATTCGTCGAGGGGCGGCTGGCGGGCGAGGCGTTCGAGCTCGTCGAGAACGTACGTAGAAAGGCTCTTGCCGCGGCGAGCCGCTCGCTCGCGCAACGTGCGATGCAGTCGCTCGGGAACATTGCGGACCTGAAGCATCTTCGACATGCGGTCAGCATGCGCTGCATGCGTCAGGCATGCAAGGGCGGGCTTCCGTGCAACGGGCCGCTCGGGTCGCCTCAGCGCCGGCCGAGCACGTGGTCGAGGAACGTGGGATCGTCGGGCAGCACGCCGACGGCGGCCAGACGCGGCACGACGTCTGCCCACGCGGGCTCCTCGGCGAAGACGGCACGGAACGTCGCCAGCGCCTCCGAGGGCGACGAGGGGCGCGACATGCGCCAGGTCGCCCTCGTCGACGCGCGCGGGAACGTCGCGGTCCACACGGGAGGCCGATGCGAGCAGCGTTGCGAGCGCCTCGGCCGCGCTCGCGCCCGCCCGCATGAGCGCGAGCCCGCGCGGGCCATGGTCGACGTTGGCGAAGGCTTGCGTCGCGACGACGCCGACCCCCGCCTCGCCCCAGGGAACGATCGCGCCGACGGCGAACGCGTGCGACTGCACCGCGACCCCGATCTCGCCCGTGTCCGGGTCGCGGGCGGTAATGGAGTAGGTGTGGGTGAGCGGGCTCACGCCATCCCCCGCTCCGCGCGCCGTATCCCACGCCGGCGGCGCGCGTCAATGACCTTCGCTCGCGTCCGCCACCCGCGGCTGCTAGACCCGTTTGCGGGTGGGGACGCGGCGGAAGCTCTGGTGGGTGGGGCTGCTCTACTTCGCCGAGGGGCTGCCGTTCGGGCTCGTCGTCGACAACTTCCCGGTCTACTTCCGCCTCCACGGCGTCTCGCTCGGCGCGCTCGGCTTCATGAGCCTGCTCACCGCGCCGTGGTCGGCCAAGGTGCTGTGGTCGCCGCTGGTCGATCAGCTCGGCCAGCGCCGGCACTGGATGACGGCGGCGCTCGCCGTGATGGCGGCGGCGCTGCTCGTGCTGCCGGGCCTCCCGGCCGAGCGGGTGGGGCCGGCGCTGGCGGCCACGCTGCTCGTCTTCGCCACCGCCGCCGCCACCCAGGACGTCGCCATCGACGCGTACACGATCGAGCTGCTGGTCCCGGGCGAGGAAGGCGTCGCCAACGGTGTGCGCGTCTCGGCGTACCGCGCGGCGCTGGTCGCGGGGGGGGGCGTGCTGGTCGCGCTCGCCGCGCGCGCCGGGTGGCCCGCGGCCTACGCCTTCGGCGCGGCGGTCCTCGTCGCGCTCGCGCTGCTCGCCTGGCGGGTGCCGCCCGTCCACCATCGCCCGCAGCCGGCCGCCGAGTGGCTACGCGCGCTCCGCGCCTGGCTCACGCGCGGCGGCGGGCCCGCGGTCTTCGCCTTCGTGCTTCTCTACAAGCTCGGCGAGCGGGCGCTCGGCCCGATGGTGAAGCCGTTCTGGGTCGACTGCGGCCTCTCGCTCGGCGAGATCGCGCTCGTCTCGACGACGCTCGGCGTCGCCGCGTCGGTGACGGGCGCGCTCGTGGGCGGCGCGTATACCTCGCGGCGGGGCATCTTCCGCGGGCTCTGGGTGCTCGGCCTCGTGCAGGCGGCCTCGCACCTCGGCTACGCGATGGTGGCGTGGACGGGCGCGGGCCGGCACGCGATCTACGCCGCGTCGCTCCTCGAGAGCTTCTGCGCCGGGCTCGGCACCGCCGCGTTTCTCGCGTTCCTCATGAACATCTGCGACAAGCGCCAGGCCGCCACGCAGTACGCGCTCCTCTCCGCCCTCTTCAACCTCGGGGGCACGGCGGTGGGGTCCTTCTCCGGGCTCGGCGTCACCCGGCTCGGCTACGGGACGTACTTCGCGCTCACCGCCGTGCTCGCGCTGCCCGCCTACGCGCTGCTGCCCTGGGTGCGCCGCTGGATCGTCGAGCCGGTCACCCGGCCATCTCTCTGAGGGCCGCGGCGATGTCGCGCAGCTCGCGCCGCACGCTCGGCCGCTCGCGCACCCGGGTGATCCACGCCCGCAGGGCGCGCAACGGCTCGGGGGGCAGCGCGCCCAGATGGCAGGCGACGTTGAGCGGCGTGAAGCAGGCGACGTCGGCAACCCCGAAGTCGCCGCAGAGCCACTCCCGCCCGGCGAGCTCGCGGTCGAGCCGCTCGTAGTCGCGATGGAGCGCGGCGGTGCCCGCGGCGATCGCATCGCGGTCGCGCGTTGCGGGGTCGGGCTTCCAGAACACCTCCCGCACGAGCAGCTCCGCGTCGGGTTGAAGCACGGTGTCGCCGTAGTTCTCGAGCAGCCGGCAGCGCGCGCGCTCGGCGACGCCGCCGGGATAGAGCGGTGGGTCGGGGTAGCGCTCGTCGAGGTACTCGAGGATGACGGTCGAGTCGAAGAGACCCATCTCGCCGTCGGTCAGCACCGGCACCTCGCCCTTGGGGCTCAGCGCCAGCAGCTCGGGCGGCTTCTCGGCCCAGCCGCCGGCCATCGTCCACACGTCGACCCGCTCGAAGGGGATGCCCTTCTCGTAGAGCGCGATCCGCACCTTCGCCGAGAACGGATCGAGCGGATGGCAGTAGAGCCTCAGCGCTGCAGCTCCTGGAGGGCGGACGCGGCGGCGGTGTCCGCGGGGTCGAGCTCGAGCGCGCGCGAGAACGCCGTCATGGCCAGCGCGTCGAGCCCCTGCCGCTCGTAGCAGAGCCCGAGGTGGTAATGCGCCGAGGCGTCGTCGGGGTTGGCCGCGACCACCCGCTCGAAGCACTGGATCGCCGCGGCCACGTCGTTCTGCCGCTCGCGGATCACGCCCAGATGATAGCAGGCGATGATCGACTCGGGATCGGTCTGCAGCGTGGCCTCGAAGGCCTCGGCGGCTTCGTCGAGGCGGCCGAGGTGGAACAGCGCCAGCGCCAGGCGGAAGCGCGCGGGCGCGGACGCCGGATTCAGCTCGAGGGCCCGCCGTGCCGCCGTCACGCACTCGCTCATCGCGCCGCGGCGGTAGTGGCAGACGGCGAGCTGGAAGTGCGCGCCCGGGAAGGCGTCGTCGAGCCGCACCGCCTGCTGGAAGCAGCGGATCGCGTTGCCGACCTGACCCAGGTGGTAGTAAGCGAGCCCGAGGTTGTAGTGCGCCACGGCGTTCTCCGGGTCGGCCTTGAGGAGGTGCAGGCAGCGGTCGCGGGTGCGCTCGGCGAAGCCGGTCCCCAGCTCGCGCTCCATCTCGACGGCGCGCAGCGGGGTGCCGCAGCGCTTGCAGTAGTTGTGGTCCGCCGCGTTCTCGACGCCGCACTCGGGGCACGGACCGCCTGCCGCCGAGGGTGCCATGGGTCGCATGGTCGCTCCGAACCGGGTCAGCACGCAAGCCCCAGCAGCACGGCGGAGGTGGGCTCGAGCGCCGAGCCCGCGACCAGGACCGTCGCCCCCCGGCGGGCCTCCCGCACGCCCGCCACGAGGTTGTTGACGCCGTCGAGGTGGGCCTCGGCGAGCTGCCCCCCGCTCGGGTTCACGCGGCTGCCCCCGAGGCCGCCTCCGAGCACGAACGGGCCGCTCGCGCCGCGCGGGCAGAAGCGGAAATCCTCGAGGCCGAGCAGGACGAGGGGGCTCGCCGCGTCGTGGAAGAACGCGACGTCGGCCCCGCCCGGAGGGAGGCCGGCCGCGCCGAAGAGCGCCTGCGCCGCGCGCGCCATCGTCCGCTCGCGGTCGAAGCGGACGAAGTCGGGGAGCTCACGATCGGCGGACGGGAGTCCCACCTGCATCGTGGCGAGCACCGCGACCGGCGGCCGGCGGAGATCGCGGGCGCGGGCGAGCGAGGTGACGACGAAGGCACACGCACCCGCCGCCTCGCCGGCCACGTCGGCGCGTCGCAGCGGCTCGGCGACGAGCGGGCTTTGGCGATAGGCCGCACGGCCGAGGGGGCGGCGGCGCAGGAGCGCGCGCGGGTTGCGCGCGGCCTGGCGGCGCAGCGTGGTGGCCACGACCTCGAGGGCCTCGGGCGGGGTGCCGTAGCGGTGGGCGTGGCGGCGAAAGAGGAGCGCGCAGACAGCGGCGGTGCCGTCGAGGCCGAAGGGCACCTGGAACTGCTCGGCACCGACGAGCGGCGGCAGGGTCGCGCGGCGGCTGCGCGCGTGCCACCCCAGCACGACCGAGGCGAGCCCCTCGCCGATCGCCAGCGCCGCCAGCCGAAGCAGCGCCGGCGCCGCGCCCGCGCCGAAGGGCACCGCATTGTAGAACCCAATCGACGTGATCCCGAGAGCGAAGGCGAGATCGTATTCCCACACCGCCTCGCGGTCGAAGCGCACGACCCCGTCGACGTCCGCGGGCCCAAGCCCCGCGTCGGAGAGTGCCGCGGCAATCGCCCGCACCGCGAGCGCCGCCTCGCTCGCCCGGCTGCGTACCGCAAAGCGCGTCGCCCCGATGCCGGCGACCACCGCGCTGCGCTCCGCGCTCATTCGACGCGCCAGTTGGGGAGCGTCACCTCGGGGGTCACGTCGTCGAACTCGACCCGCACGCGAAGCCCGACGCGGATCGCCTTTGGGGCGACGCCGCGGATCTGGCCCACCATGAAGACGCCCTCGTCGAGGCGGACGAGGCC
>DATGIZ010000014.1:0-149093 GCA_035295465.1 Binatia bacterium | reverse complement strand
TCTCACGGGCAACGGGACGGCGCCGTGCCCGCAGTGCGTGAACACGACGTGCGTCTCGGGGCATTGCTCGACGAGCACGGGTAAGTCGTGCACGACGAACGCGGACTGCGTGAACACGTGCAACGCGGGGCGCAACCAGGGACTGGCGTGCAGCCCCGTGGGGACGCTCAAGACGACGCTCGACTGTCCGCCGAAGGACTCGACGTTCGTGACGCCGCTCAGCATCCCGCTCGCCCTGACGACGGGGGCGACGGCGGACACCAACGCCACGGGGATTTTCTGCTCGGGGCAGACGCACGCGGGGGCGTTCGGGCAGTCGACGGCGCGGACGATCAAGCAGACGGGGGTGGCGGCGGGGAACCTGAGCGACGGGGCGGCGCACGCGGGGGTGATCGCGGGGTCGTTCTGCGTGCCGAAGACGGGGAACTTCGCGCTCGATCCGGTGGCCGACCTGCCGGGTCCGGGGACGACCAGCATCAACAGCAGCCTCCAGCTCCAGTAGGCGTGACCCGGGGGCTCCCGCCGGGGAGCCCCCGGGGTCGGCGCGTCAGGTGGTTGGCTCGACGAGACGGGAGTTGGGCCCCGAAAAGGGCCCGGGTGCCGCCCCCGTCGGTGGGTTAGGGGTCGGCACGAGCATTGCTCGGCGAGCGAGCGTGCGATCGATCGGTCTTGGGTTGATGGTCCTCGCCGCGACGAGCGTGCGGGCGGCGACCCTCGAGCGTATGGATTTCTCTGCGACGCCCCGTCCCACCGTTCGCCTGCACTTCTCCGCGCCCGCTACGGGCGCGGCGCGGACGCTCCCCGCGGCCGGGAACGTGCCGGGCCGGATCTACGTCGACGTCCCGCGGGCCGTGCTTGCGCCGGACCTGCCGCGCGCCACCGCGGGCGTCGGCCCCGTCCTGCGGGTGCGCGTGGGGCAGCTCGACCCCGCGACGGTGCGGGTGGTCGTCGACCTCGGCCGCCCGGCGTCGTTCTCGCTGAGGACGGGCGCCCGGAGCATCACGCTCACCGTGGCCGAGGCGTCCGCGCCGCCCGACGCCGACGTGAGCGGCTGGAAGCGGCCGGCAGCAGCCCCGGCGCAACGCGCGGCGGGCGACCCGATTTCGCCGCCGCGGCTCGCGCTCGGCGCCGTCCTTCGCTGGCCGTAGCGCCGCCGGCACCGGCGGCGAGCAGCAGGCGTGCATCCCGCGCGTCCGGCGTGTCGTGGCCGTCGCCGAGCCGGCGATAGGCCCGCGCGAGCGCGTGCCGCGCCTTGCTCGCCCGGCACGCCTGTCGCCACAGCCGGGCGAGGCTCGTCGCCGCGCGCAGCTCGAACGCCACGGCCCCGTGGCGGCGCGCCGCGGCGATCGCCGTGGCGAGGGCGCGGCCGGCGCGAGCGAGCGCCCCGTCCGCGACGAGCAGCTCGCCCGCGATGCGATGCAGCTCGGGGAGGCACCACCGCTCGCCGGTGCGCTCGCTCAGAGCCCGGGCCCTGGCGATCAGCCTGAGCCCCTCCGCGGCGCGGCCGGCGCGACCGCTCGCCTCCGCCAGCAGCGCGAGCCAGTACGGGTCCATCAGCGCGCTCGCCGTCGCCTGCAGGGCCGCCCGCCCGCGATGCATCGCCTCGAGCCCGTCGGGGCGGCCCCGGACGGCACGCACCCAGCCGAGGAAGATCGGACAGAGCGCGGCGAAATTCTTGAAGCCGTGCTCGGTCGCGTTGCGGAGCCCGGCGTCGGCCCAGCGCTCCACCTCGTCGGGCTCGCGGCGGAGCTGGTGGATGAACGCCGAGCCGCAGCATGCGTAGGTGACGGCGAAGGGATGATCCGAGGTCTCCGCCAGCGCGCGCGCCTCCTCCATCTGCCGGGCGGCGGCGTCGGGACGACCGCGCAGCCAGAGCACCAGCGCCTGGTGGTAGCGGCAGCCCACCCGCGGATCCCAGGGCAGCGCGCCGAGGCCGGGCGGTCGCGCGTCGCAGAGGATGCGCGCGCGGGCGAGCAGGGCCGTGGCGCGCCGCAGCCCGCCCGCGTAACAGGCGGTCTCGCCGCGGGCGAGGTACGCCTCGACGCGGAGCGTCGGGTCGCGGCTTCGCTCGGCGATCCGGCGGCATCGCGCGGCGAGATCGGCGGCCGCGGCGACCCGGGCGCGCACGAGAGAGAAGCGCTGGAGGCCGCGGAGCATCGGGAAGATCTCGGGCACGTCGCCGAGTCGGGCGCCGATCGCGCGGGCGCGCGCATACGCGCGCTCGACCTCGGCGGAGGCGTACCCCTCGGTCGCCATGAACGCCCCGCCGAGCGTCATCTGCACCCGGAGCTCCTGCGTCGTGCGCTCCAGCGTCTCGGGGAGGCCGCGCAGCAGCGCCGTCGCGCGCGTGAGGTGAGTGACGGCCTCGTGGGGCGCGTAGCGCCGCAGTGCGTTCTCGGCCGCCTGCTGGAGGAAGCGCGCGGCGCGCGCAGGGTCGTGCGCCCGCTCGAAGTGGACGGCGAGCTGCGCGGCGACGTCGGCCGCGTGCTCCCCGTGCAGCGCCTCCTCGGCCTCGCCGACGCGCCGGTGCAGCTCCACGCGGCGGCCGGCTGGCAGCCGGTCGTAGAACACGGCCGGGTAGAGGGCATGGAGGAACTCGTAGCGCCCGACGGCGCCGGCGGCGCGGAGGAACCGGCCGCTGCGGGCGAGGGCGTCGCAGCATTCCTCGACCCACGCGGGATCGAGCTCCATGGCCGCGGCCACCGCCGCGGCCGCGAACTCGCTCCCCGCGACGCTGGCCGCCTCGAGCACGCGCCGCTCTTCGCGCTGTAGCCGGGCGGCGTGCTGCTCGATGAGCTGGCGGAGGCTCTCGGGAACGTTGCGCGCCACCTCGTCGACCGTGCACGCGAGCCGCCAGCGCCCCGACGCCTCGACGATCGCCCGCCGCGCCACCAGATCGTCGACGGCGTTCACCATGAACAGCGGGTTGCCGTCGGTGGCGCGGTGCACGGCGGAAGACACGTCGGCGGAGAAGTCGTGCGCCGGGAACCGCGCGTCGAGGTAGCGCGCCACCTCCGCTCGGGTGAGGAGACCGAGCGCCAGCTCCTCGCTCTCGGCGCGTGCCGCGAGCTCGCGCTCGATCGCCCGCAGGGGGTGCGCGCGCACGATCAGGTCGGCCGGGCGGTGGGTTCCGAGGAGCAGCAGCCGTGCCGCGTCGCGCCGGCGGGCCAGGGCGGCCACCAGCTCGACGGTCGAGGGATCGCTCCAGTGGAGGTCTTCGAGGACGAGCACGAGCAGCCGCTCGCGGGCGAGAACGTCGATCGCCTCGGTGATCTCGCGCAGCATCCGCTCGCGCGAGGCGCCCGCGAGCCGTCGCTCGAGCGCCGCCAGCTCGGCGGGTTCGACGAGCGCCGGGAGCTGCAGGAGCCACGTGGGTGCGTAGCGATCGAGAACGGCGACGACGTCCGCGCCACCCGCCTCGCGGCAGAGGCGCCCGATCGCGTCGAGGACCGGCAGGTAGGCCTCGCCCGCGCCGTACTGCTCGACGCACTGGCCGTGCGCGACCGCCGCGTCGCCGACGTGACGGAGGAAGGCCTCCACGAGCGTCGTCTTGCCGATGCCCGGCTCGCCGGTGACGAACACGACCTGGCGCTCGCCGCTGCGCGCTCGCTCGAGCGCGCGCAGCAGCGCCGCGAGCTCCGCCTCGCGACCGACCCGCAGCGAGCGCCGCAGCTCCGCCGCCGTCGCGGAGCTGCGCTCCGGGCCGTCGGCGTAGGTGAGCGGCGCGACGAAGCGGTACCCCCGACGTCCGACGGACTCGATGAACCGTGGAGCGGCCACCCGGTCGCCGAGCGCCTCGCGCAGCTCGCGCACGCAGCCCTTGGGCAGGGTTTCGCTCCCGTGCGCATCCCGCCAGACGGCGCTGACCAGCTCCTCCCGCGTCACCAGTCGGCCCGCGCGCTCGAGGAGATGACGGAGGACCGCGAACGTCTTCGGCCGCAGCGGGATTACGCGCGTGCCGTGGAAGAGCTGCCCGCTCTCGAGATCGAGGTGGAAGGGTGGGAAGATCGCCTGGGGCCGCGGCGTCACCGGGCGCCCTTCTTACCAGTGCGCTCGATCCGATTTCCACCGAGATTCCACCATGGCAGACTCCGGGGCGCGGGGCCGCCGGTGGTTCATGGCGTCGCATGGCGGATCGTCGCGGGACCCCGGCTGCCCCCCGGCGAGACGACCCGGCGACCGACGTTTGACGCGGAGCGCCCGCGGCGCGTACGAGTCCTCGGGGCCTCGTCTCGGCCATGGCTCGGATCGCCGCACTCCTCCTCGTGCTCGTGACCGGTGCCGCCGCGACGCCCGGGGGTGGTCATCATCTGGTGGTGCTCGCCGGGCGGGGCGACCGGGACCTCGCGACCCTGCTCGCACGGCAGCGCGACCCGCGCAGCCCGGAGCACGAGCGCTGGATCTCGCCACGGGAGTTCGGCCGGCGCTTCGGCGCGCGCAGCCGCGACCTCCGGCGCGTGCGCCGGTGGCTGCGCGCCGCCGGCTGCCGCATACGGCCGTTCACCAGCCGGTGGCTCGTCGCCTGCGAGGGGCCGGTGGCGCTTGCGGTTCCGCCGGGGCTCGAGGGGATCGTCGCCGAAGTGCTCGACGCCGCCGACGCGCCGGCGGTCGCGTTCAACCACCGCACCGACGGCCTCCGGCCCGCGCTCCGCACAGGGAGCCGATGGGTGCTCTCGCCCGCGGAGCTCGCGCGCATCTACGGGCTCGACAGCCCGGGCGGCGCCTTCGTCGACGGCCGCGGCCGGACGATCGGCATCGTGGGCGTGAGCGCGCTCGATCCGGCCGACGTGGCCGCTTTCCGGGCGCGCTTCGGGCTCGCCCCGATCGATCTCGAGCAGGTGGGCGGGCCCCGCCAGCCCGGATCCGCGGGCGAGCTCGAGGCGACGCTCGACGTCACCTGGGCCGGCGCGGTCGCCCCCGGAGCGCACATCGTCCTCGCCGTCGGCGCCGGCGTCGTCGACGCGCTCGCGGCCCTCGTCGACCGGTCCGACGTCGACGTCGTCAGCCTGTCACTCGCGATCTGCCCCGGCGGCGGCGCGCGACCGTTCATCACCACGGCGCTGCGCCTGTTCCGCCAGGCCGCGATCCAAGGCCAGACCGTGCTCGTCGCTTCGGGCGACCGCGGACCGCGCTCCTGCCCGGGCCGGGGCCTCGACCCGTTCGCCTCCTCGCCGTGGATCACCGCCGTCGGCGGCACCACGCCGATGCCGATTCTCGACTCGAGCGGCGTGGCGGAAGGCTACGGTACCGAGGTCGCGTGGAGCGAGCCGGATGCGGCCAGCGGCGGCGGCGTGAGCGGAGCGCCCCGCCCGCGCTACCAGCGCGGCAACGCGCACCGCACGGTGCCCGACGTCGCCTTCCCCGCCGCGGTGATCTATCCGATCGGCTACGGGGGCGCGGTGCGGTGCTGCATCGGGGGGACGAGCGCGGCCGCGCCCGCGTGGGCCGGTGCCGTCGCCCGGCTCGCCGAGCTTCGCGGCCGGCGGGTGGGCTTTCTCAACGATCGCCTCTACCGGCTCGGCCGCGCGCAGCGCCGCGGCGGCCCGGCCGTCTTCCACGACGTCACCCGCGGCTCGAACGCGATCGGCGGTGCGCGCGGGTTCCGTGCGCACACGGGCTACGACCTCGTAACCGGCTGGGGCACGATCGCGGGGCCGGCGTTCTTCGCCGCCTTTCCCTGAGCCGCGCTCAGCTCCCGAGCATGAACGTGCCGAGGCAGCTCGCGAACGGATCCTCGGGACCGCGCTCGTAGGCGATGCCGCGCACGAAGGCGACGTCGCGCGCGAGCCGGTAGCACTCGACGCGCGCGTAGAGGTCGAGGCCGGGCGCGGCGGCGCGCAGGTAGTCGACGCGGAGGTCGATGGTCGCGATCGGCCGCAACGTCTCGAGCGAGCAGGCGATGGCGAGCCCCGAGGCCTGATCGAGCAGCGTCGTGACCGCTCCGCCGAAGACGACGCCGCGTGCCGGGTCGCCGACCAGCTCCGGCCGATACGGCAGGCGCAGCACGGCACAGCGGGGCCCGGTCTCCACCACCGCGATGCGGAGGCAGCGCGCATGCGGGGTGTGGTTGGTCAGGTCGACGCCGGCCGGCCCGAACAAGGCCGCCAGGGCGAACGGGCGCTCGGCGCTCATCGGCCACCCTTGTAGCGCAGGGACATGCGGCGGGGCCAGAACGCGAGCGGCCGGCCGGCCGGTAGTGCGCCCTTTGGGCTAGGCGGGGCCCCAAACCTGCAAGAGCGCCCACCGCTGCTGCATTGCTTCGCCGAAGGCCGCCGAGGGGCCGGGGCCTTCGTGGCACGAAGGCTGCACGCAGCCGCGCGGCGTGAGTCTACCTTGCCGGCGCGCCCGCCGCCCGCCGCCGCTGCTCGCGTCCCTGCTTGCGATGGCCGCGCTGCTCGGGGCGGCCCCGGCGCACGGCAGGCGCCGCCGCCGCACCAACCAGCTCCTGCGCGTGGTCACGCCGGTCGACCACGGCACCGCCTCCGCCCACCCGTTCGTCAACGTGCTCGTCCGCTTCGGCAGCGTCGGGAGCGTCACGGCCGACCCCGGCACCTTCCGCGCCCACCTCGACGGCCGCGAGGTCACCGATCGGTTCACGCCCGTCGTGGAGAACGGCGAGACCGTGGGGATGCGCGCGCGCCTCGACCGCACGCTCCTGGCGCCCGGCCGCCGCACGAATCAGCTCCGGCTGGCGGTGGCGTCGCAGGGGGGCGGCGGGAAGCTGCACGACCTCGACCGTGTCCGATTCCGGACCGTGGAGGAGCCCGATCGTCCGCCGGTCGCCGAGCTGGTGGCGAGCGGCGACGTCGTGCTCCCCGGCGTTCCCATGGCGTTCGACGGCTCGCGCAGCACCGATCCCGATCAGGACGCGCTCACGTACGCGTGGGACTTCGGCGACGGGACCACGGCCGCCGGAGCGCAGGTCACGCACGTCTACGCGGGCGGCACGGGACCGGTGGCGGTGCGGCTCACGGTCAGCGACGGCCAGCTCTCGGGGGTCGGGCAGACGATGCTCTACGCCACGCCCGCGCTCGACCCGGGCCGCACGCCCGGCGTGATCCGCCTCGACGCCGATCAGGCGCTCGAGCTGGGCGCCGTCGCCCCCGGCGGCTCGGCGACGCGCACGTTCGTCGTGCACAACCTCGACACGACGCCCACCGCGCAGCTCAAGGTCGACCTCGCGAGCGATGCCGCCGCGTTCGCCGTGTCCCCCACCGCCCTCGACCTGGGCCCCGGCGAGCAACAGACCGTGACGGTGACCTTCGCACCGCAGGCCCCCGGGCATCAGTCGGCGACGCTCACCGCCGTCGCCTCGGCGAGCAACGTGCCCGTGATCGAGGTCTACGCGCACGGCTTCGGCGGCGCCGCCCCCGGGACCGGCCCCACGCTGGCGGCGAGCAATCTCTTCTACCTGAGCCTGCTCGGCGCGCCGCAGGGCATCGCGCCCGACGGCACGCGCTTCGCCATCGACAACACGGTCGGGCTCTGCCAGGGCACCGGCGATCCCTGCATCGTCGCGGGAGACTGCGCGAGCGGAGCCTGTCTGCCGGGCGGCGGCGCCACGTTCGATCCGGTCGATCTGTGCAGCGACGGCCAGAACCTCTACCTGCTCTCCGACGACGTCTTCACCGACAACACGAGCGCGAACCGCACCGTCGGGGTGCTGGCGCTCTCGCTCACGCCGGGCGGGGCGCGCGCCGGCGCCTCGATCCTCTACCGCACGACGTCCTGCACGATGCACATCGCCTGTGACCGCCTCCCCGGTGGGAGCGTCTACCTCTCCGAATACCACGACGTGAACCTGCCGGCGCGCTGCTTCCGCACCGCGCAGGAGAACCTCGTCGCGGTAAACCGCGCGACGGGCGCGGCCACGACGCTGCTCGAACAGCTCGACTCGGTCGAGGGCCTCGACCAGTGCAACGACGACCTCGATCCGGCCAACGACCTCGAGGTGGCCACCACCCGCAATGGGCCGATCGTGTATGCCGACTTCGACGGCGGCTTCACCACCGGCGGAGGCGTCTACCGCGCCTGGCCGTCCCCCCTGCCGCTGTCCCCGGACATCACCGACTTCTTCCAGGTCCATTCCGACGGCAGCGTGCTCTACGTCACGGTCGCGGACGGCGCCGTGAGCAGCCTGCTCTCGATCTACAAGATCTCCCCGCAGCAGGCGGCCTCGGGCGCCCCCTCGCTGGCCGACCTCACGCCCTGCGCCGTCGTCGGCGTCCCGAACGACGGCGGCCGCGTGTTCCTCGACTCGGACGCCGGCTCGTTCGCCTTCGCGCCCGACGCCGCGACCGCGTCGGGCACGCTGCTGGTGAGCTTCTTCACCGCCGGCGGGGCGCAGGGCGCGACGTCGGGGGCGCAGGCCGCGCTGGCGACCGCGCTCGGCGTGCGTGGCACGCTCGCCGTCGACGTCCCCGCGGGCTCGGAGGCGTGCACGGTCCTCGGCGTCGTCAACCTCGAGTTCCTGGACTCGATGCGCTTCTGATCGGGACCGCGGTCACAGCGCGACGCGCAGCCCGCGGCGGGCGAGCGCGATCGTGAAAGCGGCCAGCGCCGCCGTAGTGAGCAGCGCGGCGAGCATGCCCGGCAGCGCGCCGAGCCGCTCCCAGCTCGGGAACACGAGCCAAGCGGGGTAGTAGACGAGGACGTGGAGCAGCACCCAGGCGGTGAGCGCGTTGCGGCCGACGGCGAGGAGCCACGCGGGAAAGCCGACGCCCGCGTTCTCGGCCGCCGCGACCGCGGCGAGCAGCGCGGCGGCCACCGCGACCGCGAGCGCGACGAAGCTGCTCGTCCCGGTCATCTTGTTGAAGGGGACGCCCGCGGCGAAGAGCATGCAGGCCGCGGCGAGCGCGATCGCGGCGAGCGCACACGCGCGTCGGGCGAGCCGTGCCGCCGAGTCGGTCGCGACCAGCACCTCGCCCGCGAAGGCTCCCGCCAGCGTGAGGGGGACGAACGCCAGCGCGGCGGGCGGGCTCCCGTGCACGATGCCGTTGCCGGGGCCCGAGAAGATGCCGAGCAGGGCGACGCCGAGGCCCGTGGTCCCCTCGGTAGGCGCTGCGTCGAGCAGGGTCGCGACGATGCCCCCGAGCCCGAGCGTCTGCAGCACGCCCCAGCGGGGCACGATGCTGAGCGCGCCGATGCCGTCGAGCACCATGCCGAGGCCGATCAGGCGGACGAACCGGCCGAGGGCGTCGCGGCGGGCCTCGGCGCGGCTGCGCCCGGCGTGCATGCGGTTGCGCAGGAAGAGCACGAGCGACACGCCCACCAGGAACTGGAAGATCGGGGCGGGGAAGTCGAAGAGGCGTAGCGTGTCGCCTTGGTTGTGCGCGAGTGGCGGCGGCACCTCGTGGAAGAACACGTTGACCAGGTTGGCGAGCAGCATGCCGAGCACGGCGACGCCGCGGCACGCGTCGACGGCCCCGACGCGCCGTGCCGCGGCTGCCGCTGCAGTGTCCCGCCCCCGCACGATCCCGCGGGTTGCCCTGTGCCGGCGGAGGGCGTCCGGCCAGAGCGCTCCCGCGTGCCGTCCCACCGCGATCATCTGCGCACGAGAGCAAGAGGCCGGCCAGGGGCCGCCTCCCCGCGCGGCCCGCGGTCGGCGACGTCGAGCCCACGCGCTGCCTCCGGCACGGCAGCCCGCTGCCCGGTTTCGCGGCATCGCGCACCGCGCCGCCGACCGCCGCCTGCTGCTGCGTGCCGGAAGCCGCGAGGTCGCCGCGGTGCTCCCCCTCGGTCAGGCGGCGGTCATCAGCGCGGTCGGCGCGCGCGGGGCGCAGATCGCCTCGAGGGCGGCACCGACGTCCTGGACGCGCACCTCCCGCTTCCGTGCGCCTTCCTCACGCCGGGACTCGCGGGCGATGTCGGTGAGCGAGATCACGCCGACGAGTTGCCCGTGGGCGTCGAGGACCGGCAGGCGCCGGAGGCGGTTGGTCTGCATGATCTTGAGGGCGACGTCGACCGGCTCCTGCGCGCCGCAGGCGCACACGCGCCCCGACATCGCGCTGCGCACCCGCAAGTCGCGCAGGCAACCTCCCTGGATGTACGCCGCCATGCAGACGTCGCGATCGGTGATCATGCCGACGACCTCGAGGCCCCCGTCGCCGCGCCGCACCACCGGCACGCAGCCGCAGTCCTGCTCCCACATGATCTGCGCGGCGGTGTTGAGGCTGTCGTCGGGCCCGCAGGTCCGTACCGTCCGGGTCATCAGCTGCTCGACCTTCATGCTCCTGGCTCCTCCGCCGGCCATCGTGCACCGCGCGTGCCAGGGTGCCGGCGGATGCGGCCGGCCGGTTCTTGTCACCCGCGCGAAGGATTGCCCTTGCCGCTCGCAGCGTCGCGAACCGCTTCTGGCGCCCGACGGCGCGACTGCTTATCTTGCCCGGGTGACGCCTGCCGCCGGGCACCCCGAGAACCCGCAGCCGCGCCCGCCGCCGCCGATCCCGCCCCCGGCGCCGCCGAAGCCGCGGCCGGGGCCAGCGTCCCGCGCCTGACCGTGGCGGCCGTCTTGCACGCCGCGGGGGGATATGCCGCCGCCCGCGGGCGCGATATCTTGGCAGGAGGGAGCCCATGACAGGGAGAAGGATCGTGCGCCCCACCGTTCCCGAGCATCCCCGCTGGCCCGAGCCGACGACGGATCCCCCGACGGCCGAGACCGTCACGCAGTGGCTCGACGACGGGCGCTGCGCGGCGACCGACGGCTGCTGGATCGAGGCCAACGACGACGCCTGCGAGCACGGGCATCCGAGCTGGGCGATCGTCCTCGGCTACATCCCCGATCCGCAGGAACGGTCGTAGCCGCGGCGCGATGGCGGAGCCCCCGACCAGCACGATCGCGGCCGATGCCGGGGGCCTGCCGCCGTCGGCCGCGGAGCGCCTCGACGGCGTCCTGCGCACGGGCTGCGCGCTGCTCGTGCTGCCGGTCGTGCTCGCCCTCGCGAGCCTGTGGGCGATGGTGCTGGCGCTCGTCGGGGCGCCGCGCCGGTGGATCGATCGTGTCTATGTCGGCTACGCGCGGCTCTGCGTGCGCATGGCCGGCACGCGGCTGGTGACGCACGGCCTCGAGCACGTCGAGCCGGGCCGAGCCTACGTCGTGGTCGCCAACCACGAGAGCTCCTGGGACCCGGTGGTGCTGACCGCCGGGCTCGCGCCGCTGCCGCTGCGCTGGGTGGTGAAGCGGCAGATCATCGCCATCCCCGTCTTCGGTCGCGCGCTGCTGCGCACCGGCAACGTGCGCGTCGTCCGCGCGGACACCGAAGGCGACGTCGCGCGCATCCGCGCCGAGATGGCGCGCCGCCCGTCCGACGTCTCGATGATCTTCTACGCCGAGGGGACGCGGTCGCGCGACGGCGCGCTCCACCCCTTCAAGAAGGGCGCCTTCGTCACCGCGATCTCCTGGGGGCTCCCCGTGCTGCCGGTCGGCACGGCGGGCACGCGGCGCATCTGGCGGCCGCTCACGATGCGGCTCCGGCGCGGCCCCGCCGTGCTCGAGGTCGGGACGCCCATCGCGGTCGAGGGGCTCGCGCTCGCCGACCGCGACCGCCTGCGCGACGCCGCCCACGCCGCCGTGCGTGCGCTGCGGGCGCGGGCGCGGCGGCGGCTGCGGGCGCTCGGCGTCGAGCCGGGGGGCGTCGACTAGCGCGGGCTCATCGGACGAGCCGCACCGTGCTCGCCTGCGGACCCTTCTCGCCGAGCTCCTCGACGAACGCGACCTCCGCGCCG
This sequence comes from Binatia bacterium, assembly GCA_035295465.1. Lineage (GTDB taxonomy): Bacteria > Desulfobacterota > Binatia > DP-6 > DP-6 > DATGIZ01. The sequence continues at coordinate 137,369 of DATGIZ010000014.1, read as the reverse complement.
ACCGCGAGCCGATCGATGGTCTCGCCGACGACCGCGTGGGCGTGGAAGTAGATCTCCCGCCCGTCGGCCGCGCGGATGAACCCGTAGCCCTTCTCCGGCAGCAGCCGCACGATCCGGCCGTGCGGCGGCCCCGTGTGGCTCTTGACGTCCCCGCGCTGGCGGCGCACGTGGTCTTCGAGCTGGCGGCGCACGGCGTCGAAGGCGTCGCGGACGACCACGTACACGTCCTCGTGCGTGCGATCCTCGGGCGGGTCACGGCGGACCACGATCTCCCGCCCCGGCACCGTGAGATCGATGCGCAGGTGGTAGAGGTTGCCCTGATGATGGCGGCGGTGCGGAGCCTCGACCACGACCCGGCAGCCGGTGATGCGGTCGCAGAACTCCTCCAGCTTCTGCGCACGCTCCCGGATGGCCGCCTCGAGGGCGGGCGACGGCGCCATGTTGCGGAACCGGACCTCGAGCGGGACCTCCATCGCTTCCTCCAGGCGACCCATTCATGAAGCAAGAGGGCTGCCAGCGCCGGCGCCGGCGGACCGTCCGCGCGACCGCGGCCGCTTCGCAGACCCGGGAATCGCTTTGCGCTCCGGTTGGCGCACGCGGGACGGTGCCGAGCCAACCCCGGGGCGGCCGCGGTGGCATGGCGCTCGCTCGTGGCGAAGGGGGCTTTGCGATGGCGCACAAGCAGCTGCTCTTCGAATCCGCCGCGCGCGAGAAGGTTCTGCGCGGGGCGCAGGCCCTGGCCGACGCCGTGCGGGTGACGCTCGGTCCCAAGTCCAAATGCGTCCTGATCGAGCGCAAGTGGGGGACGCCGCTCGTCTGCAACGACGGAGTCACGATCGCCAAGGAGGTCGACCTCCGGGATCCGGAGGAGAACCTCGGCGCACGCATGCTGCGCCAGGCCGCGGAGCGCACGGGCGAGGTGGTGGGCGACGGGACGACCACCGCGACCGTCCTCGCGCACGCGATCTTCGCCGAGGGAGTGCGCAACGTGGTGGCGGGCGCGAGCGCGGTCGACCTCAAGCGCGGCCTCGATCGCGGGCTACGGGTCGCGGTGGCCGCGCTGCGGGGGCTCTCGCGTCCCGTGCAGAGCCGGCGCGAGAAGGCGCAGGTCGCGACCATCTCGGCGCACAACGACGCCTCCATCGGGGAGCTGGTCGCCGACGCGGTCGAGCGCGTCGGCGGGGAGGGCGTCATCTCGGTCGAGGAGGCGAAGACCACCGAGACGGCGCTCGAGGTGGTCGAGGGCATGCAGCTCGACCGGGGCTACATTTCGCCCTACTTCGTCACGGATCCCGCCCGCATGGAGTGCGTGCTCGCCGAGCCGCTCGTCCTGCTCCACGAGAAGCGCATCAGCACGATGGAGCACCTCCTGCCGGTGCTCGAGCAGGTCGCCAAGATGGGCCGGCCCCTGCTGGTCGTTGCCGAGGACGTCGAGGGAGAGGCGCTCGCGACCCTCGTGGTCAACAAGATCCGCGGGGCGCTCGCGTGCGCGGCGGTGAAAGCGCCGGGCTTCGGGGACCGCCGCCGCGCGATGCTGGAGGACATCGCGATCCTCACCGGCGGACAGCTCGTCGCCGAGGAGCTGGGCATTCGCCTCGAGCACCTCCAGCCGAGCGCGCTCGGACGGGCGAGCCGGATCGTGGTCGCGCGTGACACCACCACCATCATCGGCGGCGCCGGCGACCGCCTGGCGATCGCGGCGCGCGTCGAGCAGCTCCGCAGCCAGGCGAAGGAGACGACCAGCGACTACGACCGCGAGAAGCTCCAGGAGCGCATCGCGAAGCTCGCCGGCGGGGTGGCCGTGATCCGCGTGGGGGCGCCGTCGGAGGCCGAGATGAAGAGCCGCAAGGAGGCGCTCGAGGACGCGATCAGCTCGACCAAGGCCGCGGTGGCCGAGGGCATCGTCCCGGGGGCGGGGCTCGCGCTGCTGCGTGCGGTCGAGGCCGTCGCACGGGAGGAAGCGGGCTGCGAGGGCGACGAGCGTACGGGCCTGCGCATCCTGCGCCATGCGCTCGAGGCGCCCACGCGGCAGATCGCGGAGAACTCCGGCGCCGACGGCGGCGTGGTGGTCGAGCGCATGCGCGGCGGCACCGGCGCCGTCGGCTTCGACGCCGCGCGCGGCGCCTACGTGGACCTCGTCGAAGCGGGCATCGTCGATCCCACCAAGGTCGTGCGCCTGGCGCTCGAGAACGCCGTGTCCGTGGCCAGCGTCCTGCTGCTGACCGAGGTGACGCTCGCCGAGGTGCCGGAGCCGAAGGCCGAGGCCGCGCCCGCTGCGATCGAGTAGGGGGGCGCTTCTAGTCGCCCTTCGCCATCCGGCGGCGCAGCTCGGCGTGGCTCGCCAGCGCCTGCTCGACCGCCGCGTTGAAGCTGCCGGGCGGGAAGGAGCCGTCGGGTCCGGGCGCGCCGGCGGGCCGGCCGGAGAGCAGCGCGAGCGCCTCGTCGATCGTGGCGACGGCGTGGACGTGGAACCGCCCGGCGCGGACGGCCTCGACCACGTCCTCGCGCAGCATGAGGTGACGCAGGTTCGCGGTGGGGATGATCACCCCCTGAACGCCCGTGAGCCCCCGCGCCCGGCACACGTCGAAGAACCCCTCGATCTTCGCGTTGACGCCCCCGACCGCCTGGACGTCGCCCTGCTGGTCGACCGCGCCGGTCATCGCCAGGGCCTGGGTGAGCGGGATGCCGGCGAGGCTCGAGAGCAGCGCGCAGAGCTCCGCGGCCGACGCGCTGTCCCCCTCGATCTCCTCGTAGTGCTGCTCGAAGGCGAGGGAGGCCGACAGCGCGAGCGGGCGCTGGCGCGCGTAGCGCCCGGCGAGGAAGCCGGTGAGGATCATGACGCCCTTGGAATGGACGGGGCCGCTCAGCTTCGCCTCCCGCTCGATGTCGAGGACGCCGGGCTCGCCGCTGAACGTGCGCGCGGTGATGCGGGAGGGCCGCCCGAAGGCGTGATCGCCGAGCGAGACCACGGCGATGCCGTTCACCTGACCGACCCGCTGGCCGTCGGTGTCGACCACGAGCGCGCCCTCGGCGATCGCGCGGGCGAGGCGCTCCTCGAGCAGGTTGGCGCGGTCGATCTTCTCGTCCACGGCCCGGCGCACGTCCTCGGCGCGCACCAGCGGCTGCCCCGCCTCCGCCGCGTAGAACGCGGCTTCGCGGATCAGGTCGAGCAGCTCGCCCAGGCGGGAGGTGAGCCGCTCCTGGTGCTCGACCAGCCGCGCGCCGTGCTCGATGAGCTTCGCGACCGCCTCGGCGCCGAAGGGCCGCAGCCCCTCCTCCTGGCAGATGGTGCCGACGAAGCGTGCATAGAGCCCTTCGATCTCCGGCGTCCGCGGCAGCGAATCGTCGAAGTCCACCTTGACCTTGAACAGCTCGCGGAAGTCCTCGTCGAGCGCGTAGAGCAGGTAGTAGAGGAGCGGGTTCCCGATCAAAATCACCTTGAGCGCGAGCGGGATCGGCTCCGGCGCGAGGCTCACGACGTTCGCCAACCGCAGCTCCTCGAACGGCTCGTCGATGCGGATCGTGCGGCTCTTGAGCGCCTTCTTGAGCGCCTCCCAGGAGGCGAAGTTGCGCAGCACGTCCTTCGCCTCGAGGATGAGGTAGCCCCCATTGGCCCGGTGCAGCGCCCCCGCCTTGATCAGCGTGAAGTCCGTGACCAGCGTGCCGAGGTGCGCGCGGTGCTCGATGCGGCCGACGAGGTTCCCGTGGCTCGGGTGCCGCTCGTAGACGACCGGCGCGCCCTGCGTGCCGCCGCGGTCGACGAGCACGTTGACGCGATAGCGATCGAGAAAGGCGCCGGGCGGCGGGAGGAAGGGCAGCGGCGGCCCCTCCTGGAGGTGGCGGAACTCCTCGGCGTGGGAGATCAGGTCCTCCTCGACCTCGTCGAGGTAGGCGGTGACGGCCGCGAGGCCCGCGAAGCGCTCGCGCAGCTCCTGGATCAGCTGGCGGGTGGCGAACGCGGCGACGTCCCGCACGAGCAGCTCGTGGCGCCGGCGCGCCTCGCGCTCGATCTCCCGCAGGCGCCGTACCGTGGCTTCGACGCTCTCCTCGAGCGGCTTCGCGCGCGCCGCGATCTGCTCGCGCTCGGCCTCGGGCAGCGCCGCGAACTCCTCGGGTCCGAGCGGCTGGCCGCGGGGCGCCGCGGTCACGGCGAAGCCCGCCGGCGTGCGCACGACGGTGAAGCCGACGGCGCGGGCTTCAGCCTCGAGGCGCTCGAGCTCGCCCTGCTGGCGGTGGCCGAGCTCTTCGAGGATGCGCGCCTTCTGGTGCTCGAACGCCTCGCTCTCGAACGCGCGCGGAAGGCGCGTCCGGCACTCGTCGACGAGCCGGGTCATCTCGGCGCGCAGCTCGCGCGCCCGTCCCGGGGGCAGCTCGATGGCCCGCGGCCGGTAGGCGTCGGCGAAGTTGTGCACGTAGCAGTAGTCGGGTGAGATGGGCTCCTGCTCCGCCTGCCGGGCGAGGACGCGTAGCATGGTGCGGGTCTTGCCGGTCGCCGGCGGACCGAGCACGAAGAGGTTGTAGCCCGGGCCGCGCATGCCGATACCGAAGCGGGTCGCCCGCTGCGCCCGGTCCTGGCCGATCATCCCGTCGAGGAGGGGCAGCTCCGCGGTGGAGCGGAAGCCGAGCGTCGCGGGCTCGCAGACCGCGCGCAGCCGGCTCGCGTCGAGCTCGCCGCCGTGCACGGTCACGCCTCGATGCCGGCCCGCATGCCGGGCTCAGCAGGCTCCATGCCATGGTTGGCGAGCATGCGATGTCGCGGTCCGTTCCCGGTGGCGCGAAGGACGTGCCCGGCTCTCCTAGCACGGACGGGAGCGCGCGTCTCGTCCGGCATCCGGGAGCGGGTGGCATCGTTCTCGCTAAGCGAAAACGAGCGTGGGAAGGCCAATGGCCGCGATCCCCGCAACGCTGCTCCTCCTCGTCAGCAAGCTGTGGCGCACGGCGTCGAAGAAGCGCGCCGCGCCCGTCAACGGCTGCGCCGAGGGCGGCGCGGGGCTCGTCCGCGGCGTGCCCCCGCTGCGCCCCCTCGACCCGCGGCACGAGGCCATGCGGCGGGCCTCCGAGCGGTGGGGCTGGGCCGCCGTCTACACCCACACGGCGGCGACGGCCGGCCGAGTCGCCCGCGGTTCGCCGTAACTTCGAGACGGGCGGCTGCTCGCGATCAGCGCCCGGGGCGGCGCACGACCAGCACGGGGCTTTCCACGGCGAGCACGACGCGCCGGGCGACGCTGCCGAGCGCCGCGGCGCGCCACCCCGTGCGACCGTGCGTGCCGAGGACGAGCAGGCTCCCCGGATGCCGCCGCGTCACGGCGGCGATGGTATCGACCGGGGTGCCGACCGGTGCCAAGGTCTCGACGACGATCCCGGCGGCGCGGAGACCGACGGCGAGCTTGGCGAGGTGGCGCTCGGCGCCCTCCCGGAGCCGCTCGAGGACCCGGGCCTGGTCGACGTAGGCGCCGCCGAAAGGGTCGGCGCCGAAGGCGAGGTCGATGGGCTCGACCACGCGCAGGAGCAGGACGGGCACGCCGAGGGCGCGGGCGAGATCCTCGACGACGGGGAGCGCCGCCTCGGCGGCGGGGGAGCCGTCGACCGCCGCCACCAACCGGCGGATCTCGACCCTCGGCGCGGCTTCGTCGCGGGCCGGGCGCAGCAGGAGCAGCGGGGTAGTGGCCGTGTGGAGCACCGCATCCGCGACGCTGCCGTGGAGCCAGCGCCGCACGCCGGTGCGACCGTGCGTCGCGAGCGCGATCACGTCGGCGTGCGCGCGCTCGGCGTGGCGGACGATCTCGGTGGCGGGATCGCCCGTGGCGACCGCCGTGCGCACGGTCGGACCGCCGCGGGCGAGCCGCAGCGTGACGTCGTCGAGATAGCGGCGGGCCCGCCGGACCTCTTCGGCGACCATCCGATCGAGGGTGGCGTCCGGCTCGGCCGCGCCGGCGCCCGCGGGCACCGGCGTCACGTGCAGCAGCGTCACCTCCGCGTGCAGACGCGTGGCGAGGCCGCCTACGGTGCCGAGGATCGTCTCGGCCAGCGGCGAGCCGTCGAGCCCGACGAGGAGATGTCGCGGCGTGCTCACGGGGGCCCGTAGGGCGCGAACGGATGGGCGCGCGGCAGCCCGCGCGCCTCCGCGTCGGTCACCGGGCGCACCGCCCGGGTCGCGTCGAACCAGACGTACTCGTCGAACTGGTAGGGCAACGCCGCGTGGAAGTAGTGGCTCTGCAGCTCGGTGTCGGGGCGGTAGACGACGCCGATCGCGCGCTCGAGGCGTGCCGGCGCCAGCTCGGCGCGCACCGCGTCGCGCGCCGGGGTCCGGAGGTGAAGGAAAAACGCCCCGAGGCCCGTGTCGTGGCACAGGCGCTCGTAGCTCTCGGGATGGGCCGGCCGCACGGTCATGACCTCCATCGGTCCGTCCCAGTCGTGCGCGGCGCCGACCGTGCCGTGGTCGGTGCCGAAGCCGACCAGGTAGGCGCGGTCGCCGAACGCGCGGCGGCAGAGGTGGCCGACGTTGATCTCGCCGCGGACGCCCATCTCGGTCGCCGCGGCGTCGCCCAGGTGCGAGTTGTGCTCCCAGAGGATCGCCTTCGCCTCGGGTCCGTGGAAGCGCAGCAGCGCCTCGAGGGTCTCGAACATGTGCCGATCGCGCTGGTTCCAGGACTCGACGCCGCCGTAGTACAGCGCGCGGTAGTAGCGCTCGGCGTTGGCGACCACGCGCGCGTTGCCGACCGCGTCGAGGAAGTGCTCGCCGTCGCGCGCGGCGTATTCGAGCTCGCGGGCGAGGAGGTCGCGCAGCATCGCCACCACCTCCGCCTCGCATCCCTGGTAGCGTCCGCTGAGCACCGCGCGGCCGTAGGTGGCGGGGTCGCCCTCCCAAGGCGTGAGCCGTCCGTAGCGCTCGCGCGCGATGCGCGCGGTCTCCGGGTCCACCCGATCGAGGTACTCGAGCACCAGCCGGAGCGAGCGGTACATGCTGTAGAGGTCGAGGCCGTAGAAGCCGACCGGCGCGTGCGCGCCGTTCCACGCGCGCAGCCACTCGACGAAGGCCAGCACCTCGTGGTTGCGCCACATCCACGCCGGGAAGCGCGCGAAGGCGCGCCAGCGCGGGACCTCCGCCGCGGGCATGCCCCGGACGTAGCGGTGGATGCGCGCGGCGTCGGGCCAGTCCGCCTCGGCGGCGACGATCGTGAAGCCACACGCGCGGATCAACGCCTTCGTGAGCTCGGCCCGTAGCGCGTAGAACTCCGACGTCCCGTGGGTCGCCTCGCCGATGAGCACGAGGCGCGCGTCGCCGATGCGCTCGATCAGCGCGCCCAGGTCGGCGTCGGGGGTCAACGTGGTGAGCGGCTCGGCGGTTTCACGCAGCAGGCGGGCGACGGTCGGGGGAGGGCTCGTGCGCCGCGCGGGCCGTCCGTTCCACTCCTCCTCGGCCCACCCCTGCGCCCCGATCAGGGGCACGAAGCGCACGTCGCCGAGGTCTTCCTGTCGCAGCCGGCCGTCGGCCTCGCGGGTCACGCGCACCAGCGTCTGCAGCGCCTTCTCCTCGCCGATCGGGATGACCAGCCGTCCGCCGACCGCGAGCTGCTCGAGCAGCGCCTCGGGGATGCGAGGCCCGCCGGCGGTGACGACGATCGCGTCGTAGGGAGCGTGCTCCGGCCAGCCGAGCGTGCCGTCGCCGTGCCGGACGTGGACGTGGTCGAACCCGAGGTCGCGCAGGCGGGCGGCGGCCGCGGCGGCAAGCTCGGCGTGCCGCTCGATCGTGTACACCTCGCGTGCGATACGCCCGAGGATCGCGGCCGCGTAGCCGGAGCCGGTGCCGACCTCGAGCACGCGATCCTCGCCGCGAAGGCGGAGCGCCACCGCCATCAACGCCACCACGTACGGCTGTGAGATGGTCTGGCCGTGGGCGATGGGCAGGGGGTGGTCCTCGTAGGCGAACTCGGCGAGGGCAGGTGGCAGGAAGGCTTCGCGGGGGACCGTGCGCAGCGCGTCGAGCACCGCCGGGTCGCGGATGCCGCGCGCGGCGATCTGCGTGCGGACCATGCGCTCGCGCGCATCCCGCAGATCGGTCATGCAGGAGGGCAGCAGGTCGCGTGCCAGCGGTGCACGGCGGTGTCGGCCGCCCGCGTTGCTGCCGGCGGGAAGACCCCGCGGGACGCCTCGCAGGCTTCGGAAGAGCCGCGCCCCCGTCAAGACGGGACTTGCGCTCCCGGGCCAGCAGGGACGATGGAGAGAAAGCGTGCTCGCCCCCGCCGCCCCGACCCGCCGTGCCACCTGGCCGGCCGCCACGGCCGTCCTCCTCGCGCTCCTCGCCGGGCCGCCGGAGGCGGGCGCGGGGGGCTTCGCCGTCTCCGAGCAGAGCGCCCGCGGCCTCGGCAGCGCGCACGCCGGGGAGGTGGCCGCGGCAGAGGACGCGAGCACGATCTTCTACAACCCCGCCGGGCTCACGCTGCTGTCGGGTACGCAGTTCGTCGCCTCGGGCTTCGCGATCATCGGCCCCCACGCCACGTTCCGCAACGATGGCTCGACGCTCAACCCCGCGGTCGGGGGCGGGACGCTCGTCGGCGGCAACGGCGGCGACCCGGCACAGCTCTCCCTGCTCCCGACGTTCTTTCTCGCCCACGAGCTGACGTCGCGCGTACGGGTAGGGCTCGGCGTGAGCACGCCGTTCGGGCTCGCGGACTCGTACGAGAAGGGCTGGGTGGGCCGCTATCATGCGCTCTCCTCGAAGCTCGAGACCGTGAACGTCAACCCGAGCCTCGCCATCCGGCTCACCGACTGGCTCTCGATCGGCGGCGGCGCGGACATCGAGTACGCGAAGGCACGGCTCACCAACAACCTCGACCTGGGCTCGGTCTGCGACATCTTCGGCGCCGAGCGCGGCATCCCCGCGACGTTCTGCAACGCGCTCGGGCTGCGGCCGCAGCGGGCCGACGGCTTCGTCAAGGTGAGCGGCGACGACTGGAACGCGGGCTACAACGTGGGCTTCATGTACACGCCGTCGCCCCGCACCCGGGTCGGCCTGGCCTACCGCTCCTACATCCACCACGACCTCGGCGGCACGGCGAGCTTCTTCCTGCCGAAACAGGGACAGATACTCCAGAAGGTTTCCGGCGCTCTCGTCGACACGGGCGGGCACGCCGCGGTGGACCTCCCCGAGCGCGTGTCGCTCGGCGCGTTCCACGAGCTGACCCCGCACTGGGCGTTGCTGAGCGACATCACCTGGACGCACTGGTCGCGCTTTCAGTCGCTCGTCTTTCGGTTCGACAACCCGAAGCAGCCGCCGATCGTCCAGCCCGAGAACTGGAACGACGCCTTCCGCTACGCGGTGGGCGTTCGCTGGACGCCGCGGACCCCCTGGGAGTTCCGGCTCGGCACCGCGTACGACGAGACGCCGGTGCCCGACGCGCAGAACCGCACACCGCGCATCCCGGACTCGGACCGCATCTGGCTCGCCGCCGGCGTCGGGTTCCGCCCCTTCACCAACCTCCGTTTCGACGTGGGCTACGCGCACCTCTTCGCGCCCGATGTCGCGAGCAACAACCGCGATCCGGTGACCGGCCACGTGCTCCGCGGCGACTACACAAACCTCTCCGCGGACATCGTGGGCGTCCAGCTCACCTACGACTTCGGCTGGCCGCCGCTCGGCGACCGGGTCGGATTCTAGCTAGTCCGACTCCCCCAGGCCCACCGTGCGCAGGACCAGCTCCATTCCGGCGGCCGCCGCACGCAGCACGCGGTAGAGGACCGACTCCTGCACCGCCGCCGGCGGCAGGGTCACCTCGTAAGCGCTGAAGCCGTCGGCCTCGGCGGGGCTCACGCGGCCGGCGAGGTCGCCGAGCAGGGTGTCCACGGGGGCATTGCCGGGCAGGACGTGGGCGCGGAACTTCCGGATCCCCCGCTCGCAGGCTGCCTCGACCAGCGTCGCCAGCAGGAGGCGCCCGAGGCCCCGTCCCTGCACGTCGTCCACCACGGCCACCGCCGCTTCCGCGGTGTCGGGCGCGTCGGCGAGACGGATGAAGCGCGCCACCCCGAGCCCCTCGCCGCCGCGCCCATCGGGCTCGACGCGCTCCGCTCCGATCGCGACGTGGTCCCGGCCGTCGGCGTGCGTCAGGTAGGTGAGCATCCGCTCGGTGAGCCGCGGCGTCGGCGAGAGGAAGCGGCGGTATCGCGACTGCGGCGAGAGGCGCTCGAAGCCCGCACGCAACCGCTCGCGGTCCTCGGGCCGCAGCATCCGCAGCCGCACGCGGGTTCCGTCGGTCAGCGTATGCACCGCCGAGAAGCGCTCGTCGATCGAGAGCGCGCCCATGCCGCTCCCCTAGCACGGGCGCCGGCGGAGGAGAACGCGGGCGGGCGCCCCCGTATTGACGGGGAAGCCGCGAGGGGCTCTTCTCTGGGGCACATGGCGCGCAGCGTGCACGCGCTGTTCCGGGAGACGGCGAGCGCCCGGCCGGCGGCGGTGGCCGCGCGCCACAAGGTCGCCGGTGCGTGGCGCGACGTCACATGGGCCGAGATGGCGGCGACGGCGGACCGCCTGACGGCCGGCCTGATGAGCCTGGGTGTCGCCCCCGGCGACCGCGTGGGCCTGCTCAGCAACACGCGGCTCGAATGGTGCCTCGCCGACCTGGGGATCATGGGCGCCGCGGCCGTGACCGTTCCGATCTACCAGTCGAATCTCGCCGCGGAGTGCGAGTACATCCTGCGCGACGCCGACGCGAGCGTGGTGCTCGTCGAGGACGGGACGCAGCTCGCGAAGCTACGGCGCGTCCGGGCCGGGATCCCCGGCGTGCGCACGGTCGTCTGTCTCGACGGCGGCGCGGTCGACCGGGGCGGCGCGTGGGAGGTCGCCTGGGACGACCTCCTCGCGGCGGGCGACGCCTGGCTCGCCGACCGCGGGGGCGACGTCGCGGCGCGGGCGGCCGGCCTCGGCCCCGACGCGGTGCTGACGATCATCTACACCTCGGGGACCACGGGCCCGCCCAAGGGCGCGGTCCTGACGCACGACTGCATGCTCTACGAGGCCGAGGCCATCCGGGCGATCGGCATGGTCGGCCCCGAGGACGTGGAGTATCTCTTCCTCCCGTTGGCGCACGCGTTCGCCAGGGTGCTCGAGGTCGCCTGGTTCGCGACCGGCCACGTGATGGCGTTCTGGCAGCGGGATCAGACGAAGATCGTCGACGATCTTGGCGAGGTCCGCCCGACGGTCTTCGCCGCGGTGCCCCGCATCCTCGAGAAGGTTCACGCGCGCGTCGTCGAGGACGTCGAGCGGGCGCCCGGCCTGGGCGGGCGTCTCGCCCGCTGGGGCCTCGCCAAGGGTCGGGAGGCGGCGGCGGTCGAGGCGGCGGGGGGCAGGCCGCGCGGGCTCGGCTGGGCGGTCGCCCGCACGCTCGTCTACGGCGCGATCGGGCGGCGGCTCCACGCGCGCTTCGGCGGGCGGCTGCGCTTCTGCGTGTCCGGCGGCGCTCCGCTCGCCCCCGACATCGCCCGGTTCTTCCAGCACGCCGGCGTGACGGTGTGCGAGGGCTACGGGCTCACGGAGACCTCGGCCGGCACGTGCATCAACCGGCCCGACCACGTGGTGCCGGGGAGCGTCGGCCCGCCGCTGCCGGGCACCGAGGTCCGCATCGCACCCGACGGTGAGGTCCTGATCCGGGGCCGCGGCGTCATGCGCGGCTACTGGCGCCGGGAGGCGGACACCCGCGAGGTCCTCGACCCCGACGGCTGGTTCCACAGCGGCGACATCGGCACGCTCGACGGCGAGGGGCTGCTCCGCATCACGGATCGGAAGAAGGACATCATCGTCACGGCCGGCGGCAAGAACATCGCGCCGCAGAACATCGAGAACGCGCTCAAGAGCATCCACCCGCTGATCAGCCAGGTGGTCGTGCACGGGGACATGCAGCGGTATCTCACGGCGCTGGTGACCCTCGACGGCGACGCGGTGCTGGCGTGGGCGCGCGCGCGGGGCGTCGCCGAGCCGGACTACGCGGCGCTCACGCGCCATCCCGACCTCGCCGAGGAGATCCAGCGCGCGGTCGATCAGCTCAACCGTCAGCTCCCGAGCTACTCGACGCTCAAGCGCGTCGCGATCCTCGACCACGACTTCGAGGTGGGCGATCAGCTCACGCCCACGTTGAAGGTCAAGCGACGGGTGTGCATCGACCGCTACCGGGCGCAGCTCGAGGCGATGTACGCCCCGGGTACGCCGTCCGACCGCGCCTCCGGGTGAGAGCGGCTACCGGGGCTGCGCGCTCACGGTGAAGTGGAACGTGCTTCCCCGCCCGGGCGCGCTCTCGACCCGGACGTCACCGCCCATCAGCTCGACGAGCCGCGCGGCGATCGTGAGGCCGAGGCCCGTGCCGCCGTATCGCCGGGTCGTGGAGCCGTCGCCTTGGACGAATGGCTCGAAGATCGCCTGCTGGCGGTCGGGGGCGATGCCGATACCCGTGTCGGCGACGGCGAAGCGCAGCGTGACCGCGTCGCTTGACCCGTCCCGGCTCACGCGGACCGTGACGCCGCCGCGCTCCGTGAACTTGAGCCCGTTGCCGACGAGGTTCACCAGCACCTGGCGCAGGCGCACCGGATCGACGAGCACCGGGTCGGGGACGCCGGGCTCGACGGCCCAGGTGAGCGTGAGCCCCTTCTGCCGGGCGACCGGCGCCAGGGGCTCGAGCGTGGCGGGCAGGAACGCCTCCAACCTCGTCGGCACCGGCGCGATCGTGAGCTTGCCCGCGTCGATCGTCGAGAGGTCGAGGATGTCGCCGATCAGCCCGAGGAGATCGACGGACGCCGCGCGGACGGTCTCCAGGTGGCGGCGTTGCTCGGCGGTGAGCTCGGTCTCCAGCACGAGGTCCGTGAACCCGAGGACGACGTTGAGCGGCGTGCGCAGCTCGTGGCTCACGTTGGCGATGAACTCCGAGCGGATGCGGGCGACGTCGACCGCGGCCTGGCTCGCCCGCTGCAGCGTCTCCGCCGCCTGGTGCTGGGCGGTGACGTCGACGGCCATGCCGCCGATCAGCCGCTCGCCGTTCGGCCCGTCGACGGGGAACTTGAGCACCAGCCAGTGGCAGAGCGTGCCGTCCGCGGCTGGGACGGTCTCGTGCAGCTCGACGGTCTCGTCGGCCGCCAGCACGCGGGCGTCGTTGGCGCGCAGCTCGCGCGCGATCTCGGCGGAGAAGAGGTCGACGTCGGTGAGGCCGACCGCGGTGGCGCGCGGGCGGTCGAACGCCCGCTCGAAGGCCCGGTTGACGTAGAGGTGGCGGCCGTGCGCGTCCTTGAGGAACGCGACCGCCGGGCTGTTCTCGACGAGCGCCTCGAACGGGGCGGCCGGTGGCGGAAGGTCGCGGCGGGCGCGGGCGTGCAAGCGCGAGCCCATGCGTTCGTGATAGCAAGGGCCGTACCGGCAGGAAGAGGACGGCGCCTGCGCCGGCCCGTCCCAGCGCCCGGGAGGGCGCCACGCGGTTGACGGCGGCGCGAGCAATATTGACGCTCACCCCCTCAAGCGCCCGGCGCCCTCGGCCGATACTGAGAGGGCGGCAATGGACGAACCCGAGCGCACCCCGGGCCGCGGGCCCCTGGTCCTGATCGTCGACGATCACGCCGACATCCGCGTGATCTGTGCGAAGGCCCTCGAGAAGGCCGGCTATCGCACCGTGACCGCCGGCTCGGGTGACGACGCGCTCGCCACGCTCGGCGCGGGGACCCCCGATCTCATCGTGCTCGACCTGATGATGCCCGGGATGGACGGGTTCACCACCGCGCACATGCTCCGCTCCCGCCCCGAGACCGCGCACACGCCGATCATCGTGCTCACCGCCGCCTCGGCCGAGCGCGAGCCCGCCGCCTACCGCGTCGGCGCGCAGGCGTTTTGCGTCAAGCCGGTGGAGTCGAGGCGGCTGGTCGCGCTCGCCCGCCGGCTCTGCCCGCTCGACTGAGGCCCCGAGGCGGTCCTGGACGGGGCGCGACGGCTGCGCTACGCGGAAGGCGCACATGCGGCCCGCGGCAACGGCAGACGTCGTCATCGTCGGCGCGGACCTGGCGGGCCTGGTCGCCGGCGCGATCCTCACGCGGCACGGGCGGCGGGTGGTCGTCCTCGAGCACGCCGACGCGGTCGGCGGTCGCGGCGGGGCGGTGCGGACGCCCGACGGCTTCTGGATCGACTTCGGCCATCGCGACGCGCACGGCGTCGGCGACTGCGAGTTCCCGTGGCATTACGGCGTTGAGGCCGCGCGCGAAGCCGGCGTCGAGGTGGCCGTGCGGGCGATCGCCCGTCCGCTGCGCGTGCACCGCCTGGCCGACGGCAGCGTGCTCGACGGCGGCGATTGGAGCGCGGGCGGATTCCTCGCCGCCGCGCGGGACTTCTTCGAATGCCCCGCCGACGGGATCGAGGAGCTGACGGCGGTGCTCGCCCGCCTCGCGGGGGCGGACGCCGCCCAGGTCGAGGCGGCGCTCCCTGTGCGCCTCGGCGCGTGGGTCGAGGCGCACGTGCGGCACCCGGGCGTGCGGCGCGCGCTCCTCCTCATGGCGGCCGTGATCTTCCACCCGCGCCCGGCCGACGCGTCGGCCGGGCGACTCATGCAGTTCTTCCAGACGCCGAAGGGCGCGCCGCACATCGCCGACGACGCCGAGGCCGGCGGCATGCAGGGGCTCATGGAGCCGTGGGCGCGCGCCATCCGCGCGCGCGGCGGCGAGATCGCGCTCGGCTGGAAGCCCGTCGAGATCGTGGTCGACGGCGGGCGCGTGCACGGCGCGGTCGCCGTCGACCGCGCGAACCTCGTGCGCGAGGTGCAGGCGCCGGTCGCCGTCTGCACCTACCCCGTGTGGGAGCTCTTCGACCTGATCGACGCGCGCCGCTTCCCGCCTGGGTTCGTCGCCGCGGCCGAAGCGCTCGCGCGGTACCGCGCCGACCTGATCGGCTGGCAGGCGGGGCTGCGTCGGCTGCCGACCGTGCGCGCCACGGGCCGGCCGGACGATCACGCCGGATGGAACCGCTTCCTTCTCGGCGCCGCAGGCGAGCGGCGCTACGCGGGCGGCTACCACCTCCCCTCGCTCACCAGCCGCCGGGCGGCACCGCCGGGGAAGCACCTCCTGTCGTGGGTGATGGCCCGGTTCTTCGACGGCGGGACCACGGCGGGCCCGCCGTGGACGGCGGCCCGCGCCCACCTCGACGCCGCGATCGCGTACCTGCGGCGGTACTACGCCGACCTCGACGACTGTATCGAGTGGAGCGCGTACCAGTACGTCACCGCGCCGCAGTCGATGAGCTGGGCCTGGGCGCCGCTCGAGCGCCACGGCCTCACGGTGCCGGGCATCGAGGGGCTGCTGCTGGCATCGGCGACGCTCGAGGCTCCGGCGGCGATCGTCGACGTCTCGGCGTACGCCGGTCTCGCGGCGGCGCACGCGGTGCTGTCGGCGTGAGCGCCTCCGCGGCGCACGCGGCCATCGCGCCGGGGCGGCTCGCGAGGCGGACGAGCCGAGCGACGGCTCAGTGAGCCGGCTCGAGCCGGAGATCGAGCGGCAGCACCTCGCCGGCCCGCAGCGTGATCGGCACCTCGCGGGCGCCCCGGCTCTCGTGCCAGACGCGCACGGTGTAGTGCCCAGGAGGCACGCCCGTGATCGTGTACGCGCCGTGGGCGTCGGTGACCGCCGCCCACGGGTTGGTGTGCACGATCACGAAGGCCTCCATCTTCGGATGGACGTTGCAGCCCACCCGCACGACCCCGGCCTTGTCGAAGAGCACACTGCGCGACTCCCCCTCGCCGTACATGCCCAGGTCGAAGTGCTTGGCCGGCGAAGCGGCGTAGACGTTGTGGAGCACCGGGTCGTGGTTCGGGAAGTCGACGGTGGTTCCCACCGCGATCGCGATCACGTGGGGAACGAAGCTCTCGTTGCGCTGGTCGATGGTCGCGTGCGGCGCGTCCGGCGGGGCCGGCACCGACGGGCCGTCGACCAGCACGACGGCGTCGGCCACCGGCGTCCCCGGCGCCGGCCCGGCGGTGATCGTGCCCTTCACGGCGGCGCCCTCCTCCGCGCGCGCGCCCGTCGTGGCGAGCGCGAGGGCCAGCACGAGCACGAGGCGGATCATCGCGGCGCCTCCGGCGCGCCTGCGGGCGCCGGGTAGCTCACGTCCGCGGTGAGCGTCTTGTCGGCCTCCACCGTGATCGGCCGCTCCCGGGTTCCCAGCTCCTCGTGCCAGACGCGCAGCGTGTACCGTCCCGGCGGCAGGTCGCGGATCTCGTACGCGCCGTCGGCGTCCGTCACCGTGTGGTAGGGATCGTCGGCGACCGCTACGTACGCGCGCATCCACGTGTGGCGGACGTCGCAAGTTATGGTGACCAGGCCGGCGCGCGCGAGGGGTTTGCGCACCCGACGACCGGGCGGCAGGCCCACGTTGAAGATCGTGTCGGGGCCCATGCGCGCGTCGGCGTTGTGCAGGATCGGATCGCTGTTGTGGAGCTCGAGCCACTGGCCGACCTCGGCGGTCTGGACGTGCGGCTCGAACCGGCAGCGCTGGTTGTCGAGGTCGACCGTCACGTCGCGTTCGGGCCGCCGCCCGCCGCGCACCCCCTCCACGCTGACGACCGCGTAGCGCAGGCCGCCGGCGCCACCCACCACCAGACGGTCGTCCGGGACGCCGTCGCCACAGACCTCATGGTGCTTGTAGACGGGCAGGGGAGGGCGCGGGGCGACCGTGCCCTCCACCCGTACGGTGCCCGCGACCGCCCCCGTGCCGGCCGCCGCCGCCGACGCCGCGAGCGCGAGCAGGAAGCCCGTGGCCGTGGCCCCGAAGCTGCGCATGCCCACGATGGATTGCAATTCGCTTGCCGGAACGGGCTACTTGGGAGGCGCCGTCTTTAGCGTGAGCAGGTACGCGACCATGTCCTCGAGCTCCTGATCGGTCAGCTTCACCTTGGGCATCTTCGCGTCGGGCATCTTCGACTTGGGGTCCTTGAGGTACGCTCGCAGCCAGTCCGCGTCGCGCTTGACGCCGACGTCATCGAGCGCTCCGCCGAGCTTCGCCATCTTCCCACCTTCGCCGGCGATGCTGTGGCAGGCCTTGCAGTCCTTCTCGTAGAGCGCCTTGGTCTCGTCGCTCACCGCTGCCGCGCCGAGCGGCATCGCCGCGACGAGCAGGGCGGCCGTCACTGTGCGTACCGTCGAGCTCATGGCTCCTCCTTTGCTCTCCGCCTGTAGCAGAAGGCAGGCAGGGCCGAAACCCCCCGGCGCAAAACGCAGAAGTGAGAAAGAATCTCGCAATGATGAGAAATATCAGCGGGGGATTGATCTGCGGCCGGGACTTCGGCTAGAGGGATCGAGGTGCGCACGGCGGGGGTGCTGCTGATGGTCTGTCTCGCGCGCACGGCCCCGGCGGTGGCGGCAGACGCGGGCATTTGCGGGCGCTGCCACCTCGAGGAGGCGACGCTGGGCGCGACGACCGGGGGCCACGCGCCGAGCGTCGGCTGCGAGGACTGCCACCGGGACCGCCGGCCGGGGCGGGTCGGGGTCGGGCACCGGGCGATCATCACGAGCTGCGGCTCGCACCACACCGCGGTCCGCCACCCGCCGCACGGCGCCAACCGCCCCGGGAAGCCGCGGCGCAACTGCATCGGCTGCCACGACCCTCACGGCTCGCCGAACCTCCATCTGATCCGCACGAGCCTCTTCCGCACCGGACCGCGGCGGCTCATCCCAATCGTCTACGACAGCGAGAGCGGGGCGGCGCCGGGCGGCTTCACCGATCCCGCGCGTCCCGGCAAGGGTCTCTGCGAGGTCTGCCACCGGCGCACGCAGGTCTACCGCGCCGACGGGCGCGGGCAGCCGCACTTCGCGCAGAGCTGCGTCCTGTGCCACGACCACGAGGCGGGCTTTCAGCCGGTGGCGACCGAGCAGAACTGCGCGATCTGCCACACCGCGGAAGCGGCGCGCTTCGCCAAGGCCAATCTCCACAGCGCGAGCTTCGACTGCAGCGGCTGCCACGCCGCGGTCGTGCCCACGCCGGGGGTGGGGCACCGCACGGTGCCCGCCTGCGCCGACTGTCACACGAACCTGACGCACGCCCCGCCGGGCGTGCCGCCGTTCCCGTGCACCCAGTGCCACGACCCGCACGGCACCGACAACAGCGACCTCGTCCTCGACCAGATCGAGCGCTCGCAGGGCGGGCTCGTCCCGATCGTCTTCGACAACGTGCTCGGGCAGTTCGACGGGAGCTTCGCGAGCGCCTCGCAGCCGGGCACCGGCATTTGCGAGGTCTGCCACACGACGACCAAGTTCTACCGCGCCGACGGCAGCGGACCGCAGGGGCACTACACGTTCTCCTGCCTGCCCTGCCACCGTCACGCGGCGGGGTTCAACCCGCCATGAGGCGCGCCGTCCTCGCCGCGGCGCTGCTGCTCGCGGTCGCAGCCGGCGCGGCGCGGGCCGACGAGCCCCCGGCCGCGGCGCCCACCTACGTCGGCTCCGACACCTGCGCCGCCTGCCACGCCGACGTGGCGGAGGCGTACGACAAGACGCCCCACGCGGCACCGCTCGCCAAGGAGTCGCGGCCGGAGTCGCAGCGGGGGTGCGAGGCGTGCCACGGGCCGGGCTCGGCGCACGCCGAGGCGGGCGGCGGCAAGGGCGTCGGGGGGCTCCAGAGCTTCGCCCCCACGCGCTCGGCGCGCGAGCGCTCCGCGGTCTGCCTCGGGTGCCACGGCGGGGAGGAACACCGGTTCGACTTCCGGCGCAGCGAGCACGCCGCCTCGGCCGTGGCGTGCACCGACTGCCACGACCCGCACGCGGCGCGCGGCGAGCATCTCCTCAAGGCCGACCCGCCGAAGCTCTGCTACGGCTGCCACCTCGAGATCCGCGCGAAATTCGTGCTGCCCGAGCACCATCAGGTCGACGAGGGCGTGCTCGGCTGCCTCGACTGCCACCGCGCGCACGGGAGCAACAACCCGGTGGCGCTGCGCGGGGCCAACAACCGCACCTGCTTCCGCTGCCACGGCGACCTCGAGGGCCCCTACGTCTTCGAGCACGAGGCCGTGCTCGCCGAGGGCTGCCAGCGCTGCCACGACCCGCACGGCAGCGTGAACCGCCACCTCCTGATTCGCCAGCAGGTGGCGCAGCTCTGCTACGAGTGCCACACGGTCACGCCCGCGAGCCACGTGCAGCCGAGCTACCGCGACTGCACGCGCTGCCACGTGGCCATCCACGGATCGAACGTCGATCCGAACTTCCTGGAGCAGTGATGCGCCGGGGGCTGCGTCTGCTCCTCGCGCTGGCGTCCGTGCTCTGGGGAGGGGCGCGCGCGGCCGCCGACGACGCCCCGGGGCTGCTCGGCGGCTGGACGCTGGAGGGCGCGGCCACGGCGGGGTATCGGCTGGTCGACGTCGACGGGGCCGACGCCAAGTACCGCGAGGACTACAACTTCCGCGAGGGCGCACGGCTGTTCAGCTTCCTCACCGACGGGCGCGCCAAGGCGCCCGGGGGGCCGCTCGACCGCTTCCACCTCGAGGTCGACACGCCGGGCGACGAGCCCGTCTCGCACTTCGCGCTCTCGGCCGCCAACCGGCGCTGGTTCGACTTGAGCGCGCGGTTCACGCGCTCGCAGTATTTCTACGCGGTCCCCGAGGAGTTCGCGAAGCCCGTCCCGGGCGACGTGCAGACCAACGACCTGCACCAGTTCAACACCCGACGCACCGACGGCACGGTCGACCTCACCGTCCACGCCCCAAATCTGCCCGTCCTGCGGCTCGGCTACCGGCTCTACCAGCGCCAGGGCGACGGCAGCTCGACGGTGCTCATCCCCGGGGGCGACAACTTCGTCGTGACCGCGCCGCTCGACATGACCACGCACGTCGGGCTCGTGGGCACGGACTTCCACGCGCTCGGCACCGACGTGATGCTGCAGCAGGAGTACCGGCGGGTCGATCGCGAGCTGACTCTCGGCAATCCCCTCGACCCGGCGGGCCTCGATCCCACGGATGGCTTCAAGCTCCTCGCCAACCACACCACCCGCGACGAGCACCTCGACATCCCGGCCACGACCGTGCGGCTGCGCCGCCCGATCGGCGACTGGCTCGAGCTCACCGGCGGCTACTTCTACAGCCACGCATCCCTCGGATTCACGGGGCAAAGTCTGTATACGGCGACGACGGCGCCGTCGCCGACCCCCACCACCGCGAGCGCCGTCCAGCACGGCTCGGCGGCGCTGAGCACGCACATCGTCGACCTCGGGGGCACGATGGCGGTGACCCGCGACGTGCTCCTGAACGTCGCCTACCGCTACAACGAGCGCACGCAGTCGGGCTCGATCGCCGAGCAGAGCGTGCTCGGGCCGTTCGCCACGGCGACCGGCGACCAGCTCCGCGTCCACAGCGTCACCAGCGACCTCGAGTACGAGCCGCGCGAGGACCTCACGCTGCGAGGCGGCGTCCGGTACAACCACCGCGACGTCAACCTGTCGCTCAGCGGCGACAAGATCGCGACCGACACGGTGGGCGCCGTGGGCAGCTTCAACTACCGGCCGTGGTCGGCTGTGAACCTCTGGGCGCGCTACGAGAACGTCCAGATCGACGATCCGCTGCTCGTGCCCGGCGACCCGAACCGGATCCCGGCGCTGCCCGGACGCGAGGCGGTGCTGACGTTCGTCAACCGGGCGGCGGCCGGGCTGCGGCTCGCGCCGTGGGACTGGGTGTCGCTCAGCTACCAGCTCATCGCCGACAGCCGCGAGAACGCGAGCTTCGCCGGCAGCGCGCAGAGCTTCGGCAACGGCGTCGCGCTCACGCTGACCCCGCTCGCCGGACTGAGCCTCATGACCAGCTACACCCGGCGGGATCTGAGCGACCGCGCCGACATCCTGGTCGGCCCGCTCTACGACCGCGCGCTCTCCGTGCAGCAGGGCAGCGAGGACGTGTTCACGAGCTCGCTGCGCTGGGACTTCTCGCTGCTCGGGCAGAAGTGGGCGGCGGGCTCCGACGTGTTCTACGTCGACTCGAACGACACGCTGCGCCCGAGCCTCGAGCCCGGCGCGGGGCTGCGCACGGCCTTCGACCTCCGGCGGGTCGACGGCGGCGTGTTCCTCACCTGGCTTCATCCGCTCGTCGAGCCGGGAATCGAGTTCCGGATGATCGACTACCGGGAGCGCGTGCTGCCGCAGAACGACTATCGGGCGACGATCGTGGTGTTCCGGCTGACGAAGCGGTTCAACCTGTAGGGAGCGCGCATGACGGAAGCGGACGGCCTGTCGCGACGGCGGCTCATCAACTGGCTCCTCTCGCTCGGCAGCGGCTCCCTGCTCGGCGTGCTTCTCTACCCCATCGTTCGCTACGTCACGCCCGCCGACCAGCCCGAGGCGGCCGTCGGAACGGCGGTCGTGGGCCAGCTGCGCGACTTTCCGCTCGACTCGGGGAAGGTGGTGCGCTTCGGTGAGCGGCCCGCGATCGTGGTGCGCCTGGCGGGCGGCGAGCTGCGGGCGTTCTCGGCGGTCTGCACGCACCTGGGGTGCACGGTGCAGTACCGCAAGGACCTCGAGCTGCTGTGGTGCCCGTGCCACAACGGCCGCTTCGACCTCACCGGCCGCAACGTGGCGGGCCCGCCGCCGCGGCCTCTCGAGGCGCTCGAGGTGGCGGTGCGCGGCGATCAGGTGGTGGTGAGCCGGCGCGCATGAGCGTGGCGCGCACCGTCGGGAGGTGGCTCGACGACCGGCTCCGCGTCGGGGCGGCGCGGGACTTCCTCGCGCACAAGCTCGTGCCCGTCGAGCACTCGATCTGGTACTACTTCGGCGGCGCCAGCCTCTTCCTGTTCGGCGTCCAGGTGGCGACCGGCGTTCTCCTGCTGCTCTACTACCGCCCCGCGCCGGACTCGGCGTTCGAGAGCGTGCGCTTCATCATGGCGCACGTGCGCTTCGGCTGGCTGGTGCGCTCGCTGCACGCCTGGGCGGCCAACCTGATGATCGCGGCCGTGTTCACCCACCTGTTCAGCGTGTTCTTCTTGAAAGCCTACCGGCCGCCGCGCGAGGTGACCTGGCTGACGGGCTGCGGGCTCCTCGGGCTCACGCTCGCCTTCGGCTTCTCGGGCTACCTCCTGCCGTGGAACCAGCTCGCGTTCTTCGCCACGAAGGTGGGCACCGACATCATGGGGGAGGTCCCGGGCGTCGGGCCCGTCCTGCGCTTCGTGCTGCGCGGGGGCGAGAACGTGGGCGGCGCGACGCTCACCCGGTTCTTCGGATTCCACGTGGCGCTCCTGCCGCTCGCGACGACGCTGCTCCTGCTCGTCCACCTGGCGCTGGTCCAGCTTCACGGCATGAGCGAGCGCCTCGGCGACAGCGCGCGCACGGCGCGCCACATGCCCTTCTATCCCCACTTCGTGCTGCGCGAGGTGCTCGTCTGGCTCGCCGTGCTCGCCGTCCTGATCGTGCTGGCGACGTTCTTCCCCTGGGAGCTCGGGCAGAAGGCGGACCCCTTCGCCTCCGCGCCGAGCGGGATCCGGCCGGAGTGGTACTTCACCTTCATGTCGCAGAGCTTCAAGTACGTGCCGCCACGCCTCTTCGGGCTCGAGGGCGAGCAGGTGGCCATCTTGGGCTTCGGAGCGGTCTTCGGGCTGCTCGTCCTCGTTCCGTTCCTCGACCGGCGTGCCGCCCGCGGCGAGCCGAGCCCCCTGGTGACCGCGGGCGGCGTGCTCCTGCTCGGCTTCATGGTGGTGATGACGCTGCTCGCGTACTTCAAGCCGTACTGACGATGCGACCGGTCGCCGTCATCGTCGCGATACTCCTGCTCGTCGCCGGCGGCCCCTTGGCCCGTGCCGAGGACACCTGCGTGGACTGCCACAAGGAGCTGCCCGAGCCGCTCGGGCCCCCCGTCGAGGGTATGAAGCGGGACGTCCACGCGAAGGCCGGGCTCTCCTGCGCCGACTGCCACGGCGGCGACCCGAAGGATCCGGACATGTCGTCCATGGACGCGGCCAAGGGCTTCGTCGGCAAGCCCGAGCGCGCTCGCGTTCCCGAATTCTGCGGCCGATGTCACGCGGACGAGGGTTACATGCGCCGCTTCAACCCGCGCCTGCCCGTCGATCAGCTCGCGACCTACTGGACGAGCGTGCACGGGCAGCGGCTGCGCCAGGGCGACACGAACGTGGCGACCTGCGTCTCGTGCCACGGCGTCCACGGCATCCTGCCCGCGAGCGACGCGACGAGCCCGGTCTACAAGATGAACGTGCCCGAGACGTGCGGCCGCTGCCACGCCGACGCGCGCTATATGGCCGCCTACCACATTCCGACCAACCAGCTCGCCCAGTACCAGCGCAGCGTGCACGGGCAGACGCTCCTCGTCGAGCGCGACGTCGCGGCGCCGGCCTGCAACGACTGCCACGGCAACCACGGCGCGTACCCGCCGGGGGCGCGCTCGGTGGCGGCGGTGTGCGGGCAGTGCCATGCCTTCAATAAGGATCTCTTCCTTGCGAGCCCGCATCATCCCGCCTTCGACCGCCTCGGGTTGCCCGAATGCGTCACCTGTCACGGCAACCACCTCGTGATGCGCACCAGCGACGAGATGCTCGGCGTGGGCGCCACCGCGATCTGCGTGAGCTGCCACGCGCCCGAGAGCGCGGGCTACGCCGCCGCCGAGCAGATGCGGCTCGGCATCGATCGGTTGAAGGACGCGGTATCGGTCGCCGAGGGCACCCTGTCGCGCGCCAGCGCCGCCGGCATGGAGGTGAGCGAGGCCGAGGCTGCGCTGCAGAGCGCGCGCGAGGACCTGGTGAAGACCCGCACGCAGGTCCACGCGTTCGATGCTGCGTCGCTGGTGAAGATGGCGGACGCGGGGGTGAAGACCGCGACCGACGCGGCGCACACGGGCGACGAGGCGCTCGTGGAGCTGCGGAGCCGGCGCTGGATGGCGCTCATCCCGCTCGCGATGATCGCGGTGGTGGGCGCCGTCGTCTACCTCAAGATGCGCTCCCTCGACGAGCAGGGACCGTCGTCGCGGTGAGGTTCGGGACGGCGACGATGCGATCCACCGCTCGTGCCGTGGTATGGACCGCCGTGCTCGTGCTCGCTCTCGGCGCGCGCCCCGCGCGGGGTGGCGAGAACGACGAGATGTGCCTGGCCTGTCACGGCGTGGAGGGGGTGACCGCGCCGGATGGACGCTCGCTGTTCGTCGGCGCCGCCGCCTACGGCGCGTCGGAGCACGCCGGGCTCGACTGCACGAGCTGCCACGCCGGCGTGTCGGGGCCGCACGAGGAGCCGCCGGCCCACCTCGGGCCGCAGGTGTGCGCGGCATGCCATCGTGACGTGGTCTCCATCTACGACCGCAGCGTGCACGGGCGAGCACGCGCCGCCGGTGGGACCGACGCCGCCACCTGTACGAGCTGCCACGGCTCGCCGCACGCCGTCGCCAAGGTGACCGACCCGACCTCGCCGGTCTACCCGCTCAACCTGCCGCGCACCTGCGGTGTCTGCCATGGCGACCGTGCGCTTGCGGAACGTCACGGCATCCCGGTGGCCGACGCGTACCAGCTCTACATGGACTCCATCCACGGCCGCGCGGTCAGCCGCGGGGGGCTCCTGGTCGCGGCCAACTGCTCGAGCTGCCACGGGGCCCACGACATCCTCCCGGCGAACGACCCGGACTCGAAGGTGTTCAGGACGAACATCCCTGCGACCTGCGGGCGGTGTCACGCCGGCGTCGAGAACGCCTACCTGCAAGGCTCCCATGGGGACGCGCTCCACGCAGGCCGGCGCGACGCGCCGGTCTGCATCGACTGCCACGGGGCGCATCGCATCCAGAACGTCACCGCGCCCGGCTGGCAGGTCGCCACCGTCTCCGAGTGCGGCTCATGCCACACCGAGTCGCGCGCGACGTTCCGCGACAGCTTCCACGGTCAGATCACCGGCCTCGGCTTCACCGTGGTCGCCCGGTGTCCCGATTGCCACGAGGCGCACCGGGTGCTGCCGGCGTCCGACCCGCGCTCCTCCATCGCGCCCGCGCACCTGGTCGACACCTGCCGGAAGTGCCATCCGGCGGCCAATGTCAACTTCGTCGCCTACCGACCCCACGCCGACGTCCGCGACCGCGCGCGCAATCCCGGCCTCTGGGCCGTGGCGCTGTCGATGAGAATGCTGCTCGTCGGCGTGTTCGTGTTCTTCGGCGTTCACACCGTGTTGTGGCTCTTGCGGTCGCTGCGGGAGAGCCGCGGGCGGCGCTGATGGAGGGATCGATGGCCCAGGAGGACCCCAGCGCACGCCGTCGCTACTTCTGGCGGATCTCCCTCTTCGACAGGATTCTCCACGGGGTGCTGATGGCGAGCTTTCTCGGGCTCGCCGCAACGGGTCTTCCCATCAAGCTGAACTGGGCCCCGTGGGCGACGGCCCTGGCGCAGGCGATGGGCGGCCTCGGGACGATTCTCTTCCTTCACAAGGTCTCGGCGGTCGCCCTCACGCTCTGCTTCTTCACCCACTTGGTGCACGTGGGGTGGATGGCCCTCGTCGAGCGCCGCCGGGGCCTGTTCTGGGGGCCCGGGTCCCTGGTTCCGCAGCCCAAGGACCTCGTCGACCTGTACGGGAACGTCAAATGGTTTCTGGGCCTCGGACCGAAGCCGCGTTTCGACCGCTTCACCTACTGGGAGAAGTTCGACTACTGGGCCGTGTTCTGGGGCATGTTCATCATCGGGACGTCAGGCTTCGTGCTGTGGTTCTCGGAGTTCTTCGCGAGGTTCCTGCCCGGGTGGATGTTCAATGTGGCACTGATCGTCCACTCCGAGGAGGCGCTGCTCGCGGTCTGGTTCATCTTCACCATCCACTTCTTCAACGCCCATCTGCGGCCCGAGAAGTTCCCGATGGATCTCGTCATCTTCACGGGCCGGGTGAGCGGCGAAGAGCTGCGCGAGGAGCGGCCGCTGGAGTTCGAGCGCTTGGTGCGGTCGGGACGCTTGGGCGACCTCGAGACGCGACCCCCGGAACGCTGGTTGCGCAACTTCGGCCGCCTGTTGGGCCTCAGCGTGGTCGTGACCGGCTTCGTGCTCTTCACGCTCACGATCCTGGCGTTCTCATGATGGGCCGCCCGTGTGGCACTGGTCGCAGCTCATCTGCTGCCACAGGTCGCCGATGTCGGCGGGGTGCTCGAACTCGAGCCGCTCGGGCTGGAGCTTGGCGGCCGAGCCCTGCGCGAGGATGACGTGGCACGAGTCGCAGTCGTGCTTGACCACCTCCCCGTCGGCGCTCACGTGGTTGCCGTCGTGGCAGCGGTAGCAGCCCGGGGCGGTGAGGTGGCCGATGTTGTTCGGGTACACCTTCCAGTCGACGTGCATCTCGGGGAAGAAGTTGAGGCGGTAGATTTCCTGGACCCCGGCGATCGCCTGCGTGATCATCGCCCGGTGCCCGGCCGTGAAGTCCGCGTATCGAGTCTCGTAGTACGTCGTCAGCTTCTCGGCGATGGCGGCTTGCGCCTCGGCGGTGCTGGCGTACTTCTCCGCCAGCACCGCCACGGCTTCCTTCTTGATGAACGGAATGGCCGGATCGATGCGGCCGATGCTCATCGCGATGTCCACCGCGTGGGCGGGGTCGAGGTAATCGTGCGAGGGGCGGTCGTGGCAGTCGATGCAGTCCATCCGGCGGGGGACGGCGGCCGCGATCTGCGCGGGAGTGAGCGGGGCATCCTGCGATTGATAGACCGTGACGGTGCCGTCGCGCCGGGTGATCCGCACCCAGGGGATCGTCTGCCGATTCGCGTCGGTCGCGATGTATTCGACCTCGTC
Source organism: Binatia bacterium (assembly GCA_035295465.1). Lineage (GTDB taxonomy): Bacteria > Desulfobacterota > Binatia > DP-6 > DP-6 > DATGIZ01. Next base: position 110,651 of record DATGIZ010000014.1, on the reverse strand, counting down.
GGCGATGTTCATGTGCCAGTGGATGCCGCCCACGGGGCCGTGCGTCGGGTCGCCGCCGCCGACCTTCATCAGCAGCCGGATCGTCCACGGGGAGTTGCGCTCGTCCGAGAGGAAGTGATGCCAGACCCGCTCGGCGTCGCCGTAGAACTTGGCCGGCCAGTGGCATTGCTCGCAGGTCTGCTGGGCGGGCCGTAGATGCTCGATGGGCGTGGGGATCGGGCGCGGGTACACGTCGGTGAGCGTGGCATACACTTGGTAGGCGCCGGACACCTTCGAGCGGACGAACCAGCTCGCGCCGGGACCGATGTGGCACGCGACGCACGCCACCCGCGCGTGCGGCGAGTTCTGGTAGGCGGTGTACTCGGGCCGCATGACGCCGTGGCACACCTGCCCGCAGAACGCGACGGACTCGGAGTACTCGTAAGTTTGGTAGCTGCCGACGGCAGTGACGAGGAGGAACGCGAGGACGAGGGCCGTGCCGATGACGGCGATGCGGCGCTGGCGAGGCAGGTTGAAGTCGATGCGTGGGAACTGGGGCACGACGCCCGGGGCCAGCCGCCGTCGGCGCCGACGTTCGCGCCACGCTCCCGTGCCCACGAGCAGAAGCCCCAGCAGCAGGAAGGCCGGCGCGATCAGGTAGACGAGGATCCCCATGTAGGGATTCCCGAAGGGAGCCAGCATGTTGATCGTCAGGAGGACCGTGGCGGCGAAGAAGCTGCAGGCGGCGATCAGCATGCCGACCATGCTCAGCCAGTTGCCGGTGAGCGCCGGGGCCTTCGGGTGGACCTCGCGCACGGGTGCTTGGTCAGTCATCGGGCTTCCTCAGAGACGGGTATCGCGCCGGGCAGACGGATGGCCCGCGTGTCCGGCGCCATCCGTCGTGATGAGAAGTGCCGGTCACGCCCCCCGGCTGCCGGGGGGCCGCCAGGCTCACTTCGCGGCTGGGGCCTTCAGTGTCGCGAGATAGGCGACGACGTCCGCCAGCTCCTGATCCGTGAGCTTCGCCTTCGGCATCTTCGAGTCGGGCTTCTCCGCCTTCGGGTCGAGGATGTACTTGCGCAGCCAGTCGGCATCGCGCTTGGCGCCGACGCCGTCGAGCGGCCCGCCGACGTTGGCCATCTTCCCCCCCTCGCCGGCGATGCTGTGACAGGCCTTGCAGCTCTTCTCGAACACCGCCTTCCCGGCCTCCTCGCCCGCGCGCGCCAGCGGCGCGAGCGCGGTGACCGCCACGCAGCCGGCCAACATCACCCGGGACCCCAAGCTTCCTACCATGCGCATCGCGTTTCCTCCTCTCCGAGCTCGCCGGCCGTGCGACGGCGCCGGCTGCCGCTGTTCTCTATCGCATCAAGCCCCGTTGCGGAAAACGATCCTGCAGCCCGAGCCAGGCGAGCCAGCCGTCGACCCCGGCGCCCGTGAGGGCGGAAACCGGGAGGAGCCGAGGTTGCGGCATCACGCGCGCCAGGCTGTCCTCGATCCGCACGGGGTCCACGTCGCGAAGGTACGGGAGCAGGTCGATCTTCGTGAGCAGCACGAGGTCCGCGCGGCGGAACATCACCGGGTACTTGAGCGGCTTGTCCTCGCCCTCCGTCACCGCCAGCGCGACCACGTTGACCGCCTGGCCGAGGTCGTAGATCGCGGGACAGACGAGGTTGCCGACGTTCTCGACGAAGAGCACGTCGACGGCCTCGCGCGGGAGCCGATGCAGCGCGTGGTGTACCAGCTCGGCGTCGAGGTGGCAGGCGGAGCCGGTCGTGATCCCGACCGAGGGCACGCCGGCGGCGCGGAGCCGCTGCGCGTCGTGCTCGGTGGCGAGGTCGCCGGTGATCGCGGCCAGCCGCCACCCGGCGGCGGCCCGTGCGGTGGCCTCGAGGATCGCCGTCTTGCCCGCGCCGGGCGACCCCATGAGGTTCACCGCCAGGACGCCGTGGGCTTCAAAGTGCTCGCGGTTGTGTGCCGCCTGGCGGTCGTTGCCGGCGAGCAGCGCCTCGTGGACGTCGACCGGCACGACGGCCGGGTCGCCGCAGCCGCAAGTCTCGCACATCAGGGCACCTCCAGCTCGACGCGGTAGAGCACGATCTCGTCGCCGGCGACCAGCCGCGCGGGCGCCCCGCACGCGGGGCAGCGCAAGACCTCGCCGCGGGCGATGGGCCGCGCGCAACCCGGGCAGGACCATCGGGCCGCGACCGGCTCGACGTCGAGCGCCGCCTCCGCGCAGCACGTGCGCTCGCGGAAGGCGGCGTAGGCCGCGGCGAGAAGGGTCGGCTCGACGCCGGCGAGCTCGCCGAGCCGCAGCCGCACGCGGCGGACGCGGGTGGCGCCGCGGCCGCGCGCCACCTCGTCCACGCGCTGGAGCAGGGCTTCCACGATCCCGTACTCGTGCATGCTGCTAGCCTCCGTCGAAGCGCGGCGGTCGCTTGGCGAGAAACGCGGCGAGCCCCTCGGCGAAATCGCGGCCGCCGGCGACGCGCGCGAGGCAGTCGAGCTCCCGGTCGAGGTGGGCGTCGAGGCGATCGCCGCCGGCGGCCGCGTTGAGAAGCGCCTTCGCGATGCCGTGGGCGCCGGCAGGCCCGGCGGCGAGCCGGGCGGCGAGGTCGCGCGCCTCGGCGTCGAGGCGCGCGGTTGGATGCACGGCGGTGATCAGGCCCATCCGCAGCGCCGCCGCCGCGTCGAGCCGCGGGCTCAAGAGCACGAGCTCCATCGCGCGCCGCAGCCCGATCAGCCGGGGAAGAAAGAAGGTCGCGCTCTCGGCGCCGGTGAGCCCCGTGCGGGGATAGGCCCATTCGAACGTCGCCCGCTCGGAGGCGAGCACGAGATCGCAGGCCATCGCGAGCCCGAAGCCGCCCGCGGCGGCGATGCCGTCGACCGCGGCGACGAAGGGCTTGGGAGCGCGGCGGATCTCCGAGATCGTGCTGTGCAGGTACTCGACGATCTCCTTGAGCGCCTCGGCGTACCCGCCCGGCGCATCGCGCGCCGCGGGGGCGAGGTAGCCGAGGTCCTCGGGCGCGCCGCCGGTGTGCACGTACTTGAGATCGGCGCCGCTGCAGAAGACGCCGTCCGCGCCCCGCAGGAGCACGACCCGGACCTCCTCGTCGCGTGCGAGGGCCAGCCCCGCGCGGCGGAGGTCGCGGGCCGTCGCGACGTCGAGGGAGTTGAAGCGCTCGCGGCGGTCGAGGGTGAGCACGCCGACGGCCCCGTCGCGCTCCACGTGCACGTGCTCGGCGGTCAGCATATGCGCGGGAGGACCTCGCCCTCCGGCTCGGCGAGGAGGCGCCGGCCGAAGCCCGTGTCGAGCACGACGCGGCCGACCTGCTCCGTGACGCAGCGCCCGACGATCCGGGCGTCGCGGCCGAGCGGATGCGCACGGACGGCGGCGAGCACGCGCTCCGCGGCGTCCGCGCGGATGCCGAGCACGGCCTTGCCCTCGTTCGCGACGTGCAGCGGGTCGATGCCGAGCAGCTCCGCCGCCGCCCGCACGGCGGGCGTCACGGGAACCGCCTGCTCGTCGAGCACGATGCCGACGCCGCTCTTGGCGGCCATCTCGTGGAGCGCGCTCGCGAGCCCGCCGCGCGTCGGATCCTTCATGGCCACGACATCATCGCCCCCGGCGGCGAGCGCGCACCGGACGACGCCGTTGATCGGGGCGACATCGGAGCGGAGCTCGCCCTCGAGGTCGAGAGCATGGCGCGCGGCGAGGACGGCGAGGCCGTGGTCGCCCATCGTGCCGGTGACCAGGAGGAGGTCGCCGGGCGCGAGGCCGCGGTCGGGCACGGGCCGGTCGGTGAGCGCGACGCCGGTCGTGCTGAGCACGACGCCGTCGATCTCGCCGCGTCCCATCACCTTGGTGTCGCCGGTCACGATCGTCGCGCCGGCGTCCGCGCAGGCGGCGCGAACCGACGCCTCGATGCGCTCGAGGTCGGCGCGGGGGAAGCCCTCCTCGAGCACCACGGCGCAGGTGAGCGCGAGGACCTCGGTCGCGCCCATCACCGCGAGGTCGTTGACGGCGCCGGCCACGGCGAGGCGCCCGATGTCGCCGCCGGGGAAGAAGATGGGCTGGATCACATGGGCGTCGGTGGTGACCACGAGCCAGCGGTCGCCGAGGCGCAGCGCCGCGCCGTCGTCCATGGCGGCCGGCCCGATGCCGCCGGGCGGATCGGCTTCGAGGCCGGCGAGGAACACCTCCTCGATGAGCGCCCGCATGGCCCGGCCGCCCGCGCCGTGGCGGAGCGTGATCCGCTCGCTCCCCGTCCTCATGAAGCCGCCCCGAGCTGCGGGTGCCCGCCGTACTCGTGCCAGATGCGGCAAGTCCCCTCCGTGCTCACCATGCAGGCGCCGACCGGCTCCTCGGGCGTGCAGCGCCGGCCGAAGAGCGCGCAGTCCGCCGGACGGGCGATGCCGGCCATGATGTCGCCGCAGCGGCACTCGGCGACGAGCGCAGCCGGCGCCCCGTCCCACAGCCGCGCGGCGTCGACGCGGAAGCGGCGCCGGGCGTCGGCGTGCGCGAAGGCGTCGCGCAGGCGGAGGTTCCCGTTGGGCACGTGTGCGATCCCCCGCCACCGCCCGCCGACCGGACGGAACACCTTCCAGAGGAGCGCCTGCGCGCGCCGGTTCCCCTCGCGGGTGACGCAGCGCGGGTACGCGTTCACCACCGCGGGCCGGCCGTCGCGCACCAGCTCGAGCAGGCGCACCAGGCCGGCGAGGATGTCGAGCGGCTCGAAGCCCGCGACCACCACCGGCAGGCGGTGGCGGGCGACGAACGGCTCGAAGATCCCCCAGCCGGTGATCGTGGCGGCGTGCCCGGCGGCGAGGAATCCCTCGACGCGCGTCGCGGGCATCTCGGCCACGATCTCCATCACCGGGGGGATGTACTTGTGCGCCGAGAGCACCGAGAAGTTGGGCGGCGGGCCGGCGAGCAGGGCCGCGGCGGTGGCCACCGCGGTGGTCTCGAACCCGGTGGCGAAGAAGACGACCTCCTCGTCGCGCCGGCGCGCCAGCTCGACGGCCTGCGCGACGCCGTAGACCACGTCGACCCGCGCACCGTCGGCCTGCGCGTCGGCGAGCGAGCGGGAGGTGCCGCGCACCCGCAGCATGTCCCCGTAGGTCGCGACGCGCACGCCACCGAGCGCGAGCGCCACGGCCTCGTCCACCTCGGGGACGTCCGTGATGCACACCGGGCAGCCCGGGCCCATGATGACCTCGAGGTCGCGCGGGAAGGACGCCCGCAGGCCGAAGCGCGCGATCGCCTGCTCGTGGCTCCCGCACACGTGCATGACCGCCACGGGAGCGCGTCCGATCGCGCGCGTGAGCCGGCCGAGCGCCTCGGCGAGCGCGCGGGCGCGCGCGGGATCGCGGAACTCGAGCGGCCGGAGGGCGCGCGGCTCAGGAGCGTCCACGGTCGTCCCTTCGCCCGGCGCCGGCGACCTCGCCGCGCACGTCGGCGGCCATGAGGTCGCCGTCGGCGGCGGCGAGCAGCGTCTCGTAGAGCGCGAGGGTTTCGGCGATCTCCTGCGGTGGGATGCGCCGGATCGCGAAGCCGACGTGGTTGAGCACGTAGTCGCCGGGCGCCACCGCTTCGTCGACCACGTCGAGCCGCACCGGCCGGCGGACGCCCCAGAAGTCGACGGTGGCGACGTCGCCGTCGACGGCCACGACCCGGCCGGGCACCCCTAGGCACATGCGCGCACCCTCGCGTCGGCGACCAGCGCCTGCCCGAGCGCGATGCCGCCGTCGCCGGGCGGGATCGCGCCATGGAGGTAGACCGTGTGCCCGGAGCCGAGCGCGGCGATCACGCCCTCGGCCAGGCGCGGGTTCTGGAAGCAGCCGCCCGTCAGCACGACGGGCAGGCGGCCGTGCCGGGCTGCTGCCGCGCGCACCACCTCGGCCGTCGCCGCCACCAGCGTGTTGTGGAAGCGGGCGGAGATCGCCCCGGCCGGGCGTCCGCCGAGCAGGTCGGCGACCGCGGCGCGCACGAGCGGCCGCAGGTCGACCGCCCAGGGCACGCCGCTCAGGTCGACCGCGAACGGATAGCGCGCGCGATCGGCGGGATCGGCTGCCAGGTTCCAGGCGGCCGCGACCTCGCCCTCGTAGCGCGCCGCGGCCCGTCCGAGGACGAGCGCGCCGAGGGCGTCGAACCAGCGGCCGACGCCGTGCGCCCGGGGCGCGTTGAGGCCGGCGGCGATCATTTGGCGCACGACCGCGACGTCGCGCGCCGGGATGCGGGCGAACAGCGGCAGGCCGGCGAGCGACACCTCGCCGCCGAACGCGTCGTCGAGGGCGGCCAGCGCGAGGCGCCACACCTGGCGGATCGCGGCGTCGCCGCCGGCGAGCGCGAGCGGCCGGAACGTCGCCAGCCGCTCGAAGCGGACGTAGTCGGCGAGCAGCAGCTCGCCGCCCCACGCCGCGCCGTCGGTGCCGTAGCCCGTCCCGTCGTACGCGACGCCGAGAACGGGTCCCGAAAGGCCGTGCTCGGCCATCGCGCTCGCGACGTGGGCGTGGTGGTGCTGGACGGCGACGATCGTGGCCGCCCGCCGCGCGCGCGCATAGGCCGTCGAGCGGTAGCCGGGGTGGAGGTCGCAGGCGACCACCTCCGGCACGACACGCAGCAGATGCAGCAGCCGCTCGACCGACTCCTCGAAGGCCCGCAGCGTGGCCAAATCGGCGAGGTCGCCGGTCTGCGGTCCGAGGTAGGCGGCGGCGTCGACGCCGACGCACGCAGCGCTCTTCAAATCGGCGCCGCAGGCGAGCACCGGACGCGCGAAGGGCCGCGGCAGGGCAAGCGCCCGGGGAACCCAGCCCCGCGCGCGCCGTAGCACCACGGGCCGTCCGGCGATCACGCGGGCGACCGAGTCCTCGCAGGGCGTCGCGATCGCCCGGTCGTGACCGAGGATCAAGTCCGCGATCGGCGCGAGGCGCCGGGCCGCTTCGGCGTCACGGTGGACGATCGGCTCGTCGCTCAGGTTGGCCGACGTCATGACCAGCGGGCGGTCCACGGCCGCGAGCAGCAGGTGATGGAGCGGCGTGTACGGGAGGAAGACGCCGAGCAGCGGGCTTCCGGGCGCGACCTCGGCGGCGACGTCCGCGTCCGGCCGCCGGGGCACGAGCACGATGGGCCGCTCGACCGAGGCGAGAAGCGCCCGCTCCGCGTCGTCGAGCCGGGCGAGGCGCTCGGCGCGCGCGAGGTCCCGGACCATCACCGCGAACGGCTTGGCGTCGCGGCGCTTACGCGCGCGCAGGCGCGCGACGGCGGGCCCCGAGGTCGCGTCGCAGGCGAGGTGGAAGCCGCCGAGGCCCTTGACGGCCACGACGCGGCCGGCGGCGAGCGCCGCCGCCGCCGCGCGGATCGGGTCGGCAGAGGCGACGGGCGCCCCGGCGGCGGTGGCCAGCCGCAGCCGCGGCCCGCAGGCGGGGCAGGCGTTCGGCTGCGCGTGGAAGCGCCGGTCGGCGGGCGACTCGTACTCGCGCCGGCACGCCGCGCACATGTGGAAGGCCGCCATCGTGGTCGCCCGGCGGTCGTACGGGACGTCCCGCGCGATCGTGAACCGCGGGCCGCAGCGCGTGCAGTTGATGAACGCGTAGCGGTACCGCCGGTCGGCGGGGTCGTCGAGCTCGCGCAGGCAGTCGGGGCAGGTGGCGAGATCGGGGGGGATCGAGAGGCGGCGCCCGGCGGCCGCTGCGACGCTCGGCTCGATGACGAAGTACGCCGCCGCCTCGCCTGGGATGTCGCGTGTGGCGACGTCGAGGATGGCGGCGCCGGGCGGGGGCGCCTCGAGCAGCCGGCGGTAGAACGCGTCGAGCACGCCCGCGGCCGCGAACGCCTCGATGGTGACGCCTCCCGGGTCGTTGCGGACGCGTCCGGCGACGCCCGCCGCACGCGCGAGGCGCAGCACCCAGGGACGGAAGCCGACGCCCTGGACCGTCCCACGGATCTCGATGCGGCGCCCCGCCTGCATCACGACCTCGGACCGCCGAACGACAGCACCCGGGCGACGAGGTCCCACGTCTGCGCGTCGTCGAGTGCCCGCCAGGACGGCATGGCCGTCCCCGGCACGCCCTCGCGGATCGCGAAGAAGGCCCGCCGCGGAGACGTCCGCTGCTGCCAGGCGGGATCGGTGAAGTCGCGCGGTGCGGTCGAGAGGCCCTCGTGACGCACGCCTCGCCCGTCGCCGCGCTCGCCGTGGCAGAGGGCGCAGTGCTCGGCGAAGAGGGCGGCCCCCCGCCGGCGCGCGGCCGGGGAGGCGAGGCGCGCCGCGGGAACGGGCAACCGCCGGTAGATCGCCGGCAGGTCGCGGTCGCCGCCGCTACAGCCCGAGGATGCGAGCCACGTCACGAGCGCTCCCGTCAAGAGCCCTCTCATCGTCCCGTCTCGGCCGGAAGTGGTGGCCGAAGGCCCGGGCCTCGGCCACGATCTGCGCCACGAGCCGGCCGAGCGCCGCGTCCACCGCCGGGGACCGCCCGAGGCCGAGGTCGATGGCGGCCGGCACGAGGCCGATCAAGACCAGCGCCGGGGGGCACCGGCCCCGCCAACGCGCGCCCTGCAGCAGGTCGGCCACCCCCACCTGATGCGGGGAGAGCCGCTCGAGGACCGCGGGGGCCACGGCGTCGCCGGCGAGCCGGACGAGCGTGCCCGGCGGCGCGTCGCCGCGGACCGCATCGACGAGGATCGCCGCGCGCGCGTCCTCGAGGTGGGGCAGGAGCGCCAGGCCGAGCGTCCCGCCGTCGAGGACGCGCGCCGCCGGGGGCGCCACGAAGTCGCGGGACAGCCGGTGGACGGCCGCGGCGCCGAGCCCATCGTCGCCGAGGAGCACGTTGCCGAGCCCGAGCACGAGGAGCGCCGCCGCCTCATCCATCGCCGTCCCGGGCGTCCCGGCGGTCGATGAAGCGGTACCCGGAGTAGACGAGATCCTCGCGCGGGACGAACTTGTACCCCGAGAACATGGACTCGACGGTCGCGTTCGCCTCGACCACCGACATGAGCACCGAGCTGTACACGTGGTGGATGGCGAAACCGATCAGCAGCCACATGCCCACGTGGTGGATCCAGCGGGCCGTCTGCAGCCCGCCGAAAAAGGGAGCGAGCGCGGCGAACGCGCGCAGCGGCGATCCCAAGTGCGCGGCGGCCGCGTGGAGCGTGAGCCCGGTGGTGATCTCGACGAAGTAGATCAGGAAGACCGCGACGTAGGCGAGGCCGGCCACCGGGTTGTGACCGACGAAGCCCGGCGGCTTGCGCAGCGCGAAGAGGTAGAAGGCGATCGTCGGCAGGATGCCCTGCCGGCGCCGGTGGCGGACAGGGAGGAGCTTGTCCCAGCGGGCATAGGTGTTGCCGGTGAACATCCAGACTATCCGCGCCAGCACCGCCAGCCCGAAGACGATGCCCGCGTAGAGGTGGACGACCCGCATCGTGCCCATGACGAAGCGCCCGCTCGACGGCCCGGTGACGACGAGGAAGGGATGACCGATGTAGAGGCCCGTGACCGAGAGCACCACGATCGAGAGCACGATCAGCCAGTGCGTGACGCGCACGGGCAGCTCCCAGACGTACACGCGGACGAGCTCCGTGCCCGGGGGCGCCGGCTCGGCGGCGAGCGCCGCGGTGGTCACGCGATCCTCACGTGCGCCAGCTCGCGGCGCTCGGGGTCGACGACGTGCACGCCGCAGGCCATGCACGGGTCGAAGGAGTGCACGGTGCGCAGGATCTCGAGCGGCTGGGCGGGATCGGCCACCGGCGTGCCGACGAGCGCCGCCTCGTAGGGCCCGCGCCGCCCGGCCGCGTCGCGCGGCCCGGCGTTCCACGTGCTCGGCACGATGCACTGGTAGTTCGCGATCGCGCCGTCGTGAATGTGGACCCAATGGCCGAGGGCGCCGCGCGGGGCCTCGTGGAAGCCGGCGCCCGTGCAGTCGCGCGGCCACGTCTGCGGCTCCCACCTGGCGTTGTCGTGGATGCGGAGGTCGCGCTGCGCCATGTTCGCCGCGAGGCCGTCGAGCCAGTCGCCCATCTTCTCGGCGATGAGCTGCGTCTCGATGCCGCGGGCGGCCACGCGCCCGAGCGTGGAAAACAGGGCCTCGGGGCCCACCCCGAGCTGGCGCAGCGCTCCGTCCACGAGCGCGCGCACGCGGGTGTGCCCCGAGGCGTAAGCCACCAGCATGCGGGCGAGGGGCCCGACCTCCATGGGCTCGTCGCCGTAGCGCGGCGACTTGAGCCAGCTATACTTGCCCGCGACGTCGAGGCGCTCGTACGGGGGCTTCGGCCCCGTGTAGCGCGGGCGGGTCTCGCCGCGCGCGGGGTGCAGGCCGCGGTCGTCCCCGTCGGCGTACTCGTACCACGAGTGCTTCACCTGCTCGGTGATTCGCTCGGGGTCCACCGGCCCGACCCGCCCGAGGTCGCGGCCACGGATCACGCCTCCGGGCAGGAAGAGCGCCGGCGCGGGGCCGTCGTCGTCGGGGTACTCCCCGTAGGCGAGGTAGTTGCCGACGCCTGCGCCGTATCCCGCCCAGTCCTTGTAGGCGGCCGCAATCGCCAGCAGGTCGGGAAGGTAGACGCGGGTGACGAAATCGCGCGCCTTGGCGACCAGCTCGTGCAGCGTCGCGATCGTGCCCGCGTTGAGCGAGGCCTGCTGGTCGGGATCCACGGGCGTGGCCATGCCGCCGACGAGGAAGCTCTGGAGATGGGGGTTCTTCCCGCCGAGCACCGCGTGCATCTTGATGAACTCGCGCTGCCACTCGAGCGCCTCGAGATAGTGCGCGACCGCGAGCAGGTTCGCCTCCGGGGGCAGCCGGTAGGCCGGATGCCCCCAGTAGGCGTTGGCGAACGGCCCGAGCCGCCCGCTCGCGGCGAGCCCCTTCAGCCGATCACGCACCCCGGCGAAGTAGCGCGCGCTCGAGAGGGGCCAGTCGGAGAGCGACTGCGCGAGCGCGCCGGTCTTCGCCGGATCGGCGCCGAGCGCGGAGACGAGGTCCACCCAGTCGAGCGCGTGGAGATGGTAGAAGTGGATCACGTGGTCCTGGACGCATTGCGCGGCGATGACGAGGTTGCGCAGCAGCCGCGCGTTCGGCGGCGGCGCGGCGCCGATCGCGTTCTCGACCGCACGGATGGAGGCGATCGCGTGCACCGTGGTGCAGACGCCGCAGATGCGCTGCGTGAACGCCCACGCGTCGCGCGGGTCGCGCCCCTTCAAGATGATCTCGATGCCGCGGAACATCGTCGACGACGACCACGCGTCGCGCACCGCGCCGCCGTCGACCTCGGCCTCGATCCGCAGATGGCCTTCGATGCGGGTGACCGGATCGACGACGACGTGCGTCATGCGGCGTCCCCGCCCGACTTGCGCTCCCACCAGCGCTTGGCCGCCGCCACGACCCCGTGCGCGGCGAAGGCGGCGCCGACGCCCGCGGCGGCGAGGGCGCCGACGCGGTCGACGTCGGAGCCGAGGCCGAAGCCCGGCACGCCCGCGAGGTGGCGGTAGAAGGGCGTCATCTTGTCCCAGAAGTCGGGCTCGGCGCAGCCGATGCAGGGGTGCCCGCAGCCGATCGGCCAGTTCGTCCCCTCGTTCCAGCGCACCTTGGGACAGTTCTGGAACGTCACGGGTCCCTTGCAGCCCATCTTGTAGAGGCAGTAGCCGGCGCGGTGCGCCTCGTCGCCCCACGCCTCCACGTAGTGCCCGGCGTCGAAGTGGGCGCGCCGCTCGCAGGCGTCGTGGATCGCCACCCCGTAGGCGAACAGCGGGCGGCGGTAGCGGTCGAGCGGCGGCCAGCGCTTGAAGGTCAGGTGGTAGACGACGAGCGCGGTGAGATTCTCGACGTTCGCCGGGCAGGCGGAGAGGTTGATCAGCGTGCTGAGCCCCGGCACCGCGTCGGCGACGCCGAGCGCCCCGGTCGGGTTCGGCGCCGCCGCGGGCAGGCCGCCGAAGGTCGCGCAGGTTCCGATGGCGATCGTCGCCGCGGCGCCGCCGCACACCTCACGCGCGATGTCGAGGGCGGCGCGGCCGCCGATCGTGCAGTAGGCGCCGTCGGCGCCGGTCGGGATCGAGCCCTCGACGACCGCGATGTAGCTCCCCTGATGGTCGCGGATCGCCCTGGCCAGCGCCTCCTCCGCCTGGTGCCCGGCGGCCGCCATCAGGGTCTCATGGTAGTCCACCGAGAGGAGGTCGAGCACGATCTCGGCCACCGTCGGGCGGCCGGCGCGCAGGAACGACTCGGTGTTGCCGGCGCAGTCCTGGAACTCGAGCCACACCAGCGTGGGCTTCTCCCCGCGCTCGATGGCCTCGGCGATCCGCGGGACGAACGTGCGCGAGAGCGCGAGCGTGGAGGCGGTCGCCGCGCAGAACGCCAGGAACTCCCGCCGCGAGACGCCCCGCGCCTCCAGCTCGCCTGCGAGCCAGCTCCGGCCTTCCATGGCCCCTCCTCGATCAGGGCTCGATCGCGTGCGCCGCCGACACGGGCTCGAGCGCGCCCTCCTGATGGCAGACGTTGCACGCCTCGGTGCCGTCGGGCGCCGTCATCGTGACCGCGTGTGCCCTGGCGTCGTCGGCGTCGTGGCAGGCGAGGCACGCGTCCTGGATCGGCGGGATCGAGCCGATGGTGGTCTCGACCGCCGGCGTCATCGAGGTGTCGACCTTCGTGAGCCGCGTCGGGAGCAGCCCGGCGGGCAGCGGCAGGAGCTGCGTGCCGCTCAGGTGACAGGCGTCGCACCGCCGCCGGTCGTTCGGGTAGAGGATCTCGCTGAAGTCGATCGGCGTCGAGCCGAAGCCGTAGACGATGTAGGGCTGGTTCTCCTGCTGGGCGCCGGTGTGGATGCGGTGGATCAGGTGCTTCAGCACGATCGGCTGGTCGTTCACGCTGGCGCCGCCGGCGACCGCCGGCGCGCGCGTCGGGAAGTCGCTCTCGTTCGGGTTGTGGCAGATCACGCAGTACTCGGTCTGGTTGCGAAGGTTCCCGTGGATGCTGAAGCCCTGCGAGAACACGCCGTGGCACTTCTGGCAGTTCGTGATGGCGACCACGTCGCGCCGCGGGACGACCGGTGAGCCGTCGACGCTGAAGTCGAACACGGGATTCTGGGCGGCCTCGTTGACCGCGATCGGCGGGTTCGGGCTCGGCTGGAGCACGTTCACGCTGTGACGCACCTCCATGCCCACGCGCCACGTGCCCATGGCGTCGACCGGGAGGAGGTTCGCGCCCGACGTTATGTAGGTGAACACGCCGTTGGCGTCGGGGTCGCTCAGCACGCAGGAGCCCCCGAGCGTGACCGACGGGGTGAGCAGCGGCACGGAGCTCCCGCCGAAGTCGGTCGACGGGCCGCTGATCGCGAACGCGATGCGCCCGAGCGCGCACGCGCTCGCCTTGTTGAAGGCGTTGCCTGCGCCGTCGGTGATCTTGAACCCGATGGTGACCGCGCCGCCCGGCGTTCCCGACGCGCTCACGATGGTCGCCTTGAGCCCCTGGAGCTGGAGCGACCGCGCCGGGTTCGTGTGCGCCTGGAGCACGCCGATCCCGAACTCGGGGAAGGCGCCGCCGGGCAGCGTCGGCGTGTTCGCGGTGTGGCAGACCTGACAGAGCGCGTCGGGCTGCGCGCCCGGGAGGTGGTTGGTCCCGGCGGTGATCGTCTGGAGCTGCACCACGATGTTCGCCGTCCCCGGATTCACGTCGTCGTGGCACGACTGGCAGGCCGGAGCCGACGGCTTCTGCTTGAAGTTCGCCGCGTCCGCGCCCTGGGTGTGGCAGACCTGGCAGTCGCGGAGGTCGCGCGGGAAGCCGACGCCCGTGGTCGCCTGGCCGGTGCAGGTGCCGCCCTGGCAGTCCATGTCGGTCGTGCACGGCATCGAGGCCACGGGCCCCCCGACGCACGTCTGTACGTCTTGGCCGAAGATCGTCTCGGACTGCTGGAAGCCGATGATCGAGTACTTGGTGATGAGGCCCGCGAGCGAGGGCAGGTCGGCGCCGCGGTGGATCTTGTGGATCATCACCTTGAAGTCGATCGTGTTGCCGGTGTCGGGGTCGACCGCCTGGTCGGTGTGGCAGAGCTGGCAGAGACGGACCTCGCGCCGGCCGCCGCCGTGCGCCTCGAGGCGCCCGTGGCAGGTGTTGCACTCGGCCGTGGTCGCGACCTCGCGGGTGGTGGTGACCGCTCCGCCGTTCGGCACGAAGTCGAAGATCGGGTTCGCGACCAGCGTCTGGCCGCCGAAGGCGCGCTCCACCTGCGCGCCCACCGTGTGGGTCTCGGCGGCGGGGAAGCCCGACGGGAGCACCGTCGCGAACGTGTAAGTGTACGTTCCCGCCGCGTCGACCGCCGCGAACGTGCCCTTGGTGTCATACGTCGGCTGCATCGACGACGCGTGGGTGATCGGGCTCGTCTGCGTGGTGAGGACGTAGTTGCGGTACCGCGTGAAGGTCGCGGTGAGACCCTCGACGGTCGAGGTGTCGACGTCGAGGTGGGCGAGCGTGAAGCGGACGCGGGCCTTGGCCGGATCGGCCGTCGCCGCGGTCGTCGGCGCGATCGGCACCCCGGCGCCGTCGGTGAGCTGGAAGGTGACGGTGACCACGCCCGCCGGGCTCACCGCCGCGGCGAGGATGCTCGCCTGGAGGCCCGCCCCGGGGGTGCCCGCCACCGGCGGCAGGGTCGTGCTCGTCGTGGTGCTCGTGGTGGACGGCACCCCGGGGCCCCCGCCCACCGTGGTCGGGACGCAGGTCAGCAGGAAGCGGTTCTGGTCGACGCGGCCCGGGCCGCGCGCCCGCAGGCGCAGATCGAGGAAGCCCTTGCGCGGTTGGCCCTTGGCGTCGAGCCCGCCCGTGGGCACCGCGACGTCGGCCGGCGCCGTGCATTCCGTCTGGCTCGTCGGCAGCGCGAGCTGGGCGAGGGCGGCCTGGAGCGCGGCGATGTCCCCGACGCCGCGCGCCCGCCGCAGCTTGAGGCCGGTGATCTTGCCCGGGGCGCACCGCGCCCCGTGCTGGTTCACGCAGATCGAGACCGAGAACCGGCAGACCCCGTTGCGCACGCCGTCCTGGTCGCAGGCGTCCCCGTCGGCGCAGGAGGCGCCCTTCGGCGCCCGGCCCGTGGGGAACGCGACCCCGCTCGCGTCCATCTGCGCGAGGCAGTCGTTGCGTTTCGCCCCCCCGCCCGTGACCACCGCGATCGGGCCGGCGGTGGCGTCGACGGCGAGGAGCGAAGCGAGCAGGAGCGTCCCGGCGGATGAGAGCCAGCGTGCGCGCGCGTCCATCAGCGTCCCCCTTCCCTGCTGGAACGTATGCACTCGGCGTGCTGAGCCGTGCCGCCTGGCTTTTTCGCCGTGTCGTCTCGTGATTGGCAACCCCCCGGCAGGGGCCTTCCGGCCGGTGGGAAGGCCAGGCGGCGCCAGCATCGTTCACGAAAAGCAAGCCACCATGAAGGAATCCGACGAGGCGGTGCACCGCGGGCCCGCAGTGGAGGGCGGTACGCCGGTTGCAGGGCCGGTAGCATGCGGTGGCCACGCCGATGGGGGGATCGGGCGCCGCGCTGCTCCGGGCTCTCTACTTCTTCGTGCCCGCCTACGTGGCGAACATGGCCCCGGTCCTCGTGCAGGGTCATTTCGCAGCGCTCGCGCGGCCGATGGACGCGGGGTGGACGCTCGGCGGCGTCCGTGTGCTCGGTGATCACAAGACGTGGCGCGGGCTGCTCGCGGGCATCATCGCCGGCGCAATCGTCTACGCCGCGCAGGCCGCGCTCCACGAGCACGGGGTCCTGCGCGACCTCGCGCTCGTCGACTACCGGGTCGTCGATCCGCTGCCCGGGGTTCTGCTCGGGCTCGGCGCCGGCCTCGGCGACGCGGTCAAGTCGTTCTTCAAGCGGCGGGTCGGCATCCCGCCGGGCGCGCCCTGGATCCCGTTCGATCAGCTCGACTTCCTCGTCGGCGCGTACGTCTGCGTCGCACCGCTCGTCGTGCCGCCCCTGGTTCCGACGCTGCTGGCGGCGCCGCTCGTGGGCGTCGGCTCCGTTGCCGTGACCGCCGCCGGATACGGCCTCGGCCTCAAGGAGTCCTGGATCTGAGCGGAGGGCACGGCGCCGCGCATGGTGTCGGCCCGGTCGAACGTGATGGACGGCGCACGCCCGACCGGCGCATCATCGCGGGCCGACGGAGCACGGCGCGATGACGCGGCGATCGTGCAGCGGGCAAGCGGGCGGCGCGGGCGCGCGGCGGGCGGCGCGCCCGCGCGCGCTCGTCCTCGCCTCGCTCGGCGCGCTCGTGCTCGGGATGCCGGCGGCCGCTCGGTCGCCGGCGGGCGAGGCGAAGACGCTCACGCGCTTCCACGATCCGGTGGTCGTGCGCACGGGCCTGCTCGCCGCCCTCCCCGACCACCGCACGGCGCGCTATCGGGTCTACGCGGCGCGCGGCGGCGTGCTCGAGGCGATCCCCTTCCAGTTCGACGCGCGCGACGCGGGCGGCGAGCTGGTGCTGTCCGGCGAGGGAGCCGAGGGCGACTTCACGTTCGACGACGACGATGAGCTGGTGTTCATGGCCAAGGACGCGGGCGACCGGATCGGCGCGGACCGGCTCCCCGACGCGAGCGACGCGGTGTTCGAGATCGAGGTCGAGGACGGCGCGCGCGGCGGGCGGGGCTGGGTGTACGTCGCGCATTTTCCGGGCGAGCCGCCGCCGCGCTCGCCGGTGCGCTATGCGGTGTTCGACACCGCGCGCGGCGAGGCGCGGGCCCTTTACTACGAGGTGCGCTACTCCCGCGATCGCAGCAACTTCCTCGCCGGCGTGCGCGTGAGCCCTGCGGCCGGCGGCAGCGGTGAGGAGCTGGTGCGGCGGATGCTGATGCGCATCAATCCGACCTTCTCGCTGCTAATCACGACCTGGGCGCCCACCTTCACCGAGGAGAGCTTCTCGGTGACCACCGAGGGCGTCAAGAACGGCCCGGTGCGCGCCGTGCGCCGCGTGCGCCAGGCGCTCGACCTCGGACCGTTGTTCCCGGAGATCCCCAACGGGACCGTGTCGACGTACTACTACTTCAGCTCGTTCGTGACGCCGTCGACGTTCTCGATCCCCGCGCTCGCCCTGCGATCGTTGCGCGCCTTCCGCTTCGAGACGCTCGACGATTTCGGCGCGGCCGCGGCCGACATGCGCTACTGGGACGCCGCCAACCCCGACGGCGTCCCGCTCGGCGCCCGGGACGGTCCAGCGGGAGCCGAGCGGGATCACGAGTGGTGGGTGGTGAGCGGTCCCGCGGGCACCGTGCTCCAGACGCTGCGCATTCCGGAGGCGTGGCGGACGTGGGGCATCACGCGCGGGACGGTCTTCGCCGACGCGGCCGCAGCCAACGACGCCCCCGACCGCGGCGCCGGCTATCGCCTGCTGCGCATGACGAACCTGCAGCCCGGGGCGTACCGTATCGACGCGTCGCTGGTGGTGCTGCCGAGCCCCTACCGGCCCGGCGACGAGGCGCAGGCGTTGGCGATGCTCCAGGAGCCGCTCGCGGTGCGCGTCCGGCCGGTCGAGATCGCGGCCGCCGCGCGCTGATCGGCGACCGGAGGCCGGCCGGAACGCGCGTCCCGCGAGGACCGGACTCGCCAAGGCGCGCGGGATTTGCCACAACGAAAGCGTCACCGTCGGGGTCGGGCACGATCGCCCCGCGGTCGGACGGCGAGGAGGCGAGCATGCAGGTCGGCATGGTCGGGCTCGGACGGATGGGCGCCAACATGGTGCGGCGGTTCCTGCGCGGCGGCCACCAGTGCGTGGTCCACGACGTGTCGGCCGGTGCCGTGCAGGCAGTGGCGGGCGAGGGAGCGATCGGAGCCACGTCGCTCGACGACTTCGTGGCGCGGCTCGCGAAGCCGCGCGTGGTGTGGCTGATGGTCCCCGCCGCCGCCGTCGACGGGACCCTCGAGGCGATCGTCCCCCGGCTCGCCGCCGACGACGTGGTCGTCGACGGCGGCAACTCGTACTACCGCGACGACATCGCGCGCGCCGCGCGGCTCGCGCCCCGCGGCCTCCACTACGTCGACTGCGGCACCAGCGGCGGTGTGTGGGGCCTCGAGCGCGGCTACTGTCTGATGATCGGCGGCGAGCCGGAGGTCGTCCGCCGCCTCGACCCGCTCTTCCGGGCGCTCGCGCCCGGGCGGGGCACGGTGGCGGCGACGCCCGGGCGCGCGGCGCGGCGCGGCACCGCGGAGGAGGGCTACCTCCACTGCGGGCTGCACGGTGCGGGCCACTTCGTCAAGATGGTGCACAACGGCATCGAGTACGGCCTGATGGCAGCCTACGCCGAAGGCCTCAACATCCTGCGGCATGCCAACGTCGGCCGCCGCAAGCGCGAAGTCGACGCCGAGACGACGCCGCTGCGCAACCCGGAGTTCTACCAGTACGACTTCGACCTAGCCGACGTCGCCGAGGTGTGGCGGCGCGGCAGCGTGGTCGCGTCCTGGCTCCTCGATCTCACGGCCGCCGCGCTCGCCGGCGACCCGGGGCTCGAGCGCTTCACCGGGCGGGTGTCCGACTCGGGCGAGGGACGCTGGACGCTCGACGCGGCGGTCGACGAGGCGGTGCCCGCGCACGTGCTCGCCGCCGCGCTCTTCGAGCGCTTCAGCTCCCGCGGCGAAGCCGACTTCCAGGACCGCCTGCTCTCCGCGATGCGGTTCGAGTTCGGCGGCCACGAGGAGAAGGGATCGAGCTCGTGAGGCCGGCCCCGCGGGTGCTGGTGATCGACGTCGGCGGCACGCACGTGAAGGTGCTGGCGACCGGGGAGCGCACCCCGCGCAAGGTCCCCTCCGGCCCGCGCCTGACGCCGAAGCGTATGGTCGCCGCAGTCAAGCAGCTCGCCGGCGACTGGCGCTTCGACGCGGTCTCGATCGGCTACCCGGGCCCGGTCCTGCACGGCCGGCCGGTCGCCGAGCCCGCCAACCTCGGGCGCGGCTGGGTGGGGTTCGACTTCGCACGCGCCTTCGAACGGCCGGTGAAGCTCGTGAACGACGCGGCCATGCAGGCGCTCGGCAGCTACCGCGGCGGCCGCATGCTGTTCCTGGGGCTCGGCACGGGCCTGGGGTCGGCGCTCATCGTCGACGGGGTGCTCGAGCCGATGGAGATCGCGCACCTCCCGTACCGCAAGGGACGCACCTACGAGGACTGGGTCGGCCGCCGCGGCCTCGAGCGGCTCGGCAAGCGCAAGTGGAGGCGCGCCGTGGCCGACGTGGCCGAGCGGCTCAAGGTGGCGCTCGAGGCCGAGGACCTCGTGATCGGGGGCGGCAACGCGAAGAAGCTCGGCAGGGCGCCGGCGGGAGCACGGCTCGGGGACAACGCCAACGCGTTCGTGGGCGGCTTCCGCCTCTGGGAGGGCACGGCGCCCGCCGTGCCGCGGCGGGCGCGGGCATGACGGTGAGCCCGGTCGTCTTCCTGCTCGACGTCGACAACACGCTGCTCGACAACGACCGGGTGGCCGCCGATCTGCGTCGCTACCTCGCGCGCGAGGTGGGCGCCGAGCGGCAGGAGCGCTACTGGGCGATCTTCGAGGCGCTGCGCGCGGAGCTCGGCTACGCGGACTATCTGGGTGCGCTGCAGCGCTATCGTGTCGAGCACCCGCGCGATCCGCACCTGCTCGCCGTCTCGTCGTTCCTGATCAACTATCCGTTCGCCAACCGCCTCTACCCGGGCTCGCTCGACGCGATCGAGCACCTCACGACCTTCGGGCCCACCGTGATCCTCTCCGACGGCGACGTGGTCTTCCAGCCGCGCAAGGTCGAGCGCTCGGGGCTCTTCGCGGCGGTCGAGGGCCGGGTGCTGATCTACATCCACAAGGAGCGCGAGCTCGACGACGTCGAGCGGCGGTTTCCTGCCGAGCACTACGTGCTCGTCGACGACAAGGTCCGCATCCTCACCGCGGCCAAGCGCGTGTGGGGCGAGCGCCTCACGACGGTCTTCCCGCGGCAGGGCCATTACGCGCACGCGCCCGACGTGGCGCAGTACCCGCCGCCCGACGTCACCCTCGCGCGCATCGGCGAGCTGGCGGACTGCGCGCTGCCCGTGCTGCTCGAAGCCGGGCGGGCGAGGAGGAACGCATGAAGGCCACGCAACGACTGCACGCGGCGGGCCAGAGCCTCTGGCTCGACAACATCACCCGCGGGCTGCTCACGGGCGGCGAGCTCGCGCGCTACATCGCGGACCTCTCGGTGACCGGGCTCACCTCCAACCCGACGATCTTCGACCACGCGATCAAGAGCAGTCCCGACTACGACGCCGCCATCCGTGCCGGGGCGGCGGCGGGCCGGGCCGGCGAAGACCTGTTCTTCGACCTGGCGCTCGACGACCTCACGCGCGCGGCCGACCTGTTCCGCCCCGTGCACGAGGCGACCAACCGCGTCGACGGCTGGGTGTCGCTCGAGGTCTCGCCGAAGCTCGCCTACGACACGCAGAGCACGGTGGCGGCGGCGACGGCGCTCGCGGCGCGCGCGGCGCGGCCGAACCTCTTCATCAAGATCCCCGGGACGCGCGAGGGCGTGCCGGCGATCGAGGAGGCGATCTTCGCGGGCGTGCCGGTGAACGTGACGCTGCTCTTCTCGCGCGAGCAATACCTCGCCGCAGCGTACGCCTACCTGCGCGGCGTCGAACGGCGGATCGCCGCCGGCCGCAACCCGTTCGTGCCGTCCGTGGCCTCGGTCTTCGTGAGCCGCTGGGACGTCGCGGTGGCCGGGAAGGTGCCGCCCGCGCTCGACGGCCGGCTCGGCATCGCGATCGCGAAACGCACGTACAAGGCTTACCGCGACCTGCTCGCATCCGACCGTTGGCTGCGGCTCCTCAACTTCGGCGCGCGCTCGCAGCGGCTGCTCTGGGCGAGCACGGGGACGAAGGATCCGAAGGCGCCCGACGTGCTCTACGTCTCGGCGCTGGCGGCGCCGCACACGATCAACACCATGCCCGAGAAGACGCTGCTCGCGCTCGCCGACCACGGCGAGGTCGGCGCGATGCTGCCCCGCGACGGGGGTGACGCCGAGACGGTGCTCGACGAGTTCGTGCGCGCCGGCGTCGAGCTCGACGCCCTCGCCGCCACGCTCCAGCGCGACGGGGCGGCGGCCTTCGTGGCGTCGTGGGAGGAGCTGCTCGCATGCCTGGCCGAGAAGAGCGCGACGCTGCGGAGGGCGGGATGAGCCCACTTCTGCGCGAGCGGCCGGCGTGGCGGGCGCTGGCGGCGCACCACGCCGCCGTGCGGGCCCTGCATCTGCGCGACCTGTTCCGGCAGGAGCCGGGCCGGGGCGAGCGCTTCGTGGCCGAGGGTGCCGGGCTCTACCTCGACTACGCCAAGCATCGGATCACCGCGGAGACGCTGCGGCTGCTCCTCGCGCTGGCCGACGAGGCCGAGCTGCGCGCGCGTATCGACGCGATGTTCCGGGGCGAGAAGATCAACGCGACCGAAGGCCGCGCGGTCCTCCACGTCGCGCTGCGAGCGCCGCGGGACGTGTCGATCGTGCTCGACGGCCAGGACGTCGTGCCCGAGGTGCACGCGGTGCTCGATCGGATGGCGTCCTTCGCCGGACGGGTGCGCGACGGGCGCTGGACCGGATACACCGGCAAGCGCATCCGCAACGTGATCAACATCGGCATCGGCGGCTCGGACCTCGGGCCGGTGATGGCCTACGAGGCGCTGCGGCACTACGCGAGCCGGGAGCTCGTCGTGCGCTTCGTGTCGAACGTCGACGGCACAGACTTCGCGGAGGCCACGCGTGACCTCGATCCCGCCGAGACGCTCTTCGTGGTCTCGTCGAAGACGTTCACGACCCAGGAGACCATGACCAACGCGGCGACCGCCCGGGCATGGAGCCTCGGCGCGCTACGCGATCCCGCCGCGGTGGCTCGGCACTTCGTCGCGGTGTCGACCAACGCCGCCGAGGTGCGGCGGTTCGGCATCGACGTCGAGAACATGTTCGGCTTCTGGGACTGGGTGGGCGGCCGCTACTCGATGGACTCGGCCATCGGCCTCTCGACGATGCTCGCCGTGGGCCCCGAGCACTTCCGCGCCATGCTCGCCGGCTTCCACGCCATGGACGAGCACTTCCGCACCGCGCCGTTCGCGCAGAACCTCCCCGTGCTCATGGGGCTGCTCGCCGTCTGGTACGCCGACTTCTTCGGGGCCGAGACCCTCGCCGTGCTGCCCTACGACCAGTATCTCAAGCGGTTCCCCGCCTATCTCCAGCAGCTCGCGATGGAGTCGAACGGGAAGCACGTGACGCTCGACGGGGTCGAGGTCGACTACGAGACCGGGCCGATCGTCTGGGGCGAGCCGGGAACGAACGGCCAGCACTCCTTCTACCAGCTCATCCATCAGGGCACGAAGCTCGTGCCCTGCGACTTCCTCGCGTTCTGCGAGCCGCTCAATCCGCTCGGCGACCACCACGACCTGCTGATCGGCAACGTGCTCGCGCAGGCGGAGGCGCTCGCCTTCGGCCGGACCGCGGAGGAGGTGCGGGCCGAGGGCACGCCCGAGCGGCTCGTGCCCCACCGCGTGTGCGCGGGCAACCGGCCCTCGTCGATCATCCTCGCCGACCGGCTCACGCCGGCGACGCTCGGGGCGCTGGTCGCGCTCTACGAGCACAGCGTGTTCACGCAGGGGACGATCTGGCAGATCGACTCGTTCGACCAGTGGGGCGTCGAGCTGGGCAAGGCGCTGGCCCGACGCATCGTCCCCGAGCTCGTGAGCCCCACGGCACCGGCCCTCACGCACGACGGGTCGACCAACGCGCTGATCCGCCGCTACCGGCGGGCGCGGGGGCGGGCATGACGGCGGCGGGCGAGCCGCGCCCGCCGGCAGCCTTCGTGCGGATCGGAGCCGCGGCGGCCCTCGCGTTCGGCCTGGCTTGGCCGGCGGCGGCGACGCCGCCGCGCGCGTGCGCCGCGCTCCGCGCGGTGCTCGCGGCAGCGCCGCGCGGATTCCGCGCCGTGCGCGGCGGCCGCACGGCGCGTTTCGGGGCATGGGAGGCCACCGTTGCGGTTGCGGGCGGGCGGGACTGCCTGGTCTTCGGGGGCGTGCCCGCGGCGTACACCTGCGACCTCTACGTCGGTGACCGCGAGACCGACGCCGACGCGGCCTACGCGCAGGCGGTCGCGCTCGTGCGGCGCTGCCTGCCCGCGGGGTGGAGGATGAGCGAGCGCGCCGACGGCGTGCGTACGCGCACCACGGCGGCGGGCAGCGCGACCGGGCCGTCGATCCGCGTCATCTCCGGGATCGCGATCGGCGACGCGTATCTCGTCGACCTCTGGGTCGACGCGCCGGACGCCGCGGTGGGCGCGGGGCCGCTCAGAGTCCGAGGCGGCGCAGGAGCCCGTGGGCGGCGCTGACCCCGCGCTCGACGGCGTCGCCGAGCGTGCGCCGGGAGGGCGAGCCGGTCCGTGCGCCGCGCCGCACGGGGGCCGCATCCTCCCGGGCGAGCTGGAAGCGCACCTCGGCCGTCTGCCCGGGGAGGACCTCGACGTCGCGCGTCTCCTCGCCGCGCTGCGGGTGGATGGCGCGGAGCCGGTACGTGCCTTCCCGCAGCCGGGTCTCCGCGCGCCCGTCGCCGGCCGGCGTGAGCGTGGTGACCAGCGCGTCCTCGGGCGTGAGCACCTCGACCGTCGCCCCGGGCAGCGGGCGCTCGGTGTGGCCGTCGCGCACGACGGCGACCACGTCACCGAGCCGCGGGATGGGCTGCCAATGCTCCACGGCGGAGTACAAGGCGCCGCAGATCGACGTGATCCCGGCAACCAGCCCGACGACGGACTGGAACGACGACAGCGACGGACGCGCCACCTCCTTCTGGATATCGGCCGGTCGTGCGAGTCGCAAACCACCGCGGGCCGTCGGGTCACGAGGGGCTTTGATCCCCCCGGGCGGCTGGTCTACAACGCGGTGCGCCGCGGCCGGAGGGAGGAGATCATGGCGACGAGGAGGGTGCGTGCGCTCGCCGCGCTGGGGGCGTTGATCGCTGCGACGGCTTCGGCCGACGGGCCCGACGCGGCGCTGATCGGGCGCCTGACCGGCATCGAGCCCGAGGTCAGCGAGGGAGTGGTCCGGGTGGCGGTGCCGCGGAGCGACCTCGCCGTCACCGTCGATGGAGTGCGGATCGAGCCCTTCCAGGGCCTCACCTCGTGGGCGGCCTTCACCGGCAGCGGCGACGACGTCACGGTGATGGGGGACCTCGCCCTCACCGAAGACCAGGTGAGCCCGGTCCTGTGCGCCGCCCTCGACGCCGGCCTCGAGGTGACCGCGCTGCACAACCATTTTGCGTTCGATCACCCGCGGGTCATGTTCATGCACGTCGCCGGGCACGGCGGCACCGAGAACCTCGCCGCCGGCGTGCGCAAGGTGCTCGACGTGGAGCGGGGGGCGCGGCACGCGCCGCCCGCCGCCGGCTTCGGCGATCCGCCCGTGCCCGCGGAGAGCAGCCTCACGGCGGCTTCGCTCGAGGCCGTGGTGGGCGCGCCGGGGCAGACGGCGCACGGCATGGTGAAGTTCGTGCTCGCCCGGCGGGCGACGATGCACGGGGCCGAGATGGGCGCGGCCATGGGCGTCGCCAACTGGGCCGCGTTCGCAGGCGCGCCCGCGGCCGCGCTCGTCGACGGCGACTTCGCCGCGCACGAGGACGAGCTGCAGGGCGTGCTCCGGGCGCTGTGCCGTGCGGGCATCCACGTCGTCGCCATTCACGGGCACATGACGCACGAGGAGCCACGGGTCGTCTTCCTGCACTTCTGGGGGCGGGGGCCGGCAGTGGACCTCGCGCGCGGCATCCGGGCGGCGCTCGACGCCCAGCGCTGACGGTTGCGCCGCGGCGTGCGGGCGGCGTATACCCGGCGCGCGTCGCATGCGCTCGTCGATCGTCGTGACCGTCCTCGCCGCGCTCCTCGCCTGCGGGGCCATGGCGGACGCAGCTCCGCGCGGGCGGAGCCGCCCGCGGCCGCCGCGGGCCGCCGGCGTCACTCCAAGCTGTCGGCCCGGGCGCCACACGCTCACCTATCATGGCGGCGACCTGGTCGCGCAGCCGGGTGTGTTCGTCCTCTTCTGGGGCGCCCAGTGGCAGAGCGATCCCACGCACCTCGCGGCGGCCGCCGATCTGCGCGCGCTCTTCCAGCAGCTCGGCGGCAGCGCCTACGGCTGCACCTGGCGCGAGTACGAGCTGCCGGGCCGGCCGCTCGCGGCCGGGAGCTACCTCGGCGACGAGGTGATCGCGAGCGCCCCCGTCGCGCCGGGCGGCGAGCTCGCCGACGCCGTGATCCGCCAGCAGATCCTCACCGAGGCCGCGGCGGGCCGGGCGCCCGTGCCGGCCGACGACGTGGTCTACGTGGTGGCGCCGCCCCAGGGCGTGCCGGTCGTCGACGGCGGCGAGACCGGCTGCGGGGGATCGAACTTCACGTTCTGCGGCTACCACGACAGCTTCGTCGGCGGCGGAAGCCGCGTGCGCTACGCGGTGCTCCCCTTTCCGTGCACGCAGGGCGGCGGCACGTGCTTCGTCGACGGCGGCAGCGACGCCGGCACGGCGCTCGAGGCGGTCGGCTCACACGAGCTCGCCGAGATCGTGACCGATCCCGACGCGCCGCCCGTCGCCGCGGGCGGCTGGTACGACGATCGCACCGGCGAGGAG
Source organism: Binatia bacterium (assembly GCA_035295465.1). GTDB lineage: Bacteria > Desulfobacterota > Binatia > DP-6 > DP-6 > DATGIZ01. The sequence goes on along the minus strand of DATGIZ010000014.1, from coordinate 85,090 downwards.
AACGCCGACGTCTGCGAAAGCGAGGCATGCCTGGCGACGCTTTCCGCCGGGGCGGACACGCTCACGCTCAACTCGCTGTGGTCGAACCTCGCGCGCGGCTGCGTGGCGAGCGCCCCGTGCGCCGCACCGCCCGTGGCCTGCACCGATCCCGCGCCCGGCGCCTGCGTGGCCAACGAGCGGTCGCCCGTCGGATGCGCCTTCGAGTGGCTCGTCGATCCCGACCTCGGGCTCGACCGCAACGGGCTGCCGAGCGCGACCGTCTCCTGCGCGGACGGGCAGCCCTTCTGCGACTTCGACGCGACGGCGGACGGCCAGTGCACCTTCCACGTGGCGGTGTGTCTCAACAGCGCCGATCCCCGGCTCGCCTGCGTCGCCGCGCCGGTGGCCGCGGTCGCGCTGGGCGGGCGGCTCGCGAGCGGGACGGACGCCGCGGATCAGGCCAACGCGGCGGCGCTGCTCGGCGCGCTCGCGGGAATCGACGGCGCCGCCCACGGCACGGTCGCGGGCAGCACGGTCACCTACGGTCCGCCGGCGACCACTCCCGACGCGTGCAGCGGCTATCTCGACGTGGTCGTGCCGCTACGCCCGAGCGGCACGGGGCCGCGCGCGGGCACCGGCGTGCTCGCGTTGCGGGTGCAGACGCTCGCGGGCGCGGTGAGCGAGCGTTTGAAGCTCGTCTGCCTCCCGACCTTCCCCTGACGATCAGAGCCGCTTGAGCAGCGCGCGCAGGTACTCGCGGTTCATGCGCGCGATGTGCGCGACCGAGATCTCCTTCGGGCAGACGGCCTGGCACTCGCCTTCGTTGGAGCACGCCCCGAAGCCCTCGCGCTCGGCCTGCTCGACCATCGCGAGCACACGCCGCTCGCGCTCCGGATGTCCCTGCGGCATCAGCACGAGATGCGTCACCTTGGCGCCGACGAAGAGCGCCGCCGAGGCGTTCTTGCAGGCCGCCACGCACGCCCCGCAGCCGATGCACGCGGCGGCGTCCATGGCCGCCTCGGCCGCGTCCTTCGGCACCGGGATCATGTTCGCCTCGGGGGCGCTCCCGGTGTCCGCGGAGACGAACCCGCCCGCGGCCATGATGCGGTCGAAGGCGCTGCGGTCGACGACCAGGTCCTTCACCACGGGGAAGGGCTTCGCCCGCCACGGCTCGACGGTCACCGTCGCACCGTCGGGGAAGTGGCGCAAAAAGAGCTGGCAGGCGGTCGTGCCCGGGAGCGGCCCGTGCGGGACGCCGTCGATCATCATCGCGCAGGAGCCGCAGATGCCCTCGCGGCAGTCGTAGTCGAAGGCGATCGGATCCTCGCCGCGCTTGACGAGGTCCTCGTTGAGGACGTCGAGCAGCTCGAGGAACGACATGTCCGGCGCGGCGTCGTGCACCGTGTAGGGGACGAGCCGTCCAGGGGCGTCGGGGGCCGGTTGGCGCCACACGAGGAGGTTCAGGATCACTTGTAGCTCCGCTGGCTCGGGTGGACGGCCTCGAAGGCGAGCGGCTCCCGATGGAGGATCGGCTCGCGATCGACGCCGGTGAACTCCCAGGCGGCCACGTGCCCGAACCGCTCGTCGTCGCGCTGCGCCTCGCCCTCGGGGGTCTGGCTCTCCTCGCGGAAGTGGCAGCCGCACGACTCCGTGCGGTAGAGCGCGTCGCGGGTGATCAGCTCGGCGAACTCGAGGTAGTCGGCGATCCGCAGCGCCAGCTCGAGCTGCTTGTTGAGGTTGTCCTTGCGCCCCGGCACGCGCACGTCCTGCCAGTACGCGTCGCGCAAGGCGCGCACCCGCTCGAGAGCGCGCCTGAGTCCGGCCTCGTTGCGGGTCATCCCGACGTCGTCCCACATGACGCGCCCGAGCTCGCGATGGAGCTGGGTGACCGTGCGACCGCCGCTGAGCGCGAGCACCCGGTCGATGCGCGCCTGGACCTGGGCCTCGGCCTCGCGGAAGGCGTCGTGGTCGGTCGAGACGGGCCCGAGCGGCGTCCCCGCCACGTAGCCGGCGAGCGTGTAGGGCGCGATGAAGTAGCCGTCGGCGAGGCCCTGCATCAGGGCGCTCGCTCCGAGGCGGTTGGCGCCGTGGTCGGAGAAGTTCGCCTCGCCGAGCACGAACAGCCCCGGGAGGTTGCTCATGAGGTCGTAGTCGACCCACAGGCCGCCCATGGTGTAGTGGACCGCGGGATAGATGCGCATCGGCGTCCGATACGGGTCCTCGGCGGTGATCTGCCGATACATGTCGAAGAGGTTGCCGTAGCGCTCGCGGATGGTCGCCTCACCGAGACGCTGGATCGCGTCGGCGAGGTCGAGGTAGACCGCGAGTCCGGTCGCGCCGACGCCGCGGCCCTCGTCGCAGACGGCCTTGGTGGCGCGCGAGGCCACGTCGCGCGGCACGAGGTTGCCGAAGCTCGGATAGCGGCGCTCGAGGAAGTAGTCGCGGTCGGCCTCCGGGATCTCGCGCGCCGGGCGCGGGTCCCGCGGCGTGCGCGGCACCCAGACCCGCCCGTCGTTGCGCAGGCTCTCGCTCATCAGCGTGAGCTTCGCCTGGTGGTCGCCGGTGATGGGGATGCACGTGGGATGGATCTGCACGAAGCACGGATTGGCGAAGTAGGCGCCGCGGCGGGCGCAGCGCCAGGCGGCGGTCACGTTGCTGTTCCCGGCGTTGGTGGAGAGGTAGTAGACGTTGCCGTAGCCGCCCGTGGCCAGCAGGACCGCGTCGGCGGCGTGACGCTCGAGCGCGCCCGTGGCGAGATTGCGCACGACGATGCCGCGCGCCTTCCCGTCGATCACGACGAGGTCGAGCATCTCGCGCCGCGGCAACATGCGCACCTGGCCCCGCTGCACCTGGCGCATCAGCGCCCCGTAGGCCCCGAGCAGGAGCTGCTGGCCGGTTTGGCCGCGGGCGTAGAACGTGCGCGAGACCTGCGCGCCGCCGAAGGAGCGGTTGGCGAGCAGCCCGCCGTACTCGCGTGCGAACGGCACCCCCTGGGCCACGCACTGGTCGATGATGTCGACGCTCACCTCGGCCAGGCGGTAGACGTTGGCCTCGCGTGAGCGGAAGTCGCCGCCCTTGATCGTGTCGTAGAAGAGGCGGAAGACCGAGTCGCCGTCGTTCTTGTAGTTCTTGGCGGCGTTGATGCCGCCCTGCGCGGCGATCGAGTGCGAGCGCCGCGGGCTGTCGAGGATCGTGAACGCGAGGACGTTGTAGCCGAGCTCGCCGAGGGTCGCCGCCGCCGACGCCCCGGCGAGCCCCGTGCCCACCACGATCACCGTGTGCCGGCGGCGGTTCGCCGGGTTCACCAGCTTGAGCGCGAACTTGTGCCGCTCCCACTTCGACTCGATCGGACCGCCCGGCACGTGACCGTCGAGCGTCACCGGGGGCCTCCGACGAAGAGCGCGATGGCGATCGGGATGAGCGCGAAGCCGCCCGCGAGCACCACCGCGAGCGCCTGCCCGACGCGGCGGAGCGGGAGGCGGTAGGGCACGCCGAGCGACTCGAAGGCGCTACCGAAGCCGTGCCAGAGGTGGAAGCCGATGACGAGCATCGCGAGCACGTACCAGACGACCTCGCCCGGCTCGTGGAACTCCTCGATCACGAGCCGGTAGAGATCGCGGACGTGCGGCTCGGTGGTGGTGACGTAATGCGGGCCGAACTTGAACGTCCAGAGGTGGAGCGGGACGAACACGAGCACGACCAGGCCGCTGAGGATCATGGTCGTCGACGAGATGCTCTTGTGGCTCGTGCCCCCGGCCCAGCGGCGCCGCGCGTAGCGCACGGGGCGCGCGTCGCGGTTGCGCGCGGTCACGAGGAGCGCGGCGATCAGGTGCACCAGGAAGAAGACGAGCAGGGCGACCTCGATGAGGTAGGTGAGGTAGAGCATCGGAGGGGAGAGGAGCGAGTGGCTGTAGCCGTTGAAGGTCGCCGGACCCTCGAACACGAGCAGGTTGCCGGCGAGGTGGGTCACCAGGAAGCCGATCATGAGCAGCCCGGTGAGCGCCATGAGGGCCTTGCGCCCCACGGCCGTCGACCAGAGCCGCCGCCAGAACCCGTTCTCGCCCACGCGCCCATTGTGGCGCACTCCCCGGCCTCCGAACAAATAACCGCCAGCTCGCCGTCAGCATTAGCGGAGCGAATGACGGGGAGGGTGGCTCCGCCCGGGCCGCTACCCCAGGGTTGCCCGGGTCAGGACATCCGCGAGCGTGAGGCCGATCAGGAGGAGCAGCCACGCCAGCGCCCCGCCGATGGCGACGCGGGTGAGGCGCTCGTTCCACCACAGGTGCATGAAGAAGAGGGCCACCAGCGTCGCCTTGGTGACCGCGATGGCGAGCATGATCACGGTGTTGAGGCGCCCGAGGTCGGCGAAGGCGATCGCGGTGGTGAGCGCGGTGAGCCCGAGCAGGCAGGCGAACACCGCGAGGTACAGGCGGACGGGGGCGACGTGCTCTGCCGGCATCAGTGCCTCCCGATCAGGTAGAGCAGCGGGAAGAGGAAGATCCATACGATGTCGACGAAGTGCCAGTAGAGGCCACAGTTCTCGATCGGCGTGTGGAAGGCGGGACCGAAGCGCCCCCGGATCGCTTGGCGCGCGAGCCAGCCGAGCAGGGCGAGGCCGATCACCATGTGCAGCGCGTGGAGCCCCGTCATCCCGAAGTAGAGCGAGAAAAAGAGCTGCGCCTGCCGGGCGTCGGGGCCGGTGTACGTGAAGGCCGGGCCGGGCACCAGCCCCTCGTGGAACTTGTGCCCGTACTCGAAGAGCTTGATGCCGAGGAACGTGGCGCCCAGCAGCATCGTCGCGGCGAGCCAGCGCACGATCCGGCTCGGCGCCTCGCCGACCTGCGCCGCGCGCACGGCGAGCGCCATCGTGAGGCTGCTCGTGATCAGCACGGCCGTGTTCGTGGTGCCCAGGCGCACGTCGAGGTGGTTGCTCGCATGCCCGAAGGCGTCGGGGTAGAGCGCGCGGTAGGCGACGTAGGCGGTGAAGAGACCGCCGAAGAACATCACCTCGGTCACCAGGAACACCCACATGCCGAACGTCGCGGCCTCGCGCTGCTGCTCGGCGTCGTCGAAGTGATGGGCGACGGTGGGGGCGAGCTCAGCCAACCGCCACCTCCCCGGGCGCCGCCGCCACCCCGTCGAGGTCGTAGGCGTCGCGGACGACGACCGGCGGCGTCGGGAAGTTCTCGGTCGGGGGCGGCGACGTGGTCCGCCACTCGAGCCCGGCGGCTCCCCACGGGTTCGCGCTCGCGATCGGCCCGTAGCGCAGCGACCAGAGCAGGTAGCAGAGCGGCAGTAGATAGCCGACGCCGAGGATCGAGGCGCCGGCGGTCGAGAGCACGTTGAGCGCCTGGAACTCGGGCGGGTACACGTGGTAGCGGCGCGGCATCCCCAGGTAGCCGAGGATGAACTGCGGGAAAAAGGTGAGGTTGAACCCGAGGAATACGATGAGCCCCGCCGCCTTGGCGAGCGGCTCGGGGTACATCCGTCCGGTGATCTTCGGCCACCAGAAGTGGATGCCGCCGAGGTAGGCCATGATCGTGCCGCCGACCATGATGTAGTGGAAGTGCGCGACGATGAAGTACGTGTCGTGCACGTGCACGTCGACGCCGAGGCAGGCGAGGAAGAGGCCGGTGAGCCCGCCCATCGTGAACAGCCCGATGAACCCGAGCGCGTAGAGCATCGGCGAGTCCCAGGCGATCGAGCCGCGGTAGAGCGTCGCGGTCCAGTTGAAGACCTTCACCGCCGAGGGGATGGCGACCAGCATGCTCAAAAACGAAAAGACGAAGGCCGTGTAGACCGACTGCCCGCTCGTGAACATGTGGTGGCCCCAGACGAGGAAGCCGAGCACGGCGATCATGAGGCTCGAAGCGGCCACGAACCCGTAGCCGAAGATCGGCCGGCGCGCGAAGCACGCGATCAGCTCGCTCACCACGCCCATGCCCGGGAGGATCATGATGTAGACCGCGGGGTGCGAGTAGAACCAGAACAGGTGCTGGAAGAGCAGCGGATCGCCGCCGAGGGCGGGGTCGAAGATGCCGAGGTGGAACCCGCGCTCGAGGGCCACCAGCAGGAGCGTGATCGCGATCACGGGGGTGCCGAGCATGATGATGATGCTGGTCGCGTAGTGCGCCCAGATGAAGAGCGGGAGCCGGAACCAGGTGAGCCCCTTCGCGCGCATCTTGTGGATCGTCACGATGAAGTTGAGACCGGTGAGCATCGAGGAGAAGCCGCTGATGAAGATGCCGACCGCTGTCGGGATCACCTTGGTCACCGAGGCGCTCGTGCTGTAGGGCGTGTAGAAGGTCCAGCCCGTGTCGACGCCGCCGGTGAGCATCGCCCAGAGGCTCACGGCGGCGCCCAGCACGAAGATGTACCAGCTCAGCAGGTTCAGGCGGGGAAACGCGAGGTCGCGGGCGCCGATCATCATGGGCACGAGGAAGTTGCCGAGGACCGCGGGGATCGAGGGGATGAGGAAGAAGAACAGCATCACGATGCCGTGCATCGTGAAGAGCTTGTTGTAGGTGTCGGCCGAGACCAGGTCGCCGGCGGGCGTCAGCAGCTCGAGCCGGATCAGCACGGCGAAGATGCCGCCGATCAGGAACATGAGCGTGATCGTGCCCAGGTAGAGCAGCGCGATCCGCTTGTGGTCGGTCGTAAAGAGCCACGACCGCACGCCGTAGTCGACGTTGAGGTAGTGCACGGCCGGAGCGCGCGCCTCCATGGTCAGCGCTCCGTACGCACCGCCGGTGGGGCGGCGAGCGACTTGATGTACGCGATCAGCTGCATCACGTCCTCCTCGGTGAGGAGCCCCTGAAAGGTGGGCATCACGGGCTGGTAGCCCGCGACGATCTTCGCCTGGGGGTTGAGGATCGACTCCCGCAGGTAGCCCTCGTCGGCGACGACGCTCGTGCCGCCCTCGAGCGCCACCCGGCTGCCGAAGAGGCCGACCAACGCCGGACCGCGGCCCGTCCCGTCCGGGCGATGGCACGATGGGCAGCCGTTGGCCTCGAAGAGCGCCTTGCCGGCGTCGACGGCCGAGACGGCGCCGCCCCCGGCGAGCCAGGCCTCGTAGTCGCGCGGCTCCATCACGACGACCTTGCCGACCATCCCCGAATGCAGCGTCCCGCAGTAGGCCGAGCAGAAGAGATCGTAGGTGCCCGGCCGCGTCGCCTCGAACCACGTCGTGGTGTAGCGCCCGGGCACCGCGTCCTGCTTGATGCGGAAGGCGGGGATGTAGAAGCCGTGGATCACGTCCTCCGAGGTCATGGTGATCTTCACCGGGCGTCCCGTGGGCACGTGCAGCTCGTCGATCTCGCGCCGGCCCTCGAGGTGCTGGACCTTCCACATCCATTGCTTGCCCACCACGTCGATCGGTAGCGCATCGTCGGGCGGCCGGCGGAGGCTCGCGTAGATGCTGGCACCCCAGAAGAAGATCACCATCACGATCGCGAGCGGCACGGCCGTCCAGCCGACCTCGAGCGGCACGGAGCCGTGCGGGGCGGCCGGACGCTCGTCGGGGGCGCGGCGGCGGTAGCGCACCATGAAGACGACGATCAGCGTCGCGACCAGCGCGACGAAGAAGGCGGTCACCCCGAGGAGGAAGAAGAGGAGCGCGTCGACGCGGGCGGCCATCGTCGACGCTTCGGGCGGAAAGAGCGGAAAGGGGGCCACCTACGCCTCCCCCCGCCGCTCGCGGCGGAGCATCAGCACGACGAAGCCGCCGAGGACGAGCAGCGTCACGGCGCCGCCGGCGCGCACGGCGCCGAGCGCGACGCGGCTGTAGCGGCCGGTGGCCGGATCCCAGTGGAAGCAGAAGAGCAGGAGCTGGTCGACCACGGTCCCGATGCGCCCGGCGGACGCGTCGACCAGCGCGAGCCGCAGGTCCTTCGGCGCGAACTCGACCCCGAAGAAGTACCGTGCGATCGTCCCGCCGGGGGTGAGCACCACGACGCCGGTCGCGTGGGCGAACTGCGCGTGCGCGGCGTCCCAGGCGTAGCGGAAGCCGATCGCGCGGGTGAGCGCCGCGACGGCCGTCGCGTCGCCGGTGAGGAAGTGCCAGCCCGCGGCCGCCCCGGGCCGGCGGTAGTCGGCGAGCACGCTCGCCTTCCGCTCGGCGGCGCTCGCGCTCGTGTCGGTGGGATCGAAGCTGAAGGCGACCACGGTGAACTCCCGGCCGGCGTCGAAGCTGACGGCCCGCAGCGCGCTCGCCAGCCCGTTCAGCACGAGCGGGCACAGCATCGGGCAGCGGTAGTAGGCGGGGACGAGAATCACCGGCCCGTGGCCGAGGTACTCCCGCAGCGTCACCGGGCGGCCGGTCTCGTCCCGGAAGGCCAGGTCGGGCGGCACGCTCTCGCCGAGCCGCTGGTCGTAGCCGACGTCGCGGAGGGCGGGCGGGCGCGCGTCGTCGGCGCGGGCGGCGGCGGCGAGCGTGGCGGCGAGCGCGGCGGCGGCGCAGAGCGCCCTCATGGCCTGCCGTCCGTCGCGAGGAGAGCCATCGCCCGCTCGATGGGAATGCGGACGCGGCCGGCACCGCGGTCGACCCACGCGTAGCCGTCGAGGCGCGCGTCCTCGGAGGCGCGCAGCGCGGCCAAGTCGGCGCCGGGGTCAGCCTGGAGGCGGGGCTCGGGCGGCTGCTGGGGCCCGTAGGCGGCCAGCGGGCTCGCCGGCGGGGAGAGGCGGGCCTCGCGCCGCGCGTAGTGGCCGACGAGCGGCCACATCGCCGCGACCGCCGCGAGCAAGGCCGCGAGCACGGCGAGCCCGCCCGCGGCCACCGCGCGGAAGTCGACGTCGCGGCGCTCGTGGCTGCCGCCCCCCGGGGTCATGCCGCGCCCTCCAGCACGGGGTCGTGGCGCGGGACGAGCGGCCCCGCGGCGAGACCGCGGACGAAGGCCGCGAGCCAGAAGCCTCCGAGCGCGAGCACCGTCGTGGCGTCGAGCCAGTGCACGGCGAGCCGCCCCGGGTGAAAGGCCGGGGCGATCTGCCAGAAGAGATCGAGGAAGCGGACGGCGAGCAGCGCGGCGGCGACCACGGCGAGCGTCCGCGCCCGCCGTTTGACGGTGCGCGACAGCAGCACGGGGAAGGGAAGCGCGAAGTGGAAGACCACGACCCCGAGCGCGAGCCAGCCCCAGCCGCCGCGCGTGCGCGCCAGGTACCAGGGGATCTCCTCGGGCAGGTTCCCCGCCCAGATGATCAGGAATTGCGAGTAGGAGAAGTAGGCCCAGAGCATCAGGAAGGCGAGCAGCAGCTTGCCGAGGTCGTGAAAGGCGTCGGGGGTGAGCACGCGCGCGAGATCGGGATCGTCGGAGAGCAGCGCCGCCACCGCGATCACGAAGGCGAAGGCGGTGAGCACGCTGCCGCCCATGAAGATCACGCCGTAGATGGTCGAGTACCAGTGCGGCTCGAGCGACATCATCCAGTCGACCGCGGCGAAGGTCATGGTGAGGCCGAGCAACACGAGACCGCCGCGGCTGAGCAGCTCGAGGCGCCGCTCGGCCGCCGGGTCCGGACGGGCGTCGCGCCCGAGCGACCAGCGCCGCAGCGCGCGCGCGACGGCGATCCAGGCCGCGAAGTAGAAGACGGTGCGGCCGAGGAAGAACGGCACGTTGAGGAAGGGGTGGGTGTGCTGGAGCAGCGCGTCGCGCGCGACCGCGTCGGGTCGCGCCCAGACGTAGAGTCGCCCGACGCCCGCGGCGAGCGGCAGGAACGCCAGCGCGAGGAGCGGCAGCGTGCCGGCGCCCGCCTCGAGCAGGCGGCGGATCGCCGCACCCCACACCCCGCCGGTGACGTAGTTGATCATGAGGATGGCGAGGCAGCCGAGCGCGCAGCCGGTCCAGAAGACGTAGGCCACGAGGTAGGAGCGCAGGAGCTGCCCCGGGTCGAGGACGGCACCCAGCGCGCAGCCGACGACCCCGACGGCCGCGGCGCGGACGGCGAGGTGGCGCAGCCGGTCGAGGCCTCCGCTCGTCACGGCGCCCCCTCGAGCCGCTCGCGCTCGGCCGGGGGCACGTCCGCGAGCGTCGCCCACTGCGAACGCTGGAGGGCGCGAATGTAGCGCACGATTGCCCAGCGGTCGGCGACCGGCACCTGCGCGGCGTAGCTCGGCATCACGCCGAAGCCGCGCGTGACGACGTCGAAGAGGTAGCCGTCGGGCGCGTCGCGCAGCCGCTCGATGTGGAAGGACGGCGGCCGGCGCAGCCCGCGCAGCACGATCATCCCGCCGCCCGTGCCGACGCGGTCGTGGCAGGGCGAGCAGTAGATGTCGTAGCGCTCGCGTCCGCGCGCGAGCACGGCGGCAGTGCGCGGCACCGGTGCCTCGCGCACCCAGTCGGCTCCGACCTTGCCGGTGAGCTCGACGGCGGAGGCCTCGAGGTGGCCGCGGGCCACGGTGTCGGGTACGAGCGGACGCGAGGCGCGGCCGTCGTCGAAAAACGCGCTGGCGCGCAGCGGCTTGTACTTCGGCTGCTCCTGCATGTCGCGACGGCAGGCGCCGCCGAGCGCGGCGATCGCGAGCAGCAGGCCCCAGCGCCGCGCCATCAGTGCTCCACCTCCGAGACGTGTCGGGGGACGAGGCGCTCGAGGAAGCGGCGCGTGCCCTCGCGGTCGAAGAGCGGGTCAGTCGCCTCGATGCAGAGGAAGAAGCGGTCGCGGGAGGACAGCGCGAAGCGCGGGACGTTGAAGACGGGGTGGTAGGGCATCGGAAGGCCGTTGAGCGCCAGCATGCCGAGCACCGCCGCGATCGCGGCACCGAGCACCGTGGTCTCGAAGGTCGGCACGACGAAGGCCGGCCAGCTGTGCAACGGCCGTCCGCCGACGTTGATCGGGTAGGCGACCACGGCCGTCCACCACTGGAGCAGGTAGCCGGCGAGCCCGCCACCGACGCCGCCGAGCAGCACGAGCAGCGGCAGCCGGCTCGGTCGCACGCCCATCGCGTGGGAGAGCTCTTCGACGGGAAAGGGCGTGTAGGCGTCGAGCCGGCGGAAGCCGGCCGCCCGCGCGGTGCGCACCGCGCGCACGAGGTCGTTGACGTCGTCGAACTCGGCCAGCAGCCCGTGGATGGGCGGCCGCCTCACGCCAGCTCCTCCTTGACCTCGGCCTCGGGCAGCAGCGTGCGCATCTCGAAGATCGAGATCATGGGCAGGAAGCGGATGAAGAGCAGGAAGAGCGTGGTGAAAAGCCCGATCGTGCCGAAAAAGGTCGCCCAGTCCCAGACCGTCGGGTAGTACATGCCCCAGGCGGAGGGCAGGAAGTCCTCGTGCAGGCTGGTGACGACGATGATGAAGCGCTCGAGCCACATGCCGACGTTGATCGACATCGCGATCGCGAAGAGCGCCGGTACGCTCGCCCGCGTGCGCTGGAACCAGAGGGCCTGCGGGATCACGACGTTGCACAGCAGCAGCGACCAGTAGAGCGGGGCGTACCGCCCGCCAAAGCGGTCGAGCATCATGTGGGCCTCGAAGGGGCTGCCGCTGTACCAGGCGACGAAGGCCTCCATCGTGTAGCCGTAGGCGACGATCAGGCCGGTGGCGAGCAGCACGCGGCCCATGTAGTCGAGGTGGCGCATCGTGACGAAGTCCTCGAGCCCGTAGATCCGGCGCAGCGGGATCGCGAGCGTGAGGACCATCGCAAAGCCGCCGTAGATGGCGCCGGCGACGAAGTAGGGCGGGAAGATCGTCGTGTGCCAGCCGGGAACGATCGAGATCGCGAAGTCGAGGCTGACCACCGTGTGCACCGACACGACCAGCGGCGTGGCGAGCCCGGCGAGCAGCAGCGAGGCCGTCTCGTACCGCTCCCAGTGCCGTACCGAGCCGCGCCAGCCCATCGCGAGGATGCCGTAGACCGCCCGCCCGATCCGGCTCGGCGAGCGGTCGCGCAGCGTCGCGAGATCGGGGATGAGGCCGACGAACCAGAAGAGGACCGAGACGGTGGCGTAGGTCGAGACCGCGAACACGTCCCAGATCAGCGGGCTGCGGAAGTTCGGCCAGAGCCCCATGGTGTTCGGGTAGGGGAAGAGCCAGTAGGCGAGCCACGGCCGCCCGAGGTGGAGGACCGGGTAGAGCCCGGCGCACGCGACCGCGAACAGGGTCATGGCCTCGGCGAAGCGGTTGATCGACTGCCGCCATGCCTGGCGCAGCAGGAGCAGGATCGCCGAGATCAGCGTGCCGGCGTGCCCGATGCCGATCCACCACACGAAGTTGATGATCGCGAAGCCCCAGCCGACCGGGATGTTGACGCCCCAGATGCCGACGCCGCGCAGCAGCAGGTAGGCGACCGCGTCGAGCAGCACGAGCAGCAGCGCGAAGCCCACCGCGAAGCCGACCCACCACGCTCGCGGCGTGGGGGCGGTGAGCACCACGGCGGCGATCCGGTCGGTGACCGTCCCGAGCGTGTGGCCGGGACCGATCAGCGGCGCCTGCGCGGGCGCGCGGCGTTCGGGCGTCACGACCGCTGCTCCGCCGCCAGCGCGGGGTTGGGGTTGCGCACGGCCGCGAGGTAGGTCGTCCGGGGCCGCGTGTTGAGCTCGCCCAGCAACGCGTAGTTCCGGGGATCGGCCTTGAGGCGAGCGACACGGCTCGTCGGGTCGTTCACGTCCCCGAAGACGATGGCCTCGGTGGGGCACGCCTGCTGGCAGGCGGTGACCAGCTCGCCGTCCGCGATCCGCCGCCCCGCCTCCTCGGCGTGGATGCGGGCGCGGTTGATGCGCTGCACGCAGTAGGTGCACTTCTCCATGACCCCGCGGCTGCGAACCGTGACGTCGGGGTTGCGGGCCATCTTGAGCGTCTCGGTGGTCCAGTCGGAGTAGAGGTAGAAGTTGAAGCGGCGCACCTTGTAGGGGCAGTTGTTCGAGCAGTAGCGGGTGCCGACGCAGCGGTTGTAGACCATCACGTTGAGGCCCTCGCCGTCGTGGTTGGTGGCGTTCACCGGGCACACGACCTCGCAGGGCGCGTTCTCGCATTGCATGCAGGGCACCGGCTGGTGAAGGATCGCCGGGGCGTCGAGGTCGCCCGCGAAGTAGCGGTCGACGCGCAGCCAGTGCATCTCGTGGCCGCGCGCCACCTCCTCCTTGCCCACCACCGCCACGTTGTTCTCGGCCTGGCAGGCGAGCGCGCAGGCATTGCAGCCGATGCACGCGCCGAGGTCGATGGCCATGCCCCACGCGTAGCCCTCGTAGGCGTGCGGCGGGTAGAGCGTGCGGTCGCGCGGCGGCGTCTCCTCGAACGCGTGCGCGAAGTCGGGATGCGCGCGCCACTCGGCGAGCGTGGCCGCGCGCACGAGGGCGCGTCCCTCCATGCTCTGGTGATCCTGGGTGCAGGCGAAAGCGTGGCGGCGGCCCGTCGGGCGCAGCGCCGCGCCGCGCGCGATGGACGGGGCGTCCGCCGTCCGCAGCGCGTAGGCGTCGAAGCCGACGCCGGTGGCCAGCGCGCCGCCCCGGCGGCGCCCGTAGCCGAGGTGCACCGTCACCGAGTCGAGCGCGTGCCCGGGGACGACCCACACCGGGGCGTGCGCGCTGCGCCCGCCGACGGCGACCTCGACGACGTCGCCGTTGGCGACGCCCAGACGCTCGGCCGTGGCCGGGGCGAGCAGCGCCGCGTTGTCCCACGTGAGCTTCGTGATCGGCCGCGGCAGCTCCTGCAGCCAGCCGTTGTTCGCGAAGCGGCCGTCGATCAGGTAGGGGTCGGGGCGGAAAACGAGCTCGAGGCCGGCGGCGGGCGCGGCCGGCGTGGGGACGTCCCACCCCGGGCGCAGCGCGACCGTGCGTGGGGCGAGCGCCGTGTCCGGTACGACGCCGTCGTTGAGCGCTCGGCGCCAGAACGCCTCGAAGTCGCCTCCGCCGCTGTGGACGCCCTGCCAGTGCTCGCGCACGACGTCGTGGCCCGGGCGCTCGGGGCCGGTGAGCGCCGCGAGCACCTCGTGCGCCGAACGCCCGCCGTAGAGCGGCGCGATGAGCGGCTGGAGGATCGTGACCGTTCCGTCGTGGGCGCGCGCGTCGCTCCACGCCTCGAGCACGTGGGCGGCGTTGAGGTGCCAGTGGCAGAGCTCCGAGGTCTCGTCCTGGTGGAGGCTCAGGTGGACGCGCAGCGCCACCTTGCCGAGCGCACCGGCGAAATCGAGGTCGGCGGGTGCGGCATAGACCGGGTTGCCGCCGAGGATCAGGAGGACCTCGACCGCGCCCGCGCGCATCGCCGCGACCAGCGCCCGCAGCGACGCCGCTTGATCCGTGGGCGCCGCCTCGACCGCGTCGGTGTGGATCACGGTGCGTCCGCCGTTGCCGAGCGCGTCGTTGATGGCGTGGGCGAGCGCATGCACGGCCGGCGGCTGGTGCTCGCCCGGCACGACCGCGCAGGCGCCGCGGTGGGCGCGAAGGTCGTCCACGAGCGCGCGTACCCAGGCGTGGTGCGGGGCGACCGCCACCGCCGGCGCGGCGGCGACCGCGAGCCCGAGCTCGGCCGCGACGGTGCGGGTGAACCCCTCGACGTCGGCGGCGGCGAGCGCAAGGCGGTGGTCGGCCACCGCCCCCGTCGTCGTGGGCATGCTCTCGACCGCGTAGAGCCGGCTCATGCCGGGGCCCGGCCGCCGGCGCCCGGCGATCTCGCGCGCGTAGCGCAGCCGGCTCGGGCCCGTGGCGAAGAGGTCGGCGTCGAGCGCGAGCACGACGTCGGCGCGGGCGAGGTCGTAGCGCGTCTCGACCGGCGCGCCGAAGGCACGCAGCGCGCCCGCGCGGGCGGCATCGCGTCCGGCGGGCTCCCACTGGTGCCAAGTGGCCTGCGGAAACTCGGCGAGCAGCGCGCGGAGCTGGGCGTGCAGCGTGGGGGAGGTGACCGTCTCGGTGAGCACGTGGAGGCCCGCGCCCCCGCGGGGGCGTTGCGCGTCGAGGGCGGCGCGGACCGCCGCCAGGAAGCCGCTCCAGGTCTGGATCTTCCCGGCGCTGGTGATGGTCTGCGAGCGCTCGGGGTCGTAGAGGCCGAGCAGCGTGGCCTGGGTCGGGGGATCGATCGCTCCGAGGCTCGCCGGGTGCGTCGGGTTGCCTTCGAGCTTCGTCGGTCGACCCTCGTGGCTCTCGGCGAGGACGCCGACGGCGAAGCCGCCGAGCGGCACGGCCGTCGCGTAGAAGAGGGGCTCGCCCAGGACGAGCTCCTCCGGCTGCTTGACGTAGGGGACGATCTTGTCTTCTGGCGGGCGAGCGCAGGCCGCGAGCCCGGCGAGCCCGAGGGAGGCCGCCATCAGCTTCAGGAACTGCCGCCGGTCGACGCTGCGCGCGAGCGCGGCGGCGTGCTGCGGCAGCTCCTCGTGGAGCAGCTCGAGGAAGGCCGGGCTCTCGGCGAGCTCGTCGAGGCTGCGCCAGAGCGCGCGGCCGCCGCGGCCGGCGAGCCGCGCCCGCAGCGCGGTCAGGTCGATCGGGGCGGCGGCGCTCGTCATCGATGGCACGCCGAGCAGTCGGTGCGGGTGCGCACGCCGTAGGCCTTGACGAGGCGGCGCCCGAGCGCCGCCTGATCACCCCGCGGGCGCCAGGCGAGGTCGAAGACGCGTTCCCGGGGACGGAGGTAGCGCTCGGGCCGGCGATGGCAGGCGAGGCACCACTCCATCTGCAGCGAGGCCGCCCGGTACACCTGGTTCATCCGATCGACGCGCCCGTGGCAGGTGACGCAGCCGACGCCCTTCTGCACGTGGATCCCATGATTGAAGTAGACATAGTCCGGCAGCACGTGCACCTTCTGCCACACCAGCGACCGGTCCGTGCGGAAGCTCGCGCGCACGGGGGCTAGAAACGCACTGTCCGCCCAGATCTGCGCGTGACAATTCATGCAGGTCTGCGTGGGCGGGATGCCGGCGTACGCGGCGGTCTCGACCTGCGTATGGCAATAGCGGCAGTCGATGCCGAGCTGACCCGCATGGTGCTTGTGGCTGAACTGCACGGGCTGGACGCGCGCGACGCCCTGGCCCGTCATGTACGCGGAGCGGTTCACCGCCGCGATCCCCCAGAGCAGCGCGGCGAGCGCGAACAGCGCACCGAAGATGCTGAGCCGCGAAAGCGTGTTCGTGCTGCGGTGGAAGATTTGCGGCATTCGTGCGGAGCGGCGATTCTGTCCTCCCCGGAGGCGGTAGGCAAGATTCCGCTTCGAGAGATCCGCTCACGCTAGGCAAAAGCGGGGCTGATGCTCCGCGGCGGTTGCGCAACCTCCGGGCTCGTGCATTGTTTCAGCCCGCATGCGAACCAGGGGACGGGTGTGGGTGGCGCTGCTGGCCGCGATCCTGTTGCCCGCGGCCGTGCGCGCACAGGGCGAGCCACCGGCGACCGATGGTGCGCCGAGCGCCGAGGAGCAGCCGGCCGCGCCGGCGCCGCCTCCGGCCGCACCCGGCGGGGAAGGCGCGCCGGCCCCCGAGGGCGCGCCTCCCGGGACGACGCCGCCGCGACTGAGCTACGCCGAGGGCGACGTGTCGTTCTGGCGCCCCGGCGCCGAGGACTGGTCGCCGGCGCGCGTCAACACCCCGCTCGCGCCCGGCGACAGCCTCTACACGGGCCCGCGCGCCGACGTCGAGGTGCAGGTGGGGCCGCGCGCCTTCGTGCGCGCCGCGGGCGACACGGAGATCGGGCTCGAGGACAACGAGCCCGACTTCCAGCAGTTCAAGATCACCTCCGGCGAGGCCGCCCTCGACCTCCGCCGGCTCGCCCGCGGGCAGACCGTCGAGGTCGACACGCCGCAGGCCGCCTTCACCATCGACCGCTCCGGCTACTACCGGGTGAACGTCGGCAAGGACTCGACGGCCTTCATCACGCGCCGCGGCGGCGCGGCCACCGTGACCCCGGCCGGCGGGGAGTCCGTCGACGTGCAGCCGAGCGAAGAGATCGTGCTGACGGGCGCCGACAGCCCGCAGGTCGCGACCTACGTCGCGCCCGACCTCGACCCCTGGGACCGGTGGAACTACGAGCGCACCGATCACCTGCTCGACCCGATGAGCGCGCGCTACGTGCCACAGGGCGTCTACGGCGCGGACGACCTCGACCACTACGGGAACTGGCGCACGGTGCCCGACTACGGCTCGGTGTGGGTGCCCGACGCCGTGCCCGCAGGCTGGGCGCCCTACAGCACCGGCCGCTGGATATGGGATCCTTTCTACGGCTGGACGTGGGTCGACGACGCCCCGTGGGGCTGGGCGCCGTATCACTACGGGCGGTGGGTCTTCGTCGGCGGCTTCTGGGGCTGGGCGCCCGGGCCGGTCCTGGTGTCGCCGCTCTACGCGCCGGCGCTGGTGGCGTGGTTCGGCGTGCCTGGCCTCGCAGTCGGCGTGAGCGTGGGGCCCGCGCTCGGCTGGTGCGCGCTCGGGTGGGGCGAGCCGCTCGTCCCCTGGTGGGGCCGGCCGGGCTTCGTCGGCGTGCCGTGGTGGGGCGGCTGGGGCGGGCCGCGCGTCGTCAACAACGTCGTCATCGAGCGCAATACGGTAATCAACGCCAACAACATCACGATCTACCGCAACGCCGGCGTGCGCCATGCGATCGTTGCCGTGCCGCGCGGCCAGTTCGGGCGCGGCACCGCCCGCCACGTCCAGCTCACCCGCGCGCAGGCGCAGCAGGTGCGGCCCCTCGGTGGCAGGATCGACGCGCGCCCCGTGCCGGCGAGCCTCGTGCCCGGCAGGGGCCGTGCCCGCCGGCCGCCCGACGCGGTGCGTGCGCGCCCGGTGGTGGCCACGCGGGCCCCGAAGGTCGCGGCGCCCGTTACACAGCCGGGCGGCAAGGCGCTCGGCGGGGCCGCTCCCGCGCCGCATCTCGTCTCCGCGCCGGCGCGGCTGCGCGCGGGCGAGAACGCGCGCCGCCCTCCGCTCGGCCCCGACCACGGTGCGCCGGTGCGGCCGCGGCCGCCGCCGCCGCCGCGGTTCGAGCCCGCCGGCCGCGCGCGGCCGCGCGGCGGACAGCCCGCCGGGCGGGCGGCGCAGCCGCGCGGCGAGCCCGGGGCGCCCCGTGGGGGTGGGCGCCCGCCGGCCCCCGCGCCGCACGAGAGGGCGCCCGCGGCGCCGCGGGCTCGTCGTCCCGCGCCCGAATTCGCCGCCCCGCCGGTGCCGCGTCGGCAGCGTGAGCTGCCGGGCGAGCCGGCCAACCGCCTGCGCCCCGAGTTTGCGCCGTCGGCCCCCCGGCTGCGGGGCCCCGCGCCGGTCCCGCGCATGCCGGCACCGGCCCCGCGCGGCGGGCACGAGCGTGGCGGGCGGCGGCCGCAGCGCTGAGACCGCGCCGGGCTAGGAGCCTAGAATCTCACCAACGCGTCGAGCTGGAAGCGCGTCAGCGTCGGGTTGGTGCTTCCCGTCGGCCGGTTGATGAAGTTCGTGAAGAAGCTGCGTGCGCTGAGCGTGAAGGGGTCGAGGGGCTGATAATCGACGCCGACGCCCGGGCCCTCCACGTTGGTGGCCCCGGTGCCGAACTCGCTCCAGGTGAAGGACGAGATCGCCGCCTCCTGCCCGAGGTGCTCGTAGAAGCCGGTGAGCGCCCAGTCGCCCCGTGCGCTCGTCTCCCCGAGACGGAGACCGGCCGTCCAGCCGCTCGGCGGGCCGGCCGCCTCCCAGTTGTAGACGTAGTCCAACCACAGACGCAGCGGCCGCGCGCGCACGACGTCGGGCACCGTCGCCGCGAGCGTGAGGTTCGTCTGGTTGAAGCCGCTCTTGTAGCCGGTGATGGCCGTGAACGGCGGCGGCGTCTTGCCCGGCGTGGTCGTGGGCGGCTGGATGCTCGCCGTCATCAGCCGGTTCGTGTTCGCCAGCGCGGGGTTGAACGCCGAGTTCGCCACCGGCGCGCCCGATGCCGTGAACGCGGTGGTGTTGCGGCTGAGCGCCTGCGCGATCAGATCGGGATTGAGCCACCAGTACTGGCCGAGGCCGGCCTCGAAAAGCACGGTGCCGAAGTGCAGGGAGGGATTCACCTGCCCGCCGAGCATCCACCCGTCTTCCTTGTCGGCCACCTCGGCGAAGGTCCACTCGAGCGCACGCACGCGCACTTGATCGAGGGGCCCGTGCGGGCGCCCGAGGACCTCGACCGTCTGCGTGAGCCCCTCGAGGGCGAGGTCCTCGTCGAAGACCATCTCGTCGGTGCGGAAGATCGGATTGGGGAACTTGCCCGCGGTGATGGAGAGCACGCCCGGACGCAGGTCGAAGGTCTTCCCCGGCGTGAAGGTCAGGTACGCCCAGTCGAGGTTCACGTGCTTGCGGGCGAAGACGCCGGTGAGCGTGTCGTTGGTCGAGATGGGATCATTGGGATCGCCGGTGGCGGAGCGGAACGTCGCTGACAGCTCGTCGCTGTAGGCGAACCGGAGTCCGAGCCGGCCGCGGATGCGCTCGCGGTTGCGCGCGGTGACCTCCTGCCCCTGCCGATGGGGCTGGTGGTAGAAGCCCTCCTGGCGGTAGCGGAGGTCGCCGAAGAGCGACACCTTCCTCAGCCAGTCCGGCGGATTGAACCACGGCTTCGCCTGCTCGACGGTCGCCGCGGTGGCCGTCGCCTGCCGTTGCGCTTCCTCCGCCCGATTCTCCGCCGCTTCGCCGGCCGCCTTCTGCTGCCGCAGCTCGGCGCGCAGCCGCTCGATCTCCTGCTGCTGCCGGCGCACCGCGTCCTCGAGCTGACGCAGGCGCCGCTCGAGCGGCGTCTCGGCGGCCGCGGGGGCCGCCAGCAGCGCGATCAGCAGCAGCCGCACGATGATCATGGCCGCATCGTCTCCCTTGTCTCCCTTCGCGAAAAAAAAGGCCCGGGGGCTTGCGAGCTTCCCGGGCCAGTGTGGCAGCGCAACGTTGGAGGTTTTTCGGCTCAGCCTGAGCGCGACGCGACCGCGGGCGCGGGAAGCGCGGGACGACAACACGATGTGGTCGCGACGGGCCGGCTCACGGTGAGGTCGAGGATGCCGGAGGGCCCTGCTCGATGTCAAGCTGCTTTGGCATCCGCCGCGGCCGTGCTAGCGTGCGCGGCGAAGCGCCCGTCCCAGGGAGGGGAAGATGGCTGTCTCGATTCGCCTCGTCGTCGCCGCGCTCCTGCTCCAGGTTCCGACGCGGGTCCTGGCTGCTCCGACGGTGGACGCCATCGTGGCGCGCATGCACGCGGTGCTGGAGCCCGACAAGCCGAGCCTGCGCCGGCTCGTGCTGCACATCACGGGCCAGGGCGGCGAGACCACCGAGTGGATCGCCGGGCAGGCGCGCAAGCGGATCAAGGGCGGCGAGCGCGTGGCGACCGTGGTGCTGGCGCCCGAGAGCATGCGCGGCACGGCGTTTCTGGTCGAGGAGGGCAAGCACGAGGACGTCAAGTGGCTGTGGAATCCCGCCATCCGCCGCGTGCGCAAGATCATCCCGCTCGACGGCCAGCAGGCGTTCCTCGGATCGGACTTCACCTACTACGACCTCGGCATCGTCGACCGCCACGCGCAGCACCGGCTGCTCGGCGAGGAGACCCACGACGGCGTGCGCGCCTACCGGATCGAGGAGATCCCCCGTTCGCGCTGGTACTACTCGCGGCTCGTCACCTGGGTCGCGGTCGACTCGGGCTTCCCGATCGAGCGCGACTTCTACGACGCCGCGGGCCAGCTCTGGAAGGTCGAGGGGTTCGAGCAGATCACGGACATCGACGGCGTGCCGACCGTGCTCCGCATGCGGATGCAAGACCGCCTGCAGCAGGGCTCCACGGTCATCGACGTGAGCGGCGTGCGCTACGGGGCAGACGTACCCGACTCGCTCTTCGAGCCCGGCGCTCTCCCCGACACGGCGGCCGCGCCGATCTGGCAGGGCCTCGGGCCGAGCTAGCGCGGCCGGGTGGACGGGCACGCTTCGATCCGCCCCGGCCCCGACGCGCCAGCCGCGTCGTGGGTCGATGGGCTCGTGCTCGCGGGGCTGGGTGCGCTCGTGGCCGGCCTGGTCGCGTTCGCGCGCCGCTGGCACGCGCCGCTGGCGACGGCGGCGGCGATCGATCTCTCGCCGCGCGCGCTGCCCGGGTACGCGCTGCTGTCGCTCGCCCGCGGGTTCGCCGCCTACGGGCTCTCGCTCGCCGTGACGCTCGTCTACGCCACGGCCGCCGCCCACAGCGCAGCCGCAGCGCGCATCCTGATCCCGTTGCTCGACGTGCTCCAGTCGATTCCCGTGCTCGGCTTCCTGCCCGGGCTCGTGCTCGGCCTGGTCGCGCTCTTCCCGCATTCGAACGCGGGCCTCGAGCTGGCCTGCATCGTCATGATCTTCACCGGGCAGGCGTGGAACATGATCTTCTCCTTCTACGCCTCGCTGCGCGGCATCCCGACCGAGCTGCGCGAGGCCGGCATCCTCTTTCGGCTCGGCCGCTGGCGCTACTTCCGCACCGTCGAGCTCCCCGCGGCGACCATCGGCCTGGTGTGGAACTCGATGATGTCGATGGCGGGGGGATGGTTCTTCCTGACGGTCTGCGAGGCGTTCACGCTCGGGAACCGCGACTTCCGGCTGCCCGGTGTCGGCGCCTACGTGAGCGCGGCGATCGACCGGGGCGACGGCCGTGCCGAGGCGGCGGGGCTGGTGGCGATGGCGGCGATGATCCTCGCCACCGACCAGCTCGTGTGGCGACCGCTGGTGGCGTGGTCGGCGCGCTTCCGGCTCGAGGACACGGCGCCCGGCGTCGAGGCTCGCTCCTGGGTGCTGGCCCTGCTCGGCCGCTCGGGGCTGCTCCGCCGGCTCGCGGCGCTGGCGCGGCGGCGCCGCCGCGTGCCGCCGCGACCCGGGCCACGGGCGGGCGGCCGGGCGGCGGGCGTCCTGCGCGCGGCGGGCCGCTCGGTCCTCGTCGCGCTCGGGCTCGGGGTGGCCCTCGGCGTGGGGCAGCTCGCGCGCTACCTCGCCGCGGTGCCGGCGGCGGGATGGGGTCGGCTCGGGGCCGCGCTCGCCGCGACCACGTTGCGCACGGCGGCCACGGTCGCCCTCGCCGCGGCCTGGACGGTGCCCGCCGGCATCCTCATCGGACGCTCCGCGCGTCTCGCTCCCCGCTTGCAGCCGGCGATCCAGATGCTCGCGTCGTTCCCGGCGCCCATGCTCTACCCGCTGGTGACGGGGGTGCTGCTCGCCGTGGGTTTGCCGTTCTCGCTGATCGCGGTCGCGCTCATGCTGCTCGGCGCGCAGTGGTACGTGCTCTTCAACGTGATCGCGGGCGCCAGCGCGATCCCGGGCGACCTGCGCGAAGCGGCCGACGGCTTCCGGCTCGCCGGCTGGACGCGCTGGCGGACGCTCGAGCTGCCGGTGGTTTTCCCCTATCTGGTCACCGGGCTCATCACGGCGGCGGGAGGCGCCTGGAACGCGAGCATCGTCGCCGAGCTGGTGCGCTTCCGCGGCCGCACGTTGGTCACGACGGGGCTGGGGGCGCTCATCACCGAGGCCACGGCCGCGGGCGACTTCCCGCTGCTCGCCGCGGGCGTGCTGACGATGGCCCTCACGGTCGTCGGGCTCAACCGCTTCGGGTGGCGACGGTTGTACCGCCTCGCCGAGACCCGCTACGCGCTCCTGCGATGACCGCCGCCGCTCCCATCGTCGAGGGCCGCCGCGTCAGCAAGCGCTTCCGCGACGAGGCCGGACGCGTGCGCGAGGTGCTGCGCGACGTCGATCTCACGGTGACCGACGGCGAGATCGTGTGCCTGCTCGGCCCGTCGGGATGCGGGAAGAGCACACTGCTGCGCGTGCTCGTCGGGCTGCTGCCGCCCGACGGGGGCGAGGTGCTCGCGCACGGCCGGCCGCTGCACGGTCTCCACCCCGGGGCGGCGATCGTGTTCCAGAGCTTCGCGCTCTATCCCTGGCTCACGGTGGCGGACAACGTCCGCATCGGGCTGGGTGGCCGGGCGGTCGGCTCCGAGGAGGAGGTGGTCCGGGTGCAGGGCGCGGTCGACCTGGTCGGCCTCACCGGCTTCGAGCGCGCCTACCCGCGCGAGCTCTCGGGCGGCATGAAGCAACGGGTCGGGATCGCGCGTGCGCTCGTGGGCGGTCCGGAGCTTCTCGGCATGGACGAACCCTTCTCCGCGCTCGACGTGCTCACCGCGGAGACGCTGCGCAGCGAGGTGGCGCGCCTGTGGACCGAAGGCCGTATGGGGCTGCGCGCGATCCTGATGATCACGCACCTGATCGAGGAGGCGATCGTGCTCGGGGACCGGATCGTCGTGCTCGGGGCCAACCCCGGCACCGTGCGCGCCGTGGTGGCGAACGCGCTCCCCCACCCACGCCAGCCCGGGACGGCGGCGTTCCAGGAGCTGGTCCGTAGCGTGCACGACATCATCTGCACGACGCACATGCCCGACGTCGTGCCGCCGTCCGCCCCGCCGCCGTCCGCCGTGCTGCCGCTGCCCCGCGCCCGCATCGCGCAGGTGGTGGGCGTGCTCGGGCTGCTCGCCGAGCGCGGCGGGGAGCTCGACGTCTACGCGCTCGACCGCCTCACCGGCTTCGACTTCGGGCACACGATCGCCGTGGTCAAGGCCGCCGAGTTGCTCGGCCTCGTGGACACGCCGCACGACCGGGTGGTGCTCACGGCCGAGGGCCGCGGGCTGCTCGCCGCCGACGTCGCCGGCCGCAAGCAGCGGCTCGGCGCGCGGCTGCGCGAGCTGCCGACCTTCCGCTACGTGCTCGACCTCCTCGCGCGCGCCGGCGGCGAGGTGCCGCGCGAGCTGCTCGCCGAGGAGGTCGCGATGCACCTGCCCGCCGAGTCGCCGAGCGAGGCGGTGCGGACGCTGCTCGACTGGGGCCGATTCGCCGGGGTGCTCACCTACGACCCGGAGACCGGGATGGTCGCTCGCGCGCCGGCGAGCGCCTTGCACGCGGCGCGGGCGGCACGGTAGGGGACCCGCATGCCCGCGCAGGTGATCGACGGCGACGCGCACGTGATCGAGGGGCGCGAGCTCATCGGGGAGCTGCTCGCCCGCTTCCCCGACCGCATCCGGCTCTCGCGCCCCGACGAGGACGGCGCGTTCATCGTCGAGGGCCGGCCCTATCCCTGCTCGAGCGGCCCGGGCGCGGGCTGCCCCGCGCGCGAGGGGCTCAATCCGGCGGCGAGCCCGTTCACCCCCGAAGGCGTCCTCGCCGACGCCGACCGCGAAGGGATCGACGCCGTGGTCTTCTTCCCGAGCACGGGGCTCGGCGTGCCGGGCTTCGCCGACGTCGCGTTCGCGACCGAGTTCGCGCGCCTCTACAATCGCTGGCTGGCGGCCTACTGCGCCCACGACCCGCGGCGGCTCCTCGGCGTCGGCCTGGTGCCGATCGAGGACGTCAGCGCGTCGGTCGCGTTGATGGGCGAGGCGAAGCGGCTCGGGCTCGTGGCCACCATGATCCCGGCGGTGCTCCGCACCCGCAACCTCGACCATCCCGATCTGGAGCCCTTCTGGTCCGCCGCCGAGGACCTCGACATGCCCCTCGGCGTGCACGGAGCCCCCGGCATCCACCTGCCCCCGCTCGGCGCCGAGCGCTTCGAGAACTACCTCCAGGTCCACGCCGTGAGCTTTCCCTTCGACATGATGGTGGCGTCGACCGCCCTCGTCCTGGGCGGGGTCCTCGAGCGCCACCCGCGGCTGCGGGTCGGGCTGTTCGAGTCGGGCGTGGGCTGGGTGCCGTACTTCGTCGAGCGCCTGGGCGAGCACGTCGAGAAGCGCGGCCGGCTCGCGCCGGAATGCCGCCGCCCGCCGCGCGAGTACGTCGCGCGCGGGCAGCTCTGGGTGAGCTGCGAGGCGGAGGAGGCCGCGATCCCCTTCGCGGTCGAGGCGCTCGGCGCCGACTTCCTCCTCTTCGCGAGCGACTACCCGCACTGGGACGGGGCCTTCCCGCACGCGACCCGCCCGCTGCGCGAGCGCAGCGACCTCGCTCCCGAGGTGAAGGCGAAGATCCTGGGCGGGAACGCGCGCCGCTTCTTCGCGCTCGTCAGGTGACCGGGAGGAAGTAGCGGTCGGCGAGGTGCGCGAGGATCTCCTCGCGGTGCGCCACACCGCCGGTGCGCGCGGTCTCCTCGAGCTTCCGTAGCCCGCGCGCCAGGGGCTCGTCCCGGAGGACGTCGGCGGCCCAGCGCGAGAAGTCGCCGGCGATCAGGTGGTGGCGCAGCGAGGCGAGCGGCACCGCGCGGACGGCGGCGTGGAACTCGGCGACGCTGCGCGCCAGCGTCGGGCCGGTGCCGTCGGCGTGGAGGAACCGGAAGGCCTTGTTCTCCGCGACCGGCAGGTCGGCGTACTTGCGCCCGTGGTGCGCCTGGGCGGTCGAGCGCACGCCCGGCGTGAAGATCGTCCAGCACGGCGCGGTGTCGCCGGAGCGCAGCAGGCCCACGCGCGTGCCGCCGATCCCCCGCAGCGCGTCGCCGTCGACGAGGCCGGTGGGATGCCGGCTGCGCAGCAGCGCCGTGACGAAGTAGCGCTCCTCGTCGATCGCCGTCCGCGTGATGAGGTGCGCCTGCACGCTCGCGTAGACCTCGGCGGCCACCAGACTCGGCCGGTAGGTGACGAGGAGGAGGCTGCCGGCGCGGCCGGCGGCGTGGCGGCAGGACGACGCGGCCTCGTGGAAGAAGTAGTGGGCCTCGTCGACCATGGTCCAGTGCGGGACGCCGGTGGCCGTCTGCGCGGGCCCGATCGCGTCGAGGACGTCGCAGGCGTAGGCGAGCTTGTCGCGCTGCGGGAGGGCGGCGAGGCTCAGAACGACGGAGAGCCGCTTCTCGGCGAGCAGGTGCGGGACGGCCGGCGGGGCGGGCAGCGGGAGGTCGTGGCCGAGGACCAGCACGCGGGGCCGCCGTCCGAGGCAGAGATGGTCGCCTTCCGGGTCGAGCACGCAGAGACGATAGCCCTCGTCGATCAACTGCTCGGCGACGAGCCCGGCCAGCCACGACTTCCCGGAGCGGGGATCGCCGCTGATCATCACGTTGGTGCCCGAGCCCGGGAGCGTGACCGGGCCGCCGTCGTCCTGGCCGAGCACGATCCGCCGCCGTGGGGGGGTCGGCGCGGCCGCGCCTGCGGCCAGCAGCGCGTCGACGTAGTGCGCCACGCCCGCGCCCCCGGGGTGGGAGAGCCGCTCGTCGGCGGCGGCGGCCACCGCCGGCACGGCCCCGCGTGCCGCCACCCCCAGCTCCGCCATCGTGAGCAGCGGCAGGTCGTTCTCCGCGTCGCCGAACGCGACCAGGTTGTGCTCCGAACGGGCGAACTCCTCGATCGCCCGGCGGACCCCCGCGGCC
Organism: Binatia bacterium; assembly: GCA_035295465.1. Classification (GTDB taxonomy): domain Bacteria; phylum Desulfobacterota; class Binatia; order DP-6; family DP-6; genus DATGIZ01. The sequence goes on along the minus strand of DATGIZ010000014.1, from coordinate 58,959 downwards.
TTGTTGACGCCGCTCGGGAGGAGCATGAGCGCCTCGCGGTTGAAGACGAGCTGCCCGTCGACGCCGAGCCGGCGCACGACGTCGAGCAGCTCGCCGGCGTGGCGGTCCCAGGTGCCGACGACGACCGCGCCGGCGTGGAAGGGCACGCCGCGCGCCCGCAGCTCGCCCAGGAAGTGCTCGGGCGGCGGCGTGCCGAGGTGAATGGTCCGATCGGCGGCCGGAAGCCACACGAGCGCGCCGTTCTCGGCGACCACCGCGTCGAACGCGGCCCAGTCGACGTCGGCCGCGTGCAGGTCGGCGAGCACACGGCCGGTGACGAGCAACGTGATCACGCCGTGCGCCCGTGCTGCCCGCAGCGTGGCCGCCACCTCCGGTGCGAGCCGGCCGTTGATCGCGGTCGTGCCGTCGAAGTCGCAGGCGAGAACCCGACAGTACATGCTCCGTGCGGTCCGGGGCCGGGTCCCGGCCGCCGGAAAGACCTCAGGCGGAACCCGACATCGGGCGCGCCTCGACTTTGCGCTCGAGCGCTGCGAGGCGGCCCTCGAGCCCGGTCAGGTGCCGTCGCAGCGCTGCGACCTCCTCGGCGCGGGCCGCGTGGAGCTGGCGCAGCAACGTGCGGCCGAGGGCCGTGAGCTGCTTCTCGAGCGACGCCTGCAAGCGCGCGCCGCGGTCCCCGAGCTGGACGACCGCGCTCTTGGCGCCGCGGCGCAGCCGGCGGACGTCGGCGGCGATCTCCGCCAGCGAGCCCCTGCGCGTGGATCGTGCCATGGCTCCTCCTCCCGTTTCCCGGTCAGCCGACGGCGACCTTGACCTCGTGGGCCTTCGGCTGCGTGCTCTTGGGGATCGTGATCGTGAGCATGCCGTTCTTGAGGGCGGCGGTGGCCTTCGTCGCGTCCACCTCGACGGGCAGGGCGAGGCTGCGCCGGAAGCGCCCGTAGCGGATCTCCTGGCGGTAGAAGCTGCGCTTGCGATCGTCGGTGTCCTGCCGCATCTCGCCACGGACCGTGACGACGTCATCCTCGACCGAGACCTGCACGTGCTCCCTCTCGACCCCGGGCAGCGGCATCTTGACCGTCACCTGCCCGTCGGCCTCGGAGATCTCGGCGGGCGGCGCGACCTCGGTCTCTCCGGCTGCGGCCGGCGGGCGGAAGAACTCCCGGAAGAGGTCCTCGAAAACGTCATCCCGACGCCGCAGCGGGCTGAAGGGATCCCAGCGCATGAGAGCCATCGCGCGCCTCCTTTCACCCGGCGGCCGCCTGGGCGAAGTGGGTGGTCCTCGGCACCTCGGGCGGAACGGGATGCGGGGCGACGTGGGGCAGCATCCGCGCCCGCAGCCAACCGGCGTCGATCCCGAGCCCCTGGCAGGCGTTCACGAAGGAGAACGGCCACGAGAGATCGTCCGACAGCAGCCAGGCCACCGTCTCCGTGAATATCCGCCGCTTGCGCAGCCGCGGGGAGGCCCCGTAGCGCCGGAGAACGTGCAGGCCGTCCTCGAGCACCGCGAAGAGGAGCCGCATCTCCGGCGAGGCGAGGGGGCCGGGGAAGAACTGGACGGGCAGGATGGCTTCTCCCGAGAATCCGGTGGCCGTCGTGAGGTGCGCCATGCCTGCCGGCGCTGCAACTTCATTGCCAACGGGGAAGCGAGAGAAGTCGCGGGTCGATTCGCGGGCATGAGAATCACCGCACGTGGCGATCGGGCTCTTCGAGAAGCGCCTGCACCCGCTCGAGGGCGCGGGCGGCGTAGAAGCCGTCCTCGACCCGCTCGTCGTACGTGTACCGCAGCGGCAGCACGTCGAGGACCCCGACGGCACCGTCGGGCCGGGCGCGCGGCACGCGCCGGACGCGCCCGATGGTCACGAAGATGGGGATCGTGCCGTACTCGAACAGGTGATGGTAGGCGGCGTCGAGGCCGACGCTGCCGAGGTTGGCGACGAAGGCCGAGGCGTAGAGAGGATCCCCGGCCACGAAGCCCGCCGGCAGGAGGTTGCGGCCGTCGAGCCAGCGCACGAGGCGGGTGCCGAGGCGCAGGAGCGGGGCGGGCATCCGCAAGACCGTTCGTATCTCGCGGTCCGTCGCGCTCTCGCGGCCCGACCGGCCTTCGCCGATCGCCTCCACGATGCGGTCGACCATCGCGCCGATCGGTTCGCCCGAAGTGAAGGGCACCTTGGCCGTGAAGATGGGCGCGTCGCGATCGAGGCGCTGCTTGCCGCTGAACGAGAGCCAGATGCCGCGGCGGTCGTAAAGCCGTGAGCCGGCGACGAAGCGGTTCAAGCGCGGGAACTCCGCGAGCGCGGTGCCGAGCGCGTGCAGCACGAGATGGAAGAGCGTGATCTCGCGTCCGGCGGGCCGGCCGGCGTTGGCCGCGGCGAGGAAGGCGCGCGCTCCCGCGACGGCGATCTCCTGTTCGAAGAGCACGAACGCCTCGTTCCGTGTCGGCATGAGGAACGGCATGATCCGGCGCACGGGGTGCAGCCCGGCGACCGGCGTGCCGTCGGGGCGACGGCGCAGCGGCATCCCGGGTCCCTGCCACGGCCGAGCCCCGAGAGACAAGGGGCGCGGGCCGGCAGTGACGACCGCGCCGCCGCGTGCTAGGATGCGATCATGGCGGTGCGTGAGCTGGGGCCGGCCGAGGCGCACGAGGCGCTGATGCGGGACCCGCAGGCGGTCTACCTCGACGTGCGGACGGAGGCGGAGTTCGCCGCCGGGCATCCCGTCGGGGCACGCAACGTCCCCGTGGCCGTGCTCGATCCGCAGACGGGCCGTCCCAGGCTGAACGTGGAGTTCGTGGCGGTGGTCGCGCGTCACGTCGCGCCCGGTACCCCGCTGATCGTCGGGTGCCAGAGCGGCGTGCGGTCGATGCGCGCATGCGATCTGCTCGAGGCCGCCGGCTTCACCAACCTCGTCAACGTCCGCGGCGGCTTCGGCGGCGCCCACGACCACACCGGGCGCCTGGTCGAGCCCGGGTGGGAGGCGGCCGGGCTGCCGGTCGAGCGGGGGCAGCCCGCCGGCCGGAGCTTCGCCGACCTCGCGGGAAAGGGATAGGCGGGCCGCGGTGCGGCCGGTCGTCTACCTCGTGCGCGACCTCGTCTTCACCGCGAGGATCCGCGAGGCGGCCGAGCGGCTCGGCGTCCCCGTCGAGGGGACGCGGGACGCGGCCGCCTGCGTCGCGGCGGCGCGCGGGGCGCGGCTGGTGATTCTCGACCTGCGCCTCGCAGACGCGTTCGCGGCGCTCGAGTCCCTCGCCCGCGACCCGGACACCGCGGCTGTCCCGACCGTCGGCTTCGTCGGCCACGACGCGGTGGACGTCATGCAGACCGCGCGCGCGCTCGGGTGCCGCGAGGTGCTCGCGAAGGGCGAGCTCGCGAGCCGGCTGCCGCGGCTGCTGGGGGAGGCGTAGCGCCTCATCAGGGCAGCGTGCGCACCCCGCAGGTCGCGTCGACGGAGAGCACGAACTCGGCGATCGTCGCGCTGAACGTCGCCGCGCCCGGCACGCCGCGCCCGGCGACGGCGACGGCCCAGGCGCCACGCCGCCGCCGCAGCGTGACGCGGCGGAGCCCGCTCGCCTCCCCGCGCCAGCTCCACGCGTTGCGCCGGCCGCGCCAGCCGGGCTGCCCGCCGGGGATCGTCGCCGTGATGCGCGAGCCGTCGCGGCCGAGCACGCCGATCACGAGGCCGCCCGCGCGCGGGTCGAGCGCGCCTGCGGCGGCGAGCCGCGCCTTCAGGAGGAACTTGGGCACCAGGTTGTAGTCCTGGACGTCGAGGGCGCCCTCCGTGCAGGCGACGCACGTGCAGCTCGGCGTGCAGCCGGCCAGGCAGCCGAGGGCATCGGCGCCGTCGCACTGCTCGCCGGGCTCCTGGATGCCGTTGCCGCAGACGGGCGGGTCGCCGCCGAAGGTCGTCGCCGTGAGCTGGAAGTCGCCGTGGCCGGTGACGCCGACCAGCAGCGCGGACCACGCCCCGCTCTGCGGCGCGGCCGCGATGCAGCTCTCGAACACGCTGCTGTTGGTCCCGTGGCAATCGTAGGTGGTCGGCGTCGCCGGTGCGCCCGCCCTCAGGTAGAGGTCGGCGTTGCCGGTGAGCGTGCCGTTCGTGGTGACGCGCAGCTCCTGCGTGCGCGGGGCCACGCCGAACGTCGTCGTGAACGTGCTCGGTGCCGCGAACGAGCCCGTCGTCGCCTGGACCGCAGCCCCCGGCTGCCCGACCGCGGGGAGCCCGCCGCACGCGGCGGTGCCGAGGTCGGCCCCGGCCACGCCTTGGATCCAGGCCAGGTCGTCGAAGACGCTCGCGTCGAAGCTCAGGTCGGGTGGCGCGCAATTCGCGGCGCCTCCCGAAGTGATGCCCGCGACCACGGGCCCGGCGCCGAGATCGGCGAAGAGAGGCCCACCCGAATCGCCGTGGCACGTGTTCGCATCCACGCCGGTGAAGCTCCAGCAGACGAGCCCCGGCGCGCTGCACGTCGTGGTGGTGACCTCGCCCGTGCGCTTGAGCCCGAAGCCCACGTCGCTGCCGTTCACCACGCCGGTGCTGCCGAAACCCACGATGGTCGCGCGCGTGCCTGGCGGTGGCACGGCGGTCGCGTCGAGCGCGCTCGGCGCGATACCGGTGATCGGTGCGGCGAGCGTGACGATCGCGAGATCGTGCGTGGAGGTGTCGGTGAACGTGAAGCCCGGGTTCACGTTCACGTCGGAGACCGCCGCGAAGCCCGCGTGCTGGAGAAAGACGATCGTGCGCGCCGGGTCGGTGAGCGAGGTGCCCTGGCAGCTCGCGCCGTCGGTCGTCTCGCAGAAGCAGTGGGCGGCGGTGAGGAAGGTGCGGCACCCGATCAGCACGCCCGAGCAGAGCCCGATCGAGGTCTGCACCAGGCCCGTCGCGGGGAAGTCCGAGGTCGGGGTCCCGTTCACGATCCGCATGTCGGCGCCGGCGGCCGCCGCGAGGGCGAGGAGCAGGACGAGCGCGCCGGCGAGCCGCCCGGAGCGGATGGGGGGCATGCGCCCGGAGAGCAATGCGGGTGCCAGATGCCGAACGCGCCGGCGAAGCGCACGGACGAGCCGCAAGCGGCGAGAATCCGTCGCAGCGGCGTGCCGGCGTCGCCCGGCGCGCCTTGACCGCGGTGCGGCCGGCGGCTAGGCGCAGGCGCGTGGCCGGCGGCGTCGCGCTCTACCTCCATCCGGCCTTCGGCCTGGCGACGGTGCTGCTCGCGGCGTGGGCCGGCAGCCTCGGGCTGCGCAGCCGCCAGCCGGGGGTGGGTGCGGCCGCGCGGCGCGCGCGGCACGCGAGGCTCGCACCGTGGGCCTACGGCGCGATGCTCGTGGCGTGGGCGAGCGGGCTTGCCACGGTGCGCTGGCTGCGCGACGACCTCGAGCCGGCCACGAGTGGCCACTTCACCGCCGGCAGCGCCATGGTCGCGCTGCTGACCGCCGCGGCCATCCTCTCGCGGCGGGTCGCGATCGACGCCCGTGCGCGTCGCCTTCACCCGTGGCTCGGCGCCGCCGCCGTGCTCCTCGGCGGCGTGCAGTTCTTCCTCGGCCTCCAGATCATGCCGCACTGAATCACGTTGCATGAGGCGCACGCGTCGACTACATCGGCAACCGATGCCCGATCTCGACGCCTTCCGTGACGCCGTCCGGCGCTGGCTCGCCGCCAACGCCCCGCCGTCGATGGCGACCCCGGTGCGCTCCAACGAGGACGTTTGCTGGGGTGGACGCAAGACCACGTACCCGCCCGACGTGCAGCGCTGGCTCGCAGTCATGGCCGAGCGCGGCTGGACGGCGCCCACCTGGCCGCGCGAGTACGGCGGCGGCGGCCTCTCGTCCGAGGAGGCGAAGGTGCTCGCGCAGGAGCTGGCGCGCATGCACCTGCGGCCGCCGCTCGTCGGCTTCGGCCTGACGATGATCGGCCCACTGCTCCTCCAGGTGGCGAGCGAGGAGCAGAAGCGCGAGCACCTGCCGCGCATCGTGCGCGGGGAGATCCGCTGGTGCCAAGGCTACTCGGAGCCGGGCGCGGGCTCGGATCTGGCGAGCCTCCAGACCCGCGCCGTGCGCGACGGCGGCCACTACGTCCTCAACGGCCAGAAGGTGTGGACGTCGTACGGCGACAAGGCGGACTGGATGTTCCTCCTGGTGCGCACCGATCCGGAGGCCAAGCACGCCGGCATCTCGTTCCTGCTCATGGACATGGACGTGCCCGGCGTCGTCGTCCGCCCGATCCGGCTGATCAGCGGCGCCTCCCCCTTCTGCGAGACGTTCCTCACCGACGTGCGCGTGCCGGTCGGCAACCTCGTCGGCGAGGAGAACGCGGGGTGGGCGATCGCCAAGATGCTGCTCCGCTTCGAGCGCACCATGATCGCCGACGTCTTCAAGGAGCGGGACGACCGTTCGCGGCTGCTCGCGACGGCACGCCGCTACCTGCCGACGGGCACCGACGGCCGTCTCGGCGACCCCCTGCTGCGCGACCGCATCGCGCAGGTGGACCTCGACCAGCTCTGCCTCGACTTGACGCTCGCCCGCTCCCGCGAGCGGCTGAAGGCGGGCCAGCCGCCCGGACCCGAGGCCTCGATCTTCAAGCTCTACGGCACCGAGCTCAACCAGCGCCGCCGCGAGCTGCTGGTGGCGCTCGCCGGGCCGCAGGCGCTCGGCTGGGAAGGGCCGGGCTTCGACGAGGAGGAGCTGGTGCTCACGCGCGAGTGGCTCCGCTCGCGCGGCAACACGATCGAGGGCGGCACCTCCGAGATCCAGCTCAACATCATCGCCAAGCACGTGCTCGGCCTGCCGGATTGACGATGGCGTACGCGCCCACCGAGGAGCAGGAGATCCTGGCGCGCACGGCGCGTGAGCTGCTGGGCACCCAGCCCGTGCGCCGCCTGCGGGCGCTGCGCGACACGCACGACCCCGACGGCTTTTCGCGGGCGCTCTGGTCCGAGATGGCGCGGCTCGGGTGGCTCGGCATCGCCGTGCCCGAGGCCTACGGCGGCGCGGGTCTCGGCTGGCGCGACCTGATGGTCGTGCTCGAGGAGCTGGGCCGCTGCCTCGCCCCCGAGCCGATGCTCTCGATGGTCGCTGGCACGACGGCGCTGCTGCTCGGCGGCGACGAGGCGCAGCGCCGGGCGCACCTGCCGGCGGTGGTGGCCGGGGAGCGGCTGCTCGCGGTCGGCTACCAGGAGCCGGGCAGCCGCTTCGACCCGACGCGCGTGGCGACCCGGGCGGAGCGCGCCGCCGACGGCTGGCGGCTCACCGGCGAGAAGGCCCACGTCCTCGACGGTCACGTGGCCGACTGGCTCGTGGTCTCGGCGCGCGCCGACGAGGGGATCACGCTCTTCCTCGTGCCGCGCGCCGCCCCCGGCCTCGGGGTCGAGCGGCTGTGGCGCGTCGACGGCCGCGGCGCGGCGCGGCTGCGGCTCGAGGGCGTGCGGCTGGACGCGAGTGCGGTCCTCGGCGAGGTCGGGCGGGGCGGCGAGCTGCTCGGCCGCGTGCTCGATCGGGCGACCATCGCGCTCTCGGCCGCGATGCTCGGTGGGATGACGGCCGCCTTCGAGATGACGCTCGCGTACCTGAAGACCCGCATGCAGTTCGGCGTGCTGATCGGCACGTTTCAGGCGCTCAAGCACCGCGCGGCGCGGATGTACGTCGAAATCGAGCTGGCCCGCTCGGTCGTGACGGCGGCGCACGCCGCCATCGACGACGGCGCCGACGAGGCGCAGGTGGGGCGTTTGGGGGGGGCGGCGAAGGCGCGGTGCAACGACGCGTTCCTGCTCGTCGCCAACGAGGGCGTGCAGATGCACGGCGGCATCGGGATGACCGACGAGCACGACATCGGCCTATATTTGAAGCGCGCGCGCGGCGACGAGATGACCTTCGGCGACGCCGCCTGGCAGCGCGACCGCCTCGCCCAGCTCGACGGCTACTAGCCCGATGCCATGCCGGGTGCGCGGGCGCGCGCGCTTGCGCGCCGGCACGCGGCGTCGGGTATGATGCGGGCGTGACCGCCGATGAGCGCTTTCAGAAGGCTGTCGCGTTCATGCGCGAGGCCTATCGGCGCCAGATGGAGGGCGATCTCGAGGGCGCGATCGCGCACTACCAGCGGTCGATCGAGGTCCATCCGACGGCCGAGGCGCACACCTTCCTCGGCTGGACCTACAGCTTCCAGAAGCGCTACGACGAGGCCATCGCCGAATGCAAGGCGGCGATCGCGCTCGACCCGGACTTCGGCAACCCCTACAACGACATCGGCTCCTACCTGATCAAGCTCGACCGGCTCGACGAGGCCGTGCCGTGGCTCGAGGCGGCGATCACCGCCAAGCGCTACGAGGCGCGCCACTACCCGCATTGCAACCTCGGCCAGATCTATTGGGCGAAGGGCCAGCTCACCAGGGCGATGGCCGAGTTCCGGCGCGCGCTCGAGATCGTGCCGGGCTACCCGCAGGCCGAGGAGTCGCTCACCGCGATCGCCCGGCAGCTCAACTGAGGCGGACGCTGGCCGCGCGAGAATCCCGTGCAGCTCTGCGCGCGGTCAGTCGAGCGGGGCCGCGCCGCCGAGGCGCCTCAGCTTCGCGTAGAGCGCCTCGCGGGTGATGCCGAGGCTACGCGCGGCGGCCGCCTTCGTCGGCTGCTGCGCGATGCGCTGGCGGATGAGCGTGAGCTCGACGCGGGCGAGCAGCCGCGCGAGCGGCTCGCCGACGTCGGCGCGGTCAGCCGCGCGGATGCGGGCGGCGAGGTGGAGCCGGCCGATGCGCACGCCCGGCGGCACCGTGAGCACGAGGCGGTGCACCTCGTGCTCGAGCTCGCGCACGTTGCCGGGCCAGGAGTAGAGCTGGAGGGCGCGCAGCGCGTCGGGCGCGATGCCGCCGGTCGTCCGGTCCTCCTCTCGCTCGAAGCGACGCAGGAAGATCTCGACGAGGCGGGGGATGTCGCCGGTGCGGTGGCGCAGCGGAGGGACGCGGATGGGAAAGACCGCGAGCCGGTAGTAGAGGTCGCCGCGGAAGCGGCCGGCGGCGACCTCGGCCTCGAGCGGGCGATTGGTGGCGGCGATGATGCGGGCGCGGACGCGGTGCGCGCGGTCGGCGCCCACGGCCTTGACCTCGCCGTGCTGGATCACGCGCAGCAGCTTCGCCTGGACGCTCGGCGGCGCCTCGCCGATCTCGTCGAGGAACACCGTGCCCTCGTCCGCCTCGGCGAACAGCCCGCGGCGGTCGCGCTCGGCGCCCGTGAAGGCGCCGCGCAGGTGGCCGAAGAGCTCGCTCTCGAGCAGCGACTCGGCGAGCGCGGCGCAGTTCTGCGCCACGAAGGGCCCGCCGCGCCGCGCGCCGCGGTGGTGGATGGCGCGGGCGAGCAGCTCCTTGCCGGTGCCGGTCTCGCCCTCGAGCAGCACGGGGACGCGGCTGCGGCTGGCCCGCTCGAGCAGCAGGAGCGTCTGGCGCATGCCGGCCGTGGTGGCGACGAACGGCTCACCGTCGGCGCAGACGGCGGGCGGGGCCGCGGCGAGCGGCCACTCGTCGAGGGAGGCGAGCACGCGCTGCCCGAGGACGTCGCGGAGCGCGGCCTCGAGGCGCCCGAGGTAGCCGGGCTCCTTGTTGAGGTAGTCGGCGGCTCCGAGCTTCATCGCGGAGACGGCGAGCGCCTCCGAGCCGCGCGCGGTGACGGCGATCACGGGCGCGCCGCGCGCACCCGCGCGCAGCTCGCGGACGATGCGCCCGCCCTCGGCGTCCGGCAGCCGCAGCTCGGTGACGATCCCCGCGACCGAAGCGCGCCGGAGCACGTCGAGGGCGGCGCGCAGGCGCGACACGGTGGTCACGTGCGCGCCGGGCTCGGCCCGCAGGAGCGCCGCCCGCACGACGGTGCGGTCGTGCGCGTCCGCGTCGACGAGGAGCAGGTGGAGCGGGGCCGTCTCCATCGCGTCCGGGGTCGCCGGATAGCGGCCGTGCCCCGCCGACGCAATCCCCAGAGTCGCTCAATCAGGTCGATGCATGCCCTGCACGCATCCGCGCCGGCGGGATCACCGCGAGCCGAAGGCGACCATCGCCGCCGCGTAGAGGTAGGCGTGCTCCCAGACGTGGGGCACGTCGTTCTCGGGCCAGTAGTCGGGAACCACGCCGTCGCCGTTCAAGTCGACGTCGACGAGCCCGTAGGCCTCGCCGAGGTGACGGGTTCCGGCGGTGGTGAGGTTGTGGACGAAGAAGCGCACGGCGTCCTGGCTCGCCGCGAGGCCGGCCGTATCGCCGAGGCGGCGGAAGAGCTGCGCGCGCGCGAGGAGCGCCTCGGCGTTGTAGGCGCCGCTCGGCGCGGTGCGCGTGAGGATCGGGTCGATCGTCTGCTGCTCGAGCCACTGTGCGTGGGTGAGCGCGACGGCGTCGCCGGGCGCGAAGAAGTCGACGGGCCAGAGGAGCCAGGCCGGCCGTCCGCCCTCGTAGTGCGGGAGCGCGCCGCCGACGAAAAACGCCGCCTGGATCGCCTGGCGCAGCTCGGCGGCGCGCGCCTGCCAGCCGGTGACGGTCGCGGCGTCGAAGCCGCAGGCGGGCGCGGCCGCGACGGCGCTCTCGAGCGCCAGGAGCACGGTCTCCGCCCCCTGGAGCCCCTCGGTGAGCGGGATGTCGTCGTCCTCGTTCGCCGGGCACTGGAGCCCGGTCGTCGCGTCGCGGCAGGCGGCGAGGTTGGTCGCGCCGAGCGCGATCGACGGACAGACGTCGGCGAGGTACTGCGCGGCCGCCGCGGGATCCGTGAGGTACCGGGCGTGGCTCCACATCGTCCAGACGCCGAGGCCGGCCTCGTCGATCTCGAAGGAGATCGGGTCGCCGGGGACGACCGCGGCCGGGTCGGCGTAGTAGTTGGTCTCGAAGGTGCCCGCCGGCACGCAGCTCGGATAGGTGGGCGCGCCGGGGTCGCACGGGCCGAAGGCGTAGAGGATCGACCACGGCTGCGGCGTCTTGCGCTGCACGCGCGCGTAGAAGCGGTTGTGGCGGCTCACGAGGTCCGTGTAACCCGCGAGGTCGAGCGCGTAGTTGATGAACGACCCGTCGCGCGGCCAGTCCTCGCCGTAAGGCGGCTGCGTGTCGACGCTGGCGACGATCGCGCCGCTGGCGCTGTCGGTCGCCGTGCGCATGACGATCAGGCTGCGCTTGGCGAACGCGAGCACCTCCGGGTCGGCGGTGTCCGGCAGGTGGGCCGGGGCGAGGAAGCTCGCCCACCACTGCTCGGTGGCCGCGCGCTGCGCGTCGGGCGTGCCGGCGCGCGCCTGGCGCAGCAAAGCGTAGGCGGCGTCGCGGGTGGCCGCGGCGGCCAGGTAGAAGGTGGCCTCGGCGCTGCCGCCGCGGAAGCGGAGCCGCCGGGCGAGTGCGGCGTTCGCCTGGCAGGCGGCGATCGGGGAGCGGGAGAGGGCGCCGCCGCGGGCCGCGTCGGCGAAGGCGTTCGCGGCAGCGTAGGTCCAGCCGTTGGCCGCGCGGCAGGCGCCGAGCGGCCCGGCGGGATCGGCGATCACCCGGTCGCACTCGAAGGCGCCGCGAGCGGCCGCGTCGAAGGCCGGCGGAAGCTGAAAGGCGCTGATCGCGCGGTCGGCGACCGCGCTCTGGTGGGCGCACATGGGGGCGTCGTCGAAGCCCGCCTGGAACCCGTTGTCGCGCGGCGCGGCGCCGACGGCGAGGTAGACGCCGGGCTCGGTGAGCCGGCCGATCAGCCGGTCGACCGCGTGGGCGAGCGCGGTGCGGCTCGCGGGGGGGTGCTGGAGCAGCGGGTTCAGGACCGAGAAGTCGTGCGGGTAGGCGGCCGCGCTCTGCGGGACGAAGGCGAGCAGCGCGTGCTCGCGGTGGTCGTACACGACCGCGTAGTCGTTCTGGAAGTCGAGGCCCCAGTCGGCGACCGGGAAGTCCGGCAGGCGGTTCATCGTCGGTGCGAGGTTCGCGTAGAAGACGAGGGCCGCCTTGCGCACGGGCGAGCCGGGCGCCCGGTCGACCCGGTAACGGCTCACGAGCACGTCGGCCCCGGGCAGGACGAAGGTCCACGCCGTGACCGTCAGGCCGAGGGCCGCGTTCGTCATGGTGGTGACGGCGACGTCCGAGTCGTCCCTCGTGTACTGCTGCGCGTGCGTCCACGGATCGTCGCGCAGCCACGTGAAGCCGCTGCCCGCGGGGGTGCGGTAGGTGATGCCGGCGAACGCGCCGGCGTCGTCGAGCGCGCCGAAGTGCGCCTCGAGGCGCGCGCCGACGGCGTTGTCGGTGAGGTAGTCGAGCTGGTTCCAGTAGCTCGGTCCGGGCCACTTGAGGGAGGTGATCTCGCCGCAGCGCGACAGCGTGGCGGTGAGCCCGCCGCTCCCGAGCGCGGCGTTCGTGTTGGTGGTCCCGAACTGCAGCTCGAACGGGTTCGGCGCCGCCGGCAGCGTCCCGATGACCGGACACGCCGCCCACGCGGGACCGACCGACGTGAGCAGGGTTGCAAACGCGAGCCGCGCCGCCCGCATGCTCCGCCTCCTCTACCCGGCCCGCCCGCCGCCGTAGTCCCAGATCATCCCGCCGTCGGGCGCCCGGCCGAGCAGCAGCTCGGCGGGGACGCGCTTGTCGATGTGCCCGATGAGCCCGTTGTAGAGCCCGTAGCCGACCAGCTCCTGCAGCCGCGGCGGGAACTCGCGCACGACCTCGCGCGGGATGCCGAGCTGCTGGTTCTCCTGCTGGCGGATGAAGCCCGCGCAGTAGTTCATCGCGACGCCGACGCGGCGGCGATCGGTGCGGTTGGCGCCCCCGCCGTGCCAGAGGCTCCCGTGCCAGACGAGCACGCTGCCGGCCGGCATCTCGGCGGCGACGCTCTCGTAGGGACGGCCGAAGGCGGGCGAGTGGTCCTTGCGGTGCGAGCCGGGCACGACCCGCGTGGCGCCGTTGTCCGCGGTGAAGTCGGTGAGCGCCCACATCGTGTTGCAGACGATCGCGGGATGCGGCTTCGGCAGCGGGACGAGCTGGTCGTCGGCGTGGATCGGCTGCGCGATCTCGCCCGGGTCGATGGCGATCGAGGAGAGCGACGAGACGAGACAGCCGGCGTCGAGCACGCCCTCGACCACGGGCAGGACCGCCTCGTGCACGGGGATGCGCCGGTAGAGCGGGCCGTGCACGAGCAGGTTGTAGATGCGCACCGTGCGCGTGCCCTCGAAGGGGTTGCGGGCGGGCACGATCCGGTACTCGTGCTCGAGCCGCTCGAGGTCGGCGAGCAGCGCCGAGACCAGCTCGGGCTCGATCACGCGCTCGAGGACCGTGTAGCCGTCCTCGGCGATGCGCTCGAGGTGGGTGCGGAGCATCGCGGCGTCCATGCGCCCTCTCTACCGCAAGCGCGCGGCCGAGGGTACCGCGCCTTGCCTTGCCGGAGCCACCCGCCTACAACCCCGCCATGGACGCCCCCGACCGCTTGGGCTTCGGCATCTTCCTGGCCCCGTTCCACCGCCTGGGCGAGAACCCCACCTGCGCGCTGCGCCGCGACCTCGAGCTGATCGAGTGGCTCGATCGCCTCGGGTACGACGAGGCCTGGATCGGCGAGCACCACTCGGCCGGCTACGAGATCATCGCCTCGCCGGAGGTCTTCGTCGCCGCAGCCGCCGAGCGCACGCGCCACATCCGGCTCGGCACGGGCGTCTCGTCGCTCCCGTATCACCACCCGCTGATGCTCGCCGACCGCATGGTGCTCCTCGACCACCTCACGATGGGCCGCACGATGTTCGGCGTCGGCCCCGGGGCGCTCCCGTCGGACGCGTTCATGATGGGGATCGACCCGCTGCGCCAGCGGGAGATGATGGACGAGTCGCTCGAGGCGATCCTGGCGCTGCTCACGTCGGACGAGCCGGTCACGCGCGAGACCGACTGGTTCCGGCTCCGGGACGCGCGTCTCCAGCTCCGGCCGTACACGCGCCCGCACATGGAGATGGCGGTGGCGGCGCAGGTCTCGCCCGCCGGCCCGCGCGCCGCGGGGAAGTACGGCCTCGGGCTCCTCTCGCTCGGGGCGACGAGCTTCCAGGGCTTCGACGCCCTCGGCCATCACTGGAAGACCGCGGAGGAGATGGCCGCCGCGCACGGCCGGCGGGTCGAGCGCGCGCGCTGGCGGCTCGTCGGGCCGATGCACGTCGCCCCCACGATGGACCAGGCGCGCCGCGACGTCGCGTTCGGCTTGAAGGCGTGGGTCGACTACTTCCTGCACGTGGCCGCGCTGCCCGTCGTCGGCGAGGCGGTCGAGGTCGGCGACATGGTCGACGCGATGAACGCCAACGGCTACGGCGTGATCGGCACGCCGAAGGAGGCGGCGGCGCAGATCGAGCGCCTGTGGGGGCAGTCGGGCGGGTTCGGCACCTACCTCTTCATGGCGCACGACTGGGCCGATCGCGAGGCGACGCTGCGCTCCTACGAGCTGTTCGCGCGCTACGTCATGCCGCAGTTCCAGGGCACGCTCCCGCGGCTGCGCGCGAGCCACGACTGGGCGGCGGAGAACCGCCCGACGTTCATCGGCCGCGCGGTGCAGGCGATCGGCAAGGCGATCCAGGACCACCACGCCGAGCGCGAGGCGCCGGGGCGGAAGGCGGGCTAGGGAGGCCGCGGCGGATGCCGTGCGGCCCGCCGCAGGCTGGACAGGCGCCGCCGTTCCCGAGTAGGGACACGCACCCATGCGCCCGCCCCGCGCGCTTGCCGCCGCGCTCCTCGTCGCGCTCCTCGCCGCCGCTGCGCGCGCGGGGACGCCGGTGCCAGGGTGGACGGACAAGGCGTACGTGACCGGCCTCGTTGCCCCCACGGCGATCGCGTTCCTGCCCGATGGGCGGCTCCTGGTGAACGAGAAAGGAGGGACGCTGCAAGTCTTCGACGGAAGCAGCGTCAGGTCCGTGGCGACGTTCGCGGTATGCACGACGGGCGAGGAGGGCCTGCTCGGCCTCGCCGTCGATCCGAGGTTCGCCGAAAACGGCTTCCTCTACTTCTACCGGACGGTGTCCGAATCGGGCACCTGCGTGAACCAGGTGGTGAAGGCGGCGCTGCAAGTGGACGGAACCCTCGGCGCGCCCACGGTGCTGCTCGACGGTATCTCGACGAACTCCCTCGGCAACGGCGAGCACAACGGCGGCGGCCTGCGGATCGGGCCGGCCGACGGGAAGCTCTACGTGAGCGTCGGTGACACGGAGCTCGGCGACAACCAGGGCGGCCCGGGCTCGTCGACGAACCCGTACGCGCAGGACCGCACGTCGCTCAACGGGAAGTTCCTGCGCCTGAATCTCGACGGCTCGATCCCGGCCGACAATCCCTACGTCGGCAATCAGAGCGGATATCGTCCCGAGATCTTCGCCTACGGTTTCCGCAACCCGTGGCGCTTCGGCTTCGACCCGCAGACCAGCAAGCTGTGGGCGGGCGACGTCGGCGACTCGACGTGGGAGGAGATCGACATCGTGGTCGCCGGCGGCGACTACGGCTGGCCCGCCTGTGAGGGGCTCTCGCCGCAGGGTTGCAACCCACACACCAATTCGCTCGTCTTCGTCGACCCGATTCTCACCTATCCCCACGGCGGCTCCGGCCTCGAGGGCGAGGCCGTCATCGGCGGCGCCTTCGCGCCCGCGACGGGCCCGTTCGCCACGGCCGGCTTCGGCGGCGACTACTTCTTCGCCGACCTGGGCGAGCCCGGGAACCTGACCGAGGGCACGCTCTGGCATGGGGTGCCCACGGCGGGGCGCGACGCCCTCGTCGGGAACACCGCCGACATGATCGTCGGCGCGGCGGCCAACCCCGTCGACGTGATCTTCGGCCCCGACGGGGCGCTCTACTACGTCGCGATCACGAGCGGCGAGGTGCGCCGCGTCCTCCCCGCGTCGGCCGGCACGACCACCACGACGCCGACGACCAGCACCACGACCACCACGACGACGTCCACCACGACCACGACGACGCACCCGACGACGACCACGACGTCGTCCACGACCACCACCACCCGCCCGACCACGACGACCACGACGTCCACGACCACCACCACGACGACCACGCTGCCGCCGTGCACACGCGCCCCCGACGACCCCGACGCGGCGCGCTGCGTGATCGGGCTCCTGCGGGCCACCCTCGCCGACGTCACGCCGGGCTGCGCGCGCCGCTGCCGGTGCAACCTCGGCCCGCGCCTCGACGCGCTGGCGAGCCTTCTCGACGGCGCGACGGCCGCCAAAGCGCGCGGCTGCAAGCGCAGGCTCCGCACCGCCGTCGCGGCGGCCGCCCGGCTGCGGCGGCGCGCGAGCGCGCTCGCCGCCCGTGGCTGCGCCGGCCCATCGCTCGCGAGCGAGGCGGCGCTCCTCGGCGACCGCCTGCACGATCTGCTGGCGAGCGGCTACTGCGCCGCCCGGTAGCGGCCCCCGCCCCGGGTCTGCTACACGACCCGGCGTGTCGCTCAAGGACAAGGCCGCGATCGTCGGCTTCGGCCAGCTCCCCTTCTCGAAGGACATCGGCAAGCCCGAGCACGTGACCGCGCTCGAGGCCTCGGTGCTCGCCCTCGAGGACGCGGGGCTCGAGCCCGCGGACGTCGACGGCATGGTCAAGTGGAGCATCCAGACGACGTCCGAGAACGTGATCGCGCGCAACCTCGGCGTCCGCAATCTGCGCTTCTTCGGCGAGGTGGGCTACGGCGGCGGCGGCGGCTGCGGCGTCGTTGGGCACGCCGCCGCGGCGATCGCCGCCGGCATGGCGCGCTGCGTGCTCGTCTACCGCTCGCGCAACCGCGGCTCGGGCGGCCGGCCGTGGGCGGGAACGTCGCGCGAGCGCGACCAGAGCACCGCCGAGAACAACGAGACCGCGTTCTTCTCACCGTACGGGTTCGTGCGCCCGGTGGACCAGGTGGCGATGTTCGCCCGCCGCTTCCTCCACGAGCGCGGCTACACGACCCGCCACCTCGGCTGGATCGCGATGGCGTGCCGGCGCCACGCCGCCAAGAACCCCTTCGCGATGATGCGCGAGCCGTTCACCCTCGAGCAGTACGAGCAGGCGCGCTGGATCGCGGAGCCGCTGCGGCTGCTCGACTGCTGCCTCGAGACCGACGGCGCGGCCGCGGTGATCGTCGCGGCGGCCGATCTGGCCCGGGATCTCCGCCAGAAGCCCGCCTGGATCATGGCCGCGGTGCAGGGCATGGGGCCGCGCAACTGGACCATGAACAACTTCTTCAAGGACCCGTTCCTCGAGTCCCCGGGTGCGTACGCGGCGCGCGATCTCTGGCGGATGGCGGGCGTGGCGCCGCGCGACGTGCAGGTGGCGCAGCTCTACGACGCGTTCAGCCCGCTCGTGCTCGCCTCGCTCGAGGAGTACGGCTTCTGCCGGCCGGGCGAGGCGGGCGACTTCGTCGCCGATCACGGCCTCGAGCTGGGCGGGCGGCTCCCGACGAATACCAGCGGCGGCAGCCTGTCGGAGGCCTACGTGCACGGCATCAACCTCATCATCGAGGCGGCGCGCCAGATCCGCGGCACGTCGGTGAACCAGGTTCCCGGCGCGCGGCTCTCGCTGGTGACCAGCGGCAACATGGTGCCGACGAGCGCGCTGCTGCTGCGGGGCGACTGAACATGGACGAGCGGCGCACGGGTGGCTACGAATGGATCCCCTACTGGGAGGCGGCGCGCCGCCGCGAGCTGCGCTTCCCGCGCTGCACGGGATGTGGCGCGTGGCGCTTCCCGCCCGGACCGATGTGCCCGCGCTGCCTGTCCTTCGCGCACGAGTGGGCACGGGCGAGCGGGCGGGCGCGCCTCCTCTCCTGGGTCGTCGTCCACCCGCCGGTGCTGCCGGCGTGGAAGGACCGGGTGCCGTTCCCCGTCGTGCTCGTCGAGTGCGAGGAGGGCGTGCGCACGATGGGCGGGCTCGTGGGCGCCACCGCCGCGGAGCTGCGCATGGACATGCCCATGGCCGTCGACTTCGCGCCCTCGCCCGACGGGGATCTCGTCCCACAGTGGCGGCCCGCGTGACGGCGCGGCTCAAGCCGGACCGCGGGCGTGCCGAGATCCCCGCGTGGACCTCGATCTCGGCGGCCTGCTCGCGATGATGGTGGGGGCGGCCGCCGGTGTGACGATCGTCCTCGGCGTGGTCTCGCTGATCGGCACGCGCGCGCGGGCGCGGCGGCGCTCGTGAGCCGCCGGATCGGGATCGACCTCGGCGGAACCAAGATCGAGGGCGCGGTCCTCGACGCGAGCGGCGCCCCGGTGGTCCGCGAGCGCGTTGCCACCGAGCGGGAGCGCGGCTACGAGCACGTGCTCGACACCGTGGCGGCGCTGGTCGGTCGGCTGCGACCGCATGCGCCCGACGCCACGGTGGTCGGCGTCGGCGCTCCCGGCTCGCCGTCGGCGCGCGACGGCACGCTCAAGAACTCGAACACGACGTGCTTGAACGGCCGCCCGCTGCGCGCCGACCTGGAGGCGCGGCTCGGCTGCGAGGTGCGGCTCGAGAACGACGCCAACTGCTTCGCGCTCGCGGAGGCCCGCGGCGGAGCGGGGCGGGGGCATCGCCTCGTCTTCGGCGTGATCCTCGGCACCGGGGTCGGGGGCGGAATCGTCGTCGACGGGCGGCTCTGGACCGGTCCGCAGCACGTCGCCGGGGAGTGGGGCCACCACGGGATCGACCCCGCGGGGCCGCCCTGCTGGTGCGGCCGGCGCGGCTGCGTGGAGGCGTTCCTCTCCGGCCCCGCGCTCGCCGCCGCGCACCGGGCCGCCGGCGGCGCCGCGGTCGACGCGGCCGAGGTGATCGCGCGCGCCGCGGCGGGCGAGGCGCCGGCGGCGGCCGTGGTCGAGCGCTGGCTCGACCGCTTCGGGCGCGCGCTCGCCAACGTGATCGACATCCTCGACCCCGACGTGGTCGTGCTCGGCGGCGGCCTCTCCAACGCCGACGCGCTCTACGACCGCGGGCGCGCCGCGGTGGCCCGCTACGTCTTCAACGACGAGCTGCGCACGCCGATCGTGCGCCACCGGCTCGGGGACTCGGCCGGGGTCGTCGGCGCGGCGCTCCTCGACGCCTGAGAGGGCGCGGTGCCGCGCGACTGGGACGCCCCGACCTACGACCGCATCGCCGACCCGCAGGCGCGCTGGGGCCGGAAGATCCTCGATCGCCTGCCGCTCGCCGGAGACGAGTCCGTCCTCGACGCGGGCTGCGGCTCGGGGCGCGTCACCGAGGCGCTGCTCGCCCGGGTGCCGCGCGGGCGGGTCGTCGGCCTCGACGGCTCGCCGCGCATGATCGCCGAGGCCCGCCGGCGGCTCGGGACGCGGGTCGCGTTCGTCGTCGCCGATCTCCGCGCGCCGCTGCCGTTCGCCGCGGCCTTCGACGCCGTGTTCTCGACGGCGACCTTCCACTGGATCCCCGATCACGATGCGCTCTTCCGCGAGCTGGCGGCGGTGCTCCGCCCGGGCGGACGGCTGGTCGCCCAGTGCGGCGGCGCGGGCAACGCGGCGTCGGTGCGCGCGGCGCTCGACGCCGTGGGCGAGCCGTGGGACCCGTGGAGCTTCGCCACGCCCGAGGCGACGCGGCAGCGGCTCGAGTCGGCCGGGTTCGTGGAGGTCGAGGCGTGGCTCGCGCCCGAGCCGACGACGTTTGCGAGCCGTCAAGCGCTGGAGACCTTCCTCGCCACCGTCGTGCTCGGCGCGCACCTCGAGCGGCGGCCGGCGGCCGAGCGGGCGGGCTTCGTGCGCGCGGTCGCGGCGGCCCTGCCCGCGCTCGCCGTCGACTACGTGCGGCTCAACTTCGTGGCCCGCCGCGCGCCGGGTGCCCCACCGCGACCAGGAACATGACGCTGCGCCCGGCGGCGTGCGGCGAGAAGAACGCCGTCACGTCGTCGTCGAAGAACGTGAGGCCGGTCGCGCCGAGCCCGAGCGCGTAGGCCGCGAGGTAGACGCGCCCGCCGGCGATCGCGGCTGCGAGCTGGGCGGCGCGGTAGCCGCGGTTGCCGAAGCGGCCGAGCACGGCGTCCAGGTCGGCGAGCCAGAAGAGGTTTGCGGCGGCGTCGGCGGGGAGATCCTGGCCGAGGCCCAGGTGGCCGGCGGTGCGCCGGAAGTCCCCGGCGCGCAGCCGCTCGAGGCCGTGGCGCCCGGGGTCGTGCGCGTAGGCGCCGGGGTCGAGGTCCGCGACCGCGTTGGCGACGAGATAGACGGTCGACGGAGCCGACGCGTCGATGGGCACGTCCGCGGTCGCGGCGCGCAGCAGCGCCGCCAGCTCGGCGAGCGCGATCGGCTCGTGCCCGAAGGCGCGCGCCGAGCCGCGGCGGACGATCACGTGCTCGATCGGCTCGGGCGGCGGCGCGGCGGGAGGCGGAAGCGCGACGAGGGGCCCGGCGGCGCGGGCGGGCGGCGCCGGCGGCGGTGCGGCGCGCCAGGCCGCGACCTCCGCCGGGGTCGCCAGCGCGGACGCCGTGTGGGCGGCCGAGATCGCCGGGTAGGCGATCTCGTGCGGCGAGTACGGGAGGACGTCGAGGCCGAGCGGGGGCGCGGCCGGAGCCGGCGGCGGCGCCGGCGCGCCCGCGCCGAGGGCGACGAGCGCGATCGCCGCCTCGTGCTCGCCGTCGACGTCGAGGAGCCGGTTCACGTCGGCGTCGACGAAGCCGAGGACCACGCGCGCCGCAATCCCCGCCGCCGCCGCGACCGCGAGCAGGTTGGCGAGAAGCGTGCCCGTGTCCCAGAACGCGTGCCGGTAGGCCCGCGCGCGGTACTTCCAGGCGTTGCGCCAGAACGTGCTGGTGGCGGCGACGACCACCGGGGCCGCCGCGACCGCGGGCTCGTCGCTGCTCGCCGCCACGAGCGCGGCCCGATGGTCGCCCGCGCGCAGGCGGCGGAGCGCGAAGTCGTGCGGGCCGAAGTGGTAGAGCCCCGCGTCGAGGTCGGGCAGCGGACCGCAGGCGAGATAGAGGTCGACGTGGTAGAGCGCGCCGGTGCACGCGGCGGCGCGGAAGAAGATCTCGCCCCCCGGGTATGCCCGCCGGCGGAGCACCCCCGCGGAGAAGTAGAGGAGGTGGGCGAGCGCCGCGCGGTCGAGGGGTCGGCCGGGCGACGCCGCGGTGGTGGCGAGAGCGGCGAGCGCGGGCAGCGGCGCGGTCGTCAGGTCGCGCGGCAGCGGGATCGGCTCGAGCGTCGGGTAGACCTTGAACGGGCGCGGCATGATGTCCCAGTCGAGCCAGTGCGGGTCCTGCCGCAGCCGCGCGACGGAGTGGCTCGTGACCTCGTGGTAGGCGCGCAGCGCGGCCGTGTCGCGGTTCGGCATGGGGGCACCGTAGCGCGCCGCTGCGGTCCAGGCGAGACACGCGGCCGTGGTCGATGCGCCGAATCGACGGTGCGGCTCGGCCGGGCACCGTGCTATCGTCGGCGAGGATGGACCTGGGCCTCGCGGGCAGGCGCGCGCTCGTCACCGGGGCGAGCAAGGGCATCGGCCGGGCGATCGCGGAGGCGCTCGCGGCCGAGGGGGCGGCGGTGACGATCTGCGCGCGGGGCGCCGACAGGCTCGTGGCGGCGGCCGAGGCGATGCGCGCCCGCGGCGCGACCGTCGAGGCGGTCGCGGCCGACCTCGCCACCGACGCCGGCGTGGACGCCGTGTGGCGCGCGCACGCGGCCGCCTTCGGCGGCGCCGACGTGCTCGTGAACAACGTCACCGGCCCGGCGGGCGGGCTCGACGTGCTCGCCGCCACCGACGCCGACTGGCTCGACGCCTACGCGATGAACGTGCTCGTGCACGTGCGCTTCGTGCGCCGCGCGCTGCCGGGGATGCTCGCGCGGGGCTGGGGGCGGATCGTCAACGTGGCCTCCACGTCGGGCCGCCAGCCCGACGAGCACTACCCCGCCTACGGCGCGACCAAGGCGGCGCTCATCAACCTGAGCAAGCTGCTGGCCAACGTCTATTCGGGCCGCGGCGTGCTCACGAACTGCGTCTGCCCGGGGATCACGCGCACCGAAGCCGCCGCCGCCTCGGCCGTGCGCCGCACCGGTCGCGCCGGCGACGACCCGCGGGTCGTGTTCGACGAGTACTTCGCGGCCCGCCGGCCGCTGCCCGCCGGGCGCTTCGGGGAGCCCGAGGACACGGCCGCGCTGGTGGCGTTCCTCTGCTCGGAGCGCGCGAGCTGGCTCACCGGCGCCTGCATCGACGTCGACGGCGGCTGGGTGAAGTCGATCCTGTGAAGCTCCGCGTCCACGCTGCCATCCGCGAGATTCCGCGGGCCGCCTGGGACGCGCTCGTCGGCGACGGGTCCCCCTTCCTCGAGTGGACCTGGCTCGACTGCCTCGAGGAGGCGGGCTGCGTCGCCGCCGACACGGGCTGGCTGCCGCAGCACCTGACGCTCTGGGAGGGCGAGCGGCTCGTCGGCGCGTGCCCGCTGTACGTGAAGGCGCACAGCCTGGGCGAGTTCGTCTTCGACCAGGGCTGGGCCGCGGGCGCCGCGCGCGCGGGCATCCGCTACTATCCCAAGCTGCTCGTGGGCGTGCCGTTCACGCCGGTCGGCGGCGCGCGTCTGCTCGCGGCCGCGGGCCACGAGGCGGCGCGCGCCGCCCTCGCCGAGGCGCTCGAGGGGCTCTGCGCCGAGCGCTTCTCGTCGGCGCACGTGACCTTCTGCGGCCCGGAGGAGATCGCGACGCTCGAAGCGCGTGGCTGGCTCAGGCGCACGGACCACCAGTACCACTGGCACAACGACGGCTTCCGCAGCTTCGACGACTACCTCGGAAGCCTGCGCAGCAAGCGCCGCAACCAGGCGCGCCGCGAGTGGCGCGAGATCGCCGCGCAGGAGGTCGAGATCACCGCCCACGTCGGCGCGGACATCCCCGACGCGCTCCTCGGGCGGATGTTCGACCTCTATCGGGCGACCGTGGATGCGCTGCCGTGGGGCCGGCGCTACCTGAACGCGCGCTTCTTCGCGCTCCTCGGGGCGCGCTTCCGCGAGCGGCTCTGCCTCGTCGTCGCGCGCCGCGCGGGCGAGCTGATCGCCGGCACGGTCAACGTGCAGAAGGGCGACACGCTCTACGGCCGTTACTGGGGCGCGCTGCGGCCGCTGCGCCACCTCCACTTCAACGTGTGCTACTACGCCGCCATCGCGCACTGCGTGGCCCGTGGGCTCGCGCGCTTCGAGCCGGGCGCGGGCGGCGAGTTCAAGCACCTCCGCGGCTTCGGCGCGCGCGAGACGACGAGCATGCACTGGATCGGCGACCCGCGGCTGCGCGCCGCGGTCGGCGACTTCCTCGAGCGCGAGCGCGCGGCGGTCGCCGACGACCTGGCCGCGCTCGGCGCGCACAGCGCGCTCAGGCGGGATCGACCGCCGCCGGAGCCTTGAGCGGGGTGTAGCTGAAGCGGAGCCCGTCGGGGCCCACGTCGACGTCGACCCGCCCGCCGGCCTTGAGCCGCCCGAAGAGCAGCTCGTCGGCGAGCGGGCGCTTCACTTCCTGCTGGATGAGCCGCGCCATCGGCCGCGCACCGAAGGTCGGATCGTAGCCGCGCTCGGCGAGCCAGCGGCGCGCGGCCGGCGTGAGCTCGATCGTCACGCGCCTGGCGGCGAGCTGCGTCTCGAGCTCGCTCACGAACTTGTCGACGACGCGCTCGACGGCCTCGGGCGAGAGCCCGGCGAACGGCACGACCGCGTCGAGACGGTTGCGAAACTCGGGGCTGAACAGCCGCTCGAGCGCCTTCTTGCCCTTCTCGGCGTTCGACGCGGCGCCGAAGCCGATCGCGGCGGCGGCCATCTCCTGCGCGCCGGCGTTCGTCGTCATGATCAGGATCACGTGGTGGAAGTCGGCCTTGCGGCCCTGGGCGTCGGTGAGCGTCGCGTGGTCCATCACCTGGAGCAGGACGTTGAAGACGTCGGGGTGCGCCTTCTCGATCTCGTCGAGCAGGAGCACCGTGTGCGGCGTGCGGCGGACGGCGTCGGTGAGGAGCCCGCCCTGGTCGAAGCCGACGTAGCCAGGCGGCGCGCCGACCAGCCGCGAGACCGTGTGCTTCTCCATGTACTCGCTCATGTCGAAGCGCAGGAACTCGACGCCGAGCGCGAGCGCGAGCTGCTTCGCCACCTCGGTCTTGCCCACACCGGTAGGGCCCGCGAAGAGAAACGAGCCGACGGGCTTCTCGGGCTGGCCGAGGCCCGCGCGCGCGAGCCGGATCGCGGCGACCACGGTGTCGATGGCGGCGTCCTGCCCGAAGATCACGAGCTTGAGATCCCGGCCGAGCGTCTCGAGCCGGTCGCGGTCCGACGCCGAGACCTGGCGCGGCGGGATCTTCGCCATCAGCGCCACGACGTGCTCGACGTCGCGCGTGCGCACCGCCTTCTTCGCCCGGCCCGCCTCGGCCGCGAGCTGGGCGCGGGCGCCGGCCTCGTCGATCACGTCGATCGCCTTGTCGGGCAGGAAGCGGTCGTGGACGTGGCGGGCCGAGAGCTCGGCCGCGGCGCGCAGCGCGCCCTCGGTGTAGGCGACGCCGTGGTGCGCCTCGTAGCGGGCCTTCAACCCGCGCAGGATGGCGTGCGTCTCCTCGACCGTGGGCTCGCCGACGTCGATCTTCTGGAAGCGGCGCGCGAGCGCGCGGTCGCGCTCGAAGTGCTGCTTGAAGTCCTGGAAGGTGGTCGCGCCGATGCAGCGCAGCTCGCCCGAGGCGAGCGCGGGCTTCAAGATGTTCGACGCGTCCATCGAGCCGCCGTGGGTCGCGCCCGCGCCCACCACCGTGTGGATCTCGTCGATGAAGAGGATCGCG
Source organism: Binatia bacterium (assembly GCA_035295465.1). Classification (GTDB taxonomy): domain Bacteria; phylum Desulfobacterota; class Binatia; order DP-6; family DP-6; genus DATGIZ01. Next base: position 34,313 of record DATGIZ010000014.1, on the reverse strand, counting down.
CCGGGCTTGGCCCGCAGCGCCGCGAGCACGCCCTTCAGCCGCGCCTCGAACTCGCCGCGGAACTTGGTCCCGGCGAGCATCGCGCCCATGTCGAGCGCGTGGACCTGGGCGCCGCGCAGCGCCGCGGGCACCTGGCCGCGGTGGATGCGCAGCGCGAGCCCCTCGACGAGGGCGGTCTTCCCCACGCCCGGATCGCCGACGAAGATCGGGTTGTTCTTGCGCCGGCGGCAGAGCACCTGCACGGTGCGCTCGAGCTCGCGCGCGCGGCCGACGAGCGGGTCGATCCGGCCCGCCGCCGCGCGCTCGACGAGGTTCTCGGTGAACGCCGCGAGCGGGTCGCGCGCCGGGCGGCCGCCCGCCTCGTCCTCCTCGCCCTCGGCCGCGTCCCCGGGGTCGGCATCGGGGCCCTGGGGCACCTTCGGGATGCCGTGGGAGATGTACGTGATGACGTCGAGGCGGGTGATGCCCTGCTGGGCGAGCAGGAAGGCGGCCTGGCAGTCGGGCTCGCGGAAGATCGCGGCGAGCACGTGGCGGCCGTCGACCTCGTCCTTGCCGGCCGACTGCACGTGCGCGGCGGCGCGCTGGAGCACCCGCTGGAAGGCGAGCGTCTGCTCCGGCGGCGCGTCGACGCCGGGGGGCAGGCGCTCCACGTGCGTGTCGAGCCACGCCGCCACGTCGGCCTTGAGCCGCGCGACGTCGCCGCCGCAGGCGCGCAGCACCTCGACCACCCCCGCGTCCTCGAGAAGCGCCGCGAGCACGTGCTCGATCGTGAGGAACTCGTGGCGGCGGCGCCGCGCCTCGCGCACGGCGAGCGTGAGCGCGGCCTCGAGCGTGCGCGCGAGCCGCATCGCCTCAGGCCTCCTCGACCGAGCACCGCAGCGGGTACTCGTGCTCGCGGGCGAGCGCGACGACCTTGGCGGTGCGCGCCTCGGCGATCTCGCGCGTGTAGACGCCGGCCACGCCGAGGCCGTTGCGGTGGACGTGCAGCATGATCTCGGTCGCCTTGGCCTCGTCGTGGTGGAAGACCGACATCAGCACCCAAACGACGAACTCCATCGTGGTGTAGTCGTCGTTGTGGAGCAGGACCTTGTAGCGCCGCGGCCGCGCGACCTTCTCGAACGGCCGCGTGCGGGTGACGACCCGAGTGTCCCCGTCGCCCTCGTGCTCCGGTCGGCCCATGGGGCGCGATTAGATCCGGAACGTTCGTCCCCGGCAACCGCTGGCGCGGGCGCGGGCGACCGGCTATTGCGGACCGCATGCAGATCGCGGGCAGCGTGGCTCTGGTGACCGGCGGCGCATCGGGGCTCGGCGAGGCGACCGTGCGCGCGCTGGTCGAGGGCGGCGGCCGGGCCGTGATCCTCGACCGGCCCGGGTCGCCGGGCGAGGACGTGGCGCGGGCGCTCGGATCGGCGGTGCGCTTCGCGCCGGCCGACGTCACCAGCGGGGAGGAGGTCGCGGCCGCGGTCGGCCGGGCGGTCGAGGCCTTCGGCGCCGTCCACGTGGCGGTCAACTGCGCGGGCGTCGGCATGGCCATGCGCACGATCACGAAGGAGGGGCCGATGCCCCTCGAGCTGTTCCGCAAGGTCGTCGAGGTGAACTTGATCGGCACCTTCAACGTGATCCGGCTCGCGGCCGCGCAGATGGCGAAGAACGCGCCCAACGCCGAGGGTGAGCGCGGGGTGGTCGTCAACACCGCGTCGGCGGCCGCCTTCGACGGCCAGATCGGCCAGGCGGGCTACGCGGCGTCGAAGGCGGGCGTGGTCGGCATGACGCTGCCGATCGCGCGCGACCTGGCCTCGCTCGGCATCCGGGTGGTGACGATCGCGCCGGGCACGTTCGACACGCCGATGCTGGCGATGCTCCCCGAGGCGCAGCGCCGGGCGCTGGCGGCGGGCATCCCCTTCCCGTCGCGGCTCGGCCGGCCGGCGGAGTACGCCGCGCTCGTGCGCCACGTGGTCGAGAACGCGTACGTGAACGCGGAGACGATCCGCCTCGACGGCGCGCTGCGGATGCCGCCGCGGTAGCGGCGGGGCTTCGTCCCGGGCGCCCGACGCTTCGCTTGTTCGTCGAAGAACGAGCGTGGTATCGCGCGGCGATGCGCGTCGGGGTGATCGGGCTCGGCAACATCGGCGGCGCGGTCGCGGCGAATCTGGTGGCCGACGGGCATCGCGTCGTCGTGCACGACGTCGATGCGGCGCGGGTGCAGGCGGCGGTCGAGGCGGGGGCGGTCGCAGGCGCGTCGCCGGGGGAGGTGGCGCGGCAGAGCGACGTGACCTTCACCTCGCTGCCGACACCGGCGGTGATGGAGGCGGTCGCGGCGGCGTGGCTCGAGGGCGCGGCGCCCGGGGCGATCCTGGTCGATCTCAGCACGAACGCGCCGGCGACGGTGCGCGCGGTGGGCGCGCGGCTCGCGGCCGCCGGCCGCCATCTCCTCGAGGCGCCGCTCACCGGCGGCGCGCCCGGCGCCCGGACCCGCATGCTGGTCTTCATGGTGGGCGGCGAGCCTGCCGTCTACCAGCGTGTGAAGGCACTCCTCGACCGCCTCGGCCGGGCAACCTTCCACGTGGGGGCGCTCGGGCTCGGCAACACGGCGAAGCTCGTGAACAGCCTGATCGCGTTCGCCGGCGCGTGGCTCTCGCTCGAGGCGCTGGCGATCGCCGCGAAGGCGGGCGTCGAGCTGCGCACGATGGTCGAGGTCGTCCGCGCCGGCGGCGCCGGCAACTACTTCACCGACCGGATGGTGGAGGGCATCGACGAGCGCGGGCGGCCGACGCAGTTCGCGCTCGCGCTCGCCGCCAAGGACGCGGGGCTCCTGCTCGACGTCGCGCGCGCGACGGGCGTGCCGGTGCCCGCCGCGACCGAGGTGGCGAACGCGCTCGCGGCCGCCGTGGCCGCCGGCCTCGGCGAGCGTGACTTCACCGATCTGGTCGAGCTGATCGAGCGGCAGGCGGGCCTCACGTTGCGGTTGGGTCCGCCGCGCGGGTGACGGCCCCGAGCGCGGCCGCAACGTCGGCGACGGTTCCAAAGGCGCGGTCGAGGTCGAACTCCGCGAAGTCCCGGTCGCGTAGGACCGGCCTGAGATGCGCTTCCATTTGCGATCTCAGGATCATCATTCGCGCCGGGGATACGTCGACGGGATCGTTACCCGGCACGGTGAGCTTCGCCCGGACGAGAGCGATCAGCTCGGAGTCGTTCGTGCGGAAGCCCAGCCGGCGGGCGGCGTGGTCGACGTCGTAGAAGTCGCGCACGGCAGCTTCCCGGCGCGACATCGCAGCCCGGAGCTTTTCGGCCATCGCTTCTGCTCGTGACAGGCAGGCTACGGGCAGGACGGGCACGATCGGCGTGTTGGAGACGGGGTCCAGGAGGAGCGGATGGCCGTGTACTGGCTCGAGTCGTTCGCTCCCGTGAGCGCCGTCACGACGCGAAGGCCGGGCACCTCGTCTCCGATCGCCGCGACCGCGCGCTTCGACCCGGCCGCGAGACGGGTCCGCTCGGCCCGGGACGCACGCAGCCGGGTCGGGATCGTGAAGTCGAGGTCTTCGCTCAGGCGGTAGAACTCGGCGTGTATCTTCGCGAGACACGTTCCGCCGCGAAATACCAACTCCGCCGCGGAAGCCGACAGGTACTCGAGGACGACCGTACAGAAGTAATCCTTCTCGATCAGTCGCGGAACGAAGCCGGTCTGCGCCGCGGTGAACCTCACCGCCTCCCGAAAGAAGATCGGGTCTTCATTGTAGAGGCGGAGCAACGCCGGATCAGCCACGATCATTCCAGACGATGCCCCAACGCCGGTCCACCGTCCCGCGCTTCGGGCGCGTGGGAATCCAGGGGATGAGGCCGGCGGAGGGCCTGAGCGCCCGCTCGAGCTGGCGCAGAAGGGCCGTGCCCGCGCCCTCCCGCTCGAGCAACCCACCGATCCGCCGGATGGTGCCGACGTCGCCGTAGCGCAGGGTGGCGCGAGCCAGCTCGGCCGGGCGAACCCGTCCGGCCGCAAGCTCGGCCCGAATCCACCCGTACGCGCGCGGTAAGCTCCCGAACCGGGCCCAGTCGTACACGGCGTCGACGAGCGTCCGTACACGGGACGAGTACGGCGTGACGACGCCCTCGGCCGAGCGGGCGTCTTCTGTATCCCCGAGGCGCTCGTCGCGCACCTTGATCAGCGTGAGCGTCACCGCCCCGACGGTGCGCTGTCCGGATATGCGGTTGTTGTAGACGTAGATGCGGGTCGGTAGCTGCTCCTCGAAGCCGTAGCGGTTGAAGGCGTTCGGCCCGCAGACTTGATAGCGGGCACTGCGGTCCTGCATCAGGGTGGCGAGGGCGAGGGCTTCGTCCGGGGTCCACGATCCCCCGAGGGGAAGTCGCGGCGGGACGACGAACAGGCCTGGACGCACCCGGGCGATCACGCCACCGCGCGTGAGGCGACGGAAGAGCTCGCGCTCCTGAAGGCGCGTGAGCCGTAGAGGCCGGAGCAGTTCTCCGGAGCGCACGACCTGCTGCTTCCGCATGTGCAGGAAGGCGAGCATCTGTGTCTCCTGCTGCCCCAGGCGCCGCTTCATGGGTGCATTGTATTTCGCTGAGATGGGTTGTCAAGCCATTCATAGGAAATGGAGTGCACTTGCCATCGCCCACTCACGGCGCCCCGAGCACCCCCGCCGCGGCGTTGAGGGCCGTCACCGCCGCCGGCACGCCCGCGTAGCACGCGGTCTGCATCAGCACCTCGATCAGCTCCTCGCGCGTGATGCCGAGCGCGAGCGCGCCGGCGAGGTGCGCGCGCAGCTCGTCGGTGCGGCCGAGCGCGGCGAGCTGCGCGACGGTGCAGAGGCTGCGGCTGCGGAGGTCGAGCTGCGGGCGCGCCCAGAACGCCCCGAACACGAGCTCGGTCACCAGCCGGAAGAAGTCGGGCGCGAGCCGCTGCGCGGGCAGCTCCTGCCCACCGGCGCGCGCTCCCCACAGCTTCTCGGTCACGGCCCGCCCGCGGGCGAGCAGCTCGGTCTCGTCGGCCATCGCTCCCTCCTTCATTCGACGCGGAGCACGATCTTGCCGAAGTGCGCGCTCTCCTTCATGAGCCGGTGCGCCTCGCCGGCCTCCGCGAGCGGCAGCACGCGGTCGATGACGGGCTCGAGCCGCCCGGCCTCGAGCGCGGCGCCGAAGCGCTCGCGGAACGCCGCGACGATCGCCGTCTTCTCCGCCGCCGAACGCGAGCGCAGCGTCGAGCCGATGATCGCGAGCCGGCGGACCAGCAGCAGCCCGAGATTCACCTCCGCCTGGGCGCCGCCCATGAGCCCGATCTCGACGAGCCGCCCGCCGACGGCGAGCGCCGCCAGGTTCTTCTCGAGGTAACGCGCGCCGATGTGGTCGAGCACGACGTCGACCCCGCGCCCGCCGGTCAGCTCTTGGGCGCGGGCGGCGAAGTCCTCCCGCCGGTAGTCGATCGCGTCCGTGGCGCCGAGCGCGCGGCAGCGGGCGAGCTTCTCGGCGCTGCCGGCGGTGACGTAGCAGGGGTTGCCCGCCTCCGCGCAGAGCCGGATCGCCGCGGTGCCGACGCCGCCCCCGCCGCCGTGGACGAGCGCGCGCTCGCCGGGGCCGAGCGCGCCGAGACCGGGCATGAACAGGTTCGAGAACGCGGTGAGGAACGCCTCGGGGAACGCGCCCGCGGCCTCGTCGGTCATCCCGGGCGGCACCGCGAGCACGGACCCGTGGTCGACGACCGCCTCCTCCGCGTAGCCGCCGCCGGCGAGGAGCGCCATCACGCGGTCGCCCGGGCGGAAGCCCTTCGCCGCGGAACCCACCTCGACGACCTCGCCCGCGCACTCGAGGCCGAGCACCGCCGACGCGCCCGGCGGCGGGGGGTAGAGGCCCTGGCGCTGGAGGAGGTCGGCACGGTTGACCGCCGTCGCGCGCACGCGGACGCGGACGTCGGCGGGGCCGAGCGGCGGGGGGGGGACCTCGCCCAGGAGCAGCGGGCGGCCCTCACGGGCCTCGTCGACGAGGATGGCGCGCATGCCGCTCGCCGCTCGCCTTCATCATGGCAAGCGGGCGGAGTCAACGCTATGATCTGCGGCCGATGACGGCGGCGCTCGTGCTCTTCGGGCTCGCGGGGGTGGCTCTGCTCGGCTGGACCGTCGTGCGGCGGCTGCGGGCGATCGAGGTTCGCCTGAGCGACCTGCGCGTGCTCCGCCGCGAGCTCGGGGAGGCGCGCGGCGACCTCGAGCGCGGGCTCGCCGTCACCCGCGCGCACCTGGCCGCGACGATATCGGGCGAGCCGCCGCCGCGGGACGTCGTGCTGCGCGGCGGCCCCTTTCGCGACGTCGAGCCCGCCGAGGCGATGGCGCTCCTCGAGCGCACGCCCGACCTCTTCGTGCTCGACGTGCGCACGCCGGCCGAGTACGCCCAGGGCCACATCCCGGGCGCCCGCCTGATCCCGCTCGACGAGCTGGAGGATCGTTTGGGCGAGCTGCCCGCCCGCGGCGCCCGGATGCTCGTCACCTGCGCGGCGGGAGGGCGCAGCGCGGCCGCGTGCGAGACGCTCGGCCGCCACGGCTGGATCGACCTCCTCAACCTGGCCGGCGGCATGCACCGCTGGCCCGGCCCGCGGGAGGCCGACGCTCCCCCCCCGGCGGCCCCCACTGGGACCCGGATCACCTACCGGGGCGGGCCGGTCGGCGAGGCGGCGGTGGTGGCCGCGATCCGCGAGTGCTACGACCCCGAGATCCCCGTCAACATCTACGATCTGGGGCTCGTCTACGCGATCGACATCGACCCCGGGGCGATCGCCGTGCGCATGACGCTCACCTCGGAGGCCTGCCCCTCGGCGCGGACGATCCCCGAAGACGTGCGCCGGCGGGTTGCGGCGCTCGGGCAGGCGAACGTGCAGGTCGAGGTGGTGTGGGACCCCCCGTGGCACCCCTCCCGGATCAGCCCGGAGGGCCGCCAGCGGCTCGGCCTCGCCTGACCGGCGGAGGGGGTCACCTTTTTTGGGGGAGGGTGCATTTTTTTCGTTGACAGCCTCCGCGGCGTTTGGATACACGCACTTGCTGAAGGGGTATAACGGCCCCGCGGGGCCGGCAGCATCCAACGACATCAAGGAGGGTAAAGGATATGCTCAAAAAGGTGGCAGTAGTGGCCGGAATGGTCGGTGCCCTCGGCATCGGCACCGCGCAGGCGGGCGGCGCGCCCTGTGTGGCAGGCCCGTTCGCTGACGATGGTGGGAGCACCACGTGCAACAAGGCGGCCGAGATCTGCGAGGCCAAGATCGGCGGCCTCATCGCCAAGGCGGTGGGCGCGGTGATCAAGTGCCACGCCAAGCAGGAGGCGGCGGCCTTCTCGACGGCCAACGGTAAGCCGAAGACGTTCGACGAGGAGACGTGCGAGAGCACGGCGATCACGGCCTTCACGACGGCGGCGCAGGCCGCGCAGACGAAGGCCGCGGGCGCATGCAGCTGCGTCCAGGTCACGACGATCGCCGGTCTGATCGGATCGGTCCTCGACGGCAGCAACAGCCTCGCGTTCTGCGAGGGGAGCACGGCGATCGACCCGAGCGGTGACGACACGGGGACGTTCGATCCGACCGACGCCACGGGCTCGAAGGCCATGCAGAAGGTCGGCGGCTGCATCTCGAAGCTGGTCAAGGGGTGGGAGAAGTGCCACGCCACGTTCGCCAAGGGTGTGCTGGGCGGCAAGCTGCAGACGAACGATCCAGGCAACACCGACGAGATCTGCGAGGGCGACGGCGACAACTCGAACCCCAAGGGCGCGATCGAGCAGTTCAACGCCTGCCTCGGCAAGCTGACGGGCGTTCCGGCCTGTGTCACGGCCAACGTGCCCTCGATCCTCGGCCTCACCAAGACGCAGCTCGACGGCGCCAACGGCCTCGTCTACTGCGCCTCGCCGAGCGGCGCGTTCGTCCAGTAAGGTCCGGCTTCACATCGTCCGGTTCGGCGCCCCGCGGGAGCTCCCGCGGGGCGTCGTCGTCTCGGGGGGGACTCTTCATGGTCGGGCGACTGACGATCGCGATGGCGCTCGCGAGCGGGCTCGCGGCCGCGGAGGCCCGGGCGTCCTGCGCGCTCTGGCCGGGGGGCGAGGACGGAGGCTGCCTCACAGCGGCGCCGGTCACCTCCCGGTGCGAGCAGAAGGTCGGCGGCGACCTGGGGAAGCTCGCCACGGGGCACGTGAAGTGCCAGCGGCTCGTCGCCGACGCGATCTTCAAGACCGGCACGGCCTCGGCGAGCGCCGAGGCCGCCTGCAAGACGAAGGCGGCGAGCGCGCTCGCCGGCGCCGATACCACCGCGTGCGCCTGCGTCGACCCCGCCGGGCTCGTCACGCTCTGGGAGGGGCAGCTCGATTCGGGGATCGCGCTCGTCTACTGCGACCAGAGCGGCGCGACCATCGCCAGCCGCGCGCCGGGGAGCACCGATGCGGGCTGGGTGACACCGATCCAGGCGGCGCTCAAGTGCGAGGATCAGCTCGCCAAGGCGACGGGCAAGCTGCTCAAGGCGCTCCTCAAGTGCCACCAGGCGACCGCCAAGGCCGCCGTCAAGGGCTCGGCCGCCGACGACGAGACGTGCGAGGCGGCCGCGCGAGCCACCTTCACGACCAAGGCGGCCGGGCTCAAGGGCTGCCAGGGCTGCGAGAGCGTGACCGGGCTCCTCGCGCTTGCCGACACCTTGGTCGACGCGGGCAACGCCGCCGTCTACTGCGCGTCGCCGAGCGGCGCCTTCGTCGCGCCGCGCTGACCCGCGTCCGCCGCGCCCCCTGGACTCGCCGCGGCGGTTCGACGTACGGTGCCGGCCCATGGACTTCACGCCGTCCCCGCGCGTCGAGGAGCTGCGCCGCCGCATCGTCGAGTTCATGGAGCGGCACGTCTATCCGGCGGAAGCAGCCGCGCTCGAAGAGGCGCGGCTCGTCCGCGCCGGCGTCCCGTATCCGCCGACGGTCGTCGAGATGCGGCGGCGGGCCAAGGCCGAGGGCCTCTGGAATCTCTTCCTGCCCGACGCCGAGTACGGAGCGGGGCTCGCGAACTGGGAGTACGGCATGCTCTGCGAGCTGATGGGGCGGAGCCTCCTCGCGCCGATGGCCTTCAACTGCGCGGCGCCCGACACGGGCAACGTCGAGATCCTGGCGGAGTTCGGCACGCCCGAGCAGAAGAAGCGCTGGCTCGAGCCGCTGCTCGAGGGCACGATCCGGAGCTGCTTCTCGATGACCGAGCCCGAGGTCGCGGGCTCCGACCCGACGCTGCTGCGCACCCGCGCGGTGAAGGACGGCGACCACTGGGTGATCGACGGGCACAAGTGGTTCACGTCGGGCGCGGTGGGCGCGAGCGTCGCGATCGTGATGGCGGTGACCGACCCCGACGCGGCGCCGCACCTGCGCGCGAGCATGATCCTCGTGCCCACCGACGCGCCGGGGTTCAACCTGGTCCGGTCCGTGCCGGTCATGGGGCACACCGAGGGGGGCGGCCACTGCGAGGTCCGCTACGAGGCGTGCCGCGTGCCCCTCGCGAGCACGCTCGGCCCCGAGGGCGCCGGCTTCGTGATCGCGCAGGCCCGGCTCGGCCCCGGGCGCATCCACCACTGCATGCGCGCGATCGGCGCCGCGGAGCGGGCGCTCGAGCTGATGTGCCGGCGCGCCAACGCGCGCGTCGCCTTCGGCGGGCCGCTCGCCGAGAAGCAGTTCGTGCAGGACATGATCGCCACCTCGCGCATGGAGATCGATCAGGCCCGGCTGCTGACGCTCTACGCCGCCTGGAAGATGGACACGGTCGGCAAGAAGGAGGCGCGGCAGGAGATCTCGATGATCAAGGTGGTGGCCGCCAACGTGTGCATGCGCGTCCTCGACCGCGCCATCCAGGTGCACGGCGCGCTCGGCGTCTCCGACGACACGCCGCTCGCCCGCATGTGGCGCGATCTCCGCATGCTGCGGCTGGCCGACGGGCCCGACGAGGTGCACAAGTCGGTGATCGCGCGCCGCGAGCTGCAGCGATTCCGGTGAGCTGGTTTGCCTCCGGCGAGCCAGCGTGTTAGGTCGCCCCGATTGGCTCGCGACGATCTCATCCAGATCAAGGGCACGATCACCGAGGCGCTCGCCGGCGGCAACTACCGCGTCAAGGGCGACAACGGAATGGACTTCATCGCCAAGATCGGCGGGCGCATGCGTCGCTACCACATCCGGGTGATCCCCGGCGACCGCGTGACGATCGCGGTCTCGCCGTACGACCCGACGCACGGGCTCATCGTCTTCCGCGGCGGCTGAGCGCGGCGTCGCCGGAGGTGGGCCCGGGGCCTTTGTCAGCGGTGGCCGTGCCAGTGCGGACGGCCGCGCCCGTGGCGGCGGTGGCCGGGCGGGACGCGGTAGTAGCGGGCCGGCACGGCGAACAGCGGGCGGGGGACGCGCGCCGCGGGGAGGTAGACCCAGGGCTCGCCGTACTGGCGCGCCCAGAACCAGGCGCCGTTGGCAAACGTGAAGTACTGGCCCCCGTAGACGAAGAGGTTGAACCCGAGGCCGGGAGCGTACTGGACCGCGGGCACGGGCGGCACCACGGCGAGCGGCGGCGGGCCCGGTAAGGCCACGACGGGCGGCGGAGGCACGGCGATGCCGATGCCGACGTGGACGCCGGCGCGCGCGGTCGCGGCGAGCAGCAGGGCGGCGGCGAGGGCCGCCGTCGAGGGTCGTCGCATCATGGCCGCGTTCAACACGCCCCCGCGGTGCGAGTGACGGCGCTTCAGCCGGCGGGAATGGCCTCGGCCTCGGCGAGCCAGGCGGCGACCGAGGCGTCGGCGGGCATGCGCCAGTCGCCGCGCGGGGAGAGCGAGCCGCCGGAGCCCACCTTGGGCGAGTCGGGCACGCAGTCGCGCTTGAACTGGCTCGCGAAGAACCGGCGCAGGAACACGAGCAGCCAGCGGCGGATCGTGGCCAAGTCGTAGCGGCCCTCGAAGGCGGCGAGCGCCATGCGCGCCACGCGCCGGGGCCCGAAGCCGAAGCGCAGGAAGTGGTAGAGGAAGAAGTCGTGCAGCTCGTAGGGGCCGACGAGCGCCTCGGTATGCTGGCTGATCTCGCCGCCGGCCGTCGGCCGGCGCAGCTCGGGGCTGATCGGCGTGGCCAGGACCTCGCGTAGCGCGTCCACCACCGCGGGCTCGTCCGCGAACACGCGCTCGGCGGCCCAGCGGATCAGCTCCGAAACGAGCGTCTTCGGCACCCCGGCGTTGACCCCGTAGTGCGACATGTGGTCGCCGCCGTAGGTGGCGAACCCGAGCGCCAGCTCCGAGAGGTCGCCGGTGCCGAGGTCGATCGCGCGCGCGCGGCTCGCCACCGAGAACAGCACGAACTTCCGCGCCCACGCCTGCACGTTCTCGAACGTGACGTCCTCGACCGCCGGGTCGTGCCCGATCGCGGAGAACACCCCGTCGGCGACCGCGCGGATGTCGACCTCCTCGAGGCGCGCCCCGAGCGCCCGCACCAGCGCGCGGGCCGTGCGGTGGGTGCGCTCGGAGGTGCCGAAGCCGGGCATGGTGACCCCGATCACGTCCTGGCGCGGGAGGCGCAGCAGGTCCATCGCATGCACGGCGACCAGCAGCGCCTGCGTCGAGTCGCGGCCGCCGGAGACGCCGAGCACGACGCGCCGCCCCTCGGCGGGCAGCGCGAGCAGCCGCCGCGCGAGCGCGCTCGCCTTGATGTGGAAGATCTCGCGGCAGCGCTCGTCGCGCCGCGCCGGATCGGCGGGCACGAAGGGCGCGGGGTCGACGGGGCGGAGCAGGCGGGCGAAGACCGTTTGGGGCCGCGCGTCCGCGCCGCCCTCGGCGACGACGGTGCGGAACGCCGGCGCGCAGGCGGCGCGGTTCTGCCCGAACGAGGTCTGCCGCAGCCGGTCCTCGACGAGCGCGCGCAGGTCGACGTCCGCGGTGACCGCCGCGCCGCCGAGCGCGAAGCGCTCGGTCTCGGCGATCAGCTCGCCGCGGTCGGCGACGAGCCCCTGGCCGTCCCAGGAGAGGTCGGCCGTCGACTCGCCGAAGCCCGCCGCGCTGTAGAGCTGCGCGGCGAGGTTCTTCGCCGCCGACATGCGCACGAGGTCGCGGCGGTACTCGGCCTTGCCCACCGTGACGTTCGACGCCGAGAGGTTGGCGAGCACGGTGGCGCCGGCGAGCGCCGCGAGCGCGCTCGGGGGCACGGGCGTCCACAGGTCCTCGCACACCTCGGTGTGGAGCACGAAGCCGGGCAGGTGCGGCAGCACGATCAGCACGTCGGTGCCGAAGGGCACGCGGCGGCCGAGGAGCTCGACCTCGCCCGTGCGCGCGGCCGCGGCGGGCTGGAACCAGCGCAGCTCGTAGAACTCGCGGTAGTTGGGCGGATAGGCCTTCGGCACGACCGCCAGCGGCCGGCCGCGGTGGAGCGTCACCGCGCAGTTGAACAGCAGCCCGTCGACGACGAGCGGAAGCCCGACCGACGTCGCCAGGTCCCACGAGGCCGTGGCAGCCGCGATGCGCTCGAGGGCGGCCAGCGCGCCCGCGAGCAGCGTCTCCTGGAAGAACAGGTCGGCGCAGGTGTAGGCCGAGAGCCCGAGCTCGGGGCAGAGCGCGTAGTGCGCCCCCGCCGCGTGGACGCGCTCGAGCTGGGTCAGGTGCGCCGCGGCGTTGAAGGCCGGGTCGGCGACCCGCACCTCGGGCACGCACACCGCCACCCGAGCGTACCCGTGGCGCCGCACGTCGAGGAAGTCCGCGTCCACGCGAGCATGATAGCCGAGCGGTCGCCCGGTTCCCAACCCGCCTAGCCGACGATGCCGTGGGCGATCTTGAGCGCCACCGCGAAGATCGTGAGCGTCGGGTTCCAGCCCCCCGAGGTGACGAACACGCTGCCGTCGGCGGCGTAGAGGTTGTCGACGTCGTGGAAGCGGCCGCCCGCGTCGACGACCGACGTCGTCGAATCGGTCCCCATGCGCAGCGTCCCCATGACGTGCCGCGAGGTGGGCGGCCCGCCGAGCACGCTGCACGGCGCGGGGGCCGTGAACACGTGCGTCGCTCCGGCGTTGCTGAGGACCTGGGTGAGGTAGGGGAGGTAGAAGCGGCGCGCCGAGAGCTCGTACTCGTGGCTCGCGTAGGTGATCATCGGCACGGGCTGCCCGAACACGTCGCGCACCCGGGGGTCGAGCTCGACGCGGTTCCCGAGCTGCGGGGCGTCCTCGGCCTGCATCTCGAGGCCGAAGAGGTGCTGGCCGAGCGCCATGTCGCGGAGCGCGTTCTTGAGCGCCGTGCCGCGCCGGGCGCCGAGCGCCGGCGGCAGGTCGATCGCGTACACCTCGCCGTCCTCGGTGATCGGCAGGCCCTGCGAGCCCCCCATCTCGCAGATGCCGCCCATGAACACCTGCGGCCCGCTGCCGACGTCGATCACGCGGATCGCCGCGCCGCCGGGCTCGACCCCGCGGAAGTCGGAGATGCCGGTCGTCACCGCCCGCCCGCGCTCGCCGTGGACGCGCCGGGGGGAGAAGCCGTTCACGTTCGTCTGCAGGTGGAACATCAGGTTGCGGCCGACCATGTCGCTCGAGTTGCCGAGCGCGCCGCCGCTCGGGGTCGTCGAGAGGAGACACAGCCGCGCCGACTCGATCGGGCTCGCCGCGAGCACGAAGGCGTCGGCGGCGGCGGTCTGGAGATTGCCGTCGCGATCGACGTACGTGACCGCGCTCACGTGCCCGCCGTCGTTGACGAGCCGGACGACCTGGGCCTCGTAGCGGAGCTGGCAGCGCCCCGTCAGCAGCGCGCGCCGCAGCGTGGTGACGGCCGGCGAGCCCTTGGCGTTGTTCGGGCAGCCGAAGCCGCTGCACAGGCCGCAGTCGACGCACGGGGGGCGGCGCAGCGCGCCGTCGCCGTAGAACTGCGAGGTGATCGCGGCGGGGTAGGCGTGGGGGTGCAGCGGCCCGCCGAGGAAGGAGGTCGCGAGCGCCCCCTGGCTCAGCAGCACGGCGAGGTACATCCGCTGCCCCGGCGGCATCGGATAGGGTTGGCTGCGGGGGGAGGCGAACGGGTTGCTCGTGTCCCCCTGCACGCCGTAGAGCTGCTCGGCCTCGACGTAGAAGGGCTCGAGGTCGGCGTAGGCGAACGGCCAGTCGGCGAAGTTCGCGCTGCCGGCGTCGGCGCCGAAGCCGGGCACGGCGAGCCCCGGATGCGCCGCCAGCGCCTCGTTCATCTTGGTGACGAGCTGGAAGTCCACCTCGCTGTAGCGGGGCGTCTTGCAGTCCGCGTGCTGGAAGGCGCCCCCCACCGCCTTCGGCAGCGTGTTCACGTCGGGCTCGACCGTGGCGGTGGCGGTCGGGCTGGTCCGGTACGTCCGCGGCTCGAGGTCGGGCACCTGCGTGATGAAGTTCCGCACCGCGTACTTGATCTCGTCGTTGCTGTGGACCGGGTAGTGCAGCGCGCGCGGGTCGTCGAGGTCGGGATAGGCGTTGAGGCCGGCCTCGAGCACGAGCACGTTCTTGCCCGCCTGGGTGAGCACGTGGGCAACCGTGGCGCCGCCGGCGCCGCTGCCGATGATGCAGAAATCGAAGCGTGTGAGGCTCCGGTTGCCGAGGACGCCGTCGTCGCGTGCCATCTTCTTCTTCCCCTCCCGCATCAGCACGACGAGACCGCGTCGCTGAAGGTGGCGATGTTGTCCTGGATGCGCTGCCCGTCGGCGCTCAGCGGGATCGGCGCGGCGACCTCGTCGGGGTTCGGGCCCGCCATGGGATGCTGGCCGTCGGGCCGGTCGTGGTAGCTCTGGGTCGCCAGCGAGTAGATCGAGTAGCCGAGCGGCTGGCTGTCGCCCTCGAGGCCGATCATGCGCCAGCCGCGCGTGCGCCGGTTGCCCCCGTACTCGGGAGCCCCGAAGCAGCCCTCGAGGGTGTGCATGATGAGCACGTCGATGAAGGTGGTACCGCGGCGCGGGTCGCGCGGCGCGGCGGCGTCGACCGCGTCGAAGATCGTGTCCTGGGTGGCCGGCGGCAGGTCGACGAAGTCCATCCCGGTGCGCTGCCGCGCCGTGGCGTCGACCAGCGCGAGCCCCTGGCGGTAAACGTCGCGCAGACCGACGAGCGGCCCGCCGAGCTCGGCGTCGAGCGCCGCCAGGTCGGGCACCGCCGCCGAGCCGAAGAGCTGCGCCCGCCAGTAGAGCCCCTGGAGCCTGGTGAGCGGCAGGAAGCGGCGGAAGAAGTCGTGCGGCCGGTGGCGCGACGGCGTGCCGTCGGTGTTGTCGGGGAAGGGGTTGCGGTTGCTGAAGGGACCGCCGGCGAAGACGAGGGGCCGGTGGCGGTCGAGCGCGGTCAGCAGACCCTCGATGTAGTCCGCGGCGCCGAGGTCGGCCGCGCCGGGATCGGTGCCGGGCGGCGGGTCGGGCGGGATGACCCGGTCGACGAGCGCGCGCAGCGTCGCGCGCTCGTGGCGCGTGAAGAAGCGGCCCCGCGCCGCCGCCCACGCCCGCTCGACGTGCGTGAGCGGGAGCATGGCCGCGGCCGCGAGCACGCCCATCGCTTTCAGAAACTCGCGCCGGCCGAGGAGCAGAACGACCCCCGGGGCCGCCGGCGCCGGCGGCGGGAGCGCCGCGGGGCGGATCGCCGGGGGGAGCAGGTCGGCGGGGATCCGGGCGTAGCGGGGCAGCTTGAGCTTGCGCATCGGCGGGCCTTATAACCTGCGGGGCCGCGCGCCCGTCAAGGTGAACCGCGTCACATGACCATGCCCCTGGTCCTCGCCTCCGCGTCGCCCCGCCGCCGCGAGCTGCTGGCGGCTCTCGGCTTCGAGTTCACGCTGGCGCCGACGGCGGTCGACGAAGAAGCCGTGGCCGCGGGGCGCGAGCCGCGCGAGGGTGTGCTCGCGGTCGCGCTCGCCAAGGTGCGCGCGGCGGCCGCGGCGCATCCCGCGGCCGTCGTGCTCGCCGCCGACACCATCGTGGTCGCCGACGGGGTGGTCTTCGGGAAGCCCGCCGGCGTCGGCGAGGCGCGCCGGATGCTGTTCGCGCTCCGCGGCCGCTCGCACGAGGTGCTCACCGCGGTCGCCGCGCGGGTCGACGTGGACGAGGTGCACGCGGTCGTGTCGACCGAGGTCCACATGCGCCCGTACGCGCACTTCGACGTGGACGCCTACGTGCGCAGCGGGGCGCCGCTCGACAAGGCCGGCGCCTACGGCATCCAGGACGAGCCCTTCGCGCCGGTTGCCGGGCTCAGCGGCTGCTATTGCAGCGTGGTCGGGCTGCCGCTGTGGACGGCGCTGCGGCTGCTCGCCCGCTGCGGGCGGCTCGCGCCGCGGCGTCCAGACCAGGCCTTCGCGTGCTGCGCGGTGTGCCCGCTGCGCCCCGACGACTAGCCCGTCTCACATCCCGGGCACGAGCCAGCGCGAGAAGCGCTCGAGCCGGCGCAGCGCCGCGCGCACGTGTGGGTGCGGGGCGGTGGCGGCGTAGAGGTGGTACACGGCCCACAGGAGCCCGAGCGAGAGCACGAACACGGCCACCGTGACGCCGAGCCACCGGCGGTCGGTCGCAGCCACGTCGTCGCGCCTCGTGAGCGCAGGCATCCCCCGTGGGCGGCGTCCTACCGCATCCGCGCCGCGGCCGCCAAGCGCCCGAGGCCCGGGCGCTTGACGCCCGCGGGCGGCTCCCGTATCGCGCCTTCGCGTGGAGCGCTTCTCGTTGAGCCAGGTCACCACGCTCGGCTGGCCCTTCGAGCGCGACGTGGAGGCGTACGCGGCCGCGGGCGTGCCCGCGATCGGGGTCTCGGTGCGCAAGCTCGAGGCCTACGGCGTGGCGGCGGCCGCGCGCTCGATCCGTGGGGCGGGGCTCGCGGTATCCTGCCTGTGCGCGACGGGGCCGTTCCCCCTCGGCGACCCGGCCGGATGCCGCGCGGCGCTCGACACCGCCCGCCGGCACCTGGATGCGGCGGCGACGCTCGGGGCCGATTGCCTGATGGTCGTGCCGGGCGCGGATCCGGCGCTCTCGTGGGAGGAGGCGGCGGCGCGCGCGCGCGGGCTCCTCGAGGCGCTGCTGCCGGCGGCCGAGCAGGCGCGCGTACGGGTCGCCGTCGAGCCCGTGGGCCAGCTCCGCGCCGACCTGGGATTCCTGCACGCCTTCGCCGATGCGCTCGACTTCGTCGACGCGGTGGGCTCGCCGTGGCTCGGCGCCGTCCTCGAGGTGCAGGTGGCGTGGACCGAGCGCGCCCTCTATGCGAACCTCGCGGCGCGCCCCGACCGTATCGCGCTCGTGCAGGTGAGCGACTTCAAGGTCGGCACGCTCCAGGCGGCCGACCGCGTCGTGATCGGCGACGGGGACGTCCCGCTGCGCCGCATCTGCCACGCGCTCGCCGCCGCCGGCTACGCGGGCTGGTACGACATCGAGCTGCTCGGCCCGGCGATCGAGGCCGAGGGATACGATGCCGTGGTTCCGCGCGCGGTCGCGCGCTTCCGGGCGCTGTGGGACTGAGCGCGGAGTCGGCGCGGCTCGTCGGCGCGGTGACCGGCGGGCTCTTGCCCGAGTCGGTGGTCGTGCCGGGGCCCGTCGCGGTGCGCTGCCTCGTCTGGGGTGCGCGCACGGACCCGGCCGCGCTGCTCGTGCACGGCAACGGCGCCCACGCCCACTGGTGGGATGCGCTCGTGCCGGCGCTGGTGCCGGGTTGGCGGCTCGTCGTGCCCGATCTGCGCGGTCACGGCGAGAGCGGCTGGCCGGCCGAGCCCGCGTACGGGCTGGAGGACTTCGTCGAGGATCTGACCGCGGTCGCCGACGCGCTCGCGCCCGGAGGAGTGGCGCTCGTCGGGCACTCGATGGGCGGACGGATCGCGCTGGCCGCCGCGGCGCGGCTGCCCGAGCGCGTCCGCGGGCTCGCGATCCTCGACTCGCGCCTCGACCGGGTGCGGCCCGAGGAGGCCGCGCGTTGGCGCGGGCGCATGGCGGGCGTGCGCCACGGGCGCGCGTACCCGAGCCGCGCCGCCGCGATGGCGGCGTTCCGCTTCGTCCCCGACGAGCCTGCGGTGCCCGACGCGGTGCGCGCGGACCTCGCCTTCCACGCCGTGGTCGAGCGCGCCCCGGGCGAGTGGACGTTTCGCTTCGACCGAGCGGTGCTCTCGCCCGCCGGCGACGGCGCCGCGGACCTGCTTGCGATTGCGCGGGCGGTGCGCTGCCCCGCGCTGGTGCTCGCCGGGGAGGCGAGCGAGGTGATGGACGCGGGGCAGCGTGCCCGGGTGCTCGCCGCGCTGCCCGGCGCGCGCGCGCAGACGTTCCCCGGGGCGCACCACTTTCTCCTCGCGGGCGCGCCCGCCGTCGGCCGCACGCTGCGCGCGTTCCTCGACACGCTCGGCTGATCGGCGCTTGCCAGGCGGCGCGCGGGGGCGGTAGGTAGCCCCGCATGCGGCTCGAGGACAAGGTGGCGATCATCACCGGTGCGGCGCAGGGGATCGGCGAGGCCTACGCGCGCCGCTTCGCGGCCGAGGGCGCGCGCGTCGTCGTGGCCGACGTGAACGCCGAGAAGGGCGCGGCGGTGGCGCGGGAGATCGGCGGGACGTTCGAGCGCCTCGACGTCTCGAGCGAGGAGGATACCCGGCGCGTCGCCCGCGCCGTCGCCGACCGCTTCGGGCGGATCGACGTGCTGCTCAACAACGCCGCGATCTTCTACGGCATCGACAACTTCGACTACTCCTACGCCTATCTGCGCAAGATCTTCGACGTGAACTACTTCGGCACGTGGCTCATGAGCCGCGCCGTGTTCCCGATCATGCGCGACGGAGGCGGCGGCTCGGTGATCAACCAGTCGTCGTCGGCGGCGTGGATGCACCCGCAGTACCCGGTCGGCGACGACCTGCCGTCGTTCCACTACAGCGTGACCAAGGCCGCGATCAACGCGATGACGCACTTCATGGCCGGCACCGTCGGCCAGTTCGGCATTCGCGTGAACGCGATCGCGCCGGGCCCGACGATGACCGAGGCGACCCGGCAGGGCGTCCCGCAGGACTACCTCGACCTCATCATCAACATGCAGATGGCGATCCACCGCGCGCTCGAGCCCGGCGACTTGACGGGCACGGCCGTATGGCTCGCCTCCGACGATTCCGTGATGGTCACCGGGCAGGTCATCCCGGTCGACGGCGGCATGGTGATGCTCGGGTGAGTCGAGCGCGCCGGGCTCAGATCACCTCGTCGTCGCGGAGGCGGGCGACGTCGTCCCACGTGTAGCCGAGGAGGCCGGTGAGGATCTCCTCGGTGTGCTGGCCGAACTCGGGCGCCGGCAGGCGAAGCCGGCCTGGGGTGGCGCTCAGGCGGACGGGCACGCCGAGGACCTGCGTGGGGCCGAACGTCGGGTGGTCGAAGGCGGTGACGTACCGGTTCGCCTGCACCTGCGGGTCGTCGGGAAGATCGTCGACGGAGTTGACGATCGAGAAGATGAAGTCGCCGCCCTCGGCCAGGCGGCGAACCCACTCCGCCCGCGGCCGGCGCGCGAACGTCTCGTCGAGCAGCGCCACGCAGTCGCCGGCGTTGCCCATGCGCTGCGCCATGGTCGCGAAGCGCTCGTCGGTGGCCGCCTGCGGGATCTCGAGCACGTGGCAGAGGCGCGCCCAGTAGCGGTCGGGCTGGAGCATGCCGAGCGCGATCCACTGGTCGTCGGCGCAGCGGTAGTGGTTCCACAGCGGGTTCGTGGCCCAGCGGCGCGCCTGACGGGGGATCGCCCGCCCGAGCATGAGGCGGGCGGCGAGCCCGAGCCCCTGGAGCCACGCCATCGAGCCCAGGTGCGACGCGTCGACCTCCTGGCCCGTGCCCGTGCGCTCGCGGGCGAGCAGCGCGGCGAGCACGCCGTAGGCGAGCATCACCGCGCCCATCTGATCCGCGATTCCGCCGGCGATCGCCAGCGGCGGATCGTCGGGCTCGCCGGCGGCGAGCATGATTCCCGAGCGCGCGAGCCCGAGGTAATCGAACGACGGGGCGCCGCTTTCCGGCCCCTCGGGGCCGTAGCCGGTGGCGCTCGCGTAGACGAGACGGGGGTTGCGCCCGCGCAGCGCGGCGGGGCCGAGCCCGAGCCGCTCGGCGACGCCCTTGCGGAAGTTCTGCACGAAGACGTCGGCGTGGTCGACGAGCCGGTGCACGATCTCGAGGCCGGCGGGCTTCTTGAGATCGACGGTGAGGCTCTTCTTGTTGCGGTTGTTGGCCTCGAAGTAGAAGTTCGGCCGGTCGCCGAGGTCGAGGCCGGCGGAGCGGAGCATGCCGCGGCCGGGATCGCCGCCGACGCGCTCCTCGACCTTGATGACCTCGGCGCCGAGGTCGCCGAGCATGGCCGAGGCCACGGGCCCCTGCTGCCAGATGGTCCAGTCGACCACGCGCATCCCCTCGAGCGGCATCGTCATGCGCGCTCCCTCGCACGGACGCGCGGCGCCCCGCAAGCCCGTCGCCTTGATTTCGGACATCCGCTGCGCCAAAAGCGCGCGCGATGGGGATGCGGGTCGTGGTCACGGGCGCGACGGGGCTCATCGGCCGGGCGCTCTGTCGCGCGCTCGCCGGCGCGGGTCACGCGCCGGCCGGCGTCGGCCGGCGGCCGGCGCTCGTTCCGGCGCCGACGGTCACCTGGGACAGGCTCGGCGAGGCGCTGCGCGACGCGCAGGCCGTCGTCAACCTCGCGGGGGAGCCGATCGCGGCGCGCCGCTGGACCCGCGCGCAGAAGGCGCGCATCCGCGACAGCCGCGTGCTGGCGACGCGCGCGCTGGTCGAGGGCATGGCGGCGGCGTCGCCGCGGCCGACGGTGCTCGTGAGCGCCTCGGCGGTCGGCTGGTACGGGCCACGCGGCGACGAGCCGCTCGACGAGACCGCGGCGCCCGGGGAGGGCTTCCTCGCCGAGGTGTGCCGGGCGTGGGAGGGCGAGGCGCTGCGCGCCGAGGCGCTCGGCGTGCGCGTCGTGCTGCTGCGCATCGGGGTCGTGCTCGCCCCCGACGGCGGCGCGCTCGCGCGCATGCTGATCCCGTTTCGCGCCGGGCTCGGCGGTCCGCTCGGCAACGGGCGGCAGTGGGTGTCCTGGGTGCACCGCGACGACGTCGTCGGCCTCGTGCTCGCAGCGCTCGCCACCGACGTCTGGCGCGGCCCCGTCAACGCCACCGCGCCGGCCCCGGTGACGAACCGGGACTTCGCGCGGGCGCTCGGCCGCGTGCTCGGCCGCCCGGCGGTGCTGCCGGCGCCCGCGCTCGCGTTGCGCCTCGCGCTCGGCGAGATGGCGAGCATGCTGCTCACGGGCCAGCGCGTGCTGCCGAAGGTCGCCGAGGAGCGTGGCTACGCGTTCCGCCACCCGGGGCTCGCCGCCGCGCTCGAGGCGTGCATCGCGTAGGCGCGCGCGCCCGTGCGCGAGGGGAAGGACGCGCCCGGACGCTAGCGCTTGCGCACGAGCGTGAGGCCGTCGGCGACCGGGAGCATGACCGCGTCGACCCGCGGGTCGCGGGCGACGTGGTCGTTGAGCGCGCGCAGCGCCGCGGTGGACTCGTCGTGGGCGGCCGGGTCGGCGACCTGCCCGGACCAGAGCACGTTGTCGAAGACGAGGAGCCCGTTCGGGCGCAGCCGCGGCAGCAGCTCCTCGTAGTAGGCTCGGTAGCTCGGCTTGTCGGCGTCGACGAACGCGAGGTCGATCTCCGCGGCGGGCGGCAGCGCGCGCAGCGTCTCGAGGGCGGGGGCGAGACGCAGCTCGATGCGATCGGCCAGGCCGGCGCGCGTCCAGTAGCGGCGCGCGATCGCCGTCCACTCCGCGCTCACGTCGCAGCAGAGCAGGCGGCCGCCCGAAGCGAGCCCGCGGGCGATCGCGATCGCGCTGTAGCCGGTGAAGGTCCCGACCTCGACGGCAAGGCGCGCGCCGACGAGGCGGGCGAGCAGCGTGAGCAGCGCGCCCTGCTCCGCGGCCACCTGCATGACGCTCACCGGCCCGAGCGCCGCGGTCTCGGCGGCGAGGTCGCGCAGCACGTCGTCCTCGGGCGGGTTGTGCGCGACCAAGTAGGCATAGAGGTCGGGCGTCATCGCCGTGAACTTCGCGTGCATCCGGCGAGCATAGCCGCGCGGCCGGCTCGGGCAAGGCGGCGGGTTGACTTCGCCCGGGGCAAATCCGAGAGTCGCGGCCATGCCGCGGGTGCGCGTGGGGGCGCTCGAGCTGGACTACGAGACCTGCGGGCAGGGCGACCCGCTGCTCCTGCTCATGGGGCTCGGGGGAGAACGGCACGGCTGGGACCTGATGCGCCCCGAGCTCGCGCGCAGCCGTCGCCTGATCCTCGTCGACAACCGGGACGCCGGCGCGAGCGACGAGGCGGGCGGCGCCTACGGCATCGCCGAGATGGCGACCGACGCGCTCGGCGTGATGGATCATCTCGGCATCGAACGCTTCCACGTGCTCGGCGCGTCGATGGGCGGCGCGATCGCGCAGCACGTGGCGCTCCAGGCTCCGCACCGCGTCGCCGGGATGGCGCTCGTCGCCACGTGGGGGCGCACCGACGGCTTCCTGCGCGCGATTCTGGAGGGCTGGCGACGGCTCGCGGAGCAAGTCCCGGCCGAGGAGCTGCTCGCCGCCATGCTCCCGTGGTCGTTCACGCACCGGTTCTTCGCCGAACCGCCGGCGGAGCTGCTGGCGTGGCAGGCCGAGGCCCGGGCGCGCGGGCTCCTCAAATCGGTCGCCGCCTTCCAGCGCCAGGTCGACGCCTGTCTCGGGCACGACACCCTCGGCCTGCTGCCGATCCTGCGCACGCCGACGCTTGTGCTCACCGGCGAGGACGACGTCCTCACCCCGCCGCGCTACGGGCGGGCGCTCGCGGCGGCGCTGGTCACCGCCGAGGTCATGCTGGTGCCGGCGAGCGGGCACGCCTGCTTCCTCGAGACGCCCAAGGCCGTCGCCGAGCGCGCGCTGCGCTTCCTCGCCCGCCACCCGGTGGGCGCGGCGTGAGGCTCGCGGGGCGCGTCGCGGTGGTGACCGGCGCCGCCGGCGGCATCGGGCGGGCGGCGGCCGAGCGCTTCGCCGAGGAGGGCGCGGCGGTCGTGCTGGCCGACGTCGCCGCGGCGGCCGGGGCGACGGTCGCCGCCGGCATCCGGCAGCGGGGCGGCCGCGCGGAGTTCGTTTGCACCGACGTGCGCGACGAGGCGCAGGTGGCCGGGATGCTCGCGGCGGCCGTGGACGCGTTCGGGCGGCTCGACGTCCTCTTCAACAACGCGGGCCGCGGCGCCCCGGTCCCGATCGAGCGGCTCACCCCCGAGGCGTGGGACGCGACGCTCGACGTCGATTTGCGCGCGGTCTACTTCGGGTGCCGGCTCGCGGTGCCGCACCTGCGGCGCAGCGGGGGCGGGGCGATCCTCAACATGGCCTCGCAGTCGGGGCTCCAGGGCCAGGCGATGAACGCCGCATACTGCGCGGCCAAGGGCGGCGTCGTGCTGCTCACGCGCGCGCTCGCGCGCGAGCTGGCGCCGGCGGGCATCCGCGTGAACTGCCTCTGCCCGGGCGGCACCGACACGGCCCTGCTGCGCGCGTACGTGCCCGACGCGGACGCGCGCGCGACGCTCGGCGCACGCATCCCCCTCGGGCGCCTCGCCCGCCCCGAGGAGATCGCCGCCGCGGCGCTCTTCCTCGTCTCCGACGACGCCTCCTACGTCACCGGCGTGGCCCTTCCCGTCGACGGCGGCGCCACCGCCTGAAGCGGCAGGCGTCAGGGAACGGACTGCGCCGTCGCGTCGCCGCCGGCGGTGGTGACGAGCAGCCGGATGTCGTTTCCCACCACGGGGCGGGGAAACGTGAGCGAGAACGACCCGTCGGCGGCGAGCGGCGCCGGGAGGCCGTCGATGGTGAGCGTGAGCGCGTCGTCCCCGGGCGCGCGGCGCGCGGCCCAGGCGGCGTACGCGGCGCCGGCGAGCTGGAGGAGGCGGTCGTGGACGTTGCGGTCGGTGACGATGTGCACGTCGCTCAGGTCGGGCGCGTGGATCACGAAGTAGAGCGCCTTGCCGTGGACGTTCAAGCCGAAGGTGGTGCAGAAGCGGATGTCGGCGCCGAGGAGGTCGCCGAGGCAGGCGAGGAAGCCGCCGACGTCGGGCGCGGCGATGCGTGCGGCCACCGCGCGCGCCTCGGCGACGAAGCCGGGACCGAGGCGCGCCGCGGTCGCGGCGTCGGGGGAGAGGACGCGCCCGGCGACCGTCACCTGGTCGCCCGCGTACGTGACCGTGACCGGGCCGAACCCGGGCTTGAGCGCGCGCAGCAGCGTGACCGCCTCGGCGCCGCGCGCCGCGTGCGCGGCGAGCTCCGCCACCCACGGCGCGATCTCGGCCGCGAGCGGGCTCTCGCCCAGCTCGGCGGCGATCGCGGCCGGCGCGGCGCCCTGCCGCGCCTCCTCGGCGGCGAGCGCGGCCATCGCGACGGCCCAGCCGGGTCCGTCGAAGGCGCCGGCGAGCGCGTCGACGGCGGCGGCGAGCGGGCGGGCGTCGTCGAGGTCGAGGGCCGAGCTGCGGGTGTTCTCGGCGAGCACCGTGAGCCCCGGGCCGCCCAGCTCGGCGAGGGTCTCGCGCCAGGCGCGCTCGGGGTCGTAGCCGCGGGGGTTGCGGAGGTAGGCGGCGGCGGTCCCGAGGGCCACCAGGCTCGCGTGCGCCTCGAGCATCGGGTTGAAGAGATGGCCGTGAAGGACGCGGGCAAGCCCCGGATCACGCCCCGTGAGCGGACCCAGATGGAGGTTGATCGAGAGCACCGTGTCGTTGGCGGGGAAGTTGTCCCACAGCACGACCGGATGGCGGAGGCAGCGTGCGCGGGCGCGCGCTTCGGACGCGGTGATGGTGGGCGCGAAGACGCCGCCGCCGGTCCAGCCGACGGGCATCCCGCGGGCGAGCCGCCGGCCGAGCTCGACGTGGTAGGGGTGGCAGGCGTCGCCCGCGTAGTCCGTCGGCACGACCAGCTCGAGGCGGCCGAGCCGGTGACGGCGCAGCCAGCGCGCGGTGCGGTTGGCGAGGTCGGCCTGCGCGCGCGCGAGCGCGGCGGCGTCGCCGCCGCCGTAGCGCGGGACGTCGGCCGGGTCTTCGAGCGCCGCCGGCGCGTCGTCGAAGAGCAGCGCGAAGCGGCGCACGCCGGCGCCCGCGACCTGCGCGAGCTTCGCGGTGAGCGCGTCGAAGTCGGCCGCGCAGGAGTAGCAGACGTCGAGGGCAGGGCTGAGCGCGTAGACGAAGCGCACGCGCGCGCGGCGGGCCACCACTGCCGTGCCGGCGAGGTCGGCGAGCGCGTCGGCCGGATAGGGGTCGCGCCAGCGGGCGCGGTGGAAGGGGTCGTTCTTCGGCGCGTAGACGAAGGTATTCATGCCCTTCCCGCCGATGAACCGGATCACGTCGCGGCGGGCGTCCCCGCTCCAGGGGGGGCCGTAGAAGCCCTCGATCACGCCCCGCATGGGAAGCGGGCGTGCGCCGGCGCCGCCCGCGCCGGCGGCGAGCACCGCCGCCGCCCCCAAGAGCACGGTCGAGAGCGTCATGGGCGGCTGCTATACGATCGCGCCGCCGGGGCCGGCAACCGCGCTGGACAGGCACGGCGTCGGTCGGGCAAAGTCCGCGGCCGTGGACCTCGCCTTCGCGCCCGCCCACATGATCGCAGCCGCCGTCCGGCGGCGCGAGGTGTCGCCCGTCGACGTCGTGGCGGCGGCGCTCGCGCGCATCGAGCGGCTCGACCCCGCGCTCGGCGCCTTCGTCGCGCTGCGTCCGGAGGCGGCGCTCGCCGAGGCGCGCGCGCTCGCCGAGCGCATTGCCCGCGGCGACGACCCGGGGCCGCTCGCCGGCGTCCCCTTCGGGGTGAAGGATCTCGAGGACCTGGCCGGCATGCCGACGACGCACGGCTCGGTCCCGTTCCGCGGGCACGTGGCCGCGCGCGACTCGACGCAGGTCGCGCGGCTCCGCCGCGCGGGCGCGATCCCGCTCGGCAAGACCAACACGCCGGAGTTCGGGTACACGGCGCTCACTCGCAACCGGCTGTTCGGGGTGACCCGCAACCCGTGGAACCTCGCGCGCACGCCGGGGGGATCGAGCGGCGGCTCGGCGGCGGCGGTCGCCGCCGGCCTCGTGCCGCTTTCGACGGCCTCCGACGGCGGCGGCTCGATCCGCATCCCCGCCTCGTACGTCGGCGCCTTCGGCCTCAAGCCGACGTTCGGCCGCGTGCCGCGCGGGCCGTTCGGCTTCCTCGACTGGATCGACACCACGGCCTACGGGCCGCTCACCCGCTGCGTCGCCGACGCGGCGCTCTTCCTCGACGTGGTCGCGGGCCCCGACGCGCACGATCCCGGCGCGCTCCCGCACCCGGGCGGCTCGTGGAGCGAGGGCCTCGACGAGCCGCCGCGCGGGCTTCGCGTCGCCTACAGCCCGACGCTCGGCTACGCGCGCGTGGCCGCGGACGTCGCGCGGGTCGTCGATACGGCGGTGACGGCGCTCGGCCGGGTGCTCGGCTGCGAGATCGCGCCGCACGGCGGGCGGTTCACGGACGTGGGCTCGGCCTGGGGCGTGCTCAACGCTTTCGAGCTGCGCACGCGCCTCGATCCGCTCGTCGAGCCGCACCGCAAGGACTGGGGCCACGGCTTCCTGGCGACGCTCGAGTTCGGAGCGCGCGTCGGGCAGAGGGAGCTGGCCGCGGCGCAGCAGGTGCGCCTCGCGCTCGTTGCCGAGGTGGCGGAGCTGTTCGCGCGCTGGGATTTCCTGGTCACGCCGACGCTGCCGACCGTCGCCTTCGCGGCGGAGGGGCCGCTGCCCGCGGGCGTCGACGGCCGGCCCTTCGAGTCGCCGATGCACGTGGTGGCCTTCACCTATCCGTTCAACATGACCGCGCACCCGGCGTGCACCGTGCGCGCCGGGTTCGCCACGGACGGCATGCCCGTCGGCCTCCAGCTCGTCGCCGCCCGGGGCCGGGAGGACCTGTTGCTGCGGGCGGCGCGCGCGTGGGAGCTCGCTCAGCCCGCTGCCGAGTGGCCCGAGGAGCCGCGACACGGCGCGTGAGGCCGAGCGCGCCGGCACGCTGCCGGCGCTCCTGGACGATCTCACGGCCCGCTTCCGCGGGCGCGAGGCGCTGATCTCCGCGCGGGGACGGCTCACGTTCGAGGCGCTGGCGGCGCGCGCGGCGGCGGTCGGGCGCGC
Source organism: Binatia bacterium (assembly GCA_035295465.1). Classification (GTDB taxonomy): domain Bacteria; phylum Desulfobacterota; class Binatia; order DP-6; family DP-6; genus DATGIZ01. The sequence goes on along the minus strand of DATGIZ010000014.1, from coordinate 7,238 downwards.
GCTCGCCGCGCGCGGCGTCGGCAAGGGCACGCGGGTCGGCGTCCTCCTGCCGAACTGGCCGGAGTGGATCGCGATCGCCTTCGGCGTGTGGCAGTGCGGCGGCGTCGTCGTGCCGCTCAACACGCTCTACCGCCCGCGCGAGCTCGAGCACGCGCTGCGCAGCGGGGCGGTGGCGCTGCTGATCGCGGTGCGCGGCTTCCTCCGCCACGACTACGCCGGCGCCCTCGAGGAGATCGCCCCGGGGCTCGCCGCCGGGGCGGCGCCGCTGTTCCACGCGGCGCTGCCGGCGCTGCGCGAGGTGGTGTGGCTCGACGCGCCCGCGGCGGGCGCCTCCCCGGACCTGGCGCCGCTGCTCGGCCCGGGCACGGCGCTCGGCGGCGCCTGGCCGGCGGCGCTCGCCGCCGGCGTCGCGCCGGGCGATCCGGCGACGATCGTCTTCACTTCCGGGTCGACGGCCGCGCCGAAGGGCGTCGTGCACGTGCACCGCGCGCTCGTCGCCTGCGCGCGCGACGTCGGAGCGGTGCTCGGGATCGCGCCCGAGGACCGCACGTGGGGCTACCTGCCGTTCTTCTTCACGGGCGGGCTCGTGGCCGTGGCGCTCGCCACGCTCGCGCGCGGGGCCGCGGTGGTCCTCCAGGAGCGCTTCGAGCCGGGCGAGACGCTCGGGCTGCTCGAGGCCGAGCGGGTGACGGTGTTCTTCGCCTGGCCGCACCAGGCCGAGGCGCTGATCGCGCACCCGGCCTTCCGCGACACGCGCCTTCACCTGCGCAAGGGGGTGGGCGCCAATGCGCGCTGGGCGGCGGCGCTCTATCCCGCCGATCACCACGCGGTCGGCACGTTCGGCATGACCGAGACCGGGCCGCTGTGCACGGCGTGGCCCTGGGACGCCCCGCTCGCCTTGCGCGCGGGGAGCCACGGCCCGCCGACGGGCGGCAAGGAGCTGCGCATCTGCGATCCGCAGACCGGGGCGCCGCTCCCCGGCGGGTGCGAGGGCGAGATCTGCGTGCGCGGCCCGTCGCTGCTCAGCCACTACGACGGGCAGGAGCCCGCCGACTGCCGCGACGCCGAGGGCTTCTTCCACACGGGCGACCTCGGCTGGGTCGACTCGCAGGGCGCGCTGCACTTCCTCGGGCGGCTGCGCGACGTCATCAAGACCGCCGGCGTGAACGTGGCCGCCGCGGAGGTCGAGGCGGTGCTCGCCGCGCACCCGGCGGTCGGCGCCGCGCACGTCGTGGGTGTGCCCGAGCCGGCGCGCGGGGAGAACGTGGCGGCGTTCGTCGTGCTCGCCGCGCCGGTCGCCCGCGAGGAGCTGCTCGCCCATTGCCGGCAGCGGCTCGCGAGCTACAAGGTCCCCCGGCACCTCTGGGTACGGCGCGAAGAAGACCTGCCGCAGAAGGGGAGCGGCAAGGTCGACAAGGCGCGGCTGCGCGCGGAGGCGGCCCGGCTGCTCGCTACAGGCGGTGGCGCCCCGTCCTGACGGCGTCGAGGAGCGCGGGGGTGAGCGGCACGTACGCCCGGGCGGCGTCGGCGCGCACGAACAGCGGGTCGCCGACGGCCGCGGGGTCGTAGCCCTCGGCGGCGAGCGCCGCCTTGCGCTGCTTGAGCGTGCCGGTGACGTCCATCTCGGGGACGAGGCGCACGAACGCAGGCCGCGCGTACGCCGGTAGGTGGCGCTCGCAGTGCGCCCAGAGCGCGGCGCCGTCGAAAGGGACGCTGGCGGCGGGCACCACGGCCGCCATGCCGGCGCGGCCGTCCTCGCCCGGGACCGCGACGCCGTAGACGTTGGCCTCCGTGATCCCGGGCGCGCCGGCGAGCACGTCGGCGACCTCCTGCGTGGCGACGTTCTCGCTCTTCCAGCGGAACGTGTCGCCCAGGCGATCGACGAAGTAGTAGTAGCCCTCGGCGTCGCGGCGCAGCAGGTCGCCGCTGCGAAACCAGGCGTCGCCGGGCGCGAAGGCGTCGCGGACGATCTTGCGTTCGGTGGCCGCCCGGTCGGTGTAGCCGTCGTAGTCCATGGCGCCGGCGAGACCGATCTTGCCGAGCAGCTCGCCGGCCTCGCCGGGCGCACAGGCGACGCACAGGCCGTCGCGGCCGCGCACGAGGGCGCCGGTCCCGACGTCGACGCGGGCGAGCTGCACCTGATCCTCGAGCAGCGGGTGCGGCTTGCCGACGGAGCCGACGCGGCCGTCGACGTTCTGCAGCGCGACGTTGCCCTCGGTTGCCCCGTACATCTCGACGATGCGCGGGATGCCGAAGCGCTCCTGAAACGCCGTCCACACGTCGGGCCGCAGCCCCGCGCCGGCGGCCACGCGCAACCGGTGGTCGCGGTCGCGCGGCGTGGGCGGCTGGCGCAGCAGATAGCGGCACAGCTCGCCGACGTAGACGAACGCCACGGCCTCGTGACGGCGGACGTCGTCGAGGAACGCGCTCGCGCTGAAGCTGCGGCGCGAGGCGAAGGCGCCGCCGGCGCGGAACGCCGGCGCGAACCCGACGAACAGGCTCTCGCCGTGGTAGAGCGGCAGCGGCGCGTACACCGTCTCTCCCGCCTCGATGCCGAGCATCTGCGCGAGCGTGATGCCGCCCATGGTGAACCGGAGATGGCGGACGATGGTCGCCTTGGGATAGCCCGTAGTGCCCGACGTGTAGATGTAGAGGAAGACGTCGCCGCCGCGCACGTCGGGGATGGCGGGCTCGGGCGCCGACGCGGGCAGCACCGCCCCGAGCGGGCGCACGCCCGCGGGCAGGGCGTCGCCCGGCGCGGCGTCGGCGAGGAAGCGCACCGCGTGCGTGTCCGCCACCGCGTCGAGCGCGGGCAGCGCCGTCGCGTCGCAGACTCCGATCCGCGCCTGCGATAGCTGCAGCACGTGCGTGAGCCCGGCGCCCGTCACGTGGGTGTTGACCAGAGCGCCGATGGCGCCGAGCTTCGCGACGGCCCCGACCGCGACGAGGAAGCGCGGGCTGTTGCGCGCGAAGATCGCCACGGGTGTGCCCCGGCCGACGCCCTCGTGCGCGAGCGCCCCGGCGAGGCGGTTCACCTCGACGTCATATTCGCCGTAGGTCAGCGTCTCGGACTCGAACTTGAGCGCCACGCGATCGGGGAAGCGCTCGGCGTGCGCGCGCACGAGGGGGCCGAAGGTGTCGGTCGATCGCTTGAGCTCGGCGATGACGGCGCTGAGATCCATGGCGCCCGGGGCGTAGCAGGCAGCGGCGCGCGGGCGCAAGCCATCCGACATTGGTCGCGGCGCCTTCGCGTGCCGACCGGCCGGCGCCTCCCGTCATTTTGCCGTCCGTCTCACCGCTTGTGCGGTTGCCCCGGAAACAAGACCGAGGCAGCAAGAGTGGGACATGATGTTTCAGAGAGCAGGGAACGCGGTGCTGGCCGAGGCCCCGGTCGCGCCGGGGCTCGCGGCGGCGGTCGGACCGCATCGGCCGGGTCGCGCGGCGGAGCCGAACGAAGGCGAGATGGCGGCCCTCGATGGGGACGTGCTCGTGCGCTACGAGGCGGTCTACGGCCGCCGCGAGATCTCGCCCGGGACGCGGCGGCTGCTGCTCGCCGTCTTGGAGGAGGGTGTCCGGACGCTGCGGGCGAACGCGCGCGGGACGGGGGCGCGTGCCATGCGGCTGCGCCGCGAGGCCATGCGCTGGCTGCTCGGCAGGCAGCCGGCGAGCGTCTTCGGCTTCGCGAGCATCTGTGACGCCCTCGACCTCGACGCGACCCGCCTGCGCGGCCGGATCCTCGACACGATCGACGCGCGCTAGCGCGCCGGCGGCTTACGCCGCGCGCCGCGGCCGTGGTCGCGCTTGAGCTTGTCTTCCAGGGCGGAGGCCACGAACTCCATCACGGAGATGCTGCTCTGCACGCAGTAGAGCTTGATCTCGCGGTGCAGCGCCTTCGGGATACGCGTCGCGAGCTGGATGAGAACGTCGTCTTCCTTGGTCATGGGACCTCCTGCGGACCCGAGATACTTAGCTTAGTAAGGCCCCACCGGCAAGACTGCTGTAGCGAGCTGGTTTCGAGGGTGCTTGCGCGCCAGCGGATGCGACCGGTTTTTGGGCATGAAATCTACTGTCCCGCCGGCCGCGCGGGCGAGTTAGCGGGACGGCGTCGGCGGCTTGGCGCCCGAACGGGCCTCGAGGCTGCGCTCCACCGTCTCGAGCTGGCGGGTGAGCGCCTGGATGTGGAGCTGAGCGCCCACGCGGGCATAGAGCTCGTGGGTGTTGATGGGTTTGGCGAGGAATTCGCTCACCCCGTGGTGCATGCCCTCGAGGCGGGTCGACATGTCGTCCTTGCCCGTGAGCAGGATGATCGGCAGGCCGGACTTGCCCGGGAGCGCGCGCAGCGCGGCGCAGACCTCGAAGCCGTCCATCTGCGGCATCAGGACGTCGAGCAGGACGAGATCGACGGGCTCACGCTGCACGAGCGCGATGCACTCCTGGCCGGTTCGGGCCTGGCGCACGAGGTAACCCTCGCGCTCGAGCAGCCGGGCGGTCACTTCGAGGCAGTCGGCGTCGTCGTCGACGACGAGAATGAGGGCCGGGCGATCCGCCGCCATCACGACGCCTCCTGCTCCGACTCCCCGCCCGCGCCCCGGCGGCGGCGCAGCTTGGCGACGAGGGTGGTGCGCTTGAGCCCGAGCAGGCGCGCGGCGGCCTGCTTGTTTCCCTTGGTGCGCCGCAGAGCCTCCTCGATGAGGCGGTTCTCGAACTCCTCCACCGCGGTGTTGAGGTCGAGACCCTCCTCCCCGAGGGTCGGGCGGGGGATCTTCTTCTCCGAGATCAGCGAGCGAATGTTCGGCGGCAGGTGCTGCACGTCGATCGTGCCGTCCTCGGAGAGGATGACCAGCCGCTCGAGGAGGTTTTCGAGCTCGCGGACGTTGCCGGGCCAGTCGTGCTCCCAGAGGTGCACCATGGCCTGCTCGGAGATGCGCGCCGGGCGGCCGAGCCGCTTGCGGTTGTGCTTGTCGAGGAAGTGCTTGACCAGCAGCGGGATGTCCGACCGCCGCTCGCGCAGCGGCGGCATCACGATCGGGATGACCTGCAGCCGGTAGAAGAGGTCTTCGCGGAAGCGGCCCGCCTCCACCTCCGCCGCCAGGTCCTTGTTCGACGCCGCGACCACCCGGACGTCGACCCTGAAGGAGCGGTCCGCGCCGACGGGGCGGACCTCGCGGTCCTGAAGGACCCGCAGGAGCTTCACCTGCAGCAGCGGGCTCATCTCCCCCACCTCGTCGAGGAAGATCGACCCGCCCGTGGCGAGCTGGAACATGCCCGCCCGCTGGCCGATGGCGCCGGTGAAGGCGCCGCGCTCGTGCCCGAACATCTCGGACTCGAGCAGCTCGGCCGGGATCGCGCCGCAGTTCACCGGGATGAACGGCCGCTCGGCGCGCGGGCTCTGCATGTGGATGGCGCGGGCCACCAGCTCCTTCCCGGTGCCGCTCTCGCCCATGATGAGGATGGTCGCCTCGGTGGCGGCGACCTTCGTGATGAGCTGGTTGATCTTCTGGATCAGGGGATGCTCACCGATCAGATACGGTGGATTTTCCGGCACTGCGACCCCGCTGCTCACGCTGCCCCCGGTTGTTCCGTCCTGGCGCTTCCCGCCCTCCGACCGCCCTGGCAGGCCGGCAAATGGTGGCCTGGCTCCTGCCGTGCTATGCGCAGGCGCATGTCGGACGACTGTGAGTGCTTATATCGGCTGCTCCCCGCGAATGGTTGAGCGGCGGCGGCAGGGCGGCCGGCCCGACGGCCGGCGCGCGTTGGCGTTGCGGCCGGTTCGGATGGTCCCCGGGTTCATGCCCGCGGCCGAGGGGTCGGTGCTGATCGAGGCCGGCGCCACGCGCGTCGTCTGCACGGCCAGCGTGCAGGAGAGCGTACCGCCCTTCCTGCGCGGCCAGGGACGGGGCTGGGTGACCGCCGAGTATGCGATGCTGCCCCGCAGCACGGGCGAGCGGGTCGAGCGCGAGCGCCGCGGCCCCGGCGGCCGCACGCACGAGATCCAGCGGTTGATCGGCCGCAGCCTGCGCGCCGTCGTGGACGCGGGCGCCCTCGGCGAGCGCTCCGTGCTCATCGACTGCGACGTGCTCCAGGCGGACGCCGGCACGCGCACCGCGTCGATCACGGGCGGCTTCGTGGCGCTCGCCCTCGCCCTCGACGGGCTGCGCCGCCAGGGCGTGCTCGCGTCGCTGCCGCTCACCGGCAGCGTCGCGGCGGTGAGCGCGGGGATCGTCGATGGGCGGGTCCTGCTCGATCTCGTGTACGACGAGGACCGGCGGGCCGACGTCGACATCAACGTCGTGATGACGGGGGCGGGGCGGTACGTCGAGGTGCAGGGGACGGCCGAGGGCAGGCCGTTCAGCGCCGCGCAGCTCGGGCGGCTGCTGGTCGCGGCGGGCGACGGCATCCGGGCGCTAACCGCCGCGCAGCGGGCGACGCTCGCCGGCGCCGGCGTCGTGCTCCCCGGGCGGCGATGATCCCCGCCCGCCTCGTTCTGGCCACGGGCAATCCGGGCAAGACGGCCGAGCTGCGGGCGCTCGTGGCGGAGTGGGGGCCGCTCGACGTGCGCGCACTCGCCGACGTCGGGACGATCGCGCCGGGTCCCGAAACGGGCGCCACGTATCTCGAGAATGCAATCCTGAAGGCCCGCGCGGTCGCGGTTGCCAGTGGCCTTCCGGCCTTGGCGGACGACTCGGGGCTCGAGGTCGATGCCCTCGGAGGCGAGCCGGGCCCACGTTCGGCGCGCTGGGCCCCGAGCGACGCCGAGCGCATAGCGAAGCTCCTCGACGCCCTGCGCGACGTCCCCGGGCCCCGGCGGACGGCGCGCTTCCGCTGCGTCGTGGCGCTCGTCCTTCCCGACGGCGGGATCGAGGCCGCCGAGGGGACGTGCTCGGGGCGCATCGCGCTTCGCCCCGCCGGCACGGCAGGTTTCGGGTACGACCCGGTGTTCGTCGCCGACGAGCTCGGCCGCACGCTCGCCGAGGCCGGCCCGGCCGAGAAGCAGAAGGTGAGCCATCGGGCGAGGGCCATGCGTGCCCTCGGGGCCCGGCTGCGGCGCGGAAACGTTGCGTGCGGCCCGGGGCCGTGTTAGGGAGGGGCGCCTGGCTGGCGGGGCGTGGCGCAGCCTGGTAGCGCACCTGCCTTGGGAGCAGGTGGTCGGCCGTTCAAATCGGCTCGCCCCGACCATTCTGCGCCAGTAGCTCAGTGGACAGAGCGACGGCCTTCTAAGCCGTGGGTCAGGGGTTCGA
>DATGIZ010000013.1:0-119066 GCA_035295465.1 Binatia bacterium | reverse complement strand
CGCCGTCGTCCTCGAGGGACGGAAACTTCCCGGTGGGCGTGTCCTGCTCGAAGGAATGGCGCGGCGGCTTGAACGCAACCGTCACCAGCTCGTACGGAACGCCGAGCTCCTCGAGCAGCCAGAGGATGCGGATCGAGCGGGTGAGCTGCGCGTGGTAGAGCTTGATCATGCGACCTCTCGCCGTCGGTGCCTGATACGCCGCGCCCGGGGACGCGTCAAGAACGTCGGCTTGCGGCTGAGCCCCTCGCCACGGTCCGGGTTGCCCGGCGCGGGCGATCGCTGTATGTGCCTGACTTCGCCGCACGCGCCCGTAGCTCAGTTGGATAGAGCGTCAGGCTTCGAACCTGCAGGTCCCCCGTTCGAGTCGGGGCGGGCGCGCTCTGCCCTGGTGGCACGACGCGCAGGACGCCGTGAGGCATGGGCCCGATGTCCTACGACGTGCCGCGGCTTCCGCTATGCCGGCGCCCTCTGCAAGGAGAAGTCGACGATCTCGGGATGACGACGTCCGACGGGGAACGACCCCGTCAGTGTCTGGGTGGCTGGATCGAAATGGACGATGACGATGGAAGCGGGCCGTCCGGCGCACCGCGGATGAAGAAGCAGGTTCTTCCGATATTTGGCGGTGAACGCGCAGGAGAGCGTCTGCCCCTCTGCCGCGAGCGTCACGGTTCCCGTGAACTTCCGCAAGTTGGCCGTCGCCGTGAAGTCCGCCGTGATGGTGCCCGTCGCTCCGCTCTTCCGCGCGGTCAACGTGCCGCCCCATGGCCCCGCAAAATCGTAGGGTGGCGCCGCCAGCGCCAAGGTCGCGGAGAGCCCAAGGAGAACGACCGCTCGTAGCAGCGTCGCGTGGTGGCCTCGCATCGGATGGCTCCTTCCGGCCGGACACTTGCCAGATGGGCAGCGTGTTGTCCAGCCCTGTAGACCCCTACGGACACAGCGAGCTGCCGCAGGCGTTCTGGCCCAGATTGACGCCGCCGAACACGTCGCGTCCGTTCGAGTCGAGGACGTTGTTCGAATAGCCGCCGCGACCGGTACCGAAGCTGATGCCCGTGCCGTTGTTGTTGATCGAGTTGCCGGTCACCAGCGTCGCGGTAATGGCGAAGACACCTGCGCTCCCGTTGTATTGGATGACGTTGGACGAGACGACGCCTCTCCCGTTGTTGTCGCTATCCAGAAGAAAGATGCCGTAGCGCGTGTTGTTGTTGATGATGCAATCCGTGATCTTGCAGCCGTCCGTGCAGTCGATGCCGTCACCGTTGCCAAATACCCGGACACCCTCGATGCGCGAGCTGTGGCCGGTGGTGATGCCGGCGGCGAACGCGCCGGAGACCTGGCCGTTGAGAATCGTGATCAGCGGTTGGCCGCCGGCATCGATCCCGAACTGCCCGCCGATGATCGAGAAGCCGTTGAGGTCGATGGTGACGTTGGGCGTCGTGACCTTGATCGCGGTGCCTCCGTTTTGCAGATTGCTGGTCAGGCGGTAGCTTCCCGGAGCGCTGATGGTGAATGGTAGCTTCGATTGATCGATGTTCACTATGCCGCCACGCACGCGGCGGGCAGCGGCCGGGTGGACGGCGAGCGATGAGAGGATCAATCCCGAGAGAAGTCGCTTCGTCATGCTTCACCTCCCCAACCCCGCGGGCGACGCCTGGCAGAAGCCGTGCGGGTGACCAACGCGCGGCGGGTCACGAGCCGCCGCGGACCGCGCGCACGTCGAAGGCGTTTGCCTTGCTGGAGTTTGCGGGCACGTTGCCGTCGCTGAAGTCCACCGGCCAGGCGTCCTGCGTGAAGGTGGCCAGGTTGCTGGACGACCAGTAGAGGCCGCCCTGCGTGCAGCTGCAGGTGAGCACCGTGCAGGGCGAGGTGCAGCCCGTGTTGAATGCGCTGGACACCGCGGGCGCCGAGTTCTCGAGGTTCACGAGGCTCTCCAGCTCCTTGAGGTTCGGCGCACGCCAGTCGCAGTGGCCCGCAAAGCACGGGGGCGTGTTCAGGGCCGTCACGTGCATCGAGAAAACCTGATCCCACGTGTAGGTGTTGGCGATGTCGTGGACGCTGCCGTCGCCGTTGCTCTGCTTCTCCCACGTGAGCCGGGTGTTCACGTCGGTGATCGTCCCGTCGCCGTTGTCCACGTAGGCGAGCGTCGCCCCCGCACGCGTGTCGCCGTCGTGGCCGGTTCCCGCGCAGGGGATCATGCTGCCGCCGCTGTCCCAGCACGTCGTCTGTCCGGTGGCCGGGAACGCCTGGCTCCTGCAGCCGCTCACGTCGAAGCCGCAGCCCGGAGTGCAGGCGAGCGTCCCGCCGCCGGTGAAGCCGAGCGACGCGCACGTCGCGCCCCCCAGGTCCGTGCCGTCGCACTCCTCGGGGCCGTCCTTCACGCCGTTCCCGCACGCGGGCACGGTCGAGGTGACGCAGCGCCGGGTGTTGATGGTGCAGGCGGCGGTGCAGCGGAGCGTCCCCCCGAGCGGGAAGCCGAGCGAGGCGCACGTCGCCCCGCCGAAGCTGGTCCCGTCGCACTCCTCTCCGGGGTCGATGACGCCGTTGCCGCAGTACGCCGTGCAGGCCGCCGTCCCCTTCCGCTTGCACTGTTTGAGCACGCTCTGCTTGCACGCCTTCGTGAGGTCGCCGTAGCCCGCGGCCGCGGTGTCCGCGGCGCACGCGGCGATGAGCCCTCCGCACGCCGCGCGGCACCGCGTGGCGCGCGAGGCGGCGCGGGCGCTCCCGACGATGCACGCCGCCAAGGCCACCACGATCAGAAGTCGTTGCATGGCTCCTCCTCCCCACGCAGTCAGAGCGCCGGGACGCCGGGCCGGCGATCGCGCCACGCTGCGGTGTCGGCGTGGCCGGCGAGCGCGTCCGCGCGAGCCGCGGCGTCGCAGCGGAGGAAGCGTGAATGGGCGAGCCAGCGCGGGTCGGGGTAGTATGCGAAGAGCGCCGTCCCGCCGCGGATGCGCTCGATCACACGCCGGTCGACGCCGCGCTCGAGCGCCGGGCATCCCCAGCTCCGCCCGAGCTGCCCGTGGGCTTTGGCGACGGCGCGGCTCACGTAGGGCGCGCCGTGCATCACGATCTCGCGCTCCATCGCCCGGTCGTTGACGCCGGGCTCGAGGCCGGCCAGGCGCAGCGACTCGCCGTGCCCGCCCTCGTACACGTCCTCGGTGCGGAAGAGGCCGAGGCTCGACTGCCGGGAGCCCGGTTCGTTCGAGAACGCCGCGGCGTAATTCCCGCCGCTGCCCGCGCCGTGCGCCACGAGCTCGTTGAAAAGCACGCGCTGCGCGGCGACGTCGATGACCCAGAGGCGCGGGGCCGTCGACGGCAGCGTGTAGTCGATGATGGTGAGGAGGCTGCCTGCGAAGAGCCCCGGCGGCGCGCAGCGATAGGCCGCCAGCGCGAGTCGCAGCACCTCGGGGCGCGGCCACGGCAGCCGCGCCCGGGCGCGTGAGGTCACGGCGCGCGCGGGGAGGTGCCGCCGGCGCGCGGCGGCGGGCGAGGGGAGGAGGCATCCCGCCACGAGCACCGCGAGCCACCGTCCCGTCCTCCGTCCGCCCATCATCGCCCCGGCGAGAGATCCTTGTAGCGGTTCGCGCTCCGGCATGCCAGCGCCGCGTCACGGCACGAGGACGGCGGCGCCGTGCAGCCGACCCGCGCGCAGGTCCTCGAGCGCCGCGTTGGCCTCGGCGAGCGGGTAGGGCGTCACCGTCGTGCGCACCGGCACCTCGGGCGCCAGCGTGAGAAAGGCCGTGCCGTCGGCCCGCGTGAGGTTGGCGACCGAGCGCACGACGCGCTCCCCCCAAAGGAGGGCGTAAGGGAAGGAGGGAATGTGGCTCATGTGAATACCCCCGCACACGACCACGCCGCCGGGCGCGACCGCCTGCAGCGCCGCGGGCACGAGCGCGCCCACGGGCGCGAAGATGATCGCGGCGTCGAGCGGCACCGGCGGCGCGGCATCCGAGTCGCCGGCCCACGTGGCGCCGAGGTCGAGGGCGAAGCGGCGCGCGGCGGCGTCGCCGGGGCGGACGAAGGCGTAGACTTCGCGGCCCTCGTGCCGGGCGACCTGCGCCACGATGTGCGCCGCCGCGCCGAAGCCGTAAAGGCCGAGGCGGCGGGCGTCGCCGGCCATGCGGAGCGCGCGGTGACCGATCAGGCCCGCGCACAGCAGCGGCGCGGCGTCCACCGCGGCGTAGGCGGCGGGGATCGGGAAACAGAAGCGCGCGTCGGCGACGACGTATTCGGCGTAGCCGCCGTCGCGCTGATATCCGGTGAACTGCGCGCGCTCGCAGAGGTTCTCGCGGCCGGTCGTGCAGTAGCGGCATCGCCCGCACGTCCAGCCGAGCCACGGCACGCCCACGCGGGCTCCGGGCGCGAGCGCCGCGGCGGTCCCCGCGGAGGTCACCGTGCCGACGATCTCGTGCCCCGGGACGAGCGGCAGCTTGGGCTCCGGCAGCTCGCCGTCGACCACGTGCAGGTCCGTCCGGCACACCCCGCAGGCCTCGACACGCAGCAGCACGTCGTCGGGACCGAGGCCCGGCACCGCAAGCTCCGCGGCGCGCAGGAGCCGTCGCGGCGCGTCGAGCACCATCGCGCGCATCATGGGCATCATGGGTTCCATTAGCGCTGCGGCCGGCCGCTGTCAGCGCCCCCGGATCGCCTTGCGAGGGCGGGGGCGTTCGGCCATGAGAGGACGGATGGCCGATCGCCGCGCGCTCGCCCAGGCCCTGCTCTGGTTCGTGGTCGCTAACGTCGGCGTGCTCTTCCTCGACGGCTACGGCTATATCCTGGCCGCCGGCGGCACGCGCTGGACGCCGGGCTGGCTCTTCGTCCACGTGGCGCTGCTCGCGCAGCTCGCGAGCGCGATGCTGCTCCTCGGCGGCCTCGTCCTCGGCATCGTCTTCCTGCCGGGCGGGCGGGTCCTCGCGCCCGTCGCCGCGCCCGTGCTGGCGACGGCGCTCCACGTTCTCCTCTACGTCGACCGCACCGTCTACGCCTACTACCGCTTCCACGTCGGCGGTCTCGCGCTCCATCTGCTCTGGATGCCGGGCGGGCTCGCCGCGCTCCACCTGCGGCCGGACGCTCCACTCGCGTTCGCCGCCGCCGTCGCCGCGCTGCTCGGGCTCGAGGCGGTCGGACTCGCCTGGCTGTGGCGGCGCGCGCGCGCCCGCCCGTGGCCGCGACGGGCGCTCGGGCGCGGATGGGCGGTTTTCGCGGGTGGCGTTGTGGTGCTCGTGGTCGTCGACAAGGCGGTATACGCGGCGTGCGACCTTCGGGAGGCGCGCGACGTGACCCGAGCGGCGCGGCTCGTGCCCCTCTACCAGCCGTTCACGATCGTCGGCTTCGCGCGCCATCACCTCGCATTCGGCGCGCCCGCGATCGCAGCCGGCCGCGGGGCGCTGCCCCACTATCCGCGCGCTCCGCTGCGCTACGCCGCGGACGCGCCCCGGCCGAACGTGCTCTGGGTCGTGCTCGACAGTTGGCGCGCCGACAGCTTCAATCCCGACACCACCCCGGCGCTGTGGCGCCTCGGTGAGCGGTCGCAGGTTTTTCTCCAGCACGTGAGCGGCGGCAACAACACGCGCTACGGGATGTTCAGCATGTTCTACGGGCTCTACGCCGCCGCCTTCGACGCCTTCGCGGAGGAAAGGCGCGGGCCGGTCCTCTTCGATGCGGCCCGGGCGCGGGGCTACCGCCTCGAGGTGCTGTCGACGAGCCCGCTTGCGTTTTCGGAGCTCCGGCGCACCGCGTTCGTCGACGTCCAGGACGCGATCGGCCCCACGTTCGACGGCCCCGGGATCGCGGCCAAGGACGCACAGGCCGCCGGGGCGTTCGCGCGGTTCGCGGCTGCGGCGGACCCGCGGCCGTTCTTCGCGGTGCTGCTGCTCGAGTCGACGCACGCGGGCTACGACTTCGATCCCGCGCGCGCCCGCTACCGCCCGTACTCGGCGCGCATCGGCTTTCTCGGGCCCGGCGCGGGCGTGCGGCCGCCGGCGGTGTGGAACCGCTATCGCGACGCGGTCGCCTACGCCGACGACATCGTGGGCGGCCTCGTGCGCGGGCTCGAGGTGCGCGGGCTGCTCGCGAGCACCGTCGTGGTGGTGACGGGCGACCACGGTGAGGAGTTCAACGAGCACGGCTACTGGGGCCACAACGGCGCGTTCACACCCGAGCAGATCCGCGTCCCGCTCGTGCTCCACGTGCCGGGAGTGGCCCCCGCCCGCCACCCGGGCCTCTCGAGCCATCACGACCTGCCCGCGACCATCCTCCGGCTGATCGGGGTGACGAACCCTCCCGACGACTACTCGCTCGGGCGCTCGCTGCTCGATTCGTCCGGCGATCCCTATGCCGTCGCCTGCGGGGCGGACGAGTGCGCGCTGGTCGAGGAGGGCCGCACGGTGACGTTCGGCGTCGGGGTCCACGATCCGGCCGGCATCCGGATGACGGACGCCCAGTACCGCCCGATCGCCGTCGGCCGCGCCGAAGGCGAGCGGCGCTCGGTCGAGGTGCTCGGAGTGCTCACCCGCCTGAGCGCTTTCCTGCGCTGATTCGCCGGACCCGGCGCAGGCATTCGTCCGCGGGCTTTCGCGGGCGGGCCGAGGGTTGACAGCGGCGCGCTCGGATCTACGTTGCCCGCAACGTCAACAGGAGGTGCAGGATGGCGACCTACCGCGACCCGTTCGAGCGGCTCCAAGGGGAGCTCGAGCGCATGTTGGAGCAGGCGTTCGCGGCCTTCGGGCCGGGGGGCGTCTCGCCGTCGGTCGACGTCTTCGACGCCGGCGATGCGTTCGTCGTCAAGGCGGAGCTGCCGGGGCTCGATCCGCGCTCCGTCGAGGTGAGCGTCGAGGACGGGGCCCTCACGCTGCGCGGCGAACGGAAGCTGCCGGAGCCCCAGGCTGGGGCCGCGTTCCATCGTCGCGAGCGGGAGGAGGGGGCCTTCCGGCGCGTCGTTCGCATGCCCGCCCGGGTGGCCGCCGATCAGACGCAGGCGGAGTATCGCGACGGCGTCCTGACGGTCCGCCTGCCGAAGGCCCCGGAGAGCCGGCCGCGGCGCGTCGAGATCCAGGCGGCCTGAGGAGGAGACAACATGACGACCACCGAGATGGAGGCAAGGCCCAAGCAGAAGGTGGAGCGGCGGGAGGAGAGCACGAGGCCGGGACGCTACTTCGCGCCCGCGGTCGACATCCTGGAGACCAACGACGAGATCGTGCTCCTGGCCGACATGCCGGGTGTTCCCGCCGATGCGGTCGACGTGCATCTCGACGGCGACCAGCTCACGATCGAGGGCCGTGTTCGCCCGGAGGATTACGCGGGCCTCAAGCCGCTGCACGTCGAGTACGTCGTCGGCGGCTACCACCGCACGTTCGCCCTCGGCGAGGCCATAGACCGCGACGGTATCCGGGCGGCGATGCAGCAGGGGGTGCTCACGCTGCATCTGCCGAAGGCCGAGCACGCCCGGGTCCGCCGCATCGAGGTGAGCGTCGGCTGACGCGGCGAGATCGGGGAGAGCGGGCGGTCGATCAGCGGTGCGTGGCGGGAGCGCTGCTCGACCCCGCACCACCTTTGGCCCAGCCGCTCGCGCCGCCGCCGTGCCCGCCGCCTGCCGAGGCCCAGCCGCCGCCGGCGCTCCAGCTGCCGCTCCCGCTGCCGTGAGCGGCGGCGCTCGCCGAGGCCCAGCCGCCGCCCCCGCTCGGTCCTCCCGCCCCCGCGCTCGCGCCAGCAGCCCAGCCGGCGCCCGCCGCGGAGGTGGCGTGGTCGAGCGCGCTGCGGGTGTGGTCGAGCGTCGATGCAGCGCTCGGCGCCGCGGTGCCCGCGAGCGTGTTCTGCACGCCCATCGCCGCCGCGCCGTCCATCATCGTCTGCGCCGAGGCGGCCGTCGCCGCGAGCAGCAGCGCCGCCAGCGCACCCAGCGTCCCCACCGTCGTGCGTGCCATCATCGCGTTTCGAGCATAGCGGCGGCCGGTGGATGTCGAAAGCCGCCCCGGGGGGCTTGCTCAGTGCCGTGCGCTTCGCGTCAGCGGGCCGGCGCGCCGTCGAGCTGCAGGCCCCTGGCCGCGTCGTAGCCGGTCGTGTAGCCGCGCACCGTGCCGCTGCCGTCGACCAGGACGAAGGTCGGGGTGCCGTTGATCCCGTAGGCGATGAAGGCCGCACGGCTCTCGTCGAGAGCGACGGTCTGGGGGAAAGGGGCGGTGAAGGCGCGGAAGAACGCGTCGAGGGTCTCCCGCGCCTCGTCCGTGATCGCGATCGGCGCCGCGCGGTGCGCGTCGGCGAAGGCGAGCAGCGCCGGCAGCGATGCTTTGCACGGAGCGCACCACGTCGCCCAGAAGAAGAGGACGTGCGACGCGCCGTCGGCGAGGTCCGGGCGCGGCAAGGTCCCGCGATAGGCGGTGAGGCTGAGGCGTGGGGCGCGGCTACCGATCTTCACGGGGCCGGGCAGGGAGGGCCACTTCGTCGGGAAGGCGCGCGGCACCAGCGTCACCGTGCGGCGCTCGCCGTCGCGCAGCACGACGAGGGTCGCGGCGCGGTCGATCGGCGCGAGCAGCGTCCAGGTGCGGATCTGGTTGCGCTCCGTGAACGGCCTGCCGGGCGGCCCGAGCACGACGTCCCCCGGTCGCAGGCCGGCGGCGAGCGCCGGGGAGTCGGGATAGACCGCCACCACCTGGGCGGCGCCCGCGGCGAGCCCGTGATGCGCCCGCAGCGCTTCGGGTGCCTCCTCGAAGTTGATACCCATCCATGCCGGCAGGGCGGAGCGGGCCTGCGCCACGTCCTCGGCCCAGCGCGGCAGCGGCGGCTCGACGTCGAGGGCGGGCGCCACGCCGGCCGGGAGGCCCGGCAGCGTCAGCTTCTCACAGGCGACCAGGCCGGCGTAGGCCGCCCGCTCCGCCGCGCTTCCTCGCGTCGCCAGGTACACGCGCCCGGCGATGCTCTCGAGGAGCGCGCGCAGGCGCAGCACGCCGCCGAGCCGCACGTCCATGCGGTACGCCGCGGCCGCGGCGGTCTCGGCCCGGTCGTGGAGGCGCTCCAGGCGTCGCGCGACGGCAGGGTGCGCCTGTACGAACGGCGCGAGCGCGGCCAGCAGCTCGCGCGTCACGCGCCGGCGATCGGCCGGCGCGAGGGCCGCGAGCGCCTCGGGCCGCAGCCGCTCGCGCCACGCGGGGTGCATGGCGACGAAGCGGGCGAGGTTTGCGGTGCTGGCGTCGCCGAGCCCGTTGCGCCACGCGCGAGCGTCGTTGCGCAGTTGCTCGCCCATGCCCGGCAGGCGCTGCGCCTGCTCGTCGAGCTCGGCGAGCGAGCGTGGGCTGAACATCCCGAAGCCCTGGGCCACGCGGTCGAGCAGGCGGATGTCGGGCTCCCAGGCGTCGCGGTTCGCCCACGCCTCGCGCAGCAGCGCGTCGGCGAGCGCGGTCGTGCGGGCGTCGTCGCCTCCGGCGGCGGCGTGCAGCAGCCCTGCCAGGTAGAGGTCCGAGGTGCGCAGCGGCACGTCCGGTGTACGGTCGGCGACGAGCACGGTACGGTGCGCGTCGGCGAGCCCCGCGCCGGCGGCGAGCGCGGCGAGGAAGTGGAACGAGTGCCCGACGTTGTTGCGCCCGCGGTTCTCCGGATAGCAGCCGTAGGCGGGCCGGTCGGCGGTCGACGAGAAGTAGCCGCACACGCCGCCGGGGTGCGCGGAGTCGGGGGGCACGCGCAGGCTGGCGAAGCCGCCCGAGTAGCACTGCGACATGAGCATGACCACGCGCACCCCGGGGTCGAGCCGCGCGAGCAGGTCGCGCAGCTCGTGCACGGACACCGCCTCGTCCACCCCCCAGAGCGTGATCCTGTTGTCGCCGCCGTTCGCGGGGTCGCGGCTTCCGTGGTCGGTGACGTAGAGCAGCAGCGTGTCGCCCGCCCGCAGGCGCCGCGCCGCCTTGGTGAACCACGCCGTCAGGCTCGCCTTGGTCGCGGCCTCGAGGCGAACGCCGGGCAGGACCGAGTTCGCGTACGTGACGGGAGTGGCGAGCGCGCCGCCCGTCGGGGTGTCCTCGAGCAGCCAGAAGGCGCGCTCGGGCTCGACCTCGCGGACCGCGAGGTCGGCCTCCGGATCGGGGCCGTCGCTGGCGAGGACGGTGACGTGGTCCGGCGGCACGCCGGCCGCGCGCAGCAGCGCGAGCATCTGCTGGAGGTGGAGGAGGTGCGACTGGTAGTTGCGGGCGCGGTCCGCCCCCCCGTTCACGAGGAGCGCGTAGAGATGTCCGGGAGTCGCTGGCGGCGCGAGGGGCCGGCATCCGGCCAAAACCGCGATCAGCGCGACGAGGAGGGCGCGCGGCGGACGATGCGATGCGACGGCCGGCATGCGGGGCGGGGAGCCGAAAGTCTAGCAGGCCGCGCCCGCGAACGCTCGCGTTGCCTCAGGCCCCCGGCGGCGGCGGTCCCTGGGACGTCTCGACGAGGGGCGCCACCGTGTCGCGTGGGCGCGGGTCGCGCAGCCGCCCGAGCGTGCGCAGCAGCTCGGGACCGAAGGCGATCGAGACGGCCGCCCACGCCAGCAGCCCGCCCACGATCACCCGGTGCAGGACGACGTCCATCGAGCGCGCGGATGATCGCGCGCGTCGTGTGGCGCCGTCAAGAAAAAAACGCCGTCGCACCGCGTCGAAGACGGCGCTTGCGCTTCCATACCGCGGACGTCAGATGGCGCGCATGAAGCCTCGCCGCCATGCGCTCCTCCTGCTCGTTCTCCTCGCGGATGCTGCGGGCTGCGCGCGGCACCCGCCGCGCGCAGCCGTCGGCCTGCTCGAGGACGGCGTCGCCGTCTTCGTGGCGCACCACCCGCTCGCCGCCGGGCAGGCGCTGCGCGTCGACGAGGTGGCGCGCACGCCAGGGGCGAGCTACCACGTGGTTCAGGCGCGCGGCGCCGAGGCGCCCCACCGTCACGTCGCGCACGACTTGACGGTGCACGTGCTCGCGGGCGAGGGCGTGCTCGCGGTCGGCTCCCGCCGCGTGCGGCTGCGGGCCGGCGACGTGGCGCTGATCGCGCGCGGCGTCACGCACTGGTTCACCCCGGCCGGGGGAAGGCCGGCGGTGGCGCTCGCGGTCTTCAGCCCGCCGCTCGACGCGCCCGACCTCGTACCCGTCGACGTTGACTCCTCCGGGGACGGCGGTTAGACCCGGAGGAAACGCGCGCGGCGCGGAGGAGGTTGCATGACGACGATCGGGAGCGTTCGACTGTTGGTGATCGCGGGCACGACGGCCGCGCTGCTGGCCGGCGGGTCGGTCGTGCGGGCGGCCGACAGCGTGACCGGCGAGGTGGTGGACCTCGCCTGCTACATCCCGCACGAGAGCAAGGGCGCGAGCCACCGCAAGTGCGCGGACACGTGCGCCAAGAAGGGCATGCCCCTCGGGCTGCTCACCGACGACAACCAGCTCTACCTCGTCCTCGAGGACCACGAGAATCCGAAGGCCTACGCCCAGGTGAAGGAGAAGGCGGCGGAAAAGATCACCGTGGAGGGCGAGAAGGTGAGCCGCGGCGGGATGAACGCCATCGTCGCCGAGGTGGTGAAGTAGACGCGCCGCCGGCTAGAAGAAGGCGTGCAGCTCGAGCCACAGCTCGGGCTGGTTGAGCAGCGGTTGGTCCCGCGGGCCGTTGTTGATGCGGTACTGGATCCGCGGCTGCAGGAAGCGGTCGATGAAGGGCTCGGCGCCGATCGTGTATCGCGTCTGATCGTTGGCGTTGGAGACCTTCACGAACTCGGCCGTGCCGCGGAGGTTGAGCCAGTCGAAAAGGAGCAAGTCGAGCTCGCCGTAGGTCGCCCAATCGTCGCGGCGGCCGACCGTGGCGAGGTTGCGGTCCTCGATCTTGTCCGCCTCCGCGAGATACGTGAGGGGGCCGTAGTTCGAGCCGGCGTAGAACGCGAAGACGTCGCGCTTGTTGGTCTGCCGGGCGTAGGACCCGCCGGCGATGACGTTGCGGACGACGGGGACGTCGGTCACGACGGTGTAGCCGTTGAGGGTGGCCGCCACGTCGTTGTCGCCGGACTTCCCGTTGGTGATCGAGCTGGCGATGAAGAACGGCCCGGGCATGGTGCCGATCTCGATGCCCTCGTCGGGGTTCTGGAACGTGTAGCCGCTGCGTGCGCGGATGAAGGCCTGGTCGTCCTGGACGCGCAGGCCGTAGGTGGGAAACAGACGGCCACCCTTGAAGTAGGTGTCCCAGGGCAGGAAGCCGCGCAGCAGGGCGAAGGCCTCACGGTTGTTGGCGACGCCGTTGAAGTTCTCGTCGGCATAGATCGACAGGATGTCCGGATAGAGGTCGACCTGCAGGTAGGTGAGGAACTCGTTGACGTTCAAGTCCGTCGAGTGGAGCTGCCGGCGAAACGCACGATCGCCGTCGACAGTGCCCGCCGCGCTCGGCTGGTCGCGGAAGGTGAGCGTCGCCCGCGTGCGCAGGTCGCCGCCGATCGACACGTAGGGAGTGATCTCCCCGGTGAAGGGCTTGGTCCCCGGCGGGATGGGCAGGATCTGCAGGTCGTGCAGGATGTCGTGCGCGTGGATCTGCGCGAACGCCGTCCGCTTGCCGCCGCCGGTGAGGTTGGTGTGGCAGTCGCTGCACTTGGCGCCCTCGCGGACCATGAGGTAC
Organism: Binatia bacterium; assembly: GCA_035295465.1. GTDB lineage: Bacteria > Desulfobacterota > Binatia > DP-6 > DP-6 > DATGIZ01. The sequence continues at coordinate 106,471 of DATGIZ010000013.1, read as the reverse complement.
GGCTCGGCTCCGGCCCGGGACGGCGGCAGCGCACCGGCGAGCCCCGCCGCGAACAGAATCAGCGCGTGGATCCTCATCCCCCACCCCCCAGTGCCACGGTCGCGGGATCGGCGATGTGCCGCCCGCGGCGGTGACGGATCCGAGCTCAGGCGCGTGCTGCGGTCCGGTGTCTCAATGCCCCGTCTCGAGGGCCGACTTGAGGGCGGCGAGGTGCTTGAGCTCCTCGGAGAGCTGCTTGAGCGTGTCGATGACGCGCCCCACCTCGCTCTGCGCCCACTCGATCTCCTGATGGCTCACCTTCGCGAGCGCCCCGCGGAGCTGGTCGTAGAGACCCACCAGCCCCTCGACGCCCGAGATGCCGGACTCCGCGATGCGACGGTTGATGTCGCGCGTGAAGTTGATGATCTGATCGGTCTGACGAAGCATCTCCTCCATGGTCTTCCTCCGGCGGCCTGCAGCGGTTCGAGCGGCGTGCATAGCACCACGCCAGGCGGGTGACAACGGGGATGCGCACCATCGCGGGCTTCGCCGCCACGTGCGAGGCGCTGACGGTCGGCGACGACACCATCGCCCTCTGGCGCGTGGCCGACCTCGAAGCCCACGTGGACCGCGCCGCGCTGCTCGCCGGCGACGATCCGGCCGAGCCGCCGTACTGGGCGCATCTGTGGACCGGCGCGCGGGTGCTGGCGGCCGCCGTGCCGCGCGGCCCGCGGCGCGCGGTCGAGCTCGGCTGCGGCCTCGGCCTGCCGGGTCTCGTGGCCGCGCGGCGGGGGGCGCGGGTGACGCTCGTCGATCGCGTGCCCGCGGCCCTCGCCTTCGCGCGCGCGAGCGCCGTGACCAACGGCTGTGCCGTGGACGCCGTCGCCGCGGACGTCACGGCGGGGGCGGTGCGCGGTCGCTTCGACCTCGTGCTCGCCGCCGAGCTGCTCTACGAGCGCGAAGCGTTCCCCGCCGTCGCGTGGGCGCTCGCGGCGCTGCTCGCGCCGGGCGGCCAGGCGCTCGTCGCCGACGCGGGGCGCGTCGACACGCGGGCGTTCTACGAGGCGCTCGGGGCGGCCGGGCTGCGGTGGCGGACGACGGAGCACCGGGTGCTCGAGGAGGGCCTGTCGCTCATCGTGCGGCTCGTGGTCGTCGGGCCCCGGTGAGCCGCCCGCTCAGGCGAGGTCGTACTTCTCGATTTTGCGATACAGGCGCTGGCGGTCGATGCCGAGAAGCCGCGCGGCTTCGTTCTTGTTGCCGCCGCTCTGCCGCAGGGCCGCCGCGATCGCGTGCCGCTCGACCTCCGCCAAGGGCATCACCGAACCGGGAGCGGGCTCCGTCCGGGTGGCGATCCCCGGCGGCAGGTCGGCGAGGGTGATCGTGTCGGCGCTGGAGACCGCGAACGCGCGCTCGATCGCGTTCTCGAGCTCGCGGATGTTGCCGGGCCAGTCGTAGTCGCGGAGCCGCGCGAGCGCGTCGGGGGCGACGCGCTTGGGGGCGACCTGGTACTCGGCCGAGAAGCGCGCCAGGAAGTGGTCGACGAGCGCCGGGATGTCTTCGCGGCGCTCCCGCAGCGGGGGCAGCTCGATGCGTACGACGTTGAGCCGGTAGAAAAGGTCGGCACGAAACCGGCTGGCGCGCACCTCGGCCTCGAGATCGCGGTTGCTGGCCGCGATCAGCCGGACGTTGACCGCCACGGCCCGGCTCGAGCCGAGCGGGGTCACCTCCCGCTCCTGGATCGCCCGCAGGAACTTCGCCTGGAGGGTCGGGGGGATCTCCGCCACCTCGTCGAGGAGGAGCGTCCCGCCGTCGGCCGCGCGGAAGACCCCGTCGTGGTCGCTCACCGCGCCCGTGAACGCGCCGCGGCGGTGGCCGAAGAGCTGGCTGTCGAGGAGCGTCTCGGAAAGGCCGGCGCAGTTGATGGCCACGAACGGCTTGTCCGCCAGCGGCCCGCGCCGGTGGATGGTGCGAGCGACGAGCTCCTTGCCCGTACCGCTCTCGCCGGCGAGCAGCACCGTGCTGCGGTTCTGGCTGACGGCGTCGATCAGCTGGTGGACGCCCTGCATCGCGGGGCTCTGCCCGATCAGCTCACCGACGTGCCGAAAGCGACCGATCTCCTGCCGGAGGCGGGCGTTCTCGCGGCGCAGAGCCTCCATCTCGAGCACGCGCTCGAGCGTCAGGAGAATCTGCTGCGGCGGCGCGTCTTTGATGAGGTAGTCCGCGGCTCCGAGCTTCATGGCCTCGACCGCCGACTCGATCGTCCCGTAGCCGGTGAGCACGACCACGGCGGCCCCGAAGTTGCGCGCGTGCATGGCGCGCAGCAGCGCCATGCCGTCCATCACCGGCATCTTGAGGTCGGTGAGGACGATGTCGACCGGAGCCTCGGCGAGGCGGGCAAGGGCGGCCTCGCCGTGCGGCGCGCACTCGACGCGGTAGCCGGCCCGTTCGAGATTCTTCGCCAGCGTGCGCGCCATGTTGGTCTCGTCCTCGACGAGCAGGACGCGGGCGCTCATCGCGGCCTCAGGGCTGTGCCGCCGCGTCGTCGTGGCACGGGCACGGCAGCTCGATGGTGAAGGTCGTGCCGACGCCGACCTGGCTCCTCACCTGGATCTCGCCGCGATAGCGGCGGACGATCGAGTGCACGACCGAGAGCCCGAGGCCCGTGCCCTGGCCGGGCGCCTTGGTGGTGAAGAAGGGGTTGAAGATCTCCTGGAGGCGCCCGGCGGGGATGCCGACCCCCGTGTCGCGCACCTCGAGGCGCACGCGGTCGGTGCTCGCCCGCCCGGTGCGCAGCAGCAGGTCGCCGCCCTCGGGCATGGCCTGCACGGCGTTGGTGATGAGGTTGAGGAGGATCTGCCGCATCGCGTTGGCATTGACCACGCACGGCGGCACCGGCGCGAGATCGGTCGTCGCCCGCACGCCATGGTCCTGGAGGTACCTCTGCAGGAGCTGCAACGTGCGGCTCAGCAGCTCGTTGACATCGACCCGCTCGAGCTCGGCGCCCGATTCGCGCGAGAACTCGAGGAGGTTCTTGATGATCGCCTGCGCGCGGCCGATCTCCTCCTCGGCGATGTGGAGATCGTCGGCGACCTCGGGGTGGCCGGTGTCGACGAGCTGGCGCAGGTCGTAGAGGGCGTTCATGACGATCGCCAGCGGGTTGCGCAGCTCGTGGGCGATGCCGGCGGCGAGCTGGCCGATGGCCGCCATCTTCTCCGACTGGATGAGCTGGCTCTCGAGGCGCTGGCGCTCCGAGAGGTCGACGCACATGAGGAGCACCCAGTGCCGGTCGCCGTACTCGATGAAGCCCGCATTGGCGAAGACCGGGATCGCTCGCCCGTCCCGCGTGACCAAGTGGAGATCGTCGCGGGCGGCCTGCCCCTGGCGGACGGCGGTGCGCCACAGGGCCTCCGCCCGGGGCCGCTCGGCGAGCGGCATGAGATCGTGCAGCAGCCGGCCGGCGAGGGCGGCGCGCGGCTCACCCAGCAGCTCCTCGGCGAGCTGGCTCGCGTCGAAGATCCGCCCCTCGCGCGCGTCGGCCATGAGGATGCAGGCGGGCGCGCGATCGATGGCGCGGCGATAGCTCGCCTCCTGCGCGAGCATGTCTTCCTCGCGCGCCTCGACGAAGAAGTCGGTGATGTGCAGGACACGCGCGCGGAACTCCTGGGCGAGCAGCTCGGACAGCTCGTGGGCGTGCACGGGATCGGCCGCGTACTCGGCCCGTAGCCCGTCCTGGAGGTGCTGGATGAACCGCATCTGCGCCACGAGGAGGCGCGACGCCGGGAAGTGGGAGATGAAGCCCCGTCGCGCGTGCTCGCGCAGGAGCTGGTAGGTCTCGATATCCTCCGGGTCGGCGATGTGCCGTGCCCACCGGGCGATGGCGGCGGCCTGGTCCGCCTTGAGCTGCGGCCAGTCCTGCTCCTTGATGCCGAGCGCGCGGCCGACCTCCGGCATCCAGGAGTCGAGGACGGCAGGCGTGCGCTTTTCTATGAAGGCCGCCAGCTCACGGCGCAGGTCGCGGCGGTCGTCGGGGGCCCGTAGCAGCCCGCTCTCCCGCATGTAGGCCTTGATCCGGTCGAGGTGGCGGACCAGAACCGGATCGGGGGGACGCTGGCTCACTCCTCGGCGATTAGCAGCTCCCGGGACCAGTGGCCAGCCGACCCCCCCCGCGGCCGCAACCGCCGTCTCTCTGCGGTGTTGCATACGGTCATGTCGGGCTGCGCCCTCGCCTGGGAAGCCGCGGTCGGTTGTCCTAGAATCCGGCCACCCATGGTGCCCGCCGGGGTGGGGGAGGTTAGACGCATGGATCGAGAGCCGGGGCCCCCGGCTCCAGAGAGCGTGGTGGTTGCGCCGGTGTCCGTCGATCCGGACGTGGCCCTCATGCTGCGGGTGCAGGCGGGCGAGCAGTCCGCCTTCCAGGACCTGTTCCAGAAGTACAGCCCGCGCATCTTGCAATACGCCCGGCGCATGCTCGCCAGCGACGCGCGCGCCGAGGAGCTGACGCAGGATGTCTTCGTGCAGGTGTTTCGGTTCCGCGCGCGGTATCGCCCGGAGAGCCGCTTCTCGACCTGGATCTTCACCATCGCCACCAACCTGTGCCTGAACGAGCTGCGCCGCCCCGAGCGGCAGCTCCGCGTCGATCTGTGGGACGACCGGCAGGACGACGGCCGGCGCGAGGGGCCGAGCCTCGCCGACCCCGCGGCGGTCGTCCCGGAGGAAGGCGCGTCGAGCCGCGAGCTCGCCCGCCGGCTCGACGCCGCGATCCGCCGGCTTCCCGAGAAGCAGCGGGCGGCGCTGCTCCTCTCGCGCATGGACGGGCTCGCGTACCAGGACGTCGCCGGCGCGCTCGGGTGCAGCGAGGGAGCCGTCAAGGCGCTGGTCTTTCGCGCCACGCAGAGCCTCAAGGCGGCCCTGCGGGAGTTTCTCTGAGAGGGAGGTCGCGTACGATGCGTTGTGGACGTGCCCGGCGGTGGATGGCGGCGGCGTTCGACGACGAGCTCGGCCCGCGTCGGCGACGTGGGCTCGATCGTCACCTCGCCCGCTGCGAGGCGTGCCGGGACGAGATGGCGGTGAGCGGACGCCTCGCCGAGGCGCTGGCGCGGCTGCCGGCGACGGCCGAGGTCCCGGCGGCGGTCGAGCAGGCCACGCTGCGGCGGGTGCGGGTGCTGGCCGCCGAAGACGACGAGCGCTGGAGCGCGCGCGCCCTCTGGCTGCGGGTGCTGCTGCCCGCGCTGGCGACCGCCGGCGTCGTCGTGGTGGCCGCGCTCGGCACGTTGCGGATGCCCGCGGGCCGGCAGGCCGAGCGCCGCGTCGCGGAGCGAGCGCCCGCGGCCGTCGCTGGCCGTTCGGAGAAGCGCGTCGAGGTGGCCGACGCCGACGAGTCGACGCGAAGAGCGGGCCACGGCAGGCCGCCCGGGCCGCCGCCCGCGCTGGCCGCGGCCCCCGAGCTCTTCGTCGACCTGCCGCTCCTGCACAACATGGAGAAGCTCGAGCACTTCGAGGCGATCCGGACGACGACGCTCGACGACGACACGCCGGGCGAGGAGCCGCAGTCGAACGGATGAGACGGGCGGTGATCTTCGCGGCGCTCGCCCTCGGAATCGGCGCCGTTTCCGCGGTGCGCGGGCAGTCGCGCGGTTGGGATCAGCTCACGCCCGAAGAGCAGTGGCGCGCGTGGCAGAACTACCAGCGCTACCAACAGCTTCCCGAGCCCAAGCGGCGTCTCCTCGACCAGCGCTTCCAGCAGTTTCGGGCGATGCCGCCGGAGGAGCAGCAGCGGCTGCGCCAACACTACCAGGAGTACCAGCGGTTCGACCCCGGCCAGCGGCAGCGCTTCGACGAGAAGTACCGCCGCTGGAAGGCGCGCCCTCGCTAGCTAGGGAAGCACCACGATCTGCCCGCCGACGTGAGCGGGGTGGAGCTGACACAGGAAGGGGAAGATCCCCACCTTGTCGGCCGTGAACTCGACGGTCTTGGGCTCGCCCTTCTGCACCACTTCGGCCACGTTGAACGCGGGGATCGAGAAGCCGTGCTCCCCGGAGGGCGCGTTGTTGATCAGCTTGAGCGTGACCTTCGTGCCCTTCTTCACCGTGATCTCTCCCGGCAGCCAGATCTTCGTCCCCTCGTACTCGAGGTTCACGAGCGTGAAGTTCGCGGCCGCCGGTGCCGCCGTCTTGTGCGCCTTGGCCCACCCTGCGCCCGCGGAAAGCACGAGCGCGAGCCCCATGACAACGCCGAGTCGTCGCATCCAGACCCTCCTTGGCCCGAAGTCGATTCCCGCCGACACCATCACACCGCCGCGCGCAGTGCAACGCCGCGCCGGCCGCTGCTATGATGGCGGCCCATGCGGCGCGAGGGACGGTTCACGGTGCGGGCGGACTTCGCCCCGCAGGGCGACCAGCCGCAGGCCATCGCCGCGCTCACCGCCGGCGTGCGCGCCGGCGCGCCGCACCAAGTCCTGCTCGGCGTCACCGGCAGCGGCAAGACGTTCACGGTTTCGCACGTGATCGCCGCGGTCAACAAGCCGACGCTGGTGATCGCGCCGAACAAGACGCTCGCCGCGCAGCTCTACCACGAGTTCCGCACGTTCTTCCCCGACAACGCCGTGCGCTACTTCGTGAGCTACTACGACTACTACCAGCCCGAGGCCTACGTGCCGGCGACCGACACCTTCATCGAGAAGGACGCATCGATCAACGACGAGATCGACAAGATGCGCCACGCCGCCACGAAGGCGCTGCTCGAGCGCAACGACGTGATCGTCGTGGCGAGCGTCTCCTGCATCTACGGTTTGGGCTCGCCGGCGTCGTACTTCGACATGCTGGTGGTCGTGGAGCGCGGGGACACGGTCGAGCGCGACGCGGTGCTGCGCAAGCTCGTCGACATGCAGTACCAGCGCAGCGACCACGATTTTCACCGCGGCACGTTTCGCGTGCGCGGCGACGTCGTCGAGATCTACCCCTCCTACGAGGAGGGCCGGGCGCTCCGGATCGAGCTCTTCGGCGACACGGTCGACGCGGTGAGCGAGATCGATCCGTTGCGCGGCCAGGTGCTGCGCCGGCTGGCGCAGGTCGCGATCTACCCGGCGAGTCACTACGTCGCGACGGCGCCCACGATGAAGCGCGCGGTCGAGGGCATCCGGGCGGAGCTCGCGGAGCGCCTCGCCGCCCTGGAGGCGCAGCACAAGCGGCTCGAGGCGCAGCGGCTGCGCCAGCGCACGCTCTACGACCTCGAGCTGCTCGAGGAGATGGGCTTCTGCCCGGGGATCGAGAACTACGCCCGCCACCTCGACGGCCGCGCCCCCGGCGCGCCGCCGTACACGCTGCTCGACTACTTTCCGAAGGACTTCCTCGTGGTGATCGACGAGAGCCACGTCACGGTCCCGCAGATCGGCGGGATGTACCGTGGCGACCGGTCGCGCAAGGAGACGCTCGTCGAGTTCGGCTTCCGCCTGCCCTCAGCCCTCGACAACCGGCCGCTCAACTTCGAGGAGTTCGTCGCCCGGGTGCCGCAGGCCATCCACGTGTCGGCGACGCCCGGCGACTGGGAGCTCCGGCGCGCGGGCGGCCGGGTGGTCGAGCAGCTCATCCGCCCGACGGGCCTCACGGACCCCGCCATCGTCGTGCGCCCGGCGCGCCATCAGGTCGACGACCTCCTCGCCGAGGCGCGCACGCGCATCGCCGCCGGCGAGCGCGTGCTGGTCACCACGCTCACCAAGAAGATGGCCGAGGACCTGACCGACTACCTCCAGGACGTGGGCGTGCGGGTCCGCTACATCCATGCGGACGTCGAGACCATCGAGCGCGTCGAGATCATCCGCGATCTGCGCCGCGGCGCCTTCGACGTGCTCGTCGGCATCAACCTCCTGCGCGAGGGCCTCGACCTGCCCGAGGTGTCGCTGGTGGCGATCCTCGACGCCGACAAGGAGGGCTACCTGCGCTCGGAGCGCTCGCTCATCCAGACGATGGGGCGGGCGGCGCGCAACGTGCGCGGCACCGTGCTCATGTACGCCGACGCGATGACCGAGTCGATGCGGCGGGCGATCGAGGAGACCGAGCGCCGCCGGGCCGTGCAGGAGGCGTACAACCGCGAGCACGGCATCACGCCGCAGACGATCCGCAAGGCGATCAATGAGTCGCTGGTCGTGGCGTGCGAGGGCGACTACGTGTCCGTCCCGCTCGCCGGCGACGGCGAGGCGGAGGACGGGGCCGAGCACGACCCGGCGGCGATGGCGCGGCGGATCGCCGCGCTGCGACGCGACATGGCGGCGGCCGCGCGGGCGCTCGACTTCGAGCGCGCGGCCGCCTTGCGCGACCGCATCCGCGCGCTCGAGGGACGCTTCCTCGGCCTGCCCGCGAGCGAGGTGGAGCCCGCTTGACTCAACCGCCGCCGCCCGCCACCGTGTGCCTCCCGCCCGCGCGCCCGTGAACGCGAGCACCGCGATGGCACCCGAGGACGTCCCGTCGCCCGCGCCGCCGCAGGCCGCCCCCGGCCTCGAGCAGCGCCTGGCCGCGGTGCCCACCGCGCCCGGCGTTTATCTGCTCAAGGACCGTCACGGGAAGGTGATCTATGTGGGCAAGGCGGTGAGCCTGCGAGCGCGGCTGCGCACCTATCTGCGCGGGGGCGACGAACGCAGCCAGGTCCGCTTCCTGGTCGGTCGGCTCGCGGACTTCGAGACGCTGGTCACGGCGAACGAGAAGGAAGCGCTGATCCTCGAGAACAACCTGATCAAGCAGTACAAGCCCCGCTACAACATCCGGCTGAAGGACGACAAGAGCTACGTGAGCGTCAAGGTCACGGTCGGGGACCGCTGGCCCCGCGTGCTCGTCACGCGCCGCATCGTGAAGGACGGTAGCCGCTACTTCGGCCCCTTCCACAGCGCGTCGGCGGTGCGCGACACCCTCGACACGATCCGCAAGGTCTTCCCGCTGCGCACGTGCAGCGACCCGGTCTTCCGCAACCGCAGCCGGCCGTGCATCGAGTACGACATCCGCCGCTGCCTCGCGCCGTGCGTCCTGCCGGTGGACCCGGCGGCCTACGGCGAGCACCTCCGTCAGGCGATGCTCCTGCTCGAAGGGCGCAACCGGGAGGTCACCACGACGCTGCGCGAGCGCATGGCGGCGGCTGCGGCCGCCGAGCGGTTCGAGGAGGCGGCGCGGCTGCGTGACCAGATCGCCGCGATCGAGAAGACGCAGGAGCACCAGCAGGTCCTGGCGCACTGGGGCGGCGATCAGGACGTCTTCGGGATGTACCGCGAGGGGGGGGCGATCGAGGTGCGGGTGCTCTTCGTGCGGCGCGGTGCCCTGGTGGCGAGCCAGGCCTACGCTTTCGACGACTGCGAGCTGGCCGACGCCGAGGTCCTGGAGGCCGTGCTCACGCAGTTCTACCAGGCCACCGAGCGCGAGGTGCCCGACGAGATCCTCCTTCCGGCGCCCGTCTCCGATGCGGACGTGCGCGCCGAGTACCTGAGCGAGCGGCGCGGGCGCAAGGTCGCCGTCGTCGTGCCCCAGCGCGGGGACAAGCTGCGGCTCGTGGCGATGGCGCAGGAGAATGCGCGGCAGGGGTTCGCCGAGCGTCGGGCCGCGGCGGAGCAGGGTGTCCGGCAGGTGGAGGAGCTCGGCCGGCGGCTGCGTCTGCGCACGCCGCCGCGGCGCATCGAGTGCGTGGACATCGCGACCTTCCAGGGCGGCGAGACGGTGGGCGCGGTCGTGGCCTTCCGCGACGCGCGGCCCTTCAAGGACGGCTACCGGCGCTTCCGCATCCGCTCCGTCGAGGGCACCGACGATTTCGCCTCGGTGGCCGAGGTGCTCCGCCGGCGCTTTCGTGCCGGGCCGTCCGCGGACGATCGGCCGGACCTGCTGATCATCGACGGCGGCGCGGGCCAGCTTGCCGCCGCCCGCGCGGCGCTCGCCGAGGCCGGCGTTCCGGACCTGCCCGTCATCGGCCTCGCCAAGGAGCGGGTCGAGCGCGATCCGAGGGCGCGCGAGGTCGCGCGCCGCCCGGAGCGGATCTTCCTGCCCGGACGCAAGAACCCGCTCCTGCTGCGCGCGAACTCGACCGCGCTCTTCCTGCTGCAGCGCGCCCGCGACGAGGCGCACCGCTTCGCCAACACCTATCACCGCGCGCTGCGCACCCGGGCGCGCGTCGCCTCGGCCCTCGACGCCGTGCCCGGCGTCGGGCCGCAGCGCCGGCGGGCGCTGCTGCGGCACTTCGGCAGCGTGCGGCGGCTGCGCGAGGCGAGCGCCGCGGAGCTCGCAGCCGTCCCCGGTATCACGCGGGCGCTGGCGGCGCGGATTCAGGAGCACCTCGGGCGTCGCTGAGCCGTACGAACGATCGCACCCGCCCCGCGGAGGAGAGGTATGGTGGACGTGCGCGCAGGGCTGGGAGTCGTCACGGCGGGCGTGCTGGCGGGCGAGCTGCTGGCCGCCAACGGCGGGCCCCCAGCGAGCGCGCTCGCTGCGGCGGCGGGTGCGGCGGCGCTGTGGGGTCTCACGGGCTGGCGTCGCCGGGAGAGCCTCTGGGCGGCGCTCGCGCTCGCGTCGGCGGCCGTGGGGGCGGGGCGCGCCGGCGCGTTGCTCGCACCCCCGGCGGGGGACGACGTCGCGCGCCTCGCGCTTCCGCGTCACGCGGTGATCGTGGGTCGGCTGGCGGCCGCACCCGTTCGGCGGGGCGAGCGCAGCGTGCTCGTGCTCGCGGCGGAGTTCGTGGACGGCCGTCGCGCGTCGGGCCTGGTGCGGGTCGGCGTGGGCGCGGCGGCGGTCCCCTTCGGGTACGGGGACCGCCTGCGCCTGACCACGACGCTACGGGCGCCGCGCAACTTCGCCAACCCGGGGAGCTTCGACTACGTCGCGCACCTCGCCCGCCAGGGCATCCGCGTGACCGCGTTCGTCCGCGACGTCGCGGCCATGGAACGTCTGCCGGGGCGGGCCCACGGCCCGCGGGCGCGCCTCGAGCGCTGGCGCGCACGGCTCGGGCGGGCGATCGCGTCGGCGGTCCCGGCTCCCGATGCGGCCGTCCTCCAGGCGCTGGTGGTCGGCGACGAGGGCGGGATCCCCGCGGAGCTGCGCGAGGCGTTCAGCCGCGCCGGCGTGGTGCACGTGCTCTCCGTGTCCGGGCTGCACGTCGGCATGGTCGCCGCCGCGAGCGTCCTCGTCGCGCGCTGGCTGCTGACGCGCGTCGATCGGCTGCTGCTCTTGGTCGACGTCGAGCGCCTCGCGGCGGTGCTCGGGCTCGTGCCCGTGGCGCTCTACGCGGCGCTCGCGGGACTCGGCGTGGCGACGCTGCGCTCGGCGCTCATGGTCGCGGCGGCGGTCGTCGCGGGGCTAATCGGCCGGCGGGCCGACGTGCTGCGTGCGCTCGCGCTCGCGGCGCTGGTGCTGGCGCTCGTGTGGCCCGGCACGCCGCTCGACGTCTCCTTCCAGCTCTCCTTTGCCTCCGTGCTGGCGATCGTGCTCGGAACGCGCCGGCTGCCGCGGGCGACAAGCTGGCGCGGGCGGCTCGCCGCGGCGCTCGCCGTGCCGCCGAGCGCGCTGCTCGGGACGGCGCCGCTCACGGCGCTCCACTTCCACCAGGTATCGTTGGCCGGGCTGGTGGCCAACCCGCTCGCGATCCCCCTCTTCGGGTCCGTCGTCGTCGGTCTCGGGCTCGGGGGCGCGCTCGTCGAGCCCTTCGCCCCGGGCCTCGCGGTCCGGCTCTTCCAGGCCGCTGGCGTGGCGCTGCGCCCGGGGATCGCGCTCGTCCGCGCCCTCGGCCGGCCGACGTGGGCCGCGGTCGACGTCCCGATCCCGAGCTTGCTCGAGCTCGTGCTGCTCTACGTGACGCTCGCAGCGCTGCTCGCGCTGCGCCACCGGCCCGCTCGCGTGCTCCTGGTGGTGGCGGTCGTGGCCCTCGGCGCCGACGCGGCGTGGTGGGTGCACGAGCGCTACGGGCGCGCGACGCTGCGGGTGACGTTCCTCGACGTGGGCCAGGGGGACGCCGCCGTGGTGGAGCTGCCCGGCGGCCCGGTGTTGGTGGTCGACGCCGGCGGCATGCCGGGCGGGGACTTCGACACGGGCGCCGCCGTGGTCGGGCCGTTTCTCTGGACGCGCAAGATCCTTCGGGTCGACGCCCTCGTGATGACGCACGCACATCCCGATCACTCCGGCGGCCTGCCCTACCTGCTCGCCCACGCGCACGTGGGCGAGTTCTGGTGGACCGGGATCCCCGGCCGGGGGCGCGAGTGGACGCGGCTCGCGACGGCGTTGGCGACGAGCGGCGTGCGGCAGCGGGTGCTCGCGGCCGGCGCGATGCTGCCCCGGTTCGCGCGCGGCGTGCGCGTGCTGCATCCGGCGGCGGGCTGGCCGGCGCGGTCGCTGAACGACTCGTCGCTGACGCTGCGGGTCGAGCATGACCGCGCGAGCCTGCTGCTCACCGGCGACATCGAAGGGGGCGCGGAGCGCGCGCTCCTGAGCGCCCCGGAGGTCCTGCGCAGCGAGGTGCTCAAGGTTCCGCACCACGGCAGCGCGACGTCGAGTGGCGCGGCGTGGGTGGACGCGGTCGCGCCGGCGCTCGCCGTCATCTCCGTCGGAGCGGACAATCGCTACCGGCTGCCGGCGCGGACGGTGGAGGAGCGCTACCGCACGCGGGGAACCTGTGTGCTGCGTACCGACCGCTGCGGCGCGCTCACCGTGGAGACCGACGGGCGCACGCGCACGCTGCGCGCGGCGCGGCCAGCGTGCGGCTGCGCGGCCCCGAGAGCGTGACGCGCGCTCAGGCGGCGTTGGTGAGGCCGTGGCGCAGCGCGTACATGACCAGGCCCACGCGGTCGCGGACGCCGAGCTTCTGGAAGATGTTCGTGAGGTGCGTCTTCACGGTCCGCTCGCTGATCGCGAGCAGCGCGCCCACCTCCTTGTTCTTGTTCCCCGAAGCCACCAGGCGCACGATCTCGAGCTCGCGCTCGGTGAGCCCGGTCTCGCTGCGCACGCTCGGGGTCTCGCCGTCGGCGCCCATGCGCGCCAGCTCCTCGACCAGGACGCCGCTCATGCGCGGGTCCATCCACATCTCGCCCCGGCACACGGTACGGATCGCCTGCATGAGGGTCTGGCGCGCGGAGTCCTTGAGGATCACGCCCTTCGCGCCGAGCTTGAAGGCGCGGACGTGCTCCTCCTTCTCGTCGCACGCGGTGAGCACGAGGACCTGGGTGCCGGGGCTGATCCGGAGCACGGCGGGCACGGCGTCGAGGCCGTTGCCCTGGGGCATGCGGATGTCGAGGAGGAGCACGTCGGGTCGCGTGTGCCAGACCAGCTCGACGATGTCCTCCGCGCTCTCGACGTCGGCGACGACCTCGATGTCGTCCTCCATCTGAAGGATCGTTCGCAGCCCCTCGCGAAAGAGCGTGTGGTCGTCGACGATCACGACCCGCCGCTTGCGAGACGCCATGCTCATGCCTTCCTCCGATCCGCGACCCGTTGCCACGCGCCGGGCGGCGCCGGGACCACCAGCGAGACTTCCGCGCCACGACCGGGCCGGCTCCAGACGCGCAGCGACGCCCCCAGGGTGGCGGCGCGCTCCCGGATCGACCAGGGCGCCGCCGCGGGCACGAGGAAGCCGTCCGCGTCGGTCGTGCCGTTCCCGTCGCGGAAGCCGCTGCCGTTGTCGCGGACGACGAGGTAGAGGTGCGCGGGGCCCGTGGCGAGCTTCACGACCGCCTGGGTCGCATGCCCGTGGCGGACCGCGTTGCGCAGCGCCTCGCGCACGATCTGGGTGAGCTCGTAGGACGTCGCGGCCGGGAGCCCCGGATCCGCCGGCGGGCGCGCGAGATGAACGCGCAGGCGCTCCCGCAGGGAAAACTCGGCGGCAAGGCGATCGAGCGTCGCGCAGAGGTCGTGGGCCTCGGCCCCCGAGCCCCGGAGCACGGCGAGGTAGTGACGGACCTCGCGGTAGCCGCGGTCCACCGCCTGATGAAGGTCCTCGAGCTCGCGCGGGACGCGGCCGGGGTCGCGCTGCAGGAGGAGCTTGCAGGCCTCGACCCGCAGATCGATGCCGGCGAGCGACTGGATGAAGCCGTCGTGCAGGTCGCGCGCGATCCGCGCCCGCTCCTCGAGGACCGCGACCTCCTCCGCCTTCGCTTGCAAACGGACGGCCTCGAAGCCCGCGGCCGCCTGGCCGACCAGCAAAAGGAGGAACTCGAGGTCGTCGCGCGTGAACTTGCGCCGCGTCTCGCGCGCCACGACGGCCCGGCCGCGGAGCTGACGCTGAATCAGCACCGGCGCGACCAGCAAGGCTTGGGCGCGGCCGTCGCCGGGCAGCGGGATGTCGGGCGCGATCGCCTTGCGCTGCATGGCGCCGCTCACGACATCGTAGCAGAGCGCGGTCCCCGCGCCCGGGCGCAGCTCGTTGGCGAGAAAGCCCTCGGTCGAGGTGGCGAAGGAGAAGGGGAACGGCTCGCCGTCGGTGATGCGCAGGCCGATGCGGGATCCGCCCGGCCGGCGTGCCACCTCCCAGGTGAAGAACTTCCCGCTCTCGGGGTCGCGCAGCACGAGCAGCGCCCGCTGCGCGGCAAAGTAGTCGAGCGCCCAGCGCATGAGCCGCGTGAACCCGGAAGCGGGCGCCCGGTGACGCCGGAAGACCGTAGTGAGGTCGAGCATGAGACCGAGCTTCTGCTTGGAGCGGCGCTCGTGCTCGCCGAGGTAGGCGACCAGGTAGCCGAGCGCGAGGAGGTAGATCGGCCGGAACCAGTGTGCGCGCGCGAAGGGGAACGCGTCGGCGTCGATGACGTGGCCGGCGAAGAGGATGAGCCCGGGATAGAGGAGCGCGAGCAGCACCGTGATGGGCGCGGAGGCGGCGAGGCCCCAGCGCACGCTCACGCTCGAGATCACGAACATGTTCAACAGGAAGAACGGCGTGGCGCCGCCCTCCGTGAAGAGCGTGATGACCGCGATCCAGGCGATGTCCGCCGCGACCAGCCACCCACGGACCTCGGGCTTCACGTAGCCCGCGCGCGCCAGGAGGAAGAGCAGCAGGCTGAACCCGACGTAGGAGCTCAGAACGACCAGCCCGAGGTCGGGACGGAACGAGGGTTGCCGTGGGTCCACGATGAAGACCGCGAGCGTGGTCGCTGCGAGGAGCACGCGGCAGAAGGCGATGATGTTCTCGGTCTGGGAGAACGCCTCGAGCGGCGCCCCCCGGCGGAGGGCGCGTGGCCGGTAGTACGAGAGGGAGCGCATCATCGACGACAGGTTCGCAAAAGCCGATGCAGCAACCGGTGTGCCACGAACGGTGGCGGCCGACATGCAGGCCTGCCCGGGGTCCGCTCGCAGGGACGCAAGAACGGGAGAATCGGCAAGGCTCGCCCGGCGGCTCGGCCGTCCGGGCGCAAGTCGCACATTACATTGACTTTCCGCGGCGTCAACCCTATCGTCGTCGTATGGAGATCGCCTCGGACGCGCCCGAGGGGCCGGTGCTGCACCTCACGCCCCGCGCGGTGGAGATGGTACGCCAGATCCGGAGCAAGGAGGGGCTACCGGCGGCGCACGCGCTGCGCGTGTCGGTGGTCGGCGGTGGCTGCTCGGGGTTCAGCTACCAGCTCGACTTCGCGGAGGCGCCGCAGCCCGGCGACGTCGTGCTCGAGTACGACGACCTTCGCGTCGTCGTCGACCCGACCAGCGCGCAATACCTCCAAGGAACGCAGATCGACTACGTGAGCAGTCTCAGCGGCGGGGGGTTCAAGTTCACGAACCCGAGGGCCACGCACACCTGCGGCTGCGGCTCGTCGTTCTCCGCGTGAGCCGTCCGCGCGCGGGCAGCGGCTGGTGACGGGCGTCGCGGCTGCGGCCTACGAGCACGTCGCCTTCGACCTCGACGGCACCCTGATCGACTCGCGCGCCGACCTGGCTGCAGCCGTGAGCCACGTGCTCGCCCGCCTGGGTCTGCCGGCGATCGTGCCGGAGATGGTCTACGGCTACGTCGGCGACGGAGCGCGGGTGCTGGTGGAGCGCGCGCTCGGCGCCGCGCACGCGGACCTCGTGCCGGCCGGCATCGAGCTGTTCATGTGCCACTACGCCGCCCACCTCCTCGACGCGACGCGGCCGTACCCCGGCGTGGCCGACACGCTCGACCGCCTCGCGACACGGGGGGTCGCGCTCTCGGTCCTCACCAACAAGCCGCTCGCCATGAGCCGCGCGATCCTCGACGGCCTCGGCCTGTTGCCGCGCTTCGTCGAGGTGGTCGGTGGCGACTCGCTGCCCACGCGCAAGCCGGACCCGGCGGGCCTCGAGCTGCTCCGCGGCCTCACGGCGACGCCGCGCGAGCGCATGCTGCTGGTCGGCGACTCGCCGGTGGACGTGCGCACGGCCTTGGCCGGCGGGGTGGCGTTCTGCGGCGTCTCCTGGGGCCTGCAGCCCGAGGCGCTGCGCGCCGCGCGCCCCGAGCGGCTCATCGCCCGGCCGCAGGAGCTGCTGGCGATCGTGGGCCCTGCCTGATCAGCGGGCGACGTCGCGCAGGAACCTGGCCGCGTCCTCGGGCGGCAGGGGGTTCACGTGGAGCCCGCTGCCGCTCGCGAAGCCGGTGCGCGGGAGGAGCTGCGGCGTGACTTCGATGTGCCAGTGATACGAGGGGCTGTCGGTCTCGGCGAACGGCGCCGTGTGGACGAGGAGCGTGAACGGCGGGTCGTCGAGCAGGCGGTCGAGCGCCGCGAGCACCGCGTGCAGCACCCGCGCGAGGTCCTGCTGCTCGGCGGCCCACGCGCTCTCGAAGGCCGCGGCGTGCCGGCGCGGGACGATCCACGTCTCGAACGGCGCCCGGGAAGCGAAGGGGGCGAACGCGAGCATGTGCTCCCCGCCGGTGACCAGCCGCCGTCCGTCGTCGATCTCCTGCTGCACGATGTCGCAGAAGAGGCAGCGCTCGCGGTAGTCGTGATAGGCGCGCGCCTGCTGCATCTCCTCGCCGAGGATCGTCGGCAGGATCGGGGTGGCGAGGACTTGCGAATGGGGGTGCTCGAGGCCCGCTCCGGCCGCGAGCCCATGGGTCTTGAAGATGACCGCCGCCCGCAGGCGGTCGTCGCGCCGCAGCTCGAGGAGGCGGTCCCGATAGGCGCGTACGACGTCCTCGAGGGCGGCCAGGGGAAGGGCGCCCAGATCGCGGTCGTGATCGGGCGACTCGACGACGACCTCGTGCGCGCCGATGCCGGTCATGAGGTCGTAGAGCCCATGCCCGCGCCGCTCGAGCTGCCCCTCGAGCCGCAGCGCCGGGAACTTGTTCGGCACGACTCGGACCCGCCAGCCCGGCGAGTCGGGCGCCGGCGTGGGCGCGTCGCGGTATGCGAGCAGCTCGGGCGGCGTCTCGTGCTCGTGCCCGGGGCAGAACGCGCACGGCCCGCCGTGTCGCGGCGCGCGAGGAAATCGCAGGTCGGCGAGCCGCAGCACGCGCTCGGTTGCGATGATCACCCAGCGCGCGAGAACCGGGTCCTTCCGCAGCTCGGGCATCCGTAGCGACGGGAGCGGCGACGCCCGCGGAGGTTCAGGCGTTCGCGACGCGGGCCGCGTGGTCGGCGGGGGCCGGTGCGAGGGCCCGCTCGAGCACCTGATCCATGGTGTCCACGTAGACGAAGCGCATCGCCCCTCGGATCTCCGCCGGCACGTCCTCGAGGTCCTTCTCGTTGCGCTGCGGCAGGATCACGGTTTCGATTCCAGCGCGCCGCGCGGCGAGGACCTTCTCCTTGATGCCCCCCACCGGGAGCACCTTGCCGCGCAGCGTGATCTCCCCGGTCATCGCGACGTTCGGCCGCACCGGCCGGCCGGTGAGCAGCGAGGCGAGCGACGTCGCCATGGTCACCCCGGCCGACGGCCCGTCCTTGGGGATCGCCCCCGCCGGGACGTGCACGTGGATGTCCATGTTCTCGTAGAAGTCGGGCGCGATGCCGAGCCGATCCGCGCGCGAGCGGATCCAGCTGAGCGCCGCCTGCGCCGACTCCTTCATGACGTCGCCGAGGTGGCCGGTGAGCGTCAGCGTCTTCTTCCCCGCCATCCGCGTCGACTCGATGAAGAGGATGTCGCCCCCGTTGGGCGTCCACGCGAGCCCGACGGCGACTCCGGGCTCGTCGGTACGCTCGGCCACCTCGGAGAAGAAGCGCTCGGGGCCGAGCAGCTCGCCGACCTTCGCGACCGTGCACACGACCGGCTCGGTGCGCCCCTCGGTGATCGCCCGGGCGACCTTCCGGCACACGCGGCCGACCTCGCGCTCGAGGTTCCGCAGGCCCGCCTCGCGGGTGTAAGCGCGAATGATGTGCACGATGGCCTCGTCCTCGAAGCGGAGATTCTCGGGCGTGAGCCCGTTCTCGCGCAGCTGCTTGGGGATCACGTGCCGGCGGGCGATCTCGAGCTTCTCGTGCTCGGTATAGCCGGCCAGCTCGATCACCTCCATGCGGTCGCGCAGGGGGGCGGGGATCGGATCGAGGACGTTCGCCGTGGTGACGAACATCACGCGGCTCAGGTCGAAAGGGACGTCGAGGTAGTGATCCTGGAAGGTGTTGTTCTGCTCCGGATCGAGCACCTCGAGCAGCGCCGACGCGGGATCGCCGCGGAAGTCCATGCCGAGCTTGTCGATCTCGTCGAGCATGAACAGGGGGTTGTTCGAGCCCGCGTTGCGGAGGTTCTGGATGATGCGGCCCGGCAGCGAGCCGATGTAGGTGCGGCGATGGCCGCGGATCTCCGCCTCGTCGCGGATGCCGCCGAGCGACAGCCGCACGAACTTCCGCCCCATCGCCCGGGCGATCGAGCGGCCGAGCGAGGTCTTGCCCACCCCCGGGGGGCCGACGAAGCAGAGGATGGGGCTCTTGGAGTCCCGCTTGAGCCGGCGCACCGCGAGGTACTCGAGGATGCGGTCCTTGATCTTTTCGAGGTCGAAGTGGTCCTCGTCGAGCACCGCCCGCGCGTGCTGGAGGTCGAGGTTGTCCTCGGTGGAAATCGCCCACGGCAGCGCCGCGAGCCACTCGAGGTAGGTCCGCACCACGGTGTGCTCCGCCGACTCCGGCGGGATCAGCCGCAGCCGATCGAGCTCGTGCTCGGCCGCCTTCTGCGCCTCGGGCGGCAGGTGCGCCTCCTCGATCCGCCGGCGGATCTCCTCGAGCTCGGCGGTGCGCCCGTCGCCCTCGCCGAGCTCCTTCTGGATCGCCTTGAGCTGCT
Organism: Binatia bacterium; assembly: GCA_035295465.1. Lineage (GTDB taxonomy): Bacteria > Desulfobacterota > Binatia > DP-6 > DP-6 > DATGIZ01. The sequence continues at coordinate 87,338 of DATGIZ010000013.1, read as the reverse complement.
GGCGCAGGTAGAACTCCTTCTGGTTCTTGTTGAGCTCCGACTGCACCTGGGACTGGATCTTGTGGCCGAGCTCGAGCAGCTCGATCTCGCGGTTGAGGATGGTCACGAGGCGCTCCATGCGCACCCGGACGTCGAGCGCCGAGAGGAGATCCTGCTTCTCCTCGACCGAGACGTTGAGGTTCGAGGCGATGAGGTCCGCGACCTTGCCGGCGTCCTTGATGTTCATCACCACCACCTGCAGCTCGTCCGGCAGGTAGGGCGTCATCGAGACGAACTTCGCGAACTGGTTCACCAGGTGCGCCTGAAGCGCGTCGAGGTCCCGCGACCGCTCCTGGATGTCCTGGAGGTGACGGACCTCCGCCTTGAGGTACGGCTCCTCGGCGGTATAGCGGACGACCTCGATCCGTCGCAGGCCCTGCACGAGGATGCGCACGCTCGCGTCGGGATACTTGAGCATCTTGAGGATGCGCCCCGCAGTGCCGCGCGAGAAGAGGCCGCTCGGGGCGGGGGCCTCCTCCTCGGGGTTCTTCTGCGAGATGAGCCCGAGCGTACGGTCGCCGGCGAGGCAGTCGTCGACCAGCTTGAGCGAGGCGGCGCGCGAGATGAGCAGGGGGACGATCGCCGAGGGAAAGATCACGACGCCACGCAGGGGCAGGATGGCGAGCTGGCTCGGGACCGCCACCGCGCTCGTGTCCTCGTCGAAGCCGATGAAGCGCTGCGGGGCGTCGGGCTCGCCCGCCTCGCCCGGGGTAGGTTCGTCGTCGGCCATACCTTCTAGTCCTCCGCGCTGATCCCCGCGCGTCGTGCCCGACGCGACCGTCGCCAGCGGGACCGTGCAGGTGCCTCGGCGCAATGCGAGGCAATCTAACCCACGCTCCCCCGGCAGACAAGGCGCGCGCCCTCGACACGCCGGGAGCGAGCGGCTAGCATCCGGTCGCGTGCGTCCGGCCAAGCTCTTCACGGTCGAAGCCGCCAACGGCCTGCTCCCGCGGCTCGGCTACCTCGTCGAGCGCCTGCAGGACGGCGCGCGGCGGCTGCACGCCGAGCTGCGCGACCTCGCCCACACCGAGGGGATCGATCCCGACGCGCTGTCGACACCGGAGCTGCTGCGGCGGCGCCCCGGCGCGCGGCGGCTCGTCGAGGAGCTCGACGCGATCGTGCACGAGATCGAGGAGGAGGGCGCGGAGCTCAAGGACATTCAGCTCGGCCTCGTGGATTTCCCGGCGGAGCGCGACGGGCAGGCGATCCTCCTCTGCTGGCAGCTCGGGGAGCCCGAGGTGGCCTTCTGGCACGGCCCGACCGACGGCTTCGCGGGCCGCCGCCCTCTGCCGCACGGCGCGCGCCTGCCGCCGCTGCAGTGACTCGCTCGGCGGGCTACCGTGGCGTCCTGCTCGACCTCTTCGGCACGCTGATCGGCGTCGACGAGCAGCGGCTGCCGGAGCTGCGGGTCGAGGGGCGGGCGTTGCGCACGACAGTCGGCGGCCTCGCGCCGTTGCTCGAGCGCTGGCTGCCGGGAACGCCGGTGGAGACGTTCTGGGGGGCGTTCGTGGCCGTGAGCGAGGAGATGGTGCGGGCACGCGCCACGAGCCACGTCGAGCTGCCCTCGCGGGAGCGCTTCCGGCGCGTGCTCGCCCGGCTCGGCTGCGAGCGGGGCGCGCTCGCCGAGGCGGCGGTGCAGCTCTCGCGCGCGCACCTCGCGATGATCGCCGCGGCGACCGTGCTCCCGCCGGCGCACCGCACGCTGCTCGCCGCGCTGCGCCGCGGCCATCGCGTCGGCCTGGTCAGCAACTTCGACGACACCGGGACCGCGTACGAGATCCTCGCCCGCCACGACGTGCTCCGCTTGCTCGACACGGTGGTGGTGTCCGAGGCGCTCGGGCTGCGCAAGCCGCATCCCGCCCCCATCCGTGCCGCGCTGGCGGCACTCGAGCTGGCAGCCGACGAGGTGTTGTTCGTCGGCGACACGTTCGCCGAGGACGTGGCCGGCGCGCGGGCGGCGGGCGTCGATGCGGCGTGGATCGACGCCCGGGGCGCCGGCTGTCCGACGGGCGACGTCGCGCCCCGGCACGTCGTGCGCCGCCTTCCCGAGGTCGCCGCGATCGTGGGCGTCGCGCTCAGAGACGACGCGGAGCCGGCGCGTCGCTGAAGCCGCGCCGCAGGCGCTTGCGCAGCAGCGGGATGGCGTTGATGCGGAGCGGACGCAGCAGGTCCCAGTAGATGCCGCGCGGCCGCGGGTGCGCGGGACGCGTCGCCACCACCTCCGTCGGCATCACCAGGAAGTCGACCGGGAGGTCGTGCGGGAGCATGCCGATGCGCTCGGTCAGGATCTGGAGCGGGTGGACCGTGGTGAGGATGGGCGTCGACTCGCGCAGCTTGCCCTCCTCGCGCAGCACCCCGTACTCGAGATCGCAGTAGCCGCCGCCCTTGCCGAGGCGCGCGCCGTCGCGCCCGACGGCCACCGAGCCGCACACGACCAGATCGACGGGACGCATCTCGCGCGGAGAGACGGGGCGGCCGTACCGGCAGGCGCCCGCGATGGTCGCGGCGAGCGTGGCGCGCTTGCCGAAGCGCTGCGGGTCGATCTCGAGGAAGCACTTCTCGCTGCGCAGGTGCGGCACGGCGAGGTAGAGGATCTTGCCTTCCGCCAGCGCGAGCCGGCGCACCGGGAGCTGCGGCGCGTCGGCGTTGACCTTGACCACGAGCGCGCGGCGCCACACCGCCATCTCGCGTAGCAGATTCGCGGCCTGCTCGGCGCCCACGAAGTTGGGAACGCGTCCGGACGCGCCTGGGAACCGCGCCACACCTGCCCGCTCGAGGGTCTGCCACACTCTCTGGCGGACATCCGCCTTCGTCATCACGAGCACGTCCCCGGGGTGCGGGCGCTTCGTCGAGCACGGCTACTACAGGGTCCCGCCGGAGTCAATTCTCGGATGCGTTGCGCAGGGCTCGGCGGTGCGGCGCGCGAAGATCAGGAAGCCCGTGTGGGCGACCATCCGGTGCTCGGGGCGCAGGCTGCGCCCGCTCGCGTGCCAGGGACGCAGCAGCGTCTCGAACGTCTCGACGACGGCGAAACCGCCGTGGGCGCGCAGCGCGTCGACCAGCGCCTTCACCTGGAGCGCCGTCGGGACGAAGCCCGTGAAGGCGCCACCCGGCCGCAGCGCCGCCGCGGCCGCGTCGAGGAGCCGCCAGGGCTCGGCGAGGTCGACCACCATGCGGTCGACGTCGCGCTCGAGGATCCCCGCGAAGACATCCACGACCCGCACGGTCCAGTTGGGAGCGGGGCCGTGGAAGCGGGCGACGTTGTCGCGGGCCATGGCGGCGAAGTCGGGCCGCGCCTCGTAGGAGACGACCGTCCCCTCGGACCCGACGGCGCGCAGCAGCGCGATCGTGAGCGCCCCGGGGCCGGTTCCCACCTCGACCACGCGCATGCCGGGCGCGACGTCGCTCCAGAGAAGGATGGGGCCGACGTCCTTCGGGTAGATCGGCTGCGCGCGTCGAGGAAGGCGCGGCACGAGCTGGGCGTACGTCGGCCGCAGGAGCAGGAAGCGCTCGCCGCGCGGCGTCTCGACCGTGCTGCCCTCGGGCAGGCCGATGAGCGCGTCGCAGAGAAGGGCGCCGCCGCGTACTGCGACCTGGCGACCGGCGCGCAAGAGGCGCAGGTACGCGCGCTCCTTGCGGTCGACCAGCAGCACGGCGTCGCCGTCGCGGAGCAGGGCCCGCGTCGCGGGGGGGCTCGCCGGCTCCGGGCCGACGGTCACGCGCACCCGGCGGGTGCCCGGCGGCGCTCGACCTCGCCCAGGAGGCGGCAGAACGAGCACGACGCGCCGTAGGACGGCATGCCGCAGCGCTCGCACGCGCGCGGCGGCTCGTCGTCGCCCACGGCGAACGCCTGGCGCCCGCTGCGCAAAAACTCCTTCACGAAGCGCAGCTTCGTGCCGGGGCTGGCGGCCTCGATGCGGTCGAGGGCGTCCTTGTGGGCGAGCTGAGTGGCTCCGGCGGCGTTCGGGCACTCCTCGACGATGTAGTCGATCCCGCGCATGAACGCGTAGACGGCGGTCTCGTACTCGCTGACCAGGTGGAGTGGCTTCACCTTGCGGACGAACTTCGGGTGGCTCGGCAAGAGCACCGGCCGCTGGCGGGCGAGGTGGTCACGCCGCCAGCCGAGGACGTTGCCGAGCAGCCGGGCCGCCTCGTCGTCGAGGTTGTGGCCGGTCGCGAGCACCGGAAAGCCGCCTTCGAGCGCTGCGGCGTCGAAGTGGTGTCGCTTCATGGTTCCACACGCCGCGCAGGGCGCGCGGCGCGTGGCGGCCGCGACCGCGGGCACCGCCAGGCCGGGGCCGGTCGCGGCGAGGTCGACGATGCGCAGCGGCAGGTTGCGCGCGCGCGCGAAGGCCGCCGCCTTCTCGTGCGAGCGGTCGGAGTACGTCCCGATGCCGAGGCCGAGATAGAGGCCGGTGGCGTCGTAGCCGAGGTGGACGAGAACGTCCCACAGGGCGAGGCTGTCCTTGCCGCCCGAGACGGCCACGAGCACGCGCTCGTCGCGGGTGAACATCCTCTCCGCGACGATCGCCCGCTCGACCTGCCGCCGGAACACCAGGAGGAAGCAGGCGCGGCAGAAGGCGGCGTTGTGCGCGCGCAGCTGGACCTCGGCCTTCGCCCGGCAGCGGGTGCACCTCACGCCGTGCCTCCGGAGACGACGGCGCGCACCTCGAGCTCGTCGTTCTCCTCGACCATCTCGCCCTCGGTGAGCAGCACGTCGCCGCGGATCACCATCGCCGTGCCGGGGAGGATGCCGAGGTCGGCGAGCAGCCGCCCCACCGAGCGCCGGCCCGCGAGCTCGACGGTGCGCTGCTGGGGGCGCAGGTGCACGCGCATGCGTCCCGAGGGCTACCACGCGACCCGCCGGCCCTCAAGGTGTCGCGCCGCGGGCACCCGGGCGACCTTGACACGATTGGGCGGAGCCCGTAAGAAAACACGATTCACGACCGGCCCCCGATGCGCGGGCCCGTCGACCGAACGCCGGGGATCGCGATGGCGGAGAAGAAGGCCAAGACGGCGGAGAAGAGCGGAGACGCCGGGCGGAAGCACCTCTGCCCGGCGTGTGGCGCGGAGACCCGGGTCGTGCAGTTCACGGGCTTCGGACCGCGGGGCTACTTCTGGGTGTGCGAGAAGAGCTGCGGCTACACGCAGCGAACCCGCTGAAAGAGGAGCAGCACGGATGGCACGGGCGCGCAAGACCGAGAAGGGCGGGGGCACCAAGGCGAAGAGCTTCAGCGTCTTCGACGAGGAGGATCACGCCGCCGACGACGGGGAGGAGGAGCTGCCGAAGGACGAGGCGGGGCGCCGCAAGATCAAGCGGCAGTACGAGGAGCTCCTCGGCATCCGGATCGAGAAGCTGAAGGGACGGATCCTCAACCGCGAGCGCATCAACAAGACCATCGAGGGCATCTACTTCATCTGCGCCTCCTGCCGGAAGGTGTGCCACAACCTCGACGACGGCCTGGTCGAGGATCCGAACAACGTGAACAACCTCTGCGCGGCCTGCGCCACGGCGAAGGAGCCGCGCGGCGGCAAGGGCAAGGCGGCGGCAGCCTAGCCGAGCCCAGTCGAAAGCCTGGAGTCGACGGCCGCGAGCGCCTGCATGTCCGCCGGCAGCGGGCTCGCGAGGCGGATCCTCACCCCGTCGGCGGGGTGCGGCAGCACCAGGCCCGCCGCGTGCAGGGCGTGGCGACCGGGGGCGAGCGGCGCCGGTGGCCCGCCGTAGAGCGCATCGCCGAGGACGGGGTGACCGAGCAACGCGAGGTGGGCGCGGATCTGATGCGTCACGCCCGTGTGCATGCGCGCGCGCACGAGCGCGCGCCCGCGGCCCACGGCCAGCGTCTCGACGTCGGTCACCGCGTCCCACGCGCGCTGTCCGGGCCGCGCCGGCGCCATGCGGCGCCGGTCGCGGGGATCGTGGGCTAGGGCCGTGTCGGCGCGCGCGTGCCGGGGCGGGGTTCCGGCCACGACCGCGAGGTAGGTCTTCTCGATCGCCCGGCTGCGGAACGCGGCGCGCAGCGCAGCGAAGGCTGCGGCCGTGCGGGCCGCGACGAGCAGGCCCGAGGTGCCGGTGTCGAGGCGGTGCACCAGCCCCGGGGCGAGCGGATCGCCGATCGCGGCGGTCTCCGGCCAGCGCCCGAGCACGAACGCGCCCGCCGTCCCGCGCTCGCGCGGGTCGAGGGCGTGCCCGGGCGTGCCGCCCGGCTTGTCGAGGACCACGAGGTGCGCGTCGACGTGCACGACCGCCAGGTCGAGGTCGGCCTCCGGGGCGAGCGTCGGCCACGGCGGCAGCAGGACCTCGTCCCCGGGTTGGAGGAGCGTCCCCTTGTGGCCAGGGCGCCCGTTGATGCGGACGGCGCCCTCGGCGATCAGCCGGCGCACGAGGCGGCGGGAGAGCCCGGGACGAAGCGCGCGCACGAACCCCTCGAGGCGCAGCGGCGCTGGCCCCTCGACGACGCGCCGCTCGACGTCAGCCGTGGGTGCCACCCAGGCCCGCCGTCGGGCCGGCCGGCGGCGCATCGAGATTCTCGCGCACCAGCGCGGCGACGCGGCGCGAGACGAGCATGGCGGCATGGCCGAGCCCTTGCACCTCGACGTTGAACGCGCCGGCGTAGTAGCCGTTCGTTGCGGGCACGACCACGGCATCGTCGGTCGAGTAGATCGCCACGACGTCGGTCAGGCGGGGAACGGGGTCGTCGCGACCGAGGCCGACGAGCAGCCGCGAGCCCGGGTCGAGGCGGAGCCAGGCGCAGGCCGTTCCCTGATGGGGGGTGGCGAGCGTCACCAGCCGGCGGATGCCGGCCGCGGGCCCGCGCGCCCGCACGTAGGCGCGGACGATCAAGCCACCCACGCCGTGCGCGACCACGTCCACGGTGGCCGCTCCGGTCTCGCGTCGCAGCCGCTCGAGCGCGCGCCCCACGCGCGCCGCGCCGCGCTCGAGGTCCGCGAGGGCGGAGTAGCCCGCCGAGGCCACCTGTCGGCCGCCCCGGCGCAGCCGGCGCCCGAGCCAGAGGCGGCAGGCGGCGCGTTGCACGTGCCCGTGGACGAGCAGCACGGGAGGCGGCTCGTCCACGCCGGCGGGGCGCGCACGCGTGCGATGCAGCGCAAAGGGCAGGGAGAGCACCGCGAGGAGCGCGAGCAGGGCCTCGCCCACCACGTGCGCGGCGCGAGCGCCCCAGGGCGGGGGAGGGTCGTCCTCGGCCGGACACGCCGGGAGCGGCCGCGCGCGCGCCGCGGCCACCTCGAGCGTCGCGTGCGCCAGCACGTCGGCGCCGGCGATCAGCGCAGCGGCGACGGCGAGGAGCCGCGGCGGCGACATGGAAGGAGGAGGCCGTCTCCGTCGGCGGAAGTCAAGCGCGTCGGTCCACCTTGATTTTCCTCGAGGCCCCGCCTACTCACTGCCCTCATCCCGTGTCACGCGCTCCGCGCCACGCCGTGCTCCTGGCCGGCGGCTCGGGCACGCGCTTCTGGCCGCGCAGCCGGCTGCGCCTCCCGAAGCAACTGCTCCCGATCGCCGCGCGGCGCACGATGCTCGAGGAGACGCTGGCCCGCCTCGCGCCGCTGGTGCGCCCGGCGCGCACGTGGGTGGTCACCACCGCGCCGCACGCACGCGCGGTGCGTGCGGCGCTGCCGCGCGTGCCCGCCGGCCAGGTGCTGGTCGAGCCGGCAGCCCGCAACACGGCGGCGGCGATCGCGCTCGCGGCGCTGCACGTGGCGCGGCGCAGCCGCACCGCGCCGATGGCGATCCTTCCGGCAGACCACGTGATCGGCGACGCGCGGGCCTTCCGCGCCGACCTGGGGCTCGCGCTCGAGGTCGCCGAGCGCACCGGCGCGCTGGTGACGCTCGGCGTCGTGCCCACGCAGCCGGAGACCGGCTACGGCTACATCCGGGTCGGCGAACCCGTCGAGGGGCAGGGAGACCGCGTTGCCTGGGTACGCGCCTTCGTCGAGAAGCCCGACCGCAGGCGCGCCGAGGCTTTGCTCGCCGAGGAGGGCACGCTGTGGAACGCCGGCATCTTCGCGTGGCGCGCCGACGTGGTCCTGGACGCGCTGCGCCGGCACCTCCCCGCAGTGCTCGCGCCGATCGAGGCAGCCCTGGCGCGCGGCGGGCCGGCCGCGATGGCGCGGGCCTACCGGCGCGTGCCGACCGTCTCGATCGACACGGGGCTCCTCGAGCGGGCGCGGCAGGTGGCGGTGGTGCGCACCCGCTTCGCCTGGAGCGACGTCGGGAGCTGGTCCGCCCTCGAGGCGCTGTGGCGCGACGGGGGTTCCAACGCGGTGCGGGGACGCACGATCGCCATCGACAGCGCCGGCTGCGTGGTCGACAGCCCGGCGCGGCTGGTGGCGTTGCTCGGCGTCGAGAACCTGGTCGTAGTCGACACGCCCGACGCGTTGCTCGTCTGCCGCAAGGACCGGGCGCAGGACGTCCGCCTCGTGGTCGAGGAGCTGCGCCGGCGACGGCTCGGACGCTACCTGTGACCAAGGGCTCCGGACAGATCGTGCTCGCCGCGGACGCGAAGACCCCACCTGCCGTGCGCGAGCAGCCGTCGGCGATGCTCGAGCGGTTCGGCGTGCTCGCCCGTCTGCTCGTGCACCTCGCGTTCCGCCACGTCCGCGTCCGCCCCGAGGCGATCGACCGGGTCCGGCAGCTCGCGCGCCAGGGTACCGTCATCTACGTCATGCGCTACCGCTCCGCGATCGACTATCTGCTGGTGAACGCCGTCCTGCTGCGCGAGGGGCTCCCGCTGGCGCGGTTCGCACCGGGCGTCTCGACGTGGTGGTGGCGGCCGTTCGGAGAGTGGCTGCGCGGCGCGCGGCGCCGGGCGTCGGCCGACCGCCAGAGCGCGCACGCCGCCTGTGGGGCGCTCGTCGAGGCCGGCGAGCCCGTCCTCCTCTTCATGCGCAGCCACGCGGTCACCGCGCGCCGGCGGCGGGCGCTGGCGGCCGCGCGCATCGGCCCGCAGTTCCTCCGCGACGTGGTGCGGGTGGCGGAGCGGGCGGCGCGGCCCGTGTTCCTCGTGCCGGTGGCGATCTTCCGCGGCACCGGGCTGCGCCGGCGCGAGTCGCGGTTCGCCTCCCTGCTCTACAGCGTGCAGGAGGCGCCCGGAGAGGCGAAGCGGCTGTTCACCTACGTGTGGAACGCCGAGCAGACGCAGCTCACGCTCGGGCGGGAGATCGCGCTCGCGCGCTTCCTCGAAGAGCGCGCCCGTGAGGGCGAGGATCGCATCGTTCGCCGGCTCGCGCGCGCGTTGCAGATATTCCTCTACCGGGAGGAGCGCGTGGTCTGGGGGCCGGCGTTGCTTCCCCGGCGGGTCGTGCGCGAGCAGGTGCTCCGCGATCCCGAGCTGGCGCGACTGGTGCGCCGCCTCGCGGCCGAGCGCGGCGTCCCCCGCCGGCGCGTGCTCAAGGAGGCGCGCGGGTACGTGGACGAAATGGCGGCCGATTTCAAGGGCCTCTACTTCGGCGTGATCGAGATCCTGTTCAACCGCATCTGGCCGCGGGTGTTCGCCGGGCTCGAGATCGTGGGGCTCGAGCGCGTGGTCGAGTGCATGAAGCAGCACCCGATCGTGCTCGTCCCCTGCCATCGCAGCCACTTCGACTACCTGATCCTGAGCTACATCTTCCACACGAACTACCTCTCGCCACCGCACATCGCCGCCGGCAACAACCTCAACTTCTGGCCGCTGGGCCCACTCTTCCGCGGCGCGGGCGCGTTCTTCATCCGGCGCAGCTTCGACGACAACGAGCTCTACAAGATGGTCTTCCGCAAGTACCTGACGTTCCTCATCCGCGAGGGCTACACGCAGGAGTTCTTCATCGAAGGCGGTCGCACGCGCACGGGGAAGATCCTCACGCCGAGGCTCGGCATGCTCTCGGCGATCGTGAACGCGTTCACGCAGGGTGTGCGGCGAGATCTCTACTTCGTGCCCATCTCGATCCACTACGGGCGCATTCCCGAAGAGGAGGCGTACTCGCGCGAAGTCCTCGGCGAGGCGAAGGAGCGGGAGTCGCTCGGGGCGCTGCTGCGCGCGCGCAGCGTGCTCACGCGCCGCTACGGCACCGCGTACGTGAGCTACGGCAAGCCGATCTCGCTCCACGAAGCGCTCGGCCCCTTGCGCGCCCGCTTCCAGGAGGCGCCGGGCGACGCCGCCGTCGAGGAGGAGAAACGGCGCTTCATCCAGCGTCTTGGGTTCCGGCTGCTGCGCGAGGTCAACGCGGTCGCGGTCGCGGGCGCCACGTCGGTGAGCGCCACGGCGCTGCTCGGCGCGCCGCGCCCGGCGTGCCGGCTCGCCGACTTCCTGAGCAGCGCCCGCGCCCTCGTCGACCTGCTGCGCGCCGAGCGCGTGCACCTCACCGCCTCGCTCGTCCGCAACGAGGCCTCGAACTTCCGCGAGAGCCTCGCCTGGCTCGAGGGCGGCGGGCTCGTCGAGCGACTGGCGGACAGCGAGGGGGTGGTGCTGCACGTCCCGAGCGCGAAGCGCGTCAACCTCGACTTCTACAAGAACAACACCATCCACTTCTTCCTGCTGCCCGCGCTGCTCACCCGCGGGCTCCTCACCGGGGTGCCGCTCGACGGCCTGCAGCCCTACGTGGCCTGGTGGCTGGACCTCTATCGCTGGGAGTTCCCGCTCCCCGACCGCGACGCGCTCGGGCCGGAGCTCGCCCGGTGCCTCGCCTACTATCGCGCGGCGGGCGCCGTGCAGGGTGACGTCGTGCAGCGCGAGCATCCGCTCGTGCGCGCGACGGCAGAGCTGCTCGAGAACTTCCGCGAGGCCTATCTGGTGGCCGCCCGTACGGTGGCGGGCCAGAAGGAATGGCCGATCGCGGAGACGGCCCTGATCGACCGGATGCGCCGCCAGTTCGCCACCAGCCGCCTTCTCGGCGAGGTGCGCAAGCGTGAGGGCAGCTCGGTCATCACCTTCGGCAACGCGCTCTCGCGGCTGGCCGAGCTCGGTCACGTGCGTCGCACCCAGGGTGGCCGCGGCGCGCGCGAGCGCTGGGTCGAGCGCGGGCCGGGGCTCGAGCGCCTTCCGGAGCTCATACGCCAGCTCCGCGGATAGGCCGGGCCGGCCCCCGGCCTTCGGGACGATTCGGCGTGCAGCGCTGCACGATCGCTGCGGGGCGGCGCGGCGGCGCCCTGCGATCGGCGCCGGATTCGCGATGCCGAGCGAAGGGCGCGCCTGGCACCGGACTTGCGCTGCGCTCGCCGCGTATCGTGCGCGCGCTGCTTCCGCTCGTCGTCCTGCTTGCCGCCGCTCACGCGGCCGAAGCCGCGCCGGGCGTCGTCGCCAAGGCCGGGGACGCATCCCCGATCGGCGTCCTCTCGAGCTTCTCCGATCCGACCATCGACGCCCGGGGGCGCGTGGCGTTCGTCGCCGCCTCGACCGGGCTCTTCGCCGTCCGTGGCGGCGGCGGGCTCGCGCATCTCCTGATCGCCGGAGATCGCCTGCCCGACGGCCGGACGGTGACCGACGTGGGCGTGCCGGCGCTCGTGGCCGGCGGCTGCCTGGTCGTGCGCATCGTCACCGCAGGCGGTGACGGCGTCTACCGCCGCTGCGGGGCCGACGTCTCGCCCATCGTCGAGCGGGACGTGGCAGCCCCGGGGGGCGGGCGCATCGTCGCCTTCGGTCCGCTGCTCGCCGCGAGCGCCGCGGGCCAGCCCCTGTTCACCGGGACGATCGACGACGGCACGACGGGCCTGTTCACCGTCGCCGGCGCGGGTCTCGTGGAGATCGCGCGCACCGGGCAGCCGTCGCCGGGCGGCGGAACGTTCTCGAGCTTCCGTCCGATCGGCGTCTCCGCGGCCGGCCACGCGGGCTTCCGCTTCACCGCGAGCGGCGGCCCCGACGGCTTCTTCTGGTGGAACGGCAGCGCGCTCGTGCGGGTGGCGCTGGTGAACGATCCGACGCCGGTCGGCTCGCAGTTCAAGGAGCTCGACCAGGCCACGATGAACGCGGCCGACGGCTGGGCGTTTCTCGGGCAGCTCGCCGACGGGACCGGCGGGGGCGTGTTCCGCGCCGACCTCTCCGCCGGGTTCGCGCGCTTGGCGGTCGTCGTGCGCAGCGGCCAGGCGAGCCCGCTCGGCGGGACGTACAAGCAGTTCCCGACCTCACTCGCCCCATGGGTGAACGCCAGCGGGGCGATCGCGTTCCGCGCCACGCTCGACGGCGCGCTCTTCAGCTCGGGCGTCTTCGTCGCGACGCCTTCGGGCACGGTCACCCGCGTCGTCGCGACCGGCGAGCAGACGGCCGTCGGGAAGCTCGTCCAGGTGCGCAATCCGCTGCTCGCGGACGACGGCAGCGTCCTCGTGCCCGCGACCCGCAAGGGCGGCCGCGCGGGCTACTACGTCGTGCGCGACAACCAGGTGCACGAGCTGGCGGCGCTCGGCACCCCCACCGACGTGGGCAGCGCCTACACGTTCACGGCGGCGAGCGTGCGCGACACCGCGGAGGGCGCGGTGCTCGCGGGCGAGCGCGCCGCGATCCTCGCGGCGGAGCCGGGTGGCTCGCTCGCCGCGGTGGCGACGCTCGGCGAGCGGACGCCGCTGCGCGGCGTCTACGCGGCCTTCGACCCGCCCGCGGCCGGACCGCCCGGCCGCCTGGTGTTCCGCGCCCAGATCCAGGACGCGCGGGTCACCGAGGGGCTTTTCCTCGCGCGCGGACGGCAGGTGCGCGCGCTGGTCCCGGCGCGGCGGCGCGTCCCGGGCGGCCGCATCATTCAGTTCGATTCCTCCGGGCTCGACGCGGTCATGCGGCCGAGCGTCGTCGGCGGGCGGGTCGGCTTCCAGGCGCGGGTCGAAGGGAAAGGGACGTTCACCGCGGTCTACGTGGCCGGCGGCCGCGCGCTCCATGCCGTCGCGCGCTCCGGGCGCCGTGCGCCCGGCGGGGGGCAGTTCGCCGTTTTCGACGTTCCGGCGCTCGCGCCGAACGGGAGCCTCGCCTTCGTCGCGCGCCTCGAGGGAGCGCACGGCGACAGGGGGCTCTTCTTCCGCCGCGGTGCGGTCCTGCGGGCGGTCGCGTACACCGGGCAGCCGACGGGCACCCGCCTCGGTGCGCGCTTCCGCAGCTTCGATCAGCCCACGACCGGCGCCGTCGGGGTGGTGTTCCACGCCGCCCTCGATCAGCCCGGGCTCGACGGGCTTTTCGTCACCGGGGGCGGGGCGGTCGCCGCGCTCGCCGGCAGCGGGGATGCGCTGGCGGGCGGCGGGGCGCTCGGAGCCATGGCGACGCCCGCGGTGGCCGGCGGGGCCGTCGTCTTCGTCGCCACGGCGACCGGGGGCGCTGCGCCCGGCGGTCTCTTCCGCGTCACGGTGCCCGCCTCCGGGCCGCCGGTGCCACTGCTGCGCTTCGGTACGGCGTCCCCGCTCGGCGGCGAGGTCCTCGACGCCGGCCAGCCGGCGGCGAACACGGCCGGAGCGGTCGCGGTCACCTCCGATCTCGTCGACGCCCCGGCAGCAAGCGCCGTGCTCGTCGTCGGCCCGTGAGCGGCGCGCTCCTTCCTTGACCGGCCGGGCGGAAGCCAGTAAAAAATCGCGGCTTTCCGAGAACGCCGAGGCATGCCCGACGACCGTGACGAGGAAGGGACCGGGCGCCGGGGCCCCGGGGCGGCACGCCCGACTGCCGCTGCCCCGGGGGCGGTGCCCCCACGAAGGATCCCGCCGGACGCCCGGCCGGAAGGTCCGGCGTGAGGTGGGAGCTCTTCGTCGGGCTGCGCTACCTGCGCTCGCGGCGGCGCCGGCTGCTCTCGCTGATCTCCATGGTGTCGCTGCTCGGGGTCACGATCGGCGTGGCGACGCTCAACATCGTGCTCGCCGTGATGACCGGCTTCGAGCAGGACCTGCGGGACAAGATCCTCGGCTTCAATCCGCACGTCGTCGTGCTCAACTACGGCGGTGCGCTCGAGGACTTCCCCGCGGCGCTCGCCAAGATCGAGCGCGTCCCCGGCGTGATGGCCGCGGCGCCGTTCGTCTACGGGCAGGCGATGATCGCGCTCGGGCGCAGCGTCTCGGGCGTGGTGGTCCGCGGCATCGACCCGGCCCGCGCCGGATCGGTCGTGGACGTGGAGCGGCACCTGCGGAGCGGGAGCCTCGCGGCGCTCGGCGAGCGGCATCGCATCGTGCTGCCGGCGGACGAGGGCGGCGGGACGGTCGAGCTCGGCGGGCTGCTCGTCGGCCAGGAGCTCGCGCGCCAGCTCGGCGTCGCGCCCGGCGACGTCGTCACCGTCCTTTCCCCCCTCGGCACGCCGAGCCCGGCGGGCATGGTGCCGCGGGTGAAGCGCTTCGTCCTCGTCGGCACCTTCGACTCCGGGATGTACGACTACGACACCACGCTCGCCTACATGGGGCTCCCCGACGCCCAGCAGTTCTTCGAGATGAAGGACGGCGTGACCGGCATCGAGGTCCGGGTGCGTGACGTCTACGCCGCGCGCCGGGTGGCGCGCGCCATCGAGGCGGCCCTCGGCGGCTTCCCCTACCGCGCCCGCGACTGGATGGAGGTGAACCGCAACCTCTTCTCCGCGCTCAAGCTCGAGAAGGTGGTCTACGGGATCGTGCTCTGCCTGATCGTGGTGGTGGCGGCGTTCAACATCCTCGCCACGCTCACGATGGTGGTCAAGGAGAAGCGCCGCGACATCGCGATCCTGAAGGCGATGGGGGCCTCGGGCGCGGCGATCGGGCGCATCTTCATCCTCGACGGCGCGGCCATCGGCGTGGCCGGCACGCTCCTCGGCAATCTCCTCGGCGTGGCCGGGTGCTGGGTGCTCGCCCGCTATCAGTTCGTCGAGCTGCCGAAGGACGTGTTCCTGGTCACCACGCTGCCCGTGCGGATGGACCCGACCAACTTCGCGGTGGTCGCGCTCGTCTCGGTGGCGATCTGCATCGTAGCGGCGGTGTCGCCCGCGCGCCGCGCCACGAGCCTGGTCCCGGTCGAGGTGATCCGATATGAGTAGCCGGCCATGGGGGGGCGGGTGACGCCTTTGGTGGAGGCGCGCGGCCTCGGCAAGTCGTATGCCGACGGGCCGGCCGTCGTGCGCGTGCTGGCGGATCTCGACCTCGCCGTGATGCCCGGCGAGCGCATCGCGGTCGTGGGGGCGTCGGGCGTGGGCAAGAGCACGCTGCTCCACCTGCTCGGTGCGCTCGACCGCCCAACGGCCGG
The DNA here is from genome assembly GCA_035295465.1 of Binatia bacterium. Taxonomy (GTDB): domain Bacteria; phylum Desulfobacterota; class Binatia; order DP-6; family DP-6; genus DATGIZ01. The sequence continues at coordinate 72,147 of DATGIZ010000013.1, read as the reverse complement.
GCAGCTCGTCTTCGACGGTGTCGACCTCGCTGCCCGCTCCGAGAACGAGCTGGCGACGTTCCGCAACCGGGAGGTGGGTTTCGTCTTCCAGTTCCACCATCTGCTGGGCGACTTCACCGCTCTCGAGAACGTCATGCTGCCGGCGCTGATCGCGCGAGAGCCGGCGCGCCTGGCGCGCGCGCGGGCTCGTGATCTGCTCGCGCGCGTCGGGCTCGAGGAGCGCCTCCACCACCGGCCGGGCGCGCTCTCCGGGGGGGAGCAGCAGCGGGTCGCCGTCGCCCGAGCGGTGATGCACCGGCCGCGGCTGGTCCTCGCGGACGAGCCCACGGGCAACCTCGACCCCGTGACCGGGGAGACCGTCCAGCAGCTCCTGCTGGACCTGAACCGGGAGCACGGCTCGGCGCTGGTCGTGGCCACGCACAACCCCGGCCTGGCGGGCGCGCTCGGGCGCGCGCTGCGCCTCGCCGACGGCCGGCTCACCGAGGAGGCGCCGGCGGCGGCGCCGGCCGCGCGCCGCGGCGGTCGGGGCGGAGGCGCGCTGTGAGCCCCCGCGCCCGCCGGGTCGCCGTGGCGCTCGCGGTGCTGCTCGGGGCGCCGAGCACGACGCTGCGGGCGCAGGGGGAGCCGAGCATCGGGCAGGTGCGGATCACCGGCAACATCCGCGTCGAGGAGGACGCCATCCGCGTGCATCTCCACACCCAGCCCGGCGCGCCCTTCGACAAGGACACGCTCGACCGCGACATCCGCTCGATCTACGGGATGGGCTTCTTCGACCAGGTGGACGCCGACGTGACGCCCGCCGAAGGCCATCACGTCGACGTGACGTTCCGCGTGAAGGAGCGGCCGCTGGTGCGCAACGTCAAGGTCGAGGGCCTCGTCAAGCTCAAGAAGGAGGAGGTGGAGGGCGCGCTGCGGATACGGCCGCACACGATCCTCGATCCGGAGAAGGCGAAGCAAGGCATCGAGGCGGCCAAGAAGCTGTACGCGGAAAAGGGCTATCTCGACGCCCAGATCAGCTACCGCACCGAGCCGGTGGGGGAGAACGAGGTCGACGTGCTCTACACCGTCGACGAGAAGCAGCCGGTGCGCATCAAGACGATCGCCTTCGAGGGGAACCGGGCGTTCGGCGCCCGCACGCTGCGCGGCATCATGCAGACGAAGGAGCGCTGGCTCCTCTCCCCGATCACCGGCGCCGGCAATCTCAACCGCGACGTGCTGCGCACCGACGTCGAGCGCCTCACCGCCTGGTACTATGACCACGGCTACGTGACGGTGAAGGTCGACGAGCCCCGCGTCGAGCGCCAGGCCGACGGCCTGCTCGTGACCATCAAGATCGACGAGGGCGACCAGTACCAGGTCGGGGACGTCACCTTCGAGGGCAAGAACCTGCCGAAGGACGTCGCCCGGCTGCGCAAGGACCTCGCCACGACGCCGGGCGACGTGTTCAACGCGAGCGCGCTGCGCGACGACGTCCAGAAGCTCACCGAGCGGCTCTCCGACGACGGCTACGCGTTCGCGACGGTCGAGCCGCAGACCTCCGTGGACCAGGAGCACAAGAAGGTCGACGTGGCGTTCGCGGTCGACCGTGGCAACCCGGTGACCGTCAACCGCATCGAGATCACGGGTAACACCAAGACGCGCGACTACGTCATCCGCCGTGAGATGCGCCTCCAGGAGCAGGAGCCCTTCTCCGGGACGCAGCTGCGCAAGAGCCGCGACGCGCTCCAGCGCCTCGGCTTCTTCAAGGAGGTGAACGTCACCACCCGGCGCGCCGAGACCGGCGACCAGCTCAACGTGATCGTCGACGTGAAGGAAGGGCAGACCGGCGCGCTCAGCGCCGGCGCCGGCTTCAGCTCGGTCGACGCGGTGCTGGTCAACGCCAGCATCCGCGAGAACAACCTCTTCGGCCGCGGCCAGCAGCTCGTGCTCAACGGCGACATCGGGTTCCTGCAGCGCAACATCCTGCTCTCGTTCACCGAGCCGTACTTCCGGGAGACGCCGCTCACCCTGGGGGCGAGTCTCTTCAGCTGGCGCTTCCTCTTCAACCAGTTCACCACCGGCACGTTCGCGCGCGGCAGCACGGGGGCCGGACTACAGTCGGACTACCCGGTGACCGCCCTCGGCCGCGACTCGCTCTGGGGCCTGCCGCTCGAGGAGGTCCGCGCCGGCGTCGACTACCGCGGGGAGGAAACCACCATCAGCAACCTCGGCATCGATGCCACCCGGTCCTTGCGTGCCGAGGAGGGTAACGAACTCATCAGCATGATCTCGCCGCACCTCTCGCGCAACACTCTCAACCACGCCTTCGATCCCACGGCGGGATCGTATCAGTCGCTCAGCTTCGGCGCCGCCGGCCTCGGGGGGCAGCAGTTCACGAAGATCGAAGGCCACGAGCGCTGGTATTACACGTTCCTGCACTCGAAGGCGCTCGGCGACTTCACCTACTCCCTCGGCGGCAACCTCGGCTGGGGCTTCGGCCACGAGGGGCTCAACGGTGACTCCCTTCCCCTCTTCGAGCGCTACTTTCCGGGCGGCATCGACACGATCCGCGGCTTCGAGCCCTTCACCCTCGGCCCGGTCGAGGAGACGAAGGACCGCTTCGGCCGGGTGATCGCCCGCACGCCGATCGGCGGAAGTGAGCAGCTCATCCTCAACAACGAGATCATCTTCCCGATCGTGAAGAGCATCGGGCTCAAAGGGGTCGTGTTCACCGACGCCGGCAACGCCTACTCGGCGTCCGCCGGGCCGACGATCGACGAGACGCGGCTCTCGGCCGGCGGAGGGTTCCGCTGGCTCTCGCCGATGGGGCCGCTGCGCGTCGAGATGGGCGTGCCGTTCAACACGAAGCGTTCGGACAAGAGGAGCCTGCTGCTGTTCTCGTTCGGCGGGCCCTTCCAGATGTGAGCGCGAGGAGGAATCGGGGCACATGATGGATGGACGAACCGGCCGCCGCGGGCGGCTCGTGGTCGCCGCCGGCGCGGGGATGCTCGCGCTGGCGGCGGTGGCCGCGGCGGAGGTGCGGGTCGCGGTGGTCGACATGCAGCGCGCGCTCAACGACTGCGATGCGGGCAAGAAGGCCAAGGAGCAGGTGAAGAGCAAGTTCGAGAAGGCGCAGGATCAGCTCAAGCGCGAGCGCGAGGACCTCGACCGGATGCGCGAGGACTACGACAAGAAGGCGCTCGTGCTCAAAGACGAGGAGCGCCGCAACCTCGAGAAGGACTTCGAGACCCGGCAGCTCGAGTTCAAGCGCAAGTACGAGGACTTCCAACGCGACCTGAAGCAGACCGACGCCGAGCTCACGTCCGGCATCGTCGAGGACCTCTACGGCGTGGTGCGCGATTACGCCCAGCAGCAGGGCTACACGCTCGTTCTCGAGGCCTCGAGCGGGGCGTTGCTGTACAACGACAAGGCCGTCGACATCACCGACGAGATCGTCCGGCTGTACAACAGCAACCCGAAGAGCAGCGGCTCGCACAAGGCCAAGAGCAAGGAGTAGGAATTGACCGGCAGCCAGGACCCGCCGCTGTTCCCCTATCGCCTGGTCGATCGCGTGCTCAGCGTCGAGCCGGGCGTGCGGGCCGTCGGCACGAAGCTCGTGAGCGGCAACGAGCCATACTTCGCCGGACACTTCCCGAGCGCCCCGGTGATGCCGGGCGTGCTCATCTGCGAGGCGCTGGTCCAGCTCGGCGCCCACTGCGTCGCGAGCGCGCGCCCGCTGCGCCTCACCGGGGTCCGGCGGGCGCGCTTTCGGCGGCCCGTCCTGCCCGGGGACGCGCTGCGGCTCGAGGTGGCGCGCGCCGCCGAGGCGGAAGACCGCTTCGTGGGGACCGTCGAGGCCGCCGGGGCGATCGTGGCCGAGGTCGAGTTCGCGGCCGAGGTTTCCCGCGGGCCGCGCATCCATCCGACCGCGGCCGTGGCCGCGGGGGCGGAGCTGGCCGACGACGTGGAGATCGGGCCCTACGCGGTCGTGGGCGCGCACGTGCGCGTCGGCCCCGGCTCGTGGATCGGACCGCACGCCGTGGTCGAGGGCCGCACGACGCTGGGGGCACGCACCCGCGTCTTCCAGTTCGCGAGCATCGGCGCGCCGCCGCAGGACCTCAAGTACCGCGGCGAGCCGAGCACCCTCGAGCTCGGCGACGACAACACGATCCGCGAGTACGTGACGCTCCAGCCGGGGACCATGGGCGGGGGCCTCGTGACCCGCATCGGCAGCGGCTGTCTCTTCATGGTCTCGGCGCACGTCGGCCACGACTGCCGGGTGGGGAGCAGCGTGATCCTCGCCAACGGGGCGGCGCTCGGTGGCCACGTGATCGTGGAGGACTACGCGATCGTGGGCGCGCTGGCGGGCGTGCACCAGTTCGTGCGCGTCGGCGAGTCCGCGCTGTGCGCCGCGGGAGCCATGGTGTCGCTCGACGTGCCGCCGTTCTGCATCGCCGCCGGCGACCGCGCGCGCCTCTACGGCCTCAACGCGGTCGGGCTGCGCCGCCGCGGCATCTCGCGGGACAGCCGGGCGGCCCTCAAACGCGCCTACCGCCTGCTCTTCCAGGGCGAGCGGCTCTGGCGGCGCGGGGTGGGGACGGTGCGCGGCGAGCTCGGCGCGGTGCCCGAGGTCGAGCGCTTGCTCGCCTTTCTCACGGCCTCGCGGCGGGGCATATGCCACTGACGATGGAGCGCATCGGTCTCATTGCAGGTAGCGGGCGGTTCCCGGTGCTGTTCGCCGAGACCGCGCGCCGGCGGGGCGTCGAGGTCGTGGCGGTGGCGCACCGCGGCGAGACCGCCGCGGGTCTCGAGCGGGTCGTCGACGCCATCGTCTGGATCCAGGCGGGTGAGCTCGAGACGATGATCGAGGCCCTCAAGCGCCACGGCGTGCGGCGGGCCGTGCTGGTGGGGGGTATCGCCAAGCCCCGCCTGTTCCACGACCTGCGCCCCGACGCCCGCGCGCTCGCCGTCATCCAGCGCGTCGGGAAGCTGCGCGACGACCTGCTGCTGCGCGCGCTCGCCGAGGAGCTCGAGAATGAGGGTATCGCGGTGGTCGAGTCGACGTTGTTCCTCCAGGAGATCATACCGGCGGCGGGCGTGCTCGCGCGCCGGGCGCCGACGGCGGAGGAGTGGTCGGACATCCGTTTCGGCTTCCGCGTGGCCAAGGGCATCGGGCAGTTCGACATCGGTCAGAGCGTGGTCGTGCGCATGGGGGCGGTCGTCGCCGTCGAGGGCATCGAGGGTACCGACGCGACGATCCGGCGGGCCGGCGCGCTCGCCAACGGTGACGTCGTAGTGGTGAAGGCGTGCAAGCCGACCCAGGACCTGCGCTTCGACCTGCCCGCGGTGGGCCCGGAGACCATTCGGGCGCTCTCGGCGGTGCGCGGCCGTGCGCTCGCCGTCGAGGCGGGCCGCACGGTCATCCTCGATCGTCCCGAGATGCTGGCGCTCGCGGACGCCGCGGACATCGCGGTGGTGGCGGTCGATCCGGCGGGGGTGGGCGCGTGAGCCGGCGCTTGCGGGCGGCGGTCGTGGGCGTCGGATACCTCGGGCGCTTCCACGCCGAGAAATACGCCGCGCATCCGGGTGCGGAGCTGGTCGCCGTAGTCGACGTCGACGGCGAGCGGGCGCGGAGCGTCGCCGCCGCCCTCGGCGTCGCCGCGGCGACCGATTACCGCGGGCTGGTGGGGCACATCGACTGCGCGAGCGTCGTGGTGCCGACCCAGCAGCACGGCGCCGTCGCCCACGACCTCCTCGCCGCCGGGGTCGACGTGCTGGTGGAGAAGCCGCTCACCACGACGATCGAAGAGGGCAAGAGCTTGGTCGAGGCGGCCGTGCGCGGTGGGCGCGTGCTGCAGGTGGGGCACCTCGAGCGCTTCAATCCGGCGCTGCGCGCGCTCGAGGGGCTGCTCAGCCAGCCGCGCTTCATCGAGTGCGTCCGCCTCTCGCCCTTCATCGAGCGCGGCACCGACGTCGACGTGGTGCTCGACCTCATGATCCACGACCTCGACGTGATCCTGAGCATGGTGCCGTCACCGGTGCGCGCGATCGAGGCAGTCGGCGTGCCGGTGCTCACCGGCTCGGTGGACATCGCAAACGCGCGGCTGCGCTTCGCCAACGGCTGCATCGCGAACGTCACCGCGAGCCGGGTCTCCGCGAAGCGCGAGCGGAAGCTGCGCATCTTTCAGCCCGACGCGTATTTCTCCGTCGACTACGGCGAGCACCGCGTGCGCATCTTCCGCCGCGAGCCGCGCCCGGACGGGCAGCCGTGCCTCGTCGCCGAGGAGCGACAGGTGGCCGAGGCCGATGCGCTCGCCGCGGAGATCGACGCGTTCGTCCACGCCGTGCGCCGGCGGGAGACGCCGCCTGTGACCGGCTGGGACGGGCTGCGCGCGCTCGAGGTGGCGCACGTGATCCGCGAGAGCGTGGAGACCGAGGTGCGTGCGGCGCAGGTGACGGCGCTCTCATGACCGCGGGCGGTGAAGCCTCCTCCATGCCGGCGCCGGGGGTCGTTGCCGTGGCGCCGCGCCGCGTGCTGCTCGTCGCCGGCGAGGCATCGGGCGATCTCCATGGTGCCGACCTCCTGCGCGCCGTGCGGGCCCGGTGCCCCGACGTCGAGGTCTTCGGTATCGGCGGCCCGCATCTCCGCGCCGCCGGCATGACCACGGTGGCCGACGCGGGCGAGGTCGCCACCGTCGGCGCGGTCGAGGCCGTCGGCGGCCTGCGGACGTTGCTGCGCGCCTATCGCCGGCTCGCCCGTGAGCTGCGGCGCGCGCCGCCCGACCTGTGCGTGCTGATCGACTTCCCCGAGTTCAACCTGCGGCTGGCGCGCGTCGCCAAGCGCGTCGGCGTGCCCGTCCTCTACTACATCGCGCCGCAGGTGTGGGCGTGGCGGCGCGGGCGAGTGCGCAAGATCGGCCGCCGCGTCGATCGCCTCGCGGTGGTCTTTCCGTTCGAGCCCGACCTCTACGCCGGCCAGGTCGCCGGCGTCGAGTTCGTGGGGCATCCGCTGCTCGACCGGGTGGCCGTGACGACCGCGCGCGCCGAAACCCTCTCCCGCCACGGCCTCGACCCGACGCGCCGGACGGTGCTGCTCCTGCCGGGCAGCCGGCCGAAGGAGATCGAGTACTGCCTGCCGCCGCTCCTCGCGGCGGTGCCGCTGCTCGCCCGGCAGGGCGACTATCAGTTCGCGCTGGCGCTCGCGCATACGGTGGCGCGCGAGCACGTCGCCGCCCCGCTGGCGGCGGCGGGCCTCGACCTGCCGATCATCGGCGACGATACATACAACCTGATCGCGGCGGCCGACCTGGCGCTGGTCGCGTCGGGGACGGCGACGCTCGAGTGCGCACTGCTCGAGTGTCCGATGGTGATCGTCTACCGGATGTCGCCGCTCACCTTCGCGCTCGCCAAGCTCCTCGTGCGCGGCGTTCGCCACGTGGGCATGCCGAACATCGTCGCCGGCCACGAGGTGGTCCCCGAGCTGCTGCAGCGCGCGGCGACCGGGCCGCGCATCGCCGCGGCGGCGCACGCCCTGCTCGAGGACCCGGCGCAGCGGGCGGCCGTGATCGAGGACCTGCGCGAGGTGCGCCGCCGGCTCGGCCGCGGCGGGGCGGCGCGGCGCGCGGCGGTGATCGCGCTCGAGATGCTGGGGGCGGCCGCCCGATGACCCAGTATCGGCGCCTGCTCGCCTACCTGCGCCCGTACGTCTGGCCGCAGGGCGTGCTGCTCGTGCTGTGCATGCTCGCGTGCAGCGGCGTGGAAAGCGGCATCCCGTTCATCATCAAGCACTTCTTCGACGACATCTTCAGCGGCGCGCATCCCGAGTCGCTCGTCGTCGTGACCGGCCTCGCGCTCGGGGTGAGCCTGCTGCGCGGCAGCCTCAGCTTCTGTGCCGACTTCGGCACGGACTGGGTCGGGGGCCGCGTGGTAGCCGACATGCGCAACCAGGCCACCGCGCACCTCCAGGGGCTCGACACCGCGTTCTTCAACCAGCAGCGAGCCGGGCAGATCGTCTCCCGCGTGACCGCCGACGTGAGCCTCGTGCGCAGCGCGGTGACGGACGCGCTCGCCTCGATCTTCCAGCAGAGCACGACCCTGATCGGCCTGGTCGCGGTCGCGTTCTACATGGACTGGGTGCTGGCGGCGCTCGCGATCCTGCTCTTCCCCATCGCCGGGCTGCCGATCCGCTACTTCTCGACCCAGCTGCGCCAGAACAGCCGCAAGACCCAACAGGCGGCCGGCCAGCTGAACGCCGTGCTGCACGAGGTGATCCAGGGCAACCGGGTGGTGAAGGCGTTCGGCCGCGAGGCCTACGAGCAGCAGCGGCTGCGCGAGCACAACGAGGAGATCTTCCGGCTCGGGATGACGCTTAGCCGGCTGCGCTCGCTGCCGATCACCGAGGTGCTCGCCGGCTTCGCCATCGCCGGCATCATCTGGTACGGCGGCAACAGCGTGCTCTCCGGCGCGCGGACGCGTGGCAGCTTCATCGCGTTCCTGTTCACGCTCGTGCTCCTCTACGAGCCGTTCAAGAAGCTCGTGCGCACGAACTACACGATCCAGCAGGGGCTGGCGGGCGCCGACCGCGTGTTCGCGCTGCTCGACACCCAGCCTCAGGTCGTCGATCGTCCCGGCGCGCGGCCGTTGCGGGGCATCCAGGAGGGTATCGAGTTCCACGACGTGACCTTCGCCTACGATCCCACCGGCGACCCCGTGCTGCGCCGGATCAACCTGCGCATCCCGGCAGGCCGGGTGATCGCGCTGGTGGGCACGAGCGGCGGCGGCAAGAGCACGCTCGCCGACCTGATTCCCCGTTTCTACGACGTCACCGCGGGCCGCATCACGATCGACGGCACGGACATCCGCGACTTCACGCTGGCGAGCCTGCGCGAGCAGATCGCGGTGGTCACGCAGTTCACGTTCCTGTTCAACGACAGCGTGCGCAACAACATCGCCTACGGCTGCCCGCAGCGGCCGATCGAGGAGATCGTCGCGGCGGCCAAGGCGGCGAACGCGCATGCCTTCATTCGCGAGCTGCCGCGCGGCTACGACACGCACATCGGCGACCTCGGGGTGCGGCTCTCGGGAGGGCAGCGGCAGCGGCTGGCGATCGCGCGCGCTTTGCTGAAGAACGCCCCGATCCTCATCCTCGACGAGGCCACCTCGGCCCTCGACACGGAGTCCGAAGGGCTCGTGCAGGAGGCGCTCGAGCGGCTGATGGCGAACCGCACGTCGCTGGTGGTGGCGCACCGGCTGTCGACGATCCGGCACGCCGACCGGATCGCGGTGGTGGTGCGGGGGGAGATCGTCGAGAGCGGGACGCACGAGGAGCTGCTCGCGCGCGGCAGCGAGTACCGCAAGCTCTACGACCTCCAATTCGGCGATGGCGAGGTCGGCGGGAACGGAGCGCGGTCCGCGGCCACGGCAGCGGGGGCGCCGGCGGCGCCGCGCAGGGTCGCGGGCGAGTAGCCGGTGCCGCCGCGGCGCACACGGGCTGCGCGGGCGCGCGACGCCGCCCGCGCCGAGGCATCGCCGTTCCGCCGGCGGTGGAGCCGGTGGACGCGCCTCGAGGTGACGGTAGGGGGCTGGACGATCGGTCAGCTCCTTCGCGTCCTGCACCGCACGCTGCGGCTGCGGCTGCTCGACCCCGCGGACCGGCTGGGCGCGCGCCGGCGCGGCGAGCGCGCGATCTACGCCTTCTGGCACGACGCGCTGGCGCTCATGCCGCTGCTGGTGACGCGCGTCTACCCCGGGGCCCGGGCCGTGGTGATGCTTTCGTGGCACCGCGACGCGGAGATCGCGGCGCAGGCGATGCGTCGGTTCCGCATCCGCGCGGTGCGCGGGTCGTCGACGCGGGGGTGGGTCGGCGGGCTGCGCGGGTTGCTCGAGGCCGACGCGCGCGGCGAGGACATCGCGGTCGTGCCCGACGGGCCGCGCGGACCGCGGCACGAGGCGAAGGCGGGCGTCGTCCAGCTCGCGCGCGCGACTGGGCTGCCGGTGGTTGCCGTCGGCGCGGCGGCCCGTCCTGCCTGGCGGCTGGGGAGCTGGGATCGGCTCGTGGTGCCGTGGCCGTTCGCCCGCGTGGCCTTGGTGGCGAGCGAGCCGATCCCGGTGGGCGAGTCCGTGGAGGACGCGCGCCGGTCGGTGCAGGCGGCGCTGGCGCGGGTCACCCGGCAGGCTGCGGCGGCCGTCGGAGGGCGGGGGTGATCGAGGCGGTCGCCCGCGGCGCGTATCGGATGGCGATGGGCGCGGCGGCGCGCGCCGCGGGGCTCGCCGCGCGCCTGCCCGGCGCGCCGGCGCGCTGGCAGGCGTGGACGGCGCGGCTCGGCGGGCTCGAGCCCGGCGCTCTCGGCATGATGCGCTCGGGCACGGCGCTCTGGGTGCACGCCGCCTCGGTCGGCGAGCTGACCGCCGTGCGCCCGCTTCTCGGGCGGTTGCGCGAGCGCTACCCCGGGCGCCTGTGCATCGTGACGACGCTGACGCACACGGGCCTGGAGGTCGCCCGCTCGCTGCCGGAGGCGCACCTCGCGTTCCTCTTCCCGCTCGACGCCCCCCGCGTCGTACGCCGGCTCCTCGACCAACTGCGGCTCGAGGCGTTCCTGTTCACCGAGACGGAGATCTGGCCCACCTTTCTCGGCGAGCTCACGCGCATGCGCGTGCCGGCAGTCATGGTGAGCGGGCGGGTGAGCGCGCGCAGCGCCGCCCGGGCGCGCTGGCTGCGCCCCGTCTACCGCCGGGCGTTGGCGGAGGTCACGTGCTGCATGCAGACCGAGGAGGACGCGGCGCGCATCGTCGCCCTCGGGGCGGATCCACGCCGCGTCCACGTGGCCGGCAGCCTCAAGTTCGAGGCGGCGCCGAGCGAGCCGCCGCCGGGCGTGCGCCGGCTGGCCGAGGCGCTCGCAACCCCGGAGCGACGGTTGATCGTGGCGGGCAGCACGCACGCCGGCGAGGAGGAGGTCGTGCTGTCGGCGTTCGGCCGCCTCGCCCGCGCGCACCCCGACGTCGTGCTGCTGCTCGCGCCGCGCCATCCCGAGCGCTTCGCAGCCGTGGCGGCGCTGGTCGAGTCGCAGGGGCTGCCGCTGCTCCGCTACGGCGCGCTCCTCGTCCCCGTGCCCCCGAGCGCGGTCGTGCTCCTCGACGCCGTCGGGCCGCTCGCCCAGTGCTACGGCCTCGCCACGGCGGCCTTCGTCGGTGGCAGCCTTGTCCCGGTCGGTGGCCACAACCTCCTCGAGCCCGCCCGCGCGGGCCGCCCGGTGCTTTTCGGCCCGCACACCGAGCACGTACACGAGGTGGCCGAGCGGCTGGTGGCGGGCGGGGGCGGCGTGCGCGTGAGCTCGGCGGAGCTGCTGGCGGTGGCCCTCGACCACCTCCTGGCCGAACCCGAACGGGCCGCCGAGATGGGCCGGCGCGCGCGCGCGCTGGTGCAAGGCGGGCAGGGGGCGCTCGAGCGCCACCTCAAGATCATCGCCGCGCGCCTGGGCTCGGCGCGTTTCGCCCGCGACGCGAGCGCATGAGGCCGCACGGCCTCGAGGCTGCGGCCGCCGCGGTGTGGTCGGGAGCGACCCCGGCCACGCGGCTGGCGCGGGCGGCGCTGCGGCCGGCGGCGGCGGCCTACGGCGCGGCGGTGGCGGCGCGGAACCTCCTGTACGACCGGGGCTGCCTCACCCCCGCGCGCGTCCCGGCGCGGGTGCTCGCGGTCGGCAACCTCACGGTCGGGGGATGCGGCAAAACGCCGACGGCGCTCTGGCTCGCAACCGAGCTCGCCGCGCGCGGCCGGCGGGTGGCGATCGTGGCCCGCGGGTACCGCAAGCGGCGGCGCGGCGTCGTCGTCGTCGGGACGCAGGGCGCGGCGCTCGTTGGCCCCGAGGAGGGCGGCGACGAGGCGGTGCTGCTCGCGCGCCGTTTTGCCGGTCCGGTGGTGACCGGGGAGGGGCGCGCAGCGGCGGCGGCCCTCGCGGTGGAGCGCTTCGCCGTCGACACGGTCGTGCTCGACGACGGCTTCCAGCACCGGGCGCTGGCGCGCGACGCGGACCTCGTGCTGGTCCCCGAAGACGGGCTGCCCGCGCGGCTTTTGCCCGCGGGACCGCTGCGCGAGCCGGTGACGGCGCTCGCCCGCGCGCACGCGGCGCTCGCGGTCGGCCGCGGCGGCGCGTTTCCGGCGCTGCCCGCGGTTCCTTCGGGGGTGGCGGCGTTCCGGGGGCGCTTCGTCCCAACGGCGCTCGTCGCGGCCGCCGAGGGCGGGTGGCGGGAGGAGCCGGTCGCGGCGCTTGCCGGGCGACGGGTGACCGCGGTGGCGGGCGTTGCGCGCCCGGGGGCCTTCGTCGCCCTGCTCCAGGCGGCGGGCGCCGTCGTCGAGCGCGTGCTCGCCTTCCCGGACCATTGCGCCTACGACGACGTGGCGCTGCGGATGCTCGGCGGAGCCGCGGCCGGGGGCGACGTCGTGGTCACCGAGAAGGACCTGGTGAAGCTCGCCGGCCGGCCCGGCACGGGAGGCCTGCGCGCCCTGCGGATCACGCTCGAGGTCGAGGACGGCGCGAGGCTGATCGGCCGGCTCGCCGGCGCGGCCGGGTTGGATTTGTGCGCGGAATGACGCTATCGCAAGAACGGAAGGAGCGCGAGACATGGCGATCAGCAAGGAGCTCTTGGACCTCCTGGCGTGCCCCAAGTGCAAGGGCGAGGTCCGCCTGACGGAGCAGGGCGACGGGCTCACGTGCCAGGCGTGCAAGCTGCTGTATCCCATCCGGGACGACATCCCGATCATGCTGATCGATGAGGCGCAGCCGCTCGGCTGAGACCGCGGTGCGGCGCCTGCTGGTGCCGCAGACGAGCTTTCTCGGCGACGTCGTGCTGACCACGCCGCTGCTGAGCGCGCTGCGCGCCCGCGTGCGCCCGGCGCATCTCGCGGTCCTCGTCCGGCCGGAGGCCGCCGCGCTCGTGGCGGGGCATCCCGACGTCGACGCGGTGCTGATCGACGACAAGCGCGGGCACGACCGCGGGCTTCGCGGCCTGCTGCGCGCCGCGGCCAGGCTCCGGCGGGAGCGCTTCGACGTCGCGGTGTCGCCGCACCGCTCGCTGCGCACGGCGCTCGTGCTGGCAGCCGCGGGCATCCCGCGCCGCGTCGGCTTCCGTGACAGCCGCGGCGCGGCGCTCTACCACGTCCGTGTGCCGCGCAACCGCCGGCGTCACGACGTCGAGCGCAACCTGGCGCTGCTCGCCCCGTTCGGCGGCGCGCCCGGCGCTCCGCGCTTGCACGTCGCGGTGCAGCCGGAGGCGGCGCGGCAGGTCGCGGCGCTGCTCCCGGGAGGGAGCGGACCGCTGGTCGGAATCGCCCCGGGTTCGGTCTGGGCCACCAAGCGCTGGACGGCGAAGGGCTTCGCGGCGGTGGCGGCGGGGCTCGCGGCCGAGGGCGCGCGCTGCGTGGTCCTCGGCGGCGTCGAGGACCGGGCGCGCGCCGAGGAGATCCAGGCTCGTGCCGGCGGCCGGGTCACCGTGCTCGCCGGACGGACCGACGTCGCGGGCTTGGTGGCCGCGGTCGATCGGCTCGCGCTGCTGATCGGGAACGACAGCGCGCCGATGCACGTGGCTTGCGCGCGCGGCGTGCCGGTGATCGCGATCTTCGGCGCGACGACACCGGCCCTCGGCTACGGCCCGTGGGGAGACCGGACGACGGTCGTCGAGGCCGATGTCGCCTGCCGGCCATGTGGCCGCCACGGCGGACGTGCCTGCCCGCGCGGCACCGAGGACTGCCTGCGGCTGATCGACCCGGAGGCGGTGCTGACCGCGGCGCGCGCTGCGCTCGCCCAGGCGCCGCGGCCCGGCGCGCCGGTGTGAGCGGGGTGCGGGGAGCGCCGCCGGCGGTGACCGCGGTTGTGATGGGCGCCCGCGCGGGCGCACGCCTCGCCCGCGCCCTCGATTCGGTGGCCTGGGCGGCCGAGCGGGTCGTGCTCGACCCGGCGGGATCGCTTGCGGAGACGGCTCTGCCCGCGGACGTGCGGCGGCTGACGGCACCCGAGGCCGTGGTGGAGACGGGAGGTGCGCCGTGGCTCCTCCTGCTCCGCGAGGACGAGACGGTCCCGGCGGCGCTCGCCGCGGAGGTGGCCGCCGTCGCCCGCGCGGGCCCACCGCGCGCCTACCGGATCGGCCAGGAGCTGCGCGGGGCGCAGGGCAGGCTGCGGCTTCGGGGGGCATCCGTCCGGCTCGCGCCACGGGCCGGCGCGCGCCTCGTCTTCGAGCGCGGCCTCGCCTTGGCGCTCAGCGCTCCGGCGCCCCGCGCGCGGCTCGAGGAGCCGCTCGCCCGGGAGCTCGGCGACCTCGACGCGGCCCTCGAGCAGATCGACGCCGTGACCACCGCGCTCGCCCATCTGCTCGCCCTCCTCGGGGCGTCGTGCCGCGCACGCCGGATGCTGGCCGCCGCGGCGGCCACGGGCGCGCGGGTCCTCGGCGGTTCTGCGCGCGTCCGCCTCGGGTGGGGGCGTTGGATCCTGGCGGTGCTGGCGGCCTACGAGCCCGTGGTCACTTATGCCAAGCTGTGGGAGCTGCATCGATGCCGGCCGGTGCTGCCGTGAACCTGCCGCCCGCGTACACGCTGCTCACCGGGGCCTCCGTGCGGGCCGCGGTCCGGCGCGACCTCGCCACGGCGCTCGGCCCGTGGCTGCTCGCGCGCCGGCTCGCCACGCCCGCCGGGGCGGAGCCGATCGCCTCCGGGCGCGGCGCCGCCTACCGCGCGGTTCTTCCGGGCGGCGTGCGCGCGGTGGTGCGCCCCTATCGCCGCGGCGGGCTGCTCGCCCGTGTGGTGCGCGAGACCTACCTCGGCTGGCGCCCGCGACCCCTGCGCGAGCTGATGGTCACGGTCGAGGCCCGGCGTCGTGGCGTCGCGGCGCCGGAGGTCCTCGCGGCCCGGATCGAGGGGCGCTTCGCGTACCGCGGTACCCTGGTGACGGCCGAGGTCCCCGGCGCCGTGCCGCTCATCGAAGCGCTGCGCGCGGCACCCGACGCGGCGACCCGCCGCCGCCTCGGGACGCTCGCCGGGCGCGCCGTCGCCGTCCTCCACGCCGCCGGGGTGCTCCATGCGGATCTCAATTTGACCAACATTCTCGTGGCCGCCGACGCCGGCGGGGCGACCGTGATCGACCTCGATCGCGGCCGGGTCGTGCCCGCGCCGCTGCGCGGCCGGGCGCAGCGGCGGAACCTCCGCCGCCTGGCACGCTCGGCGCGCGCGCTCGACGCGGCGGGGGCGACAGTCGACGCCGCCGCGCGCCTCGGCTTTCAGGAGGGCTACGCGAGCGTGACGGGGCGGCCGTGCGCGTGCTGATCGTCCTTCCCGGCGCGCTCGGCGACGTCGTGCGCGCCCTGCCGCTGCTCGGCCGCCTACGACGCGCATGGCCCGCCGCAACGCTCGCGTGGGCGGTCGAGCCGCTCTCCGCGCCGCTGCTCGAGGGCCATCCGTGGCTCGACGAGACGCTCGTGTTCGCGCGCGACCGCGGGGCGAGAGCGTTCGTTCCCTTCCTCGCCCGCGTCCGCCGGGGTCGCTTCGATGTGGCCCTCGATCTCGGCCGCAGCGCGAAGAGCGCCGTGATCGCCTGGGCGTCGGGCGCGCGCGAGCGCCTGGCGTTCGGCCGGAGGGACGGCCGCGAGGGGGGGTGGTTGCTCGCCACCCGCCGGCTGCCGCCGCAGGACCCGAGCCGGCCGAAGCTCGAGCACTTCCTCGCCTTCGGCGACGCGCTCGGGCTGCCGGCGGCGCCCATCGCCTTCGGCCTCGCCCCGACCGCCGCGGAGGAGCGCGAGGCCGCCGCGTTCACCGCGGCGCTGCCCCGCCCGCTCGTCGCCGCCTGTGTCGGCTCGTCGTGCCCGAGCCGACGCTGGTTTCCGGAGCGCATGGCGGCGCTGCTCGAGCAGCTCGGTACCGGCGCCGTCGTTCTCGGCGCGGCGAGCGATGCCGCCTTCGCCGCCGCCGTGCTGCGGGCGGTGAGCGGCCGCGTCCGCGACCTCGTCGGACGCACGACGCTGCGCCAGCTCCTTGCGGTGCTCGCGTGCGCGGATGTCGCGGTCGGTCCCGACTCGGGCGCGCTTCACCTCGCCGCCGCGGTGGGCACGCCCGCGGTATCGCTCTGGGGCGCGACCAGCGCGCTGCGCTCCGCGCCGTTCGGCAGCGAGCGCTTCGCCGTGCAGGGGAGCGCCCCGTGCGCGCCGTGCTTCCTGCGCACCTGCCCGATCGACCGTGTGTGCATGCAGGCGATCTCGGTGGCGGCGGTGCAGGCGCGGGTCGTCGAGGCGCTCGCGGCGTGACCACGTACGTGCGCTGGGCCGAAGCGGGATGGCGCGGCTGGATCGAGCCCGCGGTTGCGCGGGAGGCGGCGTCCTGGCTCGCCGCGGCTGCGAGCGGGGCGGGCAGGGCGTCGCGGCATGCGCGCACGCTCCGCGTCGCCGGGCCCGCCGGCGTCGCATGGGTGAAGAGCTATCCGCCACCGGGTGCCCGGCGGGCCCGGCGGGCCTTCGCCATGGGTCGCGCGCTCGCTGCGGCGGGCTTCGGCGCCCCGACGGCGCTGCTGATGGCGACCCGGCGCGGGGCCGGCATTCTCGTGACACGCGAGGTCGGCGGCGAGGACCTGCTCGCGGCCGCGGCGCACGCGGCCCCCGGGGCGCGCCGCAGGCTCCTGCGTGCGCTCGGCGCCGAGGTGGGCCGGCTGCACGCCGCCGGGTTCGTGCACGGCGATCTCGTGCCGGCGAACGTGCGCGTGCACGGAGGCCGCTTCGTGTTCCTCGATCACGATCGCACGCGGCGGAGCCGCATCCTCGTGCGGCTCGCCGGCCGGCGCAACCTGGTGCAGCTCGGGCGCTTCGTGGTCTCCGGCGTGACGGTCGTCGACCGCGCCCGGGTGTTGGATGCGTACGCGCGTCAGCGCGGCCTCCGGCGCCGGGCCCGCCGTCGGCTCGCCCGGTGGGTGGTGGCCAAGACGATCGCGCGCCGCTGCGCCATCGACGCCATCGCGCCGGCGGTGGCCATGCGGGCGGGCTTCGCGGCGCTCATGCGCAGCGGCGGCCCGTTCGACCCGGCGGCCCGGAGGGCGACGTGAGGCGAGCGCTGGCCGCGCTCGCGCACCCGGGCCACGCCGGCATGCTGCGCGCGCTGCGGGCGCTCGACGAGGCCGCTCCGCGCTTCGGCTGGGAGCTCCGGTTCGTCGTGCCCGCCGGGCATCCGCTCACGGTCGGGCAGCTCGCCGCCGACCGCACCGTGGTTTTGCCCGCGCTCGGACGGGGCCGCCGGCTCGCCGCGCGGCTCGCCCTCCCGCTCACGGCCGCACGGCTCGCGCGCCTCGCTCGCGGCGCCGACCTTCTCTACGCGGTGACGCTCGCGAGCTTTCCCTCCTGCCGGCTGGCGGGGCGGCTCGCCGGGCTGCCGCAGGTCGTGCACGTCTATTCGAGCTACGGGGACCCGCGGCCGTACCGCAAGCACGGCCTCGCGCGCGCGCGCCACGTGATCGCGCCCTCGGCGGATTCGCTGCGGCTCGCCGAGCGCGCTCTCGGCGGCTTCGCCCCGGGCACGCGCGCGCGGGTCGCCTACAACGGGGTCGACGTGGAGGGCATCGTGCAGGCGGCGAGCGCCGCGGTGCCGATGGCGCTCGGCGAGGGCTTGCGCGTGGGCATGGTGGGCCACCTCGACGAGCGCAAGAACCCGCTGCTGCTGGTCGAGGCTGCGGGGGCGTTGCGCGCCACCGTGCCCGACCTGCGGGTGGTGCTCGTCGGCGCCTTCCCCGACGCGGCCTACGAGATGCGCGTGCGCGCGCGTGCGGCGGCGCTCGGGCTCGCCGACGCGCTCGTCGTCACCGGCTTTCTCGCCAACCCCTTTCCGGTGGTGCGCGGGCTCGACATCGTCGTCCATCCGGCCCGGCGCGACCCGTTTCCGCTCGCGCTCCTCGAGGCGATGGCGCTCGCGCGGCCGATCGTCGCGTCCGCGGTCGGGGGCATCCCCGAGATGCTGGTCGACGGCGAGAGCGGGCTCCTCGTGCCGCCCGACGACCCGCCCGCGCTCGTGCGCGCGCTCCGCGCGCTGCTCGAGGACGCGGAGCGCCGCCGCCGGCTCGGCGAGGCCGCCCGCACGCGGCTCACGACGGCGTTCACGCTCGAGGGGTTCGCCGCGGCCATGTTCGGCGCCTTCGACGAGGCCGTCGGCGACGAGGGGCGTTGATGCCGGACGTATCCGTGATCGTGCCCACCTACAACCGCCGGGAGCTGCTCGCGGCGAGCCTCGCCAGCCTGCGCGCGCAGGAGGGCGTGGATCTCGAGATCGTGGTCGTGGACGACGGCTCGACCGACGGCACGGCCGCATGGCTCGCCACCCTCGACGACCCGCGCCTGCGCGTGCTTGCGGGCCCGCATGCGGGGATCGCCGCGGCGCGCAACCGGGGCCTCGTGGCGGCGCAGGCGGACTTGGTCGCCTTCCACGATTCCGACGACGTGGCGCTGCCCGGCCGCCTCGCCCGCCCGCTCGCCTACCTGCGCGCGCATCCCGGAATCGATCTGGTGATGCAGAACGGCGAGATCGAGGGTGCGGGAGGGCGTGAGCCGTGGGTGCGCCCCGCGGTCGCGCGGACGCTCGTGCGCCGGCCGCTCGGGGTGGCGGAGGTCTTTCGCTGGAACCTGGGCCAGCTCCAGGGCACGTGCTTCACCCGCCGCTGCCTCGAAGCCGTGGGCGGCTTCGATCCGGCCTTCGAGGTGCTCGAGGATCTCGACCTCGTGCTGCGCGTGGCGGTGCGCTTCCGGGCGGTCTTCCTCGACGTGCCCGCGTTCACGTATCGCCGCCACCCGGCGGGAGCGTCCGCCGATCGCGCGCGGCTGCGCGCGGCGGCGATCCGTCTCGGGGAGAAGCTGGTTGGCGAGCATCCCGAGGTGCTGCCGCTGCTCGGCGCGCGCAGCTTCCGCCGCCGGCAGGCGCGCCGCTGGGCGCGTGTCGCCCGGGGATGCGCCGAGGCGGGTGACGTGGCCGGGGCACGGGCGGCGCTGGCGCGCGCGCGCGATCTCCGTCCGGCGAGCGTCCGTTACCACCTCCAGGCGCTGGTGCTCGCGCTGCGCGGCCGCTGATGCGGGTGGCGTTCCTCCACCGACGCCTCGCCGGAGGCGGCACGGAGGCCGACCTCTGCCGCATGGCGGCGGGCCTCGTCGCCCGCGGGCATCGGGTCCACGTGCTCGCGGCACGGCCGGGGGACGCGCCGGCCGGCGTGCACGTCGAGCGCGTACCGGTCCTGCGCGCCGGCCGCGTGGCGCGCCTGGTGTCGTTCGCCGTCCTCGCACCGCGCCTGGCCGCGCGCGGCGGATTCGACGTGGTGGTCGGCTTCGGCCGGACGTTGCGCCAGGACGTGGTGCGCGTCGGCGGCGGCACGCACCGGACTTATCTCGCGCGCATGGAGGCGGCCGGCCTGCGCGGCCGCGCCCGCGGCCCGTATCATCGCGCGATCCTCTGGATCGAGCGCCGGCAGTTCTCCCCCGCGGGCCATCGCCGCGTGCTCGCCGTGTCCGCCCGTGCTGCCGACGAGGTCGTGCGTGACTACGGCGTCGATCCCGCCCGCCTGCGCGTCGTCTACAACGGCGTCGACCTCGCGCGCTTCCATCCGGCGCGCCGCTCGGTGCTCGGGCCGCCGCTGCGCGCGGCCCTCGGCATTCCCCCCGGCGTGCGCGTCTGCGCGGCGATCGGCACGGGCTTCGCGCGCAAGGGATTCGACCTCCTCTTCCGGCTCTGGGAGGAGGATGCGCCGCGGGACACCGTGCTCGTCGTCGTGGGCGACGACGAGCGGCTCGCGGCGTACCGCCGGCGGGCGCAACGGCCGCCGCTCGCGGAGCGCGTCCGAATCACCGGACGCCGCGGCGACGTCGACGCGGTGCTCGCTGCCGCCGACGTCGTGTGCGTGCCCTCGCGGCAAGAGGCCTTCGGCAACGTGGTGCTCGAAGCCTGCGCCGCGGGCGTCCCGGTGGTGACCAGCCGCCGCGTCGGGGCGGCGGAGCTGCTCGACGGGCCCCTCGGGGAGCTGGTGGTGGACGATCCCGAGGATCGCCGCGCGCTGCGAGCGGCCCTCGACCGCGCGCTCGGTCCGCGGGCGCCGCTGCTGCGCGCCGCCGCCCGCGAGCGGGTGGCGGCGCTCACGTGGGAGGCGCACGTCGAGCGCGTCGAGGCGCTGCTCGGTGAGGCGGCCCGTGGCTGAGGGCGAGCCGGTGCGCTGGGGGGGGTGGCGGGCATGGGTCGCCACCGGCATCCGGCTGACGGAGGCGATCGCGCCGTGCGGCGATCCGGACGTGCTCCTCACGCGGCCGGACTGCCGGCTCGTGAAGTTCCAACGCAAAGTCACGGTGGGACGAGTCACGACCGCGGCCGGCCCGCTTTACGTAAAGCGGTACAGCGTGTTCGCTTGGCGAGTGGCCCTGGCGAGCATCGGACGCCTCTCGCCCGCCGCGCGAGCCTGGCAGGCCGCCGCGGCGCTCGCTGCGCGGGGCTTCGCGACGCCCGAGGTGGTGGCGGCCCTCGAGTGTCGCCGGGCCGGCGTGCTCCGGCGCAGCTTCCTCATCACGCGCGAGGTGACCGACGCCGTCACCGCCGACCGCCGGTGGGCCGACGTCCTCGCGATGCCCCCCGGCGCCCCGCGGCGCGAGGCGCGGCGGGCGCTGGCGCGGGCGCTCGGCGCGCTCTTCGGCAGGTTGCACGCCGCCGGCGTCTACCACGGCGACCTCAAGGACGTGAACGTGCTGGTGCGCGGAAGCGCCTCGGCGCCGGCGTGCGTCCTGCTCGACCTCGAGCGCGTACGCTTGGGCCCGGTCTCGCACCGACGCCGTGTGAAGAACCTGATGCAGCTCGAGCGCACGCTCGGCCGCCGGGCGAGCCGCACCGATCGCCTGCGCGCGCTGGCGGCGTACGTCGGGCAGGACGGCGACCGGCGGGCGCGCCGCGGCTGGGCGCGCGCGGTGCTGCGCGCCGCGGCGGCCAAGGACCGTGGCAAGACGCGCGGCCCGGAGCCCACGGTACCTCCGATCTCCTGCATCGTCGTGTGTCAGGACGAGGAGGCGCAGATCGCGGCCTGCCTCGAGAGCGTCGCCTGGTGCGACCGCATCATCCTGGTCGACGGCGGGTCGAAGGACCGCACGCTCGAGATCGCGCGACGGTTCACGAGCGACGTCATCCGACACCCATGGCCGGGCTACCGCGCGCAGAAGCAATTCGCGCTCGAGCAGGCCCGCACCGAATGGGTGTTCAACATCGACGCCGACGAGCGCGTCACCCCGGAGCTGGCGCGCGAGATCCGGGAGAGCCTCGCGCGGGTGCCCGCCGGCGTCGCAGGTTTCGCCATCCCGCGCATCGTGCCCTACCTCGGGCGCTGGTGGTACCGGGGCGGATGGTACCCGCGGCCCGTGGTGCGCCTCGTGCGCCGCGCGGCGACACGCTGGGGCGGGGTCGATCCCCACGAGCGCGCGGAGGTGGCGGGCCCCATCCGATTGCTCGAGCACCCGCTCGTTCACCACACCTACGCAAACGTGGCCGACCACCTTCGGGCGGTGGACAAGCTGACGGCGGTCGCGGTCGCGCAGGTCCCGAGCGGCCGTACGGCCGGCGGCGCACGACTCCTCGTCGAGCCCGGATGGCGCTTCCTACGCGCGTACGTGGCGCGGCGCGCCTGCTTGGAAGGCTTGCCCGGGCTCTTCGTGGCGCTGACCGACGCGTTCTACACGTTTCTGCGGTTCGCGCTCCTGCGCGAGCGCGCGCGTGGCGGCGCGCCGCCGGCGTGCTAGAAGGCCGCCGGTGACGGTCTCGGTCGTCGTCGTCAACTGGAACGCCGGTGCGGCGCTCGAGGCCTGCCTCGCGAGCATCGCCGCCGACGGGCTCGACGGGCGGGAAGTGATCGTGGTGGACAACGCCTCGACCGACGGCAGTCTGGCGCTGGCACGCACGCGCCATCCCGAGGCGATGCTCCTCGACATGGGTGGCAACGCGGGCTTCGCGCGCGCCGCAAACCGGGGCGCCGAGGCGGCGCGCGGCGACACGCTGGTCTTTCTCAACCCCGACGCGCGCGTGCTTCCCGGCGCGATCGCGGCGCTGGTGGCGGCGTTGCATGCGACGCCCGCGGCGGGGATCGCCGGCGGGGGCCTGTGCGACGCCGCCGGCCGGTGGCAGCCCGGCGCGGCACGCTTCGCCCCGGTCGCCCATCTGCTGCTCGACACGACCCTCGGGCGGCTGCCCGCGCGGCGCCGGCACCGGCCGTATCGGGTCGACTGGGTCTACGGCACGTTCATGGCGGTGCGTGCCGCCGTGTTCCGACAGCTCGGCGGCTTCGACCGGCGCTACTTCGTGTACGGTGAGGACTTGGACCTCTGCCACCGCGCCGCCGCCCTCGGCGTGCGCACGATCCACGTCCCCGCGGCGCGCGCGGTCCACGGCGGCAACGTGAGTGCCGTGCAGCGGTTCGGCCGCGGGCGCGAGGCTGCGGTCGTGGCCGGAGAGATGCGCTTCTATGCCGGCATCGGCCCCGGGGCCCTGTGGCGGTTCCGCACGCTGGCGACCGCGAAGTTCGCCGTCAAGGCGGCGCTCGCGGCCGCCGTCGGCCGTCCCGCCGCGGCGGCGACCTACGCGCGCGTGGTGCGCGCCTGCGTCGGTGGACCCGGCCAGCCGTGACCGGGGCCGACCGGGTCACGCTCGCGGTGCCGTGCCGCGCGGACGAGCCCGACCTCGGGCGCACGCTCGCGGCCGCGCTCGCGAGCTGGCGCGCCGAGCCCGCGGGCCGGCTCGAGGTGCTCGTGTGCGTGAACGGAGCCGGCGCGGCCCAGGCCCCCGCGCTCGCCGAGCTCGCGCGAGCGGCGGCCGCCGCCGGGGCGCCCCCGCCGCGCATCGTCGACGCCGACGCGCCGGGGACGGCCTTGGTGGCGGACCCGGCCCCGGTCGCCGTGGTCGGCCTGGTCACCGCGCGCACCGGGAAAGCCGTCGCGTGGAACCTCCTGCGGGCACACGCGCGCGGCGAGCGCATCCTCTTCCTCGACGCCGACGTCACCTTCGCGCCGGACACGTTCGCGCGGCTGCTGGCGGCCCTCGACGGGGCGCCCGGCGCCGTGCTCGCTTCGGCGCGTACCCGCGGCGTCCCGCGGCCGACGGCCTTCGAGCGCATCATGGCCGCGCCCTACGGCGTCGCCTTTCCCAACCTCTCGCCCCAGCTCTACGCCGCCCGCGCCGCCGGCCTCCCGCCGGGCATGCCCGAGGACCTCATCGAGCCCGAGCGCTGGCTCGAGCTGATCGTCGGCCCCGACCGCCTGGTGCACGCCCCCGGCGCCGAGGTGCGGGTGCGCCTCACCCGCGACCTGCGCGATTTCTTTCGGCAGCGCATCCGCATCGAGATGGGCAAGGTGCAGATCGCCCGCGACTACCCCGGGCTGAGCGCGCGCTCCGCGCCGCAGCCCGGGCTGCTGGCGGCGCTGCGCGGCCTCGGCGGTGCGGACCTCGCCCGGCTCGCGGTCTACCTCGGGCTGCGCAGCGCCGCCCGCGTCGTGGCCGAGTGGCGCTACCGCCGCGGGCGCACGGCCGGCGTGTGGCGGCAGGCGGCGAGCACCAAGATGTGGGACGGCCGGTGAGGGTGCTCGTGCTGGCGACGCGCTTCCCGGTGCCGCCCTGGCGGGGCGACCAGCTGCGCCTCTACCATCACCTGCGGCTGCTCGCGCAGCGCCACGAGGTCGCGCTGGCGGCGCTGGTCCTGCGGCCCCCGCGGGCGGCTGCGCGGGTCGCGGTCGAGGGCCTCGGCGTCCGGGTGGAGGTCGTGCCGCTCGGCCTGCTCGGAGCGGGCGTGTCGCTCGGCCGCGCGCTGCTCGGCGACCCGCGGCCCCTGCAGGTGCTGATGTACGCGCGCCGGCGCGCGCGGGCACGCGTCGACGCGCTGCTCGCCGGGGGTGGATTCGACGTGGTGCACGCACAGCTCGTGCGCACGGCACCTTACCTGCCGCCTCCCGCGGGACCGCCCGCGGTGGTGGATCTCGTGGACGCTCTCTCCGTGAACCTCGGCCGGCGGGCGGCGCTCGCGCGCGGACCGGGTGCGCGGCTGGCAGCGTGGGAGGCCCGGCGCCTCGCACGCTTCGAGCGCGCGCTCCTCGGGCGGGCCGCCGCCACGCTCGTCGTGTCGGAAGCGGACCGGGCGGCGGTCGGCTCGGCCCACGCGCGCGTCGTTCCCAACGGCGTCGACATCGCCCACTTCGCCTACCGCGAGGAGGGCCGCCCGGCCGCGCGGCTCGTGTTCGCCGGTAACCTCGGCTACTTCCCGAACGTCGACGCCGCTTGCTGGCTTGCCGAGGAGGTCTTCCCCCGCATTTGCGCGGAGGTGCCGGCGGCGACGCTGCGGCTGGTCGGGGCGCGCCCCGCGCGCGCGGTGCGGCGGCTTGCCGCGCGGCCGGGCATCTCGGTGGCGGCCAGCGTGCCCGCGATGCCGCCCGAGCTGGCCGCGGCCACCGTCGCCCTGATCCCCATGCGCGCCGGCTCGGGGATGCAGAACAAGGTGCTCGAGGCGATGGCCTGCGGCACGCCGGTGGTGACGACGCCGCGCGCCGCAACGCCGCTCGCGGCGCGTGCCGGCGAGCACCTGCTCGTCGCCGACGATGCCGCCGGCCTCGCGGCGGCGGCGGTCGCGCTGCTGCGCGATCCGGCGCGCGCCCGCACGCTCGGGCGCGCGGCGCGAGCCCTCGTCGAGCGACGCTACCGCTGGGAGGATTCGGCCGCCGCCGTCGAGGCGGCCTGGGAGGCGAGCCGGGGTTTCTGACCCCCCGAAGCTTCTGGTATGTCGCCGTCGTGCAGCGGCGGGACAGCGGATGGCGCCTGCGCGGGGCTTTGCTCGTCGCCGGCGACCTGCTGGCCGCCTGCCTCGCGTACCTCCTCGCGTTCCTGCTGCGGGTGGTGATGCCCCTGCCGCTCACCACGGGCTATCTCCCGGCGCTGCGCTTCGGCGAGGTCAACCACCATTGGATCGCGATGCTCGCCGGCCAGGTCGCCACGCTCTACTTCCTCGGCCTCTACGAGGCGCGCGCGCTCGCCGACCCGCGCGAGTTCTTCGGGGCCCTGGCCCTCGCCCCGGTCCTGCAGGCGCTCTTCCTGATCGCCGTGTACTTCTTCCAGTCCGACCTGACCTTCCCGCGCTCGATCTTCGTCGTCTTCGCCGGGCTCGATGCCGGGCTGCTGGTGATCTGGCGCCTCGCCTGTCGCAACCTGATGGGCCAGCCACGGCGCCGCGTCCTCGTGGTCGGCGCGAACGAGGGGGCCGCCGAGGTGGTACGTACGATCCGGCACCACCATTGGCTGCGCATGGACGTGATCGGCGCCGTCGCCAACAACGGCACCCGCGTCGCCGCGCTCGACGGCGTCCCCGTGCTCGAGGCGGGCGAGGGGCTCCCGGCCCTGTGCGAGCGTCACCAGGTCGACGAGGTGATCATCGCCTCGCAGACGTCGTGGCAGGACCACTTGGTGGACGCGCTCGGGCGCTGGCAAGGACCCCGGGCGCGGGTCTTCGTCGTCCCTTCGCCGTACGAGATCCTGATCGGCCGCCCCGAGCACCTGCGCCTGCACGACATCCCGCTGATCGAGGTGATCCGCGATCCGGAGGGCGGCGGGGCCGCGGCGGCAAAGCGTGTGTTCGACCTCCTGCTGGTCCTGCTGCTCCTCGTGCCGGCCCTGCCGCTGATGACGCTCATCGCGGCGGCGATTCGGGCCGCGTCGCCTGGGCCGGTGCTCTACCGGCAGGTGCGGGCGGGCCGCGGCGGTCGGCCGTTCACCATGGTAAAGTTCCGTACCATGCGGGTGGGCGCGGAGCGGTCCACCGGACCCGTGCTCGCCGCCGAGAACGACCCGCGGGTGACCGCGCTCGGCAAGGTGCTGCGCGCGACGCGCCTCGACGAGCTTCCGCAGCTCTGGAACGTGCTCTGCGGCGACATGAGCTTCGTCGGACCGCGGCCGGAGCGGCCCGAGTTCGTCGAGCGCTACGCGCGCGACATCCAGGGCTACGTCGAGCGCTTCCGCGTCCGCCCGGGCCTCACCGGCTACGCCCAGGTGAACGGCGAGTATCACACCTCGGTGGCGACGAAGCTCAAGTACGACCTCGCCTACATCCACAATCGCTCGCTGTGGCTCGACCTCAAGATTCTCACGGACACCGTCAAGGTGATGCTCACGCGGCGGGGCGTGTAGGCGCCGTGCGTCGGATCGCCGACGCGCTGTTGGCTCTCACCGCCGCGAGCATCCCGCTGTCCACCACCGGGATGGAGGGCGGGGTGCTCGGCCTCGGCGGGCTCACGCTGCTCGCCGCCGCCCGGGGCACGGCGGTGGTCGGCCGCACGCCGCTCGACGGGGTGCTCGCGATCTTCTACGCGACGCTGGCGCTCTCGACCGTCGCGAGCGGGCATCCGCTGGAGGCCACGGGCTGGCTGCGCCTCTGGGTGGTCCTCACCTTCTTCGTCGTCGCCTGGTGGGTGCGGGACCGGCGGCACGCCGTTCGCCTGGCGGGCATCGTCGCGCTCGCCGGGGCCGTGGCGGCGGGCTACGGCGTGCTCCAGCACTTCACGGGCATCGACTGGTATCGCGCGCTGCTCCGCCGGCCCCTGCGGGTCGCGGCGCGGACGCCCGAGGCGACGGGGTTCGCCGTGGTGGGCTTCTTCCGCAACTACCTCACGTTCGCGCACGTGATGGTCTTCCCGTTCGCCTGGACGGCGGCCATGGCGCTGGGAGGCCGCTGGCCGGCGGCGGCCGCCGCCGGGCTCGTCCTGCTCGCGATCCTCTTCTCGACGGCGCGCGGGGCCTGGCTCGCGGCGCTCACGGTGGTCGCGGCGCTCGCCGCGGCGGTCCGCGGCCGGCGGGCGGCGGCGCTGCTCGCCGGCCTCGCGCTCCTCGCGACCGCGGTGCTGCTCGCGAGCCCCGACCTGCGCGGCGAGGTCCAGGGCATGTTCGGGCTCGGCGGGGCGAACGCCCCGCGGGTCGCGATCTACCGCGCCAACCTCGACATCGTGCACGCACATCCGGTCCTCGGTCTCGGCTTCGGTCGCTACGCGACCGCCGCAGCACCTTACTATCGTCTCCACCCCACCGCGGACCGGCGGTCGCACGCCCACAGCAACTACCTCCAGCTCGCCGCGGAGGCGGGGCTCGCGGGGCTCGCGGCCTTCGTCCTCCTCCTCGCGGCGGGCCTGCGGCTCGGCTGGCGTGCGCTCGCCGGCGCGGCCGATCCGGCCACGCGGGCGGCGGCCGCGGGGGCCTGGGCGGGAGTCGCCGGCTTCGTCGTGGGCGGCCTCACGCAGTACACCTTCGGCGACAACGAGGTGGCGGTGGCGTTCTGGTTCGCCCTCGGGCTGCTCGTGCGGCTCGCCGCCGCGGAGGAATAGGGGAGAACCGTGCGCGTCCTGCACGTGGATCCCGAGCGCGGCTGGGGCGGGGGCGAGGCACAGGTGCTCGCGCTCGCCGGCGCAATGGCCGCTCGCGGTCACGACGTGCGGCTCGCGGTCGATCCCGCGGGCGGGCTGGCGGCGGCGGCCGCCGGTCTGCGCACGGCGCCGCTGCGCGTCCGCAACCACCTCGACGTGGCCGCGGGCCTGCGACTCCGGCGGCTCGCGGCCGGCTGCGACGTCGTCCACTTCCACACCGCGCGCGCCCACGCCCTCGCCCCCTTCATCACCCGAGGCCGCGCCTGGCGGGTCGTCACGCGCCGGATGGACTACGTGCCGGCCGGCGGCCCCTATGTTCGCCTCCTCTACAACCGCGCGGTCGACGTCGTGATCGCGATCTCGGAGGGAGTGCGCGCGGCCCTGCTCCGTGCCGGGGTCGATGCGGCGCGGATCCGGCTCGTGCCGAGCGGCGTGGACCCCGCGGCCCTGGCGTCTCCACCCGCGGCACGCGCGGCGCTGCGCGCCGAGTGGGAGGTCCCGCCCGACGCCGTGCTCGTCCTCGTGCTCGGGGCACTCGAGCGGCGCAAGGGGCACGCGGTGCTGCTCGCCGCCGCCGCGGCAGCGCCCGGTCTCCGCTACGTCTTTTGTGGTGACGGTGGCGAGATGGCGGCGTTGCGCCGAGCCGCGGCTCCGCTCGGTGGGGCGGTGCAGTTCGTCGGTTTCCGGCGCGACGTGGCCGCCTGTCTCGCCGCCGCCGACGTGGTGGCGCTTCCGTCGCTTCAGGAGGGCCTCGGCGTCGCCGCGCTCGAAGCGATGGCGGCCGGGCGGCCGGTGGTGGCGAGCCGGGTCGGGGGGCTCGGCGAGGTCGTCCTCGACGGCGAGACCGGGCTGCTCGTCCCGCCCGGCGACGCGGCGGCGCTCGCCGCCGCGCTCGCCCGCCTCGGCGCCGACCCGGCGCTGCGGGCGCGTCTGGGCGCCGCCGGACGGGCCCGCGTGCTCGCGCGGTACACGGTCGCGCAGATGGCGGAGGGCACGCTCGCCTGCTACGAGAGGGCGCGGTGATGCAGATTGGACGGCGGAGCTTGAGGGCGCTGGTCCGGCGGCTGGCCGGCGTCCGCGTCCTGGTGGTCGGCGACCTCATGCTCGACCAGTTCATCTGGGGCGAGGTCGAGCGCATCTCGCCCGAGGCGCCCGTGCCCGTCGTTCGCGTCACCGCCGACGACGTGCGCCCGGGCGGCGCGGGCAACGTCGTGAGCAACGTCGCGGCGCTCGGCGGGCGCGTGGCGGCGTGCGGCGTAGTCGGCGGCGACGCGGCGGGCCGGCGGCTGGTGGCGGCCCTCGGCGCGCTCGGCGCGAGCACCGAAGGCATCGTGACGGCGCCGGGAGGCGAGACCACGCAGAAGACCAGGATCATCGCCCGCCACCAGCAGGTGGTGCGCTTCGACCGCGACGTCCCCGCGGCCGACGGCGCCGCCGGCCGGCGCCTGCGCGACTTCGTGCTGCGCCAGCGCCGGGCCGCCGACGTGCTGGTCGTGTCGGACTACGGCAAGGGAGCCATCGACGGGGAGATCCTGGCGGCGCTCGCCGAGGCCCACCGGCGGGCGCCGTTCACCTGGCTGGTGGATCCGAAGCGGGCGAACTTCGCGCACTATCGGCGTCCCACCCTGGTGAAGCCCAACCGCGAGGAGGCGGCCGCCGCCGCGGGCATCGACATCACCGACACGGCGTCGCTGCACGCGGCCGGCCGCCGGCTCCTCGAGCGTTGGGAAGCGGGCGCCGTGCTCGTGTCGCGCGGCGAGGGCGGCCTCGCGCTCTTCAAGCCCGGAGGCATGGTCGAGGAGTTCCCGACCGCGGCGCGCGAGGTGTTCGACGTGACCGGCGCCGGCGACACGGTGATGGCGGCGCTCGCGCTGGCGCTCGGGGCGGGCGGCAGCCTCGAGGAGGCGACCGTGCTCGCCAACTACGCCGCCGGAGTCGTCGTGGGCAAGCTCGGGACCGCCACCGTCTCCGCGACGGAGCTGCTCGCCGCCGTCGGCGGCGCCGACGAGGCCGGTGCGCGGCCGCGGCGCGCGCGCCGGGCGGGCTAGGGCCGGCGTGCGAAGCATGACGGGATACGGGGCCGGCGCCGCCGACGCGGCCGGCGTGCGCGTGACCGTGGAGGTGCGGGGCGTCAACCAGCGCTTCCTCGACGTGAAGGTGAGCATGCCGCGGGAGTACGCGTCCTGCGAGGCCGAGATCCGCGAGCGGGTCCGCGCCCTCGCGCGCCGGGGCAGGGTGGAGGTCGGGGTGGGCCGCACGCCGCTCGCCGCACAGCGGCGCTATCGCGTCGCCGTCCGTCACCAGCTCGCCCGCGCGTACGTCGAGGCCACCCGCGACCTCGCGCGCGCGCTCGGCCTCGAGGGCACGGTCACGCTCGCCGAGGTGATGCGGCTACCCGACCTCTTCGAGGTGAGCGAGCCGGCGCCCGACGTGCGCGCCGAGCTGCCTGCGCTGCGGCGGGCGCTGCGCGCGGCGCTGCGCGCCTTCGAGAGCGAGCGGCGTCGCGAGGGGCGGCACCTCCAGCGCGACATGCAGGCGCGGACGGCGGCCGTGCGGCGCGCGGCCGCGCGCATGCGGGCGACGGCCCCGCGGGTGACCGCGCTCTTGCGCCGGCAGGTCGAGGAGCGGCTCGCGCGGCTTCTCGGTGGCCAGCTCGACGCCGCCCGGCTCACGCACGAGGTCGCGCTGCTCGCCGAGCGCGGCGACTTCACCGAGGAGCTGGTGCGGCTCGACGGCCACTTGGCGGCGCTCGCGGCGGCGCTGCGCGCCCCGGGGCCGGTCGGCAAGCGCATCGACTTCCTGCTGCAGGAGGTCCATCGTGAGCTCAACACGGCGGGCGCCAAGGCCCAGGATCTCGCCATCGGCGCCCTGGTCCTGGAGGCCCGGGGGGAGGTCGAGAAGCTCCGCGAGCAGGTGCAGAATGTCGAGTGACGGGCGCCGGCCATGCTGATCACGATCTCCGGCCTGCCCGGGAGCGGCAAGACGACGGTAGCCCGGCTCGTCGCCCGAGCGCTCGGCCTCGAGCACGTATATGCCGGGGACATCTTCCGCCGGCAGGCCGAAGCGCACGGCCTCTCGCTCGAGGAGTACCTCCGCCGCGCCGAGACCGACCCGTCCATCGACCAGGCGCTCGACGAGCAGATGCGCCGCCGCGCCGCGGGCGGCGACGCCGTCCTCGAGGGCCGGCTCTCCGGCTTCATGGCGGACCAGGCGGGGGTGCCGGCGCTCAAGATCTTCCTCGACGCCCCCGAGCGCGTGCGCGCCGAGCGGATCGCCGCGCGCGAGGGCGGGGCGACCGAGGAACGGCTGCGGGAGATCCAGGCGCGCGAGGCGTCGGACCGCCGCCGCTATCGGGAGCTCTACGGGGTCGATTATCACGACGCCGCGCTCTATGATGTCGTCATGCGCACGGACGACCGTGCGCCGCCGAGCCTGGCCGAGGCGATCGTCGCCGAGGCCCGGCGGCGCTTCCCCCCGTGAGCGGCCGATGACGGTGGGCGAGCTGATCGAGCGGGTGCGCGCCTACAACCCCGGCGGCGACGTCGAGGTGATCCAGCGCGCTTACGACTTCTCCGCGGAGGTCCACCGCGGGCAGCGCCGCCTCTCCGGCGAGCCCTACCTCACTCATCCCCTCCAGGTCGCGTCGATCATCGCCGACCTCCGGCTCGATCCGCCGAGCGTGGCCACCGCGCTCCTGCACGACACCGTGGAGGACACCCTCACGACGCTCGCCCAGGTGGAGGAGCGCTTCGGCCCCGAGATCGCCGCGCTGGTCGACGGGGTCACGAAGATCGGCCAGATCAACTTCACCTCCCGCGAGGAGAAGCAGGCGGAAAACTTCCGCAAGATGCTGCTCGCGATGGCCAAGGACATCCGCGTGATCCTGGTGAAGCTCGCCGACCGCACCCACAACATGCGCACGCTCGGCCACGTGCCGCACGAGCGGCAGCTCGAGATCGCCCAGGAGACGCTCGAGATCTACGCGCCGCTGGCGCACCGCCTCGGCATCTATTGGCTCAAGAGCGAGCTCGAGGACAGCGCGCTGCGCTACCTCCACCCCGAGGTCTACTACCAGCTCAAGCGCAGCGTCGCGAAGAAGAAGGCCGAACGCGAGAAGTACACCAAGGAAGTCGTCTCCGTCCTGTCGAAGCGGCTCGGCGAGGCGGGCCTCGAGGCGGAGGTCACCGGGAGGCCGAAGCACTTCTACTCGATCTATCAGAAGATGCAGGCCCAGAACCTGCTCTTCGATCAGATCTACGACCTCGTCGCCTTCCGCGTCTTGGTCGATTCGATCGGGGAGTGCTACGAGGCGCTCGGCGTGGTGCACGCGAGCTGGAAGCCCGTGCCCGGCCGCTTCAAGGACTACGTGGCGCTGCCGAAGGCGAACGGCTACCAGTCCCTGCACACGACGGTGATCGGCCCGTACGGCGAGCGCATCGAGATCCAGATCCGCACGCGCGAGATGCACCGCGTCGCCGAGTACGGCATCGCGGCGCATTGGCGGTACAAGCAGGCGGACGTGGCGGCCGGGCCCGACGACGGGCAGCGCTTCGCCTGGCTGCGGCAGCTCCTCGAGTGGCAGCAGCACCCCGACGATCCGCAGGAGTTCCTGCGCTCGGTGAAGGAGGACCTGTTCAGCGAGGAGGTGTTCGCCTTCACGCCCAAGGGCGACCTTCTCAACTTCCCCGTCGGGGCGACGGTGATCGACTTCGCCTACCGCATCCATTCCGAGGTGGGCCATCACTGCGCCGGGGCGCGCGTGAACGGCCGCATCGTCCCGCTGCGCTACCAGATGCAGAGCGGCGACACGGTCGAGATCATCACCACCGCGACGCAGACGCCGTCGAAGGACTGGCTGAAGCTGGTGAAGACCTCGCGCGCGAAGAACCGCATCCGCGCATGGGTGAAGGCGCAGCAGAGCCAGCGCTCGGTCGCCGTCGGCCGCGAGATCCTCGAGCGCGACCTCGCCCGCCACCAGCTCGACCTGGCGCAGCTCCGCAAGGACGGAACGCTCGCGCGCGTGGCGCGCGAGCTCGACGAGGTCGACGAGGACGCGCTGCTGGCGAGCGTCGGGTACGGCAAGGTCACGCCGCACCAGGTGCTCGTGCGCATCCTGCCCGAGCAGGAGATCGAGCGCCGGCGCGAGCGGAGCGAGGGCGCCTTCCAGCGGTTCATGCGGCTCGTGAGCCGCCAGAGCAAGAGCGGCGTGAAGGTCTCGGGGATCGAGGACATGCTCGTGCGCTTCGGGAAGTGCTGCAGCCCGCTGCCCGGTGAGCGCATCACGGGCTTCATCACCCGCGGCCGCGGCGTGACGGTGCACACGCAGGACTGTCCGAAGGTGCTCGAGAGCGATCCCCAGCGCCGCATCGACGTGCAGTGGGAGAACGGCAAGGGCAGCCCGCGGCCGGTCAAGCTCGAAGTCACGTGCGTCGATCGGCCCGGCCTGCTCGCCGCGATGTCCAAGGCGATCAGCGCGGCGGGTATCAACATCGCGGGGGCCCGGGTGCAGAACGTCGGCGACCACAAGGCGCAGAACACCTTCGAGCTGGTGGTCTCGAGCCTCGAGGAGCTCACCCGTGTCATGCGCAGCCTCGAGCGCGTGCGCGGCGTCATGCGGGTCGAGCGGGTGCGCGCATGAGGGCCGTGGTGACCGACGCGGCGCCGCAGCCGGTCGGACCCTATGCGCAGGCGGTGGACACGGGGGAGCTCGTGTTTTGCGCGGGGCAGATCGGGCTCGATCCCGCCACCGGGCATCTCGTCCCGGGCGGCGTCGCCTCCGAGACCGAGCAGGCGCTCGCGAACCTGGCCGCGGTGCTCGCCGCCGCCGGGCTCGGCCTCGATGCCGTGGTGAAGACCACGGTCTACGTCGTCGACCTGCGGGAGTGGCCGGCGATGAACGCGGCCTACGCGCGCCGCTTCGCCGCGCCGTATCCGGCGCGCGCCGCCGTGGAGGTAGCCGCGCTGCCGGCGGGTGCCCGGGTCGAGATCGAGGCGATCGCCGTGCGCCGGCGCTGACGACCGTCAGACGGCCTTCTGGACGCGCCCCGAGCGCAGGCAGCGTGTGCAGACCAGGATCCGCCGCGCGCCTGCGCCTTGACGGGCGTGCACGCGCTGCAGATTCGGCCGCCACAGCCGCTTGGTCTTGTTGTTGGCGTGGCTCACGCTGTTGCCGACCGACCGTTGCTTGCCGCAGATCGCACACGACCGCGCCATGGGGCGCCCGGTTACCACGCGTCTCCCCACCTTGCAACGCCGGGCGGTCAGGCGCCGGTACGGATGCGGCGGATGATCTCGCTCGTCGACACCCCGGGGACGATCGGGATGCGCTCGACCCGCCCGCCGCGGGCCAGCACCTCCGCGCGGCCGACGATCGCCTCCTCGGCCCAGTCGGCCCCCTTGACCAGGACGTCGGGGGCGATCGCAGCGATCAGCTCCCGGGGCGTGTCGGCCTCGAAGATCACCACGTGGTCGACGGCCGCAAGCCCGGCCACCACCTCCGCCCGCTCGCGGGCCGAGAGGATCGGGCGGCCCGGCCCCTTCAGCCGCCGCACCGAGGCGTCGCCGTTGAGGCCGACGACCAGGACGTCGCCGAGGGCCCGCGCCGCCGTGAGGTAGCGCACGTGCCCGGGGTGGAGGAGGTCGAAGCAACCGTTGGTGAACACGACGCGCGCGCCGGCAGCGCGGCGGGGGGCCAGGCGGGCGAGCAAGGTCGGGACGTCGGCGGCGAGCTTGGCGTCCTCCACGGCGGGGAGACGATAGCCGAGGCCCCGCCGCGGCGGAAGCCCGGGCCGGCTTGACCCCCGGAGGAGCGCGGGCTACATGCCGGCGGACGATGGCGGGTTACCGGCGCCGTCGCTGGCGGGAGGGCATGGCGGTCCGGCTGGACCTCAACGGCCTCGTCGCGGCGGCGGGTGGAGTGGAAGGACTCGCCCCGGGGGAGCTCGGCGACCTCGCGCCCACCCTGGCCGAGGCCCGGGTCCTGCTCGGCGCGCGCCGGGCGGCGGCCGGAGCGCTGTCGCCCCGGCGGGAGGTGCTGCGTCCCGTACTCGACGACGCCGAGGCGGCGCGCGCGGACTTCGACACGCTCGTCGTCCTCGGCGCCGGGACCCTCGCCCGGGCCGTGCACGCGGTCGCGGCCGCGCTGCCGGCCCCTGCCGACTCCGGGCTGCGGCTCGTCGCCGCCGATTCCGTGGACCCGCGAAGCATCCACGACCTCCTCGGCCGCCTCGACCTGCGGCGCACGCTTTTCGACGTCGTCAGCCGTTCCGGCGACACGGCCGAGACCCTGGCCCAGTTCCTCATCGTGCGCGACCGGCTCCTGCGCGATCTCGGCGCCCTCGACTACAAGCGCCACCTGATCGTCACGACGGATCCCGAGCGCGGGCCCTTGCGCCAGATCGTCAACGACGAGGGCTTTCGCGCGCTCGCCATCGCGAGCGACCTTCCATCCGGCCTCGCGCTCCTGTCGCCGCCGGGGCTTTTTCCGGCCGCGGCGGCGGGCATTGACGTCGAGGAGCTGCTGGCCGGGGCAACCTTCATGGACGCCCGCGGCCAGGCGGCGGAATCGCCGCTCGGCGATCCGCCGCTGGCGCTCGCCGGGGCGCTCGTGCGGCTGGCCGCCCGCCGCGGCGGTCCGCGGGTCGAGCTGCGCGCCTTCAGCGATCGCCTCGCCGCCACGGGGACCTGGTTCCGACACCTCTGGGGAGCCTCCGGCGACGGCGATGGGGCGGGCGCGCCGCTGGTGCTGTTCCTGCGCCTGGGGGACCACGGTACGGCGGTGGACGTGCCGGCCGCCTATCAGGACCTCGCCGACGTGAGCTACCTCGGCGGCCACTCCCTCGGCGAGCTGTGCAATGCGCAGCAGCGGGCGGCCGAGGCCGCCCTCGCGCGCCGTCGGCATCCGAGCGCGACCGTGACCCTGCCGGCGTTGAACCCGTTCACCATGGGCCAGCTACTCCACCTCCTCCAGATGCTCGTCCTCGCGCGTGACTGCCTCGCGGGGACGGGACCGGCGGCGGGCGGGGTCGACGACCGGCGCCGGCTCGTGGGCGGGCTTCTCGGCCGCAGCGGGCTCGAGGCCGAGCGCAGCCAGGTCGAGCAGTGGCTGGCGCAGAAGGACCCCCGTCTCATCCTGTGACGGGAGGCCCGCCACGTGGGTAGGATCGCGGTCCTGCCGGCCGACGTTCAGGGCCAGATCGCCGCCGGTGAGGTGGTCGAGCGCCCTGCCTCGGTGGTGAAGGAGCTCGTGGAGAACGCGCTCGACGCCGGTGCCCGGCGCGTCGAGGTGCGCCTCGACGGCGGCGGGCTCGAGCGCATCCTCGTGCGCGACGACGGCGAGGGGATGGCGCCCGACGACGCCGTGCTCGCGTTCGCGCGCCACGCCACGAGCAAGCTCGCGCGGGCCGACGACCTCGCCGGCGTGGCTACCCTCGGGTTCCGGGGCGAAGCGCTCCCGAGCATCGCGGCCGTTGCCCGCGTGCGCCTGACCACCCGCCGCGCGGGCAGCGCGGCCGCGGCGGTCGTCGAGGCGGACACCGCGGGGGCGCGGCCGGCGGGCGTCACCGGGGCGCCGCCCGGCACCACCGTCGAGGTGCACGACCTCTTCGCGGCCACCCCCGCGCGGCGGAAGTTCCTGCGCACGGCCGCGACCGAGGTGGGACACGTCGTCGATGCGCTCACGCGCCTCGCGGTCGCCAGCCCCGAGGCGGGCTTCCGGCTGCAGCACGGCGGCCGAACGCTGCTCGACCTGCCGCCGGTGCGCGACCTCGGCCAGCGCCTGGCGCAGGTGCTCGGGCCCGCGCGCGCCGGCGGGCTCGCCCGGGTCGAGGCCCTCGACGGTGCCGTCGGCCTCGCCGGGTTTCTCGGCCCGCCGCGCGAGACCCTCGCGAACGCGCGGCTTCTCTGGTGCTTCGTCGCGATCGGCCCCGGCGGCGCGCCGCGGTTCGTGCGCGACAAGCTGCTGCTGCGAGCGGTCCTCGACGGGTACGCGTCGCTGCTCATGCGCGGGCGCTACCCGGTCGCGGTGCTCGTGGTGCGCGTGGCGGCGGGCGAGGTCGACGTGAACGTGCACCCGGCGAAGCTCGAGGTGCGGTTCCGCCGTCCGGCGGTGATCCACCAGCTGATCGCGCCGGCGCTGCGCGCCCGGTTGACGGCCGCGCTGCGCACGGGCGCGGTGGCGGGCGGGGAGGTCGCGGCCGAGGCGTCGCCCGGCTACGCCGCCACCGCCGGGCGGCCGCTCGAAGCCTCCCCACCCACGATCGGGGCGCCCCCTCCGGTCGCCTCGCAGGCTCCCCTCTGGCAGCCGGCCCCGCGCGGCTTCACTGGGCTGCGCGTCGTCGGCCAGGTCCTCGACGGCTACATCGTCTGCGAGGGCGACGGGCGTGTGATCCTCATCGACCAACACGCGGCCCACGAGCGGGTGCTCTTCGAGCGCCTGCGCCGTGAGCGGGCGGCGGGAGCCGTGATGCGCGACGCGCTCCTCGTTCCCGAAGCGGTGACGCTCGCGCCGGCGGAGGCCGCCGCGCTCGCCGAGAATTCGCCGGCCCTGGCGGTCGCAGGCTTCGAGGGAGAGCCCTTCGGGGAGGGGGCGTTTCTGCTGCGCACGGTGCCGCGCCTGCTCCGCGGCCGCGACGTGGGCGGGCTGGTGCGCGCGCTCGCGGCCGAGCTGGCCGACGAGGGCACTGCGGCGGGCGCCGGGCGCGCCCACGAGGCCGCGCTCGCGACCGTCGCCTGTCACGGCGCCGTGCGCGTCGGGCAGCGGCTCGCGGCAGGCGAGGTGCGTGCGCTGCTCGAGGCGATGGACGGCGTCGACGTCAACGCCCACTGCCCGCACGGCCGGCCGGTCGCCGTCGAGATCGGTCGCGCACAGCTCGAGACGCTCTTCCGGCGATGACTCCGCCGCGGGTCGTCTGCCTGGTCGGGCCCACGGCGAGCGGCAAGACGGACCTCGCCCTCGCGCTCGCCGGGGAGCTCGGGGCGGAGGTCGTCTCGGCCGACTCGCGCCAGGTCTACCGCGGGCTCGACGTCGGCACCGCCAAGCCGACGGCGGCCGAGCGTGCCCGCGTCCGACACCACTGCCTCGACCTCGTCGACCCCGAGGAGCCGTTCGACGCGGCGCGCTTCCGCGCCGCGGCCGCGGCGGCCATCGCCGACATCCACCGCCGGGGGCGTGTCGCCCTGGTCGTCGGCGGGACCGGGCTGTGGGTCCGGGCGCTCCTCCACGGACTCTGCCCCGCGCCGGCGCGCGTTGCAGCACTGCGGGCGCAGCTCGCGCCGGTGGCGACCGCCACGCTTCATCACCGGCTCGCGGACCTCGATGCGACGGCAGCCCGCCGCATCCATCCCCACGATCGCGCGCGGGTCGTGCGCGCCCTCGAAGTTGCGCTCGTGAGCGGCCGCCCGCTCTCGGCGTGGCAGGCGGCGCACCGCTTCGGCGAGCGGCCGTACGCGGCGCTGATGATCGGCCTCACGCGGCCGCGCGCCGAGCTCGACGCGCGCATCGCGGCGCGGGCGCGCGCCATGCTCGCCGGCGGGCTCGCCGACGAGGTGCGCGCGCTCTGCGCGCGCGGCACGGCGCCGGACGCGCCGGCGTGGCGCGCCGTCGGGTATCGCGAGGTCCGCGCGTGGGTCACGGGCGCATGCGACGCGGCGGCGGCGCTCGCCGCCGTCGAGCAGGCGACGCGCCGCTTCGCGAAGCGCCAGCGGACGTGGTTCCGGCGCGAGCCGGCGATCGTTTGGCGTCATCCGGAGACGGACCGCGCCCGGCTCACCGGCGAGATCGCCGCCTTCCTCGCCTGAGGCCACGGCGAAATTGCAAAAGCGGGGGGCCCGGGCTACACGACCGCGAAGCCCATGCCCCGGAAGCCGTCGGTTGCGGCGCTACGGCGGAGGATCGACCGCTTGGACGATCGCCTGCTCGCGCTGCTCAACGCGCGCGCCGCGCTCGCCCAGCGCATCGGCGCGGAGAAGGCGCAGGCGAACGCCAGCGTCTACGATCCGGCGCGCGAGCGGGCGGTCCTCGCGCGCCTCGCGGGCGCGAGCCGCGGGCCGCTCACCGCGCCGCTGGTCCGCGGCATCTTCACCGAGATCATGTCGGCCGCCCGCGGCCTTCAACGCCGGCTGCGCGTCGCGTACCTCGGTCCCGAGGCGACCTTCACGCACCTCGCCGCCCGCCGCCACCTCGGCCGCGCCGCGGACTATCTCCCGGTGCCGACGGTGGCGGAGGTGTTCCAGGCCGTCGAGCAGGGCCACGCGGACCTCGGAGTCGTGCCGGTCGAGAACTCGACCGAGGGCATGGTGGCGCATACCCTCGACCTGCTCGTCGAGTCGCCGCTGCGCATCGCCGCCGAGGTCGTGCTGCCCGTGCAGCACTGCCTGGTGGCGCGCCACGGGACGCGCCTCGAGCGAATCCGGCTCGTCGTCGCCCATCCCCAGGCGCTGGCGCAGTGCCGGCGTTGGCTCGCCGCGCACTTGCCCGGCGTGCGCACCGCCGAGGCGACGAGCAACGCGCGCGCGGCCGAGCGGGCGGCGGCCGAGCCGCGCACGGCGGCGATCGCGGCCGCGGCCGCGGCCGAGACGTATGGGCTCGCCGTGATCGTGCCGGCCATCCAGGACGAGGCCGGGAACGTCACCCGCTTCCTCGTGCTCGCCCACCACGACGCGCCCCGTCCGAGCGGCGACGACCGGACCTCGCTGCTCTTCAGCGTCCGCGACGAGGTGGGTATCCTGGTCGAGATGCTCAAGCCGTTCGCGCGTCACGGCATCGACCTGATCAAGATCGAGTCGCGGCCGCTGCGCGAACGCCCGTGGGAGTACTATTTCTTCGTGGACCTGAAGGGCCACCGGGCCGAGCCGCGGGTGCGCCGGGCGCTCGCGGCCGTGGGGCGGCGGGCGCTGCGCCTCAAGGTGCTCGGGTCGTACCCGGCGGCGCCGGAGGGGTGACGATGGTGGACGTCCGCACGCTCGTCCCGGAGTGGGTGCGCACGCTCACGCCGTATCCCCCGGGGATGCCGATCGAGGAGCTCGAGCGCGGGCTCGGCATCCGCGGCTCGATCAAGCTCGCCTCCAACGAGAACCCGCTCGGCCCCTCGCCGCGGGCGCTCGAGGCGATCGCGGCAGCGCTGCCGAACCTCCACCGCTATCCCGACGGCTCAGCGTTCTACTTGAAGCGCCGGCTCGCCGAGCGCCACCGGGTCTCGCCGGAGGAGATCCTGGTGGGTAACGGCTCGAACGAGATCATCGAGCTCGTGGCGCGCGCCTTCCTGCGGCCGCGCGACGAAGCGGTGATGGCCGACCAGGCCTTCGTCATCTACCGCATGGTCGTGCAGGCGGCCGCGGGCACGCCGCGGCTCGTCCCGCTGCGCGACTTCACGCACGACCTCGAGGCGATCGCCGAGGCGGTGACGGCGCGGACGCGGCTCGTGTTTCTCTCGAACCCGAACAACCCCACGGGGACGATCTTTCGCGCGGCGGCGTGGGAGACCTTCCTGCGGGCGATCCGCACGCGGCAGGTCATCGTGGTCGCCGACGACGCGTACGCCGACTACGTCGAGGACCCCGACTACCCGGACACGATCGCCCAGCGCGGCGATGGCGCCGTGCCGGTCGTGACGCTGCGCACGTTCTCGAAGCTCTACGGGCTCGCCGGCCTGCGCATCGGCTACGCCGTCGCCCCCACGCCTGTGATCGATGCGATGGGGCGCGTCCGCCAGCCGTTCAACGTCAACGCGCTCGCGCAGGTGGGGGCGCTCGCCGCCCTCGAGGACCACGCGCATGTCGCGCGCACGCTGCGCACGAACCGCGAAGGGATGGCGGCGCTCGTCGAGGGCTTCCGGGCACGCGGCCTCGCCTACGTGCCGAGCGCGGCCAACTTCGTCCTCGTACGGGTGGGCGAGGGGGCGCGCATCTACGAGGCGCTGCTGCGCGAGGGCGTCATCGTGCGACCCATGGACGCCTACGGCTTCCCCGAGCACGTGCGGGTGACGGTCGGGCTGGCCGAGGAGAACCGCCGCTTCCTCGACGCGCTCGACCGCGTATCGGGGCGACGATGAGCCCGCGGTTCGTGCGCATGACCGTGGCGGGCGTCGGCCTCATCGGCGGCTCGCTCGCCCTTGCCGCCCGCCGGGCGGGGCTGGTCGGCGAGGTGGTCGGGTTCGGCCGCGGCGCCGCCAACTTGGCGCTCGCCCGCGAGCGGGGGCTCGTCGACCGGACCGCCGACGACCCCGCGGTTGCCGCGGCCGGCGCGGACCTGATCGTGCTCGCGGCGCCCGTGGGGGCGTGTGCGGGCCTCGCGGACCGCTTCCGGCCGTACGCGGCTCCGGGGGCCCTGCTCACCGACGTCGGCAGCGTGAAGGGAACGCTGGTCGCCGCCCTCGAGGCGAGCTGGCAGGGGATCGGGCCCGTCGTGGGCGCCCACCCGCTCGCCGGGAGCGAGGCGGCCGGCGCCGGGGCGGCCCGCGCGGACCTCTTCGTCGGCCGCCGCTGCATCCTCACGCCGACGCCGCGCACCGACGCGGCCGCCGTCGCGCGGGTGCGCGCGCTGTGGGAGGGCGTGGGTGCGCGGACCGAGGAGATGCCTCCCGCGGCGCACGACGCGCTCGTCGCGCGCATCTCGCACCTCCCGCATCTGCTCGCCTACGCGCTGGTGACGGCCGTCGCAGGCGCGGCCGTGGACGGCCGGCGGGCGCTCGACTACGCCGCCGCCGGCTTTCTCGACACGACACGCGTCGCCGCCAGCCGCGCCGAGCTGTGGCGCGACATCATGCTCGCCAACGCCCCGGCGCTGGCCACGGCGCTCGCCGAGTTCCGGGCGGCCCTCGACCGCCTCGACCGTCTCGTGACGGACGGCGACGCGGCGGGGCTCACCGCCGCGCTCGAGACGGCGGCCGGCATCCGCCGCGCCCTCGACGGAAGGGGCTCGCGGTGAGCGTCCGCGTGGAGCCCCCGGCAGGCGGCCTGCGGGGCACGGCCGCCGTGCCGGGCGACAAGTCGATCGCGCACCGGGCCCTCCTGCTCGGAGCGCTCGCCGAGGGCCCGACGACGATCACGGGCCTTCCCGAGGGCGCCGACGTCCGCTCGACCCTCGGCGCCGTGCGTGCGCTCGGGGCGGAGGTGGTTCGCGACGGCACGGTCGCCCGCGTCACGGGCGCCGGTGCCGCGCTCGGGCGCCCCGAGCCGGTGGCGATCGACTGCGGCAACTCGGGCACCACCATGCGCTTGGTCGCCGGCCTCGCCGCCGGCGGGCCGGGCCCCGTCACGCTCGACGGCGACACCTCACTGCGGCGGCGGCCGATGGAGCGCGTGGCCGAGCCGCTGCGGCGGATGGGCGCGCGGGTCGAAACCACCGGCGGGCATGCGCCCCTGCGTGTCGCTCCGGGGCGCCCGCTCACGGGCACGGAGGTCGTGTTGCCCGTGGCGAGCGCCCAGGTGAAGTCGGCGGTCCTGCTCGCAGGGCTGCGTGCCCGTGGAACGACGCGTGTGACCGAGCCGCTGGCGAGCCGCGACCACACCGAGCGGCTCCTCGTTCACCTCGGGGCGACGCTGGCCCGCGACGGCACGTCGGTGACGATCGCCGGGGGACAGCGGCTGCACGGCGCCCCCATCTCCGTGCCCGGGGATCTCTCGTCCGCCGCCTTCCTTATCGTTGCGGCGTTGCTCGTGCCCGGCTCGGAGCTGCGGCTCCGGGACGTCGGGATCAACCCGACGCGCACCGGGGCCCTCTCCATCCTCCGCCGCATGGGCGCGGCGATCGCGGTGGAGGCGGGGAGGGAGGCCGCCGGCGAGCCGCGCGCAGATCTCGTGGTCCGGGCGGGGCCGCTGCGCGGGACCGCGATCACCCCCGCGGAGGTGCCGGCCGCCGTCGACGAGCTGCCCGTGCTGGCGGTCGCCGCGGCGCTCGCCGAGGGGCCGACGACGCTCGCCGGCGCCGAGGAGCTGCGCATCAAGGAGAGCGACCGCCTCGCCGCGCTCGGGCAGCTCGCGTTGCTCGGGGCGCAGGTCGAGGTGCGGGCCGACGGGTTTCTCATCCACGGGAGCGGCGGGCGGCGCCTGCGCGGCGGGCGCATCGACCCCCGCGGCGATCACCGCATCGCAATGGCGTTCGCCGTGGCGGGCCTGGCGGCGGCCGAGGGGGTCGAGGTCGCCGACCCGGGATGCGTCGATGTGTCGTTCCCCGGGTTCTTCGTTCGGCTCGCCGAGGTCGGGGCGCGCGTCACGGGGGACGGATGGGGCGCGTGATCGCCGTCGACGGCCCGGCGGGCGCGGGCAAGAGCAGCGCGAGCCGGACGCTCGCCCAGCGGCTCGGGTTCGCCTACGTCGACACCGGCGCGATGTACCGCGCGGTCGGGGTGCTCGCCGCCGAGCGGGGTGTGGCGCTCGACGACGACGAGGCGCTCGACGCGC
The DNA here is from genome assembly GCA_035295465.1 of Binatia bacterium. Classification (GTDB taxonomy): domain Bacteria; phylum Desulfobacterota; class Binatia; order DP-6; family DP-6; genus DATGIZ01. The sequence goes on along the minus strand of DATGIZ010000013.1, from coordinate 29,361 downwards.
TGGTGGCGCCGTTGCGCTTCAGCGCCGGGGGCGAGCGCCTCGTCGTCGACGGGCGTGACCTCTCCGCCGCGATCCGCACCGGCGAGGCGGGCGAGCTCGCCTCGCGCGTCTCGGTGCGTCCCGTCGTGCGGGCGCGGCTGGTGGCCGTGCAGCGGGCCCTCGCGGCGGCGGGCGACGTGGTGATGGAGGGTCGCGACATCGGCACCGTGGTGGCGCCCGATGCGGCGGTCAAGTTCTTCCTCACCGCGGCTCCCGAGGAGCGCGCCCGCCGTCGGGCGGGCGAGCTGGCGGCGCGCGGGGAGCGCGTCGACGTCGAGGCGCTCGCCCGCGAGCTGGTCGTCCGCGACGCCCGCGACGCGAGCCGCCCCACCGCGCCGCTGCGGGTGGCGGCCGATGCCGTGGTGCTCGACACGACCGGACGCGCGCTCGCCGCGGTGGTCGCGGAGATGGAGCGCATCGTGCGCGCGCGGCTGGAGGCGGCGCCGGCGTGAGCGCGGACGCAGAGCGCGCCCTTGAAACGCCGGAGGGACGGAGGTATGAGGTTTCGGTTGCCCTACAGGCCGTCAATTCCCTGCCCCCAGGGGGTACCAGCTTGATGCCCGAAGTCACCCAGAAGCCCGGCCACGCCGCGGCCGACGAGGACTTCGCCGCGCTCTTCGAGCGGAGCCTCAAGAGCCCGAGGCCGGGCGACGTCGTCAGCGGCCGGGTGGTGCGCATCGGGCCGGACGTGGTGACGGTGGACATCGGGTACAAGTCCGAGGGCCAGGTCCCGCGTCACGAGTTCACCGGCCGCGACGGCGAGCTCACCGTCGGCGAGGGCGATCAGATCGACGTCTTCTTCGAGGCCAACGACACCGAGTCGGGCGAGATCGTCCTCTCGCGGCAGAAGGCGCTGCAGTTCAAGGTGTGGCGGGACATCGAGCGCGCCTACGAGCGCGAGGGCGTCGTCGAGGGCACGATCGTCGGCAAGGTGAAAGGCGGGCTCAAGGTCGACATCGGCGTGGCGGCGTTCCTTCCGGGGTCGCACGCCGACCTCCGGCCCGCCCGCAACCTCGACCGCTACATCGGCCAGCGCGGCCGCTTCGCGATCCTCAAGTTCAACCGCTCGCGCGGGAACGTCGTGGTCTCGCGGCGCGCGGTGCTCGAGCGCGAGCGCACGGCCCTCAAGGAGGAGACGCTCAAGGTGCTCGAGGAGGGCGTCATCCTCGAGGGCACGGTGAAGAACATCACCGACTACGGCGCCTTCGTCGATCTCGGCGGCATCGACGGCCTCCTGCATGTCACCGACATGTCGTGGGGACGCGTGGGCCATCCGTCGGAGATGGTCTCGGTCGGTGAGCGCGTGCGGGTCGTCGTCCTCAAGTACGACCCGGAGCGGGAGCGCGTCTCGCTCGGCATGAAGCAGATCATGCCCGATCCCTGGGCATCGGCGGCCGAACGGTTTCCGGTCGGGGCCCGCGTGCGCGGCAAGGTCGTGAGCCTCACCGACTACGGGGCCTTCGTCGAGCTCGAGCGCGGGCTCGAGGGGCTCATCCACGTCTCGGAGATGTCGTGGACTAAGCGGGTGACGCACCCCTCGAAGGTCCTCGAGGTGGGCCAGGAGGTCGAGGTGCAGATCCTCGACGTCGACGGCGTCAACCATCGCATCTCGCTCGGCCTCAAGCAGACCGAGCCCAACCCGTGGGAGCTGGTGCGCGCCAACCACCCCGTCGGCAGCCGCGTCAAGGGCAAGGTGAAGAACCTCACCGACTTCGGCCTCTTCGTCGAGGTGGCCGAGGGGATCGACGGGCTCGTCCACATCTCCGACCTCCACTGGACGAAGAAGGTCAAGCATCCGTCCGAGCTGTACAAGAAGGGCGACGAGATCGAGGCCGTGGTCCTCGGCATCGACGTCGACAACGAGCGCATCTCGCTCGGCATCAAGCAGCTCACCGCCGACCCGTGGAGCACGGTACCCAAGCGCTATCCCACGGGGACGCGCGTGCGCGGCGCGGTGACGAGCGTCACCGACTTCGGCGTGTTCGTCGAGCTGGAGGAGGGCGTCGAGGGCCTCATCCACGTCTCGCAGCTCGCCAGCGAGCGGGTGGACAAGCCGGGGACCCTCTTCAAGGTGGGCGACACCGTCGAGGCGGAGGTCACCAACGTCGATTCGCGCGAGAAGCGCATCGGGCTCTCGATCAAGGCGCTGCGGCGCAGCGAGGAGCGCGAGGAGGTCGAGGCGTACATGAAGCGCGAGCGCGAGGGCGGGAAGTTCTCGTTCGCCGACATCCTCAGCGAAGAGCTCCCGCTCGACCGAGAGACGCGGGAGAAGGACAAGGGCTGAGGCGCCCGCCTCGCGCATGGCGCGGCGCCACCCGATCCTCCGTGGTCTCGCCGTCCTCGCGGCCGTCGCCGCCGGCCTGATCGTCGTCGCGGCGTTGGCGGCGCGCCTGGGGGCCCGCGGATGGATCTCCGGGCCGCGCGTCGGCGTGGCCGAGCTCCAGGGCGTGCTGCGTGACGGCGACACCCTCGAGGAGACGCTCGAGGACTTCCGCAAGGAGCCGAGCACGGTCGCGGTGGTGCTGCGCGTCGACTCGCCCGGAGGCGCGGTCGCGCCTGCGCAGGAGCTCTACGAGGAAGTGTGGCGCGTCCGGCGGGAGAAGCCCGTGGTGGCGTCGTTCGGCAACGTCGCCGCGTCGGCCGCCTACTACGTGGCCTCGGCGGCCGACGCGATCGTCGCCGATCCGGGCACGCTCACCGGCTCGATCGGGGCGATCATGGAGCTGGTCGACGCCAGCGCGCTCGCCGACAAGGTGGGGCTCAAGGACGCGGTGGTGAAGAGCGGTCCGTTCAAGGACGTCGGGCAGCCGCTGCGTCCGATGACCGACGAGGACCGTCGGCTGCTCCAGAGCATGGTCGACGACGTGCTCGGACAGTTCGTCGCGGCGGTCGCCCGGGGGCGCGCGATGCCGCCCGAGCGCGTGCGCGCGCTCGCCGACGGCCGCCCGTATTCGGGCGCGCAGGCCCAGGCCGTGGGCCTCGTCGATCAGCTGGGCAGCCTCGACGTGGCCGAGCGGCTCGCGTGGGAGCGGGCCGGGCGCACCGGCGAGCCGCGCGTGACCCGGGTGCGGGCTCGACGCTGGCCGTGGTGGCTCGCCTATCTCACGGAGTCGGCCGCCCCGGCGCCCCGGGGCCTGCCGGGCGGGCTTCTCCTCTTGTACCCGGGCGCGCTCCCGCGGTAGCCAAGGGGCGCCATGACCAAACGCGATCTGATCGAGGAGGTCGTGAAGCACTTTCCCCGCTTCTCGCGGCGCGACGCCGAGGTCATGGTCAACGCCGTGTTCGACAGCATGACCGCCGCGCTCTGCCGAGGCGAGCGCATCGAGATCCGCGGCTTCGGCAGCTTCGTCGTCAAGCACCGTCAGGCTCGCGACGGGCGCAACCCGAAGACCGGCGCCGTCGTCCCCGTGCACGCGAAGCGCATCCCCTTCTTCAAGGTGGGCAAGGAGCTGCGCCTGCGGGTCGACGGCAAGCCGTGGACGGCGGCCGACGCCGACGCGCTGTAGGCGCCGCCATGCGGATCCTGTGGGCTCCCTGGCGCATGGCCTACGTGGGGGCGGGCGGCGGTGACGGACGGTGCATCTTCTGCGCGGCGCTCGAGGGCGATCCCCGCGAGCGCCTCGTGCTCGGCACCACCCGGGCGAGCGTCGTGATGCTCAACCGCTACCCCTACCAGAACGGGCACCTGATGGTGGCCCCGCGCCGGCACACGGCGGCCCTGCCGGACCTGCCGGCCGACGAGCACGCGGATCTCGCCGAGACGCTGCGCCGTGCGCTGCGGTCCCTCGAAGCGACGCTGCGCCCGCAGGGGTTCAACCTCGGGATGAACCTCGGCGCGTGCGCCGGCGCGGGCGTGGTCGATCACCTCCACTGGCACGTCGTGCCCCGCTGGGCGGGGGACACGAACTTCATGACGACCCTCGCCGAGGCGCGCGTGATGCCGCAGCACCTCGACGAGACCTTCGGTCGCCTCGCGCCCGCCTTCCGCTGGCTCGACGGCGGCGACTGACGCCCGCCGCGGTTGTCTCCGCACGAAGGCGCTGCGTATAATCCGCGCGTCCGCGAACGGAGGAGCAATCGGTGCACGGCCCCGCAACGGCAACCACCCTCGGCGAGCTCACCGCCTCCGGCTACCGCCCGCAATCGGTCCGCGAGGAGATGCGACGCAACCTGCTCGCGCTCCTCGCCAAGGGGGAGCGCATTCTCCCGGGGATCATCGGGTACGACCACTCCGTGATCCCGGAGGTCGAGAACGCGGTCCTCTCCGGCCATCATATCGTCTTCCTCGGCGAGCGCGGACAGGCGAAGAGCCGCATCATCCGCGGCCTCACCGCGCTGCTCGATCCCCTGGTGCCGGCGGTGGCGGGCTGCCCCATCAACGACGAGCCGCTGCGTCCGGTCTGCTCCGGCTGCCGCCGGCGACGGGCGGCCGAAGGCGACGCCCTGCCGATCGTGTGGATCGCCCGCGCAGAGCGGTTCGGCGAGAAACTCGCCACGCCGGACGTCTCGATGGCCGATCTGATCGGCGAGATCGATCCCGTCAAGGTGGCCGAGGGCCGCTACCTCGCCGACGAGGAGACCATCCACTACGGGCTCATCCCCCGGACCAACCGCGGCGTCTTCGCGATCAACGAGCTGCCGGACCTCACCGAGAAGGTGCAGGTGGGCCTCTTCAACCTGATGGAGGAGAAGGACGTCCAGATCAAGGGCTACAAGGTCCGGCTTCCGCTCGACGTGGTGATCGTGGCGAGCGCCAACCCCGAAGACTACACGAGCCGCGGGCGCATCATCACGCCGCTGAAGGACCGCTTCGACGTCCAGATCCGCACGCACTACCCGCGCACGCTCGAGGACGAGATTGCGATCATGGAGCAGGAGGTCCCCGACGTCGATCGCGGTCCGCTCGCGCTGCGGGTGCCCGCGTTCATGAAGGAGATCGTCGCGCAGCTCACCCTCGAGGCGCGTGCCACGAGCGAGATCAACCAGGCCTCGGGCGTGAGCGTCCGGGTGACGATCAACAACTACGAGAGCTTGATCGCCAACGCGGAGAAGCGCGCGGTGCGCACCGGCGAACGGGAGATCGTCCCTCGGCTCACCGACCTCCACGCGATCCTCGCCTCGACGGCCGGCAAGATCGAGCTCGAATACGCCGGCGAGGAGAAGAAGGAGGACGACCTCGTCGATCGGCTGATCAACCGTGCGGTCGTCAAGGTGTGGGACCGATATCTCAAGCCCGACGCGCTGCGGCGCGTGGTCGAGCACTTCGAGGCGGGCTGGGGCGTCGAGGTTTCGGATCAGATGCGCTCCGAGGAGTACCTCGAGGGCATCCGGCAGATCCCCGGCCTTCGCGAGGGAATCGCGCAGCTCGGGGCGTTCGAGAGCCCCGGGCTCATGGCGGCCGCCACCGAGTTCGTGCTCGAGGGACTGCACCTCCACCAGGCCCTCAACCGGGATCGGGAGGGGGCTCGCTACGCCTACCACGCGTAGCCGCGCATGCTGATCGTCCGCTACACCGCGTGGGACGGCAGCCAGCAGATCCGGCTCACCGCGGAGCAGGCCTTCGACAAGCTCTCCGAGTTCCTCTCGTTCACCGACGACGTTCCGCAGGCCCTCGACTGGCTCCTCCACCAGGGGCTCGAGTGGGAGCAGGGTGTGCGCATCATGGGGCTCGACGAGCTCCTCGAGAGGGTGCGCGAGGCGATGCGGCAGCGCTACCAGGAGGTCAACCTGCGCCGCGCGTTCGCCGAGCTGCGCGAGCGACTCGAGGCGCTGCTCGACCTCGAGCGCGACGCCCTCGAGGGGGATCCGGACGGCGAGCGCGCGCGCCGGCGGCGAGCGCGCCTCGAGCAACTGCCGCCGCGGGTGAGCGAGGCCCTCGAGCGCCTGCGCGAGGCGCCCTGCGACGACCCCGCCGCCCGGGCCGGCCTCGAGGCGCTTCTCGACGACCTCGATGACATCCGGGACCTCGAGGATTTCCAGCGGCGCTACGGCGACCTCTTCCACGGGCCGCAGTCGCTCTCGTACACCGAGGCGGTCGCGCTCATGCGCGAGATGGAGCGGTGGCGGCGGCTCGAGGAGCAGCTCCTCTCCGGCGACCTCGACGCCGTGGACCTCGAGAACCTGCGGGCGCTGCTCGGCGTCGATGCCCGGCGGAGCTTCGAAGCCCTCAAGGGGATCATGACGATCCTCCTCGACGACGGGCTTCTCACCCAGCGCGACGGGCGGCTTCGGCTCTCGCCGCGGGGCGTGCGCAAGATCGGCCAGCTCGCGCTGCGCGACATCTACCAGGGCCTGTTGCGCGACCGCCGCGGCGGGCACCAGACCGATCATCGGGGTATCGCCCACCGCCGCCCCGAGGACACCAAGCCCTATCGCTACGGCGACCCTCTCGATCTCGACCTGGTCGCCACTTTGAAGCAGGCGCTGCGCCGGCGCGTCGGCACGCCGCTCGACCTGCGGCCGGACGATTTCGAGGTGCACGCCACCGATCACGTGACCGCCACGTCGACGGTGCTGCTGCTCGACATGAGCTGGTCGATGTCGTGGGAGGGCCGCTTCGCGGCCGCCAAGAAGGTGGCGATGGCGATGGAGAGCCTCATCCGCGCCCGCTATCCGCGCGACTACTTCGCGATCGTCGGCTTCTTCACCCGCGCGATCGAGCTCAAGCTGCGGGACCTGCCCGAGGCGAGCTGGAACATGGGCGACCCGTTCACGAACCTGCAGGACGGGCTGCGGCTCGCCGCCGAGCTGCTCGCGCGGCATCCGAGCCACAACCAGCACATCATCGTGATCACCGACGGGCAGCCGACCGCGTACTACCTCCAGGGGCGCCTCTACTGCGAGTGGCCGCTCTCCTTCGGGGGAATCAGCATGCGCGCCGCCCAGGAGACGCTGCGCGAGGTGGAGCGCGTCACCCGCCGGGGAATCACGATCAACACCTTCATGCTCGACGACAGCCCGAGCCTGCGCGCGTTCGTCGAGCGCATGACGCGCATCAACAAGGGTCGGGCGCTCTACACGCGCCCCGACCGGCTCGGGCAGTACCTGCTGGTCGACTATCTCGGCCGCAAGCGCAAGCGCGTCTGACGGATGGCGGGCGGCGACGGGACGGCGCAGCGGCGCGCCGGGGGGCGGCCGAGCGCGCTCATGGCCCAGTACGCCCGGATCAAGGCCCAGCACCGCGACGCGATCCTGCTGTTCCGCCTCGGGGACTTCTACGAGATGTTCTTCGAAGACGCGCACACCGCTGCCCGCGTGCTCGACCTGGCGCTCACCGCGCGCAACCGCGGCGACCCCGACGAGGTGCCGCTCTGCGGCTTCCCCGCGCACGCCGCGCAGCCCTACGTCGCCCGCCTGCTGGCGGCGGGCCACACGGTCGCCGTCTGCGAGCAGGCCGAGGCCCGCGGGCGGGGGTTGCTCGCGCGCGAGGTCGTGCGGGTGATCACCCCCGGCACGATCCTCGAGGAGGAGAGCCTCGAGCCCGGGGCGCCGAGCCTGCTCGCGGCGCTCGCCGCCGAGGGCGAGCGGTTCGGGCTCGCCACGATCGACTTCGCCACGGGCGCGGTGCGGGCCACCGCCGTCGAGGGCTGGCCGGCGGCGCGCGAGGAGCTCGAGCGGCTGGCGCCGCGCGAGGTGCTCCTCGACGCGGATTTGCCCGCGGAGGTGGCTGCGGCCTGCCGGGCGGGCCGGGCGTGGGCGACCGCGGCGCTGCCCGCGCCGGCGGCCGTCGCCGAGGCGCTTCCCCGCGTCGCGGGCCGGGCCGCCGGCGGCGCGCTCGCCTACGTCGAGGCGACCTACCGTTCGCGGCCGGCGCACTTGCGCGCGGTCGAGCCATACGAGCTCGCCGGCGTGCTGCGCCTGGACGCCGCCACGCGGCGCAACCTCGAGCTGTTCGAGACGCTGCGCGGCGAGCGGCGCGGCAGCCTGCTCGGTGTCCTCGACGAGACGACCACCCCGATGGGCGCCCGGCGCCTGCGGGAGTGGCTGCTCTACCCGCTGCTCGACGCGGCCGCGATCGGCGCGCGTCTCGATGCCGTCGAGGAGCTGGTGGATGCGGTGGAGCTGCGCGCCGCCCTCGCGCCGGCGCTCGCCCGCGTCGGCGATCTGGCGCGGCTCGCCGGGCGGGTCGGCGCCCGCACCGCCAGCCCGCGTGATCTGGCGGCGCTCGTCGACGCGTTCGAGGGGACGGGCGCGGCGCAGAACCTGCTCGCCGGCGCGCGGGCCACGCAGCTGCGGGACCTGGGCGCCGCCCTCGACCCGCTCCCGGAGGTCGGCCAGGCGATCCGGGCGACGCTCGTCGACGCCCCGGCGGCGCACACGCGCGTGCCGGGATTCATCCGCCCGGGGCGCCACCCCGAGGTCGACGAGCTGCGGGCGATCGCCCGCGACGGCAAGAGCTGGCTCGCGCGCTTCGAGGCGGCCGAGCGCCAGCGCACGGGGATCGCGTCGCTCAAGGTTCGCTACAATCGCGTGTTCGGCTACTACATCGAGGTGACGCGGCCGAACCTGCCGCTGGTTCCCGCGGACTACGAGCGCAAGCAGACCCTGGTGGGCGCGGAGCGGTTCGTCACGCCGGCGCTCAAGGACTACGAGGCCAAGGTCCTGGGCGCCGAGGAGCGGCTGCGTGTGCTCGAGGGCCACCTTTTCGACGAGCTGCTCGAGCAGGTGGCCATGCGCCAGCCGACCCTCGCCCGCACCGCCGACGCGCTCGCGACGCTCGACACGCTCGCGGCGCTCGCCGCGGTCGCGCACCGCCGCGGCTGGATCCGGCCGACGCTCACCCAGGCACCGACGCTGCGCATCCGTGGGGGCCGGCACCCCGTCGTCGAGGCGTTGGCCGACACCCCGTTCGTGCCGAACGACACGACGCTCGCCGCCGACGGCCCCCAGGTCCTGATCCTCACCGGTCCGAACATGGGCGGGAAGTCGACCTACCTGCGGCAGGTGGCGCTCATCGTGCTCCTCGCGCAGGTGGGCGCCTTCGTGCCCGCCGCGGAGGCGGAGGTGGGCCTCGTCGACCGCATCTTCACCCGCGTCGGCGCGAGCGACAACCTCGCCGCGGGTGAGTCGACCTTCATGGTCGAGATGCGCGAGACCGCGGCGATCCTCGGCGACCTGAGCCCGCGCAGCCTCGTGATCCTCGACGAGATCGGCCGTGGCACGAGCACCTTCGACGGCATCTCGATCGCCTGGGCGGTCGCCGAGCGCCTCCACGACGCCCCCGAGCGCCCGCGGACGCTGTTTGCGACGCACTACCACGAGCTGACCGCCCTCGCCGAGACGCGGGCGCGTGTCGTGAATCTCTGCGTGGCGGTGGCCGAGTGGAAGGGGGACATCGTGTTCCTGCGCCAGATCGCGCCGGGTCCCGCCTCGCGCAGCTACGGCGTGGAGGTGGCCCGCCTCGCGGGGGTCCCGGCGCCCGTGGTCGGCCGCGCCCGCGAGCTGCTGGCGGCGCTCGAGGCGGGGCACGCGCCGGGGAGCCCCCCCGCCGGCCGGCGGGAGGCGCAGCTCACGCTGTTCACCGAACCGGCCGAGCGCCTGCGGCGTGAGCTGGCCGCCCTCGAGCCGGAGCGCCTCACCCCGCTCGAGGCGCTGGGGGTTCTCGCCCGTCTGGTCGAGGCGGCGCGCCGGCCGGCTTGACCCCCCGGCGGTGCTTCCCTATCCTGCCCGCCGGTGGAGTGGAGGCGGTGGTGGCGCGGCTCAGCCGTCGCCGGGGCCGTGCTGTGCGCAGGCGGGGCGCCAGCCTTTGCGGCAACGCTTACCGCGCTGCGCGCCGACCCGGGTGCCGCGGACACCCGCGTGACGATCGCGCTCTCGGCCCCGGCCCACGCCGCGGTGTCGACCGTCGAGGACGGGGCCGGCGACCTCGTTCGCGTCTACGTGGACTTCCCGCCGGGCACGCGGCTCGGCCCGGCGGTGCAGCGGACCATGGCGCCGGCGGGCGGACCGGTGAGCGGCGTGCGCCTCGGCGTCGGCGAGGGCGGTGGGCCGCGCCTCGTCCTCGACGTGAGCGGCGGCGGGACGGAGCGGGCAGAGCGCCGCCGCGGCGGCCGGCTCGTGGTCGTCACCGTGTCGGCCGCGGCCGGCCCGGCGCCGACGGCCGCCGCGGCGACGCCCGCGGCTCCGGTCCATCGCCGCCCGAAGATCGTCCTCGACCCCGGGCACGGCGGGCATGATCCCGGCGCCGAGGGCTACGGCGTCGAGAAGGAGGTCACCCTCGCCATCGCGCTGCGCCTGGCGGCGTTGCTGCGCCAGCGGCTCGGCGCCGAGGTCGTGCTCACCCGCAGCGACGACGCGACGCTCGCGCTCGCCGACCGCACGGCCCGCGCCAACGCGGAGAAGGCCGACCTGTTCCTCTCCATCCACGCCAACGCCGATCCCCACCGACGCCTGCACGGGGTCGAGACCTACGTCCTCGACAACGCCGACGACCACGCCACCAATCGCCTGGCCGCGATGGAGAACGGCCTCGGCACCGATCTGCTGCACGCGCACGCAGGGCAGCGCGGCCTGCGCTACATCCTCAGCGACCTCGTCCAGGTGGGCAAGATGGACGAGTCGGTCGCGCTGGCGCGGGCGGTGCAACGTGGGCTGGTCCACGGGCTGCGCGCGCGCTACCCGGGCGTCACCGACCTCGGCGTGAAGCGGGGCCCCTTCTACGTGCTGGTCGGCGCCTACATGCCGTGCGTGCTCGTCGAGACGGCCTTCCTCACGCATCCGGTCGAAGGAAGGCGCCTCGCGCGCGCCGACTATCAGGACGCGGTCGCCGAAGGGCTCTACGCCGGGGTGCGCGACTTCCTCGCCGACGGTGCGCGCCGGCGGACGCTGTAGCGTTTTGCTGGTACCCGACCGCGGGCCACGGTATGGTCGGGGGCGCCGCTCATGATCCTCGCCAGCGTCCCGCCGCACGTCCCGCTCCCGGGGATCACCACGCTGCCTGCGGTCGACGGTGACGTCGGCGGCGCCCGCCAAGTCGCGCGCGAGTACCTGGCACGGATCCGCGAGCAGGTGCGGCAGCGCCACGACGCGGGAGAAGGCGGGCTCACGCTGGTGGCCGCCTACACCGAAGCGGTCGACCGCCTCGTCGGCTTCCTCTTCGGCACCGCGACCGCGCACTTTCTCGCGCGCAGCCCGCGCATCAACCAGCGCTGCGCGGTGATCGCCCAGGGCGGGTACGGCCGCGGGGAGCTGAACCCGTGGTCCGACGTCGACCTGCTCTTCCTCTATCCGTGGAAGATCAATCCCTACGTCGAGACGGTCGCCGAGGTGCTGCTCTACGCGCTGTGGGACGCGGGCCTCGACTGCGGGCACGCCCTGCGGAACACGCGCGAGTGCGGGCGGCTGGCGGCCCGAGACCTCAAGGTGAAGACCGCGCTGCTCGACGCCCGCTACCTGTGCGGCGACGAAGCCCTCTACGCCGAGTTCGAGACGATCGTCTTCGAGGAGCTGCGTTGTCAGAGCCAGACCGCGTTCTTCAAGGAGAAGCTCGCCGAGAACGCGCACCGCCACGCGCGCGCCGGCGACTCCGTCTACTTGCTGCAGCCGCAGCTCAAGGAAGGGCAGGGGGGGCTACGCGACCTCCACACGGCGCTGTGGATGGCCAACGTCAAGTTCAAGGTGCGGACGCTGCGCGCGCTCATCGCCCGGGGGGTGGTGAGCGAGCGCGACTGCGCCGAGCTGGAGGAGGCGCTCGACTTTCTCTGGCGCGTGCGCAACGCGATGCACCTCGTGACGGCGTCGCACCAGGACCAGCTGACCTTCGACCTCCAAGACCGGCTCGCGCCCGCGCTCGGCTTCGGGCCGGGCAAGTCCGGCGTCGAGGTTTTCATGCGGACCTACTACCGCCACGCGACGACCGTGAACCGCGTGAGCGAGGCGATCATCGCCCGGTGCGTCGCTCCGGCCGAGCCCTACCGCGGCTCGCCGCCGCCGGTGCGCACGATCCGCGAGGGGATGCGTATCCAGGGGCGCACCCTGGCCGTGACCGGCGGCGACGTCTTCGAGCGCGAGCCGGCGGCGGTGGTGCAGCTCTTCGCCGAGGCGCAGCGTCATGGCGCCACGCTCTCCACGGCCACCCGCGACCTGATCCGCGAAGCGCTCCCCGGGCTCGCGGCGGCGTACGACACGCCGGCGGTCGCCGGCGCCTTCCTCGAGATCCTGCGCGCCAAGGGCCACGTCTACGAAACGCTCGCCGAGATGCACAAGCTCGGCGTGCTCAAGGCGGTCATCCCGGAATTCGCCCGGCTCGAATGCCTGATCGCGCACGATCCGTTCCACATCTACACGGTCGATCAGCACTCGCTGATCGGCGTGCGAGAGCTCGAGCGCCTGCGCACCGGGGAGTTCGCCAAAGCCCTGCCGCACCTCACCCAGGTGATGCAGGAGCTCCCCCAGCCCGAGCTGCTCTTCATCGGCATGATGCTCCACGACATCGGTAAGGGCCACGGGCACGATCACGACCGCCGCGGAGCCGAGATGACGCGGGCCATCGCGGCGCGCCTGCGGCTCAACGTCGACGCCAGCGCCGGCTGCGAGTTCCTCGTGCGCCACCACCTGCTGATGTCGCACCTCGCGCAACGCCGTGACGTCCACGACGACGGCCTGGTGACCGAATTCTGCCGTACGGTCGGCAGCGTCGAAAACCTGCAGCGCCTCTACGTCCTCACCTACGCCGACATGCGCGCGGTCGGACCGGGAGTGTGGACCAACTGGCGCGACTCCCTCCTCCGCGAGCTCTACGTGCGCGCGCACGAGTTCTTCGAGAAGGGCACCTTCGCGGCCGAGGACCGGGCCGCGCGCGCGGCGCGCATCCGCGCGCGGATCGTGGCCGGGGCGGCGAGCGACGGCCAGCGGGCCGCGCAGGACTTCGTGGGGACGATGCCGGAGAACTACCTGCTCTCGACGCCCGAGGAGATGATTGCGGCGCACGCCGAGCTGCGCCGGCGCTTCGCCGAGCGCGAGGCGGCGGGGGAGCGGCCTGCGGTGGCGACGCTGGTGACTCCGTTCGCCGAGCGGGGCTTCGCCGAGCTCGCGGTGTGCACGCGCGACCGCCCGGGCCTCTTCGCGATGCTCTCGGGCGTGCTCGCCGCGCACGGGATGAACATCCTCGCGGCGCGCATCACCACCAGCGCCGACGGCGTAGCGCTCGACGCGTTCCGCATCTCCCAGACGAATGGCGAGGCCACCGACGACCCCGAGCGCTGGGAGCGGGTCGAGCGCACGCTGCGTCGGGTGCTCGCGGGCGAGGCGGACGTCGAGGATCTGGTGGCGCGGTCGCGGCGGCCGTTTCAGCGCGCGCGCCGCCGGGTGCTCACCGCGGTCGAGATCGACAACACGGTGTCGCAGGCCTACACGGTGCTCGACGTCTACACGAGCGACCGGGTCGGGCTGTTGTTCACGATCACGAACACGCTCTATCACCTCTGGATCGAGATCCACTTGGCGAAGATCACCACGATGGTCGACCAGGTGCTCGACGTCTTCTACGTGACCGACCACGAGGGTCGGAAGATCGAGGACCCGGCGCGCCTCGAGGCGATTCGGCGCGAGCTGGTGCGCGCCCTCGAGGGGGACGTCGCGGGCGAGGCGGCGGCGCGGGCCGCCGGCTCCTAAGCGCGGGGCGGGCGACGGCGCTCGACGCGGCAATCGACGGCTACCTCGACCACCTCACGACCGAGCGTGGGCTGGCGCGGCGGTCCGTGGAGGCGTACGCGCGCGATCTCGCGGCCTTCGCGCGCGCGCTGCTCGCGCGCGGCGTGCGGACCCCCGCACGCATCGGCCCCGCCGACGTGCGCGCGCACCTCGTCGCGCTCACCGATCGCGGGCTCGCCGCGCGCAGCCGCGCGCGGGCGCTGGCGGCGATCCGGGGATGGCTCCGCTACTGCGTCCGTGCGGGCCTGGTGGCGGCCGATCCGGCGGCCGACGTCCAGGTGCGCCGGCCGGGCGGGCGGCTGCCGCGCGCGCTCGGCGTGGCCGAGACCGCCCGCCTGGTGACCGCGACGCCCCGCGGGGCCCGCCGCCCCCTGCGCGACGCGGCGCTGCTCGAGCTGCTCTACGCCTGTGGGCTGCGGGTCTCGGAGGCCGTGTCGCTGCGCGGGGCGCAGGTGAACCTCGAGGCGGGGTTCGTGACGGTGGCAGGCAAGGGGGGGAAGGAGCGGGTCGTGCCGCTCGGGCGCGCCGCGCGCGCGGCGCTCGTGCGCTATCTCACGGAGGAGCGCCCGCGTCTGCTGCGGGGCCGGCCGAGCGCCTGGGTCTTCGTGCGTCCCGGTGGTCGGGCGCTCAGCCGCCAGGCGGTGTGGAAGCTCGTGCGCCGGCGCGCGGCCGGCGCCGGCGTCGGCCCCCGGGTCTCGCCGCACACGCTCCGCCACACCTTCGCGACCCATCTGCTCGCCGGGGGGGCCGACCTGCGCGTCGTGCAGGCGCTCCTCGGCCACGCGGATATCGGCACGACGCAGGTCTACACCCACGTGGCGCCCACTCGCCTGCGCGCCGTGCATCGCCGCCATCATCCCCGCGCATGAGACCGCGGCCTTCCTTGCGCGGCGGCGGGGTGGCCGGTACACTCGCGCCGCCCATGGGGCTGAGCGCCGTCCTCGCCCAGGTCGCGATCCTCGCCGTCCCCGTGCTCGCCGCGATCGTGTTCCACGAGGTGGCGCACGGCGCCGTGGCGTACGCCCTCGGGGACCCGACCGCCGCCCGGCACGGGCGGCTCACGCTGAACCCCCTCCCCCACGTCGACCCCGTGGGGACGGTGCTGCTGCCCGCGTTGCTCGTGCTCGCGCCGCTGTTCCTCGGCACGCGGCCCTTCATCTTCGGCTGGGCGCGCCCGGTGCCGGTCGACTTCCGCCGGCTGCGCCACCCGCGCCGCGACACGGTGCTGGTCGCCCTCGCCGGGGTGGCGACGAACCTGCTGCTCGCCGCGGCGAGCGCCCTCGTGCTCGCGGCCTTGCCCCGGGCGCACAGCGCCGACAGCGTGCTGCACGCGCTGCGGCTCATGGCGACGGCCTCGATCCAGATCAACTGCGTGCTCGCCGTCTTCAACGTGCTCCCGATCCCCCCCCTCGATGGGGGACGGGTGCTGGCGGCGCTGCTGCCGCCGCGGGCGGCGCGGGCGCTGGCGGCGGTCGAGGGGCTCGGCTACGTGGTCGTGCTCTTGGTGCTCCTCGACACCAACGTGCTCGGCACGCTCGTCCATCCTTTGGTGATGCTCTTCTTCGGCCTCGGACGATGACGGCGCCGGCGGCGGAGGCGGTGGTGGTGAGCGGCTCGCGGCCGACCGGCCGGCTGCACCTCGGCCATTATCACGGGGCGCTCAAGAACTGGCTGCGGCTCCAGGAGACGTCGCGCTGCCTCTTCTTCGTCGCCGACTGGCACGCCCTCACGACCGACTGGGCCGACCCGGGCGAGATCGGTGAGAGCAGCATCGCGATGGTCCTCGACTGGCTCGCGGTCGGGATCGATCCCGCACGCTGCACGATCTTCCGGCAGTCGGCGGTGCCGGAGCACGCGGAGCTCTTCCTCCTCCTCGGCATGCTCACGCCGGTCCCGTGGCTCGAGCGCAACCCGACCTACAAGGAGCAGCGCGAGGAGCTGCGCGAGAAGGACCTCTCGACGTTCGGCTTCCTCGGCTATCCGGTGCTCCAGGCGGCCGACATTCTCATGTACAAGGCGACCGCCGTTCCCGTCGGCGTCGACCAGGCGCCGCACGTCGAGCTGACGCGGGAGATCGCCCGCCGCTTCAATGCGACCTACCGGCCGGTGTTCCCCGAGCCACGGACGCTGCTCACCGACGCCCCGAAGATCCTCGGTACGGACGGGCGCAAGATGAGCAAGAGCTACGGCAACGGCGTGTACCTCGACGACCCGCCCGAGGAGATCGAGCGCAAGCTCGCACGCATGGTCACCGACCCGCGGCGGGCGCGCCGCACCGACCCGGGCGAGCCGAACGATTGCCCGGCCTACACCTCGCTGCACCGCATCTACTGCACCCCCGAGGAGCTGCGGTTCGTCGAGCAGGGCTGTCGTACGGCGAGCATCGGCTGCCTCGAGTGCAAGCGGATCATGATCGCCCACGTGCAGGCCGACTTGGCGCCCGTGCGCGCCCGGCGGGCACGCCTGCGGCCGGCGGACGCCCAGGCCGCCCTCGCGGCGGGCGACGCGCGCGCCCGCACGCAGGCCGCCGCCACGATGGCCGAGGTGCGCGCGGCCATGGGGCTCGCGTGACGGCGCCGTGCACCGTCGAGCTCGAGCTGTTCCGGGGACCGCTCGACCTGCTGCTCCACCTCATCAAGAAGAACGAGGTGCAGATCACCGACATCCCGATCGCGACCATCACGGACCAGTACCTGGCGCTGCTCGAGCAGCGCCCCGATTTGAACCTGGACGGCGCCGGGGAGTACCTGGTGATGGCGGCGACGCTGATGGTGATCAAGAGCCGCATGCTCCTGCCCGAGCCGGCGGTGGAGGACGACGAGCCGGAGGAGGACCCGCGCGCGGACCTGGTCCGCCAGCTGCTCGAGTACCAGCGGTTCCGGGAGGCCGCCGCCGCGCTCGGCGACCGCCCGATCCTCGCGCGGGACGTGTTCGCCAACCCGCCGGCGGCCGCCGATCCGGCGCCGCCGGGCGAAGCCGTGCCCGCGACGGCCCACGAGGCGAGCCTCGGCGATCTCCTCGCCGCGCTGCGGGAGGTGCTCGCCCGCCGGCGGCCGCCGCCGCGGCACGAGGTGGGCGAGCCCGAGCGCTCGATCGCGGAGTGCGTGCGGATGATCCTCGCCCGCTTCACGCTCGTGGACGAGGTCGATTTCGCGGATCTGTTCGCGCCGGAGGCCGGCCGCCACGAGGTGATCGCGACGTTCCTCGCGTTGCTCGAGCTGATCCGGGTGCGCGTGGTGCGGGCCCGGCAGGAGCAGCGGTTCGGGGCGATCACGCTGGCGCTCGCGGTGGCGGACGTCGCCGAGGCGACGGCGCGCGTGCGCGAGACCGGCCATCGGATGCTGTGGGGAGGAGGAGACGACGGGGATGGAAACGGACGCTGCGGCGATCGCTGAAGAGACCGCAAACGGCAACGGGCATCCGGTCGCGGAGGGGGGCGACGCGGCACGAGCCGGAGACCTCGCACACCTCGGCGGCGTGCTCGAGAGCCTGCTCTTCGCCGCGGGGGCGCCGGTGACCGTCGCGCGGCTGGTCGAGGCTCTCGGCGGCCCGGGGCGCGCGGAGGTGGTGGCGGCCCTCGAGGCGCTCGCCGCGGGGTACGAGCGCGAGGGCCGGGGCCTGCGCCTGGCGCGCGTGGCGGGCGGCTATCAGCTCCGCACGCCGCCCGAGCACGGCCCCTGGGTGCGCCGGCTCCTCGGGCAGCGGCCGCCGCGGCTCTCCCGCGCCACGCTCGAGACCCTCGCGATCGTCGCCTACCGCCAGCCGTGCACGCGCGTCGACGTCGAGGCCATTCGCGGCGTCGACGCCGACGCCGTGCTGACCACGCTCGTCGAGCGGCGGCTGGTGCGCATCGTCGGACGAAAGGAGGCGCCCGGGCGCCCGCTCCTCTACGGCACGACGCGGGAGTTCTTGGAGCTCTTCGGCCTGCCCGACCTGGGCGCGCTACCGCCGCTGCGCGAGGTGGGCGAGGGGGCGGACGTGCTCACCGCTCAGGACCTCACCGTCGGTCCGGGGGGCGTCGCCGCGACGCCCGCGGCGTCCGAAGCGGCGGGCGATTGGCCGAGCGACTGCAGAAGCTCCTGAGCGCCGCCGGCGTGGTCTCGCGCCGAGCCGCCGAGGCGCTCATCCGTGCGGGCCGCGTCACGGTGAACGGAGAGCGGGTGACGCAGCTCGGGGCGCGCGCGGACCCCGGCCGCGACACGATCGCGGTCGACGGGGAGGTGCTGCGCCCCACGGCGCCCCGCCGCACGATCGTGCTCCACAAGCCACGCGGGGTCGTCACCACGCTCGCCGACCCGCGCGGCCGGCCGACGGTGCGCGATCTCCTCCGCGAGCTGCCCGCACGGCTCTACCCGGTCGGTCGCCTCGACCTTCAGACCTCCGGCCTCCTGCTCCTCACCAACGACGGGGCGCTCGCCGCGGGTCTCATGCACCCGCGGCGGCGCGTGCCGCGCGTCTATCACGCCAAGGTCCGCGGGGCCCCGTCGCCCGCGGCGCTGCGGCGCCTGCTCTCCGGCGTGCGCCTCGAGGACGGCCCGGGTGCGGTGGCGGCCGCGCACGTGCTCGCGCGCCTCCCGACCAAGACGTGGCTCGTGCTCACGGTGCGCGAGGGGCGCCACCATCTGGTGCGCCGGCTCTGCGCCGCGATCGGCCACCCGGTCGAGAAGCTCGTGCGCGTGCGCCTCGGGCCGCTGCGTCTCGGCGCGCTGCCGCCGGGCGCGTGGCGGGACCTCGCGCCCGCGGAGCTGGCCGCGCTGCGCGCCGCCGCCGGCCTCAAGCCCGAGACCACGGAAGGCCAGGCACCGGCACCGCGAGCGCCCGGCAGGCGAGCCAGAACGTCGTCGCCCCCACGGGAGCGGCGACCGCCAGGCGCAGCGCCTCGCGCAGGAGCAGGGCCGGCGGGAACACGGGGTGGAGCGCGCGGTCGAGCCCGCCCGCGGCCAGCGCCATGACCGCGGTCGCGGCGCCGATGCGCAGCACCGTCGCCGGCAGGTTCCCGCCGAGGCGGCCGATCCGGCGTCGGAGCAGGGCGTAGAGGATGGCGCAATTGGCGAGCGCGACGACGGACGTCGAGAGCGCCAGCCCGACGTGCCCGAAGCCGAGGGCGCGCACGAAGGTCCAGTTGAGGACGTAGTTCGTGCCCATCGAGCCCAGGCTCACGTACATCGGCGTGCGCGCGTCGTCGAGGGCGTAGAAGGCCGGGGCGAGCACCTTGACCCCGGCGTAGCCCGCGAGGCCGAGCGCGTAGCCCGCCAGCGCGTCGGCCGAGGCGAGCGTGTCGGCCGTGCCGAAGCGTCCGTGCTGATAGACGAGCCCGATCAGCGGCGCCCCGAAGAGCGCGAGGGCGGCCGCGGCGGGTAAGCAGAGCAGGGCCACCATCTCGAGCGCGTGCCGCAGCGTCGCCCGCAGCGCGGCCGCATCGCCGAGCGCGACGTGGCGCGATACGGCGGGCAGCGTCACCGTGCCCACGGCGACTCCGAAGAGCCCTATCGGGAGCTGCATGAAGCGGAAGGCGATGTTCAGCCACGAGACCGGGCCGTTGCCGAGGTAGGACGCGAAGTTGTTGTTGACGACGACGTTCACCTGGACGGCAGCGGCGCCGATCGTCGCCGGGGCCATGAGGCGCAGCACCTGGCGCACGGCGGGGTCGTGGGCGTCGAGGAGCGGGCGGTAGCGGAACCCGACCCGCCCGAGGGCCGGGACCTGCACGAGGATCTGGAGCGTGCCGCCGAGCAGCGTGCCGAAGGCCATGCCGACCATGGCCCGCGCGGCCAGAGACCCGTCGCCGGGCGGGCGGCCGCCGCCGTGCAGTGTGCGCACGACGCCCTCGACGTAGCCCGGGGCGATCCACCAGGCGCAGGCGAGCCCGCCGACGACCGACCCCAGGTTGAAGAAGGCGCCCGTCGCGGCGGGTACGCCGAAGACGCCGCACGTGTTGAGGATGCCCATCGCGACCGCGGCGAGCGCCACCAGCAGGAGGAAGGGGAACATGATCCGGGTGAGGGTCGTCGTGAGCTCGAGCTTGCCCGGGATGTCGGCGAAGCCCGGGGCGATCGCGCGCGCGAGAGCGGGCGCGAAGGCGATGCCGAGCAGGCAGACCCCACCCACGATCAGCGCCAGGAGATTGACGACGCGGTTCGCGAGCCGCCACGCGGCGGCCTCGCCGTCGCGCTCGCGGCACTGGGTGAAGGTGCTCACGAACGCGGCCGATAAGGCCCCCTCGGCGAAGAGGTCGCGCAGCAGGTTCGGGATTCGAAAGGCCGTGACGAAGGCGTCGAGCTCGCGGCCGGCGCCGAAGAAAACCGCGAACGCCTGCTCGCGCAGCACGCCGACGATCCGGCTCGCCGCGACGGCGGCGCTGACTACCCCCGCCCGCCGCGCGAGCTGCCGGCGACCGCCGGCCGCCACCGGGGCGCTGCCCTCGGGTGCCATCGCGCCCCCGGCTCGATACGCGAAGCCCGCCGGCGGCGCAAGCCGCGCCGGTCAGGCGGCGGCGGGGGCGGGCAGGGCCACCGGGCGCAGGCGGCGCACGCGGCGGCGGGCGACGACCGCGAGGGCGCCGCCGGCGCACGCGAAGCCGAACAGGTCCCCGAAGCGCACGTAGGGCGTGAGGCCGCGGCGCGCGGCGACCGCAGCGGTGAGGACGCCGGACGCTCCGGGCGGCTCGCTGGCGACGATGCGTCCCCACGGATCGACGATCGCCGACACGCCGGTGGTCGCCGCGCGCACCAGGTAGCGCCGCGCCTCGACCGCGCGCAGGGTGGCCATCGCGAAGTGCTGCCGGCTGCCGACGCCGTGGCCGGCGTCGAGCCAGCCGTCGTTGGCGATGTTGACGAGCACCGCCGCGCCGTGGGCGACGTCGTCGTCGATCACGTCCGGGTAGAGGATCTCGTGGCAGATCGAGATGCCGAGTGGGACGAATCCCGGGAGGACGCCCGGCGTGGTCCCGGGGACGAAGGCGCGGGGGGTCTCCCCCGGCGCGGGCGCCGCGGGCGCGGCGAGCGGGGGCGTCTCCGCGAACACGACCAGCCGCCGCTTGTCGTAGTACCCGCCCGGGCGGCCGTCGGGCCGGATCAAGCGCGCGCTGTTGTACGTGCGTCCGGCCGCGCGGCGGGGCGCGCCCAAGACCAAGTCGGCGCCGGTGCGCGTCGCCAGGCGCTGAAGCGCCCCGGCGACGAGCGGCTCGTTCTCGAGGTAGAGGGTGATCGCGTTCTCGGGCCAGACGATGAGCGCGGGACGCAGGCCCGGCGGCAGCGTGGCGGTCGTGCGGAGCTCGGCGAGGAGCTGGCGCTCGGCGTAGGCGCGGGTCCACTCGAATGCCGGCGGCACGTCCGCCTGGACGGCCGCGACCGGCACCGTCGCCTCGTGACCGCCCGAAGCGGGCACGATGGCGAGGCCGCCGAGCCAGATCGCGGCGATCGCCGCCGCCGGTCCGGCGAGCGCCGCGCCCGCGGCCCGCGGCCCCCGCCCTGCGGCCAGGCGCGCGAGCGCCTCGGCGATCGCCACGTCGCCCAACGCCACCAGGTAGGACAGCCCGTAGACGCCCGTGACCGCCGCGATCTGGATCAGGCCGATCTGCGCGTGCTGCGTGTAGCCGAGGAGCGCCCAGGGCTGTCCGAGCAGGCGGCCACGCACCAGCTCGATCGAGACCCACAGGGCGGGGACGGTCGCCGCGACGACCGGCCACGGCGCCTGGCCGAGCAGCGCGGCGGCGCCGGCGGCGAACGTGCCGCAGGTGAGCGAGACCGCGACGGCGTAGGCGGCGGACATCGCCAGCACGGCGAACACGAGGTTGGCGCCGAAGTAGGCGGCCAACGCGGGGACGAGCCACCAGGTGACCGTCGCGGCGGCGACGAACCCGAACAGCGCGCCGTGGGCGAAGGCGGCGCGGGGCCGGGCGCCGCGGACGACCAGCAGCAGCGGCACGAGCGTCAGCCAGGCAAGCTCACCCGCGTCGAGCGGCGGCAGCGCAAGCGCGTAGAGCCCGGCCCCGGCGGCCACGGCGGCCGCACGGGCGAGCGCGGCGCGGCGGCTCACAGATGCGCGCTCGGCGCCGACGACACCACGAGCGCGAAGGGGGCGGTGGCCCCGGGGGCGAGCAGCGCTCCGCTCGGCATGGTTCCGCGGATGGCGACGAGCAGGTGATCGTGGTCGACGTGGTAGGTGCCGTCGGCGTGCCAGTCGGGGTCGTCGGCCGTGCTCCACGCGTCGAGCTGGCGGTGCGCCTGCTTGTACGTGCGGAACTCGTGACGCCAGTAGGTGAGCGTGCTGCTGCGCACGGCGTCGCCGGGGGCGATCTGGAAAAGGCCGACCTTGCTCGGGTCGAGGAGCTGCATGAGGAAGCCCTGGGTGTTGTAGATCGCCACGTTCGCCGCCTGGAATGCGAGCGGCAGCCCGACGCCGCGCGCCGTGAACGTCGTCGCGTCGTCGACGGCGCTCACGTCGAGAGCGATGTAGAGCGTGCCGTCGCGGCCCGTGGCGGCGCGGTACGCGGGCACGACCACGCTCTGGGCCACGTCGCGGAGCGCGATCGGCGGCGCGGTCACCGTGAACTGGTCATCGGAAAGACCGTAGAGCGGGGTGCTGTCGTTCCAGACGGTGAGCGCGCAGGGGCCGAGCGACACCGCGCCGACCCGCACGCGCAGCTGCGTGCGGGGCTGCCCGTCGGCGAGGTCGCGCTTCACCGCCGCCCGGCCGCGGCTCCAGTCGGTCGAGCCGTCGGCCGAGGTGAACTGGACCCAGTAGCGCTGCCCGGGCACGAGCCGCGCGTCGAAGAGCGTGATCGCCTGATCGGTATAGCCCGCGAAGGGCCGCAAGACGGCGAGGGGGGGTGGCGGCTTGGCGCATCCGCATCCCGCGGCCACGGGCCGCGGCGTTCCCACGGCGAGCAGGGCCGCCAACCCCGACCACAACCACATCATCGCCCGCATGCGCATCGAACGACCTCCTTCCACCTCAGACCGCGACCCGTTCCGCGAGCCCGTGCGGCTCGGCGATCGGCAGCACGAGCGTGAACGTCGCGCCCGCGCCGACCGCGCTCTCCACCGTGATGTCCCCGCCCATGAGGCGGGCGAAGCGTCGCGCCAGCGCCAGCCCGAGCCCGACCCCCTTCGTGTTCTCGTCGTGCGGGTGGAGCTGGTGGAAAATGTCGAAGATCGCCTCGTGGTGCTCGGGCGGGATGCCGGGACCCGTGTCGCTCACGCGGACGACCACGTGGCTGCGGCCGATGGTCTCGGCCGAAAGCCGGACGTGGCCGGCCTTGGTGAACTTCGCGGCGTTCGACAGCAGGTTCTGCACGACGACGCGGAGCTTCGCCCCTTCGGCCACTATCGCCGGCAGCCGCTCCGGGACCTCGGCGAGGAACCGCACGGGCCGGTCGCGCACGAGCAGGGCAAAGGACTCGGCGAGCTCGTGCAGCAACGGGACGAGGTCGAGGACGTCCTCGTCGCGCCGCGCATCGCCGGTCTCCGCCTTCGAGAGATCGAGGAACTCCTCGACCAGCTCGAGCAGGTAGCCCGCGTTGTGCAGGACCTTGTGCAGCACGGCGACCGCCTCGGGCGGGCAAGCTCCGAACGTGCCGTCGCGCAGCAGCTCGATGTACCCGACGATCACGTTGAGGGGGGTACGCAGCTCGTGCGAGACGTTGGCGAGCAGCTCGGTCTTGAGCCGCTCGGCGACTTGGAGCTGGGCGAGGCGATCGTAGGTGGCCAGCGCCGCCCCGACGCGCAGGAGGAGGCGTTCAGCGCCGTCGTTGCGATCGTGGCAGCCGTGCACCGCGAGCCGGCGCAGAACGGCCGGCGGGGGCGGCGCCCCCGCGGCGGTGAGGACGACGATCTGCACGAGCCCGTCGCGCGCCCGCACGCGGTCGAGGAAATCGCCTCTCTCGAGGCCGGCGAGCGTCGCGTCGACGAGCAGGAGCGGCACCTCCTCGCGCCCGAGGCGGGCCAGAGCCTCCTGGCCGCCGTGGGCGCGGAGCAGGCGGTGCCCTTCGCCCTCGAGGAGGCGCTGCATGGCATCGCCGGTCTCGCCGGGCGCGTCGAGGAGGAGGATCGTCCGCCCTGCGGGCCTGCTGTGCGGTCGTCGCATCATCGGGACCAGGGCCCCCCCAGTCTGCCGATGGCGCCTGCGCTCCGGGCGTGCACGTTCCGGGCCGCTGCGGCGCTCCGGATCGCGGCCTCGACGCGAGAGCCGGCGTGGCGCATGAGTCGGTGCCGACACAGTGTGCCGTGCCACCTGTGTCGGCGATGGCACCGGCGGGCCCGGAGTCGGCCCGGCGCGGCGGGCACGGTTTACTTGACAAGGTAGCGGCCGCCCGCTAGCAAGAGCGCGTTCGTCGGCGGGTGCCGGTGAACGTGCCGCGGGGTGGAGCAGTCAGGTAGCTCGCGAGGCTCATAACCTCGAGGTCGGTGGTTCAAATCCACCCCCCGCAACCTGAGCGCGGCAGACCGTGAGGCGGCGTGCGTTCGTTGCACGCCGCGAGGGTCCGGTTCGGGCCCGAGGGCGCTCCGCCCTCGGGCCCCGCCGAGCAGGCGCGGCACATTGACGGCTCGGGAAGCGCTCGATTACCATCGCTCGCCGACGCCCGCGGGCCGAGGGACGCGGACGGAAACCGGGGGGAGAAAGGAGCGCGCGGATGACGGTGCGAGCAGCCTTCGTGCTCGGGCTCTTCCTGGTCGCCGCCGCCGCCGTGCACGGCGGACTCTACGCCCCGGGGCACGACTTCGTGGTCAATCGGTTCACGGGGAGCTTCCAGTTCGTGCCCGCCGACGAGGGCGACGAGGACTCGCAGCTTCCGGCGCGCGCGCAATGCTTGACGCTGAGGAGAGCGGCGGCTACCAGGTTTCTATTGCCCCGCCGGAGGTAGACCCATGGCAGGTGGACGGGCCTTCAAGAGCAACGTGCGTGAGCGCCGCGAAGCCGAGCGTCGAATGAAGGCGCTCGAGAAGCGGCAGAAGAAAGCCGAGAAGCGCAAGGCGGCCGAGGAGGGCGTCAAGCCGGCCGAGCCCCCGGCCGGGCCCCAGCGGTGATCGCGACGGCGGCGTACCCAAGTGGCTAAGGGAGAGGTCTGCAAAACCTCCATGCACCGGTTCGAATCCGGTCGCCGCCTCTCAGGGCATCACAGCGCGTCGATCTTGGCCGCGAGGATGAAGTCGTTCTCGGACAGGCCGTCTATGGCGTGCGTCCAGAGGGTCAAGTCGACGCGGTTGTAGTGGACGCAGAAGTCGGGGTGATGCCCCTCGGCTTCGGCGACGTCCGCGAGGCGCTGGAGGAAAGCCATCGCCGCGCGGAAGTCGGGAAAGGTGCGCGTCTTTCGTAGCCGGCCTTCGCGCACCTCCCAGCCCTCGACCTGTGCGAGGAGCCGGCTCACCTCGGTCGGCTCGAGCCTCGGAACACCGCCCTCACAGGGCACGCATCGCTTCGTACGCAGCTCCATGAGCGCATATGAAGCCCGAAGAGGCCGTGCCGGTCCAGACCCGCCGCTCCCCGATTCGTGGGATTGCGTAGCCAGCCGTCTTGTGCACGAATCCGTCCGGCAGACCGATGGGCACCTACCTCGCCATCCTCGTGCGGCTGATGCTCGATTTCCTGGCCTTGGCCGCGGCCTGCTGGCTCGTGGTCGGCGGGCTCGTGCTGGCGGACCGGCGGACGGCGCGGCGGACGCAACCCCGCCGTGACGTCCCCGCCGGGCGCGCGGCGGGGGGCGCCGCCACGGTGCGGCCCTTCGCCCTCCGTGGGCGCTCGGACGGGTCGCCGCGCCTCGCCGCACGTGCCGTCGGGCAGGTGAACCCTCCGGGGGCTTGAGCGCAGGCCGAGCACTTGCTAGCAGGCGCCATGCGCGTTCTGCTGGTTCATCCGAGCCCGCTGCTCTTCTCGGAGATATACCTGCGCCTCGAGCCCCTCGGCGTCGAGCGGGTGGCGGCGGCGGCCCAGGCGGCGGGGCACGCGGTCGAGCTGCTCGACCTCCAGGTGTTCGGGCACCGCGACTTTCACGAGACCCTCACCCGCTGGCGGCCCGACGCGGTCGGCTTCTCGCTCAACTACCTCGCCAACGTCCCCGAGGTCATCGACCTCGCGCGCGCGACGCGGCGAGCGCTCCCCGGCTGCCGGGTCTTCGTCGGCGGACACAGCGCGTCGTTCGTCGCGCGCGACCTGCTGGCGCACGCGGAGGGAGCGATCGACTGCGTCGTGCGCGGCGAAGGGGAGGGCATCACCCCGCAGGTGCTCGACGCGTTCGCGGGCGGAGCGCCGCTCGAGTCGCTGCCCGGCGTGGTCACGCCGGCGGGGGCGGGCCCGGCGCCGCTGCTGGTGGCGGACCTCGAGCGCCACCCCCCTGCGCGCCGCCTGCTGCGCCGGCGCCGGCGCTACTTCATCGGCGAGCTCGACCCCTGCGCGTCGATCGAGTTCACCCGCGGCTGCCCATGGGACTGCGCCTTCTGCAGCGCCTGGACCTTCTACGGGCGCAGCTACCGCAAGATCTCGCCCGAGGTCGCCGGCGAGGACCTCGCGGCGATCGCCGAGCCCAACGTCTTCATCGTCGACGACGTGGCGTTCATCCGTCCCGAGCACGGGATGGCGATCGCCGACGAGATCGACCGCCGCCGCATCCGCAAGCGCTACTACCTCGAGACGCGCGCCGACGTGCTCATTCGCAACCGCGAGGTCTTCGCGCGTTGGACGAAGCTCGGGCTGCGCTACATGTTCCTCGGCATCGAGGCGATCGACGAAGAGGGGCTCAAGCGCCATCGCAAGCGCGTGCACCTCGGCGACAACGAGCGTGCGCTCGAGATCGCGCGGGAGCTGGGCCTCGTCGTCGCCATCAACATCATCGCCGACCCGGACTGGGACGAGCGCCGGTTCGAGATCGTGCGCGAGTGGGCGCTCTCCGTGCCGGAGATCGTCCACATGACGGTGAACACACCGTATCCCGGCACGGAGACGTGGCTCACGGAATCCCGCCGCTTCACCACGCGGGACTACCGCCTCTTCGACGTGCAGCACGCCGTGCTGCCGACGCGGTTGCCGCTCCCGGCGTTCTACGAGCAGTTCGTGAAGACCCAGGACATCCTGAACCGCAAGCACCTCGGCTGGCGTGCGGTCTACGACGTCTTCGGGATCACGCTGCGTCTGCTCGCGCGCGGGCAGACGAACTTCGTGCGCATGCTGTGGAAGTTCGGCGACATCTACAATACGGAGCGGCTCTGCCGTGATCACGAGCAGCCGGTGCGCTACCCCCTGACGCTGCCCGAGGGCGGCGTCCCGGCGGCGACCCGTCCGGCGTCGGCCGACCTCTTCGTGCATCATCCGAGCGCCGTCGCCCTCCCGGCCTGACAGGCAGGCGGCGATCTCCCCGGATGCGTGGGAACTTTCTGCCGGGTCTGCCCGCGCGCAAGTCTGCACGGCCTCCGGCCGATACACCAAGGGATGAGGTCGCTGGCCGACGCCGCCCGGGCCGCCGGTGAGCACATCCGCTCGCTGCGTGCGGAGGGCGGCCCGCCGGAGGGCATGCTCCTGCCGGCGTTGCGCGCCGTCGTCGCGGCCGCCGGGGCGGCCGCGGGCGCCGTCTGCCGTCTCGAGCCGGAGGTGGAGGCGCTACGGCTCGCGGCCGAGGTCGGGCTCTCCGACGAGGGCTGCCGCCATCTCCGCTGGCTGCGGCCGGACGGCCCTTGGGACGTTCCGCTGCGCAGCCTGCGCGAGCAGCGGGCACAGGTGAGCGATCCGGCGAGCGGCGGGCCCGCGTCACCGCCCCTCGTCGAGCCGGTGGGTGCCCGTGCGGTCGCTTGCATCCCGCTGTTCGCGGGGGCGATACCGGCCGGCACGCTCGTCCTCGTCGGTGATCCGCACGCCTTCGACCGGGCGTGCCTCGACGATCTCGAGCCCGCGGCAGAGGAGCTGGCCGCCGTCCTCGCTGCGATCCCGGAGCCGTCCGCCGGCGAGGGCGTCGGCGCCCCGCGGCCGGCCGACGAGCCCTCCTGGCTCTGGGGCCTCGCGGAGTCGGCCTGCCGCAGCCTCGCGCCGGCGCTCCAGGAGCTGGGCAGCCTGGTCGGCCGGATCCGACCGGCCGCAGGAGACGCTGCCGTGGGATCGCCCCCGCCGGTCATCGGAAGCCTCGCGCCGCGCGAGTCGCTTCTCGAGGCGATGGCGGAGCGGGCGCTGCAGCGCATCCGGCCGGCGGTGGAGGAGCTTGCCGCCGTGGTCGAGGGGACCCGCCGGCGCGTGACCCGCGCCGCGCTCCCCGTCCGCGGCACCGTCGCGAGCCTCGGCTACGGTGGCGGCGGCGTCGAGACCGCGGCCCTCGCCGAGGTGACCGAGGAGCGTGACCGGCTCGCGGCGGAGCGTGCCGAGCTGGCGCTCGCGCAGGTCGCGCTCGAGCAGGCGCGCGCCGCGGAGGTGGGCGGGCTGATGGCGCGGCTCGCGGAGGCCGAGGCGGTAATGGTCCGCGAGCGCGAGCGCGTCGGCGAGCTCGAGCGGGCCCAGGAGGGCCTGATCGCGGAGCTGGCCGAGGCGATCACGCGGGAGCTGCGGACGCGGGAAGAGGCGCAGGCGCTCGCCGCGCGGGCCGCGGCGGACCGCGAGGAGACCCTTCAGCGCGCCCGCGAGAGCACGCAGGCGGCCGAGAGCGCCCGCGCCGCGGCTGCGGTGGAAGCCGAGGCCCTGCGGACCGCGCTCGCCCAGGCGCAGACGCTCATCATGGAGGCCGAGGACGACGCCCGTGCCGCCCGCGCGGCCTGCGACCTCCTTCAGGGCGCGGAGCAGGTCCGCAGCGCGGAGCGCGACCAGCTCGCCCACGACTTGGAGGAGGCGCGGGCGCGCGCGGTCGAGGACGCCGGTCGGCTCACGCGCCTCGAGCGCGAGATCGGGGCCCTGCACGAGGAGCGGCTGCGCCTCCAGGCGAGCGGCCGGGAGCGGGAGGCGGAGATCGCCGCCGAATGGACGGCGCGCCTGAGCGAGCACGAGGCGGCGCTGGCGCGCACCCGCGAGCGGGTGCTCGAGCTCGAGCGCGCCCACGATCTCCTCGCCGAGCGGCTCGCGGCGGCCGTGAGTCGGGAGGAGCGCGCGCAGGAGGAGCTGCAAGCGGTGACCGCGCGGGCCGCGGCCGGCCGGGAGGAGACCCTCGCGCGCGCCCGCGAGAGCACGCAGGCCGCCGAGAGCGCCCGCGCGGCCGCGGCGGCCGAGGCCGAGGCCCTGCGCGCCGCGCTCGCGCAGGCCCAGGCCGTGATCATGGAGGCCGAGGACCAGGCCCGGCAGGCCCGCGTGCGCGAGGACGAGGCCCGCGCGGAGCTCGGGCGACTCGAGCAGGACCTGCGCGCGGCCCAGGAGGAGCGCAACCGGCTCGAGGTCGCCGCGCACGAGAAGGAGCGCACGCTGCGCGCCCACTGGACCGCCCGCCTGAGCGACCGGGAGACGACGGCGACGCAGCAGCGCGAGCAGATCGCGGCGCTGGAGGCGGCGCAAGCCGAGCTGGTTCGCGACCTGGGGGCGGCGGCGGCGCGCGAGCAGCGCGCGCGCGAGGAGCTCGAAGCGCTCGCCGCGCGCGCCGCGGCCGACCGGGAGGAGACCCTCGCGCGCGCCCGCGAGAGCACGCAGGCCGCCGAGAGCGCCCGCGCGGCCGCGGCGGCCGAGGCCGAGGCCCTGCGCGCCGCGCTCGCGCAGGCCCAGGCCGTGATCATGGAG
>DATGIZ010000012.1:0-77039 GCA_035295465.1 Binatia bacterium | reverse complement strand
CATGATGATCGTGACGCCGGGCAACGGGGCGGCGTTCCAGCGGCGGACGACGGCGGGGGGCGAGTCGACGAGCACGGCGGGCCCGGCGGTGGCGGCGCCGTACTGGGTCCGCCTCGTGCGCAGCGGCAGCACGGTGAGCGGATACGTGGCGCCCGACGGGGCGGCGTGGACGCTCGTCGGCAGCGACACGATCACGCTTTCGGGCACGGTCTACGTGGGGCTGGCGGTGACCAGCCACGACGATACCGTCACGAGCACCGCAAGCTTCGACGGCGTGACGATCTTCACGGGGGCGAGCCCGCCGACCGTGAGCCTGACCGCGCCGGCGGACGGCTCCGTCTACACGACGCCCGCCGCCATCACGCTCGCGGCGTCGGCCTCCGACCCCCAGGGGGTCATCGACCGCGTGGACTTCTACGCCGGCTCGACGCTGCTCGGCACCGTGACGGCGAGCCCCTACACGTTCACGTGGACCGACGTCCCGTCCGGAACCTACGTGCTGGCGGCGGTGGCGACGGACGACTCGGGCCTCACCACGCCGTCGAGCCCGGTGACGATCACGGTCGCGCTGCCCGCTCCGTGGCAGGATGAGGACGTCGGAAGCGTCGGGCTGCCGGGCAGCGCCAACCTCGATGCGAGCGGCACGTTCGCGGTGACGGGCTCGGGGGCGGATGTCTGGGGGACGGCGGACGCGTTCCACTACGTGTTCCAGCCGCTCGCGGGTGACGGCGAGATCGTCGCCCAGGTGCTGACACAGCAGGACACCGATCCGTGGGCGAAGGCGGGGGTGATGATCCGCCAGGACCTCACGCCCGGGTCGGCCCACGCCATGATGATCGTGACGCCCGGCAACGGGGCGGCGTTCCAGCGGCGCACGACGGCGGGCGGCGAGTCGACGAGCACGGCGGGTCCGGCGGTGGCGGCGCCGTACTGGGTGAAGGTCGTGCGCAGCGGGAGCACGGTGAGCGGGTACGTGGCGCCCGACGGGGCGACGTGGACGCTCGTCGGCAGCGACACGATCGGGTTCACGGACCCCGTCTACGTGGGTTTGGCGGTGACCAGCCACGACGACGCGGTCACCGCCACGGCGACCTTCGCCGGCGTGCAGTGAGCCTCGGTTCGCGGTCCGGCTGGTGATCCGGTGTCCAATGGGCAGCGAGGAGGCCGGCTGGCGTCCACCTCAACGCGCCGACCCTGGTTGGCCCACGGGCACACGCAAGGCAACCCAGGCATAGGCCACGAACGCGCCGAGGAGCGCCGCGCCGTTGGCCGATGTCGCCACGACCCAGAAGCCGTGGCTGGCGGGCAGGCGCGGCAGCAGGGCGTAGGTGCCGACGTAGTTGACCGCCGGGATCGTGAGCGCGGCGAGCAGGAAGCCGCGCGCGCCCCGCGTGGCGACCGCGGCGGGCGCCCAGCGGCCGGCGACCAGCGCCGTCGCGGGCAGCGCGAGCAGGAGCGCGTCGTAGGCCTGATGATAGCCGGAGAGCAAGATGGCGACGCAGGCGAGCGCCGCCGAAAGCCGCCAGGCATCCGCCTCGCGCGGGTCGAGCCGGCGTATGGCGAGGCCCGCGGTGGCGAGCAGGGCCACGGCGAGGGCGATCAGCGCGGGAGCGCTCGGCGAGCGTCCGAGGAGCCGGCCGACGAGGGCGCCCACGTCGAGCCGGATGATGCTCGCCGAGGCGGCGTTCTCGGGCAGCGCCGACCACGTGCCCTGCGCGGAAGTGATCAGGTGCAGCATCGCCAGGGGGCCGCCGGCGCGCGCGACGACGGTGAGCGCGGGCCCCGCGGTCGCCACCGCGGCGATGGCGAGCCCGCGGGCGACGGCTCCCCAGTCGCCGCGGGCGAGGAGCAGCAGGACGAGCGGCCCGCCGAACGTGGGCTTGAACGTCGCGACGGCGAGGCCGGCGGCGGCGAGCCAGGGTCGCGAGCGGCTCCACCAGAGCGCCGCGTAGCAGGCGGCGGTGGCCGTCGCCGCCACCTGCCCGAGCGTCAGGTTCGCCTGGCCGGGTCGGCTGAGGAGCAGGAGCGCGCCCGTGCCGAAGATGCGCGCCACGGTCGGGGTACAGCCGGCGAAGCGTAGCGCCATCAGGGCCACGAGCAGCGTCAGGCCGAGGATCGTCAGGAAGTAGGCGATGGCCGACGCGGTGATGGGCAGGAGCGCGAAGGGGAGATGCATCAGGATGACGAGCGGCGAGTAGAGGGGGAAGTTCACGGGCACCGGGTACATCCGCGTGAAGGCCGGCGCGTCATACGGGTTGCCGCCCGCCAGGAACGAGACGCCCGGGTAGTAGACCACCGTGCGGAAGTCGCAGAACGCCCAGCGCGGGAACGAGGGGTTCCCGGGCACCCGCGTACCCTCGACCACGCGATACGCGATCGCGCCCGCCACGGCGAAAAAGGCCACCACGGCGGCGAGGGCGCCGCGGGGCCGGCGCCGGCGGTTCCGCGGGCTGCTGGACACCGGCGCCGGCGTAGCTAGCCTGGACGGCGGACGTTTGCAATCGTGACGCCGCGCCCGCTCATCCGCGACCGCTGGATTCTCGCCGCGCTCGTGGCCGGCCTCGGGCTGCGCCTCGTCCACCTGGGGACGGCGCCCCTCTGGCTCGACGAGGTGATCACGGCCGAGTGGATGCGCGAGCCGTGGGCGCGGCTGCCGGGCATCGTCCTTCACGACAACCACCCGCCGCTCTACTTCCTCCTGCTGAAGGCGTGGACGCGCGTCGCCGGGGCCTCGCCGTGGGCGCTGCGGCTGCCGAGCGCGCTGGTGTCGGCCGCGGCGATCCCGCTGGTCGCGGCGCTCGCCGGCGCGCTCGTCGGGCGCCCGGCCGCGCGCTGGGCGGCATGGCTCGCCGCGCTCTCGCCCTACCTCGTGCAGCACGCGCAGGAGGCGCGGATGTACGGGCTCGTGGGCGCGCTCGCGGCGGGCAACCTGGCGCTGCTCGCCCGGTGGGTGCGCGCCCCGTCGGGGCGGCTGGGGCCAGGGTTCGTGGTGAGCGCGCTCGCGCTCGCCGCGTCGCACTACTACACGGTCTTTTTCCTCGGCGGCGAGGTGCTCGTGCTGCTCGTGCTCTGGCGGCGCCCGCTGCGCTCGTGGCTGCCGGCGGCCGCGGCGACGGCGGGGATCGCGGGCGCGGGGCTGCTCGCGGCGATGCTGGTCGCGTCGCACAAGGCCGGCGGCAGCTACGAGATGGGGTGGCTCGCCGTGCCCGGGGCGCTCTGGGCGCTGGTGGCGGGCTACGCCGTGCTTCCGGACTCGGCCGCGCTCCACGCCGAGGGCGCGCGCGCGGCGGCGGGCCTCCTGCCGTTTGCCGTCGTGGGCGCCGTCCCCGCGGCGGCCTGCGCGCTCGCGTCGCTGCGGGGCCTCGATCGCGGCGCGCGGCTCGCGTTGCTCGTGCCGTGCGGGGTGGTGCTCGCGGTGCCCTTCGCCGTGCGCCTCGTGCTCGGCGTCGCGGTGAACCCACGCTACTTCATGGCCGGGGCGCCGGCGCTGCTCGTGATCCTCGCCGCCGGCGCCGCGCGCTGGCGGCTCGCCGGCGCCGCCCTCGCCGTCGTGCTGGCCGTCGGGCTCGGCCTCCATCTGGCGCAGCCCGGCCACGGCCGCGAGGACACGCGCAGCGCCGGCGCCTGGCTCGACGCGCACGTGCCCGCGAACGAGGAGATCCTCGTCACCTCGAGCGAGATGGCGCTGCTCGCGGACTACCAGTGGCCGGGACGGCGGTTGCTGCTCTACCCGCCGGCCGGCGTGATCGCCACCGCGGACAACGCCGACGCGCTCGCCGCAGCCATGCCGATGCCGGGGCCGGGGCGGGCGGTGTTCGTCGTCGGCCGCGCCTGGCTGAGCGACCCCACGGGCGCGCTGGTGCGCGCCCTCGGGGCCCGCTACCGTGCCTGCCCGGGAGTGCGGGTGCGCGGGATCGAGGTGCTGTGCTTCGAGGCGGCCGGGTGAGACGGCCGGGGCTCGTCGTGTTCGTGGTCGCGCTCGGGCTGCGGCTCGCCTGGGTGCTGCGGCTCCCCGACCAGCTCCGCTGGATCGACGAGACGCAGTTCGTGGGCATCGCGCGCTCGCTCGCGGCCGGGCACGGGTTCGTCTCCGACAGCTACCGGGCCAACCCGCTGCTTCCGGCGTATCTCGGCCTCGTCTTCCGGGCCTTCGGCGAGAGCCTGCTCGCCGCCCGCATCGGCCAGGCGGTGATCGGCGCGCTCACCTGCGTGGTCCTGCTCCGCATCGGGACGCGGCTCGCGGGGCCGGCGCTCGGATTGCTCGCCGGCCTGATGCTCGCGCTCTACCCGCCGCACGTCTACCTGGCGGGCGTGTTCTACGTCGACTGCGTGCTCGGCCTGCCGCTCGCCCTCGGCGTGCTGCTCGCGCTCGACGTGCACCAGGGCCGAGGCGGCGTGGGCCGAGCGGTGCTCGCGGGGGGCCTCCTCGGCCTTGCCGCGCTCGCGCGGCCGACGTTCCTGGTCGTCGTGCCGGCGCTGGCGCTCGCCTGGTGCCTCGGCGCCGCGGCGGGCGTGCGCCGGCGGCTCGAGCTCACGGCGGCGCTCGGGCTCGGCGCGCTCGCCGTCGTGCTCCCGTGGACCGCGCGCAACGAGGCCGCCTACGGGCGGCTCGTCCCGATCTCGAGCGGCCTCTGGACGAAGCTCTGGCAGGGCAACGGCCCCCTCGCCGACGGCAGCGCCGACGACCGCGACCTGCTCTGGGGCCGCGACCTCTGGACGCGGCGGCTGGCGCGCCTCGACCCCGAGCGGCGCCGGGCGGTCGAGGAGCAGTACGCGGGCGTTGCGCGGGCCGTCGGCGAGCGGCTCGCGCGGACGGGCGACTTCTATCTCGCCACCGACGAGGTGCTGCGGCCGGTCGTGCTCGACCTCGTGCGCCGTGATCCCGGGCGCGTGCTCGTGCTCGCGGCGCGCAAGACCGCGACGCTCTACTCGGCCTTCAGCCGCACCGAGACGCAGAACCAGGACACGACGGCCGCGATGCGCCTGGTCGCGGCGGTATCGTTCTACCCGCTGCTCGGGCTCGCAGCCGTCGGCGCGTTTTGTGGCCGCGCCGGCGGACGGCGGTGGCTCCCGATCTCCGCAGTGGTCGTGTCGGTGACCGCGACCTACGCCCTGCTGACGGCCTGCACCCGCTTTCGCCTGCCGCTCGATCCGTATCTGATGCTCTTCGCGAGCCGCGCGCTGGTGCGAACGTGAGGCGCCTGCTCGTCGTGGTGGCCGTCGTGGCCGGCGCCTGGCTCGCCCGGCAGAGGCTGCTCACCTGGGTCGGGTCGCTCCTCGTGGTGGAGGACCCGCCGGGGCCCGCGGACGTCGCCGTGCTCTCCGAGGCGAGCGTCGTTCCCGGGGCGCTCGAGGCGGCGAAGCTCTATGCGAGCGGGAGCGTGCGCGCGGTGCTGGTGCCGGCCTGGGTCGGCCGGCGCTTCGAGCGGCAGGTGCGCGCGCTCGGGATCGCCTATCCCACGCCGACCGAGCTCGCCCGCGAGGTGCTCGCGCGCAGCGGCGTGCCCGCGGATGCGATCGTGACGTTCGGGACGGGCATCGACGGCACCAACACCGAGATCGCGATGCTCGGCCGCTACGTCGCCGCCTTCCACCCGGCGAGCGTCCTCTACCTCACCGCGCGCAGCCACACGGCGCGCGCCCGCTGGCTGCTCCGCCGGACGCTCCCGGCGGGCACGCGGGTCGCGGTGCGCAGCCCCGAAGGGGACCCGTTCCGCCCGGCCGGCTGGTGGCAGGACCGCGGCCAGACGCGCGAAGTCGCCGCCGAGTACGCACGCTGGTTCAACAGCCTCGTGCTCGGCGATTGGTGGAGCGGCGGGCGCGCGGCCGCGCTGCGGGCGGCGGGCGCCCATGCGTGAGACGGCCGCGCTGCTGCCGCTCACCGCCGTCGCGGCGGCGGTGCGCTTCGCGGGCCTCGACCGCCAGTCGATCTGGCTCGACGAGTGGCACTCCGTGCGGCTGGCGGTGAAGCCGGCCGCGGCCATCGTCGTCACCCCGGACGGCGAGCCCCCGCTGTTCGGGCTCGTGCTGCACGCGCTGATCCGCCTCGGCGCCGGCTCGGACTGGTGGCTGCGCTTCCCCTCCGCGCTCGCCGGCACGCTCGCGGTGCCGCTGGTGCTGCTCCTCGGCCTGCGGCTCGGGCGACCGCTCGCCGGCGTGGTCGCCGCGGCGCTGCTGGCGATCCACCCGCTCGCCGTGTGGTACTCGCAGGAGGCGCGCGCCTACGCCGTGATGATGCTGCTCGCGGTGGCGAGCACGGGCTGCTTGGTCGAGCTGCTCCGCGGCCGCGGGGGGCGGTGGAGCGTCGCGTTCGCCGTCACGACGTCCCTCGGCTTCGGGTTCCACTACTACTTCGTGTTCGTGGTGGCCGCCCAGGCCGCGATCGCGCTCGCCGACTTTGCGGCCGCGCCGGCGCGCCGGGGGCTCTGGCTGCGCACGGCGCTGCTCACCGCCGGCGCGCTCGCGGTGTGGCTGCCGGGGCTCCGCGCCGACGCCGCCGCGCAGGCGGCCCAGGACAGCGCGAGCCGCTTCTCCTGGATGTCGCTCCCCTACACGGCGCTCGCCTTCGTCGGCGGCTTCTCGGTGGGGCCGCCGCTGCGCGTGCTCCATCCGGCGTCGCGGGCGGGCACGGGCGCGTGGGCGGCGCTCCATCCGTACCTGCCGGTGACGCTCGGCGTGCTCGCGCTTGGCGCCCTGATCGTCACGACCCCGTTCGCCCGGCGGCTCGAGCGCGAGGACCGCTGGCTTCTCCTGCTGATGGTCGTGCCGGGGCTCGGGCCGCTCGCCGCCTCGGCGGTGCTGGTGGGCTATCGGGTGCGCTACGCGCTGCCGGCGCTCCCGTTCGTCCTTCTCTGGGCCGCGAGTGGGCTCGGCAGCCGCGTGCCGCGGCTGGCGACGGCGGGGCTCGCCGCGCTGGTCGTCGTCGAGGCCTGGGGGCTCGTCCAGATGAACGCGCCGGCCTACGAGCGCGAGGACGCGCGCAGCGCGGCCGCCTGGGTCGAAGCGCGTCCGGCGCCCCGCGCGGTGGTGCTCGTCGGCGAGACGAGCCTCGCCTTCGAGCGCTACGCGCAGCCGGGCGACGCGATCCTCGAGGTCGAGCCGCACATGCTCACCGACGGCACGCTCGCGGCGCGCGTCGCCGAGACCGCTGCCGCGGCCGCCGACGTCTTCCTCGTCTCCTCGCGCCCGTGGACGATTGACCCGCAGGGCACGGTGCAGGCGTTGCTCGACGGGCGGCTATCGCTCGGCGAGGAGGCGTCCTTCCCCGGCGTCGACGTGCGCCGCTACGCGCCCAGAGGCGGCTCGTGAGCGGGCGCGGCGCGGTCGCCGTCGTGCTCGCGCTCGGGCTGCTCGCTCGCCTCGCCTACGTGTGGCGGCCGCTCGACCACCGGCTGGCGGCGTCGTGGCGGCAGTCGGATTACACGCAGGTCACGCGCAACTTTTGGCGCGACGGCCTCGACATCCTCCACCCGCGCATCGACTGGCGCGGCGACGCGCCCGGGTACGCGGAGATGGAGCTGCCGCTCCTGCCGTGGGTCGCCGCGGCGATCGACCGCGTCGCCGGCTACCACGAGCAGACGCTGCGGGCGCTCGCGGCGGTGTGCGGGACGCTCGGCCTGGTCGTCTTCTGGGGGCTCGCGCGCCGGCTTTTGCCCGCGGGCGGACGGCTGGTGGCGCTCGCGGCCTTCGCGGCCAACCCGCTGCTCGTCTACCTCTCGACCGCGATGCAGCCCGAGGCGCTCGCGGTGCTCGCGGCGCTGCTCGCGGTCGGCTGCCTCTGGCGGTTCGACCGCGAGGAGCGCTGGGCGTGGCTCGTGGCGGCGGCGGCGGCGGCGGCGCTCGCCATCCTGGCGAAGGCGACGAGCGTGTACCTCGGGCTCGTCATCGCGTGGGTGCTGCTGCGGCGGATGGGCCTCCGCGCGCTCGTCGCCCCGCGCGTCTGGGGCTGCGCGCTGCTTGCGGTCGTGCCCGGGGCCGCGTGGTACTGGTGGGCGCACCGTTTCTGGCTGCGCTGGGGCCTCTCCCTCGGCGTCTCGAACGAGAGCCACTGGATCGGCCTCGACATGCTGTTCCCGCCGCGGTTCCTAATCGGGATCCTCAAGTGGGAGACGATCGGGGTGCTGACGCCCATCGGCTGGGTGCTGGCCGCGGGCGCGCTCGCACGGCTGCGCGACGAGGGGACCCGGCTCGCGCTCGTCTGGTACGGCGCGGTGTGGGTCTTCTACCTCGCCGCGGCGCGCACGACCGGCGACGACTGGGCGTTCTACTACCACAGCGCCTCGGTGGCGCCGGCGTGCCTGCTGATGGGCGCGGGGTTCGTCGCGCTGCGCACCTGGCCGCGGACGTCGGCGGCGCTGGTCGCGGGCACGCTCGCGGCGCTCGTCGCGGTCAACGCGCTCCTCGTCCACCGCCGCGACGGCCGCGAGGACCTGCGCGCGATGCGCGAGTGCGCGCTGGCCTTCGTCCCGCTCGTGCCGCCCGACGCGAAGATCGTCGTCGACGGCGGGACGATGCACGACGAGTACGGGCTGCCCGTCGCGCACAACGCGTCGACGCTGTTCGCGTGGATGGACCGCAAGGGCTTCAACTACGGCTCCGAGGAGCTGAGCGTGGCGACCCTCGACGGCATCGCCGCGCGCGGCGGGCGCTACTGGATCGCCGGCCCGGGTGAGCTCGACCGCGGTGGGCTCCGCGCCGCGGTCGAAGCGCGCTACCGGCTCGTGGCCCGGTGCCCGGCGGGCTACGCGCTCTACGATCTCGCGTCGCGGCCGTGACGTCGTTGCCCGGCGCTCACTCGACCGGGGTCCCGTTGCGCTCGAACGCCTTCCCCACCAGCTCGAGCACCCGCCGCAGGGCGACGAGGGCCGCGTCCGCATCCGCACGCTCGTAGTACTCGAGCGGGACCACGTCCTCGTCGCCGTAGACGGCCAGCTCCCGATCGCGGCGCAGCGCCTTAGACGCCTGCTCGACCTCCGCCACCTCGTCCGGTGTGAGCACGGGTCCCGTGACGGCCGGGTCGCGCAGCAGGCGGGACACGTCGTGCGCGCGCGGGAAGCTGAGCCCGGTGAGCTTGAGGACCGCCTTCACGGCCAGCTCGACCGTCTCCTGCGCTTCACAGACGGCGTCCGCAAAGTCCTGCACGGCGATCAGCGCCTCCACCGCTCGCACGCGCAGCCGCGCCCTGCGGAGGTAGTCACGCGCGAGCGCCGGGGCGTTCGTCACGCGGCGCTCCGCTCCCAGTGCGGCAAGCCCATGAAAAGTCGGCGCCGATACGCGCCCGCGTCGCACGCCCGGCGGATCGACGCCAAGCGCTCCGCGAGCTGGCCGTGCGGATCGTAGAGCACCTGCACGCCGCCGTGCACCGCCTCGAGCAGCCAGGCGGCAGGCACGGTGAGCGACGCTTCCGTGAAGAACGTGGGATCGAGCACGGGATCGCGTGGCCCGAACCGCGCGACCCACGGCACCCAGCTCGTGGCGCGCCGGATCGGCGGGGCGAGCCACACCCCCAGGTCCACGTCCGACGTCGTGCGAGCCCCGCCGGCGACGCGCGAGCCGAAGACGAACATTCCGAGGAGCCGCGACCCGAAGATCTCGCGCGCCTCCCGAACGACGTCCGCCAATTGGTGCACCCTGGCACAGCATAGCTCGGTGGCTTTGGAGCGCGACCCGACGCGGGACTCACGCCGGATTGATTAGGTAGCTTCCGGAAGCTACCTTCGGCCCATGCGTGCGGTCGGCCTCAAGGTGCTCAAGAACAAGCTCAGCGAGTACGTCCGGCTCGCCGCCGGAGGGGAGACGGTCCTCGTGACCGACCGCGATCGCGTCGTCGCCGAGCTCGTGCCGCCGCGTTCCGGCCGTGCGGAGCTGCTCGCCGACGCCCAGCTCGCCGAGGTCGTCCGCAAGGGCTGGCTGGCACCGCCCGTTCTGCCGAGCGGGGGGACCCCGCCGCGCAGGCCCGTCGCGCCCCTCGCGGCGCTGCTCGGCGAGCTCGCAGCCGACCGAGCCGACCGTTGCTGATCTATCTCGACACGTCGGTCGCGCTCGCCCAGCTCTTGGCGGAGGACCGATCGCCGCCGGCGGCGCTCTGGGCGGAGTCGCTCGTCTCCAGCCGGCTTTTGGAATACGAGGTCTGGACCCGCGTGCACGCGCGTGGTCTCGGAGGTTCTCATGGCACCGACGTCCGGCAGCTCCTCGGCCGGATCGCCTTTCTCGAGCTGGCGCCTCCGGTGCTGGCGCGGGCAATCGAGCCGTTTCCGGCGCCGGTGGGGACGCTCGGCGCCTTGCACCTCGCCTCGGCGGACTTTCTCCGACGGCAGGGGCAGGACGTCCGGCTGGCGACCTACGACGGGCGGATGTGTGAGATGGCACTGGGGCTCGGCATCCCCCGCTACGCGCTCTGACGACGCCCGTCGCACGCTGATTTGCAACCCTGCGGAAAGGCCGGGAAGATAGGTGGCCGTGAGTTGGAGGGCGCGGCTCGTGCGGGCGCTGGGCGTCGCGCTCCTCGCGACGGCGGTCGAGGTCGCCAGCCGCTGCCTCGTGCCCCTGCCGTTCGCGCTCCACGTCGAGGGCGTCACGACCTCGTTCCTGCTCTACGCGCTGCTCGGCGCCCCGGCCGTGCTGCTCGACCGCTCTGCGACGCGGCTCCGCGTCTTCGGCCGCATGTTCCTCGGGCTGCCGATCGCCATGGTCGTGCCCAACGTGGGCTACGCGGTCGGCGCCAAGGAGGCGCTGCCGCTGCTGATGCTGCTCGGCGCCGGGCTGCTGCTGGTGGCGCTCGGGGGACGCCTGCTCACCGGGCGCGCGATGGTCGTCGTGACGCTCGGGGCCGTGGCGGTGACGCTCGTCGCGCGCATGCGCGTGGGGCGCGCGGGCGAGCCGGGCACGGCGCCGAGCGTGCTCATGGTGGTCCTCGACACGACGGCCGTCCATCACCTGTCGGCTTACGGCTACGCGCGACCGACCACGCCGAACCTCGAAGCCCTCGCGCAGCGGAGCCTCGTCTACACGCGGGACGTGTCGGCCGCGCCGTGGACGATTCCATCGCACGCGGCGATCTTCTCCGGGCATTATCCGTCGGATCTCGGCTTCGAGGGCTTCGACTTCGAGGCGGGCACGGCGGCCGGATCGATCGCGGGTGACCTCGCGGCCACCGGCCGGATCGCGGCGGCGATCTCGGCCAACCCCTTCGTGCCCCAGAACCCGACGCTGCGCACGGGTTTCGCCGAGAGCTGGGACGTGCTCCAGCTCACGCAGCCGGTGCTTCTCAAGATCGTCGACCACCTCCGCGGGCACTGGGGCTACCGCGGCCCGGGCTTCCGCGTCACCGAGCTGGCGCTCGACTGGCTCGACCGCATCGCCCCGCACGGCCATCCGTGGTTCCTGTTCGTGAACTACATGGACCCGCACGCGCCCTATACGCCGCCGGCGCGCGAGCGGCAGGAGTTCGCACCCGAGGTCCCGCGCGGCGAGGTGGCCGACGACCCGCGCTACTACAACACCCGCAGCATGCCGCTCACGCCCGAGGCGGTGGCGGACATGCGCGACCTCTACGACGGCGAGGTGCACGCGATGGACCGGGCGCTCGGCCGGCTCCTCGACGGCCTCGCCGCCCGCGGCTTCGATGCATCGAATCTGCTCGTCGTCGTGCTCGCGGACCACGGGGAGACGCTGGGCGAGCACGGCATGATGGGCCACCTGCTCGGGATGTGGGAGACGCTGCTGCACGTGCCGCTGCTGATCGAGGGCCCGGGCGTCGAGCCGGGGCGCGTCGATGTGCCGGTGCAGAGCGTGCAGCTCCGCGCGACGGTCCGGGCGCTCCTCGGCCTGCCGCCGCTTCCCGACGTCGCCGGGGCCCTGCCGCCGTGGGGTGCGGCGCCGGAGCTGCTGGTGAGCCAGCGCCACGAGATCCCGTGGTACTTCGACGAGCTGCGCGAGGTGCGGAAGGACTTCGACACCCGGCCGTGGCGCGGCAACTGGGTGGCGCTCGAGCGCGACGGGCGGAAGGTCGTGGTCGACGAGGAGGACGGGCGGGGCGTCGCCTTCGATCTCCGCGCCGATCCGGACGAGGAGCATCCCGAGCCGCTCGCCCCCGACGACCCGCTGACGGCGGCGTACCGGGGTTGGCTGCTCGCGCGCAACCCGATTCGCTCCGGCGAGCCCATTGCCCGCGCGCGCGACCGGCTGCACGCGCTCGGCTACGTGCGTTGAGGTCCGTGGTGCGGGGGTCGGCGCAGGCGATCGTCCTGATCGCGGGGGTGCTCGCCTGGGTCGCCTACGTTCACCGGCCGCTCGACTACCGCATCCGCTCGCCCTGGCGGCAGGCCGACTACACGGGCATCGCGCGCAGCTTCGCGCGCGAGGGGATGGACGTGCTCTATCCCCGCATCGACTGGCGCGGCGCCGGGCCGGGCTACGTCGAGGGGGAGTTCCCGCTCGTGCCGTGGATGGGCGCGCTGCTGCTGCGGGCGTTCGGCGACCGGCCGTGGCTGCTGCGGCTGCCGCCGCTCGCCTGCGCGATCGCGAGCCTGCTCGTGTTCCTGGGCCTCGCCCGCCGCCTGCTGCCGCCCGCGGGCGTTCTCCTCGCCACGGCGGCGTTCGCCGCCAATCCGCTCCTCTTCCACCTCGCCACCGCCATCCAGCCCGATGCGCTCATGGTGCTCCTCGCGCTCGTCGCGGCGGGCGCCTGCTGGCGCTGGGGCGATCGGCCCGAGAGCACGACGCGGCTCTTCGTCGCCGCGGCGGCGATCGCCGGCGCGATCCTCGCGAAGGCGCCGGCCGCCTACCTGGGCTTCGTGCTCGCGTGGGAGGTCCTGCGACGCGAAGGCCTGCGGGGCGCGCTGCGCCCGCGGGTGCCGCTTGCCGCGGCCGTGGCGCTCGGACCGCCGGTCGCCTGGTACGCGTGGGCGTACCATTTCTGGACCGGCTACGGGAACTCGCTCGGGCTCTCGAACGGCGATCATTTCCTCACGCTCGCGATGCTCGCGCCGCCCCGGTTTCTCGTCGGCATCCTCAAGTGGGAGACGCTCGGGGTGCTCACGCCCTTCGGCTGGGTGCTGGCCGCTGCGGCCGTCGCCGGAGGGCTGCGACCGATCGAGCGGCCGCTCGTCTGGTATCTCGCGGTCTGGATCTTCTACGTGGTCGCCGCCAAGACCACGTCGGCCGACTGGGCGTACTACTACCATGCGAGCACCGTGGCGCCGGCGTGCCTGCTGATGGGCGGCGGGCTCGCGGCGATCGCCGAGGGGAGGGCGCTCCCGCGGCGGTGGGCGTGGGTGGGGCCCGCGCTCGGCGCGGCGACCGTCGTGGCGCTGGTTGCGCTGGTCGGGGTGTACGTGCGGCTGCGCGACGGCCGTGACGACCTGCGCCCGATGTGGGAGTGCTCGCGCGCGTTCGCCCGCTTCGTGCCGCCCACGGGGCTGCTCGTCGTCGCCGGCAGCTCCGACGAGGGCTACGGGTGGACGGGGGCGTACAACGTGTCGATGCCGTTCGCCTGGATGGATCGCCGGGGCTTCAACTACCCGGAGAACCGGCTCGGGATCGAGACGCTCGACCGCATCGCGGCGCGGGGAGGGCGGTGGTGGATGGCGAGCCGCGCGGAGCTCGATCATGACCACCTCCGCGACCTGGTGGATCGCAAGTACCGCCTCGTGGCGTCGTGCGAAGGGGAGTACTTCCTCTATGACCTGGCGCCGCGGTAGGTCGCTGGGCTCAGACGATGGCGGCGAGCACGTGGCGTACCTCGATGAGCGTATGAACCTGGCCGGCCACGAGCGCCACCGTCAGGCAGGCGACGGCCGGCCACCGCAGCCGCGGCGCGGCCAGCAGGACGAGCGCGAACAGCGCCCACGACCAGTGCGTGCTGAACAGGAAGTACTCGTCGCCCCAGAAGTTGTGGAGCACCGTGTTGAACGCGATCCAGCCGAGCAGGAGGCCGACGTATGGCCGCGTCCCCGGATCCCAGCCGGCTCGCACCACGGACGTGCCGAGCAGCAGGAGCCAGGCGACCACGGCCGTGCTCTGGAGGCCGTCGTAGGGCCACAGGGCATAGGTTGCGTAGGTCGGCTGGTACGTGACCATCGGGAGATGCCAGTCGTTGTTGCGATCGACGGCGGGCGTGGGGCCGATGGCCGGATCGACGAGGCCGCGGAACGCGAGCCGCCCGGCGGCCCCGGGATCGCGCAGCGGCCGCGCCGTGAGCCACGGGGCGACGCGCCAGACGAGCCGCTGCCTCGCGGTGGGGCTCGCCAGCAGCGCGGCGCCGAGCGCCGCCGCGGCGACGAGGCCGAGGACGGCCACGGCGGTGACCGTCTGCCGCCAGCGGCGCGGGCTCACGTGGCGATGCACGACGAGCCCGGCCGCGGCGAGCGGGAAGACGGCGTTGGTCACCGTCACGCCGCCCGCGGCCACGGCGAGGAGACCGAGGCCCGCAAGCTGCGTGGCGGGACGGGGCGCGGCGACGAGCAGGGCGAACGCGATCGAGAGCAAGGCCTGCGACAGCGCGAAGTGCTCCGGAAGCGACACGAGAATCTGGTCGGTGAAGAGCAGGTACACCGGCAGGAGCAGCGCCAAAACCCGTGTGGACGCGCCGTGGCGCGCGGCGGCACCGAAGAGCGCTGCGACGCCGGCGGCCGCGACGAGCGCGGTGAAGGCGCGGCCAGCCACCAGCACCGCGTCTTCGTCCGGCAGGACGTGGCGCAACG
The DNA here is from genome assembly GCA_035295465.1 of Binatia bacterium. Lineage (GTDB taxonomy): Bacteria > Desulfobacterota > Binatia > DP-6 > DP-6 > DATGIZ01. The sequence continues at coordinate 62,337 of DATGIZ010000012.1, read as the reverse complement.
CGAGATAGAGGAGGCGCGGGCCGGGCTCCCACAGGGCGCCCAGCAGGGGATGGGTGAAAGAGCTGACGCGCTCGCCGCCGGACGCATATGCCGCGATCCAGTACCCGGCGTCGGACTGGAAGAGCACGTCGCGCCGCCGCGTCAGCTCCGAGCCTGGGCGGACGAACATGAGGCCGGAGAGCGCGTAGAGCCAGGCCGCGGCCGCGAGCCCCGCGCAGGCTCCGACGATCGCCGCCCGGCGCATCGGGAGCTTCTATCACGACCGGAGCATCTGGCATGAGGGCGGCGGGCGCCGTGCCGGCGCCGCGCGGCGAGGGTGTCCCGGCGCGGCTCCTGGCGCTGGTCGCGCTCGCGCTCGCCATGGCGCTGCTCGCCTACCGCGCCCTCCACGATCTCGAGCTGCGCGGCCTTCCTGCGGGCCAGGCGAGCTGGGCCTTGGTCGACTTCGCCGAGCAGGTCTACGGGCCCGAGCGGTCGTTCCTCGAAGGGACGAATCCGTACCGCGGGTACCCGGTGCCGAACTCGCTGGCCGGGTACGCTCCGCACACGCTGCTCGTTCACCTGCCCTTCGGGCTGGCTGGCTACGAGACCGCCGCGGTGGCGTATGCCACGACCGTCGTCCTGCTCACGATCGCGATCGCCTGGCTGGCGCTGCGCTGGGGGGGCGGACGTGCCACGTTGGCCACGACGGCGGGCCTCGGCGCGCTGCTCTTGGTGAGCCGCCCCGGCCAGATGAACGCCATGAACGGCAACGTCACCGCGCAGATCGTGGTCGGCGCGTACGCGGCGCTCCACTGGGCGCGCCGTCGGCCGGCGCTCGCCGCCGCGGGCCTGGCCCTCGCACTCATCAAGCCCACGATGGGGCTGCCGCTCGCCATGCTCATGCTCTTCGGCCGCGGGGACCGGCGCGCGGTCGTGCTCGGCGCGCTCGGAGCCGGGGTCCTGTCGGCGGTCGTCGTCGCGATCATCCTGCCGGCGGCGGGTGGCGTCGGCGGGCTCGTCGAATCGCTCGGCCACGGGGTCGAGGCGTTCCGCCGGGCCAAGGAGACCAACCCGGTGAGCGGCTGGATGCGCATCGACGCCCCGGCGGTTCTCGGCAAGGTCGCCGGCCGCGCGCTGCCGGTGCCGGTCGAGATCATCGTCGGCGCCGGCATCCTCGGCGCGGGCGTGCTCGGCGTGCGCCGGTTTCTGGCCGCCGGGGGATCGGCCGACGCGCCTGTGGTGACGGCGCTCGTCTGCCTCACGATTCTCGTCTTCGCCTACCAGCAGGCCTACAACGCGCTTCTGCTCGTGCAGCCGGCGGTGGCGCTCGCGCGCGACCGGCGGGCGCTCGGCCGGCGGGGCGGCCGCCTCGCGGTCCTCGGCCTGCTGCTGTTCCCGTTCGTCAACTACGCCAGCAGCTACACGGTGCTCGAGCGCCTCGGGACGAGCGGATGGCGGTACGCCGCGCTCACCAGCGCCAGCGGCGTGGCGCTCGTCGTGGCGTGGGCGATCGTGCTGGCGGCCGCGGTGCGTCCGGTCCGGGCGGGCAAGCCGTGAGCGCGCGTTCCGCGGCGGCGCTCGGCGCCGTGCTCGCCCTCGGCGTGGGGCTGCGCCTCGGGGCCGTCGATCGTCCGCTCGACCACCGGCTGCGCACGGCGTGGCGTCAGTCGGACACGGTGCAGATCGCGCGCAACTTCTATCGCGAGGGGATGAACCTCCTCTATCCGCGCATCGACTGGCGCGGCGACGGGCCGGGCTACGTCGAGAGCGAGCTGCCGGTCCTGCCGTGGGCGGGCGCGCTTCTCTACCATCTGCTGGGCTACCACGAGGCGGTGCTGCGGCTCCTCTCCGCGCTCTGCGCGGTGGCCCACCTGCTGCTGTTCGCGTGGCTGGCGCGGATGCTGCTGGCGCCGGCCGGGGCCCTGGTCGCGACGGCGGCGGTGGCCGTGAACCCGCTGCTCGTGTACTTCGCCACCGCGATCGAGCCCGAGGCGCTCGCGACGCTGCTGGCGCTGGTGGCGGTCGTGCTCCTGGTGCGCGGGCGGCTGGTGGCGGCGGGCGCAGTGGTCGCGGCGGCCATCCTCGTGAAGCCGCAGGCCGTCTACCTGCTCGCGCTGCTCGCCTGGCGGGCCGCCCGCGGGCCGCGGCGGGCGGGGGTCGTCGCGGCCCTGATCGCGGTCGTCCCGCCGCTCCTCTGGTATGCATGGGCGCATCACCTGTGGGCGACCTACGGCAACTCCCTCGGCCTCTCCAACGAGGCGCACGCGATCGGCCTCGACATGGTTTTGCCGCCGAAGTTCCTCGAGGAGAACCTGCTCTGGGAGAGCGCGGCGGTGGTCACGCCGCTCGGCTGGCTGCTGATCGCGGCGGGGCTGCGCGAGCGGGGCGAGGCGCGGACGCTCGGCGGCTGGTGGTACCTCGCCGCGTGGGCCGTCTACGTGGTCGCGGCGCGCACGGCAGGCGATCCCTACGGCGGCTTCGCCTACCACGCCGCATCGGTCGATCCGGCGGCGGTGCTCCTCGGCGCGGGCTTCGCGGCGCTGTGGGCCGGGCGGGGGGTGCCGCCGCGCTGGACGTGGCTCGCGCGGCGGCGGCGCCGGATCGCGGGAATGCTCGCTGGCGGCACGCTCGCGATTCTGCTGGGCGCGACGGCCGTCCTCGTCCACATGCGTGACCATCGCCCCGATCTCGCCGAGATGCATGGCTGCGCGGTGGAGCTGGCCCACTTCGTTCCGCCCGACGGCCGCATCGTCGTCAACGGCGGGCGCGAGGTCGACGACGAGGGCTATCCGATCGCCCCCCACGCGTCGATGCTGTTCTCCTGGATGGACCGCAAGGGGTTCATCTATCCGACGGAGGAGCTGAGCCTGCCGCTGCTCGAGGGAATCGCACGCCGCGGCGGGCGGTACTGGGTGGCGAGCCACGAGGAGCTCGCGGCGCACCACCTGCAGGAGGCCGCGGCGCGGCGCTTCCGCGCGATCGCCGATTGCCCGGGGGGCTACACGCTGTTCGACCTGGGCGGCGCCGCCCCGGGGGGGACGTCGTGAGCCGCGCGCGGGTGATGGTGCGGCTGCTGCGGGCCGACCAGTGGGTGAAGAACGTCTTCGTGTTCGGCGGCCTGCTGTTCGGCGGGCGGCTCGGCGATCCCGTCGCGGTGGCGCGGGCGCTGGTCGCCTTCGGCCTCTTCTCCGTGGTCGCGAGCGCGGCGTACATCCACAACGACGTCGCCGATCGCGAGGCGGACCGGCTCCACCCGAAGAAGGCGCAACGCCCGATCGCGAGCGGCGCCGTCTCGCTGCCGGTGGCGCGCGCGGTCCAGCTCGGCCTCTTGGTGCTCGGCCTTGCCGGCGCGGCGCTGTTCGACCGCCGCGTGACCGCCATCCTCCTCGGGTACACGGCGCTCAACGCGGCGTACTCGCACTGGCTCAAGCACGTGGTCGTGCTCGACGTCATGCTGATCGCGGTGGGCTTCGTGCTCCGCGTGCTGGCCGGCTGCGCTGCGGTCGCCGTGCGGCCGTCGACGTGGATCATCCTCTGCACGTTCCTGCTCGCGCTCTTCATGGGCTTCGGCAAGCGCCGGCACGAGCTCACGCTGCTGGGCGCCGGCCGCGACGAGCACCGGCCGGTGCTCGGCAGCTACGGCGTGGGCTTCCTCGACCAGATGATCGGCGTGGTGAGCGCCGTCACCGTGATGTGCTACATCATGTACACGGTCTGGCCGGACACGGTGGCGCTGCACGGCACGACGGCGCTCGTCTACACCGTGCCGTTCGTTATCTACGGGATCTTCCGCTACGACTTTCTCGTGTACAAGGCGGATCGTGGCGGCAGCCCGACGAGCATCATCCTCACCGATCGCCCGCTCCTGCTGGCGGTCGTGCTCTGGGCGGTGACGTCGCTGGCGCTCCTGAACGGGACCTGGCGACGGCGGGTGGCGGCGGTGGTGAGCGGCCCGCCCCCGGCCGCCGGCGAGCGGTCGGTGCGGTGATGCGCTGCGTGCCCCTCGCCATCCCCGACGTGCTCGTGATCGAGCCCACCGTCCACCGTGACGACCGGGGATTCTTCCTCGAGGCGTACCACGAGGAGCGCTACCGCGCGGCGGGCATCCCCGGGCCCTTCGTCCAGGACAACCAATCCCGCTCGGGGCGCGGCACGCTGCGCGGGCTGCACGGCCAGCGCCGCCGCCCGCAGGGCAAGCTCGTGCGCGCGCTCGCGGGGGAGATCTGGGACGTGGCCGTCGACGTCCGCCCCGGATCGGCCACCTTCGGGCGCTGGGTGGGCGTGACGCTCACGGCCGAAAGCTTCCGGCAGTGCTGGGTGCCCCCGGGCTTCCTGCACGGCTTCTGCGTCCTCAGCGACGTCGCCGAGGTCGAGTACAAATGCACCGCGCCCTACGACGCGAGCGACGAGATCGGCGTCGTGTGGGACGACCCCGACCTCGGCATCGCCTGGCCGGTGACCGAGCCGCGGCTTTCGGCCAGGGACCGGGCGCTGCCGCGCTTCGCGGCGTTCGCGCGCCGGCTCCGCGCGGGCGGCGATGGCTGAGCGCCGGATCCTCTGCGTCTTCGGGACGCGGCCGGAGGCGATCAAGATGGTGCCCGTGGTGCGCGCGCTCGCGGCGCACGCGCCGCGGCTGCGGCCGGTCGTCTGCGTTACCGACCAGCACCAGGAGATGCTCGACCAGGTGCTCGACTTCTTCGGCGTCGCCCCCGACCACCGGCTCGGGGTGATGCGCGAGGGGCAGTCGCCGAGCGAGGTCGCCGCCCGCGTGCTCGAGCGCCTGCCGCCGGTGCTCGCCGCGGTGCGGCCGGCGGCGGTGCTCGTGCAGGGCGACACCACGACCACGCTCGCGGCGGCGCTGGCGGCCTTCTACGGGGGCGTGCCGGTCGGGCACGTGGAGGCCGGGCTCCGCACGTACCGGAAAGATGCGCCGTTTCCCGAGGAGGTGAACCGCCAGCTCACCACCCCGATCGCCGAGTGGCACTTCGCGGCCACCGCCTGGGCGCGTGACAACCTGCTGCGCGAGCGCGTCGCGCCGGAGAAGGTGACGGTGACCGGCAATCCGGTCATCGACGCGCTCCAGTGGGCGCTCGCGCACCTCGGGGTCCGCCGCGGCGCGGTGCTCCCCGGGATCGAGCGCGGGAGGCGGCTCGTGCTCGTCACCGCGCACCGCCGCGAGAGCTTCGGGGCGCCGTTCCGCGAGCTGTGCGAGGCGCTGCGCACGCTGGCCGAGGGCAATCCCGAGGTGGAGCTGGTCTACCCGGTGCACTTGAACCCCGAGGTGCAGGCGCCGGTGCGTGGGATCCTCGCCGGCGTCCCGCGCATTCACCTGCTCCCGCCGGTCGACTACTGGACGATGGTGGACCTCCTCGAGCGCTGCACGCTCGTGCTCACCGACTCCGGCGGCATCCAGGAGGAGGCGCCGTCGCTCGGCAAGCCGGTGCTCGTGCTCCGCGAGACGACCGAGCGCCCCGAGGGGATCGAGGCGGGCACGGCGCGTCTCGTGGGCACGTCGCGCGCGCGGATCGTCGCCGAGGCCGAGCGGCTGCTGCGCGACCCCGCGCACTACGCCGCGATGGCGACCGCCCACAATCCCTTCGGCGACGGCCACGCGGGCGAGCGCATCGCGCGCGTGCTGGCCGGCGCGCTGGGCGTCTAGCCGCAGCGCACGCCGCGCGCGCTCGCCGGCGTGCAGGCGAGGCCCTCGCGACGGACGCACGCCGCCCCGAAGCGCAGCAGCCAGGTGAGGCGGTGGCCCGCCGCGGCTGCCGCGTCGGTGGGCGTGAGCCCGGCGCGCAGCTCGACGGCGACGCGGTCCGCGCGCCGCACGAAGACGAGCCGGCGCAGGCCGTCCGCCGGGGGCGGGATCCCGGCGACGTAGTGCACCGTGTGCGCCCCTTGGCTGCGGAAGGCGGCGGCCGGCAGCTCGGCCGCGTAGACGAGCTGGCCGTCGTCGGCGCGCAGCTCGATGCCGACGCCGCTCGCCGCCGGATCGAGCGGCGGCATGGCGGGGAAGGCGCCGCGGGCGAGCAGGCGGCCGACGCCACCCACCACGAGGCGGTGGACGTCGAGGAGAAGCGCCGTGCCGCCGCCGCCGACGGCGACGCAGCGGCCGGCCGCGCAGAGGCCGGCCGTGCACGGGTCGCCGCTCGGGCACGCGGTGCCGTCGGCTGCCGGCGCCGTGCCGCAGCCGGCCCTGGGGTCGCAGGTGGTGACCATGCACGGCGCGGGCGCCGGGCAGGCGACGCCCGGGTGCGTACAGACGCCCGCGGCGCAGCGCGAAACCGTGCAGCGGTTGCCGTCGGCGCAGTCGGCGTCCGTGCGGCAGCGCACGCAGCCCGGCCGCGGCGTGTGCGTGCACGTGCCCGCGGGGCTGCACGCGTCCGTGGTGCACGGGTCGGCGTCGTCGCAGGCGGCCGCGGTCGCGCACGCGGTGCAGCCGAGCACCGGCGTGTGCGTGCAGCCCTTGGCCGCGGTGCAGCCGTCGAGAGTGCACGGGTCGTGGTCGTCGCAGACGAGCGCCGGGCCGGCCGTGCACTTGCCCGCGTGGCAGGTCTCGAGGCCGTTGCAGGCGTTGCCGTCGCTGCACGACGTGCCGTCGGCGACCACCGTGTGCTGGCAGGCGCCGGAGACGCACGCATCGGTGGTGCAGGCGTTCTTGTCGTTGCAGTCGGCGTTGGTCTTGCACGCCACCGGTGGCGCCTGGGCCGGGACGATCAGCTCGTTCGAGCGCGGGCTCGGCTGCCGCGTCGCCGTGTACGCCGTCACCGAGCAGGCGTAGCTCACGGTCGCGTCGAGGTTCGAGACCGTGAAGCTGAGCGTGCCGTCCGCGGCGGGCTTGGGGAGCTTGGCGTCGATCGGCGTCGTGTACTTCCCGGTGGCCGGTCGCACCCAGACGTTGTAGCCGGCGACGCCCGTCGACGGCGACGGCCGCCAGCGCAGCGCGATGCCGTAGCCGCGGGCGGCGGAAGCGCTCAGCAGCACCAGGATCGGGGCCAGCAGCGCCCGCGACGCCGGGAGGCCGACCATCCCCGCCCGCCGCACCATCTTCCGCACCTCCCGCCGTTCGAATCGTCGGTCGGCGCCCCTTGTACAGAAAAGACGGGCCGAAGCAACTCGGCTCTCAGTGACACTGGCGGGTGCCGCCGCGGGCCTTCGAGCAGGTGAGGCCGGGATCGCTCACGCACTGGGTGCCGAAGCGCAGCACCCAGGCGAGGCCGCTGCCGCTGCGGGCGGGCGCGGCGAGCGCCGCCGGGTTCGTGCCGGCGACGTCGGGGAGCGAGCCCGTGAGCGACGGCGGCACGCTCGCGCGCAGGTTGACGGTCACGGTGTTGCGCCGGGCGCGCAGCTCGAGGCGGCGCAGCCCGTCGTGGGGCGCCGCGCTGCCCGCGGCGGCGTAGACGAGCTGCGACGGCCCGCCCCGGAACTCGGCGCTCGGCACCGTGGCGTCGTAGAGCAGGCCCGCGCTCGCGTCGTGCAGCTCGACGCTAACGCCCCCGGTGACGTCGAGCAGGCCGGACCAGGGGTAGCGGCCTTGGGCGATCAGCCGGAGCTGGCGGCCCATGCGCTTGAGCGTGAAGCGCGTGACGGTGAGCGTGCTCGTGTCCACGAGTGCCGCGTCGGCTGCGCGCAGGGCCGAGCCCGTGGGCGGGGTGGCGCAGGTGCCCGCGGTGCAGACCGCGTTCTGGATGCAGGGGTCGCTCGCCGTGCAGCTCGTGCCGTCGGGCAGCGGCGTCGTCACGCAGCCCGCCGTCGCGTCGCAGGCGGCCTGCGCGCAGGGACCGGGGTCGGGGCAGGTGACGGGGGCGCTCTGGCACTGCCCCGCGACGCAGGTATCGACGGTGCAGGCGTTGCCGTCGTTGCAGTCGGCGTCGGTCATGCAGCAGCCCGGCTGCGCCGTGTGGACGCACTGCCCGAGCTGGGCATCGCAACGGTCGGTCGTGCAGGCGTTGTGGTCGTTGCAGTCGAGCGGCCCGCCGAGCGTGCACGTGCCGCTCTGGCAGGTGTGCATCGCCACGCAGACGTTGGCATCCGAGCCGCACCGCGTGCCGTTGGGCACGGGGGTGACGATGCAGTCCTTGCTCGCCTCGTCGCAGGTGGCCGACGCGCAGTCGGTGGCGAGCTGCGTGCAGTTCGGCCCCCCGCCGACGCACACGCCGCCCTGGCAGTGGTCGTTGATCGTGCAGAAGAGGCCGTCGTCGCAGAGCGTCCCGTCTGTGGCCGCCGCGTGCTGGCAGACGCCGGCGACGCACGTGTCGACGGTGCAGGCGTTGCCGTCGTTGCAGTCGGCCTGCGTCGCGCACCGCTGGCAGCCGGCGATCGCCGTGTGCTGGCAGACGCCGCCGCTGCACGTGTCGGCCGTGCAGGGGTCGCCGTCGTCGCAGTTGAGCTGCGCGCACTCGACCTGCGAGTAGCTGAGCAGCATCTCGTTCGAGAGGCCGCTCTCGGTGCCGTCGCCGGCGTAGGCGGCAACGGCGAAGTCGTAGTCGGTGAGCGTGTCGAGGTTGGCGACGTCGAAGGCGAGGCTGCCGTCGGCCGCGGGCGCGGGCAGGCCGGCGTCGAGCGGCGTGCCGTAGGTGCCCGTCGAGGGGCGCGTGTAGACGTGGTAGCCGGCGACGCCGGCCGACGGGCTCGGGGACCAGCGCACCTGCGCCGTGTAGACGGTGGCCGCCGCGCCCCGCGGCGCGAGCGCCGCCAGACACAGCAGGGTCCCCAGCACCTGGAGCCGCGCGCGCATGGCGGAGGAGCGGGGAGATCAAGAAGCGCTCCACCGGGGGACCCGCATGGCGCGGGCATTTCTCGCCCGCGCGGCGCCGAGGGCGCGCTACTCCGCGAACGGGCGCGTTCGGAGTTGTCCGCGGCGCATGGCGAGCGCCGCGGGCTGCGCCCGGGCCGCCGCCGTGCGGGCGGCCGATGTGGGTCACATCTCCGCGACCGGGCGGCAGAGCGCCTGGACGTCGGCGAGCAGCCGCGTCGCCTCGACCGGACCGTCGCTGAACGGCGCGTAGTTCGGGAACTCCGGCGGCGGGGCCGCCGCCCAGGCGTCGAGGATCGGTGTCACGAAGCGCCACGCGTAGTCGACCTCGTCGGAGCGCGTGAACAGCGACGCGTCGCCGCGCAGCGCGTCGAGCAGCAGGCGCTCGTAGGCCTCGGGCGAGCGCTGCGCGAAGGTGCGCTGGTAGAAGAAGTCCATCTGCACCGTGTCGAGCACGATCTGCATGCCGGGCTCCTTGCACGCGAAGGAGAGGCTGATGCCCTCGTCGGGCTGGAGCCGGAGCACGAGCAGGTTGGCCTGCGGCTCGGCCCGCGGATGGCCGAGCTGGCGGAAGAGGTGCAGCGGCGGCTGGCGGAACTGGACCGCGATCTCCGACACGCGCTTGCACAGCCGCTTGCCGGAGCGCAGCAGGAAGGGGACTCCCGCCCAGCGCCAGCTGTCGATGCGCGCGCGCAGCGCCACGTAGGTCTCGGTGGTCGAGTCCGGCCGCACGCCCTCCTCCTGGCGATACCCCTTGACCTCGTACCCGTCCTGCCACCCGGGGCCGTACTGGCCGCGCACCGTGCACGCGCCGACCTCGGCGGGCGTCGGCGCGACCAGCGCGCGCAGCACCTTCACCTTCTCGTCGCGGATGTCCTCGGCCTCGAGGCCGGCCGGCGGCTCCATCGCGATCAGGCAGAGGAGCTGGAGCATGTGGTTCTGGACGATGTCGCGCATGGTGCCCGCGGTGTCGAAGTAGGCGCCGCGGCGGCCCTCCATGCCGAGCGTCTCGGCGACCGTGATCTGGACGCTGTCGACGTAACGGCGGTTGAAGAGCGGCTCGAAGATCGCGTTGCCGAAGCGGAACGTGAGCAGGTTCTGCACCGTCTCCTTCCCGAGGTAGTGGTCGATGCGGTAGATCTGGCTCTCGTCGAGGAGCGCGGTCATGGTGGCGTTGAGGGCGCGGGCGCTGGTGAGGTCGCGCCCGAAGGGCTTCTCGACGATCACCCGCGACCACGGCGTGCCGCCGGGCGGATGGACGAGGCCGGCGCCGGCGAGGCCGGCGACCAGCGGCGTGAAGAGCTGCGGGGCGACCGAGGCGTAGTAGAGGCGGTTTCCGGCGAGCCCGTGCTCGCGCTCGATCGCCTCCAGCCGGGCGCGGAGCCGCCCGAGCGAGGCCGCGTCGTCGACGTCGCCCGCCTGGTAGTGGAGCGCGCGCAGCAGCGGGTGGTCGGTGGGGACCTCGCCGCCCGCGTGCGGCGCGAGCGCCGCCCGCACCGACTCGCGGTAGGCGTCGTCGGTCATCACCGTACGCGCGAAGCCGACGACCGCGTAGCGCTCGGGCAGCCCGTGGGCGCTCTCGAGCTGGTAGAGGGCGGGCAGGAGCTTGCGCCGCGCGAGATCGCCCGACGCGCCGAAGATGACGATCGTCACCGGGTCGGGGGCGCGCGCGAGGACCGGCGCGGCATCGGCGGCGGCGCCGCTGCGCCGCACGGTCGGCCGGAGGGGCGCCACCCGCTCAGCCCTGGGCGCGCCGGCGCGCGGCGCGGCCCGCGGTGCGCCGCGCGGGCCGTGCGACGGCGCGCGGGCCGGCGAGCGTCGCCGCGAGCGCGCGCAGCCCCTCGTCGATGCGGGCCCCGAGGTGGACGCGGAGCAGCAGGCGCTCGCGGGCGGCGAGCGCCTGGGCGTCGGCGAGCGCCTGCGCCTGCTCGAGGATGGCGAAGGAGTAGGGCTCGCCGGGCACCGGCACCTCCTCGGGGTGATCGGCCGTGAGCTGCACGAAGACGCCCGTCGGCGGCCCGCCCTTGTGGAGCTGGCCGGTCGAATGGAGGTAGCGTGGGCCGAAGCCGAGCGTGGTGGCGACCTTGAAGCGGTCGCGGACGGCGGCGCGCAGCGCGCCGAGGAGCTGCACGCGCTTCGGCGTGGGGGCGAGGTAGGCGTTGAACGCGACGTAGGCCCGCGGGCCGGCGCTGCGGAGATGCGCCCGCAGCCGCGCCGGGAGCTCCGCCGCATCGGGGGCGAGGCTCGGCTCGGGCGGCGCCGGCGGCTCGTGGGCGGTCACACGCCGGGCGAGCAGCCGGCGGGTGTTCTCCTTGGTCTCCTCCACGTTGGGCTGGTCGAAGGGGTTCACCTCGAGCAGGAAGGCGGCGGCGGCCACGGCGATCTCCCAGCGCAGGATCTCCGCGCCGAGGTCGTAGGGATCGGCGAGCCTATACTGCACGACCGGGTGGCCGGCGCGGGCGAGCGCCTGTACGGCGCGGCTCGAGGCGCCGCCCAGGTCGAGAGCGACGAACAGCCGGTCGCGGCCGTACGCGGCTGTGCGCCCCGGGGGCTCGTCGGCGACGGGCACGATCCCGCGGCCCTCCTTGCCGGTCGACTCGGCGACGAGCTGCTCGGCCCACGCCGCGAAGCCGGCGAGCCGGCCCTCGACGAGGAACGTGAGCTTGTCGCGCCCGCCCCGGGCGAGACCGCCGAGCACGGCCCCCAGGTGTAGCGCCGGGTTGTGCGCGGCGACGACGCCGCCGGGCGCCGCGCGCCGCAGCGCGTCCGCCCGGTCGAGGAGCCTCGCCACGTCGACGCCGCAGAGCGCCGCGGGCACGAGGCCGAAGTAGGTGAGCGCCGAGTAGCGGCCGCCGACGTCGGGCGGATTCAGGAAGACGCGCCGGAAGCCGCGGGCGCGCGCGAGCTGCTCGAGGGCCGTGCCGCGATCGGTGATCGCCACGAAGTGCTCGCCGGCGTGCTCGCCGCGGACGAGGCCGACGCGCTCCCAGAAGTAGCGCAGGAAGGCATCGACCTCCATCGTGCTGCCCGACTTCGAGGAGACGAGATAGAGCGTGCGGGCGGGCACGCTGCGCCGCTCGGCGGCCAGCACGGCGGCCGGATCGGTCGAATCGAGGACGGCGAGGTCGATCGCGCCGCGCGCGACCCCGAAGGTGTGCCGCAGCAGCTCGGGCGCGAGCGCGGAGCCGCCCATGCCGCAGAGCAGCGCGTGGGTGAAGCCGGCCTCGCGGACCTCGACGGCGAAGCGCGCCAGCTCCTCGAGGTGCGGGCGCATCGTCTCCGGCGCCGCGAGCCAGCCGAGCCGGCGCGCGATCTCGGCCTGCGCCGCCGGGTCGGCCGGCTTCCACAGCGTCGCGTCGTGCCGCCAGAGCCGCTCGCCGAAGCGCGCCGCATCGAGCGCCGCGAACGCCGCCTCGGCGTGGCGCGCGGCCGCCCCGAGCCGTACGCGCGCCCGCTCCTCGAAGCGCACCGCCGCGCAGCGCGCCTCGACCCCGGCGAGGAGCGCGTCGAAGGAGTCGGCGAACGCCTTGACGCCGTCGGCCTCGAGCTGCTCGGTGACCGCGTCCATGGAGATGCCGACCTCGGCGAGCCGGGCGAGCACGCGGTGCGCCTCGTCGAGGCCCCCGGCGAGCCGGTCCTCGGGATGGCCGTGGTCGCGGTAGGCCGCGAGCGTCGCCGGCGGCAGCGTGTTCACGGTGTCGGGGCCGACCAGCGCGTCGACGTAGTAGACGTCGGGGTAGGCCGGGTTCTTCGTCGACGTGCTTGCCCACAGCGGGCGCTGGACGCGCGCGCCGGCGGCGGCGAGGCGGGCGAAGCGCTCGCCGGCGAACTTGCTCCGGAAGGCCGCGTAGGCGAGCTTCGCGTTGGCGATCGCGGCGCGGCCGCGCAGCCGCTCGAGCGCGCGGCGGGCGTCGCCGGTCGTGGCCGGGATGCGCTCCTCGAGCAGCCGGTCGACGACCGTGTCGACGCGGCTCACGAAGAAGCTCGCCACCGAGGCGACGCGGGAGAGCGGCTGGCGTGCGGCCAAGCGGCGCTCGAGCCCGCGCAGGTAGGCTTCCATCACTTGGTCGTAGCGGGCGAGCGCGAAGATCAGCGTGACGTTGACGTTGAGGCCGTCGGCGATGCACTCCTCGACGGCGGGGAGCCCGGCGGCGGTGGCCGGGATCTTGATCATGAGGTTCGGCTGGCGAACCGCCTCCCACAGCCGGTGCGCCTCGCGCACGGTGCCCGCCGTGTCGTAGGCGAGGGCGGGGCTCACCTCGACGCTCACGTAGCCGTCGGCCCCGGCGGTGCGCTTGTAGATCGGTGCGAACACCTTGGCGGCGGCGCGGATGTCCTCGATCACGAGGACGTCGGCGATCGCGGCGGGGCTCTTGCCCGCGCGCACGAGCTTCACCAGCGGCTCGTCGTAGGCGCCGCTGCGCATGATCGCCTGCTCGAAGATCGTCGGGTTCGAGGTGAGGCCGGTGACGTCGCCCTGGCGGACGAGCCGCGCCAGCGCCCCAGAGGTGAGCAGCCCGCGATGGATGTGATCCTGCCACGGCGACTGGCCGAGGCGCTGCAGCTCGCGCAGCGGGTTGGGGATCTTGTTCATCGCAGCAGCTCGCGCGCGCGTGCGGCCACGTGCGCGGGTGTAAACCCGAAATGCTCGAAAATCTCGCCGCCGGGCGCCGAGGCGCCGAAGCGGTCGATGGTCTGCGTGGCGCCGGCCGGCCCGACCCAGCGGTGCCAGCCGAGGGCGACGCCCGCCTCGACCGCGAGCCGCGCGGTCACCGCGCTCGGCAGCACGGCCTCGCGGTAGGCCGGCGGCTGCTCGTCGAACAGCTCCCAGCAGGGCATCGACACGAGCCGGACGCGGCGCCCGGGGAGCAGCGCCGCCGCGGCGACGATGAGCTGCACTTCGGACCCGCTCGCGAGCAGGATGATCTCGGGATCGGGCACCTCCGGGTTGAGCACGTACGCACCACGCTGGAGCCCGTCGGCCGCGGCGAAGCGGGTGCGGTCGAGCGTCGGGACGTTCTGCCGGGTGAGCGCCAGCGCCGTCGGCCGGCGGCGGTTGGCGATCGCGACGCGCCAGGCCCACACGGTCTCGTTGGCGTCGCACGGGCGGATGAAGAGGAGGCCCGGGATCGCGCGCAGCGCCGCGTAGTGCTCGACCGGCTGGTGCGTCGGCCCGTCCTCGCCGAGGCCGACGCTGTCGTGGGTGTACACCCACACGCAGCCGAGCCGGGAGAGCGCCGAGAGGCGGACCGCGGGACGCATGTAGTCGTGGAACATGAGGAACGTGGCCCCGTAGGGGAGCACGCCGCCGTGCAGCGCCATGCCGTTGACCGCGGCGCCCATCGCGTGCTCGCGCACGCCGAAGTGGAGGTTGCGGCCGCCGTAGCCCCACGCCGCGCCGACCGCGCCCTGCACCCCCTCGGCGGCGGCGACCGGGCTCTCGAAGTCGCCCTCGCCCTTGATCCAGGTGAACGTCGACGGGTTCAGGTCGGCCGAGCCGCCCATCAGCTCGGGGAGCCGCCGCGCGAGCTCCTGGAGCAGGGTCTCGGAGGCCTTGCGGGTGGCGAGGCCCTTGGCGTCGGGAGGAAAGCTCGGCAGCCCGGTCTCCCAGCCGTCGGGGAGCTTCCCGGCGCTCACCCGCCGCAGCTCGGCGGCCTCGGCCGGGTACGCCCGCGCGTAGGCGGTGAGCCCGGCCTCCCATTCCTGCTCCCAGGCGCGGCCGCGGTCGACCGCGCGCCGGAAATGCGCGAGCGCCTCGGGCGGGATCAGGAAGGACGGCTCCAGCGGCCAGCCGAGCCGCGCCTTGGCGGCGCGCAGCTCCTCGGGCCCGAGCGGGGAGCCGTGGGCCTCGAAGGTGTCCTGCTTGTGCGGCGCGCCGTAGCCCAAGTGCGTGCGCACGATCACGAGCGACGGCCGGTCGCGCCCCGCCTGCGCCGCGCGCAGCGCCTCCTCGAGGGCCGCGAGGTCGTTGCCGTCGTCGACCCGGGTGACGCGCCAGCCGTAGGCCTCGAAGCGCCTGCCCACGTCCTCGGTGAACGTGAGCGAGGTGGTGCCGGAGAGCGAGACGTGGTTGTCGTCGTAGAGCACGATCAGCTTGCCGAGCCGGAGATGGCCGGCGAGCGAGCACGCCTCGGCCGACACCCCCTCCATGAGGTCCCCGTCGCTCGCGAGCACCCAGGTGTGGTGGTCGACGACCGCGTGGCCGGGGCGGTTGAAGCGCGCGGCGAGGTGCGCTTCGGCGATCGCGAACCCCACCGCGTTGCTGATGCCCTGGCCGAGCGGGCCCGTGGTGGCCTCGACGCCGGGAGTGAGGTGCACCTCGGGATGGCCGGGGGTGCGGCTCCCCCACTGGCGGAAGCGGCGGATCTCGTCGAGCGGCAGGTCGTAGCCCGTCAAGTGGAGCAGCGCGTAGAGCAGCATCGAGCCGTGGCCGGCGGAGAGGATGAAGCGGTCGCGGTCGGGCCAGGCGGGGTTGGCCGGGCTGTGACGCAGCAGCCGTGTCCACAACACGTAGGCCATGGCCGCGGCGCCCATCGGGAGGCCGGGGTGGCCCGAGTTGGCCTGCTGGACCGCGTCCGCGGCAAGAAAGCGGATCGTGTTGACGCACGTCTGGTCGAGCGGGGCCCCCTCCATCATCCGCCTCCGGGTTCGAGTGGCTCCCAGCATACGCCCTGGTCCTTCGAGGGCAAGGGCTCGCGGGTTGCAAACCCCCGCGGGAGGGCATAGGCCTCGGGCCCGCGATGGCCTACGTGGATAGGCACCTTGGTCCCGGGGAGCGGGTCGTGTTCCGCACCCGGCTGCACCCGGTGCTGTTCGGCGGGGCGGCGTGGTTCACGGCCTTCGTCGTGCTGGTCGTGACGCTGGTGATCCGCCACAACGAGCTCTCCCGCGATGCGACCGTGCGCCTCGTGCTCGGCGCGGCGGCCGTGGTGCTCGCGTCGCTGGTCACGCCCTACACCCGCTGGCGGACCTCCGAGTTCGCGGTGACCGATCGGCGCGTGCTGGTGAAGGTCGGGCTCGTCTCCGTGCACACGGTCGAGCTGCTGCTCCAGAAGGTCGAGACGATCGGCGTCGACCAGACATTCGTCGGCCGGCTGCTCGGCTACGGGACGCTGCGGATCACCGGGACCGGGGGCACCGTCGAGACGTTCCCGCTGGTGAGCGCGCCCTTCGCCCTGCGCGACGCAGTGCTCGCGCAGGCGCCGAGGGCCGCCGCCCGCACCGGCTGACGCGGCATCAAAGGAAGTGCACGGCCGCGGCCTTCACGTGCGCGTACACCGTGATGCCCGGGGCGAGGCCGAGGGCCGCCGCGGACTCGCGGGTGACCAGCGCAACCAGCCGCACGCCGAGGACGTCGAGCCCGACGCGCACGAGCGGGCCGCTCGGCGCGAGGTCGGTGACCACGCCGGTGAGCTGGTTCTGCGCCGAGCTGGCGGTGCGCGCGGGAGCGAGCGTCACGTCCTCGGCACGTAGCGCGGCATGGCCCGGCCCCTCGCGTGTGGCGAGCCCGCGCAGCTCGATGCGGCCGGCGCGCAGCCGGGCGGGGAAGGGTGGGGCGCCGGCCGCGCCCTCGGCGCGGATCTCCCCGGCGATGACGTTCTCGGTCCCGACCAGCGCCGCCACCGCCGGCGAGACCGGATGCTGGCAGACCTCGGCGGGCGGGCCGAGCTGGATCAGGCGGCCGGCGTCGAGCACGCCGAGCAGGTCGGCGGTGGCGAGCGCCGCCTCGAGGTCGTGGGTCACGTGGATCAGCGCGGCGCCGAGGCGGCCCGCGAGCGTGCGCAGGTCGGCGGCGATGTCGCGGCGGACCGGCGTCTCGAGCCCGGCGAGCGGCTCGTCGAGGAGGAGGGCGGCCGGGCGGCGGGCCACCGCGCGGGCAAGCGCGACGCGCCGGCGCTCCCCGCCCGAGAGCGCGGGCGTACGGCGCGCGAGGAGGTGGGTACAGCCGGTGAGGCGCGCCGCCGCCTCCACGGCGGGAGCCCGGGCGGCGCGGGGCAGGCCGAAGCCCACGTTCGCGGCGACGTCGAGATGCGGGAAGAGGAGCGCGTCCTGGGTGACCAGCCCGACGCCGCGCCGCTCGGGGGGCTCGCGGCTCACGTCGCGCCCGCCGATGCAAACCCGTCCGCGGGCGGGGAGCAGGCCGGCGACCGCCTCGAGGAGCGTCGTCTTGCCGGCGCCGCTCGCGCCGAGCAGCGCGAGCTGCGCCCCGGCGGGGACCGCGAGCGCCACGGGCTCGAGAACGAAGTCGCCGCGCACCGCGGTGACGTCGTCGAGGACGATCACCGCGCGACCGCCGGGCGCGCGAGGCCACGCAGCGCGACGAGCACGGCGAGCGCCAGGCCGACGAGCAGCGCCGCGGGCGGCAGCGCGCCCGCGAGCCCGTAGCTCGTGAACCGGTCGTAGACCAGCACCGAGGCGACCTGCGGGTTGTAGCTCACGATGGCGATCGCCCCGAATTCGCTCACCGCGCGCGCCCACATGAGCACGGCGCCGGCGGCGATCGGCCGGGCGGCGACCGGCAACGCCACGCGCACGGCGGCGCCGAGCGGACCGACGCCGAGCGTGCGCGCCATCGCCTCGAGGCGCGGATCGATGAGCGCGAAGCCCTCGCGGGCGCTCGTCACCACGAAGGGCAGGCCGACGAACAGCATGACGGTCACGATGCCGAGCGGCGTCCCGACCACCGCAAGGCCCCGGCGGGCGAGCACGGCGCCGAGCGGTGTCGCCCGTCCGCAGACGAGCAGGATGGCGATGCCGGCGACCGGGTGCGGGATCACGACCGGCAGCTCGATCAGCCCCTCGATCCAGCGCTTGGCGGGAAAGTCGTGGCGCGCCAGCAGATAGCCGGTGGGCACCCCGAGCAGCGCGCCGACGAGGGTCGCCGCCGTGGCGCACGCGACGGTGAGCGCGAAGGCGCCGCGCACCGCCGGGTCGCCGAGCGCGGCCGGGAGGCCACCGACCCCCGCGGCGCGGGCGACCAGGCCCGCCACCGGCGTGGCGAGCAGGAGGACGACGGCCGCCGCGGGGCCGATGAGCACGAGGCGCGAGAGCATAGCCCCTCCTCTTCGGCGTGGTGCTAGCGGGCGGGCGGGGCGAACGCCAGCGGGGCGAACGCGGGCCGCAGCGCCCCAGGCAGCGCGGCCGGATCGTTCGCCTGCGGCGGGGCGACGGGCTCGAGGTGCGCGGCCGCGAGGGCGGCATGCCCCTCCGGTCCGGCGAGGAAGGCGACGAAAGCCTCGGCCGCGGCACGGTGCGGGGCGCCGGCCGGGATCGTGAGGGCATAGACGATCGGGAGGCCGCGGATGGTCCGCCGCTGCGCGGGCGTGGCGCCGGCGACCTCCACCGCGACCGCGGCGTACTGCGCCGCTCGCGCCGGGTCGCCGAGGTCGATCTCCGGAGGCAGCGTCACGTATCGCAGGCCCGCGGCCTCGGCCACGGAGCGATAGACCCAGGCGTAATCGATCTCGCCCACTTCGAGGAGCGCGACGAGCTGCGCGGCCTGTGGCCGGACGTCCTGCGCGCGCACGGCGGCGCGCAGGCGGGCGGCGAGCCCTGGAATACCGTAATGCCGCTCGGCCAGCTCCCAGACCATGCGGGTGCGATAGCCGGCGGGGTCGCGGTCAGGATCGGCCACGCCCTGCACGACGTCGGGGCGGAGCAGGACCTCGTACCAGGACGTCCCGCCGAGCGCGGCCGCGCCTGCCGACTCGGGGCGGTAGGCGATCACCATCCGGTTGCGGGCGACCACGGCGTACCAGGAGGCATGGCGCGGCATCAGCAGGTGCGGGAGCACTTCGAAATCCGCGACCAAAAGCACGTCCGGCACCTCGCCGAGATCGGTGATGCGGCGCACGAGGTCGAGGCTCCCGGCCGACTCCTGCGCCGGCTGCACGGCGGGGTGGTGGGCCCGGAAGGCCGCCAGCACGCGAGCCCCGGCCGCGGCGAGGCTGTCGGCGGTGAAGACCCGGAGCGGCCCCTCGATCTCGGCGGCGTAGGCGGCGACGGCCGTGCACAACAGCGCCGCCGCGCCGAGGGGCGCGGCGCGGAGACGCGGGCGCGGCGGCCGAAGGCGGCCGCCGCCGCGGGTTCGATGGATCAGGCGCGCGCGCGCCGACGCTCGCTACGGCCGCCTGCTTCGCGGGCGAGCTTCTCTTCGAGCGCCCTGACGACGAAGTCCATGACGGAGACGTCGGACTTGACGCAGTGAAGCTTGAGCTCGCGATGCAGGTGCTTCGGAATACGGGTCGCGAGCTGGACCCACACCTCTGATTCGCTTGCCATAATAGTCCTTTCTCCCTCCCGCAGCGCTAATACCTGCATAACTATCGTGCCAGCGGCCCGGATGCAACAGCCGATCGGCGGCGGCCGCAGTCGCCTTTGATTACATCCTAGCTTCGGCAGCCAGAATCGATGGTTTGGCGCGAAAAATCGCGCACCCCTGCGACCCGATGCCCGAAGGTACTACGCTTTCGGGGGAAAAATCAGGCGCGCCGGCGGGAGCGGTCGCCCGCCCGGGCCCGGGCCAGCTTCTCGGCCAGAGCGGTACGGACGAAGCTCTGCATGCGCACGTCGTTGCGCACGCAGAATTCCTTCACGTTCCGGGCGATGCGCCGGGGGATGCGCGTGGCGAGCTGGACGAGCGGTTCCTCGTCGTAGGCCGGATGTTTCATGCTTTCTACATCCTGGCCGGCGCCCGCGCGGGTGTCAAACCGCCTACAGCCGGGGGGTGCTGCCGTGCAGGAAGGACGCCAGACCGTCGACGAGCGCGTCGGTCAGGCGGTCCTGGTAGTCGGCGTCCTGAGCGCGCACCGCGTCGTCGGCCTGCGTGAGGAAGGCGACCTCGACCAGCACGCTCGGGACGGGGTTGCGGGCGAGCACGGCGAAGTCCGCGGGGCGGGCGTTGTGGCGCACCGGACCTATCTCGGTGCGCAGCGCCCGCGCGATGGTCCGGCCGAGGAGCACCGCCTGCGGGCTGGCCGCCGTCAGGCTCGCCTGACGCAGCCGGCCGCCGCCGTAGAACACCTCGAGCCCGCGCGGATTGGGGTCGCTGCAGGCGTTCGCGTGCAGGGAGATGAAGACTGCGGCCGGCGACTCCGGGGGCGGGAGGCGCTCGTCGACCGGCACGTAGGAGTCGTCGTTGCGCGTGAGGATGACGCTCACGCCGAGGCGGGTGGGGAGCTTGGCGGCGAGGCGCTGGGCGATGGCGAGCGCGATGTCCTTCTCGAGCACGCCGCCGACGCCCGAGGCGCCGGGGTCGCGGCCGCCGTGGCCGGGGTCGATGATCACCAGCGGGGCGGTCGCGCTTGCCGTGCGTGGCGGCGCCGAGGGCGGCGGGGCCGGCGCGGGCGTCTCGTGCGGGGCGGCCGCCTCGGCCGGGGGCGGCGCGGGCGTCTCGCGTAGGACGATCGTCACTATGCGCCCGTGGACCTCGACGTCGAAGGGCGTGGCATGCGCCAGGTCGAGCACGACGCGCGCGGTGTTGGAGTCGAACTGGCCGGTGCGCACCCGCACGAGGGGGCCCGCGCCCGGCACCGGGGTCCGCGCGCCCGGCCCGAGGACACCCCCGGCGATGTCGACGTAGATACGGTCCGGCGCGTCCCCCGCGGCGCCGAGCGTGCGCGTCAGCGGTTCGGCCGGGCCGGAGAGCTCGAGACGTACCTCGGGTTTCGGTCCGCCCCGGACCTGCACGCGCTGGAGCAGCACCGGCGAGGCCAGGGCCGGCGCCGCCGCCGCGACGACCGCGAGCGCAGCGAGAGCGCGCATGAATCAGCCCCTATGTACGCCCGCGCCCGACCCAGTGTCCAGCAGCGACGGCGTAACTTCCCATGCCCGGCGCGCGTTGATATACGGCCAGCGACGGTGCCGCGCGCGGCACGCGAAGGCGCGCCTTGAGCGCAAGGAGGCTGAGCCATGAGGCGAGGAACCCTGACGATCGGAGCCGCGATGCTGCTCGCCACCGCGTCGGTGGGCGTCGCGGGAGGGGTCAACTGCAAGCAGGTGCTCAAGTACCTGCAGACGGGGCGGTCGGTGTCCGACGTCGCCGAGACGATGGTGATCAGCGAGGAAGACGTCAAGAAGTGCCAGGAGCAGGCCCCTGCGGCGCAGGGGAATCAGGGCACGAGCGACACGAGCAAGGGCAGCGAGGGGAGCGAGAAGGAGATGAAGTAGCCGTGGCGCCGGGCGGCCCGCGCGCCGCCCGGCGTACGTCGCCGCGCGGCGCCACGCCGCCGCAGGACCGGCGCTGGATGACCGAGGCGTTGGCGGCCGCGGCGGAGGCGGGTGCGCGCGGCGAGGTGCCCGTCGGCGCGGTGGTCGTGGACGGTGAGCGGGTGCTGGCGCGCGCGGGCAACGCGAGCATCGCGCGCTGCGATCCGACGGGACACGCCGAGGTGCTGGCGCTGCGCGCCGCGGCGCGCGCCGCGGGCAACTATCGCCTGCCTGGAGCCGTCCTGTACGTCACGGTCGAGCCGTGCGCGATGTGCGTCGGGGCGGCGCTCCAGGCGCGCATCGGCCGGCTGGTCTACGGGTGCGCGGACCCGAAGGGCGGCGCCGTCGAGTCGCTCCACGCGCTCCACGCCGATCCGCGCCTCAATCACCGCATCGCCGTCACCGGCGGCGTCGAGAGCGAGCGCGCGGCCGCGCTGCTGCGCGCCTTCTTCCGCGCGCGCCGCCGGCGGCTTCGCTCCACGGCGCGGGTGTGCTAGGGACCGCCGTCGGGAGAGGTGCGTGAGCCCGGTTGAAACGGCACGACTCGAAATCGTGTGAGCCCTCGCGGCTCCGGGGGTTCGAATCCCCCCCTCTCCGCTGTGAAATGAGCTCGCGGCGGCTGTCATCCCGATCGGAGGTCTCCACTTCGGCCGGCGCGGCGCTTGCGACTCTCCGCCTTGCCGGCTAGCTTGCGACGTGGACAGCCGCCCGAGGAGGGTAGGGCGAGGGAGGGTAGTCGAGATGGCGGATCCAAACTCGGTCTGGGTGCAGCTCGCGACGCGGGTTCCGAAGACGCTCCACCGTGAGCTCAAGCTCCACTGCGTGCGGGCGGACACGTCGGTCCAGGCCTTCGTCGTGGCCGCGCTGGACGAGAAGCTCGTCCGCGACCAGGGGAAGGGCCGGCGCGCGAGGAGCGCGTAGGCCGTCCGGCGTCAGGCGCCCGGGCGGCGCCGGTACGGCGGGGCCGGCCGGACGGCGGGGCCCGGGGGCGGGGTGAGCGCCGCGCGCGTCTCGGACGCGAGCAGAGGGCAGCCCTGCTGGGGAGCGAAGCCGATCCGGCTCCCCGCTGGGTCGAAGACCGTGAGCAGCGTGTGCAGTGCGTTCGCGCCGAGGATGGTCAGGGTGGAGGCCCCGATGCCCGGGCAGTAGTACGCCTGCCCGAGCGTGTCGTCCTGCTGGAGCAGGTAGGAGTCCGTGGCGGGCAGCGTGACGGAGAACGTGGTGCCCGGCGTCCCCGTCGGGAACGCCAGGGTGAGCGCCGGGAGCATCTGGTCGAGCTGCGCCTTGGTGAGGTGCTGCGCCGGCTTATTGCACGTGCCGGCGCCGAACCAGGACGCGCTGCCGAAGTTCTGCTGGAAGACCGCGGTGCCGGCCACGGCGGTGGTGAGCGCGGTATAGACGCTCGCCGGCACGAGGAGCTGCGTGGTGCCCGTGTCCACGAGCGTGTCACCGAAGGTGGCGGCACCGAAGCCGAGGCTCGTCCCGCCGAGCAGCAGGTCGGAGACGGTCACGGCATAGTAGGGGCTCGTGGCGACGAGCGGGGTGTACTTCGGGGGCGCCGTGGCCGCCGCGGGATCGTAGCCGCCGAGCCAGAGCCGGCCGCCCACGCCGCAGAGCTGCACGGCGAACGTGTCCGGAACGGCGCTCGCCGCCAGCGTGGTCACGTAGGCGTCGGTCCCGGTCGCCGCGAGCCCCGGGCCGCCCAGGCCGAGGATGCCCTGGCTGCTGTTCGGCACCGGTACGAAGGTGCACTGGGCGGGTACGAAGAAGCTGCTCTGGGCGTCGATCGCCGCGAACGCCATCCGCACGCTCGGCGCCGTGCTCGCGGCGACGAGGTCGTCGAACACGTGCCCCGACCAGCTCGAGCCGTCGCCGTAGGTGGACGCCGTCGTCAGCCCCGTGTCGGCGGCCGTGGGGCCGGGGCTGTAGAGAGGTGACAGGCCCGCGCACTGCGCGCACTGCGCCGAGGCGACCGCCAGCGTCGTCGAGCCCGAGTCGATCACCAGCGCGAACGTCTGCGACCCGCCGAGGGTCACGCCGGCGGTGTAGCCGGCAGACGCGCAGCCCGCCAGCGGCAGGTTGGTCAGGCCCGTGGGAAGCGTCGTGCTGGTCGACGACGTGGTGGTGGTTGTGGTCGGGGTCAGTGTGGCGCAGGCGGATGGAGCCGGCGCGTGCCGGGCGACGAACCGCCGGCTGGTGTCCTTGCGGACCGTGCCTCCGAACAGCGCGCAGTAGCGCGTGTCCCCCGCGTCGACGTTGACCCCGATGCTGCCCTGGGGGCCGCCGGCGAGCGTGAAGGTCACCCCGCCGCCCGCGGCGGTGAAGGCGACGAGCCGGCCCGCCTTGAGCACGGCGGCGCGCACCGGCCCGTGGACGAGCCGCGCGTCGCGGTAGCGGTAGCCGCGAACGGGCGTCCCGATGGCCTTCCATCCCCCCGCCGGAAGGTCGAAAACGGCGGACCACGCGACCCCCGGGTTCGGGTTCACCAGCTCGACCGTGAGGCCGCTCACGGTGGGATCGATCCCGTCGAGGGAGATCGCCGGGTCGCGAGCGGTGAAGGCGACGGCGCGCCGCGCCGCGATGCGGGGGTTGTCCGTGATGTCGAGCTGCGTACCGACGATCGGCACGTCGGCTGCGATGGCTGCCGGCGCGACGCCGGCGAACAGCGCCACGATGCCGAGCAGCCACGCGCCCGCCGCCGTGCGCGTGCGCTCGCCCCGAGGCGTGATGGCCACGGGCCGGACCGTAGCATGCTGCGTGCCCGGGCGAAGGCGCGCGCGCGCTGGGGAGCGGCGACCGGCGGGCGACGCGTGCGAACGGCGTCGTCACGAAAACGTCGGTCGCACGCCCGCGGCTTGCGCGCCCGCAGCGGTTCTGCGACGGTGGCGGCGCTGGAGAGGTGCCCGAGTGGCCGAAGGGGCACGCCTGGAGAGCGTGTGTACCCGCGAGGTACCGAGGGTTCGAATCCCTCCCTCTCCGTGTCGCCTTGCGCCTGCGGGGCAACGCGGCTACTCTCGGTCGACGCGATGGGGTGCCGAGTGGTGGCGGCTAGGTCCTGCGCAAGAAGGCATCGCGAACCCCGTCAGGTCCGGAAGGAAGCAGCGGTACCGACTGTCCTCCTGTGCCGCAGGGCACCCTAGCCGTCACCGCCCGCCACCTCGCGCGTCCCGCCCATGACCTATCAGGTGCTCGCCCGGCGGCTGCGGCCGCAACGATTCGCGGACGTGGTCGGCCAGGAACACGTCACGCGGACCCTGCAGGCGGCGATCGCGGCCGGGCGGGTGGCGCATGCCTTTTTGTTCACCGGTCCGCGCGGCGTCGGCAAGACGACGACGGCGCGCATCCTCGCCAAGGCGCTCGAGTGCGAGCGCGGCCCGGCGGTCGAGCCGTGCAACCAGTGCTCGACCTGCCACGAGATCGCCGAGGGGCAGGCCTTCGACGTCCTCGAGATCGACGGCGCGTCGCACACCCAGGTCGACAAGGTGCGCGACCTCATGGAGGCGGCGGCCAACCAGCCGATCAAGAGCCGGTTCAAGATCTACATCATCGACGAAGTGCACATGCTCTCGCCCCACTCGTTCAACGCGCTCTTGAAGACCCTCGAAGAGCCGCCGCCGCACGTCAAGTTCATCTTCGCGACCACCGAGCCGCACAAGGTCCTGCCGACGGTCCTCTCGCGCTGCCAACGCTACGACCTGCGTCGCATCGGCGTGGCCGAGCTGGTCGCGCACCTCCGGGCTACGGTGGCCGCCGAGGGCGTGGCGCTCGACGACGGCGCGATGGCGCTCATCGCGCGCGAGGCGGAGGGGAGCCTGCGCGACGCGCAGTCGCTGCTCGAGCAGGTCCTGGCGGCGGGGCCGGAGGCGACCGGGGAAGCGGCGGTGCGCGAGCTGCTCGGGGCGGCGGACCGGCGGCTCGTCACGGCGGTCGCCGACGGCATCCTCGCCGGCGACCCCCGGGTGTGCCTCGAGAGCCTCGGGCAGCTCTACGCGTACGGCTACGATGCGCAGCGCTTCTGCCGCGATCTCCTCGAGCACTTCCGGCACCTCGCGGTGCTGCGCACGACGGGCGACCGCACGCTCGTCGGCGACCTGCCCGACGCCGAGGCGAGCGTGCTGGCCGCCCAGGCCGAGCGCCGCTCGGCCGACGACCTGCAGCGCTTCTTCCGCCTGCTCCTCGACGCGGACGCGACCCTCGCCGCGCCGGCGCGCACGATCGAGCCGCAGCTCGTCCTCGAGATGGCGGTGCTCCGGCTGGCGACGCTGCCCGCGCTCGTTCCGCTGGAGGAGCTGATCCGCCGGCTCGAGGCGCTCGGCGGCACGCCGGGGGCGGGTGGCGCCACGCCGCCGGCGGACCCGGGCGCGCGAGTGGCGCCGGAGGCCGCGGCGTCGCGATCGGCCGCGCCGGACGACCTGTGGGAGCGGTTTTTGGCGCGGGTGCGGCAGGACAAGGTCTCGCTCTACATGGCGCTCGCCTCGGGGCGCGGCCTCGGCGTGGAGAACGGCACCCTGCGCATCGGGATCGAGAACGAGGCGATGCGCCGCGAGCTCGGCCGCAAGGAGACGCTCGACCGCCTCGGCCAGCTCGCCGGCGAGGCGGCGGGGCGCGCGCTGCGCGTCGAGGTAGGGCCGATGCCCGACGGGCAGGCCGGGGACACGCCGCTCAAGCGGGCCCGCCGCCGCGCCGAGGAGACGCTCGCCGATCCGATGGTGCAGGCGGCGGTGGAGATCTTCGGCGCCGAGGTGCGCGGCGTGCGCGACCGGCGGCCGTGACGAGGACACGATGAGCAAGAGTTTCGACCTGGGAGGGCTTTTCCGCCAGGCGCAGCAGCTCCAGGAGAAGCTCGCCTCGGCACAGGAGGAGCTGGCGTCGCGGACGGTGGAGGGAAGCGCCGGCGGGGGTATGGTGACCGTCACCGTCAACGGGCGCCTCGAGATGATCGCGGTCCGCATCGAGCCGACGCTGCTCGAGCAGCCGGACATCGAGATGCTCCAGGACCTGATCGTCGCGGCCGTGAACGCCGGCATCCGGGCGGCGCAGCAGATGATGGCCGAGGAGATGGGGAAGGTCACCGGCGGCCTCGGCATCAAGCTGCCGGGCATGCCCTGAGCCGCCGATGGGTCAGACCCCGTCACTCACGCGCCTGATCGAGCAGCTCACCCGGCTGCCGGGGATCGGCGAGAAGACCGCGAGCCGGCTCGCCCTCCACATCCTGCGCGCCGACGCCGCCTACGCTCGCACGCTCGCTGGAGCGATCGTCGCGGTCAAGGACGAGACGCGGCTCTGCTCGCGCTGCTTCGCGCTCACCGAGGCCGACCCGTGCGCCATCTGCACCGACCCGGAGCGCAGCGGGGACGTGATCTGCGTCGTCGAGGAGCCTGCCGACCTCCTCGCCGTCGAGCGGGTGCGGGAGTTCCGCGGCCGCTACCACGTGCTGCACGGGGCGCTCTCGCCGCTCGACGGGATCGGCCCCGACGAGCTCAAGATCCAGCCGCTGCTCGTGCGCCTGCGCGAGCAGCCTGCGTGCGAGATCATCCTCGCCACGAACCCCACCGCCGAGGGCGAGGCGACGGCGCTCTACCTGGCGCGCCTGCTCAAGCCTCTCGGGCTCCGCGTCACCCGCATCGCTCACGGGCTGCCCGTGGGCGGCGATCTCGAGTACGCCGACGTCATGACGGTCGGCCGGGCGCTCGAGGGCCGCCGGGAGATGTGACGCGCGGCGATTGCGGCGGCGGGCGGCTTGCGTGTATAAGGCCGGCCGTTCCCCGGTAGCTCAGTCGGTAGAGCGATCGGCTGTGAGCCTTCGCAGCCTCACCGGGAAACCGGTGAGTGAAAAGCGGGTGAATTCAGGGAAGCCTACGTGCCGGTGGCATATGGTAATCCTGAGCCGAGCCCTCCGAGACTTTGGGGCGGAGGGAAGGTGCAGAGACTAGGGAGTGACGGAAGAATAAGCTCCCCGCGAGCGCCCGCCACCTACGGACCCGGCCCGGGTCCAGGGTGAAGAGATAGTCCACCCCCGTCGGAAACGGCGGGATCCGGTGTAACCGATTGGTCGCTGGTTCGAGTCCGGCCCGGGGAGCCTGCGGGGGCCCCGCCAGCAGTGGCGGGGCCCCCGAGCGCGTGCGCCGCCGCTACCAGCGGTCGGGGTCGAACATCCGGTCCTGGCGCGCTGCCCGCCGACGCAGGATCTCGCGCTGCTCGGGGTGGGTCAACACGTAGAGGTCGCCGCGCTCGACCGCGCGGACGACCCGGCGCGCCACCTCCTCGGGCTCGACCACGCCGCCCGCGAGCGCGGGCGGCGCCGCGGAGGCGGGCGGCGCGCCGGGGCTCCGCAGCGCGGCCGGGCGATGGCGGGCGCTGTTCGCGTCGATGTTGGTGCGCACGACCATCGGGCAGAGCACGCTCACGCCCACCCCGCGCGGCGCGAGCTCGCGGTGCAGCGCCTCGCTCAGGCCGACCACGGCGAACTTCGACGCCGAGTAAACGCCGAGCCACTGCATGCCGACGAGCCCGGCCATCGACGCCGTGTTGACCACGTGGCCGCCGGCTCCCTGCGCGAGCAGCCGGGGCACGAACACCTCGATGCCGTGCACGACCCCCCAGAGGTTCACGCGCAGCGTGTAGGCCCAGTCGGCGTGCGTGGCCGCGGCGAGGTCGCCGGGCACGCACACGCCCGCGTTGTTGCAGACGAGATGGACGGCGCCGAAGCGGGCGACCGCGGCCGCCGCCAGCGCCTCGACCTGGGCGAGCTCACCCACGTCCGTGGGGACGCACAGCACCGCGGCGCCGGCCGCCGCGAGGTCGCGGGCGACGCCGGCCATGGCGTCGGCGTCGAGGTCGGCGAGCACGAGGCGGGCGCCACGGGCGGCGAACGCGCGGGCGAGCGCCGCGCCGATCCCGCTGCCCCCTCCGGTGATCACCGCGACGCGCCCGGCGAACGGATCCATCGCGGGGCGTGTAGCGGCTCGCGGGCCCCGGACGCAAGGGGCGGAACGCGCGCGGCCGGCGGCTAGCGCAGGCGCAGCACCCGGCGCTGCGGGTCGACCGAGTAGCTGAAGCGGTTGAGGAAGCTCAGGCCGACGATGCCGTCGAGGCCCGCGGGGACGCCGCCGTAGACCACCGCCGCCACGCCGCCGGCGCGGTTGCCGGAGACGGCGAGGTCCGCGAGGCGCACGAGCGGTGCGGTCACCACGCCGTTCGCCGTCTGGAGCGCGACGCTCTCGTCGGAGGCGTGCAGGCCGATCCGCTCGAGCAGCGTCGGCGTGACCACGCAGAGGCTGGCGCCCGTGTCGAGGAGGAACCGCCCGCTCGCCCGGCCGTTGACGGTCGCGCGCACGATCCAGGTGGTGCCGTCGCCCTCGAGCGGCACTTCCGTGCGGGGGGCGTTGACCCACTCGGCGGCGGCGGGAGCGACGAGCAGCAGCACGGCCGCGGCGGCCCGCAGCAGGCGGCGGACCATCGGCTCAGACGGCCGGAGCGCTCGGGTGTTGTCCGGTGCGCTCCTGCAGGCAGAGCCGCACCTTGCGGACGAGATCGAGGCCGCTGAACGGCTTGGTCATGTAGTAGTTCGCGCCGAGCGCGAGGCCCTTCTCGATGTCCGCCGGGGACGACTTGGCGGTGAGGAAGATCACCGGCAGGTCGGCGGTGCGGCTGCTCGAGCGGATGTGGCGGAGCACCTGATAGCCGTCGACGTCCGGCATCATGATGTCGAGGATGGCCGTGTCGAAGCTCTCCGTGTCGAGAAGCGCGATCGCCTCGCGTCCGCCGGGGCACTTGACGGGCTGCAGCCCCTCCATGCGCAGCCGGGTCTCGATGAGCTCGGCGATGAGCGGGTGATCCTCGACGATCAGGATGCGAGGCTGCTGCTGGAATTCCGACATGGCCGTCCTCCCGTCCTCCATCACGAGATGCCGTAGCGGTCGAGCTTGCGGTAGAGCGTGCGCCGCGAGAGCCCGAGCAATCGTGCCGCCTCGATTCGCTTGCCTCCCGAGGCCTGGAGCGCCCGCAGGATCTGCTCGCGCTCGGCCGCCTCGAGCGACAGCTCGGGCAGACGCGGAACGTCGGCGCCGTTGCTCGCCGGCGCCCGCGTCTCGAAGAGGTGCGGCGGCAGGTGCTCGGGCAGGATCACGCTGCCCTTCGAGACGACCATGGCGCGCTCGATGACGTTGGCGAGCTCGCGCACGTTGCCCGGCCAGGGGTAACGGCGGAAGATCACCAGCACCTGCGGGCTCACGCCCGCGAGCGATCGGCCGAGCTTCTGGTTGAAGGTGTCGACGAAGTGCTGCACGAGGGGCTCGATGTCGTCCACCCGCTGGCGCAGCGGCGGGAGGTGGATCGCGCCCACGTTGAGGCGGTAGTACAGGTCGTCGCGGAACGTCCCCTGGCGCACCATCTCCCCGAGGTCGCGGTTGGTCGCCGCGATCACGCGGATGTCGATTCGCGTCGGATCGGGCGAGCCGAGGCGCTTGATCTCGCGGTTCTCGAGCACGCGCAGGAGCTTCACCTGGACGTCGAGCGGCAGCTCGCCGATCTCGTCGAGGAAGATCGTGCCGCCGTGCGCCGCTTCGAACAGCCCTTTGCGGTCGCGGTCGGCACCGGTGAAGGCGCCGCGCAGGTGCCCGAAGAGCTCGCTCTCGAGCAGCGTCGGCGCCAGCGACGCGCAGTTGCAGACGAGGTACGGCCGGTCGCGGCGCGGCGAGAGGTTGTGCAGCGCGCGCGCGACCAGCTCCTTGCCCGTGCCGCTCTCGCCCGAGACCAGCGCCGTCGTGGGATAGCGGGCGAGGCGTTCCATGAACGCGAAGACCTCGAGCATCTGCTGCGCGCGCGCGACGATCCCCTCGAAGGTGACGCAGCCCTGGAGCCGCTGCTCGAGGATGCGCGTGCGGTGCTGGAGCGCGCGCTTCTCGAGCACGGTCTGGAGCACGCGATCGAGACGGCGGAAGTCGATCGGCTTCTCCACGTAGTCGGCGGCGCCGAGCTGGATCGCCTCCACGGCGTCCTTGACGCAGGAGTAGGCGCTCATCAGCACCAGCTGGATCTCCGGATCGCGCTCCTTGACCGCGCGCAAAAGATCGAGGCCGGTCATGCCCGGCATGCGCACGTCGGAGAGGATCAGGTCCATGGGCTCCTCGGCCAGCATGTCGAGGGCGGTCTGGCCGCTCTCGGCCACCTTCACCTGGAAACCCTTCTCGGCGAGGAACAGCGCGAGGATCTTGCGGATGTCGGGGTCGTCCTCGACGACCAGCACCTTGGGCTGGTCGCGGCGGTCGACGCCGTTGTCCGTCGCGAGGTCGTCGATGTCGCTCATGGCGCTGCCGATGTGTCAGCCGCGAGCAAGCAGCTGTCTCGGATGTGCCGCCGCTGACGCAAAGGGCGTGCCGTGTGACGGAAGCGCCCCCTGCGCGCGGGCGGCGGCGCGGAAAACGCCGTGCCCATGGGCGCGAACGGCCCGTGCTCGCCGCGCGCCGGCGCCGGCGGGCGGCGCGGCCGGGGCCTACGGGAGCGGCATCGCACTGGCGATCCGGCGAAAAAGCGCCGAGGTGCTGCGGCGGCCTCCGGTCGGGCGGCAGAGCGTAAATGCGTGAGACGCGTGAAGCGAAGCGGGGCGGACGAGCGAGGGGCGTGGGGTGGGCGAGGGGGCGAGCCGCGGCCGCGGCGCCCCCTCGCCGTGGAGCGGAGAGGCGGCGGATCAGGCGCCGCTGCCGAGGAAGCCCGGGCGGCGCAGGAGCTCGTCCGTGAGCCCACGCTTGCGGGCCAGATCCTCGATGGCCTTCCAGGCGAGCTTGCTCGGCTCGGCATGCGCGTTTTCCCAGCGGTTCACGGTCGAGACCGTCACGGCGATCTCGTGCGCGAATTCCTCCTGGGTCATGCCGAGCTTCTGCCGGAGGGTGCGGATCAGGTTGCCAGCGTTCTCGTCCATTGCGAGGTCCCTTCTTGTCGCCGAAAATCCCTGCAGGGCGTGGCGGACGCAGGCAGCAAGTGACGTGCCACCAGCGCCGGCAGAGAACGGTGGACGTTCCCCGCGGCAGTCTGTGACGGATGCGGCGAAAAAGTGTGCGCGACGGTGAAGATTCGTCACCCGCTTCCGCGCGTGCTGTGGCGTGTGCTACCGACGAGAGATGACCCGTGAGGTGTTGCGCGTGGGCGCGCTGCTCGGGGCGACGCTCGCCGTCTGCTCCACGCTCGTGCGCGCCGCGCCGCCGGCGCTCGGGCCGGAGGAGACGCTGCGACGTTATCTCGCGGCGCTCAAGGACGGCAAGGCCGACGTCGTGTACGAGCTCAGCTCGACGGCGATGCGCCGGGGCAAGGACAAGGAAGCGTGGGTCAAGGAACAGCGCGCGCTGATGGCGGCGGCGGAGGTGAAGATCCTCGACTTCCAGGTGCAGCCCGCCAAGGTCGAGGGCGAGAAGGCCTACGTCCCCGACCTGCTCACCGCGCAGGACAAGTTCCTGAACCAGCTCGGCGTGCCGGAGTACGAGCTGTACACGCTCGTGAAGGAGGACGGCGCGTGGCGCATCGACTCCCAGACCGACGTCGAGCCGCAGGACGTGCCCAAGTGGTTCCCGCACGCGCGTGCCGCCGGCGGTGCGCAGCCCTCATCGGAACCGCGGGCCCATTGACACTCTAACACGCGGTTTGTTACGTCGCGCAGTCACGGTCCGAAGGTGGGCCGTGTGGAGGGATCCATGCGTCGCTGGTCCATCGCGGGCGGGATGCTGAGCGCCGCCTTGGCGCTCGGCTGCCATCGCGAGGTCGAGATGGTTCCGCTCGTCGAGCGGACGATTTACATCACGGACAAGTTCTACGACGTCCAGGCGTTGTCGAAGGACGGAGCGATCGTCGTCGGCTACGGCGGCAAGATTCTCGAGACCGGAGACGGGGGCAACACGTGGACGCAAATCCCGCTCGGCCTCGACCACGCGCTCTACAGCGTCAAGATGGTCGACGACCAGCACGGCTGGATCTCGGGCCAGGACGGCCTCATCCTGCACACCGCCGACGGCGGCAAGACCTGGCAGCAGCAGGAGTCGAACGCGGTGTTCCAGGAGAAGAACGAGCCGCCGGAGGCCCTCTACCTCTTCGCCGTCGACGCCCTCGACGCCGATCATGCCTGGGCCGTCGGCGACCGCTCGATCCTCACCTCGACGGCCGACGGCGGCAAGACCTGGCGCGCGCGGAAGGTCCCGATGGAGGTCGACCTCTCGGGCGGCGAGGCCATGGTTTCGGCCGACCCGATCTTCTACGACGTCAAGTTCGTCGACGCGCAGCACGGTTGGATCGTCGGCGAGTTCGGCAAGATCATGCACACCGACGACGGCGGGGAGACGTGGCACGAGCAGGAGAAGACCCTGATGGAGGGTACCGGCATCATCGACCCGCTCGACCTGCCGACCCTCTTCGGGCTCTACATGAAGAACGCCGAGGAGGGGGTGGCCGCGGGTCTCGAGGGCCACATCGCGCGGACCAGCGACGGCGGGCAGCACTGGGCGTTCGACCCGATCGAGGTCGAGGCCTCCGTCCCGCTCTACGACCCGCTGTTCAGCCCCGCCGTGCTCCCCGACGGCTCGGCGTGGGCGGTCGGCGGTGCCGGCGAGGTCGTGCGCCGGGACGCCGGGGCGACGGCCTGGAAGCGCGCCAAGCTCGGACAGGACGTGCTCACCTGGCTGCGGGCGGTGAGCTTCTACGATACGCAGACTGGCTGGATGGTGGGCGGCTACGGGCTCATCTTCCGGACTACCGACGGCGGCAAGACGTGGCTGCCGTCGCAGGGCTAGGACGGGGGCCGGCGACATGAGCAGCGGAACCACGAGCGAGCAGGACAAGCGGGCGCTCTACTGGCTCGGCGAGCGGCTGATCGACTACCGCCATCCGGTGTCGATCCTCGTCATCATCGTCACGGCGATCTTCGGGTACTGGAGCTTCCAGCTCCAGCTCGCCACGAGCTTCGGCGACCTGCTCCCGCAGAGCCATCCCTTCGTCCAGATCCACAACAAGTACGCCGGCACCTTCGGCGGCGCGAACAACATCCAGCTCATGGTCGAGGTGAAGGACGGCAGCATCTTCACCGTGCCGACGCTGGCCCGCATCTACAAGATCACCGAGGAGATGGACCGGGTCTACGGCGTCAACCACAACCAGATCGACTCCATCGGCCATCGCTCGACGCGCTACCTGCGCGCGCAGTCCGGCGGCACGTTGCGGGCCGAGCCGGTGATGCTGGGCGTGCCGAAGAACGCCGAGGACGCGGCGGCGATCAAGCGCATCGTCCACAACACGGAGAGCATCTACGGCATCCTCGTCTCGCTCGACGACCGGGCGGCGCTCGTGCGGGCGAACTTCATCGAGGGCCGTCTCGACTACCGGCGCATCTTCACCGAGATGAACGACAACGTGATCGCGCCGTTCTCCAAGGGCTGGATCGGCGCGCTCATCAAGGGGCGCGATCCGCTCAAGCCCGAGCAGCAGGCGCCTGCCGTGGTCGAGGCGGTCTACCGCGGCACGCCGGCCGCCGACGCCGGCCTCAAGGTCGGGGACACGATCGTCACGGTGAACGGGCGTCCGGTGGCCGACCGCGCCGCGCTCGCCGCGGCGATCGCCGGCGAGAAGGCCGGCACCACGGTGACCCTCGGACTCAAGCGCGGCGGCGGCGTGGAGGAGGCGAAGCTCACCACCACGGCGCCCGACCTCACGATCTACGTCGCGGGCGAGCCCCGGCTCTACGGTTACGTCTACAGCTACGCGAGCGACGTGTTCTGGATCCTCACGATCACGTACTGCCTCGAGTGGCTCCTGCGCTGGATGTACTTCCACGACTGGCGCGGCGCGCTGCGGCCCACGCTCACCGGCGTGATCGCCGCCTTCTGGGGGCTCGGCTTCGTGCACCTGATCGGCTTCGCCCTCGATCCCCTCATCCTCGTCATGCCCTTCCTCATCACGGCGCGCGCGGTGAGTCACGCGATCCAGATGCACGACCGCTACTACGAGGAGTACGAGCGTCACGACTGGAACCAGCGCAAGGCGATCGTCGCGGCGTTCGCCGAGCTGTTCGTCCCGACGCTGTCGGGCATCCTTACCGACGCCTTCGGCGTGCTCGTCATCATGCTCGTGCCCGTGGTGATGCTGCGCAAGCTCGCGATCGTCGCGTCGTGGTGGATCCTCGCGATCACCATCGCCGAGCTGCTGCTCAACCCGATCGTGTACTACTACCTGCGCGCCCCCGATCCGGAGGTCGTCATGGCACGGGATCGTGGCTGGTACCGGCGGACGATCGATCGCTTCACCGACTGGAACCTCTCGCAGGCCGGCAAGGTCACGACGCTCGCCTTCTGGCTGGCCGTCGCGATCGTCGGCGCCTTCCTCATGCGCGGGCTGATCGTCGGCGACCCGACCTCGGCCTCGCCGCTGGTGTGGCAGGACTCGCCGTACAACGTCTCGCACGCGCACATCCAGGACAAGTTCGGGGGCGTCGAGCCGCTCATCGTGGTGGCGGAGGGCAAGGACCGCGACGCGATGAAGGACCCCGACGTGCTGCGCACGATGGAGAAGTTCCAGCGCTATCTCGAGCGCGACCGCGACGTGGGGTACAGCTTCTCGCTGGTCGACATCCTGCGCAGCGTGAACGCGGTCTTCCACGAGCTCGAGCCCAAGTGGGGCGTGATTCCGAACTCGGCCCGCGACATCGCGCAGACGTTCTTCATCTTCTTCTCGGGGGCACCGCCCACGGAGACCGCGAAGTACGTGACGCCGGACTACGCGACTGCGCACGTGACCTTCTTCTGCCGCAACCACAAGGGCGAGAACATCGCGCGCATCATCAAGCGGTGCCAAGAGTTCATCGCGGCCCACCCGATGGAGAAGGCGACCTTCAAGCTCGCCGGCGGGTTGATCGGCGTGCTCGCCGCCGCCAACGAGGAGCTGGTGCGTAACGACCTCCTGATGAACCTGCTCGGCTTCGGCACGATCTACGTCATCGTGCTGTTCACCTACCGGTCGTGGGCGGCGGGCTTCTACCTGCTGGCGCCGCTGATCATTTCGAACCTGCTGATCAATGCGGTGATGGCGGTATGGGGCATCGGCGTGAACATCAACACGCTGCCGCTGGTGACCGTCGGCGTGGGCTTCGGGATCGACTACGGCCTCTACATCGTGAGCCGGATCATCGAGGAGATCCAGGTCAACGGCGACTTGGACCTCTCGATCCGCGAGGCGCTGGTCACCTCGGGCAAGGCCGTGAGCTTCACCGCCATCTGCATGGTGATGAGCACCGCGCTGTGGTGCTACTCGAACATCCGCTTCGACGCCATCATGGGCGGGCTGCTGGCGATCTGGATGTTCGTGAGCTTCGTCGCCTCGGAGACCCTGATGCCGGTCATGATCGCGTACTTCCGGCCCCGCTTCATCATGAAGCAGGCGGCCCGCAAGCGGCCGCACCCGGCGGTCGCGGCGTCGGCGGCGGCGGCGAGCTAGGAGGGCCGGATGACGCTCTGGGAGTCGGTCACCATCGTGGTCCTGTTCAGCATCGGCGTCATCGTCGCGGACGAGGTGATCCACGCCCGGCGGCGGCGCCGGCGGGAGCGGGAGCAGGCAGCCCGGGAAGGCCACTGACCGCCCCTGATCGCGGTCGAGCACCTCACGAAGTACTACGGCGCGACGCGCGCCGTCGACGACGTGTCGTTCGCGGTGGCGCGCGGCGAGGTGGCGGCGCTGCTCGGCCCGAATGGATCGGGGAAGAGCACGGTGATGCGCATGGTCACCGGCTACTTCTCGCCGACGGCCGGGACCGTGCGCGTCGCCGGCGTGGACGTGGGCGCGGATCCCCTCGGCGCGCGCCGGCGCCTCGGCTACCTGCCGGAGCAGGTGACGCTCTATCCCGATCTCACGGTGCGCCGCTACCTCAGCTTCGTGGCCGGGGTGCGGGGCCTGCGCGGCGGGCGCGCGCGACGCGCGGTTGACGAGGCGCTCGCGCGCTGCCACCTCGGCGAGGTGGCCGATCGCCTCACCGGCAAGCTCTCGAAAGGGTATCGCCAGCGCGTCGGCCTCGCGCAGGCGCTGCTCGGCGATCCCGAGGTGCTGGTCCTCGACGAGCCCACCGTCGGCCTCGACCCGGTGCAGACGGTCGAGCTGCGCGAGCTGATCCGTGGGCTCGTGGATCGCACCGTGCTGCTCTCGACGCACGTTCTCTCCGAGGCGAGCCAGCTCTGCACGCGGGTGGTGATCCTCGCCCGCGGCCGGCTCGTGGCCGAGGACACGACGGGGGGGCTCGTGCGTCGCTTGGCGGAGCTCACGCGGCTCACGGTGCGGGTCGAAGGGCCGGCCGATGCCGTCGAGCGGACGCTCGCGGCGCTGCCCGGCGTCGTCGGGGTGGAGCGCACCGGTGCGGAGACGCCCGGCGAAGCTGCCTTCGTCGTGCTCGCCCCGGATCCGCGACCGGTGCAGCGGCGGCTGGCGGCGGCGATGGTCGCGGGCGGCTGGCCGCTGCTCGAGCTGCGGGCCTCGCCGCCGGCGCTCGAGGACCTCTTCGTGCGCCTCGTGGCGGCCGCGGGCGGGGGCTGAGGGCCGTGCGGCCGTTCGTCGCGCTCCTGCGCAAGGAGCTGCGCTCGTACTTCGGCTCGCCGCTGGTCTACCTCGTGGCGGCCGCGTTCCTCGCCTACACCGGCTACTACTTCCACTCGGATCTCGTTTACTTCCTCACCTTCGGCTTCGGCGTGAACATCATGGAGAACTTCTGGCAGCTCCTCTTCATGGACGTCCGCCTCGTGCTCATCTTCGCCGTGCCGCTGCTCACGATGCGGCTCTTCGCCGAGGAGCGGCGGCTGGGGACGCTCGAGCTGCTGCTCACGTATCCGCTGCGCGACGGCGCGGTGGTGGCCGCGAAGCTCGGCGCCTGCCTCGTCGTGATCGCGGCGCTGCTCGCCGCGACGCTCGTCTACCCCGCGTGGGTCTATCACCTCCAGCCCTTCGCGCTCACGCCGCTCGCCGCGGCGTACGCGGGCCTCTTCCTCCTCGCCGCCGCCTGCGCGGCCTACGGGGTCTTCGTCTCCTCGCTCACCGACAGCCAGGTGCTCGCCGGCTTTCTCACGTCGATGCCGCTCCTGCTGCTGTGGCTGCTGTCGTGGAACGAGGCCGCGATCGGGCTCTCGACGCTGCCGCTCCTCCGCGCCGTCTCGCTGTTCAACCACTTCCAGCCCTTCGCCGTGGGGGTCATCGACCTGCGCGACGTCTTCTACTTCGCCTGGGCGGTGGGGGTCTTCGTGTGGGCGACGCTGCGCGTGCTCGAGGCGCGGCAGTGGAGGGCGGGCCGATGACCGCGGCCTCGCAGCGCTTGCGGATCGCGCTCGCGGTGCCGGCGCTCCTCGGCATCTTCGTGCTGGGCGAGCTGTTGCTCGATCGCCGTCCGGTGCGGCTCGACTTGACGCCGGACGCGCGCCACACGCTTTCCGACCAGGCGCGGCGCGTGCTCGACGCGCTGCCGGCCGACGTGCGTGTGATCGCCTTTCTGCGCACCGAGGATCCGCGCAACCTGCGCATCGAGGACCTCCTGCGGCAGGTGACGGCGCGCACGCCGCGGGTGCACGTCGAGGTCGTCGACGTGAACCGCAGCCCGGCGCTCGCACGCCAGTACGGCGTCGACTCCTACGGCGCGCTGGTGGTCGAGAGCGACGGCCGGCGGCGCGTGTTCTCGAGCCCGAGCGAGGAGGTGTTCCTCGCCGCGCTCCTCCAGGTGACGCGGCAGCAGCGCAAGACGATCGGGTGGCTCGTCGGGCACGGCGAAGGGGACCCCGCCGGCACCGACCGGCACCACGGCTACTCGACGGCGCGCCGCCTCCTCGAGCAGGAGTACTACGACGTGCGGCCCGTCTCGCTCATCGGCGACGAGGTCCCCCCCGAGACCGCGGTGCTGGTGATCGCCGGGCCGAAGCGGGACCCGCTTCCCGAGGAGCTGGCCGCGCTCGACCGCTACCTGCAGCGTCCCGGGCAGGCGCTCGTCCTGCTCGACGCCGCACGGACGCCCGAGCTGGCGCGCTTCCTGCGGCGCTACTGGGTCGACCCGGGCGACGACGTCGTGGTGGATCCGGCGCAGCGGCTCTACGGCGGGGAGTACCTGACGATCCAGATCCCGATCGAGCGCGGCGATCACCCGATCCTCGAGCCGCTCGCGGCCCCGCCGCTGTTCTCGCTCACGCGCTCGGTCGCCGTGCTTCCCGGGGAGCCGGGCGCCATGATGGGGCTCGCCTTCCTGCGCAGCAGCGCCGAGAGCTGGGCGACGCGCGACCCCGAGGCGATGCGCACCGGGATGGCGCGCTTCGTGCCCGGCCGCGATCGCCGCGGCCCGATTTCGGTCGGCGTGGAGGTCGCCTTCCGCGTGGTGACGCCGCCGGGGGCGCCGCCGGCGCAGGGCCGCATGGTCGTCTACGGCAACGCGGAGTTCGCCGACAACTTCTTCATCGAGCTGCTCGGCAACAAGGATCTGTTCGTGAACTCGGTCGACTGGCTCGCGCGCGAGCCTCAGGCCATCTCGCACCGGCCGTTCGCGCTCGAGCCGGGCCGCCAGCAGCTCTTCGTGTCGGCGGAGGACACCACGGCGGCGTTCTGGGGGACGGCGGTGGTCGAGCCGGGGCTCTTCGCGCTCGTCGGCATCGCGCTCGTGGCGCGGCGGCGCTGGGGGTAGCGCCGCGATGCGCTGGCGGCAGGTGATCGTCCTCTACGCGGTGCTGGCGGCGCTCGGCGCCGCCTACTGGTCGCTCGCCCCGCGGTCGCGGCGGGCGGGCGACGAGGGCCCACCGGCGCGGGCGCGCTTCCTGCCCGTCGATGCGGGCGGCTTCGCGGCGATCCGCGTCGTGCGTGGCGGCCGGACCATCCGCGCCCGGCGGGTGGCGGAGGACCGCTGGGAGGTGACCGAGCCCGCGGACGCCGCCATCCCCTCGGATCTCGTCGCGGCCTTCGCGGGCGCGCTCGCCGACGCGGAGGAGATCCAGCGGGTGGCCGGCGCGGGGGCGGACCCCGAGGCCTTCGGGCTCGGCGAGGCGGCGGCGCACGTGGAGATCGAGCTCGCGGACGGCAAGACGCTCGGGCTCGCCATCGGAGAGACGAACGCGAACGGCACCGCGGTCTACGCGCGCCGGGACCCGGGGTCCGACGTGGTCTTGATCGGGCGCAACGCGCGCTACTACGAGGATCTCCTTTTCCAGGCCCTGCCCGGGGGACGGGTGCCCGCCGGCGCCGGCGAGCTGCCGGTGGGGGGCTGAAGCGCCCCAGGCAGCCGACTTGGTGACCGCGCCCCCGTTGACGGCCGGCGGCGCAGCGGTGTAGGGACCGGGCAGCCGTGGCACGCCGTCGCGCAATCCAACGCCACGACCCGAGGTGACGATGCGAATGCAACGTGGGAACGGCAGCGTGATCGCGTGTGCCCTCGCGGCGTGCGTGCTCGTCGGGACGGCCGCGCGCGCGGACGTGGCACCCGGTGACAAGATCACCGAGCAGAACGTCGACAAGGTGAAGGATCTCATCTCGCCGGGGCTCGAGTGGTGCATCAGGCACGGCTGGCCGATCACCATCGGCGAGACCAAACGCATCGAGTGGCCGAAGGTCTACCGCGAGGCGACCGAGAAGTACTCCGGACAGGTGAAGCTCGCGGCCGACGGGCTCCGTCTGGAGAACTACGTCGCCGGCATGCCGTTCCCGAACGTCGATCCGAAGGATCCGCAGATCGCGATCAAGATCATGCAGAACTTCGACTACCGGCCGGAGACGGGCGACGACCTCGACCTGCGCAACTTCGACGCCGACACGGGCAGCATCGCCGACCACGGCCCGATGACCGTCGAGCGCCACTTCCTGCTCGATCACTTGCGGCGCCTCTACTGGAACGCGCGCCTCTACGTCGACCCGAAGCCGGAGAAGCCGAATCCCAACGGCTATCGCGCGCAGCAGGGTCTCTA
Organism: Binatia bacterium; assembly: GCA_035295465.1. Classification (GTDB taxonomy): domain Bacteria; phylum Desulfobacterota; class Binatia; order DP-6; family DP-6; genus DATGIZ01. The sequence goes on along the minus strand of DATGIZ010000012.1, from coordinate 22,455 downwards.
TCCCATCCTCGAGCCGTTCGACCTCAAAGGCGTGGGCGCGCTCGGCAACCGCTACCTCGATCCGGCGAAGCAGGACGACTCGTGGCTCTACCTGCCGTCGCTGCGGCGGGTGCGGCGGCTCTCGACCGCGCAGCGCTCGGACGCGCTCTTCGGGCAGGACACCGACGTCGACAGCTACGACGGATACGCCGGGCAGATCGCGTGGATGGACTGGAAATACCTCGGCGAGCGCGACGTGATCGGCGTGATGCACGCGGAGCACTTCCCGGTCGAGTGGGATCCGAAGGTCGACTGGGCGTTCAACGACAAGTGGGAGAAGCGCCACGTCTACGCGATCGAGGGCGTCTCGAAGCTGCCGCAGTACGCCTACTCGAAGCGCGTCATCTTCATCGACAAGGAAGCCTACGCGATCCCCTTCACGGACATCTACGACCGCTCGGGCGAGCTGTGGAAGGTCTGGATCAACGAGTTCAGTTGGCGCAAGAGCGCCTTCCCGGGCGGCGGAGCCATCGAGTACCCCGACGAGATGGCGTTCCTGCCGTCGATCGTGATGGTCGACATGCAGCTCGAGCACGCGACCAAAGCGGCGCTGCCGAGCCACCGCTTCCCCGGGGAGCAGGGCTGGTACTTCAACCAGGGCGAGAAGGCCGGGGTCACCGACGACTGGTTCACGGTCGCTGCGCTCGTGGCGGCCGGGCACTGACGCGCGCGGCCGCGGCACCGGGGCGCCGGCGGGCGCCCCGGTGGGCCGCGGCGGTTGTCTCGGGCGGTGGATTCTAGTAACCGACGTCAGTCGCCATGCCCGCCGCCCTCGGCCGCTATCGCCTGCTCGACCTCTCCCGTCAGCTCCCCGGACCGTACTGCTCGATGCTGCTCGCCGATCTCGGGATGGACGTGCTCGCGATCCAGGCGCCGACCGACCCGATGGGCATGGGCATCCCGCTGCTCGGGCGCAACAAGCGAAGCCTCACGCTCAACCTGAAGGCGCCCGAGGGGCGCACCATCTTCCAGCGGCTCGCGCGCGAGGCCGACGTGGTCCTCGAGGGGGCGCGGCCGGGTGTCGCAGCACGGCTCGGCGTCGACTACGACACGCTGCGCGCCATCAACCCGCGGCTGGTCTACTGCTCGATCTCCGGCTACGGCCAGGACGGGCCCTACCGCGACCGCGTGGGGCACGACGTCAACTACCTCGGCTTCGCCGGCGTGCTCGACGCGGTCGGCACGGCGGGCGGCCCGCCGGCGATCCCCGGCGTGCAGATCGCCGACATCGGGGGAGGAGCGCTCATGGCGGCGGCGGGCATCCTCGCGGCGCTGCTGGCGCGCGAGCACACCGGCCGTGGCCAGATGGTCGACATCGCGATGATGGACGGCGCGTTCGCCTGGCAGGTGGTGAACGCGATGCGCTACTTCGCCGAGGGGCTCGCTCCGGCGCGCGGGGACACGCTGCTCACCGGGCGCTATCCCTGCTACGCCGTCTACGAGACCCGAGACCGGCGTCACGTGACGGTCGGCGCGCTCGAGCCCCACTTCTGGCGGCGGCTCTGCGAGGAGCTCGGGTTCCCCGAGTTGGTCGAGCTCCAGTTCGCCGAGGGGCGGCAGCGCGAGGACGCGTTCCGCAAGGTGCGCGCCAAGTTCCGCGAGCGCACGATGGCGGAGTGGGTCGCGCGGCTGGCCGACCTCGACGTCTGCTTCGGGCCGGTGGCGACGCTCCCGGAGGCGCTCGCCGACCCGCAGGTGCGCCACCGCGAGATGGTGCTCGAGTACGACGACGGTCGCGGCCAGCGCCGTCAGACCCTGGGCAACCCGCTCAAGCTGCGCGACACCCCGCCGACGCTGCGGACGCCGACCCCCGAATCGGGCCAGCACACGGACGAAGTGCTGCGCGGCCTCGGATACTCCGCGGCGGAGATCGCCGGCCTGCGCGCGCAGGGGGTCGTCTGACGATCATGGCCGGGATCCTCTCGACCGCGGCCTGCATCCCCCGCTACCGCCTGCCGCGCGAGGTGATCGCGCGGGAGTGGGGCGGCCAGGCGGCCGGGGGCGAGAAGGCCGTGGCCAACCACGACGAGGACAGCCTGACGCTGGCGGTGAACGCGGCGGTGGCGTTGGGCCCGGAGGCCGCGCGCGCCGACGCGGTGTTCTTCGCCAGCACGACATCGCCCTGGGCGGAGAAGCAGGGCGCGGCCACGATCGCCGCCGTGCTCGACCTCCCGGCGGCGGTGCGCACGCTCGACTTCGGCGACACGCTGCGCGCCGGGACGTCGGCGCTGCTGGCGGCGCTCGACGCGATCGCGGGGGGCGCGCGCCGCGTTGTCGTGGCGACGGCCGATTGCCGGCTCGGCGAGCCCGAGTCGGCGGCGGAGCAGAGCTACGGCGACGCGGGTGCGGCGGCGCTGCTCGGCCCCGAGGCGGGCGCCGCCGAGGTCGTCGCCACGTACACGCTCGCCGACGAGTTCCTCGGCACCTGGCGCACGCACGCACAGGAGTTCCCGCGCGCCTTCCCGGGGGCCTTCGAGAGCCGGTTCGGCTACGCGCGGGTGCTCGCCGAGGCCGTCAAGGGCGTGCTCGCCCGGGCCGGGGTGACGCCGTCGCAGCTCGCGACGGTGGCCCTGCCGACGCCGAACCCGCGGGCGCCGCAGGCGGTGGCGAAGGCGCTGGGCGTCGACCCCAAGACGCAGCTCCAGGACGGCTTCTGGACGACCGTCGGCGACACCGGGGCGGCGCAGCCGCTGCTCATGCTGGCCGCGGCGCTCGAGCGCGCCCGCGCGGGGGACCTCGTGCTGGTCGCGGGCTACGGCGACGGCGCCGATGCGATCCTCCTGCGCGCGACCGGACAGGCCGCCGCCGCGGCCGTGAGCGTGCACCGCCAGATCGAGGTCAAGCGGACGCTCGCGTCCTACGGGCGCTACGCCCGCTTCCGACGGCTCGTCCGCAAGGAGGCCGAGGCGCAGGACCTGTCGACGCCGGTGACGCTCTGGCGGGATCGCAAGGAGCTGCTGCCGCTCTACGGCGGGCGTTGCCCGCGGTGCGGCACGGTGCAGTTCCCCAAGCATCGGGTGTGCATCGAGTGCGGCCAGACCGGCGGGCTCGAGGACGCGAAGCTCGCGCGCCGCGGGACGCTGTTCACGTTCACCAACGACTATCTCTTCGAGAGCCCCGACCCGCCCGTGTGTCACGCGGTCGTGGATCTCGACGGCGGCGGCCGCCTCTACGTGCAGCTCACCGACTGCGAGCCCGAGCGGGTGCAGATCGACATGCCGCTCGAGCTCACGTTCCGCAAGATCCACGAGGGCGGCGGGTTTCACAACTATTTCTGGAAGGCGAGGCCGGTATGAGCGGCATCAAGGACCGGGCGGCCGTGGTCGGCGTCGGCTGCAGCAAGTTCGGCGAGCACTACGATCGCTCGGCCGAGGACCTCGTCTGCGAGGCGGCCTTCGAGGCCTACGCGGACGCGCGCATCGAGCCCCGGCGCATCCAGGCGGCCTGGGTCGGCACGCTGAGCAGCGGCTTCTCGGGCACGACGCTCGCCGACTTCCTCAAGCTCTACGACATCCCGGTGACGCGCGTGGAGAACTACTGCGCGTCCGGCATGGACGCATTCCGCAACGCCTGCCTCGCGGTGGCCGCGGGCATGTACGACTGCGTGCTCGCGCTCGGCTTCGAGAAGCTGCGCGACTCTGGCCAGCGCGGGCTCGGGACCTTCGAGACGCATCCCGTCGTCGGCCACGGGACGACGGCGCCGAGCCTCTTCGCGATGGCGGCCAACCGCTACTTCAAGACCTACGGCATCGGCAAGGAGGCGCTGGCGAAGGTGGCGGTGAAGAACCACCACAACGGCACGATGTCTCCCAAGGCGCACTTCCAGATGGAGGTGACTGAGGCGCAGGTGCTGGCGGCGCCGCTCATCTGCAGCCCGCTCGGCCTCTTCGACTGCTGTCCGACGACCGACGGCGCCGCGGCGGCGATCGTGTGCAGCCCGGACGTGGCGCGGACGATGCGTCCCGATCCGATCTGGGTGAAGGGCATCGGGCTCGCCGTGACGTCGGGCGAGCCGTATCTCAAGCCGGGCTTCGCCTACACGGGATTCCCGGCGACGCGGGCGGCGGCGCGCTCGGCCTACGCGCAGGCCGGCATCGAGGCGCGGGACCTCGACCTGTGCGAGGTCCACGACTGCTTCACGATCACGGAGATCCTCAACTACGAGGACCTCGGGCTGTGCGGGCCGGGCGAGGGCGCGCGCTACGTCGCCGAGGGGCGCGCGGATATCGACGGCGGGGCGGTCGCCGTCAACCCGAGCGGCGGCCTCAAGTCGTTCGGCCATCCGATCGGGGCGACCGGCGTGCGCATGATCTACGAGGTCTGCCAGCAGCTCTGGCACAAGGCGGGCCGGCGCCAGGTGAAGGACGCGCAGCTCGGCCTGGCGCACAACCTGGGCGGCCCGGGCGCGGTCGGCTGCGTCACGGTCCTCGGCAACGGCTAGGAACGGACATGGATTTCGGCTTCAGCGAAGAGCAGGACCTTCTGCGCAGCTCGGCGCGCGACTTCCTCGCGAAGGAGTGCCCGATGACCTACGTCCGCCGGATGATGGAGGACGAGCGCGGGTTCACCGATGCGTACTGGGCGAAGCTCACCGGGCTCGGCTGGGCGGGGCTGGTGCTCCCCGAGGAATACGGGGGCGCGGGGCTCACCTTCGTCGACCTCGTGGTCGTGCTCGAGGAGATGGGGCGGGTCGTGATGCCCGGCCCCTTCTTCTCGACCATGGTCGGCGCGGTGGCGCTGCGCGAGGGCGGCAGCGAGGCGCAGAAGCAGGAATATCTCCCGCGGGTGGCCGCGGGGGAGCTGCGTCTCGCGCTCGCCGATCTCGAGCCGTCCGGGCGCTGGGATGCGGAGGGCATTGCCGCCGAGGCCCGCCCGGAGGGCACCGTGCATCGCCTCAGCGGCACGAAGCTGTTCGTGCCCGACGCGCACACGGCCGACGTGCTGATCGTGGCCGCGCGCGCACCGGGCTCGCGCGGCGCCGACGGGATCGGCCTCTTCCTCGTCGACGCGCGCGGCAAGGGCGTCACCACCACGCTGCTCAAGACCATGGATCAGACGCGCAAGCTGTGCGAGGTCGGGCTGGAGGGGGCGATGGGCCAGGCGATCGGATCGCCCGACGGCGGCTGGAAGCTGCTCCAGCGCGTGATCGACCGGGGCAAGGTGGCGCTCTGCGCCGAGATGTGCGGCGGGGCGCAGAAGGTGCTCGACATGAGCGTCGAGTACGCGAAGGTGCGCGAGCAGTTCGGGCGGCCGATCGGCAGCTTCCAGGCGATCCAGCACAAGTGCGCGAACATGCTGGTCGAGGTGGAGAGCTCGAAGTCGATCACCTACTACGCGGCCTGGGCGGTGGCCAACGACGTGCCCGAGGCGCCGCTGGCCGCGGCGATGGCCAAGGCCTACTGCTCCGACGCCTACCGGCACACCGCGGGCGAGGGCATCCAGATCCACGGCGGCATCGGATTCACCTGGGAGCACGACATGCACCTCTACTTCAAGCGTGCCAAGAGCTCCGAGGTGACCTTCGGCGACGCGACCTGGAACCGCGAGCTGGTGGCCCAGCTGATCGAGCTGTAGGCATGGCGGAGATCGACCGCTCGCTGGTCGGGCAGTGGGGGCCGCCCGCGACGATGCGGGTCGAATTCGGCAAGATCCGCGAGTTCGCCCGCGCGGTGAAGGACCCGAGCCCCCTCTACGCCGACGAGGCGCGCTGCGTGGCGCCGCCGACGTTCCTCATGACCATCGCCCACTGGATCGGCGACCTCGGCCAGACGCGCTCGGCCGTGAAGCTCGACTATCGCCGCCTGCTGCACGGCGAGCAGGAGTTCGAGTACCTGGCGCCCATCCGCCCGGGCGACGTGCTCACGTTCCGGTCGCGGACGAAGGACGTCTTCGAGAAGGCCGGGAAGCGCGGCGGCAAGATGCTCTTCGTGATCGGGGAGACGGAGTTCCGCAACCAGCGGGGCGAGGTGGTCGCATACATGCGCAACACGGCGATCGAGACCGAAGGGCCGGTGGGCGGGTGAGGCGGCGGTGGTGGCGGTGACCTTCGAGGACGTGCGCGAGGGGCAGGAGCTGCCCCCGGTCGTCGTCGAGCGCCTCACGCGCACCGACCTGGTGCGCTATGCCGGCGCGTCGGGCGATTTCAACCCGATCCACCACGACGAGGAGTTCGCGCGGGCGGCCGGCAACCCCACGGTCTTCGGCCACGGCATGCTGACGGCGGGCTTCGTCGCGCGCTGCATCACCGACTTCGTCGGCGTCGAGAGCCTCCGCCGGTACAAGGTGCGCTTCGCGACCCGTGTCTGGCCCGGTGACACGATCACGTGCGCCGGGCGCGTCACGCGGAAGTACGACGAGGCGGGCGAGCCGCGCATCGACGGCGAAGTCGTCGCCCGCACGCAGCGCGGCGAGGTCGCCGTGACCGGCACGTTCACGGCGCGCCTGCCCCGGCGAGGCTAGCCCTGGACGGGACCGCGATCGTCACCGGCGGCGGGCGCGGCATCGGACGCGGGATCGCGCTGCGGCTCGCCCGGGCGGGGCTCGCGGTCGGCGTGATCGACCTCGACGGCGCCGCCGCGGAGGCGGTCGCGCGGGAGGTCGTGGCGGCCGGCGGCCGCGCGGCCGGGGCGGCGGGCGACGTCACCCGGCTCGAGGCGGTGCGCGGCGCGGTCGCGCGGCTCGAGGGGGCGCTCGGCACGATCACGGTGCTGGTCAACAACGCGGGCTGGGATCGGATGGAGCCGTTCGTCGAGAACGACCCGGCGCTGTGGGATCGGCTGATCGCCGTGAATCTGAAGGGCGTGCTGCACGCGACGCGCGCGGTGCTCGACGGCATGATCGCCCGGGGCGGGGGGCGCATCGTGAGCATCGCGTCCGACGCGGGCCGGGTCGGGTCGAGCGGCGAGGCCGTGTACTCGGCCTGCAAGGCGGGGGTGATCGGCTTCTCGAAGACGCTCGCGCGCGAGGTCGCGCGCCACGGCGTCACGGTGAACGTCGTCTGCCCCGGGCCGACCGACACGGCGCTCCTCGCCGAGGTGGCGAGCGGCGAGCACGGTGCGCGGTTGATCGAGGCGATGAAGCGCGCGATTCCGCTGCGGCGCCTGGGCCGGCCCGAGGACGTCGCGGGCGCGGTCGCGTACTTCGCCTCGGACGAAGCCGCCTACGTCACCGGGCAGGTGCTGAGCGTCTCCGGCGGCCTGACCATGGTCGGCTAGGCGGATCAGAAGAGGCTCGTCGCGATCGTCCCCAGGATCGACAGCGGCGCCTGGTCCTCGACCGACTGCGTGGCGCGCTCGGCCGTGCGCAGCGTGTCGAGGGACTGGTCGTAGAGCGCGTCGTCGGTGAGCGCCTTGCCGACGGTGCCCTGGCCGTCCTGGAGCGCCTGGGTGATCTCCGCGGCGCTGTGCGCGGCGGCGTTGAGCTGGTCGACGGTGTCCCGCACCTGGCCGTAGAGCCCCTGATCGTCGGTGAGCAGCTTGCCGAGCGTGCTCCGGCCCTGGCTCAAATCCGCGGTGACCTTGCCCAGGTCCTGCACCGACTGGCGGACGTCGCCCATCGTGGCGGTGACGCGGTCGTAGAGCGTCGGGTCGTTCAGCAGCAGGCCGAGCGTGCCCGTGCCATGGTCGAGCTTGTCCGTGATCGACGCCACCCGCTGGGTGATGTCGGCGAGGGCCGTGCGGTTCTCCTCGACCACGTCCGCCAGGGTGTTGAGCAGCCGGCCGCTGTTGCGGTCGAGGTTCTCGGCGAGGTCGCTGATCGCCTGCCCCACGGTCGTGAGCTGGTCCATCGCGTCGGCGAAGCTCGAGGGGGTCTCCCCCTCGATCGTGTCCCCGGGGGCGGCCGCCGGCGCTCCCGGCGAGCCGAGGGTGAGCGCCACGAACCGCTCCCCGCTGAGCGCGCGAAAGTCGAGGCGCGCGACGGCGTCGCGCTTGACCGCGAGGTCGCGGTCGATCGAGAGCGAGACGCGCACGTGGTCGCCCTCGATCTGCATCCCGCTCACCCGCCCGGCCCGGAGCCCCGCGAGGCGGACGTCGGCGCCGACGTCGAGACCCTGCACGTCGTGGAAGACCGCGTAGAGCGTGTAGCGCTTGCCCAGCAGGCGCAGGCCGAGCGTCAGCTCGACCGCGACGAAGAAAAGCACGACGGCCACCACGAAGAACAACCCGATACGCTGCTCCCTGCTCAACATGGACCTGGTCTCCTCATGCGCCGGGGTGGGCGCCGGCGGCGTCGAATCCGGCGGCGCGCAGGAACTCCCGGGTGATCGGGATATGGCTCGCGACCAGCTCGGCGGGGGTGCTGCACTCGACGATGCGCCCCGCATCGAGCACGGCGATGCGGTCGGCGACCGCCCGCGCGAGCGGCAGGTTGTGGGTGACGAAGATCTGCGTGCTGCCCCGCGTGGTGCGAATCCGCCGGATCAGCGCCCCGATCTGCTCGGTGAGGATCGGGTCGAGGTCGGCGGTGGGCTCGTCGTAGAGGATCAGCTCGGGGTCGATCGCCAGGGCCCGCGCGATCGCCGCCCGCTTGCGCATGCCCCCGGACAGCTCGCTCGGGTACTTGGCCGCGGCGTCCCCGAGATCCACCTGCTCGAGCGCCCGGCGGACGATCGCCACGATCTCGGCGGGCGTGTGCCGGCCGCGCTCCTGCAGGCGCAGGGCGACGTTCTCGGCGACCGTCAGCGAGGCGAGCAGGGCGGCGCCCTGGAAGACCATCGCGATACGGAAGGGCTTGTCGTCCGGCTCGAGCGCGAGGTAGCGCGGGAGCGGGACCCCGCCGATGGTGATCCGGCCGGCGTCGGGCTGCTCGAGCCCGACGATCTGGCGCAGGAGCACCGACTTCCCCTGGCCGCTCTGCCCGAGGATCGCCAGCAGCTCCCCCGCCTCGACTTCGAGGTCGATGCCGCGGAGCACCGGGACTCCCGCGTAGCTCTTGCACACGCCGCGGAGCTCGACGGCGACGCCCCCGCGCGCCCGCATCGTCGCCTCCGCCATCAGGTGAGCCCGAAGGTGAGGCGCACGATCAGGAAGTCGAAGAGCAGGATCAGGATGAAGCTCCACACGACGGCCGCCGTGGTCGAGACGGCGATACCCTCGGCGCCGCCCGCGGTGCGGAAGCCGAAGGTGCAGGGGACGATCGAGGCCACCATGCCGAAGACCAGCGCCTTGGCGAAGCCGACCAGCAGGTCCGTGAGGTGCACCCATTCCAGCATGCGCGCCAGGTACTCGTTGACCGAGACCTTGATCACCGGGTCGAAGACGACCACCAACGCCCCGCCGGCGACCCCGATGAAGTCCGCGTAGAGGACGAGCAGCGGCAGCGCCAGCGTCGCCGCGACGAACCGGGGCATCGCGAGAAAGCGCACGGGATCGATGTCCATCGTGCGCAGCGCGTTGACCTCGTCGTAGACGGTCATGGCGCCGAGCTCGGCGGCCATCGCCGATCCGGCGCGCCCGGCGAGGAGAAACGCCATGAGGACGGGGCCGAGCTCCTTCGTCATGGCGAGCCCGACGATCGGGCCGAGGATCCCCTGGGTCACGTCGCGGGTCTGCTCGGCGGTCTGCACGACCAGCGTCATGCCGACGAACAGCGAGAGCAGGGCGCCGATCGGCAGGGTCTCGGTGCCGATGCGCACGAGCTGCACCACGATGCGCCGGCGGTCGCGCGGCACGTGCGCCAGCGTGCGCAAGGTGGCGCCGAAGAGGAGGGTGGCCTCGCCGAGCACCTGGAGCACGGCGAGCACGCCGCCGCCGAGGCGGGCGAAGGGCCGTGGCCGCCCCGCGCCGCGGATGGCCTCAGTGGCCAGCGGTCGCTCCCCAGGCCGGGCCGCGGGCGGCGTGCCACGGGCCGACAAGGCGGCCCCGCTCGCGGGCGAGGAGCCCCCACAGCAGGTTCCAGTCGCGGCTGCCGTCGGGGGCGGTGTCCCAGCGCAGCACGCCCCAGAGCGGCGCCCAGAGCGCGAGCACGCCGCGATTCATCGGGGTCAAGCTGTCGACGAACGCGGGCGCCTGGCCGAAGCGGCGGCCGTCGACCTCGCGGCTGCGCACCGCGGGGAAGAGCGTGAACAGGCGCGCGTGCCGGCCGCTCGCGTCGTTGCGCTCCTCCTCGCGCCGCCACAGGATGAGGAACGCGTCACGCCGCTCGAAATGGTAGGCGTCGCGGTCGAAGGCGCGCCAGCGGTAGCCGGGCCAAGCGTAGAAGCGCGAGGAGAAGCCGTCGTGGTCGATGCGGCCGTAGAACGGGGCGAACCGCCACGTCGGCCAGCCCGGGTCGCCGAGCGGGCGCTCCTTGAAGACGAACGGCCATGGCGAGCCGACGGCCTCGTAGCCCGCGCGCTCGTTCACCGTGTGCGTGCGCGCGAGCACGCCGTAGGCGCGCGTGTGAAGCCCGCGGCCGTCGCGGGCGGCGAAGAAGGGGAAGTCCACGCGGATGTCGTCCCACCCGTAGCCCGGCACGAGGCGCTCGCTGCGCAGGTAGAAGGGCCAGAGGACGTAGCGCGTGCGCTCGCGGCGGGCGATCTCCTTGCGGCCCCAGAACGGCCACACGCGCACGCCCCGGCCGTCGGCGCCACCCACCGTCGAGACGAAGGGGAAGCCGTAGAAGCGCGTGTCGACGCGCGGCTCGGTCAGCCGGAGGTAGGCCGGGAACATGACCGCTTGCACCCGCCGGTAGCCGAGAAAGTTCGGCATGTCGAGGTAGAATGGGAGCACGCCCAGGTGCGTGCCGGCCCCGGGATCGTAGCGATAGAAGACGAGCGGGAAGAGGGTGTAGCGGCTCGTCCACGCGTCGGGAGGCGGCAGTGGACCGGCGGCCGGGGCGCTGGTGCGATACGCGAACAGCAGCAGTCGGAACGTCTGGTAGCGATCCTCCCAGCGGCTCGCCGCGAGGGGGAAGAGGATGTCCGCGCGGTCGTCGCGCACCGCGCCGCGCCGCTGGTGGAGCCAGAGGAGCGGACGGATGTAGAGGTCGCGGGTCTCGGCGGTGCGCACGAACTCGACGAGCGGGCCGAAGGCCGTCCAGCGAAGGTTCTCGCCTTCGCCCGTCGAGTAGCGGAAGAGCGGCCAGATCTTGAGGTCGAGGCCATGCGCCGCCGTCGGCAGCGAGAGCGCCAGTGCGATCAGCCCCAGCGCCGCCGGCCTACTTCTTCGCGAAGTCAACCGCCCGCAGGTCCCGTGCCCGGATCTGGTAGGCCCCGCTCGGCGTCTGGCCGTAGAAGGTCGCTGAGCCGCGTAGCGTGAGCACCACCGGCTGCTCGCTGCGCAGGTTGACCTCGGCCCGGACGCGGTCCCGCTCCTGGCCGATCGGCTCGAGCCTGATCTGCGTGATCGTGTCGAACGGCACGCGCATCTTGCCCCGCCCGAGGTCGCCCTCGAGGGTCGCATCGCCGCCCATCGTGAGGTGGCTCACGTCGATGTGCACGCCGTCGGCGTCGGTGAGCGTGGCGTGGAAGTCGGCCGGTGGCAAGACCCCGCGATCGCCTCCGCCGAAGGAGCCCATACCGAGGAGCCCGAAGGCGAGGAGGCCGAAGCCCGCCCAGCGGGCGGCGCGCAGCGCGAGTGCTCGCATGCGTGGCGTACTTAGCGGCTTGCCCGTCGGGGTTCAACTCGGCATGGTGACCGCGCCGTCGTGACCAGCGCCTTGAGACCGCTGCGCGCCGTCTGCCTGCACGGGCACTACTACCAGCCGCCGCGCGAGCATCCGTGGCTGGGGGTCGTCGAGCCGGAGCCGTCGGCCGCCCCCGACCGCGACTGGAATACCCGCATTACGCGGGAGTGCTACGCGCCGTGCGCGGAGGCGCGCATCCTCGACGCGCGCGGACGGCTGCGCGAGCTGCTCGACATCTACGAGTGGACGAGCTTCGACTTCGGTCCGACGCTGCTCGCCTGGCTCGCGCCGCACGCGCCTGGCGTAATGGCGGCGCTCCGGCGCGCCGATGCGGCGGCCCGGGCGCGCACCGGTCACGGCAATGCGTGGGCACAGCCCTACGCGCACCCGATTCTGCCCCTCTGCTCGGCCGCGGACGTGCGCACGCAGGTTCTCTGGGGCCGGCGCGACTTCGAGCACCGCTTCGGGCGTCCGCCCGAGGGCATGTGGCTGCCGGAGATGGCGGTCGACCGCACGAGCCTGTGTGCGCTCGCGGACGCGGGCGTCGTGATCACGCTGCTCGCCCCGCATCAGGCGCAGCGGGTGCGCCCCCTCGGAGCGGACGACGGCGCGTGGCACGCGGTCACCCCGGCGACGCTCGACACCCGCCGGCTCTACCGCTGCGTGCTGCCGGGCGGGCGGGCGGTGGACGTGCTCTTCCGCGACGCCGCCCTCTCCCAGGAGCTCGCCTTCGGCGGCCTGCTGCGCGACGGCGCCGACCTCGCCGCGCGCCTGCACGCGGCGGTGGCCGAGGGCGGAGGGCCGGCGGTCGTCGGCGTGGCGGTCGATGGTGAGACCTACGGCCACCATCACCCCTTCGGCGAGATGGCGCTCGCCTTCGCCCTCGAGACGCTCGCGGCGCGCGGCGACGTGACCCTCGTGGGGCCGGCCGCGTACCGGGCGCTCGCCCCGCCGGCGGACGAGGTCGAGATCGTGGAGGGCACGTCGTGGAGCTGCGTGCACGGCGTCGAGCGCTGGCGCGCCGACTGCGGCTGTCGCGTCGGCACGCAGGCGGGCTCGAGCCAGGCGTGGCGCGGGCCGCTGCGCGCGGCGATCGACTGGCTGCGGGACGAGGCCGCGGTGCTTTACGAGACCCGCGCGGGCGAGGTGTTCCGGGATCCGTGGGGTGCGCGCGACCGGTACGTCGACTGTGTGCTCGATCCCGGGCGGCTGGAGGGCTTCCTCGCGGCAGAGGCGACGACGCGGCTCTCGCCGGCGGCCACCGTGCACGCCCGGCGGACCCTCGAGCTCGCGCGCCACGCGCTGCTGATGCAGACGAGCTGCGGCTGGTTCTTCGACGAGCTCACCGGGCTCGAGCCGCTGCTGGTTCTCCGCCACGCCGCCCGCGCCATCGACCTCGCCCAGGCGCTCGGCCGCCGTCTCGAGGAGGGTTTCGTCGGCCGTCTCGAGCCGGCGCGCAGCAACCTGCCGGGACAGGGCAGCGGCGCGGACGTGTACCGCCGGCGCGCGCGCGGGCGCGCGATGCCCGCGCGCGTGGCGGCGAGCGGAGCGATCCTCGCCGCCCTCGGCCGCTCCGCGCGGGTGCCGGGCTACGCGCTCGAGCTGCCCGACGACCTTGCGGCCGACGGGCAGCGCCGGGAAGCGCGGGTGACCGAGCTGGCCACGGGTGCGAGCACGGCCGTGGTGATCGCGGTCGACGCGGGCACGGACGGGCCGCCCACCTGCCGCGCCGGCGACGCGGCCTACACCCTTGCCGACCTCTTCGAGGTGCAGCGCGAGCGGCTACTCGACGACTTGGGGCGCACGGCGGCTGCGGCGGCACGCGCTGGGCGGCGCGCGGCCCTGGCCGAGGTGCGGGCGGTGCTCGACCCGCTGATCGCGGGCGAGACGCCGCTTCCCCCGGAGCTGGCGCTGCTGCTCGGCTGGGAGGAGGCGGAGCCGATCGCCGCCGCCGTGATGGCACGGCCGCCGGGGCTGGCGGCGTCGGTGGCGCGGGCGGAGGCCGCACGCCGGCGTGGCCTGGTGCTTCCGGTGCGCTGGCTCGCGGAGCGGGTGACGCCGGTGCTCGAGGAGCGGCTCGCCGCGCTGCCGGAGGGGGCGGAGGACGCGCTCCTTCTCCTCGATCTCGCGGGGACGGCGGGCTTGGGGCTCGACCTCACCCGGGCCCAGGTGCGCCTACTCGCCTGGTGGAAGGGGGCGCCGGCCGCCACGCGCAGCAGCCCCCGGCTCGCGCTGCTCTGCGAGCGGCTCGGCGTGGCTACCGGCGACTGACGGCTCCGGCGGCGGCTAGGGCAGGTCGACCCACCAGTCGGGCGTGCTGCCGAAGGTGCGCGTCACGTCGGCGTGCAGGTCGTCGTACTGCCCCTTCAGCTCGTCCGCGTGCTTGGTGAGCTGCGCGCGCTTGGCGATGAGCTGCTCCTCCTCGGGCGTGCGCACGTTCTCGGCCCGGGTGCCGAGGCCGCCCGTCGCCTCGGTGCCCTTGGCGAAGCGGGTGCGCAGCCGGGCCATCTCGGCGAGCTGCCGGTCGATCTCCTGCACCTCGGCCTTGGTCTGGCGGAACTCTCGCTCGATCTCCTGCCGGCGCAGCGAGGCCTGCGAGGACGCGTCGGCCTGCTGCGGCGTCTCCTCGGCCGCGGCGCCTTCGGGATCCCGGGTCGCCGAGGCCGTGTCGACCGGCGGCGCCTGCTCCTCGCTGACCAGCCCTCCCTGCTCCGCGGTGCCCGCGGGCACGTTCGAGAAGTGCAGCTGCCCCTTGCCGTCGGTCCAACGGTAGATGTCGCCGGCCGCCGCCCCCGCGGCGAGCCCGAGCACCAGCATCCCCGTCACCATCGCGGTCCTCCGCATCATCCACCTCCCCGGCGAGCCGGCCTCAGCCCGCCTTCCACAGTGTACCTGAAGGCGTGTCCTCAAGCACGATGCCCTGCTCCCTGAGGCGGGCGCGGATCGCATCGGCCTCGCGGAAGTCCTTGCGGCGCCTCGCCTGGTCGCGCGCTGCGATCGCCGCCTCGATCTCGGCCGTGGTGAGGCCCGCGCGCTCGCGCCCACGCGCGCGGGCCGCCTCCAGCATCGCCGCCGGAGGGGCCCCGAGCAGCCCGAGGGCGGCGCCGATGCGGGCGAGGCTCCGGCGCAGGGCGAGGCCTCTGGCCGCGTCGCCGGCGTCGAGCAGGCGGTTCAAGTCGCGCACGCGGTCGAAGACGATCCCGAGGCCGCGCGCGGCGTTGAGGTCGTCGTCCATCGCCTCGACGAAGGCGGCCTCCGCCGGGTCGAGATCGCCGGCGAGGGCGCCGTCGACGGGGACGGCGCTCTCCCCGGGGGCGCCAGGGAGGGTATCGGCCCGGGCGAGCGACTCGTACAGCCGCCCGAGGGCACGATCGGCTTCCTCGAGGCGAGCCGACGAGAAGTCGAGCGGGGCCCGGTAGTGCGTCTGGAGGAAGAGCAGGCGGAGCGCCTCGGCCGGCGCGCGCCGCGCGACGTCGGCGATCGCGAGGATGTTGCCGAGCGACTTCGACATCTTCTCGGCCCCCGACGTGATCATGCCGTTGTGCACCCAGAGGTCGGCGAACGGCGCGCCCGCGTCCGCCTCGGACTGCGCGATCTCGTTCTCGTGGTGGGGGAACACGAGGTCCGACCCGCCGCCGTGCACGTCGAAGGGCTGGCCGAGGTAGCGCGCCGCCATGGCCGAGCACTCGATGTGCCAGCCGGGCCGGCCGGGCCCCCACGGGCTCTCCCACGCGGGCTCGCCGGGCTTGGCTCCCTTCCAGAGCGCGAAGTCGTGGGGATCCTCCTTCGCCGGGTCGATCTCCTCGCCGGCCTCCATGTCCTCGAGACGCCGATGGGAGAGCTTGCCGTAGTCCGAGAAGCGGCGGACCCGAAAGTAGACGCTCCCGCCCGCCACGGGGTAGGCGAAGCCCTTGGCCACCAGCCGGGCGATGAGCGCAAGCATGTCGGGGACGTGGGCGGTGGCGCGCGGCTCGTGCGTGGGCGGGAGGCAGCCGAGCCAGGCGACGTCCCCGGCGAACGCGGCGATCTCCCGCTCGGCGAGCGCCGCGGGCGTGAGCCCCTCGTCGGCCGCGCGCCGGATGATCTTGTCGTCGATGTCGGTGAAGTTGCGCACGAACGTGACCCGCAGCCCGCGGGCGCGGAGATAGCGGCAGAGCACGTCGGCGGTGACGAGCGCGCGCGCATGCCCGACGTGCGAGCGGGCGTAGACCGTGACCCCGCACCAGTAGAGGCGCACGTGCCCCGGCTCGCGCGGCGAAAGCACCTCCTTTCGCCCCGAGAGCGTGTTGGTGAGGACCAGCGCCACCCGTCCTACTCCTCGTCCTCGCGCAGCCGGGCGAGCACCGAGTAGTCCTCGAGCGTGGTCGTGTCCCCCACGGTCTCCTTGCCGGCGGCGATGTCGCGCAGCAGCCGGCGCATGATCTTGCCGCTGCGGGTCTTCGGCAGCGTGTCGGTGAAGCGGATGTCGTCGGGGCGGGCGAAGGCGCCGATCTCCCGTGCGACGTGCTCGCGCAGCCCCTTGCGCAGCTCCTCGGACGCGTGCTGCCCGGCCTCGAGCGTGACGAAGGCGGCGATCGCCTGGCCCTTCAAGTCGTCGGGGCGGCCGACGACGGCCGCCTCGGCCACCGCGGGGTGGCTCACCAGCGCGCTCTCGACCTCCATGGTGCCGAGGCGGTGGCCGGCGACGTTCACCACGTCGTCGATGCGGCCCATCACCCAGTAGTAGCCGTCGGCGTCGCGGCGGGCGCCGTCGCCGGTGAAGTAGGCGCCCGGCATCTGGCTCCAGTACTGCTGGCGGTAGCGCTCGGGATCGCCGTGGATGGTGCGCAGCATCCCCGGCCAGGGCCGCGTGATGACGAGGTAGCCGCCCTGGCCGGCGCCGAGCGGCGCGCCGTCCCTGCTACGGATCTCGGGCACGACGCCCGGCAGCGGCAGCGTCGCCGAGCCGGGCTTCGTGGCGATGGCCCCGGGCAGCGGCGCCAGCATCATGCCGCCGGTCTCCGTCTGCCACCACGTGTCGACGATCGGACAGCGCTCCTTGCCGATCACGCGGTGGTACCACATCCACGCCTCGGGGTTGATGGGCTCGCCCACGGTGCCGAGCAGCCGCAGCGACGAGAGGTCGTGGCGGCGCGGCCACTCCTCGCCCCATTTGATGAACGCGCGGATCGCGGTCGGCGCGGTGTAGAGGACGGTGACGCCGAGATCGTCGATGATCTGCCAGAAGCGGTCGGGCTGCGGGTGGTTGGGCGCGCCCTCGTACATCACCGACGTCGCGCCGTTGGCGAGGATGCCGTAGACCACGTAGCTGTGCCCGGTCACCCAGCCGACGTCGGCCGTGCACCAGAACGTGTCCGTCTCCCGCAGGTCGAAGACCCACTGCGCGGTGAGCGCTGCGTGGAGCAGGTAACCCCCGGTCGTGTGCACGACGCCCTTGGGTTTCCCGGTCGTTCCGCTCGTGTAGAGAATGAAGAGCGGTTGCTCGCTGTCGAGCGGCTCGGCCGGGCACGCGGCCGAGGCGCCGTCCATCAGCTCATGCCACCAGTGGTCGCGGCCCGGGTGCATCGCCACCGGCGCGGCGGTGCGCCGCACGACCACGACGTCGCGCACGCCGGGCGTCTCGGCGAGCGCGGCGTCGACGTTGGCCTTGAGCGGCACGATCGCGCCGCGGCGCCAGCCGCCGTCGGCGGTGACGACGACCTTCGCCTGCGCGTCGTTCATGCGGTCGCGCAGCGCCTCGGCGGAGAACCCGCCGAAGACCACGCTGTGGGTCGCCCCGATGCGGGCGCAGGCGAGCATCGCCACCGCGGCCTCGGGGATCATCGGGAGGTAGATGCCGACGCAGTCGCCGGCACGGACGCCGAGGGCCTTCAGCACGTTGGCGAACCGGCATACCTCGCGGTGCAGCTCGTGATAGGTGAGCACGCGGCGGTCGCCGGGCTCGCCCACCCAGACCAGCGCGGCCTTGTTGCGGCGCGGCCCGTCGAGGTGACGGTCGAGGCAGTTGTCGGCGACGTTCAGCCGGCCGCCGGCGAACCACTTGGCGAAGGGCGGCTGCCAGTCGAGCACGCGCTCCCAGCGCGCCGTCCAGCGGAGCTCCTGCGCCATCTCGGCCCAGAACCCCTCGGGGTCCTCGACCGAGCGCCGGTAGAGCAAGTCGTAGGCGGCGCGGCTCGGGACCCGGGCCGCGGCGCTGAACGCCGCCGGGGGTGGGAAGACGCGGTCCTCACGCAGGACGGAATCGATCGTCGCCTCGCTCATGGCGGCGTAGGGTAGTGGGCGAGCCCCGGAATCTGCAAGCTCGCTCCGTCAGCGCGACGGCAGCTCGCACGCCTCGCCGCCGGTGTACTCCTCGCCCGGGCGAAACGCTTTCGACACCGACCAGGTGAGGCCGAAGGTGCAGAAATAGAGGGCGTGGTGGCCGCCCTCGCCGCCGGCGACCGCGATCAGGAACTGCTCGGGCCGGGCGGCCAGCGGCACCATGCCGCCGCGCACGTAGCCGCGCTGCTCGAGCTTCGGCCAGTAGCCGCGCGGCCAGCGCTCGATCGGCGTGCGTGTCGCCTCGAGCAGCATGCGCTGCAGGTCGGGCACCGTGATGCCGTCGCGCGCGATCTTGTGGGCGAAGTCCGGGCAGAGCAGCAGCAGCATGTCGCCCTTCTCCGGGCCCACCAGCACCTTGTTGTTGCCGATCCAGTCGATCGAGCGCGCCAGCAGGAGCACCAGCTCCTCGCCGCTCTCCGCCCAGATGTCCGCGATGTCCTGCGTGCCGGTCGCGCAGGTGACCGTGACCACGCTCTCATCGGGCCGGAACCCGCGGCGGACGTGGAACGGCGGCCAGGGGCTTCGCTCCTCCCACTCGCCGAAGCAGAGCGAGACGCGGCCGGGCTGGCCGAAGGTCGACTTGCTGACCGCGCCGGGAATCGCGCCGCCGACGTTGCGCATGACCAGCCGCAGCGCCCGGCCGATGGTGGCGTTCGCGCGCCCGTTGTGCCCGAGGCACGAGTAGCCGCACTCGATGCCGAGCGCCGCGCGGGCGGGGCCGCTCACGAGCAGCGCCGGCGTGGCGCAGCAGGTCGTGGTGTTGAGCGCGTAGAGGTTGAAGGCGGGCTCGGCGACCGCCTCGACCGCGGCGAGCACCGCGGGAAAGTAGGCCGGGCGGCAGCCGGCGAGCACGGCGTTGATCGCGACCTTCTCGACGGTCGCCTCGCCGCGGCGCGGCTCGGTCACGGCCACGACGTGCGACGGCGCGAGCGGCGTCGCCTCGAGCATCGCCTGCACGCGCGCCTCGGTCGGCGGGATCACCGGGAGCCCGTCGCCCCAGCCCTGCGCCTCGACGTGCGCGAGCACGGCTTCCGGGTCGTCGGGTAGCGAGACGATCTCGGCGGTGAGCGTGCCCCGCATGGACTCAGAACGCCGCCGCGATCAGGCCGACCAGCTCGGGCAGACGCGCGCGCGCGAGGGCGCGGACCTCGGCCTGCGGACGGCCCTCCATCGGGTGCGGCAGGACGAGCATGCGCAGCGCGGCGTAGCCGTGGGCGCGGGCCGCCGCGCGCGCCAGATTCTGGAAGACCTCGGTCACGACCACGACGGCCGGGACGCCCGCCGCCTCACAGACCAGCGTGTCGTGGACACTCCACGACGTGCAGGACCCTCACGTGCCGAGCCCGACGACCGCCGCGTCGACGCCGGCGGCGAAGGCCGCCACCCGGGCGCTCTCCGCTTGCGGCGTCCCGATGCGGACGTCGGGGTCGAACAGGACGACGTCGGCGACGCCGAGGTCCGCCCGCGCGCGCGCCGCGACCTCGTCGGCGAAGCGCTGGAAGGACTGCCAGGCGCGATCGACGCGGATGCCGAGGACCGCGCCGCGCAGCGTCGGCAGCGAGGGCGCCAGCGGCTTGGTCTCGGCCGGGCCGAGCGCGACGGGGGAAAGGATGCGGATCGTGTCCATGGCGCCGCTTCTAGCAGCGGGACCGGGCGCGTTCCAGGCAGCGCGCCTTGACGGACGCGAGCCGCCGGAGGGAGACTTCGCCCTCCCGTGAGCCTGCCGAACCACATCGGGGCGACCTCGGGCTTGGCGCTCGGCCAGTTTGGCGCGGGCGGCACGTACCTCGTGCCCCCCGGCACCCCCCGTAGGGGCCGGAGCGTGACGTCGAGGCGGGCGGCGGCGCTGGCACTCCTGGCCGCCTTGGTCGCCGCGGCGGGCGCCGCCCGTGGGTTCCGCGGTGGGCCCTGCGCCGACGACGCCGACCGGTTCTGCGCCCACGTGCCCCCCGGGCCCGGCCACGTGCTCGCCTGCCTGCGGGAGCACCGCGCGGACCTGTCGCCGCAGTGCGCCCGGACCATCGGCGCCGGCGCGGCGCCGCGACCGAGCTTCCGCTCGAGCTGCGGGGCGGACATGGCGCGGCTGTGCCCGACCGTGTCGCCCGGCCGCGGGCGGTTGCTCCGCTGCCTGCGCTTGCACGAGCGAGACCTGAGCGACACCTGCCGGGAAGAGCTGGCGAGGATGCGGCGCTGAGCGGAGCCGGCCCTTCGGACGGGCCGCGCCCCGCAGCGCTGCACGACACCGCAAGCCGCTCGCGGCAGGAGCGCACGATGGCGCGCTCCGCCGTGCCCGGCGATGGCATGGCGGTTGCGTCGGCGGCCCGTCATGAAGCACGGCACGGCGCTCCTCTGCATCCTGTGGCTCGCGACGTCGGCGGGCGCGATCGAATCCCGGACGTGTCCGTCCGGGATCAACGATACGCCGGCGCTCGGCGTGCACTTGAGCCAGGCGGACGTGCTGCGGATGCCCTTCCCGCAGGTCGTCGCCGCGGGCCAGCGCATCTTCGTCACCGACTTCAACGTGTGCGACGGCGCGGGGCGACCGGGCACCAACGGGGGCGTCAAGCCGCGCACGCCCGACCCGGCGTTCGGCCCGCGCTTCACGCGCATTTCGGGGCCGGACGCCAGCTCGTGCGCCGGGTGCCACAACCAGCCGCAGGCGGCCGGCGCGGGCGACTTCGTCGGCAACGTGTTCGTGCTCGCGCAGAACGCGACGCCCGTGAGCGGCACGATCCTCAACCCCGACTTCACGCAGACGTGGCTCGAGCGCAACACGCTCGGGATGTTCGGCTCCGGGGCGATCGAGCTGCTCGGGCGCGAGATGACCCGGGTGCTCCAGGGCGAGCGCGCGCAGGGGCTGGCGCGCGCCCGCGCGTCGGGCACGAACGTGACCGTGCCGCTGGCGGCAAAGGGCGTGACGTTCGGCTCGCTGGTCGCGCACCCGGACGGCTCGGTCGACACGACCGCCGTCGTCGGCGTCGATCCCGACCTCGTCGTCAAGCCCTTCTCGCGCAAGGGGATGATGCGCTCGGTGCGCGAGTTCAGCGTCAATGCGTTCAATCAGCACCACGGCATGCAGGCGGTGGAGCGGTACGGGGAGGGGACGGACCCGGACGCGGACGGGGTCGTCGACGAGCTGCTCGTCGGCGACATCACCGCGGTGAGCATCTTCCAGGAAGCGCTGCCGGTGCCGGTGCAGGCGCCGCCGGCCTGGAACATGCGGGCGGTGCTCCAGGGGCAGCGGCTCTTCGGGCAGGTGGGTTGCGCTTCGTGCCACGTTCCGGCGCTGCCGCTCGAGAGCACGGTCTTCTGCGATCCCGATCCGCTGAACCCCTCCACCGGGCCGTTCGCGACCTTCAACGACACCACGCAGGCGTACTGCTTCGACCTCCGGCAGACGAGCGGCCTGCGTGGCAACATGGTCGCGGCGTACACGGACTTGAAGCGCCACGTGATCTGCGACGCGAGCAAGCCGCACTACTGCAACGAGCCGGCCTCTCCGCTGCAGACGAGCGATAGCATGCAGCCGGTCGCGAGCGACGAGTTCCTCACGGCGAAGCTCTGGGACGTCGGCAACTCGGCCCCATGGGGCCATCGGGGCGACCTCGACACGATCTACGCGGCGATCGTGGCTCACGGCGGCGAGGCCGCGCCCGTGGAAGAGGCCTTCGAGGGGCTGGCGGCGGCGGACCAGTCGGCGGTCGTGGCGTTCCTCAAGACCCTCGTGATGCCGATCGTCGCCAACGATCCGAATCCGCAACAGGCGGGCTCGCCGCCGGGGGCGCCGCCCGAGCACGACTGACGCTCGCGCCGCGCGCCCCGGGCATGCTAAGGGCCGCCCGATGCGGGTGACGACTCCGGCGATCCTCTGGGCACTGGCACTGCTCGCGTCCCCGTGCACGAGCGGCGCCGTCACGATCACGTTCGAGCGGCTCGGGCTGTTCGGTCCGAACCAGATCTTGAGCTGGCAGGTGACCGACGAGAACCCGGACCTCGTCGAGTTCGATTGCTCCAGCGGGACGTGCGTCGGGGGTTGCGCCGGCAACTGGACGATCTGCGAAGTGCAGGGTTTCCGCCTCGGCGAGACGGTCATCGTCTCGGCGACGAGCCCCGATTGCTACGCCTGCCCCCCGTCGCATCCGGCCCCGGGCCAGAGCTGCGGCTCGAGCTCGTCGAGCTGTCCGGGCCAGCCCGCCGAGGCCAGCGCGTGCATGGACGGCATCCGGTTCGACACGTTCACGGTGGGCGGCAAGGGTGAGTTCAAGACCTCGAACGACACCTGCCAGATGACGTACCCCGTGCAGAGCGACGTGGTCGTCGGCGCCTGCTGGCAGTGCGGCCCCGTCTACATACTAATCAGTCCGTAGTATAGGCTACGCTCGGGGCACGAAAGAAGGAACGGACCAGGGCGGGGGTGGCTCGGATGGCGGCCAGATCGTGCTCCACGCGGACGCGCAGCGATTCGTTCGCCCGGAGCGGCTTCTTGCTCAC
>DATGIZ010000011.1:0-49663 GCA_035295465.1 Binatia bacterium | reverse complement strand
GCTGCGGGGTGCGGGCGAACTCCGAGAAGTAGATCACCGTGGTCTCGTCGAGCAGGCTCGCGTGCGCGAGGCCGGCCTCCGCCTGGAGCTGGGTGAGGAACGGGTCGAGGAACCCGAAGAGCGAGTTCCAGGGACCGTCCTGCTGCGTGTTGTCGGTGTGCGTGTCGAACCCGCCCACCTGGTTGATCGTGACGCTGGTGGTGAGGCCCTGGCGAAAGGCGTTGGCGATCGAGGTGGCGAGCTGGGTCGGGTTCCCCTGGTTGATGTTCCGCAGCGCGCCGCCGAGCCGGGCGAGCTGGTCGCCGCGCGACTGCGCGTCGTAGAACGCGGCGGTCTTGCCGGCGATCGCGCCGGACTTGAGCGCCGGATCGGCCTGCTGCTCGAGGACGAGGGCCTGCTGGATCGAGGCCTCGCCGATCGCCGAGACGCCGAGCGGGCCGCTGTCGCTCAGCCGATCGTAGGCGAGCGCCTCGGTGAGCTGGCCCCCGACCCGGCCCGAGAGCCCGGCGAACGGCCCGCCCCAGCTCGGGCCGGAGAGGAGGATGTGGGGAAGCGGGAGGCTCGGGCCGTTGGCCGCAGCGGCCATCACCGCGAAGTCGGCGCGCGTCGGGTCGAGATACCCCGTCGCCATGAGCTGGCGGCTCTGGTCGTGCGAGGTCGAGCGCGTGTTGATGCCGTTGACGATCGCGGTTTTGCTCGCCCAGTGCAGGAAGAACGGGTCGACGTTCGGGCGCGTGAGCGGGTTCGAGATGAAGGTGAGCGGCCCGGCGGTGGCGATGGCCGAGACTGGCTGGCCGGGCACGTCGACGTCGATCCCGTCGGTGGTATCCGCGGGGTCGTGCACGTCGAGCACCTGGGTCGTGTCCCAGCCGCCGTCGGCGTAGAAGGTGACGACCAGGTGCGGGTCGCCTGCGTTGGCGCGCGCGGAGCGGTGGAACGGGAAGGGCAGCGCCGCGACCGCCGCGCTCGTGAGGCCGAGCCGCAAGAGCGCCCGGCGCGTCATCTCGATCTTCCACTCGGTGGTGCGTGCCATCGTCGTTCTCCTCGGCCGCCGGCTAGTAGAGCAGGAGCTGGGGGCTGCGCAGCATGGCGGTGAGCAGGCCGCGCCAGGCGCGCTCGCTCTGGGTTCCCGGTACCTGGTTCGAGTTGGTGCCGCTCTGCGAGCGGTCGGCGTAGAGCGCCTTGAAGAGGGCGAACCACACGTCGACCTGCGGCGCGTTCGTGGCGAGGTGCTCGCCCGTGAGGCGCCGGGAGATCTGGGCGATGGCCGCCCGGATCGCCGGTTCGTCGGTGGCCGGAGCCTCGGTCCCGGTGACGCCGTTCAGCAGCTTGCGCTGGCCGTCGGGGAACGCCAGGTCGTTGGTGACCACGTAGTCGGCGGCGAGCGCCGCGACCTTGCGCTGCACCATGGCGACCGACGCGTTCAAGCTGTACGAGCGGGCCGAGACGTTCACGCCGTTGAGGCCGCCGAGGATGATCTTGAAGCCGCCGGTCCCGTTGTCGGGATCGCCCTCGGTGGTGAGCAGCGGCACCGGGTCGGTCCGGTTGGGGTCGCCGTTGGGGTTGTTGTTGTCGTTCTGCGGCGGCCGCGCCCAGAGGAAGCCGGTCAAATCCTGCATCAGGGTCTCGAACCGCTCCGGCGACACCCGCCGTACCCAGTCGGCGTTCGGCGGATCCGGCCGCTTGGTGTACACGTCGGAGAGCATCCAGCGGCGCACGAGCGTGCGGAAATTGTAGCCGTCGGTGGCGGTCCACTCTCCGGCCAGCGTGGCCGCGGTGGCCAGCTCGTCGTTCGACTCGGGGTCGCGCAGGAAGAGGAGCCGGAAGGCGCGGTTGGTCTGGCACTGGGCGAACTTCGGGTTCGCGACCAGGAGCCGGCCCTCGTCGCGGATGTCCATGCCGGGGACGCCGTAGACCGCCGGCGGCCGCTTGTTGCGGGTGCGCCAGGAGTCGGCGAGGCTCGGCGTCCAGAAGTTGGTCGGGTCGCCGATCGGGTTGAAGCTGTCGTCGTCGAAGCCCGCGTCGTCCATCGGGAAGAGGAACGACGCCATCGGGTCGAGGCGGTCGTGGCAGGCCTTGCAGTCGGGCCTGGTGGTGACCGCGTTCAGCACCGCGTTGGCGTCGTTGTTGTCGACGTTGCGCGTCACGTCGACCGGCGTGTCGAGGAAGTTGTAGCAGTGGAACAGGATCGAGAGCCGGTTGGCGCGCCGGCGGTTCTTGTTCGTGTCGTTGGTGATCCACACCTGGTAGAAGGCGCTGGTCGAGAGCACCCCCGCCATCGGCCGCCCGTCGTCGTACTTGGTGGGGACGAAGTCGGGCCCGGTCACCGGATCGTGTGCGTAGGGCATCCGCGGCGTGTTCTCGAACTGCTCGTTCATCACGGTGTAGTCGGCGGTGCCCATCTCGGTGAGCGGGTGGTCGTTCTTGATGATGTAGGCGATCAGCTCGAGCGGCTCGTCGTACAGCGCCTTCGTGCGGTCGAGGGACTCGTCGCGGTAGTCCTCGCGGTCGACGAGCAGCGCGTCGTTGAAGGCTTCCTTCACGCGCGTGATGAACTCGGGGCTCTGGAGGTACTGGTCGACGAGGCCCGCGTAGGCGTTCGGGTCGGCCTCGATCGCGTCGAGGTCGGCGAGCGCCGGGCGCTTGCCGCGGAGATCCATCGAGGCGCGCACGAGCAGCTCCGCGGGCGTCAGCGGGACCATGTTGAGGCTCGCGCCGGCGTTGCACTGCTGGTTGGTCGCGACCAGGTTGACCCACTGGTCGAGGATCTTGAACTCGTCGCTCGAGCGCTGGAGCTGCTGGCCGCCGCCGTGGGGCATCTCGGCGAGCGGCTTCTCGAGGATGCGGGAGCTCTCCGGATCGCTCACGTCGATGAGCCCGGCGATGCTCTGCTGCGTGGCGAGCGGATCGTCCGGGGTCACACGGAAGTTCGTCGCCTGGGCGGCGCCGCCCGCGACGTGGCAGTTGGCGCAGATCGGCTTGAGCACGCGGCCCATCACCTGACCGTCGAAGAAGGAGCTGTCGCAGGTCTGGCGCGGCTGCGCGGGCGGCTCCGCGCCGCGGCGCACGAGCGTGAGCAGCCCCTTGAGGCGCCCACCCGTACCGCGCAGCCGGGCCTGGCCGCGCAGCGCGTCGCCGCGCGCCTTGCCGCCCCACTTGAAGCGCACGCCGCCGGGGCCGACGCCCGTGAGCACGACGGTGCGCCCGCGGACCTTGCCGCGCACGTAGTACACGCCGGAGAGCCCGGCGCTGGCCGTGGTGATCGCGACGGTGCCGCTCAACGTCCCGCCGCGCTGCTCGAGGGCGCCGGCGAGGCTCGCCGCGGCCGTGGAGCGCGGCACGACGAGGCTGCCGTCGTAGGCGCCCGTCAGGTCGGCGGCGCGCGCGCCGCCCGCACCGAGGAGCAGGAGACATGTCGACGTCAGCAGCAGCGGCCGGAGCGCACGGCGCGGTCGGGTCATCGTCGTTCCTCCTGCGGCGGCCGCCAGTTTTGTGCACCCCCGTCACGTGCGAGCCGGCCGGACGCCGCGGCAGGCGGTGTGGCGGCCTGCAGGCGGGCTGCGGGCCGCGTCGCGGGCCGCAGCCCGTGGCGCGTGGAGGCGTGGGGCGTCGTCCGGCCGTCGTTCGGCATCGCCGCCGCGCGGGGGCTGCAAGCCGTGTTCAATCCGGAGCCCACGGCGGACTCCGTGGGGACGGGCGCGGCGCTCACGGCGTCACCTGCGCGCGCCGCGCAGGTGCGGTGGCGACGTAGAGCGCGGTGCCGAACCGCAGCCCGAGCGTGACCGCCGGCCGGGCGCCGACGGCGCCGAGGAGGAGGCCGTGCCCGGTCACGCTGACGCGCGCACCGACGATGCGCAGGCGCAGGCTGCCGCCCGCGACGCTGCCGCTCGCCGTGAGGCGCCGGCCGTGGCCCTGGAGCGGACCGAGCGCGGCGCAGCCGCCGTGACCCGGCCCGGCGGCGACCACCACCTCGGCCTCGGCGCCGGCGGCCGGCGCCGCCGGGAGCCGTCCCGCGAGGGCGAGCCGCGCGCTGCCGTGCGCCGTGCGCAGGCTCGCGCGGCCGAGCGTGAACCGCGTGGCGCCGCAAGCGGGATCGGCCGCGTCGACGAGCCCGTTACCGTCGTTGTCGGCGCAGTCGCTGCAGCTCGTCTCGCCGGGCGGCGTGGCGAGCGTGCAGGCCGCGGTGCAGCGGTCGCCCGCCGCGCCGTTGGCGGGGCCGTCGTCGCACTGCTCGCCGGGATCGAGCACGCCGTCGCCGCACGTCCCCGCGGTGACCAGCGTGAGGCTCCAGGCGTCGAGCGTGCCGGTGTTGCCGGCGACGCGGTCGGCGACCGTGAGCGTCCAGGCGCCGTTCGGATCGTCGCCCATGAACTGCGCGAGCGCGCCGTCGGGGGTGACCGCGGTGAGCGCCGTGCCGCTCGGCGGGAGGGGGCTCACCAGGCTCACCGGCATCCCCGCCTGGTCGTCGAACGTCGTGCCGTCGAACAGGTCGGCCCGCGCCGTCCCCTGGCTCGACAGGCGCTTGACGAGGTCGATGCGCTTGCCGCTCGGTGCGGTGAGATACAGCTCGAGCTCGCTCGGGTTGGGGTGGCGGATCGAGACCGCGACGTCGGCGTCCCAGAGGCGGTTGCCGAGGCCGCCGGCCGCGATCGTCGCGCTGAGCCCGGTGGCGTTGTTGTCGGGGATCTTCCCGCCGGTCCCGGCGAACGTCGCCGGTGCGGAGAGTGAGGCGGGGCCGGCGAGCGCGGTGATCGTGAGCGACCAGCTCACGAGCGTCCCGCTCTGCCCTTGCGTGCCGTCGAGGACCACCAGCGTCCACGGACCCGCGGCGGGCTCGCCGACGAGCTTGGCGAGCGCCTCGTGCGGCTGCACGTGCGCCATCGGGAACGGCGTCCCGACGGCGCCGTAGGGATAGTTGCGCACGCTCGCCGCCGAGGTGACGGGCGGCGGCGCGGCGAGCGGCGGGGCCTGGTCGTCGAAGGTGGTCCCGGCGAGCACGCCGGCGCGGTTGCCGCCCAGCTTCGACATGAGGGTCACCACGGTGAAGCTCGGCGACACGAGGTAGAGCTGGAGCTGGCCCACCGAGGGATGCGTGATGTTCACGGTGACGTCGACGTCGAGCACCGTCCCGGGGAGCGTCGAGGTGGCGCCGACGGTGAGCGCGGTCCCGTCGCCGTTGTCGGGAATGGGCAGGTTCTCGCCCTCCCCGGGGATGGTCGCGGTGACCGTACCCAAGAAGGACGGCGCGCTCGCGCGGGCGGCCGACGCTGCGAGGAGGGCCGCGGCGAAGAGGAGGATCGAGGCGCGGGCGATGCGCACGCCCGGGACAAGCAGGACGCATGCCGCGGGCCAGCCCCGCGTCCGCGCTGGCGGGCAAGCCTGCCGGCGGACAGGGGGGCTCGAGGGCTGGCAAGAACTCGCCGCGCGCGCACGGAATGCCACGGCGTCGCGCCTGCGCCTTGCTTGGGCCGGCGCGCCGGCAGATGCGTGACGCACCGGGACGTTGCCGCTCGGTCGTGCTTCTCGCTATGTAACACCGCCATGCCCGACCTCGTCATCCGCGACGCGCTGCTCTGCGACGGCGGCGGGCGCGAGGCGGTGCGCGGCGACCTTGCCGCCGACGGCGGGCGGATCTCGGCGCTCGGCCGGGTGCGTGGGCGCGGAACGACCGAGGTCGACGCGGGCGGGCTCGCGCTCGCTCCCGGCTTCATCGACGTCCACACGCACTACGACTGCCAGCTCTTCTGGGATCCGAGCGCCAGCCCCTCGGCGTGGCACGGCGTCACCACCGTGGTCATGGGCAACTGCGGCTTCACCATCGCGCCCTGCCGCGCCGCCGACCGCGAGACGCTGCTCCGGCTCCTGCTGTTCGTCGAGGGCATGCCGATCGAGACGCTGCGCGCGGGGGTCCCGTGGGGCTGGGAGGACTTCGCGGGCTATCTCGCGGCGCTCGACCGCCTGCCGCTCGGCGTGAACGTCGCCCCGTTCATCGGGCACTCGGCCGTGCGGCTGCACGTGATGGGCGCGGCCGCGCTCGAGCGCGCGGCGACCGCCGAGGAGCGGGCCGCGATGGCGGCGGCGGTGCGGGCGGGAATGGCGGCGGGCGCGATCGGCTGGTCCACGTCGCGGTCGCCGACGCACTTCTTCGGCGACGATGGCCGGCCGGCGCCGAGCCGGCTCGCCGACGAGGACGAGCTGCTCGCGCTCGCGGCCGCGCTCGGCGACCTCGACCGGGGGATCATCGAGGTCGCCCCGCGCACGACGATCGGCGCGGCCGACGACAAGGCCGAGGAGCAGCGCTTCTTCGCCCGACTTGCGCGGGCGAGCGGCAAGGTGGTCTCCTGGGCGCCGCTGCTCGACAATCCGTTCGCGCCCGGCAGCGCGCAGCGCCTGCTCGCCGAGGCGGCGGCGCTCCAGGCCGGGGGCGCGGCAGTCGTCCCGCAGGTCGGCTGCCGGCCGCTCGAGCTGCGCTTCGACTTCGCGACCGCGACCTTCGGCCTCGACAACAACGCCTTCTGGCGCCCGATCATGGCCGAGCCGCGGGCGGCGCGGAAGCGGCGCTTCGCCGATCCCGCGTTCCGCGACGAGCTGCGGCGGTTCGAGGGCGGCTTCGTCGCCGCGCTCGCGCCCTGCTGGGACCGGCTCTTCGTGCGCCTGCCCGCCACCCCGGGCGGGCGCCGCCTCCAGGACCGCAGCGTCGCCGACATCGCCGGCGAGCGCGGCGTGCCTCCCGTCGATGCGTTCTGCGACCTCGTGCTCGCCGAGGATCTCGAAACGCAGTGGGGGGCGGTGGTGCTCAACGGGGACGAAGACGCCGTGGCGGCGCTACTCCGTGACCCGGCCGGGCTACTGGCGCTCTCCGACGCGGGCGCGCACGTCGACACGCTCTCCGATCAGGGCTTCACCACCCATCTGCTAGGGCACTGGGTGCGCGAGCGAGGCGCGCTCGCGCTCGAGGAAGCCGTCCGGCTTCTCACCGAGGTGCCGGCGCGCCGCTACGGGCTCGCCGGCCGCGGCCGCCTCGCCCCGGGCGCGGCCGCGGACCTCGTGGTCTTCGACCCGGCACGGGTGGGCGCGCGCCCCGCCGAGATGGTGCGCGACCTCCCGTGCGGCCAGCGCCGGCTGATCCAGCGCGCCGATGGGGTGGAGCACGTCTTCGTCAACGGGACGGCCGTCGTCGAGCACGGCGTCCCCACCGGCCGCGGCGCGGGCCGCGTGCTGCGCGGAGGAGTCTGAGGATCGATGCGCACCGACGCCGACGCCAAGGAGCAGATCATCCAGGTCGTG
Organism: Binatia bacterium; assembly: GCA_035295465.1. Taxonomy (GTDB): domain Bacteria; phylum Desulfobacterota; class Binatia; order DP-6; family DP-6; genus DATGIZ01. The sequence goes on along the minus strand of DATGIZ010000011.1, from coordinate 42,376 downwards.
CGCGAGCTGTTCGACATGGGCCAGCTCACGCCGACGGGGGGCAACGTGAGCGCCCGCGGCGCGTCCGACGATCTCATCTGGATCACGCCGAGCCAGATGTACAAGGGCGCGCTGCGCGCCGAGGACCTTCTCTGCATCCGTGAAGACGGCGAGTGCGTCGAAGGCACGAACAAGCCGTCGGTCGAGTACCAGATGCACTGGCAGTCGTACCGCGCGCGACCGGAGGCGACCGCCGCCGTGCACACGCACGCGCCGTACGTGACCGCCTTCGGCATCACCGGCCAGCGCTTTCCGCCGGTCAACACCGACGCGATCTTCCTCGCCGACACGCGCATCGTCCCTTGGTACATGCCGGGCTCGAAGGAGCTCGCCGACGCGGTCGGCGAGGCGCTCAAGGCGAGCCGGGGCGCGATCCTCCAGTGTCACGGGCTCATGGCGGCGGGCAAGACCATGCGCGACGCCGCCACCCGCGCGATGATGCTCGAGGAGACCGCGAAGCTCGTCCTCTACTGCCGGCAGTTCGGCGGGGAGATGACGCTGATCCCGCCGGAGTGGGTGGAGCGTCTGGCCTCGGTCGCGAGCTTCCTCTAAGGTGAGCCCTGGTGGATCCGCAGAAGGCGCGGCCGGCTGCGGGGACCGGGGACGGTCCCGGCGCGGGGGAGACGATCCTCCTCGTCGAGGACAACCAGGATCTCGCCGAGGTTTACGTCGCGCTGTTCGAGTGCCTCGGCTACCGGGTGCTGGCCGCGGCGACGGCCGAGGAGGCGCTCGACGTGGCGGCGGGCGAGGCCGGGCGCGTCGCGCTCGTCGTCACCGATCTCACGCTCCCGGGCATGAGCGGCACCGAGCTGGGCGAGGCGCTGCGCGGGCGCGGCGAGCGCGCGCCCGTGATCGTGCTCTCGGGCTATCCGCCCCCCGACGGGGCGGCGGGCGACGCCGTCACCGCCTGGCTCCAGAAGCCGCTCGAGGTCGAGGAGCTGCTCGCCGCGGTCGCCCGCGCGCTCCACCCGCCGTCGGTGGGCTGACGCCGATCAGTACGCGCCGCCGAGCTTGCGGTGGTCCCAGCTCGACACGCGCTCGGGGCGCACGCGGATCACGACCCGCTTGCGCGCCTGGGCGGCGAGCGCGGCGCGCAGCGCCGCCCCGGGCTCGCCGGGCATGCCGTAGCGGGCGTGCACCCGCTCGAGCACGTCGAGCACGTGCTCGATGTCGCCGTCGAGCTCGGCGCGGCCGCGGATCAGGAGCCCCTTCAGCTCGTCGTAGGTCCGGCCCGCCTCGAGCAGGAGCGCGCAGCGCGGGTCGCGGCGGAGGTTCACCGCCTTCTGCGACTTGGCGAAGGTCGTCATGACCACGGCCCCGTCGGGCTCGACCGCGTACCACATCGCCACCGGATGCGGATAGCCGCGGCGGTCGAGGCTCGTGAGGACGATCGTCCGGCCGGCGGCGAGGAACTCCCGCTGCTCGTCCGGGGTGAGCGCGATCTGCCGGCGGCGGTTCATCGCCGACCGCTCTCTAGTACGCGCGCCGCCGGCCGGCAAGGCTTGAGATTTTCCTTGACGGACCGCTGCCGGGGCGCTAGCACTCCGGGCCGGGAGGGCACATGGCAAGAAAACTGATGCTGGCCACGGTCATGCTCGGGCTCGCGCTCGCGGGTGGGCGCGCCGGTGCGGCCCCCGGCGACCCGTTCGGCGGCGACGACACGGGGTTCATCCCGCCCGACGCGACGACCCAGAAGTGCGAGTCGAAGGTGGGCAAGACGCTCGCGACCTTCGTCAAGTGCGTGGAGAAGTGCCACGTTTCGCGCGCGAAGCTCAAGCTGGCGGTCACCCCGGTCGATGCGGAGGACGGCTGCGAGGCCGTGTGCGAAGGGAAGTACGACATCAGCGTGGGCAAGCTGAGCGCCGTGGCGGGCTGCCCGCCCGCGTGCATGAGCCCGGTGTCGATCCGCAGCATCTGGGAGGGCCTCCTCGACGGGAACAACAACCAGATCTACTGCGATGCCGGCACCGCGTTCGGCGGCGAGGACACGGGCTTCATCCCGTCGGCCCCGGCCTTCTTGCTCTGCGAGACCAAGCTGGGCGGGCTCGCGGCGAAGCTGGTCGGCTGCTACATGAAGTGTCACGCGAGCCGCTCGACGGAGAAGCTGGACCCGACCGGGGAGGACGGCTGCGAGACCAGCTGTACCACCGCGTTTTCCACCAAGGCGAGCGCGCTCACCGGCTGCCCGCCGTGCCTGAACACCGCCACGCTGGCGACGACGCTCCTCACGAGCACGAACAACGACAACGGCCTCGTCTACTGCGCGAACTGACGCGTTCGGTCGCGGTCGATCCGAGGCGGCCTCTGCGGGGGCCGCCTCTTTTTTTCTCCCGGCGCACCCGATATGCGGGGCCGGTGGTCCGCCAGCTCTACAAGGGGCGCATCGTCGACCTCCGCCTGGAGACCGTCACCCTCCCCAACGGCACGACGGCTCCGCTCGAGATCGTCCGCCACGTGGGCGCGGCCGCCGTGGCGGCGGTCGACGGCGAGGGGCGGGTCGTCCTCATCCGGCAGTACCGGCACGCCGCCGGCGGGTTCATCTGGGAGCTGCCCGCGGGCGTGCTCGCCTCGCCCGACGAGCCGCCGGCTGCGTGCGCAGGGCGCGAGCTCGAGGAGGAGGTCGGCCTCACGGCGGGCGAGCTGCGGCCGCTCGGCACCATCCTCACCACTCCCGGCTTCACCGACGAGCGCATCCACCTCTTTCTGGCGCGGGACCTCCGCGCCGGCCGGCGGGCACACGAGGTGGACGAGGTGATCGCGGAGGTCCGGCGCGTTCCGCTGCCGGACGCGCTCGTCATGGTGCGCCGCGGCGAGATCGTGGACGGCAAGACGATCGCCGGCCTCCACCTCGCCGCCGCCGCGCTCGGGGTGGCGTCGTGAAGGTCGGGCTCGCGGGTTTCCCCGGCGCGGGCAAGACGACCGTCTTCAGCGCGCTCACCGGCATCGGCGCGAGCCCGGGCGATCGGCGCCCGCAGATCGGCACGATCAAGGTCCCCGATCCGCGCGTCGATCGTCTGGCCGCGATCTACCACCCGCGCAAGACGACCTACGCCGAGGTCACGTTCGTCGACTTTCCGCCGGCGCGCGACCCGCAGCGGCGCGCCGTGCTCGACGCCGAGGCGGTGGCGGCGCTGCGCGACGCCGACGCGTTGGTCGAGGTGGTGCGCGGCTTCCCGGACCTGGCGGGCGCGCCCGCGCGGCCGCTCGAAGATCTCGACGCCTTCGACGCCGAGCTGGCGCTCGCCGACCTGGCGCAGGTCGAGAAGCGGCTCGAGCGCATGCGCAAGGAGAAAGGGCACGAGCGCGAGCAGGCGCTTTTCGAGCGGCTGCGCGTGGCGCTCGAGGCGGGGCGCGCGCTGCGCACGCTCGGGCTCGCCTCCGAGGAGCAGGCGGCGCTCGCGGGCTTCGCGTTCCTCTCGCTGCGCCCGCTGCTGGTCGTGCTCAACGTCGGCGAGGACGCGGCCGCGGCGCCGCTGCCCGAGGCGATGGCGGCGCGGGCCGCGGCCGTGGGCGCGCAGGCGCTCGCGCTCTCGGCGAAGGTCGAGGCCGAGGTCGCCCAGCTCGATCCCGCCGACCGGCCCGCCTTCTTGGCCGATCTCGGGCTCGCCGAGAGCGCGCGCGACCGCTTCGTGCGCGCGAGCTACGCGCTCCTCGACCTGATCTCGTTCCTCACCGCCGGGGAGGACGAGTGCCGGGCCTGGCCGATCCGCCGCGGCACCGTCGCGCGCAGGGCCGCCGGTCGCGTCCACAGCGACATCGAGCGCGGCTTCATCCGCGCCGAGGTGATGGCGTACGAGGATTTCGTGCGCCTCGGCAGCGAGGCCCGGTGCCGCGAGGCGGGCAAGCTGCGGCTCGAGGGCAAGGACTACGTGATCCAGGACGGCGACATCGTCCACTTCCGCTTCGCCGTCTGACGGGGGAAAGGACGCAGCGCATGAAGTTCGGCCTCATGTATGCCAATGCCGGCCCGTTCGCGTTCCCCGAGCTCCTGACCCATCTCGCGAAGACCGCCGAGCGGGTTGGTATCGAGTCCCTATGGACCGTCGAGCACGTCGTGATCCCGGTCGGGTACGAGTCGACCTACCCCTACGATCCGTCCGGCCGGATCCCGGCCCCCGAGCAGATGCCGATACCGGACCCGTTGCTGGCGCTCTCGTACGCGGCGGCGGTGACGACGACCGTGAAGCTCGCGACGGGCATCCTGATCCTCCCCCAGCGCCACCCGCTGTACGTGGCGAAGGAGGTCGCGACCCTCGATGTGCTGTCGCACGGGCGGGCCATTCTCGGGATCGGCGTCGGGTGGCTGGAGGAGGAGTTTCGGGCGCTCGGGATCCCGTTCGCGGAGCGCGCTGCCCGCACGGCCGAGGCGGTGCGCGCTCTGCGCTCCCTGTGGAAGGACGAGCCGGAGCCGTTCCACGGCCGCTACTATCGCTGGGAGAAGGTCGAGTCGCATCCGAAGCCGGTGCAGAAGCCCGGGGTGCCGATCGTGGTCGGCGGCCACACGGAGATGGCGGCGCGGCGCGCCGCGCGATACGGCGACGGGTTCTTCCCCGGCGTCGCGGACGAGGCCAAGCTCGCGCGGCTCCTCGGGGTCATGCGCGACGAGTGCGCGAAGCTCGGCCGTGAGCCGGGGTGCATCGAGGTGACGTCCGGCCGCACGGTCCCGGACGTCGACGGGGTGAAGCGGCTCCGCGACCTCGGCGTGTCCCGCTTCATGGTGCCGCCACCTGCCTTCGACCCCGAAGGCCTGACCGAGGGGCTCGAGCGATTGGGCGACCTGATCGTCAAGGTGCGCTGAGACTCGCTTCGCCGGATGACGGCCGCCGTGCTAGGGTCCCGCGCCGTGGCCCACGTCACCTTCAAGCAGATGATGAACGAGGTGGTTGCCTACGGGAGCTGCTGCGAGTGCGGCACCTGCGTGCTCGTCTGCCCGCACAACGTCATCGACTACGTCGACGGCAAGCCCAAGCAGGTTGCCAAGGCGAGCGCGCCCTTCGACTACTGCGGGATGAGCGAGGGCATCGGCTGCGACGTGTGCGCGCAGGTCTGCCCGCGGCTCGGCGTGCGCGAGTTCGATCTGCGCGACCGCGTGTTCCCACCCGAGGACCGGCTCTACGAGGGGCTCTTCGGCCATTACCGCCGCATCGTCGCCGCGCGCTGCACCGACCCCGAGATCCTCGCGCGCTGCCAGGATGGTGGCGTCGTGACCGCGCTCCTCTGCCACGGGTTGCGCGAGGGCCTCTTCGACGGCGCGGTCGTGTCCGCCGCCGACGAGACCAAGCCGGCCGCACCGCGCCCGCGGGTGGTCACTACGGTCGCCGACGCGATCGCCAGCGCCGGCTCGTGGTACACCTACTGCCCGAACGACCTCGCGCTGGCCGACGCCGAGCGCATGGGGCTCCGGCGCGTGTGCTTCGTCGGCGTGCCCTGCCAGATCACCCCCGTGCGCAAGATCCAGCTCGCCGACCCGGCCTTTCTCGACAACGGGCGCAAGAAGCCGAAGCACATCGAGCGGCAGACGAAATTCTTGAAGGGCTTCGGCGCGATCGTCTCGTTCACCGTCGGGCTTCTCTGCACGGAGGTGTTCACCTACGAGGGCCTCATGGTGGAGAAGCTCCAGGAGGAGATGGGGATCCCGCTCGCCGACGTGAAGAAGTTCAACGTGAAGGGCAAGGTGCTCGTCTACAAGCGGGACGGCGCGGTTGTGGAGATGAGCCTGCACAAGGCGCAGGAGTACGCGCGGCCCGAATGCCATCATTGCGGTGACTTCACGGCCGAGCTGGCCGACGTCTCCTGCGGCGGGGTCGCGTGCATGGAATGGACGATCACCGTGCTGCGCACGCGCCGCGGCGAGGAGGTGTTCGACGACCTCGTGCGCCGCGGGTTGGTCGAGACGCGTCCCATGGAGGAGTTCGAGCAGTCGATGAAGGTGCTCCTCCGGCTCACCCGCAAGCAGCGCGACCGGGTGCCGGTGCCGCCCGGACGCACGGCGCGCTACGTCCGCCCCGCGGGCTACCCCGCCGTGCCCGCCGATCCTGCGGCGTAGAGCGGACGCCGGCGCCCCGCCTCGCGGCGATTTTGCCGAGCAGGCGCAAATTTGACGGTGCCGGCGCCGGCCACAGCAAGCTAGCCGCGTCCGCCCGGGCATCCGCCCGGGCACGGGTCTTGCTCCTCGCCCCAGCATCCGGACCGGAGCCCGGGGAGGCGAACGCATGTCGCTCGAGATCATGGAGGAAGCCGCCCGGGAGGTGCTCGAGACGACCGCGGGCCTCTCCGTGCTCTCGGCGCGCCGGCCGCGGGGCCCCGAGGAGCGCTTCGACGGTCTGGTCGCCACCATCTCCCTCGTCGGCACCCGAGGCGGCACGCTGGTCCTCTACTGCCACCGTCCGCTGGCGAGCGGGATGGCCGCGGCGATGCTCGGCCTCGACGGCCGCGAGCCCGACGAGGAGACCGTGCGCGATGCGCTCGGCGAGCTGGTGAACCAGATCGGCGGGACGATCAAGCGCAAGCTCGGCGTGTCGGGGCAGGAGATGGCGCTGTCGGTGCCGGTCGTGGTGGCGGGCGCGCCGCTCTCCCACTGCGTGAAGTCGGAAGTCCGGCCGGTCTGCGTCGAGCTCGAGACCGGACGAGGCCCCCTGTGCGTCTGTCTGTGGACGACGTGACGGGAACGGCGATCGGGGAAAATGCGCATGAAGACGGTTCTCACGGTTGACGACAGCAAGGTCGTCCGCTCGATGGTGGCGCGTCACCTCCAGCCCTACGGATGCCGCGTCCTCGAGGCGGCCAACGGCGAGGAGGGCGTGGCCGCGGCGCGCGAGCACCGGCCCGACCTGATCCTGCTCGACGTGACCATGCCGGTGATGGACGGGCGGGAGGCGCTCGGCGCGCTGCGCGCGGATCCCGCGTGCAAGGCGATCCCGGTGATCATGCTCACCGCGGAGAGCGGGAAGGACCTCGTCCTCGAGATCGCGCGCCTCGGCGTGACCGGCTACATCGTCAAGCCCTTCCAGAAGGAGACGTTCGACAAGGAGGTCTCGAAGGTCCTGGGCCCGCCGGGCGCGGCGGCGATCGCGGCGGCGCCGGCGGCCGACGCGCCGGTCGACGTCAAGACCGTGCTCGTCGTCGACGACAGCGAGAAGGTCCTCGACGCGGCCCGCGCGGCGCTCGAGGCGACGATGACCGTGCTCCTCGCGCACAGCGGCCAGGAGGCCCTCGAGCAGTACGATCGCGGGCGGCCCGGTGTCGTGGTGATCGACCTCGCCATGCCCGAGATGGACGGCTTCGAGACGCTCGAGCGGCTGCGCGGCCGCGGGCGCAGCGCCTACGTCGCGCTCGCGGTGCGCGGCGACGACGGCCTGCACGAGCGCGCGCGCAAGGCGGGCTATCACGCGGTGGTCGCCAAGCCCTTCCGGGCGGGGAACCTGGTCGACAGCGTGCTCGCGGCGGCCAACGCCGTGGCCGCTCCGGAGCAGCTCCTGGGGGCGCTCTTCGGCGAGGACGGGGACTGCCCGGTGATGCGGATGCCCGACCCGCGCTCGAAGGTGCTCGCCCGCGTCGGACCGGCGCTCACCCGCCGGCTGCGCGACCTCGCCGAGCAGGGGACCGACAAGCTGATTCTCGACCTCGGCGCGATCACCGAGGTCACGACCGAGGTGGTGAGCGCGCTCGCCCACCTCATCGCCGCCGCCGGCGGCGTCGGGATCCGCACGGCGATCTGCGCGCCGGACGCCACGGTGATGGAGAAGCTCAAGCAGTTCGCCGAGACCAAGGACACGCTGTACGGGCCGAGCCTCGAGCAGGCGAGGCAGCGGCTCGACTGAGCCGGGGGCGGGGAGTGGGAACATGATCGAGTCGCCGACCACATCGACGATGGACCGCGAGGCCCTGCGGGCGCTCGTCAACGGGACGCTCGCGCAGCTCTCGCGCACCGGCGAGGTGCCCGTGCTGCCGTCGCGCGCCACGGCCGCGCTCGCGCTGGTGCGCGATCCGGACGCGGACATCGAGCGTCTCTGCCGCATCATCCGCACGGACGTGGGGCTGGTCGCCCGCATCCTGCGCGCGGCCAACTCGATCTTCTACGGACGCCGCAGCCCCGCCAAGACGCTCCAGGACGCGGTGCTGACGCTCGGGATGCGAAAGACCTGCGACCTCCTGGTCGCGGCAGCGGCGCGGCAGATGTTCCGCGCGTCGGGGCCGCGGGCGCGCGACCTCTGGAACCACGCGCTGGCCGCCGCGCTCGGCGCGGAGGAGCTGGCGCGGCGCACCCGCAGCGTCGATCCGGCCGCCGCCTTCCTGCCCGGCCTCTTCCACGACGTCGGCCGCATCGCCTTTCTCCTCGCCGATGCGACGTCCTTCGAGGTGATCGCCGGGCTCGCCCTCTCCGAGGAGGAGACGGCCGCGGCGCTCGAGCGCGAGTGGTACGCCTTCGATCACGCCGAGGCGGGGGCGAGCCTCGCCGGCGAATGGGGCCTGGCGCCCGAGTCGTGCGACGCGATCCGCTGGCACCACCGGCCGGACGAGGCGCCGCTCGGGCAGACGCTCGCGCTGCTCGTCTGCGCCGCCGATGAGCTGGCCTACCGCATTGGCTACGGCGGCGGCGCCCGCCCGCCCGCCGTCGGGCTTTCCGCGCTCGGGTTCTCCGAGGAGGACCAGGCCGCGTGCGCGCGGGACCTCGAGAAGTCGTTCGCCGCCCACCGCGAGCTCCTCGGGTGATCCCTCAAGCGACCGGGCGCACCGGCCGATACTCCCGGGAGGACGGGAGGGTTCGCCGACGGCATGAGCGACGCGGGCGACATGGCCGATGTCGTCAGGGAGTTCCTGATCGAGAGCCGGGAGAACCTCGACCAGCTCGACCGCGATCTCGTCGCGCTCGAAAAGAACCCCGATTCGCGCGAGACCCTGGCGAGCGTTTTCCGCACGATCCACACGATCAAGGGAACCTGCGGCTTCCTCGGCTTCGGGCGGCTCGAGGCGCTCACGCACGCGGGCGAGAGCCTGCTCAGCCGGCTGCGCGACGGGAAGCTGCGCCTCGGGCCCGAGATCACGACGGGGCTGCTCGAGATGGTCGACGCCGTGCGAGCCATGCTCGCCGACATCGAGGCGACCGGCGCCGACGGCGAGGCCGACCACGCGGCGCTGATCGAGCGCCTCGTGCGCCTGCGCGCGGACGAGCCGGCGCCGGCCCCGGGGCCGAAGCCGCGCGAAACCGCGCCGCCCGACGGCGCCGAGAGTCGCGCGCAGGCGGCGGCCGACGGGACGATCCGGGTCGACGTCGGGCTCCTCGACCGGTTGATGACCCTGGTCGGCGAGCTGGTGCTCGCCCGCAACCAGTTGCTCCAGTCCGGCGCTGCCCGCCCGGACGCCGCGTTCGCCGCGGCCTCTCAGCGCCTCGATCTGATCACGACCGAGCTGCAGGAGGGCGTGATGAAGACGCGCATGCAGCCGATCCGCGCCGTCTGGGGCCGCCTTCCGCGCGTCGTCCGCGACCTCGCGGTCACCTGCGGCAAGCAGGTGCGCATGGAGATGGAGGGGCGCGACACCGAGCTCGACAAGACGGTCGTGGAGGCGATCAAGGACCCCCTGATCCACCTGGTGCGCAACGCGGTCGACCACGGCATCGAAGCGCCTGCCGCGCGGCTCGCCGCCGGCAAGCCGGCCGAGGGCTGCCTCCGCCTGCGCGCCTTCCACGAGAGCGGGTTGGTGAACCTCGACATCGCGGACGACGGCGCGGGGATCGACACGGCCCGCATTCGCAGCGAGGCGGTGGAGCGGGGCCTCGTCGGCGCCGACGAGGCCGCCCGGCTCGGCGAGCGCGAGCTCCTCGAGCTGATCTTCCTGCCCGGCTTCTCGACCGCGGAGAAGGTAACGCGCATCTCCGGCCGCGGGGTCGGCATGGACGTCGTGCGTAACAACATCGAGAAAATCGGGGGAACGCTCGACGTGCAATCGGAGCCCGGGCGGGGCACCACGTTCCGGATCCGGATCCCGCTCACGCTCGCGATCGTCCCGGCGCTGATCGTCGCCTGCGACGGGGACCGCTACGCGATCCCCCAGGGGAGCGTGCGCGAGCTGGTGCGCCTCGAGAGCGGGACGGGACGCGGCGTCGAGCTGATCCACGGGGCCCCCGTACACCGCCTGCGCGGCGCGCTCCTGCCGCTCGTCCACCTCGGGCGCGAGCTCGGCGTCGCGGCCCCCGCGGCCGCCGATCTGGTCGCCGCGCGGGTGACCGACGTCGTGGTGCTCGAGGCCGCCGGCCGGCGGTTCGGGCTCATCGTGGACGGCGTGCTCGACCCCGAGGAGATCGTGGTGAAGCCGCTCGGCCGACCGCTGCGCGCCGTCCCCGTCTTCGCCGGCGCGACCATCATGGGCGACGGCCGGGTGGCGCTCATCCTCGACGTGCTCGGGCTGGCGCAGCGGGCCCACGTCGTCTCCGAGGTGCGCGAACCGACGCTCGGCGAGGCCGCCGCGGGCGGCGCGGAAGTCGCGGACGAGCGCCGGGATCTCCTCGTCTTCGCGCTCGGCGCCGGCGGCCGCATGGCGATGCCGCTGGCTCTGGTGGCGCGCCTCGAGGAGGTCCCCCGCGCTGCCGTCGAGTGGGTGGGCGGCCGGCCGGTCGTCCAGTACCGGGGCGGCATCCTGCCGCTGGTCCCCCTCGCCGAGGTCTTCGGGGTGCCCGACGCGGCGACCGACGCGGACCCGCTCCAAGTGGTCGTGCATGCCGACGGGGAGCGCCGCGTGGGGCTCGTCGTCGACCGCATCCTCGACGTCGTGCGCGAGCCCGCGCGCCCCGCGGGGGGATGGGCGCGGCCGGGCACCGCCGGCTCGGTGGTGATCCAGCAGCGGGTGACCGAGCTCCTCGACCTGCCGGCGGTCCTGGCGCGGGAGGCGATGGCGTAGCCGTGGCGGCGGTACGGCAGGTCTGCACGTTCTTCCTCGACGGGCTCTGTTTCGGGGTCGACGTGCTGCGGGTGCAGGAGGTGATCGGCTACCGCGAGACGACCCGGGTGCCGCTCGCACCGCCCGTCGTGCGCGGGCTCATCAACCTACGCGGTCAGATCGTGACCGCGATCGACCTGCGCCGGCGGCTCGAGCTGGGCGGCTGGCCCGCGGGCTGCCTGCCGACCAACGTCGTGCTGCGCACGGACGACGGCGCGGTGAGCCTGCTGGTCGACGAGATCGGCAGCGTGGTCGAGGTGGCGGCGGAGTCCTTCGAGCGGCCGCCCGAGACCCTGCGGGGCGTGGCGCGCGAGCTGATCTGCGGCGCCTACAAGCTCGAGGAGCGGCTGCTGCTGCTCCTCGATCCGGACAAGGCCGTGCAGGGGCTCGCCCCGGAGGCCACAGGGAGGAGCGAGCCGTGAGCCGCAGGGCATGGTTTGGAGTCGCGAGCTTGAGGACCAAGCTGCTGGCCGCGTTTCTCCTCCTCGGCCTCGTCCCCCTCTTCGGCGTCGCGCTGCTCGCCTACCGGCGGAGCCGGGCGGAGCTCGCGGAGTCGACCGGGCGCCAGCTCCAGAGCTACGCGCAGGCCACCATCGACAAGATCGACCGCGACCTCTTCGAGCGCCACGAAGACGTCCAGGTCATGGCCTTCAACCCGATGGCGCGGGGTGCCGCCAGCGAAGTCACGGCGGCGGCGAATTTCTACGTGAAAACCTACGCGATCTACGACCTCATGGTGGTGGCCGACCTCGACGGCACCGTGGTCGCGACCAACACCGTGGGGCCGGACGGCCGCAGCATCGACGCGGGCGCCTTCGTCGGGCGCAGCGTGAAGGGCGAGGAGTGGTTCGAGAAGATCGCGGCGGGCGCGGTGCCGCCGGGCGAGACCTATTACGCCGACCCGATCGAGGACCGGTGGGTCGCGCAGGCCACCGGCGGCCGCGGGCTCGCCCTCAACTTCTCGACGCCGGTGGTGGACGAGCATGGAAGACCGGCGCGCGTGTGGTCGAACCGCGCATCGGCGGACCGCATCGTCGGCCGGATCATGGCGGAGCTGCTCCAGGGCCTGCACGGCAAGGGGATGGCCGCCACCGGGGCGCAGGTGATCTCGAAGGCGGGCCTGGTGCTCTGGGATCCCGATCCGCAGGCCATCCTTTCTCTCAATCTCGCCGACGCGGGCCTCGAGGCGGCCCGGCTCACGGTCCACGGCAAGGACGGCTTCACGACCGAAACCGATCCGCGCCGCAAGCTCGAGTACGTCAACGGCCATGCGGCGTCGAAGGTGCCGCTCGAGTTCGGCGGCTACGGCTGGGGCGTGATCGTGGGCGATGCCGCCCAGGAGGCGCTCGCCCCGGCGCGGCGCCTGCGGGACTTCATCCTGCTGATCGGTCTCGGCGTCGGCGTGCTGATCGCCACGCTCGGCCTCGGGATCGCGCGTGGCATCACGCGGCCGCTCGAGCGCACGGTCGAGGTGCTCGACGCCGTGGCAGCGGGCGATCTCACGCAGCAGCTCGAGGTGACCTCGCGCGACGAGCTCGGACAGATGGCGAGCGCCCTCGACGAGGCCGTCGGCTCGATGCGCTCGGCCCTCGTCGGCATCGGCGCCAACGCCTTCTCGCTCGCGGGCTCCGCCGAGGAGCTGACCACCGTGAGCCGGCAGATGGCCGCCAACGCGGAGGAGACCTCGGCGCAGGCGAACGTCGTGTCGGCGGCCGCGGACCAGGTGAGCAAGAACCTCCAGACGGTCGCCTCGGGGACCGAGGAGATGGCCACCAGCATCCGGGAGATCGCGAAGAACGCGACCGAGGCCGCGCGCGTGGCGACCGCCGCGGTGCACGCCGCCGAGGCCACGAACGCGACGGTCGCGAAGCTCGGCGAGAGCAGCGCCGAGATCGGCGAGGTGATCAAGGTCATCACCTCGATCGCGCAGCAGACCAACCTCCTGGCGCTCAACGCCACCATCGAGGCCGCGCGGGCGGGCGAGGCCGGCAAGGGCTTCGCGGTGGTCGCCAACGAGGTGAAGGAGCTCGCCAAGCAGACCGCGCGGGCGACCGAGGACATCAGCCGGCGGATCGAGGCCATCCAGCACGACACGGAGGGCGCCGTGGGGGCGATCGGCGAGATCACGGGCATCATCCACCAGATCAACGACATCTCGAACACGATCGCGAGCGCAGTCGAGGAGCAGAGCGTCACCACGAGCGAGATCACCCGCAACGTCACGGAGGCCGCGAAGGCGAGCGGGGAGATCGCCGAGAGCATCACCGGCGCGGCGCAGGCGGCGCAGAACACGAGCGCCGGCGCCAACGACACGCAGACCGCCGCGGGCGAGCTCGCCCGCATGGCCGCCGATCTGCAGGCGCTCGTCGGACGGTTCCGCTGCGCGGAGGGAAGCCGGGCGGCGCCGGCGTGGCCCCACGAACGGCCGGCGGCCGACCGCGACCGGGACGGCGACGAGGGCCGCGCGGCGGCGAACCTGCGGATGGCCGGCTGATCGGCGGGGTCGCCCCGGAGCCCCGCCGCCGGCGTGACGACCATGCGCAGGATCCGCGTCCTGATCGTCGACGACGCCGTCGTCGCCCGCCGCGTGGTGACCGAGGCGCTGGCGAGCGACGCCGCGATCGAGGTGGTCGGCACCGCGCCCAACGGACGCGTCGCGCTCGCGCGCCTGGCCGAGCTCCATCCCGACCTCGTCATCCTCGACGTCGAGATGCCCGAGCTCGACGGCCTGGCGACGCTCGTCGAGCTGCGCCGGGCGCATCCGCGGCTGCCGGTGGTGATGTTCAGCTCGCTCACCGAGCGCGGTGCGGCCGCGACCCTCGAGGCGCTCGCCCGCGGGGCGACCGACTACGTCACCAAGCCGCCCGCCGCCGGCGGGGTGAGCGCGGCCCTCGCGCGCGTCCGCGAGGAGCTGATCCCCAAGATCCGCGCGCTGTGCGCCGCGGCGGCCGAGCGGCCGGCGGCGCCCGCCGCGCGCCCGGGCCTGCCGCGGCCCGCCGCCGCCGGGGCGGACCGCCGCGTCGAGGTGCTCGCGATCGGCGCGTCGACCGGCGGCCCGAACGCGCTCGCCGCGGTCCTGCCGCAGCTCCCGCCGACGTTCCCGGTGCCGATCGTCGTGGTCCAGCACATGCCGCCGCTGTTCACGCGGCTCCTCGCCGAGCGGCTCGACGCGAAGTCGGCGATGCGCGTGCGCGAGGCCGCACCGGGCGAGCTGCTCGCGGCCGGCTGCGTGGAGGTGGCGCCCGGGGGTTACCACATGGAGGTGGTGCGCGAGCGGGCAGGAGTGCGCATCCGCACCCACGAGGGACCGCCGGAAAATTCGTGCCGCCCGTCGGTCGACGTGCTCCTGCGCTCGGTCGCCGAGGTCTACGGGCGCCACGCGCTCGCCGTCGTCCTCACCGGGATGGGCCGCGACGGGCTGCAGGGCTGCCTGCGCGTCGCCGCGGCCGGGGGACAGATCCTCGTCCAGGACGAGGCGACCAGCGTGGTGTGGGGGATGCCGGGCGCGGTGGCCGGCGCCGGCCTCGCCGACCGCGTGCTGCCGCTCGGGGAGATCGCGCACGAGATCGTGCGCCGGATCCTGGTGAACCGGGGGCCGGCCGACGCGGCCGGGCTTTCGAGGAGGTGACCGTGCGGGCCTTGGTGATCGACGACTCGCAGGCGATCCGGATCCTCATCGCCAACATTCTCAAGCGGATCGGTTTCGAGGTGCTCGAGGCGGCCAACGGCCGCGAGGCGCTCGAGCGGCTCGCGGCCGCCAGCCGCATGGACGTCGCGTTCGTGGACTGGAACATGCCGGAGATGGACGGCCTCGCGTTCGTCCAGGCCGTCCGGGCAGAGCCGCGCTGGGCGGCGGTGCGCCTCATGATGGTCACCACCGAGACCGAGACCGCGCAGGTGGTTCGGGCGCTCGCGGCCGGCGCGGATGAGTACCTCATGAAGCCCTTCACCAAGGACGCGTTGATCGAGAAGCTCGCGCTGCTCGGGATTCCCGCACGGCCCGACGAGCCCGCCGCCTGAGGCGAGCAGCCGAAACGGACGCGCGCGATGGCGCTGGGAGAGCCCGAGTTCGACTACATCCGCTCGCTGGTGCACGAGCGGGCGGCGATCGTCCTCGAGCCGGGGAAGAGCTACCTGGTCGAGTCCCGGCTGATGCCGCTCGCGCGCGCGGAAGGGCTGGCGACCGTCGCCGAGCTGGTCGCGCGCATGCGGGCGCAGCGCGCGGGCCGGCTCCACCGTCTGGTCGTCGAGGCCATGACGACCAACGAGACGAGCTTCTTCCGCGACCTACGCCCGTTCGCGGCGCTGCGCGACGTCGTCCTCCCCGATCTCCTCGCCCGCCGCGCCGCCGAGCGCACCCTCAGCCTGTGGTGCGCCGCTGCGTCGAGCGGCCAGGAGCCGTACAGCGTCGCGATGCTCCTCCGGGAGCATTTCCCCCAGCTCGAGGGATGGACGGTCCGCTTGCTGGCGAGCGACATCTCCGAGGAGATGGTGGCGCGGGCGCGCGAGGGCCGCTATCGGCAGCTCGAGGTGAACCGCGGCCTGCCGGCGGCGCTGCTGGTCAAATACTTCGAGAAGGCGGGCGTGGAGTGGCGGCTGCGCGAGGACGTGCGGCGGATGGTCGAGTTCTTCACGGTGAACCTCGCCGATGCCTGGCCGGCGCTCCCGCCGATGGACGCGATCCTCGTCCGCAACGTGCTCATCTACTTCGACGTCGAGACCAAGCGGGCGATCCTCGGCCGGATGCGGCGGCTGCTCCGCCCCGACGGCTACCTCTTCCTCGGCGGAGCCGAGACGACCATGAATCTGGACGACGCCTTCGAGCGCGTGGTCGTGAGCGGCACGACCTGCTACCGGGTGGCGCCGGCCTGAGCTCCGAGCTGCGGCGGCGCCGATGGCGTCGGCCGACCCGGCTGTGGTAAGGTCCGCCGGCGAGGAGGACCCACCATGGGCAAGCCAGTGATCGTGAGCGCCGCGCGAACCGCGATCGGCACGCTCGGCGGGGCGCTTGCCCAGCTTCCCGCCACTCAGCTCGGGGCGATCGCCGTGCGCGAGGCGGTCAGGCGTGCGCGGCTCGATCCCGCGCAGGTCGAGGAGGTGATCCTCGGGCACGTGCTGCCCGCCGGCCTCGGCTTGAATCCCGGACGGGTGGCGGCGCTCGAAGCGGGGATCCCCAAGGAGGTCGGGAGCTTCACCGTCAACAAGGCCTGCGGCTCGGGCCTCAAGGCGGTCGCGCTGGCCGCGCAGGCGATCGCGCTCGACCAGGCCGACGTGATCGTGGCGGGCGGCATGGAGAGCATGAGCGGCGCGCCTTACCTCCTCAAGAAGGCGCGCTTCGGCTACCGCCTGGGCCACGATCAGCTCCTCGACTCGATGATCGCCGACGGGCTGAGCTGCCCGATCACGCACGTGCACATGGGGATCACGGCGGAGAACGTCGCCGCGAAGTACGAGATCGGGCGCGCCGAGCAGGATGAGTTCGCCGTCGAGAGCCAGCAGAAGACCGCGGCGGCGATCAAGGCCGGGAAGTTCAAGGCGGAGATCGTCCCGGTGGAGGTGCCGGCGGCGAAGAAGGGCGAGACGATCCTCTTCGACACCGACGAGCACCCGCGTCCGGACACGAGCCTCCAGGGCCTGAGCCGGCTGCGACCCGCCTTCAAACCCGACGGCGGCACGGTGACCGCCGGCAACGCCTCGGGCATCAACGACGGCGCGGCCGCGGTCGTGGTGATGTCCGAGCGCAAGGCGCGGGAGCTCGGCCTCGCCCCGCTCGCCGCGGTACGGGCCTACGCGTCGGCGGGCGTCGATCCCTCGCTGATGGGCATGGGCCCGTGGCCGGCGTCGGAGAAGGCGCTCGCGCGCGCCGGGCTGCGGCGGGAGGAGATCGACCTCTGGGAGCTCAACGAGGCGTTCGCCGCACAGTCGCTGGGTGTGCTGCGGGAGCTGCGCATCCCGAAGGGGCGGGTGAACGTCCACGGGGGAGCGATCGCCCTCGGGCATCCGATCGGCGCGAGCGGCTGCCGGGTGCTGGTCACGCTGCTCTACGCGATGGCGGATCGCGACGCGCGGCTCGGCGTGGCCTCGCTCTGCATCGGCGGAGGCCAGGGGATCGCGATGGTGGTCGAGCGGGCCTAGGGACGCCCCGGTGGGCATCGCCGCGCTCTTCGACATCGACGGCACGCTCCTCGCTCGCAACTCGGCCCCCTTGTACATGCGGCACCTCCGGCGCACCGGCCAGGCGCGCCGCCGCGACGTCGCGCTCACGCTCTACTTCCTACTGCGCTACAAGATGGGGCTGCTCGACCTCGAGCGAGCGCTCGCGGCCTCGCTCGAGTGGGTACGCGGACGCGCCGAGGTAGAGGTTCGTGCCGACGCCGAGGCCTGGTACGCCCGCGAGGTTCGCCCGTGGGTGTTCCCGGCGATGGCGGCGACGGTCGCCGCGCACCGACGGGCCGGCCACCTTCCCGTGATCCTCACCAGCGCGACCCGCTATCTGGCGGAGCCTCTGGCGGCCGACCTCGGCATCGAGTATGTGCTGGTGACGCAACTGGTGGTGAAGGACGGACGGTTCACGGGCGAGGCGGTGCGGCCGGTGTGCTACGGGCAGGGCAAGATCTTCTGGGCGGAGCAGTTCGCCAGGACGCACGGCATCGACCTCGCACGCAGCTACTTCTACACGGACTCGATCACCGACCTGCCGGTGCTCGAGCGTGTCGGCCGGCCACGCGTCGTGAACCCCGACCCGCGCCTGCGCCGCGCGGCGGCGCGGCGGGGCTGGCCGGTCGTGCGGCTGCGGCTCGACGCCGGCGGCGCCATCGCGGTCGAGGCATGACCGGAAGCGGAGGACGTGAGGGGATGGCGGGCGGGAGATCGCGGCGTCGCGGGAGGTCGCCGGGGGCGGTCGTCGGACCGCTCGTGATGCTGGCCACCGGGCTGGTGGCGGCGGTGGCGCTCTGGCGGTTCCTCATGCTGGCGCCGCCGCCGGCGGCGCGCACCGTCCCTGGGGAGCAGCTGAGCTGGCACGACCGGCGTGCGCTCGAGCGCGTCCTCGAGCGGGCGGGCGAATCCCGCTGAGGGACATGGCGTCCGTCGACGAGAACCTCCGGCGGGTGCCGCCGCAGAGCCTCGAGGCGGAGCAGTCCGTGCTCGGCGGCGTCCTGCTCGACAACGCGGCGCTCGATCGCGTGGTGGAGCTGCTCGACGCCGAGGACTTCTACCGCGAGGCGCACCGGCGGATCTTCCGCGCGATGCTCGGCCTCTCCGAGCGCAACGAGCCCGTCGACCTGGTCACGCTCGCGGAGGTCCTGCGCGCCCGCGGCGAGCTGGCCGAGGTGGGCGGCGGTGCGTACCTCGCCGAGCTCGCCGAGCGGGTCCCGACGGCGGCCAACGTCGTGAACTACGCGCGCATCGTGCGCGACCGCTCGATCCTCCGCGGGCTGATCACGGCGGCGACCGAGATCGCCACCCGCGGCTACGACGCGCCCACCGACGTGAGCGGTCTCCTCGACGACGCCGAACGGCGCATCTTCGCGATCTCCGACCGCGAGGTGCGCCCCGCCTTCGTGCGCATCGAGAACGTCCTCACCGACACGATCAAGCTGATCGAGCGGCTCTACGAGCAGAAGCAGGCGGTGACCGGGGTCCCCACCGGGTTCACCGACCTCGACCGGATCACGGCGGGTCTCCAGCCGTCGGACCTCATCATCATCGCCGGGCGGCCGAGCATGGGCAAGACGGCATTCGCCCTCAACATCGCGGCCCACGCCGCGATGCACGCCGACCGCGGCGTGGCGATCTTCTCGCTCGAGATGTCCAAAGAGCAGCTCGCGATGCGGCTCCTGTGCTCGGAGGCCCAGGTCGACCTGGCGCGCGTGCGTACGGGGCACCTCTCCGACCGCGAGTTTCCGCAGCTCGCCATGGCCGCCGGACGGCTCGCCGAGACGCCGATCTACATCGACGACACGCCCGCGCTCAGCGTGCTCGAGCTGCGGGCCAAGGCGCGGCGTCTCAAGCGCGAGTCGCGCGCGCGGCTCGGGCTCGTCATGGTCGACTACCTCCAGCTCATGCGCAGCTCGGAGGGCAAGGACAGCCGCGAGCAGGAGATCTCGGAGATATCGCGCTCCCTCAAGGCGCTCGCCAAGGAGCTGGACGTACCCGTGGTCGCGCTCTCGCAGCTCAACCGCCAGGTCGAGAACCGCAACCCGCCGAAGCCGCGGCTCGCGGACCTGCGCGAATCGGGGGCGATCGAGCAGGACGCCGACGTGATCGCGTTCATCTACCGCGACGAGGTGTACAACGAGGACAGCGACAAGAAGAACGTCGCGGAGATCATCGTCGCCAAGCAGCGCAACGGCCCGACGGACTCCGTGGAGCTGACGTTCCGGCGCGAGTTCACGTCGTTCTACAACCTCGAGCTGGCGCCCGACAACGGGACGTTCGCGGGCGCCGAGGGGCCCGAGGCGCTCGGCCGCTGACGGCGTGGGCGCTCAGGCCTGCGGCTGGCTCCCCAGGCGCAGCGGCAGGGCGAGCGGCACGCGCACCGCGGACGCCGGGGCGGCGAGCGCCCGGTAGTCCCGGGCGAGCACGACGGCGTGCCGCTCGAGGGCGAAGCGCCGCTCGACGAGGCGCCGGGCGTGACGCACGAGCCGCGCGACGAGGTCGTCGTCGCCGACGGCGCGCTCGAGGGCGGCGGCGATCGCGTCCCGGTCGCCCGGCGCCGGGCGCAGGCCCGTGTGGCCCTCGTCGATCAGCTCGCGGATGCCGGGGGCGTCGAGGGCCACCACGGGGACCCCCGCCGCGCACGCCGCCAGCGCCGGCGCCGGCAGGCTCGTGCCCGCCGGCGGCACGACCACCACGTCGCACACGCGCAGCAGCGGCAACGGGTCGGCCGGCGCCGGCCGGAGATGCAGCCGACTTTCCAGGCCGAGCCGGACGCGCCATGCCGCGAAGACGCGCTCGTCGGGCCCGTCCCCGGCGATCACGAGGCGGCAGGCCGCCGGCAGGCGCGCGGCCGCGAAGGCCTGCAGGACGTCGAGGGCCGCCGGCGAGGCGATCAGGGGGCCGAGGAGCGCGACGACTCCCGTCCGCGAGCGGCCGGGCGCCGTCCGCTGGCGGTAGACGCCGGCGAAGCGCGCTGCGTCGACGGGCGGCGGAACGCAGCGGAGCCGCTCGGCGCGGATGCCGCCGCAGACGAGGTGCTGCTCGGCGACGCGGCTCGACGCGTAGACGCGATCGAACCGGCGCAGCGCGCACCGGTGGATCGCCGACCCGCCGGTGGCGGCGGCCTGGGTGCTCGCCCGCCGCACGTGCCCGCCCGCCACCGCCGCGAGAAGGTCCGCGCGCGGCGTGTGCGTATGGAGCACGTCGATGCGCTCGCGGCAAAGCCGCGCGGCGAGCATGGCCGCTGCCGCCGCGGTGCTGCGCGCGAGCAGCGCGACCGGCACGCCGGCGCCGGCGACGTCCTCGGCGTCGTGCACCCCGACCGTCCAGATCCGCGCGTCGACGGCGCCCCGCTGGACGCGCGACACGGCGCTCAGCCGCGCGGCGAGCGCGGAGAGCGCTTCGCCCGTGACGAGGTGGGCCACCCGCACCCGCGGGATGGCTCGACCCGGATCCGCGGATGGCTCAAGCCGCATGCGCGTTCACACGGGGGCACGTGCCAGACGACGCGACGGCCTGCTGCTCCCACAGCCGGCGCGCGTTGTCAAGGTGCGGGGCGCCGACCGGTGGCGCTAGCGGGCTCCCGGGGCCTCGTAGTGGATCCGGCTTCCCGGCGGGACGGACTCGACCAGCCAGACGTTACCGCCCACGACCGACCCGCGGCCGATCACGGTGTCGCCGCCGAGGATGGTGGCTCCGGCGTAGATGGTGACGTCGTCCTCGATCGTCGGATGCCGCTTGCCCCCCCGCCCGGCAGCCGCTCCCCGGGCGAGGCTCAGCGCCCCGAGGGTGACGCCCTGATAGATCTTGACCCGGTCGCCGATGGTCGCGGTCTCGCCGATCACCACCCCGGTCCCGTGGTCGATGAAGAACGACTCGCCGATCGACGCACCCGGGTGGATGTCGATCCCGGAGACGGAATGGGCGTGCTCGGCCATGATCCGCGGCAGCATCGGCACCCCCTCGCGGTAGAGCTCGTGCGCGATGCGGTGCACCGTGATCGCCTCGATCGAGGGGTAGCTGAAGATCACCTCCTCGACGCCGTGGGCGGCCGGATCGCCCTGGAACGCCGCGAGCACGTCCTTCGACAGCATCGCCCGGAGCGCCGGGATGCGCCCCAGCAGCCGCAGCGCCACCGCCTCCGGCCACTCCGGCGGCCGGGGTGCGCCCGCGGTGCGGAAGCCCTCGTAGCTCACCGCCCGGCGGATCTGCTCGGTGAGCACCTCGCAGGCCGGGTAGAGGTGGGAGGCGATCGCGAAGCGGAGCTTCGACTCGTCGAGCGTCCCGGTGGTGTAGTAGCCGAGGTACACGACCGCCTTGAGGTGGTTGAGCGCGTCGATCACCTGGCGCTTGTTGGGGAGCTGGGCCGTGCTCAGGCTGTCGATGAGCCGGCCGCCCCGGTAGCTGTCGACCACCCGGTCGATGATCGCCTCGAGCTCTCCCGGATGCTGGGTCATCGCGTCCCCCCTGGGCCTGCCACTGTTAGCCGGGTCGCTGCGCCCCCGCAATGTGCGGCCCCCCCCGGCCCGCATGGCAATTGCGGTTCCCATCCGCCGTGCGGATGGGCTATGGTGGCCGCGTGCGCTCGGTCGCCATCCTGATCGCGCTGCTCGCCGCCCTGGGAGGCGCCGCCCGCGCGCAGGACACGCGCCAGCAGACGGTCGTTCCCCTCCCGGGCGGGAGCGAGCAGCGCGTCGAGCCGGTGCAGGAGGGGCAGGAGCAGCAGCAGGTGCGGGCCGTCGTGCTCGCTCCCGGGGAGCAGCAGAACGTGCGGGCGGTCGTCGAGCCCACCCCCCTCGAGCAGTTCGCGTCGCATGCCGCCGAGGCCACGGCGGCGATCTTCGGGGCGGCCGCCTCGATCGCCATCACCGTGGCGTTCCTCCTATTCATCTGAGCCCGAGGGCGGGGTGGATTTTCCCCGCCGCATGCGCTAAGCAGATCTCGGGTAGCGCGGGGGGCTCGAAAGCACCGCGCACCCCACCCGCGCGAGGCGCGTACCCCGAACCGGTGCGTGTCCCGGGCGGCGGCGGGGCCGGGGGGACCCCGGAGAGGCGGCAGCCGCGCGAGTATCGCGCAGCGACAGCGAGCAGGTGGTCATGTTGGAGACCGAACAGGCGGCGGCTCCGCAGCAGCTCGGCGTGGAGCAGGTCCGCCAGGTGGCGCGGGAGCGCTTCGGCATCCCGCGGCTGCACCGCGAGCAGGAGCGGGCGATCATGAGCGTGCTCGGGGGGCGCGACGTCCTGCTCGTGCTGCCGACCGGAGGCGGGAAGTCGCTCTGCTACCAGTTGCCCTCCCTGCTGCTGCCGCGCCCCACGATCGTGGTCTCGCCTCTGCTCGCGCTGCTCGAGGACCAGTTCTCGAAGCTCCAGCAGCTCGGCGTCCCGGCGGTCCGCCTCGACAGCACGGTGGGCGCCGCGGAGCGCCGGGCGGGGCTCGCCCGGCTGGGCGCCGGCGGCTCGTTGCTCGTGCTGACGACCCCCGAGACGCTCGCCGGTGACGAGCTCGGCGCGGTGCTCGAGCGGGTGCCGCCGGGGCTCGTCGCCGTCGACGAGGCGCACTGCGTCTCGGAGTGGGGGCACGATTTCCGTCCGGCGTACCTGGCGCTCGGCCAGCGCATGGCCGGCCTGCGGACGGGACAGAAGCTCGCGCTGACCGCTACCGCGACGCCGCCCGTCCGCGACGACATCCTGCGCTACCTCGGCCTCACGGATCCCGACGTCATCGTCTCCTCGCCGCACCGTCACAACCTCCTCTTCGAGGTGCGCTCGCTGCGCGGCGACGAGAAGCTGCGCCACCTCGCCAAGCTCGCGCGGCGGCTGCCGCGGCCGGGCATCATCTACTGCTCGACGACGAAGACGGTCGAGGACGTGTGGCTCGGGCTGCGGCTGATCAAGGTGCCCTGCGCCCGCTACCACGGCAAGATGACCGACAAGGATCGCGCCGCGCATCAGATGCGGTTCATGCGCAAGGGCAAGCGCATCGTGATGGTCGCGACGAGCGCCTTCGGGCTCGGCATCGACAAGCCCGACATCCGCTACATCGTGCACTACCAGGCCCCGGCGTCCCTCGAGCGCTACCTGCAGGAGGCCGGCCGCGCCGGGCGCGACGGCCACCTCGCGCGCTGCGTGCTCCTCTTCGACGAGAGCGATCTCGAGATCCAGGAGCACCTCCTGGCGCTCTCGCGCCTCTCCCCGGCGCTGCTCGGCCGCTTCGGCCGCGCCATGAGCGCCTGGGCGGCGGAGCACCGCGACGCCAACATCGAGGAGCTGGCGCTCTCCGCCGGCATCTCGCAGCGCGCCGCCAGCTCGATCGTCACCGCGCTGGTCGAGGCCGGCATCTGCGAACGGGTCGACGAAGGACGCATTCACGCCCTCGGGCCCCTCGAGACGCTCGTCGAGCGGGTGGAGAGCCTGCGCGAGCGCTTCGAGATCCTCCGCCGGGAGGACGGCCGACGGCTGAAGGCCGTCGTCGACTACGTGAACGAGCCCGAGTGCCGCAGCGTGGCGCTGCGCCGCTACTTCGGCGATCCCGATCCGACGCCCTGCGGGCGCTGCGACCTCTGTCACGCGCACGGCGTGGCGGCGCCGGGTCGGGCGTTCGGACGCCGCCGCCGCCGCGCGCGGGACCGCCGGCCGCCGGGGCCTTCGCCGGCTGCCGGCGCCGTGCCGTTGCCGCCCGCGCTCGCCGGCCCCGACGCGGGCGACGGCCGCCGCCGCCGTCGCCGCCGGGGCCGCCGCGGGCCCGACGGCGCCGGGCGTCCGTTCGCGGCGCCGCCGCCCACGCCGGCGGCGCCGCCGCCGGCGCCGTTCGCGCTGCCGCCGCTCGACGCCGCGGCGGACGACCTCGCCGCCGAGCTCGGAGCGCCCGGCCTGCCCCCCGCGGCGACGCCCGACCCGGGTGCGGTTGTCGAGCGGCCGCGGCGGCGCCGGCGGCGGCGGCGCCGGCGCGGGCGTGGGCCTCGGCCCGAAGCCGCACCCCCGCCGGGCCCGTCGTCCTGACTGCGCCCCCTACCCCCAGCGGATCGCCTCGCTCGGGGAAATGCGCGCTGCGCGCCACGCGGGCCACAGCCCGGCGAGCGCGGCGAGGCCGGCGGGAAGGATCGCCGCCGCGATCACCAGCCGCGCCGTGATGAGGAACGCCGTCGCGCCGAGCCGCGCCGTGAGCGAATTGAGCCCGACCACGCCGGCGGCGCCGCCCGCGAGCCCGAGCAAGCTCCCCGCCGCGCCGAGGACGGCCGCCTCGCAGACGAACTGGCGGATCACCTGCCGTCGCGTCGCCCCGACGGCGCGCTTGATGCCGATCTCGCGCCGCCGTTCGACGACCGCGGTGAACATCGTGTTGGCGACCGCGAGCGAGGCGACGAGCAGCGCCACGACCGCGCTGCCGACGATGAGCCCGTCGAGCACCGCGAGCGCCCGGTCGACCTGGCGTGCGGCCTCGGCGGGGGAGAGCACGGTGAGCCCGGGGACCGCGGCGCCGATGCGCGCGGCGAGCGCCGTCGGGTCGGTGCCCGTCGTCCAGAACACGGCGGCGGCGGTCGCGATCGGCAGAACGCGCGCTCCGGGGACGAGCACCAGGCGGCGGAGCAGCGGCTCGCTGTCGACCAGCAGGCGCTCGGCGGTCTCGAAGGGCATGAAGACGAGGCTGTCGGGACCGGTGAACGTGGGATCGAGCACGCCGACGACGCGGAAGTCGCGGCCGCGGATCGGGAACGTCGCGCCGACCGCGGCGCCATAGAGCCGCGCCACCTCGCTGCCGAGCACCACCTCGTCGCTGCCCGGCGCGGGGACGAGCCGCCCGGCGCGCACGGCCGGCGGCGGGACGTGGCGGTTGGCGTGGTTGCGCACGAGCGCGCCCAGGTCGACGCCGAAGACGAACGGCGTCATCGTGAACGGCATCGCGGCGGGCGCATCGGAGAGCGGGAACATCACGATCGGCGCCACCGCGTCGACCCCGGGCACCGCGCGCACGGCCTCGAGCTGATCGCCGGAGAGGAGGCCCCCCCGGGTCATGCCGGTGACGGCGCCCGTTCCGGCGCCGCTCACGGTGATCTGGCCGGTCGCGAAGTCGCGGCCGCCGGCGACGAGCCGTCCCATCTTCTCCGAGAGTGCGCCGAGCAGGATGAGCGCGGCGACGCCGATGGCGATGCCGACGGCGGTGAGGGCGCTACGGACGGCGCGACGGCGGAGCTCGCGCAGGGCGAGGGCCAGGAGCATCGCGGGCTCCGGCTTGTAGACGAGCGGTCCCCCCGGCGCAACCCGGCGGGGACGGGTTGTCCTCCCAGGTGGTTGGCGTTACGCCGCCCGACCTCCGGCTGTCGACCTCGGGGTCGCGGTGCGCTAGAGTGCGAGCGCGCAGAGGGGAGGGGACGTGTTGGGGGAAGCGGGGCAGCTCCGCCAGCCACGGCGGGGGGGCGCGCGGCAGTCGCGGCCGGGCGGGTTCCCGGCGCGGCTGCGGGCCGTCTTCGGGCGTCGCCCCTGGACCCGGAAGCCCGAGCCGCGCGTCCGCTACGGGCACCTCTTCCTTCCCGGTGCTGCTGCGCTCGCGCGCGTCCGCGACGGCGCGCAGGCGCTGCTCGAGCGCGCGGAGGCGATCAGCGCCGGCCGCTTCACGCATTGCGGGCGTACGGTGGAGTTCTCGGGACGCATCGACTGGGACGCCCGTGGCCTTCCGGAGGCGTGGCGCATCGCGCTCAACCGCCTCGACGACGTGCAGGCGATCGGTGTCGCCGCGGCGCTCGCGCCCACGCCGGAGGCCCGTGCGTCCTGGTACGGCGTCGCCACCGACCTGATCGAGGAGTGGATCGAGGGGGCTCGATCGGGGCAGGGGCCGGCGTGGAGCGTCGCCGCGCTCGGCGGGCGCGTCGCGAACCTCGTCCACGCGTGCGCCTTCTTCGCCGCCGAGCTGCGCGCCGACGCGCGCGTGCGCGGGCTCCTGCTCGAGAGCCTCTACACGCAGGCGCAGACGCTCGCCGCCGCGGCGGCCACGCATCCCGCCGACGCGTGGCTGATCGGAGCCGGCCGCGCGCTCTTCATGGCCGGTCGTTTCTTCGACGGGATGGAGGCGCGCGGGTGGCTCGAGGCCGGCGCGGGGATCCTCTGGACCCAGCTGCGAGAGCAGGTGCACGAGGACGGCGGGCATTGCAGCCGCAGCCCGGCGTGGCAGGCGTTCGTGCTCGCCCAGTACCTCGAGGTCTGCGCGGCGCTGCGCGCGAGCAATGACGACGTGCCCGTGTGGGGCCGCAAGCGCGTGAAGGGCATGGCGGACTTCGTGGCCCGCCTGCTGCACCCCGACGGCGCGCTGCCGCTCTTCCACGGCGCGGTGCCGGCGGCGGTCCCGTCGGCCGTGGAGCTGCTCGCCGTCGCCGCCGTGGTCTTCCACGAGCCGGCGCTGGCGACGGCGGAGGCGCTGCCCGGGCTCTGGCCGCTGCTGGTCCTCGGCGAGGCGGGCGAGCGGGCCTACCTCCATCTCGCCCGTCCTCCGGAGCCGCCGGGTCCGCGCGCGCTGCGCCGTACGGGGTACTACGTGCTCCCCGGCGCCGCCGGCGACTCGATGATCCTCGACGGCGACTCGGCGCCCCCCGACGGGCACGCGAGCGCGCTCGGCTACGAGCTCTCGGTCGGCGGCCTGCGGCTCATCGTCGACGCGGGCCCGGAGATCGACGAGGCCGGGCCGTGGGCGGAGTACTTCCGCGGACCGCGCGGGCACAGCGTGGTGACGATCGCGCGCGAGAGCCTCGCGCCGGTCCACGAGGTGAGCGACGTGGTCTGGGCGGTGCGTGGCGGGCTCACCTACTTCGCGGCCACGCAGCACGGGCTCGCCGCGCGCGGCGCCGACGTCCGCCACCGCCGCCGCGTCCTCTGCCTGCCGGGCCGGTTCTGGCTCGTCTGCGACACGGTCCTCGGCAGCGGCGAGTGGGAGGCCGAGTCGTCGATCCATCTCCATCCCGACGCGGCGGTGCAGGCCGTCTGCCAGGGGCGGCCCGCGCTCCTCGCGGGACGCTCGGAGCTGGCGCGCGTCGCCGTCGCTTTCGCGGGAGCGACGACGGTGCGCGTGACCGGCGGCGTCGGGGAGCCGCGGCCGCAGGGGTGGCACGCCGCGCGGCTCGGCGAGCGCGTCGTCGCGCCCGTGGTGGCGCTGGCCGCCGCGGGCCCGTTGCCGCTGCTGCTCGCCTACGCGATTGTGCCTCGGCCGCCGGGCGCGGTGACGCTCACCGCGGACCACGACGCCTTCGAGGTCCGCGCGCGTCTCACCGTCGGCGAGCAGGCCTACGAGATCGGCGTGCTCCAAGACGAGTTCACGCTGACCGTGAGGTGATCTGATACTAATCACCTCGACATGGTGATGTGATTAAGCTACGATCGCCTCGTGAGGGTTTCCGCCGAGCAGGTGCGCGCGCTGGCCGACCGGCGCGGCGCGGTCGCCAATCGCGACGTGGTACGTGCGCTCGGCGTGTCCGCCGCCACCGCCCATCGCCTGCTCCAGGCCCTGGTCGTCAGCGGGGCCCTCGAGCGACAGGGGAAGGGTCGCGCCGCGCGATATCGGCTGCCGCGGCTGCGCCATCGCTTTCGGCTGCGCGGCCTCGACGAGAACGCCGTCTGGCAGAAGCTGGCCGCCGCCATCGGCCGGATTCGCGCGCTCGGGACCGACGAGCTGCGCAGCCTCCAATACGCCGCCACGGAGGTCCTCAACAACGCCGTCGACCACTCCGGCGGCCGTGCGGTCGAGGTGACCGTCGTCTTCGCGGCGGGCGGGGCGACGGTGACCACGATTTCCGACGACGGAATCGGCGTCTTCCGTCGGATCCGCAAGGACTTCGGCTTCGCGTCGCCGCACGAGGCCATCGTGCAGCTGGAGAAGGGCAAGCTCACGAGCGACCCAGCGCGCCACAGCGGGGAGGGCCTCTTCTTCTCGTCCAAGGCCGTGACGCGCTTTCGGCTCGAGAGCGAGGCGCTCGCCTGGGTCGTCGACAACGAGGCCGGGGACAGCGGCATCGGTGCGAGCCGTACGCGGCGCGGCACGCGGGTGGAGCTGACCGTGGTGCGGGGCCGGACGCCCAGGCTCGAGGACGTGTTCCGCGCGTACACGGACCCGGATACGCTGCGCTTCGCCCGGACCCGCGTCACCGTCAAGCTCGCCGCGCTTGGGAGCGCGCTCGTGTCGCGTTCGGAGGCCAAGCGGGTGCTGGCGCGCCTGCGGGAGTTCACCCACGTCACGCTCGACTTCTCGGGAGTCGACGTGGTCGGTCAGGGGTTCTGCGACGAGGTGTTCCGCGTGTTCGCGCGGGCGCACCCGCGTATCGCGCTCGAGCCGATCGGCATGAACGATGCCGTGGCGTTCATGGTGGCGCGCGCGCGGACGACCTGACGCCGCGCTGCCGCCCTACGCTCGGCCGGCGGTCGCGCGCGACTCGACCGCGCGACGGAACTCCTCGACCGAATCGCGGAGCGCCTTGCGCTCGAAGGTGCTGCGCAGGAAGCCCGGCACCCAGAAGCCCAGGTCGATCGCCTGCTCGCAGGTGGCGCGCGTGCCCTCGCCTTCGGGGGTGAAGCGGTAGGAGCCGTCGACGCCGGCGAGATCGCCTTCGACCAGGCGCCACGACGCGCCGTGCGGCGGGTCGTAGTCGTACTCGAGCACGTAGTGGACCGTGCGCACGGTCATGTCGAGGACGAAGTCGACCCGCCGGGCGAGCCCATCGGGGCGGCGCTCGAGCACGCGCGTGCTCTTCACCGGCGAGGACCAGCGCGGGTAGGCGTCGAAGTCCGTGAGCACGGCGAAGCAGGCCTCGGGCGACGCCGCGACCTGCGCGCTGTAGCTCTGGCGGTACTGGCTCACGGCCCGAGGGCCCGACGATAGCGGGCGCGCCGCGGCGCGGTCAAGGCGAAGACGCGGCTTGCCGCTGTTCCCCGGCGGGCGGTTCGGCTATGCTGCGCCTCGCAGCACGGGATACGAGCCATGGCAGTCAGGACGATCGAGTGGCGGGACGGGCGCGTGGTCATGCTCGACCAGCGGCTCCTGCCGACGCGGGAGGTCTACCGCGTGTATCGCGACCACCGGGAGGTCGCGCGCGCGATCAAGGACATGGTGATCCGGGGGGCGCCCGCCATCGGGGTGGCGGCCGCCATGGGCATCGCGCTCGGCGCACGCAGCCTCAAGCCGGGCGATCCCGCCCGGGAGTTCGACCGCCTGTGCCGGACGTTCGCGGTCACCCGGCCGACCGCGGTGAACCTCTTCTGGGCGATCGACCGCATGCGGCGCGTGTTCCTGCGCAACCAGCACCGTTCGCTCGACACGCTCTCCACGCTCCTCGAGCGCGAAGCGCTCGCGGTGCACGACGAGGACGTCGCCGCCAACCGCCGGCTCGGTGCGCACGGGGCGGCGCTTCTCGAGGACGGCGCGACCGTGCTCACCCACTGCAACGCGGGCGCGCTCGCCACCGCCGGCTACGGGACGGCCCTCGGCGTGATCCGCGCCGCCCGC
Organism: Binatia bacterium; assembly: GCA_035295465.1. GTDB lineage: Bacteria > Desulfobacterota > Binatia > DP-6 > DP-6 > DATGIZ01. The sequence continues at coordinate 12,763 of DATGIZ010000011.1, read as the reverse complement.
GAGGCGGGCAAGCGCATCCAGGTGATCGCCTGCGAGACCCGGCCCTTCCTCCAAGGGGCGCGGCTCACGGCCTGGGAGCTCAAGAAGGATCGCATTCCGGTGACGCTGGTGACCGACAACATGGCCGGGCACCTCATGCAGCGCGGCCGGGTGAGCGCGGTGGTCGTCGGCGCCGACCGGGTCGCCGCCAACGGAGACGTCGCGAACAAGATCGGCACCTACGGCCATGCCGTGCTGGCCCATCGCCACGCGATCCCGTTCTACGTGGCGGCGCCGCTGTCGACCGTCGATCTCGCCTGCTCTCGCGGTGAGCGCATCCCGATCGAGGAGCGCCCCGCGCGCGAGGTGACGCACGTCTTGGACCGCCAGGTCGCCCCGAGCGGCATCAAGGTGATCAACCCGGCCTTCGACGTGACGCCGAGCGAGCTCATCACGGCGATCATCACCGAGCGCGGCGTGGCGCAGCAGCCGCTCGGCCGCTCGCTCGCGCGGCTCGTGCGCGGCGCAGCGCCGACGGCGGGCGCCGCGGCGCCGGCGAAGCCGGCGCGCAAGACCGAGCCGCGACGCGAACGCCGTCGCTAGGCGCGCGCCGTCGCGGCGATCCGCGCGGCGAGGCGCGCGTGCGCCGGCCAACCGAGCCGGGCGTGTCGCGGGCGCGGGCGGCACCGGCGTCGCAGCGCCTCGATGCGGCCGAGCGCGGCGACGACGTCGGCCGCGGCGAGCCGGCCCGCGGCGACCGCCGCCTCGACGCCGATCATCGCGCGGCGCGCCGCCGCGGGCGACTGGCAGACGAGCAGCATGTCGCAGCCGGCGGCCAGCGCCGCGACCGCCGCCGCGGCCGGCGTGCGGTGGCCGGCGACGGCCTGCATCTCGAGGTCGTCGCTGAAGAGCACGCCGCGGAAGCCCAGGCGGGCGCGCAGCAGGCGACGGCAGATCGCCGGCGAGAGCGTCGCCGGACGGCGCGCGTCGAGGGCCGGGTAGACGACGTGCGCGGTCATGAGGGCGGGCAGCCCGGCGCGGACGGCGCGGGCGAAGGGCACGAGCTCGGTCGCGGCGAGCGCGCGGCGCGAGCGTGGCACGCGCGGCAGCACGTGGTGCGAGTCGCCGACCGTGTCGCCGTGGCCGGGGAAGTGCTTGCCGCAGGGGAGCACGCCCGCGTGCGTGAGCCCGCGCGCGAGCGCGAGCGCCATGCGGGCGACGCGCTCGGGCTCGCGCCCGAAGGCGCGGTCGCCGATCACCTGGTTGCGCGGGTTCGACCAGACGTCGAGCACGGGGGCGAAGTCGAGGTCGATGCCGACCGCGGCAAGCTCGCGGCCCATCGCCCGGCCGACGGCCTCGGCCAGCCGCGGATCGCCGGTGGCGCCGACGACCGCGGCGGGTGGGAAGTGGGTGAACGGCCGCGGCAGGCGGTGCACGCGCCCCCCCTCGTGGTCGATGGCGACCAGCGGCGGCACGCCGGCGCCACCGTCGTGCAGCGCCCCCACGAGCGCGCGGAGCTGCGCGGCCGAGCGCACGTTGCGCCGGAAGAGGATGACCCCACCCGGGGGGTGCTCGGCGAAGAACGCGCGCGTGCGCCGGTCGAGCGTCGGCCCGGGCAGCCCGACCATGAAGAGCTGGGAGACGGTCCGGCGCAGCACGGCGGTCGGCATGCGGCGGGCTCGTATAGCACGGCCGCGGTGGACACGGCACACGCGCCTGTGTTAGGGACGACACAGAGGGGGGATGGGGGTCGACCGGACCGGTGGGCGGTACATCGCCGTCGAAGGCCCGATCGGCGTCGGCAAGACGGCCCTCGCCCGACGCCTCGCCACCGAGTTCGGCGTGCCACTCGTCCTCGAGCAAGGTGAAGACAACCCGTTTCTGCGGCGCTTCTACGAGGACCGGGGCAAGTACGCCTTCCAGGCGCAGCTCTTCTTCCTCCTCGAGCGCTACCGCCAGCAGCGCGACCTCGCCCGGCACGGCGCGTGCAAAGAAGGCGCGGTCACGGACTACCTGTTCGCGAAGGACGGGATCTTCGCCGCGGTCAACCTCAATGCGGATGAGCTGGCGCTCTACCAGCAGCTCTACACGCTGCTCGACCAGCAGCTTCCCCCGCCCGACCTCGTCGTCTACCTCGAGGCCCGGCCGGACGTGCTGCTACGCCGCATCCGCAAGCGCGACCGGGACTTCGAGCGCGGCATCGACCCCGACTACCTGGCACGGCTCACGGAGGCGTTCCGCAACTTCTTCTACAACTACACGGACGCCCCGCTTCTCGTGGTCAACTGCTCGGACATCGACTTCGTCGAGCACGGCGGCGACTTCGCCGACCTGATCAAGGAGATCCGGGGCATGCGACAGGGGGTACAGCACTACATACCGCTTGGATCCAGCTGAACGACCCCGACCCCCCGAAGGGGGCGGGGATTGCACGGACCGAGACGGGACGTCACGACGGCGACGTGAGGGCGGCGGGCTCCCGCAAGCCCGCAGGCAGAGCAGGGTTCCACGGACCCGAGCGCGTGAGCGCCGGGGACTGCGGAGCGCACGGGTCCTCTCGACGCACGACGAAGCCTCCCGGACCATCGGTCCGAGGAGGCTTTTTTCATGGACCCGAAGAAGGTGACGGTGCCCGACCTGGGCCGGATGAAGGCCGCGGGCGAGCGGATCACGATGGTGACCGCCTACGACTGGACGTTCGCGCGGCTGCTCGACCAAGCCGGCGTCGACGTGCTCCTGGTCGGCGACTCGCTCGGCATGGTGGTGCAGGGGAACGACACCACGCTGCCGGTGACCCTCGACGAGATGGTCTACCACACGCGCATGGTGGCCCGGGGCCGGCGGCGCGCGCTGGTGGTGGGCGACCTGCCGTTCGGCAGCTATCAGGCGAGCGCGCAGCAGGGCGTCGAGAGCGCCGTGCGGCTGGTGAAGGAGGGGGGCGCGGAGTGCGTGAAGCTCGAGGGCGGCGTCGCCGTGGCGCGGACGATCGAGGCGATCGCCGCGATCGACGTGCCGGTGATGGGGCACGTGGGCTTGACGCCGCAGTCGGTGCACCGCATGGGCGGCCACCGCGTCCAGGGCCGCCGCCGAGGGCATGCGCCGGGCGGGCGCGAGCGCCTGCTCGAGGACGCGAAGGCGGTCGAGGCCGCGGGCGCGTGCGCGGTCGTGCTCGAGGCGATGCCGCTCGACCTCGCCGCGGAGATCACCGCGGCGCTCGCGATCCCGACCATCGGCATCGGCGCCGGCGCGCACTGCGACGGCCAAGTGCTGGTCTCGCACGATCTCCTCGGGCTCTCGTCGTGGGTGCCGCGCTTCGGCAAGCGCTACGCGGACCTGGGGACCGAGGTGGTGCGCGCGGCGGGCGCCTTCGTCGCCGAGGTGCGCGCGGGCACCTTTCCGACCGAGGCGCACGCCTACCGGCCGGCGGTGGGCGTGGGGTGATGGACACGCTCGCAACCCCGGGCGCCATGCAGGCGTGGGCGGACGCGGAGCGCGCCGCCGGGCGGCGGATCGCGCTCGTGCCGACGATGGGGGCGCTGCACGGCGGCCATCTGGCGCTCGTCGCCGAGGCGCGCCGGCGCGCGGATCGGGTCGTGGTCTCGATCTTCGTGAACCCGATCCAGTTCGACCGCCGCGACGACTTCGAGCGCTACCCGCGCACGCTCGACGCGGATCTGGCCTCGTGCGCCGAGGCCGGGGTCGACGCCGTCTACGCGCCGGCGGCGGGGGCGATGTACCCCGAGGGCTTCCGGACCGCGGTCGAGGTCGGCGGGCTCACCGAGCCGTTGTGCGGTCGCGGCCGGCCGGGCCACTTCCGGGGCGTCACCACGGTCGTCACCAAGCTCTTCCACGCCGTCCGCCCGCACTGCGCCGTCTTCGGCGAGAAGGACTGGCAGCAGCTCGCGGTCGTGCGTCGCCTCGCGGCCGACCTCGACTTCGGCGTCGAGGTCGTCGGCGTCCCGACGGTGCGCGAGCCCGACGGGGTCGCGCTCTCGAGCCGCAACCGCAGGCTCGCCGGCGCGGACCGCGCCGCGGCGCGTTGCGTGCCGCGCGCGCTCGACGCCGCGGCCGCCGCGGTCGCGGCGGGCGAGCGGCGCGCCACGACGATCGTGGCGCGGGCCGCGGCCGCGATCGCCGCCGAGCCCCGCGCGCGGATCGAGTACGCGGAGCTGCGGGATCCAGAGAGCCTCGAGGAGGTGGCGGAGATGGTGGCGGCGCCGGCGCTGCTGGCGCTCGCCGTGTGGGTGGGCGGAGTGCGGCTGATCGACAATCGTATGCTCGTGCCAGGAGGACTGCACCGATGATGCGCAAGATGCTCCGAGCCAAGATCCACCGCGCCACCGTCACCCAGGCGGACGTGGACTACGAGGGCTCGATCACCGTCGACCGCCGGCTGCTCGAGGCGACGGACCTGCTGCCGAACGAGGCCGTGTGCGTCTGGAACGTGACCAACGGCAACCGCTTCGAGACCTACGCGGTCGAGGGCGCGCCGGACAGCGGGGTCGTCTGCGTGAACGGGGCGGCGGCGCACCTCGTGCGCCCGGGCGACCTCGTGATCATCGCGGCGTACACCTGGCTCGAGGAGGCGGCCGCCAGGACGCACGAGCCGAAGGTCGTCTTCGTCGACGCGCACAACCGCATCCGCGAGAAGCGCGCCGAGGTCGCCGGCCCGCTGCGGGCCGCGGGGTGAGCGACGCGGCCCGCGAGCACGCCCGGCGCGACATCACGGTCAACCGGCGGGCCTTCCACGATTACGACATCGCGGAGCGCTACGAGGCCGGCCTCGCCCTCACCGGCAGCGAGGTCAAGTCGCTGCGCGACGGGCGCGCGAACCTGAAGGACGCCTACGCGCGCTTCTTCGGCGACGAGCTCTATCTCGTGGGCGTCCACATCAGCCCGTACGGTCCCGCGAGCCAATTCGGGCACGAGCCCGAGCGCAACCGCAAGCTGCTTCTCCACCGCCGCGAGCTCGACCGGCTCCAGGGAAAGGTGAAGGAGCGCGGGCTCACGCTCGTGCCGCTGCGCCTGTACTGGTCGAAGGGCCGGGCCAAAGCCGAGATCGGCCTCGCCAAGGGCCGCAAGAGCCACGACAAGCGCGAGGCGATCCGCGCGCGCGAGGAGCGGCGCGAGGTCGACCGGGCGCTCGCGGCGGGGCGGCGCCGGCGGTGAGGGTCGCCATATCGTTGACCGGATGCTGTCGTACGAATAGGGCTGGCCGCATGCGGGAGCCGCTCCGGAAGGTCACGGTCAACCTCCGGAGCATCCGGCGCGCGGGCACCGGCCTCCTCCTCGCCGAGCCGTAGGTTACGCCGCCGCGCGGGCCCCGACGAGCGCCTGCACGGCGTCGCCGAGGCCGTCGACGCTGAGCGGGAACATCGGGAAGAGGCGGCGGACGAGGCGTGCCGTGTCGGAGCCCTCCCAGTAGGGCTCCGGGTCGGGGTTGAGCCACGCGCCGCGGTCGAAGTGGCTCGCGATGCGGTGCAGCCAGACGATCCCCGGGGTCGCCGAGGCGCGCCGTGGATCGATGTTGCCGTAGGGCTCGAGCAGCTCGGCGGGATGCATCGCGGCGTCGCCGAGCAGCAGGACCTTCCAGCGCTCGTCGAGGCGGCGGAGCACGTCCGCCGTCGGGACCGCGTCGGTGTGCGCCAGGCGCGCGCGCGTGTAGACGTGGTCGTAGACGCAGTTGTGGAAGTAGTAGGCGACGAACGCGCGCAGCCCGCGCTCCTCGTGCAGCGCGCTCAAGAGCCGGCTCACCGCGTCGTGGTAGGGCTCCATGGTCCCGCCGACGTCCATCAGGAGCAGCAGCCGCACGTCGTTGCGCCGCGGGGCGCGGAAGACGAGGTCGATCTCGCCCGCATTGCGGCAGGTGCGGTCGACGGTGCCGTCCAGGTCGAGCTCGGTCGCCTCGCCGGTGCGCACGAGCTGGCGCAGCCGGCGCAGCGCGACGCGGAGCTGGCGCGCGTCGAGCGCGCGGTCGGTGCGGTAGTCGGCGAAGCGCCGCTCCTCGGCGACCTTCATGGCCGAGCGGCCGCGCCCGGGGCCGCCGACGCGGATGCCCGTGGGGTGCACGCCGCCATGGCCGAACGGCGAGCGCCCCCCCGTGCCGACCCACCGGTCGCCGCCGTCGTGGCGCTCGGTCTGCTCGGCGAGCCGCTCGAGGAAGCGGCGCACCAGCTCGTCGCCGGTGAGCCGTTCGAGCTGGGCCCACTGCTCGGGGGTGAGCTGCGGAAACGCCTTCGGGTCGCGCAGCCAGGCGAGCGCCTTGTCGACCGCGCCGTCGCCGAGGGCGCCCTCGACCCCGTGGAAGACGCGGGCGAACACGCGGTCGTAGGCGTCGAACCAAGTCTCGCTCTTCACGAGGCAGGCGCGGCCGAGGTGGTAGAAGCGCAGCAGGCTCGAGCCGTGGAGGCCCTCCTCGAGCGCCGTGAGGAACGTCCGCCACTCCTGGAGCGAGACCGGGACGCCCTCGGCGCGCAGCCCGTAGAAGAGCTCGAGGAACATCCTACTGCTGGTAGCGCGGCCCGAGGTCGGCCCAGCGGGCGGGAAAGCGGCCGCCGGCGCCCGCGTGCCGCACGAGCGCGTCGACGTCCTGCTCCTTCTTGAGCAGCGCGCCGACGAACGGGATGTGCGCCTCGAGCTGCGGCACGCTCATCCCCGCGCGCACGAGCGCGGCGATCCAGTCGATCAGCTCCGAGGTCGACGGCTTCTTGCGCAGCTCGCTCTGCTCGCGCAGCCAGTAGAACTTGATCAGCACCTGGTCGAGGAGCTTGGCGTCGAGGTGGGGGTGGTGCACGGCGATGATCCGGCGCATGAGCGCGGGCTCGGGAAACTCGATGAAGTGGAAGACGCAGCGGCGGAGGAACGCGTCGGGCAGCTCCTTCTCGTTGTTCGACGTGATGAGGACCACGGGCCGCTCGCGCGCGAGGATCTCCTCGCCGGTCTCGACGATCGTGAAGCGCATCTCGTCGAGCTCGCGCAGGAGGTCGTTCGGGAACTCGAGGTCGGCCTTGTCGATCTCATCGATCAGCAGCACGTGGCGCTCGGCGGCCGCGAACGCGCGGCCGAGGGGTCCGAGCTTGATGTAGCGGCGGATGTCGGACACGTCGCCCGTGCCGAAGCGGCTGTCGTTCAGCCGCTGCACGGTGTCGTAGACGTAGAGCCCGTCGGCCGCCTTGCTCGTCGACTTGACGTGCCAGGAGAGCATCGGCATCCCGAGGCCCTCGGCGACGTGGCGGGCGAGCACGGTCTTGCCCGTGCCGGGCTCTCCCTTCAGCAGGAGCGGGCGCCCGAGGGCGATCGCGCAGTTGACCGCGTCGACGAGCGGCGGCGAGGCGATGTAGTCGGCTGTGCCGGTGAAGCGGACGAAGTCGCTGGCCATCGCCGGGCTACGTACCGTCCCGCAGCGGCCGGATCAAGGCCGCGATTCAGTACGAGTAGCGGAGCTGCACGAAGCTCTCGCTGTCGTCGTGGAACTCGCCGATGAGGCTGCGCCGCGTGCCGGCGAGGAAGAGGTAGCCCACGCGCACGCGGAGGTCGTCGGTCACGTCGTAGGTGAGGGCGGGCAGCAGGCTCGTGTAGCTGCGCACGATGCCCTGGATGCAGGAGATGCGCAGCTTGAGGGTCTCGGCGAGGAAGGTCCGCTCGAGGCTCGCCAGCAGCGAGGTGTCGTGGTCGTCGACCAGCAGCGGCACGGCGTTGTCGAGGACCAGCGTCTGGTTCACCTGGACGAGCGGCATCCAGCCGTGCCAGCGGTAGTCGGCACCGACGCCCCAGGCCACCGTGTCGCGGGCGAGGAAGAGCGGCCCCAGGTCGATCGGCACGTGGCGGCCCTGGCCGAGCCGCACGAGCGTCTGCGTCGCGCCCTTGATGCCGCCGAGCGCGTGCAGGATGTTCGCCAGCGTGGTGAGGTCGGAGACCGCGCGCGGCAGCAGGCGGTCCTGCGCCCAGGCGCCCTCGGCGCGCAGCGTGAAGCCGGCGAGCTGCGTGGCGGCGTCGGCGCCGGCGAGCCGGATGCGCCCCGCCCGCGGCCGCAGCACCTGGTCGGTGGCGAGCACGGCGAGGTTTTTCGGGTCGGGCGCGAAGGTGACCGTCGAGACGTCGAAGGCCGGCGCCGTCTCGGGGCCGTCGTAGTAGACGAGGCTCCAGTCGACCGGCTCGTGCACGCCCGCGAGCCGCAGCGCCACGGCGCCCTCGTCGAGCTGCTGGGCTGGCGGGCGGTTCTCGGTCCGCAGCCGGGGCGTGATCGCGATCCCGAAGGGCGGGAGGCCGGGGGCGGCGGCGCCGCGGGGGATGTCGAGCCGCTGCGGGACGATCGACGAGGGAAACCAGCGCTCGGCGACCAGCGGGAAGCGGAAGGCGATCGGCACGGGCACCCACACGAAGGTGAGGCTCGTGTCGGTGGCGAGCCGCGGCGGGACGTGCTCGGGGTAGTAGGCCGCGCGCAGCGCGGGCACGCCGATCTTGGCGTCCTCCTCGTCGAGCAGGAAGGGGTCGCTCCACTGGCGGGGGTTCAAGACGTCGGTCGGCTGGAGCTCGTCGAGACGGCCCCAGGCGAACTTCTGCTGCCCGACGCGCACGTCGAGGCGAGGGAGATAGAGGTCGGCGTAGGCCTCGGCGATCTCGACGCTCGGCGAGACGTTCTGGAACGTGTCGCTCGGGTTGTAGAGGCCGATGCCCTGGGCGTGCACGGGCGGGCCGCCGAAGACGGTGCGCGTGTCGAGGAAGAAGCGCAGCTTCGGGTGGACGTCGCCGGTCACCTTGAGGTCGAGGATGCCTTCGGGGCGCTGGCGCTGCGTGGCGTGCTCGGTGGGGAAGACCGCGAGCCCCTCGCCGTAGCCGCCGACGCTCCAGCGGCCGGGCACCCCGGGCACGTCGAAGGCCCGCGCCGGGGCCCCCGCGAGCAGCGCGAGCAGCAGGCACAGCCGCTCAGCGCGCGTCCTCACGCTCCACCCGCCCGTCGCGCATGGCGACCACCCGACGCGCGTGCGTGGCCGCCCGCGCGTCGTGCGTGACCATCACCACGGCCTGGTCATGGCGCTCGGCCGTCGCCCGGACGAGCGCGAGGATCTCTTCCCCCGTGTGCGAGTCGAGGTTGCCCGTCGGCTCGTCGGCGAGCAGCACGAGCGGCTCGGTCACCAGCGCGCGGGCAATGGCCACCCGCTGCATCTCGCCGCCCGAGAGCTGGTCGGGCCGGTGGCCGGCCCGGTGCGCGAGGCCGACGCGCTCGAGCATGGCGCGGGCGCGGGGGCGCGCCGCGCGCAGCCGCTGGCCGTCGAGGACGAGCGGCAGGGCGACGTTCTCCTCGGCGGTGAGGGTCGGCAGCAGGTTGAAGAACTGGAAGACCACGCCGATCGCGCGCCGGCGCAGCACGGTCACCGCGTCGTCGGTGAGCGCCGCGAGGCGCTGGCCGCCGACGAAGACGTCGCCCGCGTCGGGCAGGTCGAGGCCCGCCATCAGGTGGAGCAGGGTGGACTTCCCCGAGCCGCTCGGCCCGACGATCGCCACGAACTCGCCCGGCGCGACCTCGAGCGACACGCCGGCGACGGCGCGGACGGCCGTGTCTCCCCGCCCGTAGCTCTTGACGACGTTCTCCAGGCGCACGATGGCTTCCGTCGCTCACCTCCCCGCTGCCGCGGCCGGCGGATGGTAGGGGAAGGGGCCTGGCCGCGCAACGAAGACGGGGCGAGGTTGCGCCCGGCGAGGGGCGTTCCTATTATGGTCGGGCATGGGGGCGAAATGGGTTCGACGGGGGTGAAGAAGCGAGCGTAGCGTGCCGGGGGTCCTGCTCACCCCGTGACCCGGGCAGGGCTGCTTAACTGCAGACGCAAACTACGCACTGGCTGCCTAATTAGGCCGCCACGCCTCTCCGGTCTGCGCCCGTAGGGCCGGCCGAGGCGTCATACTTCGGGCTGGGCCCCCGCGACGCCGGCGGCACGGGGGCCGAGATCACACGCCGGCTGGCCGCGCGCGATCCTGCCTGCGGGAGCAACCGCGGCGACACCCAGTACACGGGCTACGCACGTAGACGCGCTCGGGGACGCACCTTCGGACGGGGGTTCGATTCCCCCCGCCTCCACTTCACCGCATAAGGCTTTTTCGGCTGCCGGGTCGAAGGTTGCACCGAAGGTTGCACCTCGGCAGCCGGCACGGCTCTTGCGTGCTCGGCGGCGGCGGGTGCGCCCAAGAGCGCGAGCTGCGCCTGCGTCTCGCTCTTCAGGAAGCTCCCGTAGTGCCGCTCGATCATGGCGACGCTCGTCCCGCAGTATTCGGCGAGCGCCTTGAGGTTCCAGCCGCGCGTGAGCGCCACGGAGATGAACGTGTGGCGGGTGGCGTAGAACTTCCGGGGGCGGATGCCGCAGGCGCGGAGTGCGCGGTGCCACTCGTGCTTGCTGAAGGAGTCACCGAAGATCGGCCGGCCCTCGGTGTTGCGGAAGACGAAGTCCTGGTCTGTGACGGGAAGCGGCTTCGCGTCGCGCAGGGCCGCGACCACGGCCGGGACGAGGTCGATGGTGCGCTCGCTCCCCGGGGTCTTCGTCGGATTGTCCTCGTGGAGCGTTCGGCTCTTGTGGATCGAGAGCTTCCCGGCGCGGAGAGCCACGTCGCCCCAGCGCAGCGCGATCAGCTCGCTCGGCCGACCGCCGGTCCAGAACGCAGCGAGCACGAAGGGGTGATAGCGGGGACGCGACTGCCAAAAGTAGGCAACGATGGCGTCGCGCTCGTTTTCTGCAAAGGGGTCGACCTTGCGCGGCACGCGGCGCGGCCACCTGAGCGCCGTGAAGGGATCGCCCGTGACGAGCTGGTCGACGACACGAGCATCCCGGTAGAGGGCTCGGAACGTGCCGTCGATGACGTTGCGGGCCGTCTTCAAGGCAAGCCCCTTCTGGAGTAGCTCGGCCCGGAAGGTTTCAAGCGTCGCCGCGGTGATCTCGGTGAGGAGTGTGTCGCCGAGGGTTGGCCGAATGTGGCACTTCAAGTGCTTCTCGTAGTCACGGAGCGCCCACAGGCGCACGAGCGGTGTTAGCGTCCGCCCGAGTGGTGTACGGCCGGTAGCGGCGACTGGATAGACGAAGGCCATCACGGCACCCTCCACCAAACTTCATTCCCCAATGGAGTGCGGAGGAGAGGACGTGATGGCCGAGGAGAAGATGACGGGTGTGGAGGCGGTGTTCAAGGCGGTGGAGGGTGCGCCGCCGGACCTGCTGCGGGAGCTGCTGGAGGTGATCGTGACGCGGGTGATGGACGCGGAGGTGAACGCGCTGTGCGGCGCGGGCTACGGCGAGCGGAGCGCCGACCGCGTCAATGCCCGCAACGGCTATCGGCAGCGTGCGTGGGACACGCGGCTCGGGACGATCGACCTGCCGATCCCGAAGCTCCGCCAAGGGAGCTACTTCCCGAGGTGGCTGCTGGAGCCGCGCCGGCGGGCCGAGCGCGCGCTCGTCGCCGTGGTCGCAGAGAGCTACGTGCTCGGGGTGTCGACGCGGAAGGTCGAGGACCTGGTGCAGACGCTCGGGATCGCGTCCTTGTCGAAGTCGCAGGTCTCGGAGCTGGCGCAGAGTCTGGATGCGACGGTGACGAGTTTCCGGGAGCGCCCGCTCGACGGGGGGCCGTACCCGTACGTGTGGCTGGACGCGTTGGCGCTGCGGTGTCGCGAGGGCGGCCGCACGGTGCACGTCGCGGCGCTCGTGGCCGTGGGCGTCAATGCCGACGGCAAGCGCGAAGTGCTCGGGCTCGAGGTCGTGACCGGCGAGGACGGCGCGGGCTGGCTTGCCTTCGTGCGCGGCTTGGTGGCGCGCGGCCTGGCCGGGGTGCAGCTCGCGATCTCGGACGCGCATCCGGGGCTGCGCGCCGCGCTCGCCGCGACGCTGCCCGGCGCGGCCTGGCAACGGTGCCGCACGCACTTCATGCGCAACCTGCTGACGAAGGTGCCGAAGAGCGCGCAGAGTCTTGTCGCGACGCTCGTGCGGACGATCTTCGCCCAGCCCGACGCCGAGCTCACCCGTGCGCAGCACACGCGCGTCGTCGAGCAGCTCCAGGTCCGCTGGCCGGACGCGGCGCGGCTGCTGGCCGACGCGGCCGAGGACGTGCTCGCCTTCACGGCGCTGCCCAAGGAGCACTGGCGGCAGATCTGGTCGAACAATCCGCAGGAGCGGCTCAATCGCGAGCTCCGGCGCCGCACCGACGTCGTCGGCATCTTCCCAAACCGCGCCGCCGTCGTGCGGCTCGTCGGCGCGGTGCTCGCGGAGCAGCATGACGAGTGGGCCGTCGTGCGGCGCTACCTCACCGTCGATGGCTTGCTCAAGCCGCCACCGGTATCGCTGCCCGCCCCTGAGGAGGCGAAGAAGACGCGCGCCGCGTAACGATCAACTGAGGGTGCCGTGCTGGCGCCCGTACACCACTTGCGCGGACGTGGCCAGGCCCGGTAGCGGCGGCTGGATAAGAGAAGGCCATCGCGGCGGCCGCGAAGGCAGCACGGTGCAGCCCTTCGGTGGCAGCGGAGCCGTCTCGTCCCGCGCTACCGGCAGCGGTCCACCGGATCGAGCACGATGTCGGGAAAGCTGTGCGCCTCTCCCAATCGCGCGGATATTACCCAATACTTTCCCGTTTTGCCCTTGACTATTGCGGTCGACCCGGCCACAGGTGCTTCCGGGTGCGTCCCGTCAAGTGGTGGAAATTGGCCAGCGCGCTCTTCCGGTTCGTGAGTGTGGTTGAGATCGGTCACGGTCGAAGAATCCGCATGTCTTCGTGGCTAGGGTGAGTACCCCCCACCCGCGTTGCGTGGCTGTAA
>DATGIZ010000010.1:0-15390 GCA_035295465.1 Binatia bacterium | reverse complement strand
CATGCTCGTCGGGGCGACCGCCTACCGCATGCTCACCAACTGGACGCCGCACGACGTGCGCCCGGGCGACATCGTGCTGGTCTGGGGCGGCGCGGGCGGGCTCGGCTGCCAGGCCATCCAGATCGCCCGCGAGCTGGGCGGGACCCCCGTCGCCGTGATCTCGAGCGACGACAAGGTCGAGTTCTGCACGCGGCTGGGCGCGAAGGGCTGCGTCAACCGCAAGCGCTTCACCCACTGGGGGATGCTGCCGCACTGGAAGGACACGGCGGCCTACGCGGAGTGGCTCAAGGGGGCGCGCGCCTTCGGCGCGGCCCTCTGGGAGGTCGTCGGCGAGCGGCGCAGCCCGCGCATCGTCTTCGAGCACCCGGGCGAGGACACGGTGCCGACGTCGATCTTCGTCTGCGACACGGGCGGCATGGTGGTGATCTGCGCCGGGACGACGGGCTACAATGCCGTGGTCGACCTCCGCTACCTCTGGATGCGCCAGAAGCGGTTCCAGGGCTCGCACTTCGCCAACGACCGCGACGCGCGCGCGCTCAACGACCTGGTGGTCTCGGGCAAGGTCGATCCGTGCCTCTCGCAGACGTTCACGTTCGACCAGATCCCCCACGTCCACCAGCTCATGTACGAGAACCGCCACCCGCACGGGAACATGGCCTGCCTGGTGAACGCGCCGCGGCCGGGGCTGCGCGACGTGCCGCGGTAGGCGCAGATCGTTCCTCCCGCGTGGCGGGTACCACCCGTTCGGGGTGCCCAGCGGCCGCGAGCGGTCCGTGGATCACAGCTTGGCCAGCACCGACTCCGCGCTCGACACGTTGAGCCCGGGCCCGGGCTCGACCAGCAGGTGCTCCACCTTCCCGTCCTTCACGATCATCGCGTAGCGCTGCGAGCGCTTGCCCATACCGAAGCCGCTCGCGTCGAGCTCGAGGCCCATCGCGCGCGTGAACTCGCCGTTGCCGTCGGCGAGCATGCGCACCTTGCCCGTGGCCCCGCTCGCCTTCCCCCAGGCGCCCATCACGAACGCGTCGTTGACCGCCACGCACACGACCTCGTCCACGCCCTTGGCACGGATCGCCCCGGCCTGCTCGACGAACCCGGGCAGGTGCTTCATGGAGCAGGTCGGCGTGAACGCGCCCGGCACCGCGAACAGCACGACCTTCTTGCCCTTGGTGATCTCGCCCAGCGTGACGTCCTTCGGGCCGCCGTCGCCCATCTCCTTGAGCTTCAAGTCCGCGGGTAGCGTGTCTCCGACTTTGATCGCCATCGGGATCCTCCTCTGCACCCCATCTAGCCCGACCGCGGGCCCTGCGGCAACGGCTCTTGCGCCCGCGGGCGGCGCGCGCCAATGTCGGGCGCCATGACCACCCCCGACCCGCGCCCGCGCAGCCGGGTGCTCTACGACGGCCCCGATCGCGCCCCCGCCCGCAGCTACTTGAAGGCAATCGGCCTCGGCGACGCCGACATCGCGCGCCCCATGGTCGGCGTCGCCAACACCTGGACGGAGACCATGCCGTGCAACTTCGGGCTGCGCGGGCTCGCCGAGCACGTGAAGCGCGGCGTGCGCGAGGCCGGCGGCACGCCGATGGAGTTCAACACGATCGCGATCAGCGACGGGATCACCATGGGCACCGAGGGCATGAAAACGTCGCTCGTGTCGCGCGAGGTCATCGCGGACTCGATCGAGCTGATGGCCCGGGGGCACATGTTCGACGCGCTCGTCGTGCTGGTCGGCTGCGACAAGACGATCCCGGCGGCGGCGATGGCGCTGCTCAGGCTCGACGTCCCCGGCGTGATCCTCTACGGCGGCTCGATCCAGCCCGGGCGCTTTCACGGCCACGACGTCACGATCCAGGACCTCTTCGAGGCGGTGGGGGCGCACGCAGCCGGCCGCATGAGCGACGCGGACTTGAAGGACCTCGAGGACCACGTCTGCCCCGGCGCGGGCGCCTGCGGCGGGCAGTTCACCGCCAACACCATGGCGATGGCGCTCGAGTTCCTCGGGCTCTCGGCGATGGGCACCGCGAGCGTGGCGGCGACCGACCCCGGCAAGGCGCGGGTCGGCTTCGAGGTGGGCCGGCTCGCCGTCGAGGTGCTGCGCCGCGAGCTGACGCCCCGGCGCATCGTCACCCGCGCCGCGCTCGAGAACGCAATCGCCGGCGTGGCGGCGAGCGGCGGCTCGACCAACGCCGTCCTTCATCTGCTCGCGATCGCGCGCGAAGCGGGCGTGCCGCTCGGGATCGACGACTTCGACCGGGTGAGCCGGCGCACGCCCCTCTGGGCGGACTTGAAGCCCGGCGGACGGTTCACCGCGGTCGACCTCGGCCACGCCGGGGGTTGCGGCGTGCTCGCCAAGCGCCTCGTCGCGGCCGGGCTCGTCGACGGCACCGCGCTCACCGTCACCGGACACACCTTCGCCGAGGAAGCGGAGCGCGCGCGGGAAACGCCCGGCCAGGAGGTGATCCGCGCCCAGGGTGCCCCTCTCAAGCCGACCGGCGGCCTCGTCATCCTCCGTGGGAGCCTCGCCCCCGACGGCTGCGTGGTGAAGATGGCCGGCCACGAGCGCGTGTTCCACCGCGGCCCCGCGCGCGTCTTCGAGCGCGAGGAGGATGCGATGGCGGCCGCGACGCACGGCCGCATCCGTCCCGGCGACGTCGTCGTGATCCGCTACGAGGGGCCGCGCGGCGGCCCGGGCATGCGCGAGATGCTCGGCGTCACCGCGGCGCTGGTCGGCGCCGGCATCGGCGAGGAGGTGGCGCTGCTCACCGATGGCCGCTTCAGCGGCGCGACCCACGGGCTCATGGCGGGCCACGTCGCCCCCGAGGCGTTCGTCGGCGGTCCGATCGCGCTCGTCGAGGAGGGCGACCCCATCGTCTTCGACGTGAACGCCCGCCGCCTCGACCTCGAGGTCGACGAGGCGACGCTGCGCGCGCGGCGCGGCCGCTGGCAGCCCCCTCCGCCGCGCTACGCGGAGGGTGCCATGGCCAAGTACGCGGCGCTCGTGTCGTCGGCGGCCGAGGGGGCGGTCACGCGGGCCACCCGAACGCCCTGACCGCGGCCCTCGAGGCCGGGGCGCGTCACCCCGCGAGGAGCCCCCGCGCGATCACCTTGAGCTCGAGGATCGGCTTCACCCCCTCGAAGATCGGCAGCACGAGCGCGTCGATGACGTGGCGGGAGATCGCGAACTCCTCGGCGTAGCCCCAGCCCCCGTGGAGGAGCTGCCCCTCCTGCGTCACCCACACGGCCACGTCCGAGGCGAAGAGCTTCGCCATCGCGGGCTCGAGCGACACGCTCTCGTCGGCGTCCATCGCGCGCGCGGCGGCGTAGGTGAGCTGGCGCGCCGCGGCGAGGTGGGTCGCCATGCGGCCGAGCTTGTACTGCGTGAGCTGGAAGTCGCCGATGGGGCGGCCGAACTGCCGGCGCTCGCCCGCGTAGGTCGCGCTCGCCTCGAGCGCCGCCTGCGCGAGCCCGCTCGCGCGCCCGCCGGTCTGGAGGCGGCCGGCCGCGAAGCCCTGCATCTGGAGGTAGAACCCCCTGCCCTCCCCGCCCGCCTCGCCGATCAGGTTCTCCGCGGGCACGAAGTAGCGCTCGAAGCCGAGCGTGAAGGAGTGCATGCCGCGGTACCCCGGGGTCGCGTCGGCCTTGCCGTGCAGCACGCCGCCGCCAGGCTGGCGCATCTCGAACTCGTGGCCGGTGAAGCGGTCCTTCGGCACGACGAACAGCGACAGGCCGCGCGCGCCCGCCGCGGGATCCGGGTTCGTGCGCGCGAGCAGCGCGAGCACGTCGGCACGACCGGCGAACGTGCACCACGCCTTCGCTCCCGAGATGAACCAGCCGGCCCGCCCCTCCTGCTCGCCGCGCTCGGCGCGGCAGCGCACGGCGGCGACGTCGGAGCCCGTGTCGGGCTCGGTCACCGAGATGCCGACCATCAGCTCGCCCGCGGCCACCGGCGGCAGCCACCTGCGCTTCTGCGCCTCGGTGCCGCCCTTGAGCAGCGCCTTGGTGAGGATCTCGGGCCGCGTGATCAGGCTCCCCGCCGCGGCCAGCGAGGCCGCCGACAGCTCCTCGGTGATCACGATCATCGCCAGGTTGCCCATCCCCTGTCCGCCGTACTCTTCGGGCACCGACATGCCGAAGTAGCCGAGCTCGCGCATCTGGTCGATGATCGACTCGGGCACGAGGTCGTCGTGGCGGTGGATGCGCTCGGCCAGCGGCGCGACGACCTTGCGGGCGAAGCTGCGCGCGGAGTCGCGCGCGAGCACCGCCATCTCGGGCTCGAGCCACGCGTGGTTGGCGCCCCGCGTCCGGACGACCTCCTGGCCGATCGCGCGCCACCGCGACTCGTGCTGCGCGGCGCGCACGGCGGCGGCCACCGCGGGATCGCCGAGCGTGCGGGCCAGCAGCGCGTCGGGCACGCCAAAATCGTCGCGCTGGCCCTCGATGCGGGCGCGGAGGCGGTCGGCCACCTCCGCCGCGAACGCCGCCGCCATCGCCTCCGTGGTCGCATCTGCCGCGCCCGCGTCGCGGCGGGCCCGGGCGTAGGCGGCGAGCGCCTCGGCGGCGGCGACCTCGGTGGCGGCGTAGGCGAGCCGCTCGGCGTGCACCTGATGGTCGTCGATCGCCTTGCCGTGCGCGGTCGTCCGCCGCCCCGCTTCGAGGCTCGCGTCGACGGCCTCGCGGGCGGCGCGAAGGATGAGCGCAGTGTCGTCGGGCATGACGGCATCTAGCATCGGCCGCGCGGCAAAGGCCAGGCCCCGTCGATTGACGTTGCCCGCGAAAATGTCGTAGCTCCCACCGCCTATGGAAATCCGCAGCGTCGGCGTTCTCGGCGCCGGCCAGATGGGCCTCGGCATCGCCCAGGCGACGGCGCGGGCCGGCTACGACACGATCCTCGTGAAGGCCACGCCCGGGACCCTCGACGCCCAGCGCGGCAAGGTCGAGAAGCAGCTCCAGCGCGAGGTGGAGCGCGGCAAGCTCACCGCCGCCGACCACGGGGCGCTGCTCGAGCGCCTGCGCTGGTCGACGCGGCTGCACGACCTCGCGGAGGTCGATCTCGTCATCGAGTCGATCGTTGAGGAGCTCGCCGTCAAGCGCGACCACTTCGGCCGGCTCGACGAGATCGTCCAGGAGCGCGCGATCTTCGCCACCAACACCTCGACGCTCACGGTCGCGGAGGTCGCGAGCGCGGTGAAGCGCCACGACCGGTTCCTCGGCCTCCACTTCTTCAACCCGGTGCACGCGATGAAGCTCGTCGAGGTGGCGCCCACGTTGCGCACGGCGCCCGAGGCGGTGGCCGCGTGCGTGGAGTTCGCGAAGCGGCTCGGCAAGGCGCCGGTCGTGGTGCCGGACTCGACCGGTTTCATCGTGAACCGCCTCCTCGTCCCGTACCTGATCGACGCGATCGCCTGCCTCGAGCGCGGGCTCGCCAGCATCGGCGAGATGGACGCCGCGATGCAGAACGGCGCGAACCACCCGATGGGGCCGCTCGCGCTCGCCGACTTCATCGGCCTCGACATCGTGCTGCACATGGCGTCGCTCCTGCACGACGAGTACCGCGAGCCGAGCTTCGCGCCGCCGCCGCTGCTCCGCCGGATGGTTCTCGGCGGCTTCCTCGGCCGCAAGAGCGGCTGCGGCTTCTACGACTACGCGAAGACGCCGCCCGAGCCGAACGACTGGCTGGTGCGCCGCGGGCCGCGCTGATGCGCTTCTACGAGTACGAGGCCAAGGCCCTCTTCGCCCGCCACGGGATGCCGCTCCTCGAAGGGCGGCTCGCGAAGTCGGCGGCCGAGGCGCGCGCCGCGGCCGCCGCGCTCGCGGGGCCGCTCGTCCTCAAGTCGCAGGTGCTCACCGGCGGGCGCATGAAAGCGGGCGGGGTGCGCTTCGCGAGCACGCCGGAGGAGGCCGAGGCGGCCGCCGGCGCGATCCTCGCCCTCGAGATCGGCGGGCAGCGGCCGCGCGGCGTGCTCGTCGAGCGGCGGGCGCCGGTGGCGCACGAGTACTTCGTGGCGGTCACCTGGGACGGGCGGCGCAAGCTGCCGGTCATCGTGTTCAGCGACATGGGCGGCATCGACGTCGAGGAAGTGGCCGAGCGCCACCCCGAGCACGTCTCGCGCACCCACCTCTCGACGCTGCTGCCCTTCACGCCCTACCGCGCGAAGGAGGCCGTCGCCGCGGTGGGCGTGAGCGGCGAGGATTTGAACCGCATCACGCCGATCGTCGCCGCGCTGGTCGAGATATTTCTCCGCTACGATCTCACGCTCGCTGAGGTGAACCCGCTCGGGAAGACCGAGGACGGCCGGTTCCTCGTCCTCGACGGCCACGTCGACTTGGAGGCCGACGCGCGCGAGAAGCACGCGAAGCTGCTGGCCGACCTCGGCATCGGCCGCGACGAGACGCGGGAGGCGCGGCCGCCCACGCCGTTCGAGATCCGGGGCGCGCAGATCGACGCGTCGGACCACCGCGGGGTGGCCGGCAACGTGAAGGAGTTCGACGGGGACCTGGGGCTCGTGATCGGGGCCGGGGGCGGCTCGCTCACGCTCTTCGACGCGATCCGCAAGCACGGGGGGCGGCCGGCCAACTACTGCGAGATCGGCGGCAACCCGAGCGTGCGCAAGGCCTGCGAGCTGACCAAGCTCATCCTCTCCAAGCCCGGCGTGCGGAAGATCGCCGTGATGATGAACGTCGTCTCGAACACGCGCGTCGACATCGTCGCCCGCGGCGTGATCAAGGGCTGCATCGAGGCCGGCCGCAACCCGGCCGAGACGATCGCGATCTTCCGCATCCCCGGCTCCTGGGAGGACGACGGCTTCGCGATCCTGCGCCGCTACGGCATCGAGTACTGCGACCGCACGGTGTCGATGTACGAGGCCGCGGGACGCGCGGTCGCCAAGATGCAGTGACATGTCGATCCTCATCGACCGCGACACCACGGTGATCATCCAGGGGATCACCGGCCGCGAGGCGGTGAACCTCACGCGCGAGGGCCTCGACTACGGCACGAGGATCGTGGGCGGCGTGACCCCCGGGCGCGCCGGGCGCGACGTCTATGGCGTGCCGGTGTACGACTGCGTGCGCGACATCACGGCGAAGACGCACGTCGACGGCTCGATCGTCACCGTGCCGCCGCGCTTCACGCGCGACGCCGTCTTCGAGGCGATCGAGGCCGGCATCAAGCTGATCGTGGTCGTGACCGAGCGCATCCCGCGGGGCGAGGTCGCCCAGATGGTGGAGCTGGCGAAGCTCCGGGGCGCGCGCATCATCGGCCCCAACTGCCTCGGCATCCTCTCGCCCGACGAGGCCAAGATGGGCGGGCTCGGCGGCCCCGCGGTCAACGTCCGCCGCGCCTTCACGAAGGGGCCGGTCGGCGTCATGTCGCGCTCGGGCGGCATGACCACCGAGATCTGCAACACGCTCACCGCCGCGGGCTTGGGCCAGTCGACGGCGGTGTCGATCGGCGGCGACGCGATCATCGGGTCGACCTACGCCGAGCTGATGCCGCTCTTCGAGGCGGATCCCGAGACCAAGGCGATCGCGATCTACTCCGAGCCCGGCGGCCGCATGGAGGCCGAGCTGGCCGACTGGGTGCGCGAGCACCGGAGCCGCCTGCCGATCGTCGCGTTCATGGCCGGTCGCTTCATGGACGAGATGCCGGGGCTGCGCTTCGGCCACGCGGGCACGATCGTCGAGGGCAAGGCGGACACGACCGCGCACAAGATCGAGCGCATGCAGGCCGCGGGCATCTCGGTCGCCGAGCGCATCGAGGCGATCCCGGCGCTGGTGAAGGATCGGCTGCGGGCGGCGGGGGTGTACGCCTGATGGCGGGCATGTTCATCGACGTGAAGGTGGCGCCCGCCGTGGCGCAGGACCACGCGCTGGCGCGCAAGCTGGTCGAGGTCTGCCCGGTGAGCATCTTCGCGCAGGCGACGGACGGCACGCTGCGCATCGTCGAGGAGAACCTCGACGAGTGCACGCTCTGCGACCTCTGCGTCCAGGCGGCGCCGGCGGGCGGCGTCGAGGTGATCAAGCTCTACGCCCGGTAGGGGCCCACCGCTCGCTTCGTCCCGGCGAGTGGTGTACGAGAACGCGCGATGCGCAGCCCCCGAGACTTCTTCAAGCCCCTCGCGCTCGGCGCCCCCGCGCCGATGCGCGAGATCCCCGTGAAGCCCTCGCGGGTGATCCACTTCTTCGACCCGAGCAACCCCAAGATGGCGGCCAAGCTCCCCGAGCTGGCGCGCCAGGCCGACATCCTCCTCGGCAACCTCGAGGACGCCATCCCGGCCGACAAGAAGATCGAGGCGCGCGAGGGCCTGGTCAAGGTCGGCCGCGAGGTCGACCTCGGGGACACGCCGCTGTGGACGCGGATCAACAGCCTCGACAGCCCCTGGTGCCTCGACGATCTCTCGACCCTCGTCGGCGCGATCGGCCAACGGCTCGAGGTGATCATGGTCCCCAAGGTCGAGGGGCCGTGGGACATCCACTACGTCGATCGGCTGCTCGCGCAGCTCGAGGCGCGGCACAGGCTCGCGCGGCCGCTGCTCGTGCACTGCGTGCTCGAGACCGCGCTCGGCGTGAACAACGTCGAGGAGATCTGCGCCGCGAGCCCGCGGGTGCAGGGGCTCAGCTTCGGCCCCGCCGACCTCGCCGCCTCGCGGCGCATGAAGACCACGCGCGTCGGCGGCGGCCACCCCGCCTACCTCGTGCGCAACGACCCCGATCCCGCGAATCCCGGGGCGCCGCGCGCGACCGCGCAGCAGGACCCGTGGCACTACTCGATCGCCCGCATGGTCGACGCCTGCGCGGCGACCGGCGCGCTCCCCTTCTACGGCCCGTTCGGCGACATCTCGGACTCGCTCGGCTGCGAGGACCAGTTCCGCGCTGCCTTTCTCCTCGGCTGCGTCGGCGCCTGGTCGCTCCACCCGAACCAGATCGCGATCGCGAAGAAGGTGTTCAGCCCCCCGGCGGACGAGGTCCTGTTCGCCAAGAAGGTGCTCGCCGCCATCCCCGACGGACGCGGCGTCCACATGATCGACGGCAAGATGCAGGACGACGCCACCTGGAAGCAGTGCAAGGTCATGGTCACGCTGGCCGAGCTGCTCGCCGCGAAAGACCCCGACCTCAAGCGCCAGTACGGGCTCTGACGATGCTCACGCGCGTGCACCACGTAGGGCTCGTCGTCCGTCGCCTCGAGGACGGCCTCGCCTTCTGGCAGGACACGCTCGGCCTGCGCGTCGCCAAGCAGGCGACCGTTCCCGACCAGGGCGTGAAAGCCGCGCTGCTGCCGATCGGGCGCAGCGAGATCGAGCTGCTCGAGCCCGTGAACGCCGACGGCGGCGTCGCCAAGTTCCTCGAGAAGCGCGGCGAGGGGCTGCATCACGTCTGCTTCGAGACGCCCGACGTGGGCGCGGAGCTGGCCGGTGCGCGCGCGCGCGGGCTTCCGGTCATCGACGAGACGCCGCGGCCGGGGCTGGCGGGAACGATCTGCTTCCTCCATCCGAAGGGGACGCGCGGCGTGCTGGTCGAGTTCGCGACTCCGCCCGCGGGCGAACCGGCCCACGCCCCAGCGGGCGCGGGACCGCTCGCCGGGCTCGCCCTCGCCGAGGCGATCGTGCGCAGCCGCGAAGCGAGGAGCGCCGCCGACCTGTTCGCGACCCGGCTCGGGCTCCCGCCGGCGCAGGCCGAGGCCGCCGCGGGTACGGTGGCGGCGGCGGTGCGCGCCGGGGGCGTCGTGCTGCGGTTCGTGAGCGCCGATCCGGCATCGGCCGGGCCCGAGGCCGCCGCCCTGCGTGCCGCCGTCGACGCGCACGGCGAAGGGCTTGCGGGGCTCGTCCTCGAGGTGTCCGACGTCGCCGCGGCCGGGGCGGCCCTCGCCGCGCTCGCCCCCGCCCACGAGGCCGGCGCGCTGCGGCTCGACGCCGCGCGCTGCCACGGCGTGCCGCTGCGCCTGCGCGCGGCGCGCTGACCGCCGCGTGCGCCCGACCATCCTCCTCTTCGACGTCGACGGCACGCTGGTGACGACCTGCGGGGCCGGCCGCCGTGCGATCGAGCGCGCGTTCGCCGCGCGGGGGCGCCCGCCCGATGCGCTGCGCGACGTGCCCTTCGGGGGCATGACCGACCGCGCCATCGTGCGCACGGGCCTGCGCGCCCTCGGCGAGCCCGCCGAGGGGCCGGCGGCCGAGGCGGCCATCGACGCCGTGCTCGCTGGCTACCTGCCGATCCTCGCCGAGGAGCTGGCGGCCACGCCGGGCATCCGCCTCCACGCGGGCGTGCGCGACGCGCTCGACGCCGCGGCCGCGCGGCCGGGGATCGCGCTCGGCCTCGGGACCGGCAACATCCGTCCCGGGGCCCTCCTCAAGCTCGAGCGCGTCGGGGTCGCCGAGCGCTTCGCGTTCGGCGGCTTCGGCTCCGATCACGAGGACCGGGCCGTCCTCCTCGGCATCGGCGCCGCGCGCGGAGCGTCCTACCTCGGCTGCGCGCTGGCCGCCTGCCGCGTGGTCGTGATCGGCGACACGCCCCGCGACGTCGCCGCGGCGCAGGCGATCGGCGCCGAGTCGATCGTGCTCGCCACCTCCGGGTTCACGGTGGCGGCGCTGGAGGCGAGCGGCGCCACGCACGTCTTCCCGGACCTCGCGGCCCCCGGGGCGCTCGCCGCCGTGCTCGGCCCGTGAGCGGCCGCCGGCCGAAGGTCACTCGGCCGCGAACGGGATCACGAAGCCCTCGGGCAGGTGCGCGAGCTGGTCGTGGTCGACCAGCAGGAACGTCCCGGCCTCGGGCAGCGTGAAGTCGATCGACGCGCCGTTGCCCGCCCCCACCTCGACCGTCTGCACGCCGACGAGGGTGTTGCTCGGGTTCCCGCTCAGGCGCACCGCATCGAGGATCGTCCCGATCACGTGGAACGACGCAACCCCGGGCCCGGCGTTCACGAAGTAGACCCGGACGCGCGCCCCGTGCTGCAGCGCGATCGGCGGGTGCGCGAGCGAGCCGTTGAAGACGAAGAACGTCGGCGCGTTGCGCTCCATCGCCTTCGACTCCGGAGCGATCGTGCCGTCCTCGGAGGGCGTGCCGTAGACGCCGTTGCGCATCACGACCAGCTCCTTCGCCGGGGGGAGCGCCGGGCTGCGCGGATAGACGATCATCACGCCGGCCATGCCCATCTTGATGTGTTGATCGGTCATCTCGCCGGCCGCGCAGTGGTACATGAATACGCCCGGCGTCGTCACCGGCGCGGTGATGGTCGCGGTGCGGCCGGGCTCGATGGGGCCGAACTTCCGCGCGTCGATCCGGAAAGCGTGCGTATCGAGGCCGTGCGCCATCGTTCCCTTGTTGGTGACGGTGAGAGCGACGGTATCACCCACGCAGGCCTCCAGGGTCGGACCGGGGACGGTGCCGTTGAAGGTCCACGCGGTCGTCTTGAGCCCCTGGCCGAGATCGACCCCCACCTCGACCATCTCGACCGCGAAGGCCTTGCGACGCGGGCCGGCGCAGGTGGCCCGCTGCCCTGCGACCACCTGCCACGCCGGGAGCGCGCTCGCGCCCTCTGCCGCGGCGGCGACGGCCAGCGCAAGAAGCACGGAGAGCGGCCGCGGCATGGCGGACGTCAACGCAGCCGCCGCCCGAAGGGCGCGACGGAGGTCGACCGGCAGACCTTTCCGCACGTGACCGGCTCGTCCCGGGGCAGCAGCGAGCACGCGGCGACGTCCACGTACGCCTCGCCCCCGTTTGCGGCGACCACGAAGTCCACCGTCGCCGGGGCGTTCTCGACCGGGCAGCGCAGCCGGCGCCGGACGAGACGGGTCGCGCCCGCGCCGTTGCGCAGCAGCACGAGCGCGACCACCGTGAAGAGGGTGAGTGCCGTGAGGCCCGCGAACAGCACGAGCTTCAAGTCCGCCCACTCGAACGCCATGACCGGAGGGGGGAGCAACGATCTCGCCAACCCGCGACCCCGTTCTCGGGCCCCGGGATCTTCGGCCGCGGCAAGCCCGGCATGGTCGGAGTCTCGACGGTGGGAATCGGGCGGCGAGCCGTCGTCGCTCAGCGTCCCGCCGCGTGCTCGGCGAGCCAGCCCGCCACGGCGGGGAAGACCTCGGCCGGGGCCGCGCGGCCGAGGATCAGGTCGACGTGGCCGTAGTCGACCGCGTGCCCGTGGGCGCGCCCGAACTCGAGGTACTCGGCCGCGCCGGCGCGCTCGACGCCGCATCGCACCGCGGGCGGGCTCGCGAGCCGGTCGGCGCTCCCGGCGATGGCGAGCAGCGGCGTGGCCACGCGCGCGAGCGCCGCCCGGTAGTCGATCCGGCCGTCGGCGGAGGTGAACCCGCCCCCGACAGCCCAGGCGGCGAGCTGGCGCAGCTTTGCGCGCGAGACGTCGGAGAGCGCGCGGCGCAGCGCCCGCCCGACCTCGCGCCGCTCGACGTTCCCCGGGTTCATGCCCACGGCGAGCAGGTCGGACTCGCCGACCAGGTGCCACAGCGCGCCGAGGACCCAGCGCTGGGGAACCGTGTCGCCCACGGGCACGTGCAGGAGGAGCTGTCCGATGCGCGCCAGCAGCGTCGCGCTCACCGGCGGGAAGACGACCGGCGAGGCGATGGTCACGCCGGCCGCGACCATCCCGGCCGCCGTGGGATCGCAGCCGAGGCACGCGTAGAGGACCATGCCGCCCATGCTGTGGCCGACCCAGGCGACGCGCCGCCCGGTGACCTCCGCGACCCGTGCCACCGCGGCCGGCACGTCGACCCGGGCGAGGTCGTCGAACGTCCACGTCCACGGCCGCACGCACGCGGGCGTCGGGTGGGAGAGCCCTCGCCCGCGCAGCTCGAGCACCCAGGCATCGAAGCCGCGCCCCGCGAGGAAGCGCGCGAGCGAGTAGCGCTCGTCGTAATCGATGAAGTGGCGGTTACACCCGTATCCCGAGCAGAGGACGACGGGCAGGCCTGCACCGGGCGTCCGTGGCCGGTGGCGGTGCAGCGCGAGTCGCCATCCGTCCGCGGTGCGCGCGAAGTGGACCTCGTCGGCGTCGGTCGGGCGGAGCACCTCAAGCCTCCGCCCCGGCGCCATCGCCGTCGTAGCTGCTCCAGTAGACGCCCCGGCGCCGGCGCCGCGTGTCGTCGATGAGCGCCTGGAGCGCGGCGCGCACCGCCCCGTTGAGACGGTCGACCACCTCCTGATCGGCGGCCGCCTCGGGTGGCGCGTCG
Source organism: Binatia bacterium (assembly GCA_035295465.1). GTDB lineage: Bacteria > Desulfobacterota > Binatia > DP-6 > DP-6 > DATGIZ01. The sequence continues at coordinate 2,209 of DATGIZ010000010.1, read as the reverse complement.
AGGCGGATCGGCGGGCCGAAGCGGACGTAGAGCCGCGCCGGTAGGGGCAGAACCGAGGCGACGATCGGGAAGAACGGCACCCCGAGGAGCCGCGCGAGCGGCCATACGTCGGCGAGCAGCATGTGCACCTCCTCGGCGCCGACGATCGCCACCGGGACGACCGGGCTTCGCGTGCGCAGCGCGATCTTGATGTAGCCGCCGCGCCCGGGCGCGAAGCCCTTGTGCGCCTTCACGCGGTAGCGCTCCCAGACCGGGAGGCGCATGTCCGCGGCGCCGCCGGGAAAGAGGAGCACCAGCTCGTCGCGCCGCAGCAGCGCCTCGATCTCCGCCGCCGGTCCGAGGACGACGCCGCGCGCCGCGAGGTAGCGCGCCACCGGTGCCCAGCGTGCCCAGAGCGCATCGCCGGCGTTGCGCGAGAAGCGTCCGGTGTGTCGATGAAGCGCCGGAACGAGGCAGGCAGCGTCCCAGGGAAGGACGCCCGAGTGACGGCCGACCACGAGCGCGCGCCCCGGCGGGATGTGCTCGGCGCCCATGACCCGGAGGCGGAAGTATCGGCTGATGGTCTGCTCGACGAGCCAGAACGACCGCCTGGTGCGGACCGGGTCGAGATCATCCTCGTCCGAGGCGTTACCCGTGTTCGCGCCGGCGAGCAACAGGCCGAGCGCCTGCCGGCAGACGTCGGGCAGCAGCCGCGCAAGCCGGGAGGGATCCACCTCACGCACTTCGTGCCCCATCGGAGCAAGCACCGTACCGCACACGCCGCTGGCACGTTTCTCGCTCCGGTCATGCTCGGCGTGCGCCACGCGGGACGACAGCGGACGGGGGGGCTGCGGCGTCGGGTCTCGCCGCGGAGAAAGGCGGCGGCGATCCTTCCCGTCGCTGCCAAAGCATGAGCCGGGCGCGCCCGCGCTTCAGCATCCAGGTCGGGCAGCAGTTCGCCGCCTGGCCGGACATCGTCCGCATCTGGCAGGAGGCCGAGCGCCTCGCCTACGACGCCGCGTTTGCCTACGACCACTTCATGGCGGTGATGATGGACCCCTTCGACCCTTGCCTCGAGGCGTGGACCGCCCTCGCCGCCCTCGCCGCGCACACGAGCCGGCTGCGGCTCGGCGTCCTCGTCACCGGCAACACCTACCGGCATCCCGCTGTGCTGGCGAAGATGGCCACGACGGTGGACGTGATCAGCGGCGGCCGCCTCGACTTCGGGATCGGCTCGGGCTGGTTCGAGGCCGAGCACGCGGCGCTCGGCATCCCGTTCCGGAGCGCCGGCGAGCGGTGCGCGATGCTCGACGAGGCGCTCACGGCGATCCGCGCGCTCTGGACGCAGCGGACGGCGTCGTTCGCCGGGCGTTACTACGCGCTGCGCGACGCGATCGCCGAGCCCAAGCCGGTGCAGCGGCCGCATCCTCCGATCCTCGTCGCCGCCAGCGGCGAGAAGCGCATGCTTCGCATCGTCGCGCGACACGCCGACGCCTGGAACAGCTTCGGCTCGCCCGAGGTCTTCCGCCACAAGATCGCCGTGCTCGCCGAGCACTGCCGGGCCGAGGGCCGGGACCTGGACGCGATCGAAAAGTCCGTCCTGCTTCCCGCCGCGATCGGGGACGATCCCGACGCCTGGGCTCCGCTGGTGGCGGGCTATGCGGCCTACCTCGGCGTCTCCCCGGACGAGGCGGCCGGCTGGATGCTGCTCGGGCGGGCCGACGAGGTGAAGCGGCAGATCGAGCGCTACCTCGACGTCGGCGTGACCCACTTCATCCTCACCCTCACGCCGTTCAACTTCCCGGTGATGGAGCGATTCGCCGCCGACGTCATGCCGGCGTTTCGCTGACGCGATGGCCGCCCCCCTCGCCGCCGCCGGGCCGGCGTCCTGGCTGTTCGACGCCTGGTCCCTGGTCTACGACCTCCCGCTGATCCAGCGGTTCACGTACCGCCCGGTGCACGCGGCGGTTCTGCGCGTGCTCGGCCGGCACGAGCCGTTGCGGCGGGTCCTCGACGTCGGATGTGGCACCGGCCTGCTCTCCGACCAGATCGCCCGCGAGCACCCCGCGACGCGCGTCGTCGGCTGTGATTTTTCGCTCGGCATGCTCCGCCGCGCCGCCGCCGCGCGCGACGGTGGCGCAGTGTGGGTGCGGGGCGACGCGCTGCGCCTGCCCTTCCGTGACACCACCTTCGACGCGCTGGTCTGCACCGAAGCCCTGCACTGGTTCCC
>DATGIZ010000009.1:0-18522 GCA_035295465.1 Binatia bacterium | reverse complement strand
GAGCGTCCCCAGCGAGCAGTTCCCCGGCGGCCCGGCGAGCCCGCCCAGGTTCACGGTCGTGCCCACGATCGAGGTGATGCCGAGCGTGTTCTGCGAGCCGTTGGGCAGGAACGCCCCCGGCACGGTCGTGTTGCTGCCCCCGCCGAAGTAGAGGCAGCCGAGGCCGAGATCGACGATCTTCGCCGCGGAGGCGTTGTCGAGCTCGCCCGAGAGCGGCGGCGCCGGCCCCGTGGTGAGCCCCGCGGCCCCGCAGTTCGACGTGCCCGCCACCACGCTCAGGGCGAGCTTGGTGAAGCCGCTCGCCACCGTCGTGGTCGTCGTCGACGTGGTCGTCGTGGTGGTCGTCGGCACCGTCGTGGTGGTGGTGGTGGTCGTCGTCGTGGTGGTCGTGGTGGTGGGCGCGGTCGAGGTCGTGGTGGTGGTCGTGGTGGTGGTCGTCGTGGTCGGCACCGTGGTGGTGGTGGTGGTCGTGGTCGTCGTCGACGTGGTGGTGGTCGTGGTCGTCGTCGACGTGGTGGTGCTCGTGCTCGTCGTCGACGTGGTGGTCGTGGTGGTGGTCGTCGATTCGAGCGGCACCCCCGGGCAGAAGCCCGGCTGGCCCGAGCCGGTGTTCTTGATCAGGAACGTCTTGTTGTCGTTCTTCTTGATGACGTCGTTGTTGTCGAAGAGCATGTGGTAGCGGTCGCCGTTGGTGATCGTGAAGAGCACGCACCCGCCGGTGCCGGGATTGGGCGGCACGAGGTTGATCGGGCCGTTCTTGCCGACGCCGAGGGCTTTGAATGACACCGTGCCGCTGCTCGACTTCTTGAACTGCACGACCTTGACGGCGCCGTTGGTGCCCGCCTTGTCGGCGTACTTGAAGCCCTTGGTGGCCGAACCGCTCCAGAAGGGCTTGCCGGTGGCGGGATCGGTGCCCTGCGGCAGCACGAAGGACTGGTTGCTCGACGTGGCGCCGAAGGCGAAGACCTCGAGGCTCGCACCGCCGACCGTCGGATCGCCGACGATCGTCACCGGGCTCGCCTTCTGCATGCCCTGGCCGATGAAGCCGCGCTTGCTGAGATCGACACCGAGCTTCGGATCCTTGACCAGCTCCTGCTTGCCCGTGAGCTTCTGGTCGAGGGCGTACGAGAGGCCGACGGCGGCCAGTAGCAGCCCCAGGATCGACGTCCAGCGAACCCCCTGTCGCATGTGCGCCCCTCCTTGCGGTTCTAGGGGTTCCCTACCACAGCGCGGGGTGCGGGCAATACAAAAAAGACTGGCAAGCCCATTTTCTCAGGCGAGCGACCCGGTATTCGCCAACCGGCGCGGCGCCGGGTTCACGACCTCGGCCATGAGCGCAAGGAGATCGCGCCGGATCCCCGTACAGGCCGGATCGTCCCAGCGATTCTCGATCTCTCCCGGGTCAATCGACCGATCATACAGCTCGCCCATCCCCGGAAGCGTGTCGTAGCGCGTGCACACCCACCGTTCCGTCGTGATCGTGCGGAGATAGATCGGCATCTGCATCTCGTGGTCGTTCTCGGTGAGCACCCACTCGCGGCGCTCGCCGTCCCCGTTGAGGAAGGGGCGCAGCGAGCGCCCCTCGACGGTCCCGGGCGTCGGCAGCTCCGCCAAGTCGAGGATCGTGGGCACGAGGTCGATCGTCCCGACGGGCGCCCCGACCGCTGCGCCGCGGACCACCCCCGGGCCGCGCACGAGGAGCGGCACGCGCAGAAGCCCGTCGTAGTGGAGCGGTCCCTTGAAAAGCATCTGATGGTCGCCGAGCAGCTCGCCGTGGTCCGTGGTGCAGACGACCAGCGTGTGCTCCGCCTGCCCGGTCTCCTCGAGGGCCGCCAGGATGCGGCCGATCGCGTGGTCGAGCTGCGCCACCATGCCGTAGTAGCCGGCCATCATGGCTGCGAGCTGATGATCGGTCAGGCGCGCGCCGCCCGGGTTGGCCCAGGCCATCGCGCCGGGCAGGCCCTCGGTCCAGAACCGGTGGAACGGGGGCTTGCGGTCGAGCTCCTCGGGATGACGCTCGGGCACGGTCATGTCGGCCGCCGTGTAGCGGTCGCACCAGGGCGCCGGCGGGTCCATCGGATGATGCGGGTCGGTGAACGACGCCCAGCAGAACCAGGGCCGCGCGCGGTCGACCGTGCGCAGGAACTCGACCGTGCGATCGGCGACGTAGGTCGTCGGGTGGTCCTCCTCGGGGAGCGCCGACGCCCACGTCTCGGGCGCCGGCGAGGGCCGGAGCGCCGCCGCGGGCGTCATCAGGCGGAGCCGCCGCTGCCCGGCCTCCTTGCCGTCGCGGAAGAGCCAGCGCGCGTAGTGGAGCCCGCGCGGCGGCGGCCCCCAGTGCTCGGGCATGCCCGCGCCCTCGGGGTGCATGTGATGCCCGAAGAGGATCAGGTCGACGTCGGCGAAGCCCATGTAGGGCCCCCGCCAGCCCTCGGGCATCGCCGCCGAGCCCTCCACCGACTCGAGCGCCCCGGTGAACCTCCGCGGGTACGTCGAGGCGAAGTGCGCCTTGCCGCGGAAGGCGGTCGTCCAGCCCGCCGCGGCGAGCACGGCCGACAGCGTCGTGCCCACCTCGGCCTGGGGGAAGTCGACACCGTTGGAGTGCACGCCGTGGCTCGACGGGTAGCGCCCGGTGAGGATCGTCGCGCGCGACGGCTGGCAGTAGGGGTTCTGCGTGCGGCAGAGGTCGAAGCGCACGCCCTCGGCGGCCAGCCGGTCGAGCGCGGGCGTCGCCTCGAGCCGCGACCCGTAGGCGCCGATCGTGTCGGCGCGCTGCTGGTCGGTGGTGACGAGGAGGACGTTCATCCCGCGGCCATAGTCTAATTGCACTGGTAATGCAATAACCAGATCGCGCTTGTCTCGGCGGCCGCCGCGCCGTACCGTGCCGCGACCATGCCCCTGCTTGCCACCACGCGCATCGACGGCCGGCGGGCGCGCAGCGCGCGCGCCCGCGACGCCATCGTCGACGCGCTGCTCGACCTCATGCAGGAGGGCGACGTGCGGCCGACCGCGAGCCGGATCGCCGAGCGCGCCGGGGTTTCGCTGCGCACGGTGTTCCAGCACTTCCGCGATCTCGAGGGCCTGCTCGCCGCCGCCGCCGACCGCCAGACCACCCGCCTGCTGGCCCTCGCCCGCGAGGTTCCCGCTGCCGGACCGCTCGCGGCGCGGCTCGACGCCTTCGTGCGCGGGCGCACGCGGCTCCTCGACGCGCTCGCCCCCGTGCGCCGCGGCGCCGTCCTCGCCGAGCCGTTCTCACGCGAGATCGCGCGCCGGCTGCGCGGGGCGCGCGCCCGCGGCCGCGCCGAGATCGCGCGCGTGTTCGCGCCCGAGCTGGCGGCCTGCCCGCCGGCCGAGCGACGCGAGCGGCTGGCCGCGCTCGCCGCGCTCGGCGAGTGGCCGCTCTGGGAGTCGTTGCGCCGTCACGAGGGCCTGTCGGCGGCGCAGGCGCGCCGCGTGGTCGCCCGCCTGCTGCGCGCGCTTCTCGAGGAGGACCGCTGATGGACGTGCTTCGCACCCCCGACGACCGCTTCACCCGCCTGCCGGGTTACCCGTTCGGCGCGCACTACGTCGAGGTGGACGGGCTCCGCATCCACCACCTCGACGAGGGGCCGCGCGCGGCCGCGCCGGTCCTGCTGCTGCACGGCGAGCCGTCGTGGTCCTACCTCTACCGCAAGATGGTGCCGCCGCTCGTGGCCGCGGGCCGTCGCGTGATCGCGCCCGACCTGGTGGGCTTCGGCCGCTCGGACAAGCCCGTGCGTCGCGAGGACTACACGTATCAACGCCACGTCGACTGGATGCGCGGGGTGGTGCAGGCGCTCGCGCTGCGCGACGTCACGCTCGTCTGCCAGGACTGGGGCGGGCTGATCGGGCTGCGGCTGGTCGCCGACGACCCGGGCCGCTTCGCGCGCGTGGTCGCCGCCAACACGTTCCTCCCCACGGGCGACACGCCGCCCGGTCCCGCCTTCCTCGCCTGGCAGCGCTACTCGCAGGAGACCCCCGACTTCCACGTCGGCGGCATCGTGCGCAGCGGCTGCGTGACCGACCTCGCGCCCGAGGTGATCGCGGCCTACGACGCCCCCTTCCCCGACGACCGCTACAAGGCAGGCGCGCGCCAGTTCCCGCTGCTCGTGCCGACACGGCCCGACGACCCGGCGTCCGTGCCGAACCGCCACGCCTGGGAAGCGCTGCGCGCCTTCCGCCGGCCGTTCCTCACCGCCTTCAGCGACCAGGACCCGATCACACGCGGCGCCGACCGGCTCCTCCAGGAGGCGATTCCCGGCGCGCAGGGGCAGCCGCACACGACGATCGCGGGCGCGGGCCATTTCCTCCAAGAGGACCGCGGGGAGGAGCTGGCGCGCGTGGTCGTGGACTTCATCGCGCGCACGCCGGGGGCGCGGTGATCGCCGGCGCACCGCCGACGTGCGGCTGTACGGCGGGCGAGGCCCGCCTGTTTCACGCCAGGAACTCGCGGACGGCCGTCACCAGCTCGCGCGGGCGGTCGAAGTGGACCATGTGCCCGGCGCCGGCGATCTCGACGAAACGCACGTCGCGGAAGGCCGCGAGCCGGCGCCGGAGGTCGTCGGGCTCGAGGTAGGTCTCCCCCGGCCGGCCGTGCCAGAACTCGCCGGACTCGGCGCCGTGGACGACCAGCGTCGGCGCCGCGATGCGCCGCCAGAACGCCATCGCGTACTCGAGGTTGAACGGCCCGGTGACCGCCATCGTCGAGAGCATCGCGTCGAACTTCCACTCGAGCGTGCCGTCCTCGCGCGCGCGCGTGCCGAGCAGCGCCAGCTCGCGCGCTTTGCCTTCGTGGAGGCGGGGGTTGCGCTCGCGGAGCCGCCGGTAGGCGGCCTCGAGGTCGGCGAGCCCCGGGTGCCCCGCAACCGCGCGGTCGATGCGCGCGAAGCCCTCGACCACCGAGCGTACCTCGTCGTCCATGGGACCGGGGGGCGGGCCGAGCCCCTCGACGATCACGAGCCGCGCCGGGACGTCCGGGAACGAGCCCGCATAGGTCGCGACCACCTCGCCGCCCATCGAGTGGCCGACGAGGACCGGACGGCGCAGCCGCAGCGCGCGCACGAGGTTGTGGAGATCGAGCACGAAGTGGCCGAAGGCGTAGTAGGGCGTCGTCTCGCTGTCGCCGTGGCCGCGGAGATCGAGGGCGAGCACGTGGAAGCGGTCGAGGAGCCCGCGGGCGAGGTCGTCGAAGGAGTGCGAGTGGTCGCGCAGCCCGTGCACGATGACCAGCGGCGGCGCCGCCGGGTCGCCCCAGTCGCGGAAGTGGATGCGCAGCGCGCCGCTACGGAAGAAGCGCTCGCTGTACTCCGGCACGGTGCCCGAATCAGACGAGATCGTCGACCGCGACGTCCGCACGCCGGGGCTCGCGGTGGACCTCGATCTGCTCGTCGAGGAGGAGGTTGACGACCCAATAGGGGGGAGCCATCGGCCGGACGCTACTGCGCCGGTCCATCGGCCGCAACAGTCTGGGCGCGGAACGGTTCGCTGGAGCGCGCTTGTCCTCCGTGACCCGCTCCGCTACGGTCCGCGCGCATGATCGCGTGCCTCGACCTCGAGGGCGTGCTGGTGCCCGAGATCTGGATCGCGGTCGCCGAGCGCACGGGGATCGCGGCGCTGCGGCGCACGACCCGCGACGAGCCCGACTACGACCGGCTCATGCGCGGGCGGCTCGCGATCCTCGACGAGCATCGCCTCGGGCTGCCCGACATCCAGGTCGTGATCGCCGCGATGGAGCCGCTCCCCGGCGCTGCGGCCTTCCTCGAGTGGCTGCGCAGCCGCACGCAAGTGATCATCCTCTCCGACACGTTCGAGCAGTTCGCCGCGCCGCTGATGCGCACGCTCGGCTGGCCGACGCTCTTCTGCAACCGGCTCGAGGTGGCCCCCGGGGGGCGGATCACCGGCTACCGGCTGCGCATCCCCGACGGTAAGCGCCGCGCGGTGGAGGCGCTGCGCGCCCTCGCGTTCCGCGTCGTCGCCGCCGGCGACTCCTACAACGACACGACGATGCTCGCCGCGGCCGACGCGGGCGTCCTCTTCCGGCCGCCGGCGAACGTGGTCACCGACTTCCCGCAGCTCCCGGTGGCGAACACCTACGCCGAGCTGCAGGAAGCCTTCGTGCGCCTCGGCGCCGGCGAGATCGAGGCGTGAGGGCGGTTCAGCGGCCTTGCGGCCGCGGCTCGGGGGAAAGCCGCAGCGCGCGCGTGCGGCGGATGCGGCGCACGAGGTCGGCGATGCGCGTGTGCCGCTCCCACGAGTCTGCCGTCGTGGGGGCGTCCGGCTCCGCCGCAGGGGCCTTGGGGGCAGGGGCCCGGCGGTCGTCCATGGGACGAGCGTAGGCGCAACCCGCCTCTCGCACAAGCGGGGTACCTATCCGAGCCCCATGCGCCGGGCGATGATCACCTTCATGATCTCGTTGGTGCCGGCGTAGATCGACTGCACGGCGGCGTCGGCATAGTCCCCCGCGATCGGGTACTCGAGCATGAACCCGTAGCCGCCGTGGAGCTGGAGGCACTCGCCGGTGAGCCGCTTCTGGAGCGCGGTGGTCCACCACTTGGCCATCGACGCCTCGACCACGACGTCTTCGCCGCGCACGTGCGAGACGAGCAGCCGGTCGACGAAGGCCTGCCCTACCTCGACCTCGGTCGCCAGCTCGGCGAGCGTGAACTGCGTGTTCTGGAAGGCAGCAATCGGCTGGCCGAAGGCGCGCCGTCCCTTCACGTAGGCGACGGTGTCCTCGAGCGCGCGCCGGCAGGAGGCGAGCGTCGAGACTGCGATGCAGATGCGCTCCTGCTGGAGCTTCTCCATCAGCATCTTGAAGCCCTGCCCCTCGCGGCCGAGCAGGTTCGCCGCCGGCACCCGGCAGTCCTCGAAGGCGATCTCGCTCGTGTCCTGGGCGTGCAGCCCGAGCTTCTCGAGCCGGCGGCCGCGCACGAACCCGGGCGTGTCCGCCTCGACGAGCAGCAGGCTGAGGCCCCGGTGCGGCGGCTGCGCGTCCGGGTCGGTCCGGGCGACCACGATGAAGAGGCCGCCGAGCTGCCCGAGCGAGATGAACGTCTTGCTGCCGTTCAGGACGTAGTGGTCACCGTCGCGCACCGCGCGCGTCTGGACGCTCGCGAGGTCGGAGCCGGCCCCCGGCTCGGTCATGCAGATGCCGAGCAGCAGCTCGCCGCGGATCGCCGGCGGCAGCCACCGCCGCTTCTGCTCCTCGGTGCCCCAGGTGAGGATGTAGGGCATGCAGATCGAGGAGTGGACGGCGGTCATGAGCCCGTGCGCGCGCCGCCAGGCGATCTCCTCCATCACGATCGCGTCGTAGAGGAAGTCGCCGCCCCCGCCGCCGTAGGCCGCCGGCATCGCCGGGCCGAGGAAGCCCGCCTCCCCCAGGCGCCGCCACGTGGCGCGGTCGGTCGTGCGGTCGCGGTTCCACTGCGCGACCTTGGGCTCGATCTCGCGCTCGGCGAAGCGGCGGAACTGGGCGCGGAACAGCTCGTGCTCCTCGGTGAAGATCTCGCGGCGCATGGCCCGTCCTTATCACACCTCGACGCCGGTGAGCCGGCAGCTCTCGTCCCAGAGCCGCCGGGCCGCGCCGCGGTCGTAGGAGGCGCGTGACGAGCGGCGCTCGCGGCGGTCGACGAAGTAGCGCCCGCTCAGGCCTTCGACCGCCGGCGAGGCGGCGAGGTGCACCAGGGTGTCGGCGCCCTGCTCCGGGGTACGGAAGAAGGGCGCGAGCAGGCGTGTGAGCAGCGTCGCCACCCGGCCGTTGTTCTGCCCGAGCCGCGTGGCGACCGCGCCCGGGTGGAGGCAATTGACGGTGACCCCGCTCCCCTCGAGGCGCCGGGCCAGCTCGTAGGTGAACAGCACGTTGGCGAGCTTCGACGTCCCGTAGACGCGCATCGCGCGGTAGCGGCGCCGCTCCCAGCCGAGGTCGTCCGAGTCGAGGCGGCCCCAGCGGTGGGCGTCGGAAGCGACATTCACCACGCGCGCCGGGGCGCTCTCCCGCAGCCGCTCGAGCAACGACACGGTGAGCAGGAAGTACGCGAGGTGATTGACGGCGAAAACGGTCTCGATGCCGTCGACGGTGGTCGTGCGCCGGAGGTTCACCACCCCGGCGTTGTTCACCAGCACGTGGATGCGGCGGTACGCGGCGCGCAGCTCCGTGGCGAGGCGCCGCACCTCGGCCTGGGCGGAAAGGTCGGCCAAGTGGAGCGCGATGCGCGGGTTGCCGGTCTCCTCGCGCAGCGCGGCGCCCGCCGCCTCTCCGCGCGCGGGGTCGCGGGCGACGACGGCCAGCGTCGCACCCGAGCGCGCGAGGGCGCCCGCCGCCGCCCGCCCGATGCCCGACGTCGCGCCGGTGATCACGCACACGCGGCCGGTCACGCCAGCTCCGTCGCCGGCATCGCGCGCCGCCGCCCGGGCGAGCCGGGTGCGGCGAGGCCCAAGTCCTCGTAGACCGCGCTCGTGATCGCCTCGAAGCGCGGGTAGTGGCGCGCCCGGCCGGGCATCCCGTTGGTGACGCACGCCACCACCAGCGCGTGCTCGGGGTCGCAGAAGCCGACCGACGACTGCGCGCCGCCATGGCCGAACGTGCGCCGGGAGGCGTGCCGGCCGTACATCATCGCGTCGATGATGAAGCCGAGCCCCCAGTCGATCACGATGCCGAAGGACTGGTCGAGCATACCCACGCGGTGGCGGGCGCTCACCGCCTCGACCGCCTGCGGGGAGAGGAGCCGCACGCCCGCGCGGGCGCCGCGGCCGCAGAGCATCTCGTAGAGGAAGCCGAGCTCGCGGATGGGCCCGCGGCCGTTCGCCCCCGGGACGCAGCGCGCGGCCACCTCCTCGGAGTCGAGGCGCTTGAGCGGCCGCGGCGCCGCGGTCTCGGTGTTGTGCATGAGCCCGATGCGATCGCCGTAGGCACGGTAGCGCGCGGGGGGCATCCCCACCCACGTGTCCCGCATGCCGAGCGGCTCGCAGATCGCTTCCCGCACGTAGCGCGCGAAGGGACGCCCGTCGCGGCGGCGGACGATCTCGCCGAGCACGAGCATGCCCGACGTCGGATGGTAGCCGGCCTTCTCGCCCGGCACCCAGCCCGGCTCGAGCGGCGCGTCGCAGATGCGGCGCAGGCTCTCCTCCCACGGCACGGCGAACGGCCCGTCGATCTTCCCGAAGTGGTCCGTCCAGCGAAATCCCCCGGTGTGGGTGAGCACGTGGCGGATCGTGACGGCGTCCTTCCCGTGCGCGGCGAACTCGGGGACGTGGCGCGCAACCGGGTCGTCGAGGTCGAGCAGCCCGCGCTCCCAGCATTGCGCCACCGCGACTGCGACCAGCGCCTTCGTGCTCGAGAACCAGAGCATGAGCGTATCGGGCGTCATCGCCACCCCCGGCCGCGCCGTGCCGAGCGCGAGGTCGGCGATCACCTCGCCGGCGCGCGAAACATAGAGCTGCGCGCCGACGTGCAGCCCGTCGCGCATCCCCTGGGCGATGACCGCGGTCGCGCGCGGCAGGGCGTCGGAACCCGTCGGCATCGCGCGGGAGCGTAGCGTCGCGGGCGGGAATTTGCCACGACCGGTTCAACCGGCGAACGGCCCGAGGCGGCGGCGGCGCAGCTCGGCGGTCATCAGCGCGCGGAAGCGGTCGTTGCGGAAGATCGCCAGCACGACCGTGCCGAAGTAGCCGAAGGGCAGCTTCGGGCTCTCGGCGACGAAACGCAGCTGCTGATAGGGGCGCGCGGCATGCGCGTGGTGGTCGGCGTGACGGGAGAGCCCGACCAGCGTGTAGAGCGTGAAGCGCGAGTCCGTGTCCCAGGAGTCGACGAGGCCCACGCGCCGGCCGGCGCGCGTGAGCCCCCAGTGCTCGAGGTAGTTGACCGTCTCGAGGAGGCGCACCGCGAGCCCGGCCTGGAGCAGGTAGAAGGCGAACGCCCCGGGGCCGAGCACGACGAGAATCGCGAGCGCCGCGCTCCACTCGACCGCGAGCCCGTGCACGACGCGGCTGCGCAGCAGCCGGCTGTCCCACCACCGCATCCGCTCGTCGCCGAGACGCTTCGCCTCCAGCCGCCACGCGCTGCGGAGCTGCGCCGGCACCGTCCGGCGCAGGAAGGCGACGTTCGTCTCCCCGAAGCGCGCGGTGGCCGGATCGTCAGGCGTGCCGACGCGCGCGTGATGGCCGCGCAGGTGCTCGGTGAAGAAATGCTCGTAGAGCACCGTGCACAGGAGGAGCCGGCCGAGGAGCTGCCGATGCCGCTCGGCGCGGTGGATCAGCTCGTGGGCTACGACGATCCCCGAGTAGCCCGAGTTGACGCCCACCAGGAGCCAGGCGACCAGCGTGTCGGCCCGCCAGAACCCCTGCTGCGCGATCATGCGCACGCCGAGCGCCACGTTCGCCACCTGGAGCGCGACCAGCGCGTAGAGTACCGAGTCGAACGGCCAGCCCGGCAACGTCTGGACCGGCTGCCGCCGTTCCGGAGCGCTCGAGACGTCGGCGACCACCGAGCCCACGAGCACCAGCAGCCAGGGCAGCGCCAAGCCCGCGGAGTGCGGCGCCGTGAGGAGGAAGGCGAGCGTCGCCAGCGGCAGCACGAAGCAGAGCAGGTGCCACGCCCAGATGCGGGCCCGTTCGGGCAGCAGGACGCGCGCCGGGGCGGGCGGAGCGGTGGCGGCCGTGGTCGTCATCGGGCTCACATACGGCAGCGTATGCGAGGGCTTTTTCTCCTACATACGACCTCGTATGTCAATCCCCGACGTTGATTCCCTCCGGATGGGCCTGTATGGGCGGCCCATGCGGGCGGCGGCGCGGTCGCGCGACGACAGCAAGCGGGAGACCCGCGAGGCGCTCGTGCAGGCCGGCATCGCCGAGTTCGCCGAGCACGGGCTCGACACGCCGAGCCTCGACGCGATCTGCGCCCGGGCGGGCTACACGCGCGGCGCCTTCTACGTCCATTTCCGGGACCGCGACGCGTTCCTGGTCGCGGTCATGGAGCGCGTGCTCGGCAGGTTCTTCGATTCGATCATCGCCACCGGGGACGCGGCGCACGACCTCGAGCGCACCGTCGGCCGCTTCGCCGACGCCCTGGCCTCGGGGCGGCGCGGCGCGAGCCCGCTCCCGCTGCCGGGCGCCGTCCAGCTCCACCGGCTCCTCGAGGCCTGCGCGCGGTCACCCCAGATCCGCCGGCGCTTCGGCTCGCTCATGCAGGAGGCGATCGCGCGCGTGGGACGCGCGACGGCCGCGGGCCAGGCGGCGCGCACGGTCCGCGGCGACGTCGATCCCGTGCAGGTGGGCCTCCTCTTGGTGGCAGTCGCGTTCGGGGGCATCGCGCTCCTCGAGACCGGCATCCCCTTCGACCCCGGCAAGGCGAGCCGAACCGCGCTCCGCCTCGTCGCCCGCCGGCCCGCGCGCGCCTGATCCGCCGCGCATGCCGGCCTGGCTCTATGCCCTTCTCTGCCTCGCCGTCCCGGCGGTCTGGGGCGTCGTGATGTTCTGGGTCTTCGACCTCTGGCACCGGCGCCGCCGGCGCGAGGACTTGCGCGCGGGCCCGCCGCCGATCGACTACTCGATCTGAGCCGTGCTCCCGCTCGCCACGCTCCGGGTCGCCGGCCATCCCGTCTCGCTCGGCGGGGCGGCGCTGCTCGGCGTCGGCGTCGGCTACGTCGCGGGGATGTTCGGCGTGGGCGGCGGATTCCTGCTCACGCCGCTGCTGAGCGTGGTGTTCCGCATCCCGCTCGAGATCGCGGTCGGCACGGGCCTCTGTCAGATGGTGGGGACGTCGGTCACGGCGCTCCTCCGCCACCAGCGGGTGCGGCAGGGAGAGGTGCGCTTCGACCTGGTCATGCTCGCCGGCTGCCTCGTCGGCGTCGACGGCGGTGCCCGCGTGCTCACCGCGCTCGCGCGCGCGGGCAGCGTGCGCGTGGGCGGCCACCCGGTCGCCGCCGTGCGCCTCACCGTCGAGGTGGGCTACGTCGTCCTGCTGCTCGCGGCCGCGGCCGTCTTCTGGCGCGAGGGCGCCGGTCCGTACGAGGCCCTCGACTACGTGCGGGTGGCGCCCCTCGCGCGGCTGCGCCTCCCGCCCTTCGTCGACCTCCCGGCGGTGCCGCTTCGGCGCGTCTCGGCGACGGCGATCGCCTACACGGGTCTCGCGCTCGGCTTCATGAGCGGGCTGCTCGGCATCGGCGGCGGCGTCGCCCTCATGCCCGTCCTCATCTACGGCTTCGGCTTCCCGATCCGCCAGGCCGCCGGCACGGGGATCGTCGCGCTGGTCGCCACCGCCGCCGTGGGCACCGTCGAGCACGCGCTGCGGGGCCACGTGCACCTCGGGCTTGCGATGGTGCTGCTCGTCGGCGCCACGGTGAGCGCGCAACTCGGTGCGCTCGCCACCCACCGCCTTCCGGCGCGCACGCTGCGCCGCGCCTTCGCGCTCCTCCTGCTCGGCACGGTCGGCGCGATCGCGTGGGACCTCGGGCGCCATTTGGGATAGGGTGCGCGACCCATGGCGCTGCTCCGGGCGATCGGCGACGCAATCGGCGGCACCCCGCTGGTGCGGCTCGCCCGGCTCTCGGCGACGAGCGGCGCCGAGCTGTGGGCCAAGCTCGAGGGTGCGAACCCGGGCGGGAGCGTGAAGGACCGGATCGCCCGCGCGATGATCGACGACGCCGAGGCGCGCGGCGCGCTGCGGCCGGGGGCCACCATCGTCGAGCCGACGTCGGGCAACACGGGCATCGCGCTCGCGATGCTCGCCGCCGAGCGCGGCTACCGCTGCGTGCTGACGATGCCCGAGGCGATGAGCCGCGAGCGGCTGGCGCTGCTGCGCGCCTACGGCGCCGAGGTGGTCCTCACCCCGAGCCCCCTCATGCGCGCCGCCGTCGAGCAGGCCGAGGTGCTCGCGCGCACGACGCCCGGCGCGGTCATGCTGCGACAGTTCGAGAACCCCGCCAATCCGCTCGCCCACGAGCGCACGACGGCCGAGGAGATCTGGCGCGACGCCGAGGGCCGCCTCGACGCCTTCGTCGCCGGCATCGGCACCGGGGGCACGATCACCGGCGTGGCGCGCGTGCTGCGCCGCCGCGCGCCGGCCGTGCGCATCGTCGGCGTCGAGCCCGCGCGCGCGGCCTTGCTCACCCGCGGGCCGGTCGGGCCGCACGGGATCCAGGGCATCGGTGCGGGCTTCGTGCCCGAGGTGCTCGACGTGCGGCTGGTCGACGAGGTGCTCCCCGTCGACGACGCCGAGGCGGTGGAGGCGGCGCGACGCGTGGCGCGCGAGGACGGCGTGCTCGGCGGGTTCTCGTCGGGCGCGGCGCTGGCCGCGGCGCTCCGCCTCGCCGCCCGCCCGGCGATGCAGGGCCGGCGCATCGTGATCGTGTTCCCCGACGGCGGCGAGCGCTATGCGACCGCGCCGCTGTTCCGGGCGATGACCGACGGGTGAGGGCCGGAGGGCAGCGCGCCGGCGGCGAGCGGCGTCCAGTCGAGCAGCGCGGGCAGGTGCGCCAGCTCCGCGGCTGCGAAGGCCGGGAGGCCGATCGGCGCCGGGTGGAGCCATCGCTTCGTGTAGAGCGCCGCCACGACGAGCTTCCGCCAGCTCCCCGTTCGCGCCAGCAGCGCCTGCCCCTCGGCGAAGAGCAGGCTCGCCGCGAGCACGTGGTAGAGCGCGTCGGCGACCGGCCGCGCGGCGATCTCCCGCTCTTCGGGAGGCCCGGCCCACCAGCCCCCGGCTTGGCGCAGCAGACCGTCGAGCGCGGCGCGCACCACCTCGATCCAGGGTCGCGCCGCCGGCGTGGTCACCGCGGCGAGGCGCGCGCGCGCGAAGCCGCCGAGCGCCTCGTGCGCCCCGTGGCGGAGGATCGCGCGCTGGACGTCGAGCGCGACCACGTTCGTCGACCCCTCCCAGATCGCGCCCAGGTGCGCGTCGCGCAGCAGCCGCGCGTTCGGCCACTCCTCGACGTAGCCGTTGCCGCCGCGCACGTTCATCGCCTCGCCGGCGACCGCGCGCGCCCGCGCCGTGATCCAGCACTTGGCGAGCGGCGTGACGACGCGCAGCAGGCGCGCTGCGTCGACGTCGCCCGCGTCCGCGCGGTCGAGGAGCGCCGCGCCGTGGAGCACGACCGAGGCGGCGGCCTCGGCGTCGAGCAGCAGCTCGAGGAGGTCGGCGCGCAGCAGCGGCAGGTCGGCGAGCGCGCGACCGAACGCCGCCCGCGCCCGCGCGTGTACGACCGCCTCGAGCAACGCGCGGCGCATGATGCCCGCCGCCCGCATGGCGTTCGAGAGGCGCGAGACGTTCACCATCTCCATCATCTGCTTGAAGCCGCGGTCGAGGGCGCCGACGGGAAAGGCGACGGCGCCCGCGTAGGTCACCTCGCCGGTCGCCATCGAGCGCGAGCCGAGCTTCTCCTTGAGCCGGTCGATCGTCCACGCGTTCCTCGCGCCGTCGGGCAGGACCTTCGGGACGAGGAACATCGCGAGCCCCGCGGTGCCCGCGGGCGCCCCCTCCGGACGCGCCAGCGTCACCGCCACGTCGGCGCCCGCGTTCGAGCAGAACCACTTCGCGCCCCAGAGCCGCCAGGTGCCGCTCGCATCCCGCCGCGCGACCGTCGTCGAGGCGCCGACGTCCGAGCCGCCGCTGCGCTCGGTCATCCACTGCGTACCCTGCCAGAGCTGCGCGGGGTCGGTGCTCGTCAGCCGCGGCAGGTAGGCCGCCGCCAGCTCCGCGTCGGCGAAGCGGCGCAGCATGCGCGACGTCGAGTCGGTCACCGACACGGGGCAGAGCAGACCGAACTCGGCCTGCGCGAAGAGGTAGGAGAGCGCGTACTTCACCACGTGCGGCACGCGCCCCGGCCAGCCGAGCACGCCCTCGCGGTGGGACATGGCCGCGAGCCCGAAGCGCGCGAAGGCGATCTCCTCCATACGGCGGTAGGCCGGATGGAAGACGACCTCGTCGACGCGCACGCCGCGCGGATCGAAGGCGCGGAGCACGGGCGGGTTGCGGTCGGCTTCGGCGGCGAGCGCGTCGAGCTCGCCGCCGGCCACCTGCCCCATCGCAACGAGGTGCGGCCGGGCCCGGGCGAAGGTCTCGGCGTCCATCACGGTCGAGCACACGAACTCGAGGTTCGGGTCGGCGCGGTAGAAGTCGAGCCCCCGCGTCGAAGGCATCGCGTCGTTGGTCGGGGCGTCGCCCATGGGCCGCATCGCGCGTCAAGGGCTCATGCCCTCGACGTCAGTGGATGGTCTCCGGCCTGCGCGTGCCCGCGCGCGCCGCAGCGTGCGTGAGCGCCTCGTCGGTCGCGTAAAGGCGGAGCCCGGCGCGCACCGCCAGCCCCACGCCCTCCTGCGGCGTGCATGCGGCCACGTCGACGTCGTCGCCGCGGGCGAAGGTGACGAGCGCGCGCAGCACGCCGGCGTCGACGTCGAGCACGACCTCGCGCAGCGTGACCCCGCCGGCGCTGAGTCCCGCCAGGACCAGCTCGCCGAACGGACGAACGTCCGTCCCGCCCCCGCCGGCCAGCTCGCGCGCGCGGGCCGGGTCGAGCGGGACCGTGAGCGTCGCGCCGTCGCCGGCGGCCAGCTCGGCGCGCCCCCGGCCGCACCGGCCGCAGACGCGCACCGCGCTCAGCTCGACGCGCCTCACGCCCGATGCGATACCGCCGGGGCGCGAGACGGTCAACCGCCGCACGCTTGAGTCCGTCCCGAGGATCGACTAGGAGCCCGCCGTGGTGCTGCTGCTCAAGGCCCTCGTCATGGGCGTCGTCGAGGGCGTCACCGAGTTCCTGCCCATCTCCTCGACCGGCCACCTGATCCTGGTCGGCGACTGGATCGGGTACCCGGAGCCGTCCCGGGTCACCATGGAGATATTCATCCAGATGGGAGCGATTCTGGCGGTGTTCTGGCAGTACGGGGCCGAGCTGCGGGACCTGGCGGCACGGGCCCCGCAGCCGGGGCCGGCTCGCGACCTCATCGCCAAGGTGATGCTCGCCTTCGTGCCCGCGGCGGTGGTGGGCCTGCTGTTCCACCACGCGATCGAGGAGCATCTCTTCAACGCGGCGAGCGTGGCGACCGCGCTCGTGCTCGGCGGCGTCCTGCTCATCGTGATCGAGCGCCGGCCGCGCCGCGTCACGGTCGACGCGGTCGAGGCGACGAGCTGGTCCGACGCGTTCTGGGTGGGCGTGGCGCAGGTCGCCTCGCTCTTCCCCGGGGTGTCCCGTGCCGGTGCCACCATCGTCGGCGGGCTCCTCGTCGGCATGAGCCGCCCGGCGGCCACGGACTTCTCCTTCTACCTGGCGCTCCCGACCGTGAGCGCGGCGAGCCTCTTCAGCCTCGCCAAGGACATCCACCTCCTCGACCGCGGCGACGTGGCGCCGCTCACCATCGGCTTCGTCGCCGCCTACTTCTCGGCGCTGCTCGTGATCCGCTCGTTCCTGCGCTTCGTGCGCTCGCACGACTTTCAGGGCTTCGGCTGGTACCGCATCGCCTTCGGCGCGATCGTGCTCGCGTTCCTCCGCCGCGGCGGCTAGGGGCGGCGCGCCGTGCTCTCCTGGCCGTCGATTGCGCTGCTGGGTTTCGCCCTCGGCGTGCGCCATGCCACGGATCCGGACCATGTGATCGCGGTCGCCACGATCGTCGCGCGCGAGCGCTCGGTGGCGGGCGCCGTGCTGGTGGGCGCGCTCTGGGGCCTCGGCCATACGCTCACGATCGCCGCAGTGGGCGGTGCGATCGTCGTCTTCGGCCTCGTGATTTCGCCGCGCCTCGGTCTCGCCACGGAGCTGTCGGTCGCGCTCATGCTGATCGCGCTCGGCATCCGCAACCTCGGTCGGTCGGGAAGCGGTGACCACTCGCACCTGCACGCGCACGCGGACTACGTGCACGACCACCCGCACGGCCATGCCCCCGGCGCCCATGGCCACGAGGAGGTTGAAACGCCGCTTGCCCGCCTCGACCGTTGCTTCCGCCGGCTCGGCGCCTACCACACGCTGCGGCCGGTGGTCGTCGGGATCGTCCACGGGCTCGCCGGCTCGGCGGCGGTCGCGCTCCTCGTGCTCACCGCGGTCCCGGGCGCGCTCGCGGAGATCGTGTACCTCGTGGTCTTCGGCGTCGGGACCATCGCCGGGATGATGCTCGTCACCGCGGTCAACGCGCTTCCGTTCGCGTACACGGCCGGACGCTTCACGCAAGCGAACCGCATGCTCGGCGCGGCCGCCGGGCTCGCGAGCGTCGGCTTCGGCCTGTTCCTCGTCTACCGCATCGGCTTCGTCCACCGCCTGTTCGGAGTGGCGCCGCTCTGGACGCCGGGCTGAGGCGCCGGCGGGCGGCCGCCACGCTCGCCGCCGGCGCGGCGGTCTGCGTCCTAGCCTCCCGCGCACGCGCCGGAGACGCCGCCGCGGCGCCGCAGCTCGGCGAGGTGGTCGTCGAGGGGGAACGGCCGACGTCCGCGGCCTCCTCCTTCGACCTGCCGGCCCGCAGCTTCGACCTCGAGCCGCACGACACACCCTTCCAGCTCCTGAACGACCTCCCCGGCGTGGTCGTCGCCCAGCACCAGGGCGGCGGCAAGGCGCCGCAGTACCTCGTGCGCGGCTTCGACGCGGACCACGGCACCGACTTCGCGGTCTTCCTCGACGGCCGGCCCGTGAACCTCCCGAGTCACGCCCACGGCCAGGGCTACGCCGACACGAACGTCCTCATCCCCGAGACGCTCGATACGATCCACCTCTACAAGGGCCCGTACTTCGTCCAGTTCGGCGACTTCGAGAACGCCGGCGCGGTCGACTTCGTCACCAAGGACGAGTTCAAGGAAAACTTCGTCCTCGCCGAAGGCGGCTCCTTCGGCACGCAGCGCTACGTGGCCGGCGGCTCGCACCGCTTCGGCGGGGTGACGGCGCTCGTGGCCGGCCAGTACTTCTTCTCCGACGGTCCCTTCGACCACCCCGAGGGGTTCACGAAGTACAATCTCTTCACGAAGCTCACGGCCGAACCCACCCCCGGCGGTGTGCTTCGGCTCTCGACCGCGCTCTACGACGGCACCTGGCACGGCTCCGGGCAGATTCCGCTCCGCGCCGTCGCCGCCGGCGCGCTCGACCGCTTCGGCTCGATCGATCCTACCGAGGGCGGGCGCACGGATCAGGAGGACCTCGACCTCCACTACGACTGGACGCCGACCGCCGCGGACGCCTGGGAGTCGCAGGTCTACGGCTTTCGTTACAAGCTCGCGCTGTTCAGCGACTTCACGTTCTTCAAGGACACGGGCCTGCGCTTCGTCGAGGAGCCCGACGGCCGCATCGTCGACACGCGCGATTTGGGCCCGCCGCTCCCCGGCGCCACCTACGTGCCGGGCGACGGCATCGAGCAGAACGACCAGCGCTGGGTCTACGGAGCGAAGGGGCGCTGGACGCACACGTGGTCGCTGCTCGGGCTTCCAGCGGTGAGCGAGCTCGGCCTCGAGAACCGCAACGACCAGATTCACCTGGCGCTCTGGCGTCAGGTGGAGCGCCGCCGCTTCTTTGCCGTCAACCGCCTCGCGGTCGACGAGCGGTCGGT
>DATGIZ010000008.1:0-201007 GCA_035295465.1 Binatia bacterium | reverse complement strand
TGCACGGCGGACTGCCACCTGATCGGCATCTGCACGGGCACGGGAACCCCGTGCGCCACCGTCGGCGACTGTCCGGCGGGCGAGGGCTGCTGCGGCAACGGCGTCGTCGACGCGCCCGCCGAGGCCTGCGACGACGGCAACCTCCTCGACGGCGACTGCTGCTCGCATCGCTGCCAGCCCGAGCCCGCCGGCACCTGCGAGCCGCAAGCCTGTACGAGCCTCGGCCCGCACCTGCGGGCCGCCACCGTCGACGGCGCCTCGTTCCTCGATCGTCTGCGCGACGGCACGAGCGAGCGCTGGGCGACGCGCGGCACGTTCACGATCGACGTCGGCGAGACCGTCGACCCGGGCGCCCAGGGCATCGAGCTGCTCTTCACCCAGGGGGGCAGCCCGCTCTGGGACGGCGTGCTGCCGCCGGGAGCGTTCGTGGCCAACCGCACGACCTGCACCCGGCGCTGGCGGTTCGTCGACCGTGCCGCGAGCCAGCCGGGTGCCCCGGGCTGGCGGACCGGCAAGATGACCCAGGCGCGGCTGCGAGGCGGCGTCGCCGGGACCTGCGGGGATCAGCTCGCGTTCACGTTCGCGAGCGGCACCAACGGCACCGTGCGCACGCCGGCCGCCGGCGTGATGCGGCAGACCATGCGGCTCGGCGAGAACTGTGTCTCGGCGCTCCTCGACTGCGCGGCGGAGGCCGCGGGAAGCCGGGTCGTCTGCCGCTCCCCCGCGCCCTGACCGCGAGGCCGGCGTCCACGGGCCGGCGGCGGCGACCCTCGCCGGGCCGACTGCGAGATGCTACGTCCTTCTCGATGAGCCCGTTTTCCCTGCGCACCCCCACCCAGGAGCCCGGCCTCGGCACCGCGATGCAGGTCGTCTACCAGTGGAGCTACGCGCCGGAGGTGGAGGAGCTGCGGCGGCTCTACGTCAAGGCCGCCGAGGCGCAGTGGGTGGCCGAGCGCGACCTCGCGTGGGACCAACCGCTCGACGAGGACAAGCTCGCCGCGACGCCGCTCGGTCTCGGCTTGCGCATCGAGCGCACGGCCTACTGGCGCTCGCTCGGCGAGGCCGTGCGCCGGGAGCTCACGCGCCGCACGGCGGTCTTCCGCCTGAGCAACTTCCTCCACGGCGAGCAGGGCGCGCTGATGGTGGCCGCCCAGCTCGTCAACGCGGTGCCGCACACCGACGCCAAGTTCTACGCCGCGACCCAGACGATGGACGAGGCCCGGCACGTGGAGGTCTTCGCGCGCTACATCGCGAAGCTCGGCGACGTGCACCCGATCGCGCCGCCGCTCAAGGGCATCCTCGACGCCACGCTCGCCACCGCCGACTGGATGCAGAAGCTCGTCGGCATGCAGATCGTGGTCGAGGGGCTCGCCCTCTACAGCTTCCGCGAGATGCGCAACCTCACCCAGGAGCCGCTGCTGCGCGAGATCCTCGGCTACGTGGCGCGCGACGAGTCGCGCCATCACGCCTACGGCGTGCAGTACATCGAGCGCTGCGTGCCCTGCCTCGGGCCGGGCGAGCGCGCCGCGCTCGAGGACTTCGCGGTGGACGCCGCCCGCGCGCTCATCGACAACACGAGCGGCCAGGGCATGTTCTCGGCGATGGTGCGCATCTGGGCGGAGGCCGGCATCGACCCGGTGGAGATGCTCACGCGGCTGCGCAGCGAGCGCGAAGCGCTCGCGCGGACGCTCCCGCGCAGCGGGCGGCTGGGGCCCATGCAGGGCTTCGTGATCCCGACCCTGCGCCGCTTGGGGCTGCTCAGCGAGCGGGCCGCAGGCCGCTTCCACGAGTTCCTCCGCGCCAACCTGGGCGGGCAGGTCGCCGGCGAGGACCTCGAGACGTTCCTCGCCCGCCTGCCCGAGCTGCCGCCGGACACCGCGGCCTGGGCGCTCAGCGAGATCGAGTAGGCGCCCGCCGCCGCGGCGCCCGCTGCCCCGCGGCGATCAGGCGGCGGATCTCGTAGGACGGGTCGCCCGCCGCTGCGGTCGCCACGTCGCCGCCCTCGTCGCGCGCGATCTCGGCGAGCGTGCGCCCGGAGACCACCGAGCGGGCGCGGGTGTAGGTGACGTCCTCGGCCGAGGCCGCCGCGTCGCGGTGCTTGATGAGCAGCCAGTCGCCCCGCCGCGTGCGTACCAGCGCCCACGAGCCGCGGAGCTTCTCGCCGGCGAGCGTGAACTTGAGCTCGCCGGCGGCGAGCGCCGCGCCGGCGTCGGCCTGCTCGGGCGTCCACGTCCCGCGGTCCCAGATCATCACAGTGCCGCCGCCGTACTCGCCAGCCGGAATCACCCCCTCGAAGCCGGCGTAGGCGAGGGGGTGGTCCTCGGTCGCCACGGCGAGCCGCTTGACGGCCGGATCGAGCGAGGGCCCCTTCGGCACCGCCCACGAGCGCAGCACGCCATCCCACTCGAGGCGGAAGTCGTAGTGCAGGCGGGAGGCGCGGTGCTTGTGGACCACGAACCGCAGCCCCCGCCGCCGGGCGCGCGGGCGGCGCTCGCCCGCGGGCTCCGGCGTGACGCCGAAGCGCCGCCGGCGACGGTACTCGGTGAGCGCGCCGGGGGTCGGCACGCCCCGAGGCTACCATGACCGCGGGAGTGGCGCTTGCGGGGGACCGTGGTTATTCGAAGTGCCCCATGCGCACCCACCGCCTGCGGCCGATCGGCGGCAGCGCCGCCGCACCTCCGCCCGCCCACAGCGCCCCGGCGGCGGGCGAGCAGACCGCCCTCGACGCCTACTCGGCGGTGGTCACGACGGTGGCCGAGCGTCTCACCCCGTCGGTCGCGAGCCTCGCCGTCGATCGGGGGCGCCGCGGCGGCGGCAGCGGCTCGGGCATCGTGATCACGCCCGACGGCTTCGTGCTCACGTCGGCGCACGTGGTCGCCGGCGCCGACGGCGGCCGGGCGGCCTTCGTCGACGGGGCCGAGCTGCCCTTCCGAGTGGTCGGCCGCGACCCGCTCTCGGACTTGGCCGTCGTGCGCACCGCCGCCTCCGACCTGAGGCCCGCGCCGCTCGGCGACGCCGAGCGCCTGCGCGTCGGCCAGCTCGTGGTCGCGATCGGCAACCCGCTCGGCTTCGCCGGCTCGGTCACCGCCGGGGTGGTGAGCGCGCTCGGCCGCTCGCTGCCGACGCGCGCCGGCTCGGCGACCCGGCTGGTCGAGAACGTCATCCAGACCGACGCCGCCCTCAACCCCGGCAACTCGGGCGGCGCGCTCGCCGATAGCACCGGGCGCGTCGTCGGGGTGAACACCGCCGTCGCCGGCATCGGCCTCGGGCTCGCGGTGCCGATCGACGCGACCACGCTCGGCATCGTGGCCGCGCTCATGCGCGAGGGGCGTTTCCGCCGCGCCTACCTCGGCATCACCGGCGGGCGGCGCCCGCTGCCGCCCCGCCTCGCGGCCACGCTCGGCCGCCGGGCGGCGGTCGAGGTGACCGACGTGGTCGAGGGCAGCCCCGCAGCCCGGGCGGCGCTCCGCCGCGGCGACCTGCTCCTCGACCTCGACGGCACCCCCGTCGAGGGGGTCGGCGACCTCCAGCGGCTCATGGTGGCCGCGGCCATCGACCGCCCGCTGCGCGTGCGCGTGCTCCGCGGCGGCGAGCCCATCGAGCGCACGGTCGTCCCGGTCGAGCTGGCGGCCTGATCCTTTCACTTTGCTGTTGACGGCGGCCGGCCAGAGCCCGTAGGGTCGCGGGCTGCCCGGAGGCTCCCGATGCGTGTTCGCTCCCTGCTCGCCCTCACCGTCCTGCTGGCCGGCTCCGCGTACGCCGCTCCCGTCCTCGACACCGACCCGCGGCACTACTTCGCGCTCGCCATGCGCCGGGCGTCCCTCAAGGACTTCAACCTCGAGGCGCCGGGCTGCAGCTTCGGCGTGAACTGCGCCCGGCCGGGTCCGGCGAGCAGCTGCGGCATCCTGCGCGGCCGGCGCGCCAACTTCGGGGCGGCGAGCCAGGCGGTGGCCGACAGCGTGTGCTCGACCGGGAGCTTCTTCGAGGTCTTCCGCAACAACCCCGACCCGCTGCTCTGCCCGCCGCTCGCGTCGAACATCGCCGACCCCGGCCCGCGGCCCGACGGCGCCACATCGTGGACACCGCCGCTCGTCGGCGACCTCGACGGCGACGGCACGCCGAGCTGCGACAACGCCTGCAACGTCGACGAAGGCGACGTGGCCGCCCTCTGCGGCGTCACCCTGCCCTTCCCGGCGTGCGCCTCGGGCAGCCCGATCACGGTGAACCCGGGCGCGGACTGCCCCGGGCCCGATCTCAGCCCCGGCAACGGGCAGTGCGACCTCCCGGCGGGGACCTACGGGGCGCTCTTCGTTCGCCCGGGCGCGACGATCGTCTTCGCGCCCGGGACGACCACCGTGTGCAGCCTCGTCGCCAGCCGCGGGGCCACCTTGCGCAGCACGGCCCCGGCCACGGTGCTCGTCTCGGGCGGCTCGGTGCGCATCGGCAACCAGGCCACGGTGGGGAGCGCCTGCGGCCTCCTCAAGCTCGTCGCCGACCGGGGCGACGTGCGTTTCGGCTGGGACGGGCACTTCATCCTCGACGCCTGCGCGATCACGGGGCACCTGAAGCTCGGCCACGGCAACGAGCTCGAGGGCCACTTCGTCGGCGACACCATCGGCAGCGACTTCGGCAACCACGGCCACTGCTGTCCGCTGTGCGGCGACGGGGAGCTCGACGACGGCGAGCAGTGCGACGCGTCGGCGCCGGGCGGCGACGCCGCGTGCCCGGGGCAGTGCGCGCCGCCGGGACCGAACGGCTGCACCTGTCCGCCCACCACCACGACCACCACCACGACGACCACGAGCAGCTCGACCTCGTCCTCCACGTCCTCGTCGTCCTCCTCGTCGTCGAGCTCGTCCAGCACTGCGCCGTCGAGCAGCAGCTCGTCCTCGTCGAGCGTCAGCTCCTCGTCGAGCAGCTCGTCCTCGACGAGCACGAGCCCGTCGAGCAGCAGCTCGTCCTCGTCGACGCTCCCTGGCTGATCTCGATCGCGACGTCGAGGAGCGGCGGGGGCGCCGCCGACTCAGCGGAACGCGCTACGGAGCGGGGCGGCGCGCCGTCTCCTGGAGGAGCGGCGGCCACGTGAACTCGTCGTCCGGCGCGCGGTAGCCGACGGTGGCGTCCACCTCGACCTGGTCGCCGAGCGCCGGCGCCGGCTGATGGCTGAGCACGCTGATCCGCCGCCCGTCGCCCGAGATCGTGTAGAGGCTCTCGCCCGCGTAGCTGTAGCGCTGGGCGGTCACCGTGCCGACGACGGTCACGCTCTGGCCGACGAAAGCTGCCGGCGTGTCGGTGATGGCGGCGATCGAGGTCGCGCCCGCCGGGCGCGCCGCGCAAAGGCCGGCGAGCAGCAGGACGGCAGCGGACAGCAGGGGCGCACGTGCCATGACGGGTCTCCCGGCTGCGGACTCTAGCGCCGGTGCGCTCGCGCACGCAAGCGAAAAGACGGTTGACGCCGCGGGCGCCGAGCTGTTACGCCCGGCGCGCGGAGGTCTCATGCGACGCACCCTTCGGCTCGCCCTCGCCGTCGTTCTCGCGGCGCCCCCCCTCGCCCTCGCCGCGCCGGTCGACAGCGACCTCGCCGTCTACTGGCTCGGCGGCGGTTGTCACCCCACGGGCATCCAGCCGGCGCTGCTCGACATGCTGACGCTGATCAATCCCGAGTGGGCGCCGATCGTGAACGGCGCGAGCGTCCCCTCGACCCCGGTCCTCGTCCACGGGGTGGTCCAGGGGATGCACGGCGACCTGAGCGGCGACTTTCCCTCCACGCACGTGCGCCCCGACGTGAACGAGTTCGTCCTCCTCGACGCCGCCGACAGCGACCGCCTGGCCACCGGCAACGACGACGGCCTGCTCCACTTCGAGTGGGAGGCCGGCGCGTTCCCGGCGTTCGCCTGGCCCGACGTGGGCGATCGCGTCGTCGGCCTCGGACGCTGGATCTTCGACTGCGGGCACCCCGGGGCAACGCCCGGCAACTGCTCGCAGAGCACCGCCGTCCAGTGCGTGATCGACACCGACTGCCGGCCGCCGGTCTGCCCCGGGTGCGGATCCATGGAGACGTGCGCCGGCCAGCACTTCGGCTACAGCGCGGAGCTGCACCCGCCGCAGGCGCACGCCACCATCCGCCAGGGCCGCGGCGGCGTCCTCTCCCGGCGCCCCGGCGCCGCGGCGGTGCCGGTCACGCGCGCCGACGTGTTCGCGAGCGCCTTCGCCGGCGGCGCGGGCGACCAGTGCGTGCTCACCCACCGCGATCCCGACGCCGCGCTCCTCTCGGTGCAGTGCTATCCCCTCGCCCAATCGGTCGCGCCCCTGAACACCCAGGACTTCGTCTTCGACCTCCCGCTCCCGCCGAGGCCGGCGGGCGCCCGCGCCGTCGGCCATCGCGTGACGCTCCTTTCCGCGCCGGGCGGCGGCGCGAACGCCCGGCTCCGCATCCGCAACGTGCTCAACGACCCGAGCCCTCACCTCTCGGTGCGCGTGCTGCTCAGCCGCCGGGTGCGCGGCGCGCTCCCCACCGGCTTCGCGGGGACGATCGAGGCGGGCTGGCGTCGCGACCCGACCCCTCTCACCCACGTGCGCGTGACGCTCGACGCGGTCGAGATCGACAACGCGCTCCAGCCGCTCGTGCCTTCGGTCCCGAAGACGTGCTCGGTGAGCGGCACGCCGTGCAGCACGGCGGCCGACTGCCCCTCGGGCGAGAGCTGCCTCGGCATGGGGCCGGTAAAGTCGTGGCGCCTGCAGGCCGCGGTCAACGGCCAGTGGCAGGAGCTCGGCAACCTGAGCTCCGTCGGCACGGGCGACGTGATCGCCGAGGGGCTCACCTACGACCAGTACCTGCCCGCCGGCGGCCAGGTTCACCTCCTCGCCAACGGCAACGCCCAGGAGTGCATCGATAATCTCTACGGGCAGTCGCTCGCCACCGATTTGACGCAGCTCGGCTTCAGCAAGGGCGTCGCGTGCCTCGCCACCGAGGCCTACGATCCGGGCACGGTCGACGTCACCTACGCCGGGCCCGACTTCGGCGCCGGCCCGGGGAGCACGAGCTACGCGATGGTGAGCGTCGGGGGCCGCGGCGGCCACTGCTCGGCCACCACGAGCCAGCTCTGCGTCCTCGACCGCGACTGTCCCTCGGGCGAGACCTGCGCGACCACCGGCGGCGCGTACACCCTCCACTACACGATCACGCGCCTCCCGTGAGCCCGGCGGCGTGAGTCGCGCACGGGTCGCGCTCGCCGCGGCTCTCGTCGCCGGCGCCGCCGTCGCGGCGCCACCCGCGGCGCGCGTCG
Organism: Binatia bacterium; assembly: GCA_035295465.1. Lineage (GTDB taxonomy): Bacteria > Desulfobacterota > Binatia > DP-6 > DP-6 > DATGIZ01. The sequence goes on along the minus strand of DATGIZ010000008.1, from coordinate 193,721 downwards.
TCGTGTTCGGCGACTTCGGTGCCGCAACCGCGCAGCGCGACGCGGTGGCGCAGGCGCTGGTCGCCGCGCAACGCCGCGTCCCCGCCGACCTGGCGATCGCCGTCGGCGACAACCTCTACGACTGCGGCGCGGACGCGGCGCTCGCCGGCGCCGGCGCCTGCGCGTTCGCCGCCGACGGGGCCACCGTCGACCCCGGCTACGCGGCGCCGCCCGACCCGCGCTTCGACCGGCTCTTCGAAGAGCCGCTGCGGGCGCTCGTTCGTCCCGACGGCAGCCCGCTGCCCGTCTACCTCGCGCTCGGCAACCACGACGTCGCGTCGTCCGCCGCCTGCGGCGCCGCGTCACCCGCGCAGGCGCGCACCAAAGCCTGCCTCGAGGTCGCGCATCGCGGCGCCCACTGGCGCATGCCCGGCCGCCACTACGTGGTCGACGTGGGCCCGGCGACCTTCGTCGTCTTCGATTCGAACCTGCTGGCGCTCGGCGACTACGGCGGCTTCTCGTTCGACGCCGAGGTGACGTTCCTGCACGCGGCGCTCGCCGGCTGCGAGCGCCGGCCCTGCTTTCTCGTGAGCCATCACCCGCCGGTGACCGCGGGCCACCACGCGGCCCAGGTCGCGGCCGCCGCGTACCAGTCCCGGGCGCGCCGCATCGAGCAGGCCGGCCGCTTCGTCGCCTGGCTCGCCGGCCACGACCACGATCTCCAGCATCTCCGCGCCGCCCGGGGTTACGACGTCTTCGTGTCGGGCAACGGCGCGCGCGCCCGCACCGAGGACCTCCGCGGGCCGTCGGATGCCAGCGCGCGCCTGCTCTTCGACAGCGATGCGCCGGGCTTCGCCGTCCTCGAGGTCCGGGCGGAGGACTGGTCGGTGCGCTTGGAGGACGCCGGCGGGCACGCGCTCGCGTGTTGCGCGGCGCGCGGCGGGCCATGCGAGCCGCGGCCGTGCGACTAAAGCCTGGCACAGCGGCTGTGAGGTGTGCTACGCGGAGGGCGGGAGGCCTGCCCCATGGCCCGAACCGTCGTCGCTTTGTTGCTCGCGACCGCGGCCGCGCTCGCCGCGCCCCCGGTACTCGCCGCCACGGTCACCACGGCGGCCGACGTCTGCTCCCCGACCGCCGACCCCTGCACGGTGACCGCCCACCTCGCGGTCGCCTCGGGCGCGACGCTCGACTTCGGCACGCGCGCGCTCGTGATCGCGCGTGGCGCGTCCCTCGACGCGAGCCCCGGGGGGACGTTCACGATCAACGCCGGCAGCCTCGTGGTCCAGCCCGGCGGCCAGCTCCTCGCCCGCTCGGCGACCGGCGGGTCGGGCGGCTACATCACGGTCACCACCACGGGCAGCATCGCCGTGCAGGCGGCGGGCACCGCCCACGGCCGCATCGACGTCTCGGGCGACGCCGGCGCCGGCGACATCACGCTCACCGCTGGAGGGGCCGTCTCGGTCGACGGCCTGGTGGTCGCGCACGCGACCGCCTCCGACGGCGACGGCGGCTGCATCACGGTGACCGCCGGCGGCGCCATCGGCGTCACGGGGACCTTCGACACGAGCAGCGGCAGCCAGGGCGGCGGCGGCATGATCTGCTTCGAGGCCGTCGGCGCCGTGACCGTCTCGGGCGTGCTCGACGCGACCGGCGGCGACTTCGACGGGGGGGAGATCGACGTCGACAGCAGCCAGGCGGGCGTCTCCCTCGGCGAGCTCGACGTGCCTGGCGGGGGCAGCAGCGGCAGCGGCGGCACGATCATGATCACCGCGCAGCAGGACATCACGCTGGGCGGCCCGCTCAACGGCCCGGGGGGAGGGCAGACCGGCCAGGGCGGCGACGGCGCGGACATCACCGTGGTCGCCAACGGCTCGACGCACGTGCTCGCCCAGGTGAACGCCGCGTCCGGCCCCGACGGCAGCGGCGGCTGCCCCGACATCGAGGGCACCAACGGGGACGTGGTCATCACCGCGGCGCTCAAGGCCCAAGGCATCGGCACCGACAGCTGCGGCGGCGACGTGTTCCTCTCCGCCGCCGGCAACGTGAGCGTGCAGCAGATCGACGTGAGCGGGGGCACCTGCGGCGGGGGCGACGTCCAGGCCACCGCGGTCAACGGCACGCTCAGCCTCCCCGCCGAGATCGACGCCGACGGCTCAGTGATCGACAGCGCCGGCTCGATGGAGCTCGCGGGCGAGGTCCTGCAGGTGGGCGCCGCCGGCAATCTGCACGCCAACGGCGGCTTCGGCTCGATCACGCTGACGGCCTGCACGCTGCAGGTCCCCGCCGGCGCGCAGGTCGCCACCACCGGCGAGAAGTCCGCGAACCTCTTCCAGGCGAGCGGCCTCATGACCCTCGCCGGCACCGTCGTCTCCGGGGGCACCAACACGCTCCAGTACCTCGACCCGACGCGGCCGCCGGTGATCACCGGCTCGGTCACGCCGCCGCCGCAGGCGAGCGTGAACGGGGCCCTCGCGCCCTGCCACCAGCTTGCCGTCTGCGGCAACGGGCTCCTCGAGCCGGGCGAGCAGTGTGACGACGGCAACAACGTGCCCTGCGACGGCTGCTCGCCCACGTGCACCGTCGAGCGCTGCGGCAACGGCACGGTCGACTGCGGCGAGCAGTGCGATCTCGGCCCGCAGAACGGCGCGCCCGGCCAGAGCTGCGACGCGACCTGCCACCTGGTGACGGTGGGCGGGCTCCTGACGCTCCCGGGGCGGCCGACGCCGGTCGAGGGCTGCTACCTCGAGTGGCAGGTCCGCAACCCCAACGGCGCCGTCAGCAAGGGCTTCCCGTCCCGCACTCAGACCTGCATCGACGGCGATCCGGCGTGCGACGCCGACGGCCTCAACGACGGCGGGTGCAGCTTCCAGGTCGAGACCTGCCTGCACGTCCCCGACGCGCGGCTCCCGAGCTGCGTGCTCTACGGCCTCCAGTCGGTCAATCTGCGCCGGCCGAACGCGGTCAGCCCCGCCGACGCCGTCGACGCGGCCAACGCCGCCACCCTCGCCGGCGCGCTCGAGACCACGCCGGTCGAGCTGCTCTCGGGCAGCACCGTGCTGCAGGCGAATCCGCCCACGCTCGCGATCAACGCCTGCTCGCCGCTGGTCACGCTGCGCGTGCCCCGCGCCAAGGGGAAGTCCGGCCAGCGCAGCTTCACGCTCGCCGCAACCGCGGTCGACGGCAAGGCGATGCGCAGCAACCACCTCCACCTGGTGTGCGCGAACAACCCCGCGGTGTGCGGCAACGGCAAGGTCGAGATCGGCGAGCAGTGCGACGACGGCAACACCGTGTCCTGCGACGGCTGCTCGTCGAGCTGCCGGATCGAGGCCTGCGGCAACGGCGTCGTCGAGTGCAACGAGGAGTGCGACGACGGGGCGAAGAACGGTACCCCGGGCGATCCGTGCACGGCGCAGTGCACGCTCCCCCCGCCGCCGCTGCGGATCGGCGGCGGCGGCCACGGCGCGGGCGAGTGCGACCTCGAGTGGTCGCTCGCGCTCGGCCAGCCCGCGCTCGACCGCCACGGCCTGCCCGACTTCAAGCAGACCTGCCAGGCGGGCGATCGGAGCTGCGACTTCTCGACGACGCCCGGCGTCTGCCGCTTTCACCTGTGGGCCTGCCTCGCCGGCGCCGACGCGCGCTACACCTGCCCGGCCGTCGCCGTCTCGAGCGTGGACGTGCTCGCGCCGAGCGTCCGCAAGACCGGCACCGACGGCGCCGCCCGCGCCGCGCTCGTGGCCGGGCTCGGCGCGCTCGGGTTCCCCGCGGGCCCGGGCGAGGTCTGCACACCGCGCATGAACGTCGACGTGCCCGCGGGCTCGCACAAGCTCGTGCTCCGCACGCGCGCCCACGGCGCCGACGGGACGCGCGACACCGACGCGCTCAGGCTCCGCTGCCTGCCGCCGTGAAGGTCGCCCGCAGGGCGGCCAGGTCGGCGCGCACCTGATCGGCGGCCGCCTGCAGCGCCGCGAGCGCGCCGGAGGGGATCAGCTTGGCTGCCCGCCGCGTGTGCAAGCGGGCGCGCACCTTGCCGAGCGCCTGCTGCGCCGTGGAGAGCCCGGCGCGCGCGCGGCGGCGCTTGGACTGCACCTGGTCGGCCGCCGCGACCGCACTCGCCGCGCGGCCGAGGAGCCGGGCGAGCGCGGTGGCGAGCCCGCCCCGCGGCACGCCCGCCGCGACCGCCGCCGCCAGCGCCGCGATCTCGCCGCGCACCGTGGCGAATCCCGGCGGGCCCGCAGGACACGCGACCGGCGCGGGCGGCGGCGTGCCCCCCGCGCAGTGCACGAAGACGTCGGGACTCCCGTTCGCGTCGCACGGGACCAGGTTCGGCGCGTCGCTCACGAACGCCACGCACGCGCCGTCGGTCGAGACCGCCACCGCCGCCGGGCTCCCGGACGCGGCCTGCGTGCCGTCGGAGGCGACGTCGACGCGGGCCGTCGTCCCCGTCTGTCCGTCGTGGACGAACACGTCGGCGACGCCGTTCGTGTCGCCCGCGACCAGATCGGTCGCGTCGCTGGTGAACGCCACGAAGCGACCGTCGCCGGACATCGCGACCTGCGGGACAAAGGCCGGGCTGCCGCCCGCCGCCTGGCTGCCGTCCGAGGCCACGTCGACGCGCGCGGTCGTGTGCGCGCCGAGGTCGCGAAGGAAGACGTCGGGCAGGCCGTTGGTGTCGCCGGGGACCAGCGTCGGGTCGGGGCTCGCAAACGCGACCAAGTGCGCGTCGGCGGACAGCGCGAAGCCCGCGCTCCCGTCGCCGACGTGCGTCGTCGTCGCGAGCTGCCGATCGTAGAGATAGAGCGTCCCGGTGCCGGTGCCGGGGGCGAGGTCGTCGCCGGTGTAGGCGAAGAGCACGAAGCGCCCGTCGGCGGAGAGCGCGAGCGGCCCGGTGGGCGTCCCGTGGCCCTGTCCGCCGCCGGCCCGGAGGCTCACGCGCTTGGTGGTCTGCGCGTCGAGGTCGCGGACGAACACGTCGGGCTTGCCGTTGGTGTCGTCGCCCACCAGGTTCGTTGCGTTGCTCGTGAAGGCGATCACGTGCCCGTTGGCCGACAGCGCCACCGCGGCGGCGGTCGCTGCGTTGCCCTGCGTGCCGTCGCTGGCGACGCTCACCAGGAACGTCGCGGCGGTGAGGCGGTCGTGCAGGAAGGCGTCCGGGCAGCTCCCCGCCACCGTGCTGCTGCCGCAGACGTTCGAGTCGAGGGGAGCGATGTTGGTCGCGGCGCTCGTGAACGCGACGAAGCGGCCGTCGGCCGAGAGCGCGAGCCCGCCGAGCCCCGCCCCCGGCGCGCCGTCGGCGACCACGCCGTCGGAGTCCACGTCGGCGATGCTGGCCTGGCCTGAACTCCGGTCGCGCACCCAGACGTGCGTGCCGTGCGTGACCCCGGCGACCACCGCCCCCTGCGCGACGAACGCCACGAAGCGCGCGTCCGGCGTCATCGCGAGCGCCGGTCCTGCCACGCCGGCCGCGAGCTCGCTGCCGTCGGCGGCGACGTCGACACGCTCGGTGACGTCCGCACGCGCCCCGGCGGCGAGCGCACAGAGGGCGACGAGGGCGACGGCGGTCCGACCCATGCAGTTCCTCCACCCCCGTGGCACGGCCGTGCTTACAACGCCGTCGGCGGGGCGTCCAGCGCGGAGGCCGCCGTGCGCCGGCTCACCCGCAGACGAGCGGCGGCGTCGCCCCGCTGTCCCAGACGCACGCGCGGTGCGTCCCGTGCGGCTCCCAGGTCGTGACCGCGAACCGCCGCGGGCCGCGCGCGTCGAGCCGGCAGCCGAGGCCCGCGGGCAGCGTCAGCCGCGGCAGCGCGCTGCACGGGGCGCCCGTCAGATAGACGTGGTGCTCGGCCCGGTAGCGCTCCTCGGCGGCCGCCGCGCCCGCCGCAGCGCTGCGCATGAGCGCGTCGACCGTCTCGGCGCGGCTGGCGACGAGGCCGGGGATGGCCGTGGTCGCCACCGTTCCGGCCACGACGATCCCGATGAGCAGGTCGAGCACGGTGAGCGGGCGCCGCCGGCGCATGGCCACGAAGCAAGAGCAAGCGCGAGGCCAGGTGACACATGCGCGCCGGCGCGCCGAGCGCGCGGCCGCCTGTGCCACCGGGTGCCGGCTCGCGCTTCGGTGGCACGCCGCCTGCTTCGTCGATTGCCATGTGGCGGACGATCCGCGAGGCGCTGGGCCGGCTCTTCGAGGGCGCGCCCCATCCGCACGCTCACCATCCGCGCGTGGTGCACCGCGTCGCGCTCGAGTGTCCCCACGGTCAGGGCCGGATCGAGGTCGACCTGGTCCTCGGCGCCGACGGCCGGCCCGCCGGCGTCCTCCACTCCTCCGGGCGGCCGCGCTGCGACCGCTGCGACGAGATATGCCTCGGCGGCGGCAAGGCGCGCGCCGAGCCCGACGTGGTCCTCCTGCTCCCGCCGGGGGCGCCGGCGGACGAGATCGACTGAAGGCGGCGCCTCCTACGGGCGAGAGCGGCCGCGTCCGGCCTTCGCATCCGCGGGAGGGGCGAGGCTTGCCCGCCCGTGGCGGACGCGATAGGGGGCCGCCATGCGACCGTCCCTTCTCCTTATCGCTGTCGCGCTCGCCGCCGCCCTCGGCGCCTGCGCCCGCAGCACCTCGGGCCCGGCGGCGCCCGAGCGCGTGGCGACGCCCCCGCCGGCGCACAGCCCGCTCGCGCGCGTCCAGACCGGCATGAGCGTGCGCGAGGTTGAGAATCTGCTCGGCCCGCCTACCGACCAGAACGAGTACGTCACGGGGAAGGCGTTCATCCCGTTCTACTTCGGCCCCGACCGCACGCGCGTGGCATACTTCTACAAGGGCCTCGGCCGCGTCGTGTTCGCGGGCGGCGGCGGGTTCAGCCGCGACTGGCACGTCGAGCGCGTCGAGTACGACCCTGCCGAGCCCGGACGCGCACGCTAGCGTTGACTGCCTTACTGCCTGCGCGCTAGAGGCGGGCATGTCGGCCAAGCCACGCTGGATGCTCGCGCTGGCGCTCCTCGCCCCGCTGCCCGCGGCGGCGACGACCACGGTACGAGCACGCCTCGCGCGGCCGCCGCACGGCCTCCAGGTGCGCCTCACGCCCTTCGTCGTGCCCGCCCACCACGAGCGCGAGGTCTGCCAGGCGATCGCGCTGCGCAACCGCCGTCCGCTCGACGTGTCGACGATGGAGTTCGCGGCGCCGAGCGGGCGGGGCTACATCAGCCACCACTTCGCGCTCTTCGTCGACGACAACGACGACCTGGCGGGCTTGCCCCGGGGGACGGTCGACAGCCCGGGCTGCGTCGGCTTCGGGCAGAACTTCGGTGCGATCCTCGCCGGGGTGCAGGCGCCGCGTGCGACGGTGGGCTTTCCGCACGGCGTGGGCGTGACGTTCCAGCCGCATCAGATCCTCCTGCTGAACCTCCACTACATCAACGACTCGCCGCGGCCGCTGCGCGTGGACGGCGCGATCAACCTGGTTCGCGCGCCCGCCGGCTCCATCGTCCACCACGCCCGGGGCTTCCAGCTCGGCACGTTCCGCATCGACGTGCCGCCGGGCGAGAACGGGAGCGCGAGCGCGCAGTGGATCGCGCCTTTCCCGATGAACGTCGTGCTGCTGAGCACCCACAGCCACAAGCACACCACCTCGGTCGACGTCGACCTGCTCCGGGCCGGCAGCGACGCCGGCCAGGTTCTCCAGACGCTCGACTACCAGCACCCGACCATGGAGCGCTTCACCGCGCCGATGCGCCTCGAGCCCGGCGACGGCTTCCACTGGACGTGCAGCTACCTCAACGACACGGCCGCGCCGCTCACCTTCGGCGTGACGAGCGAAAACGAGATGTGCTTCACGATCGGCTCGTTCTACCTCGACGAGGATGCCGCGCCGCTGCCCGCCGTGCCCGGGTGCTTCGGCGGCGACGTGGCGCTCACCTGCCCCGCGCAGTGATCCGAGCACGTCCGTTGACAGCGCGCTGCGCCCGGTGCTAAACGCGCGCCGTCCTCGCCTCGGTCCCACACGACCAATACCGCGGCCAGCGACCCCGTGCTGGCGGCGCCTGGGGAGGTTACGGCCATGGCGCTATTCGGGAAGGATGGAGAGCGGAGCGAGCGGGCGCGCGGCCTCGGTCCGGAGCCGGCGGCGGCGTTGAGCGGGCTCGGCCCCGGCGAGGCGGGGATGCTCGTGCGCGACACCCCCGGGACACGCCCCGAGCAGGGCGGCGGGGCCGACGCGTTCCTCGGCCAGGGCAGCCAGGTCACCGGCAAGCTCGTCTTCAAGGGGCCGGTACGTATCGAGGGCCAAGTCGAGGGGGAGATCACCGCCCAGGACGCGCTCACGATCGGCGAGTCGGCGGTGGTCAACGCGCAGGTCACCGGGACCTCGATCGTGATCGAGGGCCGCGTCACCGGCGACGTTACGGCCCGCCGCAAGCTCGAGATCCGCGCCTCCGGCCGGCTCTTCGGCGGTATCGTCACGCCGAGCCTCGTCATCCAGCAGGGAGGGATATTCGAGGGCCACTGCGCGATGAGCGCCACCGAGAGCCAGCGCGCCGACCGGGACCGCGAGCGCAAGGTCGCCCTCGTGCCCCGCGAGGAGCGCCCCGGCGAGGCGCCGGTGACGCCCGAGTAGCGCCGGATTCCCCTTGACCGTGCGTGCGCCGTCCGTGGTACGAGGGCGGCCATGACGCGCACGCCGACGACGCTCCTCGCCCTCACGCTGCTCGCCACCTCCGCCGCGGCGGAGATCCCGTACTCCTGCGACCCCGGCAGCGCGCAGAAGCTGCACATCGCCGCGGGCAGGACGACGCTCCTCTTCCGGGGCCGGTTCACGCCGTCGGCGGCGCTCGATCCGCTGAGCCTCGGGCTCCAGATCGAGGTGAGCTACGACCCCGAGACCGATCCCACCAACGCCATCTTCCAAGTGACGCTCCCGGCCTCGGCGTTCACGGCGATCCCGCACGGCGTGATGTACAAGGATGCGGCCGGCACGCGGGGCGGCGTCACGCTGGTGAAGCTCCTCACGCCCCCGAGCGGACCCACCAAGGTCACGATCGTCCGCCGCGGCGCGCCGCTGCCCGCGGCCACCCGCTCGGGCAACGTGCACGTGGCGGTCGGCGCCGGGGCCCACTGCATGCGGACCTGCGGGAGCGTCTGCAGCGTCTCCCACGCGACCCGGCTCACCTGCCGGCCCCCCACCGACACGGCGCTCTGCGGCCTCCTCTCGGGCGCCGAGGTGCTCGACGCCGCCGGCGGCAATCCGCTGATGCCATACCCGTCGTCGTTCTACGAGCGGGCGGATGCGACCACGGCGACGGGGCGGCGGATGGCCTATCCGCTCCGGGTCATGCCGACCAACGCGAGCGGCGTCCACATCGACCCGACGGCCTGGAACACGCTCGACGGCTTCAGCCCGGGCCCAATCATCATGGCGACCTTCCCCCAGGGCGTCGACCTCGCCGCCTCGGGCGTCGGCAACCAGACCGACTGGACGGTCTCGCTCGGCGCCGGCAGCCCGACGATCCTGCTCGACGCCGACACCGGCGAGCGCATCGAGCACATGGGCGAGAACGACGTCAGCATCGGCGACGACGGCGTGACCCCCGTACATCCGCCGACCCAGGCGTTCATGATCCGCCCCGGGCACCGCCTCGCCAACGGGGGCCACTACATCGTCGCCCTGCGCGGCCTCGTCGGCCAGGACGGCCAGCCGATCCAGCCCGACCCGGCCTTCAAGGCGCTGCGCGACGGCGTGCCGTCGGGCAACGCGGCGGTCGAGGCGCGGCGGCCCGCGTTCGAGGCGCTGTTCACGACCCTCGCGGCAGCGGGCATCCCGCGCAACGACCTGATCCTCGCCTGGGACTTCCACACCGCCAGCGACGACGCGATCGAGCGTTGGCTCGTCTCGATGCGCGACCAGACCTTCGCCCAGCTCGGCGGCGTCGGGGGCAGCGCGGCGCCGGCGTTCGTGGTGACCAGCGTGCAGGACAACCCCTTCAACGACCCGCGCGTCTGCCGCGAGGTGGCGGGCACCTACACCGTTCCGCTGTTCACGACCTTCGATGGCCCGGGCTCGCTCCTCAACGTCGACCCGATGACCAACCTGCCGGTCCAGAACGGCGTCGCCGCCGACATTCCGTTTACGGTGATCATCCCCTGCTCGCTCGTGCAGCCGACGCCACAGGCCGGCCGGCCGATCTTCTACGGCCACGGCCTCCTCGGCACGGGCGCCGGGGAGGTGGGCGCCGACAACCTGCGCAACCTCGCCCAGAACCACGGCTTCGTGATCGCCGCGACCGACTGGCAGGGATTCGCCGCCCCCGACGTCGCGACGATCCTCGGCTTCATCGGCGACCTGAGCAACTTCCGCAAGCTACCCGAGCGCCTGCACCAGGGGATCCTGAACCAGCTCGTGCTGGCCCGCCTGCTCGGGTCGCCGAGCGGCCTGGCCGCGAGCCCCGCCTTCCAGTTCGACGACGGGACCGGTCACATGGTCTCGGTCATCGACCCGACCGAGGTGTACTACTACGGCAACAGCCAGGGCGGCATCGAGGGCGGCGTCGTCATGGGCATCGCCCAGGAGGTGACGCGCGGCGTGCTCGGGGTCGCCGCCGCCAACTACTCGACGCTCCTCCAGCGCAGCGTCGACTTCAGCTCGTTCTTCGTGCTGCTGCGCGCCGCCTACCCCGACGACCTGAACCGCGCCCTCGCCTATCCGCTCCTCCAGCAGCTCTGGGACCGTGCGGAGCCGAACGGCTACGATCACCACACGGTGACGAACCCCTTACCGAACACGCCCGCGCACAAGGTGCTGGTGAACATGTCGACCGGCGACGCGGAGGTGTCGAACCTGGGGACCGAGATCATGGTGCGCTCGATGGGCATCCCGCAGGTGGCCCCACCCGTCCACCACTTCTATGGCATTGCCGAGGAGCTCGCGCCTTTCGACGGCTCGGCGCTGGTCGAGGTGGACGGCGGCTTCCCCCTCGCGCCGCTCACCAACGTCCCGCCGGCGAGCAACAGCGCGCATTCGCTGCCGCGGTCGCTGCCGGCCATCCAGTCACAGATCGACGCGTTCCTGCGCCCGGACGGCGACATCGAGAACTTCTGCGTGGGACCGTGCGACCCGCAGTAGGCTTGACCGCCGGGCCGACACGGGATCTGCTCGGCGCATGGCACCCGAGAACGAGGCCGAGGCGCTGCGGCTGATCGTCCGCTCCCGGTACGCCGAGCGCGCCAGCGGATGCTGCGGCCCGGATCCCGCGGCCGCGGCCCGCACGATGGGATACCGCGAGGAGGATCTCGCCACGGCCCCCGGAGGCGCGAACCTCGGCCTCGGCTGCGGCAACCCGATCGCGCTCGCCGCTCTCCGGCCTGGCGAGACGGTGCTCGACCTGGGCTCCGGGGCCGGGTTCGACGCATTTCTCGCGGCCGCGGCGGTCGGCCCCACCGGACGGGTGATCGGCGTCGACATGACCGGAGAGATGGTCGCGAAGGCGCGCGACAACGCGGCGCGCGCGGGCGTGACCAACGTCGAGTTCCGTCAGGGGCTGATCGAGGAGCTGCCCGTCGAGAGCGCGAGCATCGACGTGGTCCTCTCGAACTGCGTGATCAACCTCTCGCCGGAGAAGGACCGGGTCTTCCGTGAGGCCTTCCGCGTCCTGCGTCCGGCAGGCCGCCTGCTGGTCTCCGACATCGTCCTCGACGCGCCGCTGCCCGAAGCCGTCCGGGCGAGCATCGAGGCCTACGTCGGCTGCGTGGCCGGGGCGGCGCTGCGTAGCGACTACCTGCGCATGCTCGCGGAGGCGGGCTTCCGCGACGTCGCGATCGTCCGGGAGACGGACGCGAGCGCGCTTTTGGCGGGCGCGGGCTGCGGCGATCCGATGGTGGCCGCGATCGTGGAGGCGGTGGGGGACCTCGAGGCGGTGCGGCGGCTCGCGCGCGCCGTGGCGAGCGTGGCCGTCGCCGCGCAGAAGCCCGCCTGAACTCGGGTCAACCCACCCCCTCCCGCGATCGTCCTTGCCCTCGTGAGCCGGCACGCCTGCGAGCTCCTGCTGCTGACCGGGTGGCTCCTGATGCGCCCGCCCTTCGTACGCACCAAGCAGGGGCAGTACGACCCCTACGCGGACCAGCTCCCGCTCTCGCGGTGGGAGCAGGCGGGGTCGTTCGCGGTCGAGGAGGACTGCGAGAGGACGCGCAGGGCGCAGCGCGAGAAGGCGGACCGGGAGCTGGATGCCGCGGCGAACGACCACACGCGCGATCAGGCGACGGGGCTGAGCGCCTACGACGCGAAGCTGGCCGAATACTATCGCGCGCTGTTCGCCCGCTGTCTCGCGACGGATTACGTCCGGCAACCCAGATAGCACAGCGTCGCGCACACGGCCGAGTGTGCCGGCTCGTTGCACGGCTGCGCCATCATGGCGCAGTCTCCCGGCCGCCCGCCCGTCTACCGGCGCCCCGCGCCGGGCCCACGCCTTGCTCCTCGCCTCGACCGCCGACGCGTCCTGCGCCATGGACCGCGCTCTTCCCCTCGCCGCCGTCACCGTGCTCGCCGCCGCCCTCGGGCTTCCCGGCGCCGCCGGCGCGCAGAGCTGCGCCGCGAACGTCCCGCACGTGACGGGGACGTGGGAAACGCTCCCCTACCAGATGCCGCTCAACCCGATCTCGGCGACGCTCCTGCACACGGGGAAGGTGCTGATCGTCGCGGGATCGGAGAACGACGCCTACAACAACACGGCGGGCGCGGAGAGCTACCGCGCCGCGGTCTGGGATCCGACGGGCGCCACGGGCGACAGCGTCGGCGTGCAGGAGGTCGAGTACGACCTCTTCTGCAGCGGCACCGCGGTGCTGCCGGACGGCCGGCCCCTCGTCGTCGGGGGCACGGCCGCGTATCTGACCACGGGCTCCTTCGCGGGCGAGAACCGCGCGTCCATCTTCGACCCGGTCACCGGCGAATTCCTCGAGACGCCGAGCATGGCCGATGGGCGTTGGTACGGGACCGCGACGGCGCTCGGCGACGGGCGGATCATGGCGTTCTCGGGGCTCAGCTCGAGCGCCGGGGTCAACTCGACGGTCGAGATATACAGCCTCACCGACGCGGGGACCGGGTGGACGAGCCCCCTGAGCGCACCTTTCACGCCGCCCCTCTTCCCGCGCATGGCGCTGCTGCCGAACGGCACCGTGTTCTTCACGGGGCAGGGCGGCGGCGGCAGCGGCTCGGTGGCGAACTCCTGGCTTTTCGACCCGCTGGCGGGTCAATGGACCCTATCGGCCCCGACGCCCGGCCATCTCGAGTACGGCTCGGCCGTCCTGCTGCCCCTGCTCCCACCGGACTACCGGCCGATCGTCATGTACCTCGGCGGCGGCAATCCCAACACGCCGCAGCCGACCCCCGCCACCAGCGGCACGGAGCTGATCGATCTGTCGGCTGCCACGCCGGCCTGGACGCCGGGGCCGAGCATGTCGACGGGGCGCATCCAGATGAACGCGGTGCTGCTGCCGAGCGGCACCGTGCTCGCCGAGGGCGGCTCGCTCTACTACGAGGTGCCGGACACCGCGGGCCGGACCGCGGATCTCTACGATCCGCTCGCCGACGCCTTCGCCTCCGCCGGCACCGCCGCCTACTCGCGGCTCTACCATTCGACCGCGCTACTCCTACCCGACGCGACCGTGATGAGCCTCGGGAGCAACCCCGACGAGCGCGGGAGCTACGAGCCGGCGATCGAGCGCTACACCCCCGCCTACCTGTTCGATGCAAGCGACCGGCCGATCACCACCGACCGCCCGCAGATCCTCGCGATCGCGCCGGCCTCGGGCGCGATCGGCTACGATGCCCCCTTCTCGGTCGACTACACGAGCACCTCGCCCATCGCCGCGGCCGTGCTGGTGCGCCCGGGCTCGACCACGCACGCCTCCGACATGGACCAGCGGCTGATCGGTCTCTGCGGCCCGCCGCCGCAACCACCCTGTGCCGGGACGGGGACGCTTTCTCTCACGACCCCGCCCAACGGCAACGTCGCCCCGCCCGGCTACTACATGCTGTTCCTGCTCGACAGCGCGGGCGTTCCGTCGGTGGCGCGCTTCATCCAGCTCTCGCCGTACGCGACCACGCCGCCGTCCGGTACGATCGCCTCGCCGCCGTCGGACGTGTGGATCACCGCCGGCGATTCGGTCTCTTTCGGCACGAGCACGGCCGCGGCAGGGTATTCGTGGGTCTTCCCCGGGGGGACGCCGGGAACCTCGACCGTCCAGAATCCGGGCAACGTCACCTTCAATACCCCCGGAACCTACGTCGCCTCGCTCACGGTGCTCGACGCCGACGGCAACTCGGACCCGAGCCCGCCGACGCGCACCGTCTGGGTGACGGCGCCGAGCCCCGACTTCTGGATCAGCGTGAGCCCCTCCTCCCAGACGGTCGTGCCCGGTCAATCGACCACGTTCGCGGTCACGGTGGGCTCGCTCGGCGGCTTCGCCGGCGCGGTCGATCTCAGCGTCGGGAGCGAGTCGGGATTCCCCACCGGCATCACGAGCGCGGGGTTCAGCCCGCCGACGATCTCCGGCTCGGGCTCCTCGACGCTCACCATCGACACGACGACGGCCGCGGTGCCCTATGCGCTCACGCTGACCATCACGGGGACGAGCGGTTCGCTGACGCACACCGGCTCGACCACGCTGCTGGTGAACCTCGCCCCGCCCGCGAACCCGACGGCGACACCCGCTGACGGGCAGGTGGCCCTCTCCTGGGCGGCCTCCGTCGGGGCGACGAGCTACACCGTCAAGCGGGGACTGGTGAGCGGCGGGCCGTACGTGGCCGTCGGCTGCCCGACGGGCACCTACTACACGGATACGGGGGTCGCCGACGGCACCACGTACTTCTACGTGGTGTCCGCGTCCTACACGGGGGGCGTCGACGCGGGCGGCGCGAGCGCCGACTCGACGGAGGTGAGCGCCATCCCGCAAGGCGCCGGCACGACGACCACCGTCCCGCCAACCTCGACGACGACCACGACCACGTCCTCGACCACCTCGACCTCCACCACCTCGACCACCGCTTCCTCGACGTCCTCCAGCACCACGACGACGTCCTCGACCTCGACCACCCTGGCCGGCTGCCCTTCGGCGGCGACGCCCGCATCGATCGACTGCCGGCTCGGAGCGCTCGCGGCCCTCGTCGGCAGCTCGGACGACCTCGGCAACCGCCGGCTCTCGCTGGTGCGACGCCTCGACGTCGCGGCAGGCCAGGTGGCGAAGGCCGATGTCCTCCTCGCTCGCGGCAGCCTCGTCAAAGCGGTGGACTTTCTCATGCGTGCAGCGCGCGGCCTCGTCCGCTTCGACCGTGCAATCCAGCGGCCGTGGCCTCGCCCGATCCCTCCAGCCACCCAGGCGGGCCTGCTCGGCATGGCCGACGCGATTCGCGCCGACGTCCTCGCCTTACGCACCGGCGAGCTGCAGCAGCTCCGGGCGGGAAGGCGCCGGCCCGTTGACGCTCGCGCGCCGGCGCACTAACAGAGCACGCGATGCGAAGGGTCTTCGCCGTCCTCGCGTTGGCTGCTACGCTGGTCTCGAGGTCGGCCGTGGCGGCGCCCGCGGCCGCCGGCGATCAAGGCGAGGGCGCCGGCCAGCCGCAGCGGTCCGACGACACCGAAGAGCAGATCGACCGCGCGCAGCGCGACCTCGACGAGGCGCGACAGCACCTCGACGACCTCGACGGCGACGACTCGGGCGACGACGCGGGCAACGGGGCCGAGGACGGAACGGACGGCGAGTAGGCCGGCCGACGCGACTCCCTGGCGTCAGCCCCGCGCGCCCTCGTGAGCGAGCAGCCAGCGCTTGCGTTCCACGCCGCCGCCGTAGCCGGCGAGCGCCCCGTCGGCGGCGACGACCCGGTGGCAGGGCACGACGATGCCGACCGGGTTCGCATTGTTCGCTTGCCCCACGGCGCGCACGGCCGACGGCCGCCCGATCCGGCGGGCGATCTCACCGTAGGAGACGGTCGTCCCGCAGGGGATCCGCCGCAGCGCTGCCCAGACGGCGCGCTGGAAAGGGGTCCCGCCGGTGCACACGGGCAGGTCGTCGATGGCGCGGAGGTCCCCCGCGAAGTAGGCCGCAAGCGCCCTGGTGAGGCCGCCCGGATCCGCTCGGGGTACGAGCGCGAACGCCCTCCCGTCGCAGTGCCCGCGCAGCCGCCGGAGCAGATGCGCCTCGTGATCGGCCCAGCCGACGGCCCGCAGCCGTCCCTCGCCGTCGGCGACGAGGATCAGCTCGCCGAGCGGCGTGCGCGTGCGGTCGATCAGCAGCCGCGGCGCCTCAGCCATGTCGAACCTCCCGTACGGCCGAATTCCCTTCGACGTCAGCCGCCCAGAGATGCTGGGCGGCGTATGCGCGCCAGGGCCGCCACGCCTCGGCCCGTCGGAGCAGCGTGACGGGCGCCGGGCGGCCGCCCAAGGCCGCCGCCGCGGCGCGCAGCAGGCCCGAGTCGCCGGCGGGGAAAGCATCGGGATCGCGCAGGGCACGCAGCGCCACGTACTGCGCGGTCCACTCCCCGACGCCGGCGAGGCTGCGCAGACGGGTCATCGCCGCCTCCACGCTCCCGAAAGGCGCGAAGAGACGGCCGTCGGCGAGCGTCGCCGCCGCGAGTGCCGCGAGCGCCGCGCGACGCGCCGCAGGCACGCCGAGCGCGCCCAGGTCGGCCGCGGCGAGCCGCTCGGCGGACGGAAACGCATGGGTCAGCCCGGGGTGGCTCGGGCCCGACAACGCCTCGCCGCAAAGGGCCACCAGCCGGCCCGCGAGCCGCCGCGCGGCCGACACGGTGACCTGCTGGCCGAGCACGGCACGCGCCGCCACCTCGAAGCCGTCCCAGCCTCCGGGGGTGCGCAGCCCCGGCCGCGACGCCACCAGCGGCGCGAGGAAAGGGTCTTGCGCCAGGTGTGCGCCGATCGCGTCGACGTCCGCGTCGACGTCGAACACGCGCCTGACACGGGCAAGGATGGCGGGCAGCGCCCGCACGGATGGGAAGCGGATGGTGACCACCAAGCTCGCCTGCGCCGGCTCGTGCGCCACCTCCACCGTGCCGAGCCGTCCCTCGTGCGCGACGGTGCGCCGGTATCTTCCTTCGGCCACCACCTCGACCCCGTCGACGGCGCGCGCCGCGAGGTGCGCGAGCATCGCTGGCCAGTCGTACGGGGGCCGGTAGCGAAGGCGCAGCGTCACGCCCGCCTGGTGCGCGCGCCGGCTTCGCAGCGCGCTCGGCGGGCGGCCGAAGAGGTCGCGGAAGGTCTCGTTGAATCGCCGCAGGCTGCCGAAGCCCGAGGCGAGCGCCACGTCCGTCATCGGCATCTGCGTCTCCTGGATGAGCTGCTTCGCGAAGAGCACGCGCCGCGTCTGCGCGACCGCGACCGGTGAGGCGCCCAAGTGGCGGTGGAAGAGGCGTCGGAGCTGCCGCGCGCCGACACCCAGTCGCTCCGCCAGCGCCTCGATGCCGGCCGCTCCGCCATCGAGGGCGCCCTCGGCGATGAGCGTCACCGCGCGCGCGACGGTGGCCGACGTCCCGCACCAGGCGCCGAGGCCCGGTGCCGTCTCGGGCCGGCAGCGCAGGCAGGGACGGAACCCCGCCTCCTGCGCCGCGGCGGCCGACGCGAAGAAGCGGCAGTGCTCGCGCTTCGGGGTCCGCGCGGGGCAGACCGGCCGGCAGTAGATGCCGGTCGACATCACGCCGACGAACATCCGCCCGTCGAACCGCAAGTCGCGGCTCCGCAGCGCGCGGTAGCAGGCGTCGGCGTCCGGCAGATCCACGCGTCGATCGTGGCACACCGCGAGGCTCGGCGCTCGCGATTTTCGGACGCGAATGCGCGCGGTCTTCACTCGCCGATCACGCCCTGCGCCCCCAGCGCGCGCACCATCTCCGCGGAGAATCCGTATGCCGCCAGCGTCTCGGCGGTGCCGCGCTTGGGGCGACATGCTGCCGGCGGCAGACGCACCGGGGAGCGGACGAGCGTGGCCGCGGCGTCCGGCAGCTCCCGGCGCGCCCGGGCCGCCGGCGGCGCCTCGGCGGCCTCGTCGATCGAGAAGACCGGTGCGACGCACGCGTCCTCCGCGAGCAGCGCAACCCATTCGTCACGCGTCCGCTTCCTGAACGTGGCGCGCAAGACCTCGCGCTGTTGCCGCCGCTCCTCTCCGGTGACGAACTGGCGATCTGCCAACTCGGGATGGCCAACCACCCGGCACAGCCGGTCGTAGAAGGCCGGCTCGACGGCTGCGACCGACAGATAGCGCCCGTCCGCGGTCTCGAACACGCCGTACCACGGGTATGCCCCCGTGAGGTGCGTGTCGCCGCGCGTGCGCGCCGTGCCCGTCGTCCACCATCGCTCGAGCTCGGCCGAGAGGAGGAAGAGCGGGCCGTCGGTGATCGCGACGTCGACGAACCGCCCGCGGCCGTCACGCCGCCGCGCCTCGAGCGCGGCGAGCACATTGATCGCCGCGCCGAGCCCGGCGAGCCCGTCGGCGTAAGTCGCCCCCGGCATCCCCGGGGTCCCGTCCGGCCCGCCGGCGAGATCGAGGGCGCCGGCGGCTGCGAGGTAATTCAGGTCGTGGCCGGCGTGGTCGCGCCACGGCCCCTCCTGCCCGTATCCGGAGATCGCGACGTAGATCAGCCGGGGATTCTCGACCGCGAGGGCCGCGTGATCGATGCCGAGCCGCGCCGCCGTGCCCGGCCGGAACCCCTCGAGAACCACGTCGGCTCGGGCAGCCATGCGCCGGAAGGCGGCGGCGCCGCGCGGGTCCTTGAGATCGATCGCGCAGCGCGCCGTGCCCTCGCGCAGCGAGCGAACCGGAAACTGGCCCGCGAGCCCCCCGAAGCGGTCGGCGTCGCCGGCCAGCCGCTCGACGCGCGCGACGTCGAACCCGAGGTCGCGCAGGACCGCGATGCAGTAGAGGCCCGGCAGGGTGTGGCCCACCGAGAGCAGGCGCAGGCCGTCGAACGGGGCCACTTCGCCCTCGGGGGGGCCGGGCATCGTCGACCCGACGCCCGGCCCCCTCGACCTCAGTGCAACGGATCGAGGAACGCGCCGCTCGGCGAGCGGCACGCTCCGAGCGGGCCCGGGCAGCACGAGGCGCCCGTCGGCTCGAGGCAGAGGCATTCATGGACGCAGGTGCCTCTGACGCACAGGTCGAGCGTGCACGGGTTCCCGTCGCTGCAGTCGGCGTTGGTGCGGCACCCGCCGCTCGGATTGACGCAGCCGCAGAGCGGGATCGGGAGAAGCCCGGTCGGCAGCGGTGCGCAGGTGAGCCCCGGTGGACACGCACCGCCGCAGGTGGCGGCGAACGGCTCGAGGCCGCAGGGAAGCGGCGGGAGGGTGGTCGTCGTGGTGCTCCCCGGCGGCGGCGGGCAGTGGCCGTGCACGCACGCCTCGAACTGCTGCCCGCAGGCTTGCGCCCCGGCGCGCGCCTGCGCGGCGCAGCCCTGGAAGCAGGAGAGACGGTCGGCCGCGGACGCGCAGCCGTGGAGGCACGTCTTCACCTGCGTGATCACGCCCTGCGCGCAGGTCGCGAGCTCACGCCCGCAGGTGTCGAGGATCGCCCCCGTGCAGGAGCTGGGCGGAGGCGGCGGCGGACAGAGCGTCGTGCAGGACCCGTGGGTGTCCTGGCAGGCTGCCTTGGCCGCATGGAAGCCCGTCATGCAGCTTTTCATGCAGGCGCCCATCCCGCCGCTCGGGTTGCTCCGACAGGCCTGCTTGCAGGCGAGCTTGTCGGCACGCGCCGTCTGGAGGCAGGCCATGTTCTCGCGCCCGCAGCCCGCCGGACAGTCCTGAGCGAAGGCCGGGGCCCCGGCGGTCGCCAACAGGCCCGCCGCCAGGAGCAGCGTGGAGATCATCGACACCTTCATGGCATCTCCTTCCCTCCCCCGTGTGCGGGACCTCTACACCGGTCCGTCCGGGCGAGGCAATCCCGCTTCTCGACCGAGTAATGGGGCCGCTCAGGGGTGCAGCTCCCGTGCGCGTCGCAGGTCTCGACGTTCCCCGGAAACCACGCACCCGAGCGCAGGGGACGCTCCTCAGCGCGGGCCCGCACACCGGGTCGCCGCCCGGTGGCGCACGCACGGCGCGGCGAACGTCGCGCACCGCCCCGTGGCGCCGACGACGGGCGACGTCCCGAAGACCAGCGTGACGCCGACATCGGAGGGCGCATCCGCGACCGGATGCTGCACGATCCCTTCGAAGCGGACCCGTCCCCCCCGCAGGAATTGGAGCGTGAGCTTGCGGAGGCCCTGGGCCGATCCGGCCTTGCAGGCCGGTGGAAGCGCGTTCGAGACGTTCCGGTACACCCACGCACCCTCCGGCTGCCGCCTCCATTGCCCCCCTCCGCCGCAGCCGGCGACGAACCCTGGGATGGCGTTCGTCGCGGTGAGGTCGAGGATGGCTGCGCCGGAGGAGCGGTCGACGATACGGAGCTGCACACCGTCGCTGAAAAACTGCGGCATCGGCGGTACCGTGGGGAGCTTCGGCATGAGGCCCCGAACGACGAGCGTCCCGCCCCCGCGCGCGCGCACCACGACCGAGCCGCCTCCGATGGCGGCGCCCCCCACGCAGAGGGGCTCCGGCGGGCGCGTCGCGGTCGTCAGCGGATCGGCCCCGAGCATCACCTGCGCGCTCTTGGTTGCCGCGAAGAAGGGCAGCGGGCCGAACGGCCTTTGGAACGTCGCACCGCCGTCGAGGCTCACTGCCGTCTGAACGGTCCGGCTGCTGTCGTCGTAGGCCAGCGAGAAGACGACCGGGCCCGTGATCGCCGCCGGATCGACCGGAACTTGTCGAAGTGGGAGACGATCCGCGCGCCCACGCCCACGAGATGCTGGTCGATCTCGTAGCGCACCGGCTGGCCCGGCGGCGTGGGGTTCGTCAGCGCCACTCCCAGCACCTCGCTGGTCGTCCCGTCCTGGCCCAGCAGCGACATGTGATTGAAGTCGCCGAAGACGAGCGGGGCCGGCTCCCAGTATGATTGCGCCGTGAAGCTGCCGCCGCCCGCCTCGAGCATCTGCGCGGTCAGCACCGCGCTGATGTCCAGGGTCGTGCCCGGGAGAACGCCGAAGGCGTTCGGCAGCACACTGCCCGGGCTGGTCAGGTGCAGCAAGCCGTCGACGATGACGGACGTGCCGAAATATTGAATCCACTGTCCGGAGTCGGTGCCGAAGTCGTCGACGAACGGTGCAACACCGGCCCGATCGAGCTCGAACCGCTCGACTTTGAAGTCGAAGATCGCCCCCGCACGCGCCCGGCCGCCCCCGACGACGGTGGCGAGGACAACCGCAAGCGCCAAGCTGCGCGACGTCCGCGAGGTCGCAAACACGGGCGCCTCCTCTCCCGAAGACCAGCAACGTAGGCCGGCCAGCCGGAGTCGTCAACCGGGACCGAGCACGTGACCCGAGAGTGCGCCCAGGGTGATTCGAACACCCGACCTTCTGATTCGTAGTCAGACGCTCTATCCAACTGAGCTATGGGCGCGGAGCGGGAAAGCCTTGTACTGGCTCGGATTTGCCGCGTCAACCGGCGACCGTCGACGGGAGGCCACGGGCGGGCATCGGTGCATGCCACGCCGCACGGCGTCATTCGCGAAAGCATGCTTTACAGCCGTAGCACGAGCGGTATAGCATCCGTCATCGGATCGTCACGATCCGACTAAGGAGCGTTCATGATGTCGAAGCGATCCGCCGCTCTCGGGACATTGGCCGCCATGATCCTCGGCGCCGGCGCGCCGGCCGTCCGCGCGCAGACGACGACCACGACGACGACCACTACGACGACCCTGCCGACCACGCACATCGAGTGCTACCGGGTGAAGGATCCGCTGAAGCTCAAAGGACCCCGGCCGTCGTGGCTAGCGCTCGCGGGCCCGCAGGTGAACCCCGAGGACTGCTCGATCGTCGGCTCCTTCCGCCTCGTGTGCGTCCCCGTGAGCAAGACTGTCACGCAACCGCTGGAGCGCTCGATCAACGGCGGCCCCTTCACGTCGTTCACACCGGCGTCGATTCCGAACGAGCAGGCGCTCACGCAGGACGACGTCTGCTACCGCATCAAGTGCACCACTGCTTCGGCTCCCCCTGCCTCGACCGTGTTCATCGACCAGTTCGGGGCGCGGACGCTCTCCGGCGCGATTCCCTATCTCCTGTGCGGTCCCGCGGTCACCGCATCGTGCGGCAACGGCATCGTCGAGACGGGCGAGGCCTGCGACGACGGCGCCAACAACGGCAAGACGGGGGACTGCTGCACGGCCACGTGCCAGTTCGTGGCGGCTGGGAAGGCGTGCACGGACACGGACGGCACGACGTGCACGGTCGCGCAGTGCGACGGCGCCGGCGCTTGCAACCAGACGGCGGCCTTCGCGGCCGCCGGCACGGGGTGCACCGACACCGACGGCAACTCGTGCACGCTCGCGCAGTGCGACGGTGCGGGCACGTGCAATCAGAACGTGTTCGCCGCGGCGGGGGTGTCGTGTCCGGATACGGACGGCGACCAGTGCACGCGCCCGGCCTGTGACGGCGCGGGCACATGCCTCCAGACCTACTTCGTACGGAGCTGCACACCGCCGGCGACCTGCAACCCGACCACCGGACAGTGCCAGTGACCTCGCGGCCCTGAGCTCAGTCGACGCGCACGGGCAAGCGCTCGAGCCCGCGCAGCACCACCGTCGGGCGCCGGACGGGCGGCGCGTGCCCGGGACGGAGGGCCGGAAAGCGGCGCAGCAACGCGGGAATCGCGGTGCGGGCCTCGAGCCGGCTCAGCTGCGCGCCGGGGCAGAAGTGCGTGCCGAGGCCGAAGGCGAGGTGGGGGTTGGGCGCGCGTCCCAGGTCCAGCCGATCCGGCTCCTCGAACACCTCCGGATCACGGTTCGCCGCGCCGATCGCGGCCATCACCGAGTCGCCTGCCGCGAGCCGCCGGCCGCGCAGCTCGAAGTCCACGCGGACCGTGCGCGAGATGAACTGCGCGGGGCTGTCGAAGCGGAGCAGCTCCTCGACCGCGGAGCCGACGAGCGTCGGATCGTCCTGCAGCCGGCGCAGCTCCCTGGGCGCCCGCAGCAACGCGAGCAGGCCGTTCCCGAGCAGGTTCACGGTCGTCTCGTGGCCGCCGAAGACCAGCGCCGTGCACATCGCGACCACCTCCAGCTCGGTGAGCCGGTCGCCGTGGTGCTCCGCGACCAGCAGGCGCCGGACCAGGTCGTCCCCCGGCGTGCCGCGCCGCTCCTGGACGAGCTGGAAGAAGTACGCGCCCAGCTCGTGCAGCCCCTCGCTCGCCTCGCGCCCCGAGTAGAACCGATCCATGCCGCGCGCCACGGCGCGCGACCGCTCCTCGAGCTGCGGGCGGTCCTCGGCCGGGAGGCCGAGCAGCTCGGCGATCACGGCGATCGGCAGAGGGTAGGCGAACCGCGCGACCAGATCGACCTCCGGCTCGGCGATGCGGTCGAGGAGCTCGGCGATCAGCTCGTCCACGCGCGGGCCGATGCCGCGCACCCTGGGGGCGAGGCTCGCGTTCAAAAGCGCGCGCACCGTGGTGTGCGCGGGCGGGTCGGTGGCCACCGTGCGGATCTCGAGGCTCCCGGGCGCCGCCGCGCCGCCCCCGAAGCGCGGGGCCTTCGCGCGATCGCTGCTCAGGTGCTCGTCGTCGCGGAAGAAGGCGCTCACGTCGTCGTGGCGGAAGAGCACCCAGCTACGCAGCTTCTCGCTCCAGTGGACGGGATCCTCGCGCCGAAGGCGCGCATACTGCGGATAAGGATCCGCGATCGCCTCGGCGCCGAACGGGTCGAAGTGCACGCGGCGGATCGTACCAGCCGTGCCCGCCGCGCGCGACCGCCCGCGGCGCTTGACCGCGGCGCGCCCGCCGCAGTAGCCCCGCGCCATGGGGCTCCTCGAGGGCAAGGTCGCCATCGTCACCGGCGCGGGCCGCGGGCTCGGCCGCGCCGAGGCGCTCGCGCTCGCACGCCACGGCGCCGCGGTGGTCGTGAACGACCTCGGCACCTCGCTCGCGGGCGAGGGCGCGGATGCGGCTCCGGGCGCCGAGGTCGTCGCGGCGATCCGCGCCGCCGGCGGCAGCGCCTCGCTCAGCACCGAGGACGTGGCCGACTGGCAGGGGGCGGAGCGGCTCGTCGAGCAGGCCTACGCGCTGCACGGCGGCCTCGACGTGCTCGTCAACAATGCGGGCGTGCTGCGCGACCGGATGAGCTTCAACATGTCCGAGGAGGAGTACGACGTGGTCATGCGGGTCCACTGCAAGGGCCACTTCGCGCCGACGCGGCACGCGTGTGCGCGCTGGCGCGCGCGCGCCAAGCGGGAGGGCTCCGTGTACGGGCGGGTGATCAACACCACCTCCGAGGCGGGCCTCATCGGCTCGGCGGGCAACAGCAACTATGCGATGGCGAAGGCGGCAATCGCGGCGCTCACGGTGAGCATCGCGCGCGAGATGGGCAAGTACGGCGTGCGGGCGAACTTTCTCGCGCCACGCGCCCGCACCCGTATGACCGAATCGATGGCGAACCGCGCGGTCTTTCACGCCCCGCCGTCGGGGTTCGATCAGTTCGATCCGGCCTGGCCGGCCGAGCTCGTGGTCTTCCTCGCGAGCGCCGCCGCGGACGACGTCAATGGCCAGGGCTTCGTCGTCTGGGGCGGGCAGGTCTGCCTGCTGCATGGCTGGCGCATCGCCGGCCAGATCACGAAGCCCGACGGGGCGATCACTGCCGAGGAGCTGGCGCGCAGGAAGGACGAGCTGTTTGCGGGCCGAGAACGGGAGCCCGGATACCTGTAGGGCTCACGGGCACCACGGGTTCCTGGGCACGCCCTTGCACGGGTTGCGCATGCCCTTCTCCATGGGCAGCGGCTTGAGCCGGACCTGTGTCGTGCGGGGGTAGTGGTGCCCGGGCCGGTCCGGACACGGCCCGAAGACCTCGGTCGCGCAGATCACCTGATCGGCGAGGTCGCTCGTGATCGAGTCGCCGGCGTTCGGCACGCCGCACCTCGCGTGTGTCTTCTGGAGGTCGGCCGGCGCGCTGCTCGGCGCCCCGGCCCGATCCCGGTTCGCGTGCCAGCAGTTGCCGGGATCGTGCTGGCCGCTGAGATCGCCGAGGTCGCCGTTGGTCGGGTTCCCGAAGAAGCCGACGTGCGCGAAGTGGTTGCGCGCGACGTCGTGCCCCCACGAGTCGTAGTAGCAGGCCATCCCCGAGGGGAGGCCCCCCTGGCAGTGCGCCACGGGCGGCGGAGGCCCCGGGTCGGGGTACGGGACCACGAGCACGCCCCACGCACCCTGGTTGGCGATGCGGTTGGCGAAGACGGTGTCGTCGCGCCCGCCGGCCAGCACGATGCCGGTGCCCACCGGCGCCAGCCCCGCGGTGCCCGAGCGCGGGACGTCCGGGTTGTTGTTGTCGTGGATGTAGTTGCGCCGGAACACCGTGCACGAGCGCGTCCCGAGCGGGCCCGTCCTCCCGTCGGGACAAACGCCGTCCTGCGGCGACGGCGCGTCGTCGTTGTTCTGGCTGTTGGTCGAGATGCCGGTCGCGTTCTCGTCCCACTCCGACTTCTCGACGATCAGGTGCCCGCCCGAGTTGGTGCCGGAGTAGCCGAGCGCCGAGTTCTCGGCATGCGCGCCGCGCAGCCGCGTGTTGCAGTCGGGGCACGCGCCCACGTAGTAGCTCGCGTCGCGCATGTTGCTCGCGTAGGTGTGCTCGATCAGCCCCGGGCCCCGCGTGTTGCTAACAAAGATCCCGTACTCCGCGCCGGGCGCGTCCGCGCCGAGGAACACGGTGGCGGTCGCCGAGAGGTAGGCCCCGTAGAAGGCGCCGAGGTTCACGGTGCCGGTGCCGTCGCCCCCGTTGAACCAGATCTGGTTGCCGCCGCCGGCGGCGCCGGTGAGGAAGTTACACGCGGTGAGGTTCTCGATCGTCACGCCGTCGACCTCGAACACCTCGATGCCGTTGCGTCCCTTCGGCCGGCCGCCCTCGTCGACGGGACCCAGGACCTGCGCGGCCGCCGCCGAGTCGCACGGCGCCGAGCCCGGCCGCGTGCCGTCGATCAGCACGCGGTTGCGATCGAGCCCGCGGAGGTGGATGCGCGGCGTGCGGATGAGCACGCCGGCCCCGGCCTCCCCGTTCGGGCCGGGGTGCGTGTAGTCGCCGCGCTCCTTGTAGTCCCCGGGCGCGATCAGGATCCAATCCCCCGGCTGCGCGGCGTCGACGGCGTCCTGAACGGTCGTGAAGTCGCCGGCCTTCCCGCGGAACGTCCCCACCCGCAGCACGCGTGGGGCCGCACGGACGGCCCCGGGGACGGCGAGCCCGGCGACGAGCCCCGCCGCGGCGACGATCCGCAATGCGCGCATGCTGCGCGGCTAACAAGCGCCGTGGTGGGTCGTCAAGGCGTGAGCCGCTGCAACCGCTCGACCGCCTCGAGGTACTCCTCCACGAGTCGGTAGATCACCTCGCGCACCGGACGGACCGCGTTCATGCGGCCGACCACCTGGCCGACCGGGTTGAACATCACGTCCTTCGCCTTGTCGGCGTACCGGTGCCCGCGAGCGACCGCCTCTGAGGTCACCATGAACTGGAGCGGCATCCCGAGCGGCTTCGGCGCGTCGGGCGCCTCCCAGGCCTCGGTCCACGCGTTGCGCAGCATGCGGCACGGCTTGCCGGTAAAGGAGCGCGAGCGCACCGTGTCGCGGCTGGTCGCCGCGAGGTACGACGCGAGCTGCGCCGGCGGCGCGTCGGCCTCCTGCACGGTGAGCCAGATCGAGCCGGTCCACACGCCTTGCGCGCCCATCGCCAGCGCCGCCGCGATCTGCCGCCCGCTCCCGATCCCGCCCGCGGCCAGCACCGGCGTCGGCGCGACGGCGTCGATCACCTCGGGCCAGAGCACGACGCTGCCAATCTCCCCGGTGTGCCCGCCGCCCTCGGTGCCCTGCGCGACCACGATGTCGACGCCCGCCTCCCGGTGCGCGCGCGCGTGCTTGCCCGACCCGCAGAGCGCCGCGACCAACCGCCCCGCGTCGTGGATGTCGCGGATGACCTCCGCGGGCGGGGTGCCGAGCGCGTTCGCGATCAGGCGGACGCGCTCGTGCCCCAGCGCCACCTCGACCTGCGGGGTCGCCGTCGCCATCGTCCAGCCGAGCAGCTCGTTCACCGGCTTCTCGTCGGGGGGGAGCCTGGGGACCCCGTGGCGGCTCAGCACCTCGTCGACGAACTGGCGGTGGCGCGGGGGGATCGCGGCCAGGAGCTGCTCCTCGAGCTTCTTCGGGTCGAGCTCGCCCATGCCCTCGTACTTCCCGGGGATCACGATGTCGACGCCGTAGGGCCGGTCGCCCACGTGCTCGTCGATCCAGCGCAGCTCGACCTCGAGCTGCTCCGGGGGAAAGCCGACGGCGCCGAGCACGCCGAAGCCGCCGGCCCTGCTCACCGCGGCCACGACGTCGCGGCAGTGGCTGAACGCGAAGATCGGGAACTCGATCCCGAAGCGGTCGCAGATCTCGGTTCGCATGCGGCTCCCGTGGCCCCTGGCCTACTGCTCCTGGTCGAACAGCTCCTCGTCGGCGGTCTTGCAGTCCTGGAACTCGAGCACGCCGAGCCGGCCGTAGCTCTCCGCGACCCGGGGCGTGAGCAGGCCGATCTTCTTGATCGCCGGGACGATGCGCACGAAGATACCGCGCCGGAACGCCTGGATCACCTCCGACCGGTCGCCGAGGGCGTCGCACTCGTCGCCGTCGAGCCCGGCGGCCTCGTACATCTCGCGCCCCCGCAGGCGGTGGAACATCATGTCCGAGACCGCGAGCACGATCTCCTCGCGCTCGCGCCGCTCGCGCTCGGTCAAGTCCGTGTAGAGCCCGCGCAGCGCGATGTTCCCGAAGGCCACGTGCCGCGCCTCGTCGCGGATCACGTAGCGCAGCACGTCCTTGAGCACCGGCTCCTGGCAGCTGTCGTGGATGAAGTGGAAGCTCGACAGCGCCAGGCCCTCGAGCAGGACCTGGACGCCGAGGTACTTGATGTCCCACTCGGGCGACTTGATGAGCTCGCCGAAGATGTCGCGCAGGAGCGGCGCCGCCGGAAACACCGTCATGCCGAGCTTCTGCATGAGGTAGCGGGCGAAGACCTCGACGTGCCGTGCCTCGTCGACCACCTGCGTGGACGCGTAGTACTTCGACTCGAGCTGCGGCGTGCACTCCACGAGCTGCGAGGCGGTGACCAGCGCGAGCTGCTCCCCGTGGACGAACTGGCTCAACGTGTAGCGGAGCTGTTGGCGGCGCAGCTCGAGCCGCGTCCGCGCGTCGAGGCGCTCCCAGAGCGGCGTGCCGAAGATCGAGATGCCCATGTCCGAAATGATCTCGCCGTCGGGGTCGACCGGCACGTCCCAGGCGACCATGGTGGCGGCGTTCCACTGGTCCCGCTTGGCGTTCTCGTAGAGCCGCGTGAGCTGCGCGTGGCGGGTCGTGTAGTCCCAGTTGACGGCGCCCTCGCCCGACAGCGGGTAGGTCTCGACGCTCTGCGGCAAGGGTTGGCTCATGTCGCCTCCGGATCCCCGCTTAGCCGAACGAACGTTCGTTTGTCAACGCGCGGGCAGGAAGCGGGCGTCGAACAGGCCCTCCGGTGCCACCGGCGCCTCGATGCTCCCGATCGTGCGCATCTGCTCCGCCAGCGTCGCCCAGCGCTCGCGCGTCATGGCCCCGATGCCCTCCCGCCGCGCCACGTCGTCGAGCACGAGCGGCGCGAGAAGCTTCTCCCCCTCCGCGAGCGTCCGCGGCCCGACCTCGGGGTTGAGCCGGAGGATATAGGCGTTCACGGGCGCGGGATTTTCGAGGTAGCGGGCCCACCCCCGCACCGACGCCGCCACCACCGCCCGCACCAGCGCCGGCTGCTCGCGTACGAGGCGCTCGGAGGCGATGAGCACGCTCGTATAAGGATCGAACCCGACCGCCGAGAGCGGCAGGCAGCGGGGATCGCCGCCCCGGTCCGCCGCGAGCACGGGCTCGCTGAAGAGGTAGGCCTGCTGCGCGTAGCGCTCCGCGACCAGGAACTCGGCGACGCTGCCGCCGTAGGGCACGATCCGCACGCCGGAAAGCGGTGCCACGTGCTCGAGCCAGGCGAGGTAGGGCGTGCCGGGCGTCATCGCGAGCGTGAGATCGCGCAGCTCCGTGAGGCGCGCGATGCCGGAGCGTGCGTGCACCATCACGCAGAAGGGGCTGTGCTGGATGGGGGCCATCAGCGCCACCACCGGCGCTCCCGCCGCCCGCCCCTGCACGACGTCGTCGGCGTTCCCGACGCCGAAGTCCACCTCGCCGCTCGCCACCCGCGGGACCACTGCCGCGCCCGGGCCGCCGGGGAGAATCTGCACGTCCACGCCGGCTTCGCGGTAGAGCCCCTCGGCGACCGCGGCGAGGTAGCCGCCGTGCTCGTGCTCCGGGAACCAGTTGAGGACGATGCGCACGGCCGCGCCCCGCGGCGCCCCGCCGCCGCAGCCGAGCAGAAGCACGGCCAGCACCGTCGCGAGCGCCCGCCTCATGCCACGTCGCGCCAGCGGGCGCAGACGGCGTCGCCCGTGAGCCGCAGCGCGCCGAAGACCACGAGGCCGAGCCCGGTGGCGGCGAGCACGACCGCGAAGAGGTACGCCGTCTTGAGCTGGCCGGCGGTGACCACCACCAGGTAGCCGAGTCCCCGCGCCCCCGCCCCGTAGCCCGCGAACACCTCTCCCATGATCGCCCCTACGACCGCGAGCCCGCCCGACACCTCGGCCGCCGTGACGAGCTGCGGCACGGCGTGCGGCAGGCGCAGCTTCCAGAAGACCTGCCACCGCGTCGCCCCGTGCACGCGGAAGAGGTCGACGAGGTCGCGCTCGACCGACGTGAACCCCGCGGTCGCGCCGGCGATCACCGGGAAGACGCCGACGATGAAGGCCACCACCACCACGCTCCCGAAGCCGGTCCCGAACCAGAGGATGATGAGCGGCGCGACGGCCACGATCGGCACCGTCTGGAGGAAGATCGCGTAGGGATAGAGGCTGCGCGCGAGCAGCCGCGACTGCGCGAACACGAAGGCCACGAGCACGCCGCCGACGACGCTCGCCGCGAGGCCCGCCAGCGCCGCGGCCCCGGTGAGCGCGCTCGCCGCCCCGAGCTCGCCCGCGTGCCGCCACGCCTCGGCCGCCACCGCCGCCGGCGGCGGCAGCACATACGGCGGGAGCGCGAACACCACCACGGCCGCGTGCCAGAGGAGCGCGGCGAGCCCGAGGACCGCAAGCGGCGGGCCGATGTCGCGCAGGCCGCTCACGCCCCGCCCGCGCGCAGAGCACGCGCCACCTCGCCCACCAACCGCGCGAACGCGGCGTCACCGCGCACCTCGGGCGGCCGGGGCCGCCCGAGCGGCACCGCCACCTCCGCGGTGACCCGGCCGGGTCGCGCGCTCAGCACCACCACCCGGTCGGCGAGGAACACCGCCTCGAACACGTTGTGGGTGACGAACAGCGTCGTGAAGCCGACGGCCGCCCGCAGGCCGAGCAGCTCCTCGTGCAGCCGCTGGCGCGTGATCTCGTCGGCGGCGGCGAACGGCTCGTCCATGAGGAGCAGGCGGGGCCGCGTGACCAACGCGCGCGCCACCGCCGCCCGCATCCGCATCCCGCCCGAAAGCTCGGCCGGATAGGCGTCCGCGAATGCCGCGAGCCCCACCTGGGCGAGCATCGCGGCCGCGCGTGCTCGCCCCTCCGGCCCCCGCACCCCGTCGAGCTCGAGCGGCAGCGCCACGTTGCGCAGCACGGTCCGCCACGGCAGCAGCGCGGGCTGCTGAAACACCATGGCGATCGCCGCTGCGCGGTCGGCGACGGCTACGGTCCCCGCCGATGGTGGGATGAGCCCTGCGACCACCCGCAGCAGCGTCGACTTCCCGCAGCCCGACGGCCCCACCACCGACACCAGCTCACCCGCCGCCACCCGCAGCGTGACACCCTGCAGCGCGGGGCCGCCGCGCGCAAACGCGACGTCGACGCGCTCGACCGCCACCAGCGCGTCGACCGCGGTCATCGCAGCCCGAGGAACGCCCGCGTCTCCGCCGCCTGCGGCGCGCCGAGCACGCGCGCCGGTGCGCCCTCCTCGACGATCCGCCCTCCGGCGAGCACCACCGCCCGCCCCGCCACCCGTCGCGCGAAGCCGAGCTCGTGCGTGACCACGACCATCGTCTGCCCCCCGCCCGCGAGGTCCGAGATCACCGCCAGGACCTCGCCCACCAGGCGCGGGTCGAGGGCCGAGGTGGGCTCGTCGAGGAGGAGCACCTCGGGCTCCATGGCGAGCGCGCGCGCGATCGCCACCCGCTGCTGCTGCCCGCCCGAGAGCGCGTGCGGGAACGCGCCCGCGCGCCCGCCGAGCCCCACCCGCTCGAGGAGCGCGTGGGCGCGCGCGCGGGCCGCCTCGGCGCCGAGACCGAGCACCCGCCGCGGCGCGGCGCTCACGTTGTCGAGCGCCGAGAGGTGCGGAAACAGGTGGAAGTGCTGGAACACCATCCCCACCCGCCGCCGCACGGCCCGCAGCAGCGCCGCGTCGCGGCGCTCGCTCATCCCCGGGCGCAGCCGGTGCCCGGCGACCTCGACCTCGCCGGCGCTGAACGGCGTCAGGTAGTTGATCGCACGCAGCAGCGTGCTCTTGCCGCCGCCCGAGGGCCCGAGCACCGCCACGACCTCGCCGCGCTCGACCGCGAGGTCGATGTCGCGCAGCACCCAGACGCCCCCGAGCCGTGTCGCGAGCCCGCGGGCTGCGAGGACCGCCGTCACGCCGCCACCGGGACGAGCCGGCGCTCGAGCCGGCGGGCGAGCCGGGCGAGCGGGTAGCTGAGGGCCAGGTAGAGGGCCGCGCAGAGGAGTCCTGGAACGAGCCAGCCGCGGAGGTCGACCGCGGTGATCGTCATCTGCTTCGTCAGCTCCACCACCGTGATCACCGAGACCAGCGAGGAGTCCTTGAGCAGCGCGATGAAGTCGTTGGCGATGCCCGGGAGCGCCACACGCAGCGCCTGGGGCAGCACGATGCGCCGCAGCGCCTGGCTGCGCGAGAAGCCGAGGGCGAGCGCAGCCTCGGTCTGGCCGCTCGGCACCGCGTCGAGGCCCGCACGGTAGAGCTCGGCCTCGTAGGCCGCGTAGTTGAGGCCGAGGCCGAGGACCGCGGCGGTGAACGCGTCGAGCGGCAGCAGCGGCGCGAGCCCGTAGTAGAGCACGTAGAGCTGGAGGAGGACCGGAGTCCCGCGGAACACCTCGACGTAGGCCGTGGCCGCGGCGCGCAGCGGGCGCGCGCCGTAACGGCGCGCGACGCTGAGCGCGAGACCGCCCGCGACCGCGAGCGCCATCGCGAGCGCCGAGACGACGACGGTCACGCCGGCGGCACGCAGGAAGAGCCCGAGCTGCGCGAGCGTCGGGCGGCCGCCCGTGGGTACCACGGGCGCCGGGGGTGCCGCCGCGGCCAGCACCGCCTGCCGGTCGTTCCACAGCCCCCAGCGCGTGAGGATGGCGCGCAGCTCGCCGTCGGCGACCGTCGCCCCGAGCGCGCCGTCGACGGCCGCGAGCAGCGCCCGGTGGTCGGGGCGCACCGCGATCGCGTACTCGCCCTCGCCGACGGCCGCGGCCAGCCGCAGCCCCGGGCGCGCGAGCCCGTAGCGGCGCGCGATCGGGTCGTCGAGCACGACGCCGGCGAGCCGCCCGCGCTCGAGGTCCAGGTACGGCTCCTCGACGCCCTCGTAGAGCACCACCTCCACCCCCGGTGTCGCGACGAGCAGGTCGTAGGCGAGCGAGCCACCGAGCGTGCCCACGCGCGCGCCGCGGAGGTCGGCGAGCCCGCGCACCCCTTCGTCGTCGCGCACGACCAGGGCCTCGCTGAAGGCGTAGTACGGGCGCGTGAAGGCCACCCGGGCCCGCCGCGCCGGCGTCACCTCGAGCCCGTTCAGGATCACGTCGAAGTCGCCGCGCTCGAGCGAGGGGACGAGCGTCTGCCAGTCGTTCTGCACGAACTCCGCGCGCACGCCGAGCCGGCGGGCGAGCGCCGCGGCGATCTCGACCTCGAAGCCGAGGACCCGCCGCCCGTCGTGCGGGTCCTGGAAGACGTACGGCTCTCCGCCCTGGACGTCGCCGCCCCAGCGCAGCACGCCGCGGGCCCGCACCCCGGCGAGGTCGCCGGGCTCGAGGGCCCGCGCGGGCAGAGCGGCCGCGAGCGCGGCGGCGAGCGTGAGCGCGGCGCGGGTCGTGCCCGCCCGTTTAGCCGAGGGTTCACGCACGGGCAACAAACGCGCGCTGGCGCGCCCGCCGTCGCTTTTGCTATGCAGCGCCGATGCGGCGCCGACCTCTGGCGACGGCCGCGCTCGTGGGCGTGCTGCTCGCCGCTGCGCCCGGGCACGCCGGGGACGCCACGGGAGCGTTCGCGCCCTACGAGGACCTGATCGAGGTGCTCGCGGATCTCACCTGGCACCTCAAGGACGACATCTACCGCTTCCCGCCGCCCCGCGACCCGACCGGCCACGACCTCTACCACCTGACGCTCGATCGGCTGGGGAGCTGGGAGAAGCGCTTTCCGGGACGCTTGCGCGACGTCACCACGTTCGCGCGGGCCGAGGCGCTCGAGCGCCTCGGCGAGTACGCCGGCGCCGCCGACGCCTACCGTCAGGTCGCCGCGATGGCTTCCCCACTCGCCGAGCGGGCCCGCGACGGTGCCGCGCGCGCCACCGACTTCGCCGCGGCGGCGGCGCTGCCGGAGGACGGCCCGGACGTCCAGGCGCGCCTCGCGGCCCTCAAGGCCAAGCTCGAGGCGTGGAGCAAGGTGATCGAGCGCTTCGGCGGGACGCCCTACGAGCCGCTCGCGCTCGTCGAGGAGGAGCGGCTCGAGGAGGAGACCGCCGCGACCATCGTCGCCCATCGCCACCTGATCGACGACGGCGACGCGACCGCGGAGCGGTCGTTGCGGTTTCTGATCGAGAAGCACGCGGAGTCGAAGAACCTCGCCGCGCACATCCTGCGGCTCGCCGACCTCTACGCCGATCTCGCGCGCGAGTACGTCGCGCAGCATCATCGCCCGCTCGCCTTCGACGAGGACGACTTTCGGCAGCGCGCCGACCGGGCGCTCGAGATGTACCGCAAGGT
Source organism: Binatia bacterium (assembly GCA_035295465.1). Taxonomy (GTDB): domain Bacteria; phylum Desulfobacterota; class Binatia; order DP-6; family DP-6; genus DATGIZ01. The sequence continues at coordinate 159,663 of DATGIZ010000008.1, read as the reverse complement.
GGCGACCTGGGACGGGTCCCCGGAGAAACCCGAGGGTCAGGGGCAGTTCAGCGCCTTCGACGCGTGGAAGACCGCCGTGCTGGCGCGTTATCGTTGATGGGCCGCCTCTTCCCGGTGCTCTGCGCTCTCGGCCTCGCGCTCGCCGGGCCGGCGCGCGGCGGCGACTTGGTCGACGAGGTCGCCCGCGCGGACACCGAGGCCGAGGAGCGCGTGCACACGCTGCTGGCGAGCACGCTCGCCGAGGACCACGAGGCCGCGGCGGCCGCCGTCGCCGATCTCGCGGCCTGGGACGACGCGCGCCGCGACGCGGGACGACCGTCCACGGGCCTCGTGGACGATGCGCGCTACCTCACCGCCGCGCTCGCGCCGACGCGCGACGCGCAGCGCGCGGCCCTCGAGGACCTCCTCGCGACCCATCCCGATCCCCTGATCCGGCACCTGGCCGACCACCAGCTCGCGGCCGACGACGCCGACGCCGCCAGTCGGCTTCTCGCCGACGATCGGCACAACCGGCGCGCGTCGCTCCTGAACGACGCCGTGCGTCCGCTCGGCCTCTTCTCGCCGACGGCGTTCCTCGCGGCCCTGAACCCGCTCGTCCTCGCCGGCAGCGCCGTCGACAGCCTCGCCACCACGGCCGTCAACCTCTGGAACTACGACCAGCTGAGCCCGCGCGAGCGCGAAGCGCTGGTGCGCTACCGCACCGAGCTCGAGCGCACGCCGGAGACCGACGACGCGCCCGCCATCGCGCGGGCCATCCGCCGCCTCGGCGGCAAGCGGGCCGCCGCGCTTTGCGCGGCGACCGTCGAGGCCGGCGCCACGGCCCTCGACGCCGGCGACCTCGATCACGCGCGCTTCTACCTGCGGGACGCGAGCCGGCTCGACGAGTGCGAGGGCAAGGCTGCCAAGCCGCTCGACCGCCTGAGCACGGCGCTCGCCCGGCGCGCCGCGCGCGAGGAGGCGGGACGCTGGCCGGTCGACGACCCACCCCTCCCCCGAGGCGAGGAGGCCGAGGACTACGCGGCGCTCGTCGTCGCGGTCGCGGCGGGCGACCCTGGGACGCTCAGCGCCGCGGCCAATCGCTTCGTCACGGCGCACGGCGACAGCTCCCTCGCCCCGGGCGCGCGCTACGCGGTGGCGCTCGCGCGTGACCTCGGCGGACACCATGCCGACGCCCGCGAGGCCCTCGCCGACCTCGCGCACGACCACGACTCGGCGATCGGCCGCCACGCCGGGGCGCTGCTCGCCTCGAGCGAGTGGAGCCGGCTCGCCGACCTCGACGCTGCGGAGCGGCAGCACGCCCGGGACGTCGCCCGCTACGTGCTCTTCGGCGGCGGCCTGCTCGACGGCCGCTCCGCCCTCTACGGCGCCGTTCAGCTCGGCACTCAGGGCGTGCAGGCCGCGCAGACCCTCGGCCTCGCCAACGTGCTCGGCATCGCGACGCGCGCCTGGCACGCCTGGTGGCACGATCCGGCGTCGAACCAGGCGATCATCGACCGCGGCGAGCAGTTCCTCGCTCGCGAGCCGCAGTCGCCCGACGCCGCGGCGGTGCACGCGCGGCTCACCGACGCCTACGAGCGCGCCGGCAACCCCGCGCGCGCGCTCCTGCACTACCAGGCGCTCCCGGATCCCGATCCGAAACGGGTCGCCCAGCTCGAGAACGAGCTCGGCGACTCGCTGCTCGCCGACGCCGAGAAGCACGGCAACGATCCGGCGATCCTCCGCGCGATCGTCCGCAACCTGGGCGACACCAAGGCGGCGGGCACGGCCCGCCAACGGCTGGAGAAGGCGGGCGCCACGGGTGAGGTCGTGGTCTCCCGTGAGGTCCTGGCCGCGACTCCGTGGCTCGCCGGCCCCTCGGGCCTCGACCTCGATCCCGCGCTGCTCGACGGGGACCGCCGCAACGGCGAGCTGGCCGACGGCGGCGTGACGCTCGCCGACGGCGCGATGCGCCTGGCGCTCGAGAACACCGACGGGCCCGGGCAGCACATTGACACGCGGGCCCTCGACGCGGCCGCCTACGCCCGGGCGCGCGCCGCCGCCGAGGAAGCCCTCTACACGCGCCTGGTCACCGCCGACCACTCCTCTCCGGACACCGGGCGGTTCGAGCGATACATCCCGTTCTTCTTCCAGGGACAGATCGACGACAGCGGCGGCCTCTACCTCTATCCAGGTGTCAAGATGCGCCCCTACGAGTCCGAGGACGGTCGGCTCTACGAGTGACCTGCGCGGCTCGGGGGACGGACCCAGCCCTCCGCGCGAAAGCCGACACGCTTGTGCGTGCCGTCGCAGAACGGCTTGGTGGCCGACTGGCCACAGCGGCAGAGGAAGATCGGGTCCTCCGCGGCCGGCTCGACCTGCCCATCCGGCCCCACCAGCCCGACCGTCCCCACAACCTGGTAGGGACCGTCCTTGAGCGGCTTGATCTGCACCTGTCCCATTGGGACCTCCTTGGCTCGTATTGCGTCGGTCCGGAGGGAAGGTCAATGAACTTTTGCGACAGGCGCGCAAAGCTGCCCGATCACTTCCGGGAAAAACCGCCGTCCGTCGCGCAGCATCAGGCGGCACGTTATCTGCTACGTTCGGGGGCATGGCACGTTCGAGAGCTGCGGGCGCTGCGGTGCGGGTGGATGAAGCCCCCCGTCAGGGGATGCGGGTCGACAGCGAGTGTCTCGAGTGGGAGATGACGGATCCCGACGAGGCGACCACGTTGCGCGACCTGATCGAGGTGGTGAACGGTCCGTCGCACCCTCAGCCGTATCTGGTCGAGGGTCCGCCCGGGCATTTCCGCCTCTACGTCGGCCGGGCGGCCGAGCGGGTGAGGACGGCGCGCGGGATCCGGTGAGCGCCGGAGCGGAGGGGCCGGCGCCCCTCCGCACGGGATAGGGCTCGATCCGCCTACTTGGTCGCCGCGGCCGGCTTGTTGGCCGTGGTCTTGGCAGGCGTGTGCGTACGGACGTGATGGCGGTGCCGGTGGGTCACCTTTTTCCGTGAAGCGACCTTCATCGCCGCGGGTTTCGCCGCCGAGCCGCCGGTCTCCGTGGCGGCCGCGGGCTTCGCGTCGGCGGGCGCCTTGGGCTGCGCGGCGAGGGCCGGGAGGCCGGCGGTCGCGAGCGCGAGCAAGGCTGCGGGCAGTACCTTCATGGGTCACATACCTCCTCGGGCCTGTACTACACGCGAGCCGGCCGGACGTTGCGGCGGTGCGATTCCGCTTGCCCGCCCCGCTCGCCCTGCGGTAGGCAGCTCGGGTCCGAGGGAGGAGGACCCCCGCATCATGCCACGCTCACTCCGTGTCATCGCGTTCGCCCTGCTCGCGGCCTGGGCAGTCCCTGCCGCGGCATCGAGCATCACCATCACGCGCGACAAGTGGGGCGTGCCTCACGTCTTCGTGCCGAAGACCCTGGGGGGGACCATCGCGCAGCTGAAGGCCCTCGGGTTCGCCCAAGGTTATGCCGAGGCCGAGGACCGGATGGTCCAGCTCGAGTTCTTTCGCCGCGCCGCCAAGGGCCACCTCTCCGACGTCCTCGGGCCGAGCTTCCTCCCCATGGACATCGAGGCGCGCCGCGACGGCCTCACCGAGACCGAGCTGTCCGCCGCCGTCAAGCACCTTCGCGGGCGCCAGCGGATCGCTCTCAATGCGTTCGCGGACGGCGTCAACCAGTTCATCGCCGACATGACCGCCGATGCGAGCAAGAAGCCCGCGGAGCTGGTGCTTCTCGGCATCAGCCCCGCCCCGTGGAGCGTCACCGATACGGCCGCCATCGCCCAGCTCGAGATCCGCCGCTTCGGCCAAAACGGCGGCGACGAGCTCACCAACGCGGTCACGCTCCTCGACCTCATGGACAACTTCTCCACCGCCGACGCGGAGGGGATCTTCAATGACCTCTTCTGGCTGGAGGACCCCACGGCGCCGACGACGATCTCGCCCGCCGAGCAGACGGTCGCCCCGCTGCCGCTCACGCGCTTCTCCGCCGCGCAGATGCAGCTCATCACGCAGTACGCGACCGACATCCGCGGCGCCGCGGTGGCCCTCGGCGACGAGCGCACGATGCTCGCCAGTCTCGCTCCGCGCATCGGCATTCCGTACGAGTTCCCGCAGACCGCGAGCAACGCCATGGTGGTCTCCGGCGGGCTCACGGCCAGCACGCACCCGATCCTGCTCGGCGGACCGCAGGTCGGGCTCGACCTGCCGAGCTTCTTCTACGAGATCGGCCTCCACGGCGGGGGCTACGACACGGAGGGCGTCACCGTCCCGGGCGGCACCGGGCTGGTCATCGGGCGCACCGCCAACATGGCTTGGACGATCACCTCGGGGATCACCGACAACACCGACGTCTACGTGGAGAAGCTCAACCCGGCGAATCCGCAGCAGTACTTCTTCAACGGCAGCTACGTGCCCATGAGCTGCCGCAACGAGACCTTCACGCCGAGCGGCGCGCCGGTGCAGACGGTCCAGGTGTGCCGCACCATTCATGGCCCGGTGTTCGCGAGCTATCCCGCCGACAACGTCGCGTTCTCGCGCAAGCTCTACTTCTTCGGCGGCGAGACCGAGGCCGGCGCCACCCTCCTCAGCCTCGGCACCACCACGAGCCTCAAGCGCTTCGAGCGCACCATCGACAAGCTCAAGGCGTCGCTCAACTGCATGTTCGCCGACACGAGCGGGAACATCGCCTACTTCCACCGGGGGCTGCGCATCGAGCGGCCGTCGACGATGGACCCCCGGCTGCCGCTGCCGGGCACCGGCGAGGCCGAGCCCGTGCGCGTGCTGAGCGGCAGGCGGATGCCCACCGCGATCAACCCCGCGCAGGGCTTCATCGCGCAGTGGAACAACAAGCCGATCCAGGGCTGGTCGGCCGACGAGCAGCGGGAGCTCTGGGGCGGCGTCGACCGGGTCCAGGTCCTCATCGACCAGATCGCCGCCGCCAAGGCGGCGCACCACCTCATCACCCCGAGCGACGTCGCCGGCTACATGAAGGTCGCCGCCACCGCCGACCAGTTCGCGCCCCGAACGCTCCCCTACCTCGACGCGGCGATCGCCGGCCTGCCCCCGAGCACGCCCGACCGCGCGGCGCTCTCGACCGCGGGCGCGTTCATCGACGCCTGGGTCGCCGCGGGCGCTCCGCTGGTCGCGGACTCGAGCGGCAAGATCCCGTATCCCGGAGTCACCATCTACCGGGCGTGGCGCCAGCAGGTGCAGGCCGACACCTTCGGCGACGAGCTCGGCTCGCACGTGCGCACCATGAACTATTTCCAGACCAGCACCGGCGACAACGAGGACGACTCGGGCTCGCTCTTCAGCCCCGACGCGCTCTTCCTGCGCGCGCTCGCGGGGCCGTCGGCCGCGTTCCCGCTCAGCCGGGACTACTTCGAGAACGTCACGACCAGCACCAACCCCGGCCGCGACGCGACGCTGATCGGCTCGCTGCGCACCGCCATCGCCGCCCTCGGCACCCAGTTCGGCACCGCCGACCAGAGCCAGTGGCTCACGCCGAAGATCACCGTGACGTTCGACGCCTCGGCGTCCGCGGCGGCGATCTTCTACGGCCCGACCACCATCGAGCGCGAGGACCGCGGCAGCTTCAACGAGGTGCTCGAGATGGACGCGACGCCCGTCGGCCAGATCATCGTGCCGCCCGGCGAGTCGGGCTTCCTGCCGCTGCCGCTGCCCGCGAGCCCGCCTCCGCACCTGCGCGACCAGGTGGCGGACTACGAGTCCTTCACCTACCGGCCGATGCCCTTCGCGCTCGGGGACCTCGAGGGCCCGACGACGAGCGAGGTGCTGACGTTGCCCTGAGCCGCACGCGCGTCGTCCTCGCGCCGTCGTGCTCGCGGCGGGGGCCGTGCTCGCGCTCGAGGCCGTCGGCGACTCGGTGACCGTCGACGAGTTCGCTCACCTTCCGGCGGGCCTCTACTACCTGCGTACGGGCCGCTTCGACGTCTACGACCTCTCGCCGCCGCTGCTATGGTGGCGCTCGCGCTCGTGCTCGCGGTCCATGCCTGCGGGGCGCGGCTCCTCGGCGGCGGCGCGGGGCTCGCGGCGGCCGCGCTCGTGGCGTTCTCACCGACCGTGCTCGGCCACGGGCATCTGGTGGGCACGGACGTGGGCTGCGCGCTCGGCATGCTGCTCGCAACCTGGGCCGGGCTCGAGGCGCTCCGCGCGCCGAACGCCGTGCGGACGCTCGTGCTCGGCGTGGCGCTCGGCGCCGCGACGCTCACCAAGTTCTCCGCCCTCGCGCTCTCCGGCGCTCGTCGCCCTCGCGCTGGTCGCGAGCCTCCGGCGCACGACGGCCCCGTGGCGGCCGTTGGCGGTGCTCGCCGGCGCGGTGACGACGAGCCTCCTCGTCATCAACCTCGGCTACCTCGGCGAGGGCTCCGGGCAGCCGCTGGCCGCCTACGCCCTGCGCGACCCGACGCTGCGGCGCCTCGCCGCAGGTCCGCTCGGCCGCCTGCCACTGCCGCTGCCCGCGGACCTCGTCCGCGGCTACGACGCCCAGCACGTCGAGGCTTCGGGGACGTATCCCGTCTACTTCCACGGGACCTGGTCGACCCATGGCTGGTGGTGGTACTTCCCGGCGGCGCTCGCGCTCAAGGAGACGCTTCCGTTGCTCGGGCTCGCCGCCGCCGGCCTGGTCCTCCTCGCCACCCGGCGGGTGGCGCTCCAGCCGTTGGCGACGGCCTTCTTAATCGCGCCGCCGCTGGTGTTCGCCGGCCTCCTCATCCTGCTCACGGACATCGACCTCGGGGTGCGCTATTTCCTGCCCGCGCTCCCCTTCCTGTGCCTGCTGGCCGCCGTGCCACTCGCGCCCGGGGCCCTGCCCGCGGCCGCGCGCCGGGTCGTGGCTGCGCTCGTCGCGCTGCACGTGGCCGTCTCCGCGGCGGCCACGCCCGCCCACCTCGCCTACACGAACCTGCTCGCCGGGCCGCCCGACGGCGCCTCAGGCTGGCTCGCGGACTCGAACCTCGATTGGGGGCAGGAGCTACGCCGCCTGCGAGGCTACCTCGCGGCCCGCGACCTGCCGCCGATCCACCTCGCGTACTTCGGGCGGGCCGCGCCCGAGGTGTACGGCATCGCCTACGACCTGCCACGCGGCCCGCTCGGGCCCGGGGTGTACGTGGTCAGCGCCAGCTATCTCGCCGGCCGGCCGTACTTCCTCTACGAGCACGGCCGGGCCTAGGAGGCGCCGCTCGACGCGTTCGCCGCCTTCCGCCGTCTCACTCCGACGGCGGTGATCGGCCACTCGCTGTTCGTCTACGACCTGCGCCGGTGAGGCCGGCACGGGGGTGGCGCGAACGGCCACCCCCGCCCGGCCCCCGGGGTCGCTATTCGGCGATGATGTCGACGCGCCGGTTCTTCGCCCGGCCTTCCGCCGTCGCGTTGCTCGCCACCGGATCCTTCTTGCCCATGGCCCGGGTGGTGATGCGGCTCGCGCTGATGCCCTTCTCCACCATGTAGTCGCGCACGGTCTCGGCGCGGCGGCCCGAGAGCCGCATGTTGTAGGCGTCGCTCCCGATCGAGTCCGTGTGTCCCTCGACCACGACGCGCATGCTCGGATTCGCCTGCAGCACCTGCACCGCGTGATCGACGTGGCTCCGCCCTTCCGGGGTCAGCGTCGCCTTGTTGAAGTCGAAGCTCGGGCCGCTCAGCGTCTCGATCTTGGTCGGCGCGGGCGGCGGTGGCGGCGGTGGCGGCGGCGGTGCCGGCGGCTGCTCCGCGACCTGACAGACGTAGTGTCCGACCAGCCAGCCCGCCAGCGCGCCGGCGACCGTCCCGCCCGCGGCCGCGCCCGCCACCTCGCCGTCGCTCGGGTGCTCCGCGCCCTCGCCCACACCCACCCCTGCGCCCACGCCACCAAGGGTTGCCCCCAACAGGCCCATTCCCACTTTGCACGCGTTCTGGTGGTCCGGCGCGACCATGCAGCCACTGACCGTGAACGCCACCAAGGCACTGCCTGCGATCGACCGTAGCCGTCTCATTCCGTCCCTCCGTCTCCTATGCCGCCCCTTAAATCCCAGGGTTGCGTGCTGGCTGCTTATCATCTCGACGAGCGGGCCGCCATCCCGCTTGATGGCAGAGCAGGCCGACGGATCGGGACGCGCGAGCGGAGAGGGAGGGATTCGAACCCTCGGTAGAGGTTTTGCCCCTACACACGCTTAGCAGGCGTGCACCTTCGACCACTCGGTCACCTCTCCGTGGTCCCGCGGCATCTAGCACGTCCCTCGTGACGCCGCCACACGAACGCCGCTCGTGCGGCGCCGGCCGACGGCGTATGACGAGCGTCGATGCGCCGGAGGCCTCTCCTTCTCGTCGCGGCGTTCCTGCTCGCTGCGGCGGGCGTCGCGGCGGGTCCCGTCGGCGGCCGCCCGATCAGGCTGCGGGTCACCGGACGCCTCGCGGCGAGCCGCGCCACGGCGGCGAGGACGATCGCCGCGCTCGCCCTCGAAATCCGCGGCGAGGCGGCAAGCCGCTGGCTCGGCGTCACCGACGCCCGCACGCTCCCGCACGCGGACCCCATCGCGGGGCAGAACCTCGTCCAGGCGCTGCTGCCGCTCGGGGGGCGGCTGCGGCTGTCGGGGCCCGCGGCGCTCCTCGCCCGACTGCAGCGCGCCCCGATCGGCAGCCGGATCACGATCGAGGGGATGGGCTTCGCCGGCGATCCGAACCTGCTCGTGACGCGCGTGAACGTCGCGGAGCCGCCCTCACCCTAGCGACCCGCACAGCGAGCGAGCTTGACGGCCGCCCTCCCCGCGCGGGAAACAGCGGGAGCGCGACGGCCGCCCACGTGCAGGGGCGTCCGGCGCGCAAGGAGGGGCTTCATGCAGTCATCCCGCGAGCGCGGGCTGATCGCGCTCGTGCTCCTGAACGTCGCGCTGCAGGTCTTCGACGGTGTGGCGACCTACGTCGGCTTGCACGTGGGCCTGGGCGAGGGCAACCCGGTCGTCGCCGGCGCGGTCGCTCGCCTGGGGACGGGCCCCGCGCTCGTCCTCATCAAGCTCGAGGCGTGCGCCTGCCTGCTCGCGCTCTGGTCGTTGCGGCGCAGCTGGCTCGCGGGTCCGGCGCTCGCCGCCAGCGCCGCGCTCTACGCGGCGTGCTCGCTCGGGCCGTGGACCCTCGCCCTCGCGCGCCTCATCTGACCATGTATCCGGCGCGATACGTCCGTCCGGCCGACCCCTCCTCGGAGGCGGTCGACGGCGTGTCGGCGTAGTCCGAGCCGAAGAATTCGATGTTGCGCGTCCCCGCCATGTGCTCGGGCCGCAGCACGAAGTCCCCACCCGCGGTGGGCACCCACACCGCGTAGGCGGCCCGCACGTCACCGCCCGTGAGCAGGCCGGCGACGCTCCCGACCACGAGACCCGTGCCCGCGACCACGAGCTTGGCCGGTACGTAGAGGACGTTCGCCCCGGTGGCGAGCAGCGAGTACCCGACCTCCTGCCCCGGGGTGCCCTGATGCGCCCGAGCCGCCGCCGCCCCGCCGAAGACCAGCGCCCCCACGAGGACGCCCGCCATCACGCTCCGCATCCGCAGTCCTCCTCCCGCGGCCTCCCTCAGGGACGCCGCCTTTCCACCACTGCCACGCGCCGCGGCGGGTCGCAACCCGTGCGGACCTCATCCCGGCAGCGCGGCGAGCGCCCGCTCGTAGACGGCCAGATCGGCGGGCGTGAAGAGCACGAAGCGGACCAGCTCGATGGTTCCGGGCGCTTCGACCGCAAACCCGCCGACGGTGCGCAGCGCGATCGCCGCCGCCGCTTCGATCGGGAAGCGGTAGGCGCCGGTGGAGATCGACGGAAACGCGAGCGAGGTGAGCCCGTGCTCGGCGGCGACCTCGAGGCTGCGCCGGTAAGCGCGGGCGAGCAGCTCGGGCTCCCCCTGCCGGCCGCCGCGCCACACCGGCCCCACGGCATGGATCACGAAGCGCGCCCGCAGCCGCCCGCCCGGCGTGATCTTCGCGTCACCGGTGGCGCAGCCGCCGAGCGCCCGGCAGGCCGCGAGGATCGCCGGGCCGCCGGCGCGGTGGATCGCCCCGTCGACGCCCCCGCCGCCGAGCAGCGTCGTGTTGGCGGCGTTGACGATCGCGTCCGTCTCCTCGGCGGTGATGTCGCCGCGGACGAGCTCCAAGTCCACCGCGCCGATGCGCCGCCGGATCATCCGCGCCCCGTAGCACGGATCCCCTGTTGCGCCCACCGCCGGTTGCGTTCCCCGGGGGGCTCGCGCTAGAAAGCCACACGGGCAGCACCGGCTGGGAGGAGGAGGCGATGGAGGAGGCGGGCGAGGCCAGGGCGGTGGTCTTCGTGGGCGATCGCAGCGGCCCCGCGCTCCGCCGTCGCGAGCGCTGCCTCAAGCTCGCCGCCATCCCCTACACGGTCGACGTCGAGCGCCGGCCGTCGGGTACGTACTACAAGCTCACCGTGCGCGAGGGCGACGCGGTGGCCGCGCACCTCGCGCTGCAGATGGGCGGCTGCGGGCGCTCGCTGCGCCTGCGCGAGTCGCCGTCGGGCGGCGTGCTGCGCGGCCTGCGCGAGGTCGGCAAGACCGTCTGGGACGAGATGCGGCTGCTCGCCGGCTGCCTCCTCGACCTGGTGCGCCGGGTGACGCCCCGCCTGCTGCCCGCGCCGCGCCGGCCCGCGGCGAGCCAGTAGCCCGCCTTGACGCCCCCGGCGGTCGTGCGCAGGTTCCGGGCCAATGGTTGACCCGAGCCGCATGACCGTCAAGCTCCAGGAGGCGCTCCAGCGCGCGGGCGGCATCGCCACCCGGCGCAGCCACCAGGGCATCGACGTCGAGCACGTGCTCGCGGCGCTGCTCGAAGCCGACGAGGGGCTCGCCCCGAGCCTGCTCGAGTCCGCGGGCATCGCGCCGCGTGCGGCCCGTGACGCCGTCGAGCGTGAGCTCGCTCGCCGTCCGCAGGTGCGCGGTCCGGCCGCCGGCCCCGCGCAGAGCTACCTCACGCAGCGGCTCGGCCAGATCCTCGCGCGCGCCGAGGACGAGATGGCCGGCCTCAAGGACGAGTACCTGAGCGTCGAGCACGTGCTGCTCGCCATCGTCGACGAGGGCGGCGCCGTGGTGCGCGAGCTGGGCCTCACGCGCGAGAAGCTGATGGCCGCGCTCCAGAAGGTGCGCGGTAGCCAGCGCGTCACCTCGCCCGATCCCGAGGCCACCTACGAGGCGCTCGCCAAGTACGGCCGCGACCTCACGCAGCTCGCCGGCCAGGGCAAGCTCGACCCCGTGATCGGTCGCGACGACGAGATCCGCCGCGTCATCCAGGTCCTCTCCCGGCGCACCAAGAACAACCCCGTGCTCATCGGCGAGCCGGGCGTCGGCAAGACCGCGATCGTCGAGGGGCTCGCGCAGCGCATCGTCAAGGGCGACGTACCCGAGAGCCTCAAGAACAAGCGCCTGATCGCGCTCGACATGGGGGCGCTGGTCGCCGGGGCCAAGTTTCGCGGTGAGTTCGAGGAGCGCCTGAAGGCCGTGCTCAAGGAGGTGCAGGCCTCGGGCGGTGACATCGTGCTGTTCATCGACGAGCTGCACACGGTGGTGGGCGCCGGCGCGGCGGAAGGAGCGATGGACGCCTCCAACCTGCTCAAGCCGATGCTCGCGCGCGGCGAGCTGCACTGCATCGGCGCGACCACGCTCGACGAGTACCGCAAGCACGTCGAGAAGGATCCGGCGCTCGAGCGACGCTTCCAGCCCGTGCTGGTCGATCAGCCCTCGGTCGAGGACACGATCTCGATCCTGCGGGGCTTGAAGGAGCGCTACGAGGTGCACCACGGCGTGCGCATCAAGGACGGCGCGCTCGTCGCCGCCGCCGTGCTCTCCAACCGCTACATCACCGACCGCTTCCTGCCCGACAAGGCGATCGACTTGGTCGACGAGGCCGCCGCCCGGCTGCGGACCGAAATCGACTCCAAGCCCGAGGAGCTCGACGAGGCGGACCGCAAGATCCTCCAGCTCGAGATCGAGCGCGAGGCCCTCAGGAAGGAGACCGACGCCGCCTCGCGCGAGCGCCTCGGCCGGCTCGAGGGCGAGCTCGCGGGGCTGCGCGAGACCGCGCATGCGCTGCGCGCGCGCTGGGAAGCGGAGAAGGGCGCGATCGCCGGCCACCGCAGCCTCCAGCAGCAGATCGAGGCTACCCGCCAGGAGATCGAGCAGGCCGAGCGCCAGTACGACTTGAACCGCGTCGCCGAGCTCAAGTACGGCCGGCTCGCGCAGCTCGAGCGGCAGCTCGCCGCCGAGGACGCGCGCGGCAGCGACGGCAAGCGCCTCCTCAAGGAAGAGGTCGACGAGGAGGACATCGCCGAGGTCGTGTCGCGCTGGACGGGCATCCCGGTGGCGAAGCTCGTCGAGGGCGAGCGGGAGAAGCTCGTGCATCTCGACGAGCACCTCCACAAGCGCGTGGTCGGCCAGGACGAGGCGGTCACCGCGGTCGCCAACGCCGTCCTGCGCGCCCGCGCGGGCATCAAGGACCCCAACCGCCCGATCGGCTCGTTCATCTTCCTCGGCCCCACCGGCGTCGGCAAGACCGAGCTCGCCCGCGCGCTCGCCGAGTTCCTCTTCGACAGCGAGCAGGCGCTGGTGCGCATCGACATGTCCGAGTACATGGAGAAGCACACCGTCGCGCGGCTCATCGGCGCGCCGCCGGGCTACGTCGGGTACGAGGAGGGCGGCCAGCTCACCGAGGCGGTGCGTCGCAAGCCGTACTGCGTGATCCTCTTCGACGAGATCGAGAAGGCCCACCACGACGTGTTCAACGTGCTCCTCCAGCTCCTCGACGACGGCCGGCTCACCGACGGCCAGGGCCGCACCGTCGACTTCCGCAACACCGTGGTGATCATGACCTCCAACATCGGCAGCCAGCTCATCACCGGACGCGCCGGCGGCCACGAGACCATGAAGGAGAGCGTGCTCGAAGCGCTGCGCCAGCACTTCCGGCCCGAGTTCTTGAATCGCGTCGACGACATCGTGGTCTTCCACGCGCTCGAGCGCGAGCAGGTCCGCCGCATCGTCGACCTCCAGCTCGCGCGTCTGGCCGCGCGGCTCGCCGACCGCCACCTCGTCCTCGACTTCAGCGAGCGCGCGAAGGACTGGCTCGCCAACCGCGGCTACGACCCGGTCTACGGCGCCCGCCCGCTCAAGCGCGTCGTGCAGAACGAGGTCGAGACCCGCCTCGCCCAGCAGCTCATCGGGGGCACGCTGACCGACGGGAGCCGGCTCGCCGTCGACACGGGGCCGACGGGGCTCGTGTTCACCCCCGTCGCGAGCGCCGGCACCTGAGGGCCCCCCGGGGGATCGGCCGCGGCCTTCCTCGACACCTTCCTCCCGCTGTTCGTCGCGGTCGACGTCGTCGGCATCGCGCCGATCTTCTTCGCGCTCACGTGCGGCCTCGACGCGACCGAGCGCCGCCGCGTGCTGCACGGCTCCGTGGTCGTCGCCGCGGCCGTCAGCCTCGGCTTCGCGCTCCTGGGCCGCGTGGTGTTCCACACGCTCGGCATCACGGTCGCCGACTTCCAGATCGCCGGCGGCTTGATCCTCTTCGCGCTCGCCGCTCTCGACCTGCTCGCGCGCGAGCCGCGGCCGGCGCTCGAGCTGCGCGACGTCGGGGCGGTGCCGCTCGGGGTGCCGCTGATCGCCGGCCCGGCGGTGATCACGACCACGATCGTGCTCGTGGACCTCCACGGCGCGCTGCTCACCACGGTGGCGCTGCTCGCCAACCTCGCGATTTGCTGGGCGGTCCTCGCCCAGGCGACCGCGGTCGAGCGGCTCCTCGGCCGCGGGGGGGCGCGCGCGGTCTCGAAGGTCGTGAGCCTCCTCCTCGCCGCGATCGCCGTGCGCTACATCCGCCAGGGGCTCGCCGGCTGATCCATGAGCGCCCGCCTCGATCTTCCCGGCGACCATCCCCACGTCGCGATCGTGACCATCGACCGTCCGGCCCAGGCCAACGCGCTCGACCCGCCGACGCTCCGCCAGCTCGCCGACGCGTGGCGGCGCATCGCCGCCGACGACGCCATTCGCTGCGTGGTGCTCACCGGCGCCGGCGACCGCGTCTTCTGCGCCGGCATGGACATGCGCACCACGATCCCGGCCGCACAGCGCCTGGCCTGCGGAGAGCGCGTCGACGACGAGACCTTCGCCGGGCTGCGCAGCGCCGCGACGGCCGTTCTCGCCGGGTTCGACGTCCGCACGCCGGTGGTGTGCGCGGTCAACGGCCACGCCCGTGCCGCCGGCTTCGATCTCATGCTCGCAACCGAGATCCGGCTCGCGGTCCCCCACGCCACCTTCGCGCTCGAAGAGGTGGCCCGAGGGCTGTACCCCACCGGCAACGCGACCGTGCTGCTGCCGCGCCAGCTCGCGTGGGTGCACGCGCACGAGCTGCTGCTCACGGGCCGCCCGATCGACGCGGCTCGCGCCTGCGAAATCGGGCTCGTGAACCGGCTGGTCGCGCCGGAGGCGCTTCTTTCCACCGCCCTCGAGATCGCCGACACCATCGCGGCCAACGCGCCGCTCGCGGTGCGGGAGACCCGGCGCGGGGTGCGCGAGCTGCTCGGCCTTCCCCTCGCCGAGGCCTACCGGCGCCAGGAGGAGATCGGCCGGCCGCTGCGGCGCACGGAGGACGCCCGCGAGGGCCAGCGCGCCTTCGTCGAGAGGCGCCGCCCGCGGTTCACCGGCCGGTGAGCTGTACGAGAGCGCGCGCGGCGGCGCGCCGCAGCGCCTCGTCGCGGGCCACGGCCGCCTCTTCGAGCTGCGCCATCACCTCGGCGTCGCGCACGCCGACGGTGCCGAGCGTCGCCGCCGCCGCACGGCGCACCCCCGCCTCCGGATCCCGGAGGAGCGCCAGCAGCGCGCGCGCCGCGCCGCCGCGGTCGACGGCGCGCCGCCCGAGGGCGGACATGGCCGCAAGCCGCACGCCGGCGTCGGGGTCGGCGAGTGCCGCGTGCGCCGCCGCCTCGCGCGCCGCCGACCATCCCCCGGCGTCCCGCAGGCAGTAGAGGGCCATCCGGCGCTGCGGCGGCGCTCCACCTGCGACCAGCGCGTGGAGCGCCGCCTCGACGTCGGCCCGCGCGGCGATCCGGGCGAGGACCTCGGCGGCCGCCCAGCGCACGTCGCGGTCGTCGAGGCCGAGCGACTCGCACAGCACGGTCACGCACGCGGGCGACGGGGTGCCGAGCTGCGCGAGCGCGAAGGCGGCGCCCCAGCGCCCGCTCGCGCTCGGGCTTGCGAGCGTGCGCTCGAGCGTCGCCCGCACCGCGAGGCCGCGGCCGCCGAGGCGCACGAAGGCGTCGGCCGCGCGGCGCCGGACGGCCTTGTCGGCGTCGCCGAGGCAGGCGGCGAGTGCCACGAGCTCGGCCGGCTCGACGGTCGCCGCGTCGCCGAGTGCGCCGACCGCCGCGAGCCGCGTGCCGACGTCGGCGGCGCCGAGCGCGGCCACGCGGCTCATCCGACCGCCCGCAGGATCGTGTCGGTGATCGTGCGCAACGGCCCCACCCCGAGCACGAAGCTCCCGGGCTTGGCGAACGCCGCCTCGACGACCCGATGGACGTCGGGCGCCGCGGCCGGGCAGCCGGGCAGCGCCCGCTCGAGCCACGCGACGGCCGGCGAGGCGGCGATCAGGTCGCCGGCCAGCTCGACCGCGGCAAGGCGCCCGTCGGGGGCGAGGCGGGCGTGCGCCTCGAGGCTGCCCACCAGGACCGCCGTGCGCGCGTGCCGGTCGAGGTCGGGCCGCTGGCGCCGCGAGTCGATCCAGCTTTCGTCGGCCGCGGGGGCCGGCGCCGCCGCCGGCGCGACGCACACGTCGAAGCGCGCCGCGTAGCCGCGCGCGAGCCAGGCGGCCACCTCGTCGAGCACCGGCGTCCTTCCGAGGTAGCCGGCGACGCTGGTCGCGTCGGCAGGTGAGACGAACGCGGCGGCCACCGCGCCGTTGGGGTCGGCGCGGTCGAGCAGTAGCGGCAACAAGCTCGCGTCGCGACCGACCGCCAGCATCGCCTCGAAGACACAGGCACCCCGCACGTCGACGTCGAACGCGAGGAGACCGAGGAGGCGGCCGCCGGCGGTGATGGTCTCCCGCCCGGGGTAGAGCGCCGGCACGCCCGCGCCCTCGAGGCCCGCCAGGACGCCGCGCACGCAGCGGTTCATCACCTGCTCGGGCGCGAGCGCGAGCGGGTCGTCGGCGACCAACGCCGCGCGGTGGGGCAAAACGAGGCTCACACCGACGAACCCGGGGCCGCCGGGCGCCGCGCGCCCGCCAGCGAGCCGGCGGTCGACGAGCACATCGCCGCCCGCCGGGCGGCGATGGTAGCGGCCGAGGACGAGGGCGTCGGCCACGAGCTCGTACACGCGCAGGAATCCCACGCGCTCCACGGCCGCCGCGGCGAGCAACGCGCGATCGCGCGCGCTGCTTTCCCCCGGCGCGATGCCGGACTCGACGAGCAGGCCGAGGGGGAGCATCGTTCCCCGGCTCTACTCGATCCCGCCGCCGAGTCAACGGCAGAACGACCCGATCCGGGGGCGCTCTCATCTCCGGGACGTGCTACAGGGACGGCATGACCGAGCCCATTTGCTACGAACGCCGCGGCGCGGCCGCGCTGCTGCGCCTCACCCGCCCCGAGCGCCGCAACGCCGTCGACGGCCCGACCGCGGACGCGCTGCGTGCGGCCTTCGCGCGCTTCGTCGCCGACGACGGCGCCCGCGTCCTCGTGCTGGCGGGCGATGCGCGCGCGTTCTCCGCCGGCGCCGACTTGAAGGCCCTCGACTCCCTCCGCGACCGGGACGAGGGCCCCCTCGGCTTCACCCGGCTGCACTCGCCCAAGCCGACGATCGCCGCGGTCACCGGCTACTGCGTGGCCGGCGGCCTCGAGCTGGCGCTCTGGTGCGACCTGCGCGTCGCCGGCGAGGGCGCGACGTTTGGCTGCTTCGAGCGCCGCTGGGGCGTGCCGCTCGTCGACGGCGGCACGCAGCGCCTGCCCCGGCTGCTCGGCCTCGGCCGGGCGCTCGAGCTGATCCTGCTCGGCCGCGCCGTCGGCGCCGAGGAGGCGCTGCGCCTCGGGCTGGTCAACCGCGTCGTGCCCGACGACACGGTGGTCGCGGCCGCGCTCGAGTGGGCGGAGCTGATCGCCGCGTTTCCGCAGGACACCCTGCTCGCCGACCGCGAGGCCGCGATCCGGGGCAGCGGCCTGCCCCTGGAGGAAGGCCTCGCCCTCGAGCGCCGCCTGGGTTGGGCGACGGTCGGAGTCGGCCGCGCGGGCGCCGCGCGCTTCGCCGCCGGCCAAGGCCGCTCGGGCGGCGGCGTCCCGGGCATGGGGCCCCGGTGATGCCGGGCACCGCCTTCACGCGCCGAGTCGGCTGTCGCGTTCCCGTGCAGCTCGCCGGCATGCCGGGGGTGACCACGCCCGAGCTGGTGGCAGCGGTCGCCGACGCGGGGGGTCTCGGGATGCTGGGCGCCACGCGGTTGCCACCGCCTGCGCTCGCGGCCGCGCTCGACGACCTGAGCCGCCGCACGACCGGCGCCGTCGGGGTGAACTTCCTGATGCCGTTCCTCGACCGGGAGTGCGTGCCCATCGCCGCCGCCCGTGCCCGCGTCGTCGAGTTCTTCTACGGCACGCCGGAGCCCTCTCTGGTCGAGCTGGCGCACGCCGGGGGGGCGCTCGCGAGCTGGCAGGTGGGCTCCCTCGACGAGGCGCGGGCGGCCGCCGCGGCGGGCTGCGACCTGATCGTGGCCCAGGGCACGGAGGCCGGCGGCCACGTCCGCGGCCGGATCGGCCTGCTGCCGCTGCTCGCGGAGGTCGTCGACGCCGTCGACGTGCCCGTCGTCGCCGCGGGCGGCATCGGCACCGCGCGCGCAATGGCCGGGGCGCTCGCCGCCGGCGCCGCCGCGGTGCGAGTGGGCACGCGCTTCGTCGCCGCCGCGGAATCGGGCGCGCATCCCGACTATCAGGGCGCGCTGGTTGCCGCCCGCGGCGAGGACACGGTCCTCACCGAGGCCTTCTCGGTCATGTGGCCGCACGCGCCCCACCGCGTGCTGCGGTCCTGCGTCGCGGCCGCCGAGGCGTTCGCCGGCGAGTCCACCGGCACGTTCCGGATCGGGGGGCAGGAGCTGCCGCTGCCGCGCTTCGCCGTGCCGAGCCCGCTGCGCGACACGACCGGCGCGATCGGGGCGATGGCGCTCTATGCGGGAGAGGACGTCGGCGCGGTAGACCGCATCGAGCCCGCGGCGGCGATCGTCGCCGCGCTGGTCTCGGGCGCGGAGGCCTTGCTCGCCCGCCGCGGCGAGTAGACGAGCCGGGGGCCGCGCGCTATGGAGGCCCGATGGCCGGATTCGGCCGCGACGAGCTCGAGGAGGCGTTCCGAACCTACTGGCGCACCGGAGCGGTCGCCGAGGACTGGAACGCGTGGTGCGACCTCTTCACCGAGGACTGTCTCTACGTCGAGCACATGTACGGTACCATGCTCGGCCGCGAGGCCGTCCGCCGCTGGATCGTGCCGATCATGGAGCGCTATCCGGAGATCTACACGGTCTACGAG
Organism: Binatia bacterium; assembly: GCA_035295465.1. Classification (GTDB taxonomy): domain Bacteria; phylum Desulfobacterota; class Binatia; order DP-6; family DP-6; genus DATGIZ01. Next base: position 141,158 of record DATGIZ010000008.1, on the reverse strand, counting down.
TGGCACGTGGTCGATCCCGACCACGGCCGCGCGATCGTCTACTTGCACAACCGTCGCGACGACCCGGGGGGCGAGGGCGCGTTCGACTTTCCCGGCATCACCATCCTCGAGTACGCAGGCGACGGACGCTGGAAGCGCGAGGAGGACTTCTATTCGACCAGCGAGCGCGACGCCGCGATGCGGGCGTACGCCGAGCGGTGCCGGCTCCACGACCCGGGGCATCCCGGGAAGCGCACGCGCGCCGACTGGGGCCGCGGCCCCGAATGGGCGCGCGGTGGTCGCTCGTGGGCCGAGCGACCGCGCGTCTCCAGGGGAGGAGGAGGACGATGAGGGCAGCTCGGATCGGAGCGCTCTTGGCGGTGGCGCTCGCCGTGGGGTGCACGCGCTCCCGGCCGACCTACGAGTACGAGCCGCCGGTCACCACCGTTCGCGTGGGCTCCGGGCCGCCGACGCCGGTCGGCCCGGCGGACACGAGCGCGAGCGCGCCGGCCGCGGTCACGCCGACGCCCTCGGGCGTGTCGACGACGACGCTGCGCCCGAGCGTCTGGAAGACCAACGCCGCGAAGTAGCTCAGCCGGCGCCGAGGGGATCGCCGACCACCGTCCGCACCGCCGCCTGCAAGGCCTCCCAGCGCAGCGGCTTGGCGAGCACGTCGCTCACCCCGAGGTCCTCGGCCTCCGGGTGCACCGCTTCCTGCGGCAGCCCGGTCATGAGGATCACCGGCGTCGTCCAGCGCGCGCAGCGCAGCGCCGCGACGACGTCGAGTCCGGTGAGCCCGGGCAGGTCGACGTCGAGGAGGATCAGGTCGTGCGGACCCGCCGCCGCATCGCCGACCACCCGGTCGATGACTCCGACGCCGTCCCCCACCTCCTCGACGTCGTAACCGGCGCGCCGCAGGCGCAGCGAGACGGCGCCGCGCAGGTCGGCGTCGTCGTCGGCCACGAGGATGCGCGGGGGCGGCGCGCTCGCGGGACCGCCCGTCCGCGGCGCCGGCGGCACCATGACCGTCACCGGCCCACGGCTCGCCGCACCACGCGGCGCAGCTCGTCGAGCACGAGCGGCTTGTCCAGGACCGCCAGCGCGCCGAGCTGTCGGGCCTCCGCGCGCGTCGCCTCGTCGCCGGAGGCCGTGATCAGCACGACCGGCGTCGCCGCGCCGGCGCTCCCCAGCCCGGCCAGGATATCGAGGGCGCTCAGGCCGGGGATGTTGATGTCGGCGACGACCGCATCGAAGTGCTGCGCCGGATCCGCCCACGTGGTCGCCTCGAGCCGATCGAGCAGGCCGATGCCGTCCTCCGCGGTGACGACGTCGTAGCCCTCGCGTTCGAGCACGCGAGCGAGCAGGCGCAGCATGTCGAGATCGTCCTCCGCCAGCAGCACGCGCCGGCGCTCGGCGGCGGCGCGCGGCCGCAGGAGCGGCTCGTACAGGGGATCGTCCCGGATGGCCTGCGGAGCGTGCATGCGATCGCTCGCCGGAGGCGGAGCTGCACGCTCCGTACCACCGCGGTTTGCTCGGGGATCCGTGCCGGCGCTCGCCGAGGGGCGCGGCATCCCGCCGCGGGCGCCTGGAAGCCGGGGCATCTCCCGCCGACCTCTCAGCGCCGCGCCGCCGCCCGCGGCGTCGTGCCGCAGGCGGCCGTTCGTCCCACCGGATCCGCATGCCGATACGCATGCAGCTTGCGGGAGAGCGTCCGCCGGTGCAGGCCGAGCAATGTCGCCGCCCGGGTGCGGTTGCCGTTGACGGCATCGAGGACGCGCAGAATGTGCCGCCGCTCCACCTCTGCGAGCGCCAGCACGGGCTCGCTCGTCGGCAGCGCCAGCGGCGGCCAGAGCGCCTTCTGGATGCGCTCGGGCAGATCGTCCACGACGATCTCCTCGTGGCGAGCGAGGATGACGGCCCGCTCGATGCAGTTCTCGAGCTCGCGTACGTTGCCCGGCCAGGGGTAGGTCACCAGCCGCTCGGCTGCCGCCGGGGAAAGGCCGCGGACGGGCTTGCCCGCCTGCGCGGCGCTGCGGCGCAGGAAGTGCTGCGCGAGCAGCAGGATGTCGTCGCCCCGCGCGCGCAGCGGCGGCACCTCGATGCGGATCACGTTGATGCGAAAGTAGAGGTCCTCGCGAAACCGCCCGGCCGCCACCGCGGCCTCGAGATCGTGGTTGGTCGCCGCCACCACGCGCACGTCGCACGGCTGCTCGACGTCGCCGCCGACGGGGCGCACGGCGCGCTCCTGGAGCACCCGCAGCAGCTTCGGCTGGAGCGCGAGCGGCAGGTCGGCGATCTCGTCGAGGAAGAGCGTGCCGGCGTTGGCGCGCGCAAAGAGCCCCAGGCGATCCGCGCGCGCATCCGTGAAGGCCCCGCGCACGTGGCCGAAGAGCTCGCTCTCGAGCAGCGCCTCGGGAACCGCCGCGCAGTTCACCGCCACGAACGGGCCCTCCGCTCGCTTCCCCCGCCGGTGCAGCGCGCGCGCGACCAGCTCCTTGCCGGTGCCGCTCTCGCCGCTCACGAGCACCGCCGCATGGCTGTCGACCACCTGGGCGACGAGGTCGAAGAGCTTGCGCATCGGCAGGCTCGTGCCGATGATCTCCGTGCGACCGTCGTCCTCCGCGACCGTCCACGGGAGCTGCTTGATCACGTGGCTCACCCGCCCGTGCCGCACCGCGCGCTCGAGGGCGGCCGCGACCACGTCGAGGTCCGGCGGCTTCAGCAGGAGGTCGTAGGCGCCGGCTCGGATGGCGGCGACGGCCACGTCGAGGTTGCCGAAGCCGGTGAGCAGCGTCACCGGCACGTGCGGGCGGTTGGCGGCGATGCGCTCGCAGAGCTCGAGGCCGTTCACCTCCGGCATGCTCACGTCGGCGACGACGGCGTCGACCTCGGAGGTCTCGAGCGCGCCGAGCGCGGCCGTGGCGGAGGTCTGCCACGACGCCTCGAAGCCGCGACGGGTGAGCCCAGTCGCGAGCAACCGGCACAGCTCCGCGTCGTCGTCGACGATCATCACGCGCCCGTTCATGCCCGCTGCTCCACCGCCCCCACCGTTGCGAGGCCGGCGCCGAGGTCCGCGCCGATCGCGCGACAGAGCGCAACCACCGCGTCGGTCCGCTCGCGCAGAACCGGGACCTCCTCGCGCGCCCGCACCGCCGCCTCGAGCGCCGCCGCGGCCTCCGACAGCCGCGGGAACCCGTAGCCGCCCGCCGTCCCCTTGAGCTGGTGGGCGGCCACGAGCAGCCCGTCGAGGTCGCCTGCCGCGAGGCTCTGCTCCATCACCGCCGTCCGCCGCGGGAGCGCGGCCACGAAAGCCTCGAGCAGGCGCTCCATCTCGGGGTCGCCCACGAAGGGATGCGACGCCCGCTGCGCCGGTGAGCCTCCCGCCGGGAGGCGGCGGCGGATCGCCTCGATCAGCGTCAGGCGATCGACCGGTTTGGCAACGTAGTCGTCGCAGCCCGCCGCCAGGCAGCGGGTGCGGTCGCCGTCCATCGCGTGCGCGGTGAGCGCGATGATCGTGCCGCGGTAGCCCGCCTGGCGGAGGCGGGCGGTGGCATCGTAGCCGTCGAGCTCGGGCATCTGCATGTCCATCAGGATCACGTCGAAAGGGACGCCGGCGGCGGCGGCGCCGAGCGCCAGCTCGCAGACCGCGAGACCGTTCTCGGCGGTCTCGACCATCGCTCCGGCCCGCTTGAGGTAGAGAGCCAGCAGCCGGCGGTTGTCGGGCGCATCCTCGGCGAGCAGAATGCGACCGCCGAGGGGCGCCTCCTCGCCCCACGCCGCGCGCCGCGCCGGCGCACGCACCGCCCGCTCGACCGGACGGACGAGCCGCACCCCCTCGAGCGAGCCGACGTCGATGCCGAGCGTGAAGGTGCTGCCCGCCCCGGGCGTGCTCTCCACCGCGATGTCGCCGCCCAGCATGTTGGCGAGCCGCTTCGAGATCACGAGACCCAGGCCGGAGCCGCCGAACCGTCGCGTGGTCGACGGGTCCGCCTGACCGAAGGGCACGAAGAGCCGCTCCCGCTGCTCGGGCGTGATCCCGATGCCCGTGTCGGCCACCGCGAAGCACAGCGTCGCGCGCATTCCGTCCGCCGCCGGCGCGAGGCTCACGGTCACCTGCACCCCGCCCTGCTCCGTGAACTTGATCGCGTTGCCGACGAGGTTCATGAGGATCTGCCGCAGGCGTGTCGGATCGGCCTGGATGCGCTCGGGAATCGGTCCCGCGTAGCCGAGCTGGAGTCGCAGCTTCTTGCTGTCGGCCCGGACCCGCATCGACGAGACGACCTCGGCGACGAGCTGCGCCGGCGAGCAGTCGACGCGCTCGACCGGAAGCCGGCCCGCCTCGATGCGCGACAGGTCGAGGATGTCGTTCACCAGCCGCAGGAGGTGCTCGCCGTTGAGCCGGATGGTCTCGACGTATGCCTCGCGGTCGTGGGCCGATGCCTCGGGGTCGGAGAGCAGCTCGGCATAGCCGAGGATCGCGGTCATGGGTGTGCGGATCTCGTGGCTCATGTTCGCGAGGAATGCCGACTTCGCGCGCGCCGCCTCCAGGGCGGCGTGATGCGCGCGCTCGCGCTCGCGCACCTCGACCTGCAGCGCCTCGTTGGCGTGCCGCAGCTCAGCCGTGCGCTCCTGGACCCGCCGCTCGAGCGCGGCGTGGGACTCCCACAGCGCCTGCACGGCCCGCCCCCGCTGTACGAAGATCCAGCGCAGCAGGCCGACCAGCGGCAGGACGAGGGTCGCGAGCAGCGCGAGCAGGAGCCACGCCGAGCGGCGGATCGGGGCGATCACGTCGTCGCGGTCCATGCGCACGAGCACGCGCCAGTCGAGTCCCTCGGCGCCGCCGTAGCCTCCCGCCTGCGCGTAGCCGGTAAGCGCCGCGACGCGGTGGCCGCGCTCCCGCTCTTCCACCCAGCCCGGCCGCGCGGCGGCACCAAGCAGCGCCGCCGGCACACCGAGCCCATCGAGGTCGAGCCGGCTCTCGGGGCGGCGGTGCTCGGCGAGGATCGCCCCGCCGGGCGCCAGGAGCTGCCACTCGATGCCCGCCTCGCGCTGCTTCTCGAGGAGCTGGATCTTGCGGTCGAACACGCCCGCCAGCGCGGCGAGGCCGATGCGCCCGGTCACCGCGCCGCGGAAGCGCCCGCGTCCATCCTCGATCGGCGCCGTGAACGCAATCGACGGGCCCTCCGCGCCGCTGCCGGTGGACTCGTCGCGCACGTCGAGCCGCCGCCCCTCGCGCACCGCGCCGAACCACGGGGCGGCATCCGCTTCGTGCCCGACCAGGCCGGCGCGGGTGGTGGCCACGATCTCTCCCTTCGCGTCGGTCGCCGCAAGCCACGCGTAGGCGGGCCGGGCCTCGACCGTCGCCGCGAGCGCGGCGGTCATCGCCGCGGGGTCACCCTCCTGGAACGCCACCGTGCCGGCGAGCATCTGCGCGTCGCGTACCGCGTCGACGAGCACCGTATCGAGCTCGCTGGCGATGCTGCCGGCCGTCATCGCCAGGCTCTCGCCCGTGCTGTCGATGAGCCGCCGCTCGGTCGCGCGCACGTAGAGCGCGCCGGCTACGGCGAGCACGAGGGCGATCAGCCCGAGGTCGGCCCAGAGCCGCCGCTCCCACAGCGCGCGGCGACCGAAGCGGGCGGTGTCCCGGCCTGCCTGCATTCGCACGGATCCTCCAAGCCTCGTGCCAAACCGGCCGGTCGGGCGCGGCGTGGCGGCCGCCGTGCGGTCCGCGCGCGAGAAGCGTTCACTTTCGGGCGTGTCGTCACGCCGGTGACGGCGGCACGTGGCGCGCGCGGCCCGCGGTCGTGGCCGCCGCGCGAAGAAGCAACCGACCTGCCGCCACGCAACCGCCGGCCGCGTTGACCGCTCGCCCCTGCGCGCACTAGACACCCTCGTGCCGCAGGTCGAGCAGGACATGCGCGCGTCGCCGCTTCGCGCCGCGCTGCTTGCTCTCGCCGCGGGCCTGATCGTCGCCGTCTGCCTGCTCGAGCTGCTGCTGCGGCTCTTCCCGGCGACGTCGCTGTCGCCCAGCCTGCGGCGGGAGATCGGGTGGCGCGCGCGCCACGCCGGGGGACAGCCGGGCCGCGCCGCAGACGCCATCGATGCCTACTCGCCCGAGCTCGGCTGGGAGCCGAAGGCCGACCTGCGGACGCCGACGATCTGCTCGAATTCGGCCGGCATCCGTGGACGCCGGGAGTACGCCGCGGACCCGCCGCCCGGCCTCCGGCGCGCGCTCTGCGTCGGCGACTCGTTCGTCTTCGGCGAGGGCCTTCGCGACGAGGACACGATGCCCGCGCGGCTGGAAGCCGAGCTGAACGCGCCCGGTCCCGATCGCTGGGAGGTGCTCAACCTCGGCGTGCACGGCTACGGCACCGACCAGCAGTGGCTGCGGCTCCAGCGCCTCGGCTTCTCGTATCGCGCCGATCTCGTCGTCGTCGGGGTGTTCGAGGATGACCTCCGGCGCAACGCGCTCAGCTTCCGCGACTACGCGAAGCCGTACTTCGACCTCGTCGACGGGCGGCTCGTCCTGCGCGGCGTGCCCGTCCCGCCGCCCGCGGAGCTGCTCGGCCGGCCACCGCACCTGCCCCGGGTCTACCTCCTCTCTGCGCTCGCGTGGCTGCCCGACGCCGTCGCATCCGCGCTTCCCTTCGTCGACATCGGGCGGACGCGTGCCGGCGCCGTGACGCTCGCGATCCTCGACGCCATGCGACGTGGGATCCACGATCACGGGGCCCGGCTCCTCCTCGTCTATATCCCGCGGGGAACCGGACCCGCCCCGACGCGTGCCGAGCGGCTGCTCGCGCACTGGGCCGCCGGGACGGATACGCCCTTTCTCGATCTCCGCGAGGCCTACGGGGCGCTGCCGCCTTTGGACCGCGCGCGCCTGTTTCGGGTGCACTGGACCGCCTACGGCGCGGCAAAGACGGCACGGCTGGTCGCCGAGGCGATCCGCCGCCTCCCGGGTAATTAGGCGCGCCCGTGGCGTGTCGCCAGCGCGCGCAGGCGCGCGGCCAGCTCGCGCCCGGGCGCGCCCGTCAGCTCCTCGAGCGTCCACGGAAGCCGGTAGCCCCAGTTCGCCGGCCCCACCGTCGCCGGGGTGTTGATGCGCTCGCGTCCGCCGTAGGCGTCTTGGACCGGCAGGAGCACGAGCCGCGAGCCCGCCGCGTAGAGCCCATCGAGCAGCGTCTCGTGCACCTCGGGCGTGAAGGCCGTCGCGCCCGCGAGGGCCGCGAACCCCGGGACGGCCGCGAGCGCCCGGCGCCCGGCGTGGTCGAGCTCGTCGCTCCACCACGTGGCGAGCGTCGACGTGTCGTGCGTGCCCGTCGTCGCCACCGACAGCTCGGGGTACTCGCGCGGGTCGCGGAACACGCCCGCGTCCTCCTCCCAGCGGAGCACGCGATACCCGGGCACGCCCAGGCGGGCAAGCGAGTCGCGCACGAACGCGGGCACCGCACCGAGGTCCTCGGCCGTGATCGCCATCGGCCCCGCGGCGGCACGCACGACGCCGAGCAGGCGTTCGCCGAGCGCCCGCTGCGCGTCCTCCGCCGCCGGCTCGAAGGCCGGATCGGCCGCGGCGGGGCGGACGAACATGCGGTAGTACCCCACGACGTGATCGAGCCGACAGGCGTCGAAGAGCGCCGCCGCCCGCCCGACGCGCCGGCGCAGCCACGCGAAGCCCCCGTGCGCCATGACCTCCCAGCGGTGCACGGGCAGCCCCCAGTCCTGGCCGCCGGCGTTGAACGCATCGGGCGGCGCCCCGAGGGTGGCGTCGCGGCGGAACTCGTGCTGGCGTGCCCAGACGTCGGCGCTGTCGGCGGAGACCATGAAGGCGAGGTCGCCGTCGAGCGCGACGGCCGCCGCGGCCGCCGCGCGCCGGGCCGCCGCCCACTGCGCGGCCGCCAGCCACTGGACGTAGCAGTGGAAGAGGCGCCGCTCGGCGAGCCCGCGGCGCGCGCGATCGAGCGCCGCAGGCTCGCGGTCCCGGAGCGCCGGCTCCCAGGCCGTCCACGGTTCCTCGTTGCGCTGCTCCTTGAGCGCGCGATAGAGCACCCAGTCCCGGATCCATCCCGCTTCGGCCGCGCGGTACGCCCGCAGCGCATCCGCGCGCGCCGTGCCCGCCCGCCACTCGGCGGCGACGAAGTGGGCGAAGCATCGCTCGAGCGCACGCCGCTTGAGCGCGCGGACGGCGTCGTAGTCGATGCCCGCGCCGGTCCGCAGCGCGGCGAGCTGGGCGCGGTCGTCGGCCGCGAGCGCCGCCTCGCCGCCCGTGGCGGCGAAGTCCTCCACGTCGGCGAGCGACAGGTAGATCGGATCGAGCGCGAAGCCGGTGATCGCGCCGTACGGGCTCCGCTCTCCGGGGGCCATCTCGAACAGCGGGAGGAGCTGGAGGCGGTGATGGCCGGCCGCCGCCAACCACCCGCACAAGGCGCCCAGGTCGCCGATCTCGCCGATGCCCCAGCCGCGCGCGCTGCGGAGCGCGAACAGCGGCACGAGGATGCCCGCCTGTCGCGCGAGCACCGCTTAGAGCCGCACCCGGCTCGTCGCGACGCCGTGCTGGCCGCAGAGATCCGTGATCCCCAGCACGTCGATGCGGATGCTGTTGACGGCGATCGATCGGCGCCACGAGCCGCGCCGGCCCCCGCCCTCCACCTCGCCCATGGCGTCGTCCACGGCCCCCGGCGGCTCGAGGGCGGCCGACGCCGCGGCTCGCCTCGGTGACCGGCGCGACGGCGCCCGGAGATCCATGTCGGGCCGCTTACCACACGGCGGTGTGCTCCCAAAAAGAGCGCCGCCGTCGCCGCTTTCGTCTTGACGAGACCCCGGGGATTGTGTGAGCCGACGGGCAACGTGGAGGAAAGCGACGTCACGGTCCTGTCCAGCTATCTGCCCTGGGCGCTCGGCGTCGCGATCCTCCTGAGCGCCGTGGGCGGTGCCGTTCTCGGCGCGCTCGCGCGGCGGCAGGAAGGGGCGCGCCGCCGCCGGCCCCTCGGCGCAGCCACGCGCAGCCGGGGGCCGCGCGTCGTGGACGGCCCGGTGCAGCGCGGCGGCGATTGGCTGCGCCTGGTCGAGCTCGACGACGGGCGCCGTCGCCTCGAAGTCCTCGGCCCCCAGGGCTGGGAACCCGCCGAGCGACGGCCGCTCCGTCGCCTGCTCGGTCTCTAGAGGGCTCAGCGCAGCGCTTTCGCCGCCTGCGCCATGCCTGCCAGCAGGCTGGCGGGATTCTGCTCGTCGTAGAAGTAGAGGTACCGCTCGCGCGGCGCGTGGATCTCCGCCGCGACGACTCCGGCGGAGGACAGGAACAGCGTGCGCGGGATGTACTCGCCGTCGGGGGCGTACTGTTTGCTCAGCTCGGCGTTCTTGTCCTTGTCGAGGCGGATCATCACGAACTGCTTCGACTCCGCGACGACCTTGGGGTCGTGGAACACGCCGCTGTAGTGCTGGCAGTGCGGGCACCACTCGGTGAAAAAGACGAGGCAGATCGGCTTCCTCTCCTTCTTGGCGAGCGCAAGCCCGTCCGCGTAGGGCCGCCAGGCGATCTGGGCGTCGTTCCAGTCCTCGGCGGCACGCGCAGCGCGCGCGTGACCCACGAGCGATACGACGAGGACCAGCGCTGCGATGCCCCCGCGTCGCACTCCCATCCGTTCGGCCATCGGGGCCCGAGCCTAGCCGATCGGCGCGAGCGACACCACGCTCCCTAGGGCGATTCCGTGGAGAGCTTGCGCGCGAGCGCCCGTAGCCGCTCCTGCGCCGCCGGGCTCAGCGAGGCGGCGAACGCCGCGGGGTCAGCCCGTCCCCGCGCCACCGCCTGGCGCATCTTCTCGGGGTCGCCGCCGGTTCGGTCGCTCAGCTCGGTCAGGATCTCGCCCGCGAGGTCGTACAGCTCGCGCGTCAGCTCGGGCGAGTCCGCCAACGCCCCGATGCGCGGGTCGAGGTCGGGTATGGGCGCCGCGCTTCCCGGGCGCGCCGGCGTGGCTCGCTCCTGCAGCGAGCGCAGCGTCTCACCGAGCGCCTCCGCCGACGCCTGGTCGGTTGTCTGGGCGCGAGCCGAGCAGGTGCCGAGGACAATGCCAAGGCCGACCGCGATGATCCCGGGAATCCCACGAACCGTCATGGCGATCGGCTACTTGCAAGGCTCGGACCACCCTTGTGGGTGCAGCCCCCTTCCGGGGACGCGCAGCCTAATACCCGCTGCCGTCGTCCACCGGAGGACCGCCGAACCCGCCTCCCGCGCCGGGAACGTCCATCCCGGGCTGCGCGGGCTCGGCGGCCGGCGCCGGGCTCTCCGCGAGAGGCGGCACGGTCGCCGGCCGGGGACGCTTCGCGACGGCGCGACGCGCCCGCCCCTTCGCCGCTCCCGGCCGCTTCCTCGCGACCTTCCGCGGCGCAGCCTTCTTCTTGGCCACCTTCGCCTTCCGCGTCTTGCCGCGCACGGCCCGGGCCCGCTTGCCCGCCTTCCGCGCCCCCGCAGCCTTCGTCTTCCGCCGTCTCGTCCGCTCAGCCATGGAGACTGCTTCTAGCGAAGTCGCGGATGAAGGCCAAGAGATCTCCGCTGGCCGTAGCGATTTTTCTTGACTCGGCCAGTTCGTGGAGCTGCACGCCTACGACGCGGCCGACCTGGCGCGGCCGCGGCCCCGCGGGCTACGATGCGCGCCGATGCGACCTCCGGCGCGGAGCTTCGGCGGACCGCCGATCGTCGGGGTAACGGCGGTGATCGTCGCCGGCCTCTGCGGGGCGATCCTCGCCGTGCGCACGCCCGGCGTCGAGGAGCTGCGCGCCACCGTCCGGGTGACCGCCTTCACGTCGGCCGTGCTGTTTCTGCTCACGTTCACGGCCTCGGCGCTCGCCCGGCTCCGCCCGGGTCCCGTCACCGCGTGGCTGCGGGCGAATCGGCGCTACCTCGGCCTCTCCTTCGCCGTCTCGCACCTGAGCCATCTGCTCGCGATCGTCGCCCTGGTGCGCTGGGTGCCCGCGTTCGAAGCGAACCTGCGGCCCCTGACCGTGGTGGGTGGCGGGATCGGCTTCGTGGCCGTGGCGCTGCTCGCGGCCACGTCCAACGACGCGAGCGTCCACCTGCTCGGCCGCGCGTGGCACCTCCTGCACACGATCGGCGTCCACTACCTCTGGCTGATCTTCACCGCCACCTACGCCGGCCCGGCGACCACGTCGGTCTTCCATGCCGCGATGACGCTCGCGTTCGTGGCCGCGCTGGGTCTGCGCGTGGCGGCGCGCCGGCCGAGAACCATTCCCCTGGCGACGCCGCACCTGCCCTGACGCGCGCGCCACCGACCCGCGGCGCTCGCATTTGTCGCGCCCGCCGCGGCCAGCGTCCCCCTCCATCTATTGACATCGCTCTTCCAGGCATGCCAGATCACCACCGTCAGGTGGGCCGCAAGCTTGAGAGGAAGCGCGTGCGCCAGCCCGGCGTGCATGACTGCGGGGGTTGGACGGTCGGCCTGGGGCTCGCGATCCTGCTCGCGCTGGGCGGATCACCTTGGTCGAAGCGAACAGCCGCCGCTTCGCTGCCCCTGACGGTGAACACCGCCACCGATGGGGCCGACGCGTGCGGCTCACCCGGTGGCCCCTGCTGCACCATGCCGACGCGGTTCTGCACGCTGCGCGCGGCAGTCCAGGAGGCGAATGCCCATCCCGGCCAGTACACGATCGTTCTCCTCCCGGACACGTACGTCCTCACCATCCCGGGACCGAACGAGGACGCCGCCGCCACCGGCGACCTGGACGTGACCGCCGACCTCACGATCGACGGCGGTCCCGGGGCGATCATCGACGGGAACGGCGCGGCGCGCATCTTCCAGGTGCTCCCCCCGGCGACGCTCACCTTGCGGAACGTCACGCTGCAGAACGGCAACGCCGATGCGGAGAACGAGCCCATCGGGGCACCGTGCTACCAGGCAGGCGGGGCCGTCTGTGGCGAGGCCGTGCTCGACCACTGCGTCGTGCAGAAAAACCAGGCGGGCCAAGGGGGCGCTCTCTACGGAGCCATGACGCTCACCGACACCGTCGTCCAAGGCAACGTGGCCGCGGGCAACGGCGGCGGGCTCTACGCCTCGAGCGGTCCGACGAGCCTCGTCGCCAGCACCGTCGCCGACAACACTGGCGACGTCGGCGGCGGCCTCTTCGTCGCCACGGGCGCGACGACGCTCACGGGGGGCACGGTCGTCACGGGCAACAAGGCGAAGAACGGCGGGGGGATCGCCGTCTTCGGGGACGCGTCCCTCACGGTCGCGGCCGCCGCGTTTGTCCAGAACACGGCGCACTTCGAGGGAGGCGGCGTGGCTCTCTACGGCGGCAGCCCGGCGACGTTCGCCAACACGACGATCGCCGGGAACAAAGCAACGACCGGGGCCGGGTTCGATGTCGACGCCACGTCGGGCGGCGCCACGCTGAACAACGTCACGATCGCCGGCAACACCGCCACCTCCTCGGGCGGGGGGCTGGCACCGGCGGCGCCCGTCGCGCTCAGTAACACGGTGATCGGGGGCAACACGCCCGACGACTGCGCAGGCGGCACGCTCGTCTCACAGAACCACAACCTCGTGCAGCACGCCGCGCCGACGTGTGCGTACGCGCCCGCCGGCAACGACGTCGTCGGCAAGGACCCGATGCTTGGCGCGCTCGACCCCCAGACGAACACCATGCCCCCCGCGCTCCACAGCCCGCTCCTCGAGGGGGGCAACCCGCTCACGCCCGGGAGCGGCAACGGCGCATGCGAAGCCACCGACCAGCGCGGCGTCTCGCGCCCGCAGCCCGAGTTCGGGGATCCGCAGGACCTCCTGACGCGCGCCGCGGCGTGCGACATCGGCGCGTACGAGAAGAAGCCCGTCTGCCCGGATGACCCGACCGGCGACACGACCGACACCGACGGTGACGGCATGCCGGATCGCTGCGACCCCTGTCCGCTGGTCCCCAATCCGCAGCCGTACGCAGGCGACGTGGATCATGACGGGGTGCTCAACGCCTGGGACTGCTGCGCGGGCTCCACGACGGCCGAGGGGCCGCATGCCGTCGTGCAACACGACCCCGACCCCCACCACCCCCATCTCAGGTGGGACGCCGACGGGTGCACGCTGCTCCAGGCCTGCGCCTGCGCGGCCGACGCCAACGCCCCCGGTCTGCTCGCGGGGGACGTCGCCTTTCGCTTCCGGAGCCACGCGGCGTGGGTCGCCTGTGGCCGTCAGTTCTTCCACGTCCTCCGCCATCAAGGCGCGAGCAAAGCGGCGCTCGAGGAAGTGCGTGCAGCGGTACGCGCCCCGGCGAACGCCCCCTGCGGCCGGCGCCAGGTCAGCCATGCCGATCCCGACGGTGACGGCGTCCCGACCATGGGAGGCACAGCCGCCTGCTCGTGCCGGCGGAAGAACGATCCGACGTGCAGCCGCGACGGGTGCAACGACAACTGCCCCAAGATCTTCAACCCCGACCAGGCCGACACCGACGGCGACGGCCTGGGGGACGCCTGCGACAACTGCCCCACGATCGAGAATCCCGATCAGGCCGACGCCGACGGTGACGGCGTGGGGGACTGCTGCGACTGCTGCCCCCTCACGCCCAGGGGCACACCCGTCGACCGCCGCGGTTGCGCGGTCTGGCAGACCCCGGTCAAGTCGTGCCAGACGGCGCTGAAGAGCAGAACGTGCTTGCCATGAGCGGTGCGGCGGCCACCGTCGAGAAGGAGGATCGCGTGAAAACCATCGGAATCGTGCTCGGCGCCTGTCTGGCGCTCACCGGCTGCCTGAGCGCCGCCCAGCACTACCGGCAGCTCGGCGCCACCCAGGACCGCGCCCTCACCGTGGGCCTCGTCCAGAAGGAGATCCGGGTCGGCCTCTCCCAGGCGGACGTCGCGAGCGTCCTCGGCTCTCCGAACATCGTCACCCGGGACAGCCGCAATCGCGAGACGTGGATCTACGACAAGATCGCCACCGAGGCGTCCTTCGCGAGTTCGGCAGCGGCGTCCGCGTCCGCATCCACTTCGAGCAGGAGCTGACCGACGTGCGCGGCCGGGTGCTCCGCGTGGCCGAGGTCACCGACGCCAAGCGCTACCAGGAGTTCTTCGCCCGACTCGACAAGGGCCTGTTCCTCCAGCGCGAAGGTCTGTGACCGACGGGGCGCCCTTCCCGCAACCGAGAGCGGGTGACCGGGGTCGAACCGGCGACCTTGTGCTTGGCAAGCACACGCTCTAGCCAACTGAGCTACACCCGCAGTAGAGCGAAGTCGGTCACTTAGCATCGCGGTCCGGGGGCCGCAAGGGTACGCACGTCGCGTGTGGTACGCACGTCGCGGATGGCCGACGGGGAGCTGCACAACACGGGTGCAGTCTACCGGCACGCGCGCCACCTCGGCGAGCGCCCGGGCGCGTACGTCGGGCGGTAGAAGCCGTCGTAGATCGGGCTCGGGAAGAAGAACTCGACGCGGTTGCGGGTCTCCGGACGACGGCCGGTGAGGCTGCGCAATGGCATTCCGCATCGGCAGGGAACCCGCACACTCGGGCCTAGGTCGGGAGCCCGCTCCCGACGACGCTGCTCGCCCGCTGGATCGCGCCGGCGCAGTCCTTGGTGAGCTTCGGCTTCCTGCCCCTCGCCGCCTTCCCCGCGGCCTTCCCGGCGAGTTTGAGAAGCCGCTTCGCCTGCTTGAAGAGGCGCTTCGCCTTCTTCCGGGGGCTACCGGCGGCCCGTTCGATCAAGCGCATCGCCTGATTGAGCTTCTTCCCGATCGCCGCCGGCACGATTTCGTCGCCGCACTCGGGACCGTGGAGACCCGCGTCGATGGTGCAGCGCGCGGTCGTGCACGGCAGCGTGGTCGTCGTGGTGGTGGTCATAGGCGGCAAACCGCCGCTCCGCCAAGCGGGCTGCGAGGATCGCCCGTCGCTGCTCAGCGGGAGCACCCCGCTTCCGTCCCTGCGCACGGCGAAGAGGTCGCTCCGCTCGATGATCATGGTGAGGAGCGAGGGCATGATGGCCACATGATAGGCAAGCGTCTGGCCGTCCGGTGACCACGACGGCCCGCCCGCAAACTCGCCCCAGATGCTCGCCGTGACGGGATGCACGGCGGACCCGTCGGCGTTCATCACGAGAATGTCCGAGCGGCCGCGCGTCGGGTCGTACGCATCCGTGGCGCTCTCGACGACCGCCAGTTGCTGGCCGTCCGGGCTCCAGACGGCCTGGAGCACAACCCGGATGATCGGTTCGAGGAGCGGGAGCGGAGACGCGTAGACCAGGTTCGGGGCCGTGCCATCGGGATTGACGAGCAGGACGAACGACCCCGATCGCCCGCCGATCGTCCCGTTTGCCGCGCAGGCAATCCGATCGGCCACGGGGGACCAGTCGCCACCCGAGAGGTCGGCCACGTCCGCCGGTCCTGGGAGAACGATCGGCCTCGGGCCCACGGCGCCGCTGAGGTCCCACACGACGAGCGTCCCGCCGCGCGTCGGCACCCATTCGATCCTGCCGGTATCCGGGTTCTGCCGCAGGACCATCGACCGCACCCGATCGCTCGCCAGGAGCCGTGCATCGCCCGGCGCCCACGACGGATAGATCGACTTCGCGATCGCCGGCGTGATCGACACGTCACGCGCGTCGGTCACCTGCCCGGCGTGCACCTCGATGGGCGCGAACCCGAAGGACAAGCCGGGGCCAACCCCCAGGGAAGGGTCGAAGTACTCCACATCGGCCTGGGCGCGCAGCCACGCGGATCCGACCGGCACACCGTCGAGCCGGAACGAGCCGTCGCGATCACACGCGGTGGTCACGGACGCACCCTGGGCGCTCACCACGCACGCCGTCACCGTCGGCGTGGCGATGTGATCGCCGAGCGGCAGGGTCGGCGCGACGATCCGGCCGACAACGCCACCCGTCGGTCCCGGGAGGTCGGCGAGGAGACCGAATCCCGTGAGCGGGCGTAGATGGGTCCCATCAACGTCGATCGCGTAGATGCTCTCCTCCTCGAGGCTCCGGAGCCCGTTGCCCACGTTCGAAGCGAAGGCGATGGTGCGGAAGTCCCGTGACCATGCGAGGTTCTCGACCAGCGTCGGAGCGGTGGCGAACCTCGTCAGCGTGAGCTGGCGGCCGGGATCGCGAGCATCCATGAGGCGCAAGTTGAATATCTGCCGGAGAGGATCCGTCGAGCCGCTGTCTTCGTGGACGAAGGCGATCGCCTCTTCTGAAGGCTGGGCCCGGGCCTCGCCGACCGATCCCGCTCGGGCGAGGACGAAAAGCCAGAGCCAAGCAACTGCGGCGCGTCGGCGCATCCGGCTCACCGGGATTCGACGAAGCAGGATCCGCTCCACGCCCTCCCCGCGTGCGCACCCCACTCGCAAAGGAGTTCCGCGGCGGCACGCTTGGTGCCGCCGTTCGACGGCAGAGCCGGGCTTCTTCTCGCCGTTCTTCGCGCGCTGAGGTCTTCGCCCGCTACCGCATTCCCGCTTGCGCGTCTCCAGCGGGGCTGTTGCTCCGGAAATTCGGAAATGCAGGCAGAGCGAGGCCGCTAGTCCCGGCGAGGGCATTCACGTTATGACGGGAGGCAGCGATGGACTTCAATCCCTACGATCCTACGCTACACGACGATCCGTATCCCACCTACCGCAGGCTGCGTGACGAACACCCCGCATACTGGAACGAGCGCCTGCGGTTCTGGGTCCTCTCGCGGTACGAGGACGTGCTCGCAGCGCTGCGCGATCCGGCGACCTTCAGCTCCGCGGGCGGGATCACGATCGACGCCCGGGGGCGCGAGTTCAAGCCGATGATGATCACGATGGACCCGCCTCAGCATACGGGGCTCCGCAACCTCGTGGCGAAGGCGTTCACGCCGCGGCGGGTGGCGGAGCTCGAGCCCCGCATCCGGACGATCGCCGAAGCGTTGCTCGACAGCTTGGTCACGCGCGACATTGCGGACCTGGTCGACGAGTACGCCTGGCCGCTGCCGGCGATCGTCATCTCGGAGCTCCTCGGCGTGCCGCCGGCGGATCGTGCCGCCTTCCGGGCGTGGTCGGGCGATCTGGTGCGCGGCGCCCACACCCCCGAGCTGGGGGCCACGGAGCTCGGCCAAGGCGCGATGCGGGCGGCGATGGAGCTCTACCGCTATTTCGGCGTGTTCCTCGCCGAGCGCCGTCGCGCACCGCGCGACGATCTCGCGAGCGCGCTCCTGGCCGCGGAGGTAGACGGCCGCGCGCTCACCGAGGACGAGCTGCTCGGCTTCTGCTTCCTGCTCCTGATCGCCGGTCACGAGACGACGGCGAACCTCCTTGGGAACGCGCTCCTGGCACTGGCCCGACACCCGGATGCCCGCGTCGCCCTGGCGCGGAACCCCGCATTGCTGCGGACGGCGATCGACGAGTTCCTTCGGTTCGACGCGCCGGTCCAGGGCCTCGCGCGCACGGTCGCGCACGACGTGGAGCTGCACGGCCGCTGCATGCACCCGGGCGAGAAGGTTCTCCTCCTCTTCGGCTCGGCGAACCGCGACGAGCGGTACTTCGCCGAGCCGGATCGGCTCGTCCTCGACCGCCGGCCAAATTCGCACCTCGCCTTCGGGCACGGCGTCCACGCGTGCCTGGGCGCGCTGCTCGCCGAGACCGAGGCCCGGGTGGGGCTCGAGGCGTTCCTCGCGCGGCTTCCCGCGTACGACGTGCTGGAGGCCGGGGTCGAGCGGTTGCACTCGGGGCCCATTCGTGGTCTCGTCCGCTTCCCGGTCAGGTTCCGTTGGCCGAAGGCTTAGAGCTCACGCGGGCGCAGCATGCGCGCATCGCCCTGGCGCGATGGAGCGGCGTCGCGGGCCTCGCAGCACCGCTGGTGCTCACGGCGCTGGTCTACCGGGGCATCCTGCACACCTATTTCTGGGCCGACGACTTCATGTGCATGTTGAAGATCGTCGACTGGGGCTTCTTCCGGTTCGTCTTCGAGCCGTTCGCGGGACACGTGCCGCTTTTGCGCAACGTCGTCTTCGACGTCACCTACCAGCTCTTCGGGCTGCACGCGTCGGCGTTCTTCGCGATCGTGCTGCTCACGCACCTCGCCAACACGTGGCTCGTCTTCCGTCTCGTCCGTACGCTCACTGCCAGCGTACTGCTGGCGGCCTTCGGCGCGACCCTGTGGGGTGCGTCGCCGCTCGACGCGGGCGCCCTCGGTTGGTACGCCGTCTACGGTCAGGTCCTCCTGACGACAATCGTGCTCGCGGTCCTCGACCGAATCGCCCGCTGGCGGGACGACGGCCCGCTCCCGTCGCGTGCCATGGTTGCGGGGTGGTGCGGCCTGATGCTCGCGGGGGTGACCTGCTTCGGCATCGGTCTTGCCGAGGCGGCGGTGTTCCCGCTCGTGCTGTTCCTCCTGCTGCCGGCAGCGTTCCGGGATCCGGCGCTGCGGCGCGGGTTGCTCGCCTTCCCCGTTCTCGTGGGGGCCTCGTACGTCGGCCTGCAGCGGTTCTACGCCGCGTGCTTCACGCCCCCGGACGCGCACGAGATGTTCACGAGGCAGAGCCTGTTTGCGGGCCACCCCGAAACGATCTCCGCGATGTTCTGGCACCTGACGCTCTACGGCGTGAGCACCACGCTGGTCGGCTTCCTCCATCCTCTCACCTACCCGAGTGCCCTGGCGTGCGCGGCCGTCGCCACGTACTTCGCGGTCCTCGTCGCGGGAGCGACGGCCGCCGACGCGCGGGGGCGCCGGCGCCTCCTTGCCTTGGGGCTTCTCGCGCTCGCCGCCTACGCGTCGGTCGCCGTCGGACGAGCGCAGCTCGCCCTCATGTTCGGCATGGCTCCCGTGCGCTCCGCGCAGCAGGGGCGCTATCATTACCTCGCCCCGGCCCTGGCGAGCTGCGCGCTCTGCGTGGCGCTCGCGCACCTCCGACGGTGGCGGTCGATGCGCCTGTTGGGGGCGGCTTGCCTGGCGGCGTGGCTGGCGGGCTCGATCTCCGGCTACGCGCGCAGCCCCTGGCGAATCGACGCGCGGCCGGCCGCTCGGCAGTATGTGGAGTCCGCGCTCGCGACGATCAACTCCGTCGTCGACCGAAGCCCCAGTGGCAGCGAGGTCGACCTCCCCAACGTGCCCGCGTCCTCGCCGAGCGTGATGGGGATACGACTCGATCCCCACACGTTCCCCGGTTGGGCTGGCGTCTACGCGATCGCGGTGCCGGCGAACGTGCTGCGCGGGCGGCGGGTCCGCTTTGTGGAGCGGGATCGCGCGTTGGTGGCCTCCTTTCGCACGGGCGGCAGCCGGCGCATGGCGGAGCTGCTCATTACGCCCGGCGAGGCTCGCAACCGCCCGGTGGGGGCCTCCCCGCCCTAATATCCCCGGTCGCCCTGGCGCTTCGACCGCAGCCGGACGCGGTTTTTAGTCGAGATCCACCTGGCGCAGGATCCGGACGTGATAGTCGATCGCGGACCACACCGCGAGGACGAGCGCCACCCAGAGCAGCACCATCCCCGCGGCGTGGAAGTCGACCTGCAGGCCCGTGCCCGGCAGCGGATAGCGGTCGCGCAGGATGAGCCCCTCGAGCGCGAACATCTGGAAGATCATCTTGTACTTGCCGAGCTCCTGCGCGGGCAGGAGGATGCCGCCCCGGGACGCGATCGTGCGCAGCCCGGTCACGGCCAGCTCGCGCACGACGATCACCACCACCATCCACGCCGGCACCCGCGGCCCGACCGGGACGGCGGCGAGCATGATCAGCACGCACGACACGATCATCTTGTCCGCGAGCGGGTCGAGGAACTGCCCGAGCACCGTCGTGATGCCGCGGCGGCGCGCGAGCCAGCCGTCGAGGAAATCGGTGACGCAGGCGAGCAGGAAGCAGGCCGCGGCCACGACGCGGGCGACCGGACTCGGCGAGGCGAGCAGCGCCACGAGCACCGGGACGAGCCCGATGCGCAGCAGGCTCAGCAGGTTCGGGAGCGCAGCGACGTGCGTGCCGCGGGCGACGGCCTCAGCGGCTGCTCGCGAGGACATGCGCGCCCTCTCGCGCGTACATCGCGCGGTACCGCAGCACGCGCGCGAGGTATTCGCGCGTCTCGGCGATCGGCGGCACGCCGCCCGCCTCCTCGACCCGCTGCGTGCCGGCGTTGTAGGCCGCGATAGCGAGCGGAAGGTTGCCGCCGTACCGGTCGAGCAGCATGCGCAGGTGCCGGCAGCCGCCTTCGATGTTGTCGCGCGGCAGGAAGACGTCGTGCACACGGTGGAGTGCCGCCGTCTCCGGCATGAGCTGCATCAGTCCGAGCGCGCCTTTCCGCGAGATCGCGTAGTTGTCGAACGCCGACTCGGCCTTGATGATGGCCTTCACCAGCGCATACTCGACATTGTGGCGGGCGGCAACCTGGCGGATGAGGTCGTCGTAGGGCGTGTGCTCGCCGACGACCGGCCCCGGCGGTCGTACTACGAGGATCGGCGGCGCGGGCGGCAACGGCGGCTCCTTGATCACGAGGTGCGACCGCTCGGCGGGCGCGTTGGTAAAGATGAGCGTGCCGTGCGCGTCGTGATACTGATAGACGTCCGCCCGCGCGTCGCAGGCGAGCATCAGGGCCGCCCAGCCCACGAGCCCCGCCACCGCCGCCGGCCGCATCTGCGGACAGGATACGGGCATTGGCCGGACAAGGTCAAACACCGCCGCCCGCCGGTGTCCCTTGACCCGCCGCGGCCGGCACGGGAAGGTGGCGCGCGTGCCGGTCGAGAGCGACGTCCTCGTCATCGGCAGCGGAGTCGCCGGGCTGGTTGCCGCGCTGCGCTGCGCGCGCGCCGGCCGCGTCGTCCTGGTCACCAAGGATCGGCTTCCCGAGAGCTCGAGCCAGTACGCGCAGGGCGGCATCGCTTCGGTGTGGAGCCCGGAGGACAGCGTCGAGTCCCATGTCGCAGACACGCTCGCGGCCGGCGCGGGCCTCTGCCACCGCGACGTCGTGGAGACCGTGGTGCGCGAAGGGCCGGACCGCGTGCGCGACCTGATCGCGCTCGGGACCAGCTTCGACGTGCGCGGCGATCCCGAGGACCCGCAGTACGACCTCGGCCAGGAGGGCGGCCACTCCCATCGCCGCATTCTGCACGCCCTCGACGCCACCGGGCACGAGATCATCCGCGCGCTCACCGAGGCGGTGCGCGCGGCCCCCGCCGTGACCATCCACGAGGGGCACCTCGCGATCGACCTGCTGCTCGACCGCGACCGGTCGCCGGCGCCCTGCTGGGGCGCCTACGTCCTCGACCGCGCCACCCAGCGGGTGCACCGCTTCGTCGCCCGCGCCACGTTTCTCTGCACCGGGGGGGCGGGCAAGGTCTATCTCTACACGTCGAATCCCGACGTGGCCACGGGCGACGGCATCGCGCTCGCCTACCGCGCGGGGGCGCCGATCGCGAACATGGAGTTCTTCCAGTTCCACCCCACCTGCCTCTACCACCCGCAGGCCAAGTCCTTCCTGCTCACCGAGGCGCTGCGCGGCGAGGGGGCGATTCTGCGGCGGCCCGACGGCGAGCCCTTCATGCGCCGCTACGACCCGCGCGCCGAGCTCGCCCCGCGCGACGTCGTGGCGCGCGCGATCGACAACGAGATGAAGGTCCACGGCTTCGACTGCGTGTACCTCGACATCAGCCATCGCGACCCCGACTGGGTGCGCCGTCGCTTCCCGACCGTGACCCGCCGCTGCCTCGAGTTCGGCTTCGACCTCACGCGCGGGCCCGTGCCGGTGGTGCCGGCGGCGCACTACTCCTGCGGCGGCGTCGTCACCGACCTCCACGGCCGCACGGCGCTGCCCCGCCTCTACGCCTGCGGCGAGGTCGCCTGCACGGGGCTCCACGGCGCCAACCGGCTCGCGTCCAACTCGCTCCTCGAGGCCCTCGTCTTCGCCCACCGCGCGGGCGAGCGCGCCGTCGCGGAGCTCGCCGCCGACGCGAGCCACGCGCCGGCCCTGCGCGCCTGGGATCCCGGCGACGCGACCGACAGCGACGAGTCGGTGGTCGTGACCCACAACTGGGACGAGATCCGGCGCTTCATGTGGAACTACGTCGGCATCGTGCGCAGCGACCGGCGCCTCGCCCGAGCCCGGCAGCGCATCCAGCTCCTGCGCGAGGAGATCCGCCAATACTACTGGCACGTGCTCATGACCAGCGACCTGGCCGAGCTGCGCGACATCGCGGCGGTCGCCGAGCTGATCATCGAGTGCGCCAGCAGCCGCCGCGAGAGCCGCGGCCTCCACTACACGATCGACCACCCCGCCACCGACCCCGCCTGGGCCCACGACACCGTCGTGCGCCGCGGCCCCGACGGCCAGCCGCTCGTCGTCTCCCCGCGGCCCCCGGGCTAGCGCTCGCGGGCCTCGAACAGGTGCAGCTGGCGGCCCCGCGACTCCTCGTCGAGCGCCACGGGATAATCGCCCGTAAAGCAGGCGTCGCAGAAGCCCCGGCGGCTCCCGCCGGCGAAGCCGAAAAGCCCCTCGAGGCTGAGATAGGCGAGCGAGTCCGCGCCCAGGTAGCGGCAGATCGCCTCGACGTCGTGCGACGAGGCGATCAGCTCCTCACGCGTCGGCGTGTCGATGCCGTAGAAGCACGGGCCGGTCGTGGGCGGCGAGCTGATCCGCATGTGCACCTCGACGGCGCCCGCCTGGCGCAGCAGGTGCACGAGCTTGCGGCTGGTGGTGCCGCGCACGATCGAGTCGTCGACCACGACCACGCGCCGGCCCCCGAGCACCTCGCGCAGCGCGTTGAGCTTCACGCGCACGCCGAAGTGCCGGATCGAGCTCGACGGCTCGATGAACGTGCGCCCGACGTAGTGGTTGCGGATGAGCCCCATCTCGAACGGCAGCCCGGCCTCCTCGGCGTAGCCGATGGCCGCCGGCACACCCGAGTCCGGCACCGGGATCACGATGTCGGCGGGCACACCGTTCTCCCGGGCGAGCTGGCGTCCGAGCTGCTTGCGGACCGCGTACACGTTGCGCCCGAACACCTGGCTGTCGGGCCGGGCGAAGTAGACGTATTCGAACACGCAGTGGTGCGCCGGCGCCTCGGGCAGCGCACGCACCGACTCGATCCCGTGCTCGCTCACCACGACGATCTCCCCGGGCAGCACCTCGCGGTCGTAGGTCGCGTCGACCAGGTCGAGCGCGCAGGTCTCCGAGGCGATGACGATCGCCTCGCCGACGCGACCGATCGCCAGCGGACGGAAGCCCGCGGGGTCACGGGCGGCGATGATGCGGTCCTCGGTGAGGAAGACGAGCGAGTACGCCCCGCGCAGCCGCCCGAGCGCGTCCACGATGCGGTCGACGAGCGAGTCGGCGCTCGACGCCGCGATGAGGTGGATGATGACCTCCGTGTCCGACGTCGACTGAAAGATCGAGCCGCGCGCCTCGAGCTCGGCGCGCACCGACTCGGCGTTCACCAGGTTGCCGTTGTGCGCGACGGCCAGCGTGCCGCGCGCCCACTGCACGACGAACGGCTGGCAGTTCTTGAGAACGGTCGAGCCGGTCGTCGAGTAGCGGTTGTGCCCGATCGCCAGACGGCCCTCGAGGCGCGAAAGGATGTCCTGGGAGAAGATGTCTGCGACGTGGCCCATGCCCCGGTGGGAGATGAGGCCCTCGCCGTTCGAGGCGACGATCCCCGCCGACTCCTGCCCGCGGTGCTGGAGGGCGTAGAGCCCGAGGTAGGCGAGCGTGGCGGCCTCGGGGTGCCCGTAGACCGCGACGACCCCGCACTCCTCGTGGAACTTGTCGCCCATCGCCGCCTCCGGCCGAGTCTAGCCGAGCCCGTCCGCCGTGTATACCGCGGCGCGCCTACCCGAGCCGTCGCTCGAGCACGCGTCGCCAGCGCTCGCGCGCGGTCTCGAGCGGCAGATCGATCAGATCAGCGATCACGATGCCGGCGCCCCGCACCTCGCCGAGCACCGCGAGGGGCACGTCCTCGCGCCGGCAGAGGTCGCGCAGCCGCCCGAGGTGCCGGCGGCGCACGGAGACCAGCATGCGCGACTGGCTCTCGCCGAACAGCAGCGCGTCGGTGCGCATGCCCCGTTCGAGCGTCACCCGCACGCCGAGCCGCGGCCCGCCGAAGCAGCCCTCGGCGAGCGCCACGGCGAGCCCGCCCTCGGCGACGTCGTGCGCCGACCGCAGCAGCCGCTCGCCCACCGCCTCGAGGACGACGCGATGCAGCCGCTTCTCCGCCTCGAGGTCGATCCACGGCGGCGTGCCACGCACGAGCCCATGGACCACCGCCAGGTACTCGCTGCCCCCCAGCTCCTCGCGCGTGCGCCCGAGCAGCACGACCGCGTCGCCCTCCGCCTTCCACCAGGGGGTCACGTGACACTCGACGTCGTCGAGGAGGCCCACCATCGCGATCATCGGCGTGGGCGGGATGCTCCGCCCCTCGGTCTCGTTGTAGAAGCTCACGTTGCCGCTCACGACGGGGAGACCGAGCGCGAGGCAGGCGTCACGGATGCCCGCGATGCCCTGCTGGAACTCCCACATGACGTCGGGCTTCTCGGGGTTGCCGTAGTTGAGGCAGTCGCTGAGCGCGAGCGGGCGCGCGCCCGCCGCCACGCAATTGCGCGCCGCCTCGACCACGGCGAGCACCGCGCCGAGGTACGGATCGAGGCGCGTGTACCGGGAGTTCCCGTCGACGCTGAGCGCGAGTCCGCGCCGCGTGCCCTCGACGCGGATCACCGCCGCGTCCCCCCCGGGCCGCACGACCGTGTTGCCGCCGACGAGCTGGTCGTACTGCCGGTAGACCCACTCGCGCGAGCAGCAGTTCGGGCTCTCGAGCAGCGCGAGCAGCACCTGACCCGCGTCCGAGGGTTCGCGGACGGCTGCCAGCTCGAGCCGCTGCGCCTCCTCGAGCCGCGCCACCGGCTCCTCGCCGGGCCGGCGATAGACCGGCGCGGCGTCGGTGAGCGCCGCCGCCGGGATCGCGCACACCTCCCGCCCGCGCCAGCGTGCGCGGAAGATGCCGTCGTCGGTGACCCGCCCGACCACCACTGCCTGCAGGTCCCAGCGCCGGAAGATGGCCGCGACCGCGTCCTCGCTTCCCGCCCGCGCCACCAGCAGCATCCGCTCCTGCGACTCGGAGAGCAGCAACTCGTAGGGGGTCATGTCCTCTTCGCGCACCGGCACCGCGTCGAGGTCGAGCACGATGCCGGCGCCTCCGCGGCCCGCCATCTCGACCGCGCTGCTGGTGAGGCCGGCCGCGCCCATGTCCTGGATCGCGACGACGTGGTCAGTGCGCATGAGCTCAAGGCACGCCTCGAGCAGAAGCTTCTCCGTGAACGGATCCCCCACCTGGACGGCCGGCCGCTTCTCCTCGGACGCGTCGAGCGCCGCCGAGGCGAGCAGGCTCGCACCGTGGATGCCGTCGCGGCCGGTGCGCGAGCCCACGTAGATGACCGGGTTGCCGACGCCGGCGGCGCGCGCGTGGAAGAGCCGGTCGCGCGGCGCGATGCCCAGCGTGAACGCGTTCACCAGGATGTTGTGGTCGTAGCCCGCGTCGAAGTAGACGTCCCCGCCGACGGTCGGGACGCCGATGCAGTTGCCGTAGTGGCCGATGCCGGCGACCACGCCCTTCACCAGATAGGGCGTGCGCGGATGGTCGAGGCTCCCGAAGCGCAGCGCGTCGAGGATCGCCACCGGCCGCGCGCCCATGGTGAACACGTCCCGCAGGATGCCGCCCACGCCGGTGGCGGCCCCTTGGAACGGCTCGACGTAGGAGGGGTGGTTGTGGCTCTCGATCTTGAACACCGCCGCCAGCCCGTCGCCGATGTCGACCGCGCCCGCGTTCTCGCCCGGGCCCTGGAGCACCGCCGCCCCTTTCGTCGGCAGGTGACGCAGGAGGGCGCGCGAGCTCTTGTAGGAGCAGTGCTCGGACCACATGACCGCGAACACGCCGAGCTCCTCGAACGTGGGCGCGCGACCGAGCAGCGCGAGGACCTTCCCGTACTCCTCGGCGGTGAGCCCATGCTCGGCGGCGAGCGCCGCCGTGACCTCGGCGGCCATCAGGGGCCGGGCACGACCGTCGGCTCGCGCCGGCCGCCCGCGGCGCCGCGCCCGAGCCACGCCTGCACCGAGCGGAAGAGCCGCAGGCCGTCCTCCCCGCCGACGAGCCGCTCGACCGCGTGCTCGGGATGCGGCATGAGGCCGAGGACGTTGCGCTCCGAATTGCACACGCCCGCGATGTTCGCCATCGAGCCGTTCGGGTTCGCCTCGGCGACCGCGCGCCCGGCGCGGTCGGTGTAGCGGAAGACCACCTGCCCCGCCGCCTCGAGCGCCGCGAGCGTGGCCTCGTCGGCGACCCAGCAGCCCTCGCCGTGCTTGATCGGCAGCGCGAGCAGGTCCCCCACCCGGCATCCGTAGGTGAACGGGGTGTCGGCGCGCTCGACCCGCACCGTGACGACGTCGCAGACGAAGCGCAGCGAGCGGTTGCGCACCAGCGCGCCGGGCAGCAGGCCCGCCTCGCATAGGATCTGGAAGCCGTTGCACGTCCCGAGCACGAGCCCCCCGGCCGCCGCATGGGCCCGCACCGCCTCCATGATCGGCGAGAAGCGCGCCAAGGCCCCGCACCGCAGGTAGTCCCCGTACGCAAAGCCGCCCGGGAGCACGACGCAGTCGACCCCGCGCAGGTCGGTATCCTTGTGCCAGAGCGGCACCGCCTCGTCCCCGAGCACCCGTTCCGCGACGCGCAGCACGTCGCGGTCGTCGTTGGAGCCCGGGAAGGTCACCACGCCCCAGCGCATTGCCTACGCTCGCTCCGCCGCCACGTCCACGCGAAAGTCCTCGATCACGCCGTTCGCGAGCAGGCGCTCGCACATCGCGCGCACCCGGGCCTCCGCCTCCGCCGGCGCGAGATCGCGAAGGCGCAGCTCGACGTACTTCCCCACCCGGACATCGGCCACCTCGCCGAACCCGAGCGTGTGCAGCGCCTGCTGCACGGCCTTGCCCTGCGGATCGAGGATGCCCCGCTTCGGGGTGACGACGACCCGCGCGACCAGGCCTGCCATGCCGCTTCAGGCGGCCGAGCCGCAGATGCGGCGCGCGGCCTCCTGGTAGGCACCCTCCACGCCACCCAGGTCCCGACGGAAGCGGTCCTTGTCGAGCTTCTCGCCCGTGGCCTTGTCCCAGAAGCGACACGTGTCGGGGCAGATCTCGTCGGCGACCAGGATCTTGCCGTGGTGCCGCCCGAACTCGAGCTTCATGTCCACGAGCACGATGTCGCGGGCGTCGAGGAACTCGCGCAAAAGCGCGTTCACTTTGAGCGCGGTCTCGTTGATGCTCGCCAGCTCGGCCGGGGTGGCGAGCTTCAGGTACCGGATGTGCCAGTCGTTGATCATCGGGTCCCCGAGTGCGTCGTCCTTGTAGAAGTGCTCGAGCACCGGCTCGGAGAGTCGCTCCCCCTCCGGGCGCCCGAGCCGCTTGGCGAGGCTGCCGGCGACGATGTTACGGACCACGACCTCGATCTTCACGATGTCGCACGCCCGGATCAGCATGTCGCGCTCCGAGAGCCGGCGCACGAAGTGCGTGGCCACGCCCTGCTCCTCGAGGAAGCGGAACAGCACCTCCGACATGCGGTTGTTGAGGATACCCTTGTCGACGATCGTCCCCCGCTTCTGCGCGTTGAACGCGGTCGCGTCGTCCTTGAAGTGCTGGATCAGGAGGTCCGCATCCGAAGTGCGGTAGACCTGCTTGGCCTTCCCCTCGTACAGAAGCTCACCCTGCTCCATCGCCGTCCTCCAGGTACCTCACGTTCCGTGGTCTCCCTCGTCGAGCGCGCGGGCGAAGAGGTCGTCGATATGCCGCAGGTGGTGTTCCATGTCAAAGAGCGCCCGCAGCTCGCCGCCCGCGAGGTGCCGCCCCACGTCGGGATCGGCGGCGAGAGCCGCCGCGAGATCGCCTCCGGCGAGCGCGTGGCGCTGTATCCAGCGGTACGCGTCGTCGCGCGCCACGCCTTTGCGCACGAGCGCGAGCAGCACCTGCTCCGAGAAGATCGCCCCGCCGAGCCGCGCGAGGTTCTGCGCCATCGCGTCGGCACGCACCTCGAGCCCTTCGACGATGCCCGCCAGCCGCCCGAGCATGAAGTCCGCGACGATGGTCGCATCCGGGCCGATCACGCGCTCCACCGAGGAATGGCTGATGTCGCGCTCGTGCCAGAGCGCAATGTCCTCGAGCGCCGCCGCCGCGTAGCCGCGGAGCAGGCGCGTGAGGCCGCAGACGTTCTCGACCATCCACGGGTTGCGCTTGTGCGGCATGGCCGAGGAGCCCTTCTGCCCGCGGCCGAACGGCTCGAACGCCTCGCCGACCTCGGTGCGCTGGAGGTGGCGGATCTCCGTGGCGATGCGCTCGCAGCCGCCGCCCAGCACGGCGAGCGTCGTGAAGAAGACCGCGTGACGGTCGCGGGGCACGACCTGTGTGGCGATCGGCTCCGGGACGAGCCCGAGCCGCGCGCACACCGCCGCCTCGACCGCCGGGGCGTTGTTGGCGAACGTCCCCACCGCGCCCGAGAGCTTCGCGTGCGCCACCTCGGCGCGCGCCGCCACGAGCCGCCGGCGGTCGCGGCCGAGCTCGGCGTACCAGCCCGCGCACTTGAGGCCGAACGTGATCGGCTCGGCGTGGATGCCGTGGGTGCGCCCGATCATCGCCGTTCGGCGATGGCGCAGCGCCTGCGCGCGCACCGCCGCGCGCAGCCGATCGAGCTCCGCCAGCAGCAGGTCCGTCGCCTGGCACAGTCCCAGCGCGAAGGCCGTGTCGAGCACGTCGCTCGAGGTGAGGCCGAGGTGGAGCCAACGGCCTTCGTCGCCGACGGTCTCGGCCACCGCCGAGACGAAGGCGATCACGTCGTGCCGGACCTCGGCCTCGATGGCCCGCACCCGCTCCGGATTCACGCGCGCCTTCGCCCGCAGCGCGCGCGCCGCCTCGGCCGGCACCTCGCCCCGCTCGGCGAGCACGTCGACGAGCGCCAGCTCCACCTCGAGCCAGCGCGCGAGCACCGCCTCCTCCGACCAGAGCCGTCCCATCGCCGGCCGCGTGTAGCGCGCGATCACGCCGGGCCTCCTCGACCCGTGCTGCCGAAGCCGCCGTCCCCGCGCGCGCTCGGCGGCAGCTCGCCGACCTCCTCGACGCGCACGGTCACCACCGGCGCCACCACGAGCTGCGCGATGCGATCGCCGCGGCGGACGACGGTGGGCTCAGCGCCGAGGTTCACGAGCAGCACCTGCACCTCGCCGCGGTAGTCGGAGTCGATCGTGCCCGGCGCGTTGAGGACCGTGAGCCCGTGGCGCCGCGCGAGCCCGCTACGCGGGCGGACCTGGCCCTCGTAGCCGGGGGGGATCGCGAGCGCGACGCCGGTCGGCACGAGCCGCCGCTCGCCGGGCGCCAGCACCAGCTCCGCCTCGACGTCGGCGCAGAGGTCGAGCCCGGCGGCTCCGGCGCTCATGTAACGTGGCAGGTCGAGCGCGCCGGGCGCCCGCAGCCGCCGCACCGCGATCGACACCACGCCGTCCGTCACCCGCCGAGCACCGCCCCGTCGAGGCGCTCGCCCTTGAGATCGCCGAGCACCGTGAGCGCGAGCACGCGCGGACGGAAGAGCCGCTCGGCCACGCGCACGACGTCGTCGTTGGTGACGGCGTCGATCGCCGCGGCCACCTCGTCCACGGGCACGTCGCGGCCGAAGTATATCTCGTTCTTCGCGATCCGGCTCATCCGGCTGTCGCTCGTCTCGAGCGCCAGCAGCAGGTTGCCCTTCATCTGGTTCTTCGTCCGCCCGAGCTCGGCGCGCTCGAGGCCCCCGCGCGTGATCCGGTCGATCTCCGCACGGATGACGTCGACCACCTCCCGCACCCACGCCGCGCTGGTCCCGACGTAGACGCCGACGTAGCCCGCGTCGACGAAGGAGGAGAGGAACGAGTAGACGGTGTAGGCCTTGCCGCGCTTCTCGCGGATCTCCTGGAACAGCCGTGAGCTCATACCGCCCCCGAGCGCCAGGTTGAGCAGATGCGCCGCGTAGCGATCGGGATCCGCCTGCGCGATGCCCGGGGCGCCCAGGCAGAGGTGCACCTGCTCGAGGGGCTTCTCGTGCACGGCGACGCCGGGCTGGGCCACCGGCGAGCCCGTGTCGGCGAGGTCCGCCGTACCGCTGAGCGCGCCGAAGTGCCGGGCTGCCGCGTCGGCGAGATGCTCGTGGCGCAGGCTTCCCGCGCCGCAGATGAGCACCCGGTTCGGACGGTAGCGAACCTCGAGGAAATCCAAGAAGTCCGCGCGCGTGAAGCGCGACACGCTCGCCGCCGTCCCCGCGATCGGGCGCGAGAGCGGGTGCCCGGACCAGAAGGCGAGGTTGAAGAGCTCGTGGACGTAGTCGTCCGGCGTGTCCTCCGCCTGGGATATCTCCTGGATGATGACGCTACGCTCGCGCTCGATCTCCTCCTCGGCGAAGCGCGAGCGCGTGAAGAGGTCGGCGAGCAGATCGAGCGCCAACGGCAGGTGCTCACGCAGTACCTTGGCGTAGTAGCACGTGTACTCCTTGCCGGTGAAGGCGTTGAGCACGCCGCCCACGGCGTCGATCTCCTCGGCGATCTGCGCGGCGGTCCGCCGCTCGGTGCCCTTGAAGAACAGGTGCTCGAGGAAGTGGGAGATGCCGGCCTGCTCGGGGCGCTCGTACCGCGACCCGTTCTCGACCCAGATGCCGACCGTCACCGAGTCGAAGTCGGGCAGCTCCTGCGAGAGGATCCGGACCCCGTTGGGGAGGCACGTGCTGCGCATGCGACTAGCGCTGCGCCTCTTCGCCGTGCGGCTTCTTGAGCGTCTCCTTGTGCGAGAGACGGATCTTCCCCGACTTGTCGACTTCCAGGACCTTGACGTCGATGACGTCGCCCTCGTTCACGACGTCGGTGACCTTGCGCACCCGCTCGTGCGCGAGCTGGGAGATGTGCACGAGGCCTTCGGTGCCGGGTAAAATCTCGACGAACGCCCCGAAGTCCACCACCTTGCGCACGGTGCCGCGGTAGACGCGGCCGACCTCCGCCTCGGCCGTCACGCCGCGGATGCGATCGATCGCCCGCTGCATCGACTCGCCGTCCGCCGACGCGACGTACACGGTGCCGTCGTCCTCGACGTCGATCTTGACGCCGGTTTCCTCCGTGATCGCCCGAATGACCTTGCCGCCCGGGCCGATCAAGTCGCGGATGCGGTCGGGCTTGATGTGGATGGTCACGATGCGCGGCGCGTAGACCGACAGCTCCGCGCGCGGCCGGGCGAGCGTCTCGTTCATGATGCCGAGGATGTGCAGCCGCGCGACCCGCGCCTGCTCGAGCGCCTGCTGCATCACCGGGCGGGTGACGCCCGCGATCTTGATGTCCATCTGCACCGCGGTGACCCCCTCGGCGCTGCCCGCGACCTTGAAGTCCATGTCGCCGAGGTGATCCTCGTCACCGAGGATGTCGGAGAGCACGCGCACCGCGTCGCCCTCCTTGATGAGCCCCATCGCGACGCCGGCCACGGCGGCCCGGATGGGTACGCCGGCGTTCATGAGCGAGAGCGAGCTGCCGCACACGGTCGCCATCGAGGAGGACCCGTTCGACTCGAGGACCTCCGAGACGATGCGGATCGTGTACGGGAAGGCCCCCTCCTCGGGCAGGACCGGCGCCAGCGCACGCTCGGCGAGCGCGCCGTGACCGATCTCGCGGCGGCCGGGCGAGCGCAGGAACTTCACCTCGCCCGTGCTGAACGGCGGGAAGTTGTAGTGCAGCATGAACTTCTTGTAATGCTCGCCGATCAGCGCGTCGATCTTCTGCTCGTCCGACGAGGTGCCGAGCGTGGTCACGACCAGCGCCTGGGTCTCGCCGCGCGTGAACACGGCCGAGCCGTGGGTGCGGGGTAGCACGTCGATCTCGCAGGTGATCGGCCGGACGTCCGTGAGCCCCCGGCCGTCGAGGCGGCGGCCGTCCTCGACGATCGCCTGGCGCACCACCTGCTTCTTGATCCGATCGAAGAGCGCGGCGGCCTCCTTGACGCGGTCCGCATCGCCCCTACCGGTCGCCGCCGCCACCTCCTCGCGCGCGGCGTCGAGCGCCGCGTAACGCTCGTGCTTGGCCGCCTTGCTCAGCGCCGCACGCAGCCGCGGCAGCGCCGCCTCGCGCACCGCCGCCTCGAGGCTCGCGTTGACCGCGGGCGCCGCAACCACCCGCTTGGGCTTGCCCGCGAGCCGGCGCAGCTCCTCCTGGAGCGCGACCAGGGGCTGCAACGCGGCGTGCGCGGCGAACAGCGCATCGAGGAGGACGTCCTCGGGGACCATGTTCGCCCCGCCCTCGACCATCACGATCGCATCCCGCGTGCCCGCGACCACCAGGTTCATGTCGCTCTCGGCGAGCTGCCCCGTGGTCGGGTTGATGACGAAGCGCCCCCCGACGCGGCCGAGGCGGACGGCGGCCATGGGCCCCCCCCAGGGGATGTCGGAGAGGGTGAGCGCCGTCGATGCGCCGACCATCGCGATCACGTCCGGGTCGTTCTCCCGGTCGTGGGAGAGCACCGTGGCGATCACCTGCGTCTCGCAGTTGAAGCCCTTCGGGAACAGCGGCCGCACCGGGCGGTCGATGAGGCGCGAGGTGAGAATCTCTTTCTCCGCCGGTCGGCCCTCGCGTTTGAAGAAGCCTCCCGGGATCTTGCCCGCGGCGAAGGTCTTCTCGACGTAGTCGCAGGTGAGCGGAAAGAAGTCGATGCCCTCGCGGGGCGCGGCGCTGGCGGTGGCCGTGACCAGGACCACGGTCTCCCCGAGCTGCACGAGCGCGGCACCCCCCGCCTGCTTCGCGAGCCGGCCGGTCTCGACCGTCAGCGAACGCCCGTGGAACTCGATTTGGATCCGGTGTGCCGATTGTGTCATGCGTTCTCCCCCCGCGGTGCGTCACCGCAGCGTTGTGAGTCTCCGGCGAGACGTTGACGGGGGAGAAGGGGGGGAAGGGAGGTGAGGTGCTACTTGCGGATGCCGAGCCGCTCGATGAGGGTCCGATAGCGCTGGAAGTCGCGCTGCTTGAGGTAGTTCAGCAGGCGCCGACGCCGACCCACGAGCTTGAGCAGCCCGCGACGGGAGTGGTGATCCATACGGTGCACCTTGAAGTGCCCCGTCAGATAGCCGATGCGGTCCGTCAGGAGCGCGACCTGGACCTCGGGCGATCCCGTATCGGTGCCGTGCCGCTGGTAGCTCTGCACCAGCTCGCGCGTGCGCTCCCCGGCTACAGCCATCCCGCCCTCTCCATCTCGTTCGTTCTCTCGCTTTAAGCGCGTTCGTGTAACATGTCGATCCCGCGTTGTAAAGCTCGCGGTCAAGACGGCGCGAGCAGCCGCACGAGCCGCCAGGCCGGGCGTTCCCCCCTGGCCTCGACGACGGCCGCCACCTCCCCCGCCGCGTCGACGACGAGCGCCGTCTCGCCCGCCGCGCCGGGCGCCGGAAGCTCGGCCAGCGCTTCCTGCTGACCTCGCCGCAGGCGCGCGAGGCCGCCGGCGGAGGCAGGGTGGGCGGGGAGGTCGGTCAGGGCTCTACGCACCGAGACGAGCGGCAGCGGCGCTCCGGCGACGAGGGTGTCGAGAGAGACTGCATCCTCGACGCGGAAGGCCCCGACCGCCGTGCGCCGCAGCCGTTCGAGATGCGCGACCGTGCCGAGCGCGCGGCCGATCTCGGCCGCCAACACGCGCACGTAGGTCCCCTTCGAACACTCGAGCACGAGCTCGAGCCGATCCGGCGGCGCGGCTTCCAGCTCGAGACGGAACACCTCGATCGCCCGCGGCGCCCGCTCGACCTCGACGCCGCGCCGCGCGAGCTCGTAGAGCCGGACGCCCCCGCGCTTGAGCGCCGAGTACATCGGCGGCACCTGCCGCTGCGGCCCGCAGAAGCGGCGGGCGGTCGCCGCGAGCCGCGCGGGCTCGAGCGCCGGCACGGCGCCGTTCCCCGTCACCGCTCCGGTCCGGTCGAGGGTATCGGTGGCCACGCCGAGGCGGATCGTCCCGCGATAAGCCTTGCGCTCGACCAGGAGGTAGCGTGCGATCTTCGTCGCCTCGCCGATGCAGAGCGGCAGCAACCCGCTCGCGAACGGATCGAGCGTGCCGAGGTGACCGACCTTCGCGCCGCCGAGCCGCGGCTTGAGGGCGCGGATCACGCCCGCCGACGTCACCCCCTCGGGCTTGTCCACCAGCAGGACCCCGCTCACGACGACCCCTCGTCCTCGTGCGGCCCGAGCAGCACGTCGAGCCGGCGCGCCGCGTCGGGCGTCGTGTCGTACTCGAAGCGCAGCTCCGGCGTGACCCGCAGCCCGAGCGCGCGGCCGAGCGCGCCGCGCAGGAACGGCGTCGCGCGCGCGAGCGCGCGCGCCGCCGCCTCCGCTCGCGGCTCGAGGGCGAGCGTCCGGTAGTACACCCGGGCGATCCGCAGGTCCGCCGTCACGCGCACGGCCGTGACCGTCACCTCCCGCAGGCGCGGATCCTTCACCTCCTCGAGGAGGAGCCGGCCGAGCTCGGCCTGCATACGATGGGCGACGCGCTCCTGCCGCCGCTCTGCCACGCGCCCTCCCGCCGGTCAGTAATGCAGGAACTCGACCCGCTCCGCGCCGAGCTCCGCGAGCTGGAGACCGTCGATGAAGCGGACGACCTCCCGCAGGCAGGCGTCGACGTGGGGCTCGTCGGTGCCGACCTGGCTCACGCCGAGCGTGACGCGCTGCCAGAGATCGTGATCGTCACACTCCGCGACCGACACGTTGAACTTGTTCTGCACGCGGGCCTTGATCGTGCGCAGCACGCTGCGCTTTCCCTTGAGCGAGTGGTTCTCCGGGAGCCGCAGCTCGAGACGGAGCACGCCGACGACCATGGGCGTGCGGCTCGCCCGCTCAGGCGGAGCGTTCCGCCCCCTGCGCGGCCTTGGCGGGCGCCGTCGGCAGGCGCCGCGCCACTTCCTCGATCTCGTACGCCTCGACGACGTCGCCGACCTTGACGTCTTGATACCCCTCGAGGCTGAGCCCGCACTCGTAGCCGCTCGTCACCTCGCGGACGTCGTCCTTGAACCGCTTGAGGCCCCCGATGCGGCCGTCGTGCACGACGACGTTGTCGCGCAGCAGCCGCGCGCGCGCGCCGCGCACCATCTTGCCGTCGGCAACGAAGCAGCCCGCGACCTGCCCGGCGCCCGTCACCACGAAGGTCTGCCGGACCTCGGCCCGCCCGAGGACCTTCTCCTGGAGGGTCGGCTCGAGGAGGCCCTCGAGCGCGTCGCGCACGTCGTTCACGGCCTCGTAGATGATCGTATAGAGGCGGATGTCGACGCCCTCGCGCTCGGCCAGACTCGCCGCCTTCGGCTCGGGGCGCACGTTGAAGCCGATGACGACCGCGTTGGAGGCCGAGGCGAGGAGCACGTCGGACTCGGTGATGCCGCCCACCGACGCGTGCAGCACCGTGAGCCGCACGTCGTCGGTCGAGAGCCGGCGCAGCGCCTCCGCGAGCGCTTCGGCGGAGCCGTGCACGTCGGCCTTGATCACGACCTTGAGCTCCTTCACGTCGCCGGTCTGGATCTGCTGGTAGAGCTCGTCGAGCGAGACCTTCGCCGTCTTCGCCATCTCGGTCTCGCGCTGCTTGCCGCGCCGGTGCTCGGCGATCTGCCGCGCCTTCTGATCGTCCTGCACGGCGACGAACGTGTCGCCGGCGTCCGGCACGCCGCCGAGCCCGAGGACCTCCACTGGGGTCGCGGGTCCCGCGGCGTCGATCCGCCGCCCCTTGTCGTCCATCATCGCGCGGATGCGGCCGTACTGCAGGCCGCAGACGAAGGGGTCGCCGACCTTGAGGGTGCCCTCCTGCACCAGCACGGTCGCCACCGGGCCCCGCCCGCGGTCGAGGCGCGCCTCGACGATCGTGCCGCGCGCCTGCCGCTTGGCGTTGGCGCGCAGCTCGAGCACGTCGGCCTGGAGCAGGAGCATCTCGAGGAGCTGCGGGATGCCCTCCTTGGTCTTCGCCGACACCGGCACGACGATCGTGTCGCCGCCCCACTCCTCGGGGGCGAGCCCATGGTTGCCGAGCTCCTGCTTGACGCGCTCGGGGTTCGCGTCGGGCTTGTCGATCTTGTTGACCGCGACGATGATCGGGACCTCGGCGGCGCGGGCGTGGTTGATGGCCTCGATGGTCTGCGGCATCACGCCGTCGTCGGCCGCCACCACCAGGACGACGATGTCGGTGACCTTGGCCCCGCGCGCCCGCATCGCCGTGAACGCCTCGTGGCCGGGCGTGTCGAGGAAGGTCACCTGGCGCCCGTGGACGTCGACGGTGTAGGCGCCGATGTGCTGGGTGATGCCACCCGCTTCCCCGGCGGCCACGTCGCTCTGGCGGATCGCGTCGAGGAGCGACGTCTTGCCGTGGTCGACGTGGCCCATCATGGTCACCACAGGAGCTCGCGGCGTGCGCCCCTCCTCGACCCCGCCGCCCTCCTCCTCGGCCTCGAGCGCCTGCTCCGCGTCGAAGGCCACGTTCTCGACCTGGTACTCGAACTCCGTGGCGACCAGGGCCGCGGTGTCGTAGTCGAGCGCCTGGTTGATGGTCGCCATCGTCCCCATGTCGATGAGCTTCTTGAGCACCTCGCCGGCCTTGACCCCCATCGCCTTGGCGAGATCCGCGACCGTGATCACCTCGGAGATGCGCACGACGCGCTTGGAGGCCCGCGGCGTGGTGATCTCCGTCTTCTTCTGCTCCTTGCCGGGCAGCGCGCGACGCTTCTGCGGGCGCTTGCCGCCGCGCGAGAGGTCGCGCTCCATCACGTCGAAGACGTCGCTCTTCTTGATGACCTTGCGGCCCTTCTTCCGCTTGGCCGCCTCGCCCGGAGGCCCGCCGGGCGCGGGCGCGCCTTCGCCGCCAGGGGCCCCCGCCGGGCGCCACCCCGGTGCCGAGGGCGGCGCCACCGCCTTGCGCAGGTCGATCTTCCCGAGCACCTTCGGGCCGCGCATCTCCTCGAACCCCGGCGGCGGCGGGGCTGCGGGCCGGGCGGCGCCCGCCGCCTCGCGCGCCGCCGGCACCGGGGTCGGCGTCGGCGGGGCGGGGCGCGCGGCCGGCGGCTCCGTCCTCGGCGGCGCCGGCGCTGCCGTCACCGGCTCGACCTCCGGCTCGACGGCAGGGGGCGGTACCTCGGGCACCGCGGGCGGGATCGCCGCCTCGAAGTCGAGCGCGGGCGGCACCGAGTCGACGGGCGGTTCGCCCTCCAGCGGGGAGGGCGGCAGCTCCTCGCGCTTGAGGACCTCCCGCGCCGTCCGCCGGCGGATGACGTTCGCCCGCAGCCTCGTCTCGGTCGTCTGCTCCCGCGCCGTGACCATCTGGTCGCTCACCCCGAGCCGCTCGGTGACCACCCGCTCGGCCACCACGCGCTCGGTGCCCACCGTGACCGCCGGCCGCTGCACGAAGCCGAGCGCCTCCCGCAGGCGCTCCACCTCGTCGTCGGTGAGCGTGCTCTGCGAGCGCTTGCCGCGGATGCCGAGCCGCTCCGCGCCGGCGATCAGGTCCTTCGGCGCGAGGCCCCAGTCCTTGGCGAGCTCGTGAATGCGCTTGGCCATGACCCTTCCCTCACACGCGCACGGGTACGGCCGCCAACGCGGCCACGAGTCGCTCCCGCTCCGCGCGGCCGGCGAGGCGGCGCAGCGAGCGCACCGGGCCACGGCGCCGCACGAACGCGGCCCAGCAGTCGGTTGCGTGATGGAGGTACGCGCCGCGCCCGGGGGCTCGCGGCCCGGCGTCGGGCCGGAGCCCATCGGCCGCGGCGACGAACCGCAGCAGCGCCGCCTGGGGGGCCCGCCGGCCGCAGCCGACGCAGGTGCGCACGGGCGTCACTCGCGCCCCTCCTCGCCTGCGGGCGGCGCGCTCTCCGCGACCGGGGCCGCTTCCGCCGCGACCGCCGCCTGCTCTTCGGCCTGCTTGCGGGCGACGTGCTCCCGCGCGGCGGCGAGGATGCTCCCGGCGCGCTCCGGCCCCACGCCGTCGATTTCGGCGATCGTCTCCTCGTCGGAGGCCGCCAGCTCTTCCGCCGACTTGAAGCCGTTCTGATAGAGCAGCTCCGCGGTCACGTCCCCCACCCCGGGGATCGCGGTGATCGACGCCCGCGCCCGCCGCGCTTCGTCCTCCGCCTCCGACTCGCTGCGCACGTCGAGCTTCCAGCCGGTCAGCCGCGACGCGAGGCGCACGTTCTGCCCCTTCTTGCCGATCGCGAGCGAGAGCTGGTCGTCGGGAACGATCACCTCCATGGCGTGCTCGTCCTCGTCCATGATGATCTTCGAGACCTTGGCCGGCGCCAGCGCACGGCAGACGTACTCCGCGGGGTCGGCGGTCCAGGGCACGATGTCGATCTTCTCCCCGCGCAGCTCCTGGACGACCGCCTGCACGCGCGTGCCGCGCATGCCGACGCACGCCCCCACCGGGTCGACATCGCTGTCGTGCGAGGTGACGGCGATCTTCGCGCGCCCCCCCGGCTCGCGCGCCGCCCCCTTGGCCTCGACGATGCCCTCGTAAATCTCCGGCACCTCCTGCTCGAAGAGCTTGATGAGGAGCCCCGGGTGCGTGCGCGAGAGGACGATCTGTGGGCCCTTGGTGGCCAGCTCGACGTCGACGATGAAGGCGCGGATGCGGTCGCCCTGGCGGTAGCGCTCGCGGGGAATCTGCTCCTTCTCCGGCAGTATCGCGTCGGTGCGCCCGAGGTTCACGATGATGTTCTTCTTCTCGAAGCGCTGCACGATCCCCGAGACCAGCTCGCCCTTACGGTCCTTGAACTCCCTGTAGATGATGTCGCGCTCCGCGTCGCGCACCTTCTGGATGATGTTCTGCTTCGCCGCCTGCGCGGCGATGCGGCCGAACTTCTCCGGCGGGAGCTTGGCGAGCAGCTCGTCGCCGATCTCCGCGTCGGGATCGAGCGTGCGCCGCGCCTCGGCGAGCGTCACGTGGTTCTCGGGGTCCTCCACGACGTCGACCACAGTCTTGATCTCGAACAGCTCGACCTCGCCGAGGTCCGGGTTGAACTTCGCCTCGATGTTCTTCTCGGCGCCGAAGGTCTTCTTCGCCGCCGACAGCATCGCCTGCTCGAGGGCCTCGACGATGATCGCGCGGTCGATCCCCTTCTCCTTGCTCACTTGCTCGATCACGCGGTTCAGATCTGGGAGCATCGGCACGTCTCCTCAGGCCTGCCCGGGCGGCGTCCCCGCGGGACGGGCGAAGTCGTATTCCGTGTTGGCGCGCTCGATCGTGGCGAACGCGACGTGGACGGGCCCCGCGTCCGGATCCCGCACCGTCACCCCGTCCGGCGTCACCGCTTCCAGCACGCCATGGAACTGCCGGCGGCCGGCGATCGGCTCGCGTACCCGCAGGCTCACGCGCTGTCCGAGCGCGCGGCGGAAGTGCGGCTCGCGGAGCAGCGGGCGGTTCAGCCCGGGCGACGAGCACTCGAGGGTGTAGCGGCCCGGCACGGCGTCGTGGCCATCGAGGACGTCGCTCAGCTCGCGCGACAGGCGCGCGAGCTCGTCGAGCGTGACCCCGCCCGCCGGCCGATCCGCGAGCAGCCGCAGGACCATGCGCCCGCCCTCGGGACGGTACTGCACGTCGACGAGCTCGAGCCCCTGCGCGAGGGCGAGAGGCTCGGCCAGCTCCCAGACGCGCCGGGTCACCACGGCCCGGTCCATGAACCCTGATCCTCCAAATAAAAAAGTGGGCGGGGGCCCACTCGTCAGCGGTAAGTGAAGGCCGGAAAAGCGAAATTTCGTATAACACGCGACCCCGAGGGCCGCAACGGGGAGGCCGTCGCCTCTAGCGGTACATCTCGTCGATGGCGTCCCGGTAGCGCTCGGCGACCACCTTGCGCTTGACCTTGAGGCTCGGCGTCAGCTCGCCGGTCTCCGGGCTGAAATCACGGGGGAGAATGCGCACGCGCTTGATGCTCTCCCAGGACGCGAGGTCGCGGTTCACCTCCGCGACCTCCGCCTCGATCAGCGCGCGGACGTCGGGATCCGCCGCCATCGCTTCCGGCCCGGCGAGCGTGCGCCCGTGCTCGCGTGCCCAGCGCGCCACCTCCTCGGCGTCGAGCGTCACCAGGGCCACGCAGTACTTCCGCTGGTCGCCGATCACCACTGCCTGGCTGACGTACGGCCGCAGCTTGAGCAGGTTCTCGATCTTCTGCGGGGCGACGTACTTGCCGCCGGAGGTCTTGATCAGGTCCTTCTTGCGGTCGGTGATCCTGAGGAAGCCGTCCTCGTCGATGACCCCGATGTCGCCGGTGTGGAACCACCCTTCGGCGTCCCACGACTCCGCGGTGGCCTCCGGCCGCCGGTAGTAGCCGCTGGCGACGTTCGCACCTCGCGCGAGGATCTCGCCGTCCTCGGCGAGCCGGATCTCGCAGCAGTCGAGCGGCAGCCCGACCGTCCCCAGCTTGTAGCGGTCGGGCCGGTTGACGGTGAGCACCGGCGTCGTCTCGGTGAGCCCGTAGCCCTCGAGGACGAGGAGCCCGATCGCGTGGAAGAATCGCGCGATGTCCGGGGCGAGCGGCGCGCCCCCGGAGAGCAGCAGCCGAACCTGGCCGCCGAGCAACCCGTGGATGCGCGCGAAGACGAGCCGGTGCGCGAGCTCCGCCTGCAACCACAAGAGCAGCGGGAGCGGCTGCCGCTGCTCCTCGAGGCGGCTGCGCTCCCGCCCCACGCCGACCGCCCAGTCGAAGAGCGCGCCGCGCAGGCCGCCGCTCGCCTCGCGGGCCGCCTGGATGCGCGCGAAGATCTTCTCGTAGACGCGCGGGACCGCCGGGACGAGGTGGGGCCGCGTCGCCGGCAGGTCCTCGATCAGCGTGTCGATCGAGCGCGCGAACGCGGTGGTCGTGCCCGCCGCGATGCCGACGTACTCGATGAGCCGCGCGAACGAGTGCGCCAGGGGCAGGAAGAAGAAATCCACCTCGCCCTCGCGGATGATCCCGAGCCGCAGCGTCGCCTCGACCGCCGCGAGGTGGTTCCCGTGCGTCTGCGGCACGCCCTTCGGCGGACCGGTGGTCCCCGACGTGTAGACGATGGTGGCGAGCGCGGCCCGGTCGAGGGCGTCGACCCGCCGCTCGACCTCGTCGCGCAGCCGCGGCAGCACCTCGGCCCCACGGGCGAGCAGACCCGAGAGGGTGGGGCCCGCGCCGGCGTCGTCGACGATGCCGATCACGGTCTTGAGCGACACCCGCTGGCGCACCCCGTCGAGCTCGAAGCCGTGCTCGAGCACCTCGTCGACCTTGGCGCGCGCCTTGGCGTTCTCGACGAACACGATCTCCGCCTCGGCATTGGCGAGAATGTATCCGCACTCCGCCGGCAGCACGGACTGGTAGACCGGGATGGTGAGCGCCCCGCAGGCGAGGATCGCCAGGTCGATCTCCGCCCATTCGGCCCGGGTCGCCGATAGCAGCGCGATCCGGGCGCCCGGCGCCACGCCGAGATCGATGAGGGCGGCGGTGAGACGCCGCACCCGCTCCTCGGTCTCCCGCCAGCTCACGTCCTGCCAGCGCCCACCGGCGAAGTGGCGGTAGCGCGGCCGCTCGGCGAGGTCGCGCGCCCGCGAGAAGAACATCTGCGGCAGACTGCGGAAGGCCACGGTCCCCCCCTTGTGCACGCTGTTTGGCCCTGCCCCCGCCACCCGTATAATGAATCGGGAGCCGACCGCTCAAGAGACGGCGGACGGTCCGCCCGCGAAGCGTGGTGTGGTGTTGTCGTGTCCGAGCTGCGTCGCGATCCGATTCTTCGCCG
Organism: Binatia bacterium; assembly: GCA_035295465.1. GTDB lineage: Bacteria > Desulfobacterota > Binatia > DP-6 > DP-6 > DATGIZ01. Next base: position 99,485 of record DATGIZ010000008.1, on the reverse strand, counting down.
CTGGGTGGTGATCGCCCCGGAGCGGGAGGCCGATCTGGCGCCGCGCCGGTGGGAGGCACCGCCCGGGGCGGATACACCCTGCCCCTTCTGCCCGGGCAACGAGGCGCTCAATCCGGTCGAGATCGCGGCCGACCGCGGCGCCGCCGGCTGGCGGGTGCGCGTCACCCCGGACAAGCAGCCCCTTCTGCGCATCGAAGGCGACCTCGGCCGCCGCGGCGTCGGGATGTTCGATCGGATGCGCGCCATCGGCGCACACGAGCTGGTCACGGACACGCCCGACCATACGCACGCCTGGGCGGACTTTCCCGTCGAGCAGATGGTCCGCCTGCTCACGATGTACCGCGCCCGCTTTCTCGACCTGCGCCGTGACTCGCGGTTCCGCCACGCGGTCGTGCTGAAGAACCACGGCGCGGTCTGGAGCCGCTATCAGCACGCGCACTCCCATGTCATCGCAACGCCATTCACGCCCAAGCGGCTCGAGGAGGAGATCGCCGGCGCACGGGAGTACTACCGGATGAAGGAGCGCTGCGTGTTCTGCGACCAGCTCCACGAGGAGATGGCCGGGGGTGCGCGCGTGATCGCCCGCAACGACGACTTCGTGCTCTTCGCCCCGTTCGCGTCCGAGCATCCCTACGAGACGTGGATCGTCCCGCTCGCGCACGCGGCGGACTTCGGTGCGCTGCCGGACCGCGCGCTCGGCCCGCTTGCCGCTTCGATGGTCGATGCCCTGGCCCGCGTGCGCACCGCGCTCGACGATCCGCCCTACAGCATCGCGCTGCACGCGGGGCCGCTCGGCGGCGGCGACCAGGTCGAATTCCACTGGCATTGGGAGATCGCGCCGCGCCTCGGGCGCGAGCTCGGCATGGAATGGGCGACCGGCATTTTCTCGAACCCGGTGGCACCCGAGGCCGCAGCCGATCGCCTGCGCGCGGCGCGCTAGCCTTCGCCGCCCGCCGCCGCGCGCTCGTGGAAGGTGACCAGCTCGACGATCTGGTAGGTGCGGCGGCCCGCGGGCGTGTGCACCTCGACCTCGTCGCCGACTGCCTTGTTGACCAGCGCGCGCCCGAGCGGCGAGGAAAGCGAGATCTGCCCCTTGGCCGCGTCCACCTCCTCCGGAAAGACGATCTCGTAGGAGGTGGCCTCCCCGGCGTCGACGTCCTCGACGGTCACGCGGCTCCCGTAGGCGACGACGCCGCGGGGAATGGACGCGACCGTGTACATCGACAGCTCGCGCACGCGCCCTTCGATCTGCGCGATCCGCGAACGCACGAAGTCCTGGCGGTGCTTCGCGGCCTCGTACTCCGCGTTCTCCGACAGGTCGCCGTGGGCTCGCGCCTCCTCGAGCGCCTTCGGCAGCTCGAACGTGAGCTCGTACTTGAGCTGGGCGAGCTCCTTCTTGAGCCGCGTGAGAACCGGCAGCTCCATCGGACCTCCGGGCTAGGCCGCCGCCTCCGCGAGCACGCGCCGCGCGATGTCGCTCGCCTCGCGGCCGTCGTACCGTCCGGCGTACCGCTCCCGCAGGCGCGCCATGATCGTGCCCATCGAGCGGCCCTCGGTGGCGGCGATCGCACGGACGGCCGCCTCGAGCTCGGCCGGCGCGAGCATCGCGGGGACGTAGCCTTCGAGCACCGCGCGCTCGGCGCGGTTGCGCTCGACGAGGTCCCCGCGCCCGCCCCGGGCGGCGAACTCGGCGGCTTCGTCGCGCTTGCGCATCTCGCGGCGCACAATCTGTACCAGATCCGCGTCGCCGAGGGTCGCCCCTCGCCGTTCGACCTTCAGGTTCTTCGCCGCCGCGATCACGCCGCGCAGCACCTCCGTGCGCACGACGTCGCGGGCCTTCATGGCTCGCGTGAGATCCTCGGCCAGTTGCTGCTCGGTGAGCGGCACGGCGAACACCGTAGTGGGAAAGCCGCGTCAGGGCAACCGGCGCGTGATCGGCGTCGGCGGCGCCGAGGCGCGTGCCCAGAGGTCTTCGACCGTGGCCCGCAGCCAATTGTTCTGGGACTGGTACCAATACATGGAGAGCAGCCCGAGGAGCAGCCCGGTCAGGAAATTGCGCATCCGTTCACCCTCCGGGGCGGCTTGCGTCGCCTCGCCGCCCCGCCCTACCATCGCGGCGCCCGCCGCCGCGTGTCAGCATGCCGTACGGGCTCCGGCTCCTCGCCGACCTCCTCTTCCCGGCCGACTGCGAGGCCTGCGGGGCGCCGCTCGCGCCGGGCCATGGCTCGTGCCTCTGCCCCTCGTGCCGTTCCCGCATCGTACCTCCCCCGCCCCCTCTCTGCGCCCGTTGCGGCATCCCGGTGCGCCGCGCGGGCACCTGCGCCGACTGTCTGCGGCGTCCGCCTCGCTTCGCCCGGGCCCGCGCGTCGGGATTGTACCTGTCGGACGCCGGACGTCTCAACCCGCTGGCGGCGGCGGTGTGCGCCCTCAAGTACCGCCGCCGCCGGCCGGTGGCGTGGACGCTGGCGCGGTTGCTCGCGGACCGCTATCCGTTCTCGCCGGACGCGGTCCTCGTTCCCGTCCCCCTCCACCTCCGGCGTCTGCGCGAACGCGGCTTCAACCAGAGCCTGCTCCTCGCCCGCGGGCTCAGCCGATGGCGCCGGCTCGCGGTCGAGCCCCGCGCCCTCGTGCGCGTGCGTCCCACCACCGCCCAGCCCGGCCTGAGCCGCGCCGAGCGCGAGCGCAACCTGGGCGAGGCGTTCGCCGTCCGCGACGCGGCGCGAATCCGGGATCGCCACGTGGTGCTGGTCGACGACGTGCTCACCACGGGGGCGACCGCGAACGCCTGCGCGGCGGCGCTCCTCGCCGGGGGCGCCCTGCGGGTCGACGTCTACACGGTCGGCCGCGCCCTCTGAGCCGCGGGCCCGCGCCGCGCGGCCTTGTCGCCGGCGGGGCGGGAGGCTAAAGGGGCTCCGTGCTCGGCGTGGGCGTGCTGATCTCGGGGTCGGGCACGAACCTCCAGGCGATCCTCGATCGTGCCGCCGAAGGGCGCCTCGGGTTCGGCGTGCGGCTGGTCGTGTCCAACCGCGCCGGGGCCCCGGGGCTCGCCCGGGCGGCCGCCGCCGGCGTGCCGGCGCGCGTCATCGACCACCGCGGCTTCGCGACCCGCGAGGCGTTCGACGAGGCGCTCGTCGCCGCGCTGCGCGAGGCTCGCGTAGAGCTGGTCGCCCTCGCGGGCTTCGACCGCCTGGTCACCCGCGTGCTCCTCGCCGCCTTCCCCCAGCGCGTCCTCAACGTCCACCCCGCCCTGCTTCCCGCGTTCAAGGGGCTGCACGCCCAGCGCCAGGCGCTCGAGTACGGGGTCAAGATCGCCGGCGCGACCGTCCACCTCGTCGACGAGGACGTGGATCATGGCCCGATCGTCGTCCAAGGGGCCATCCCGGTCCACCCCGACGACTCCGAAGACTCGCTGCGCGAGCGCATCCTGACCGTCGAGCACGCGATCTACCCGCTCGCCATCCAGCTACTGGCCGAGGGGCGGCTCGCGGTCGAGGGCCGCCGGGTCACCGTCCGGGGCGCCCGCCCCACCGCGCAAGCCCCCCTGATCGTCTGGTGACGGCGCGCCCCGGGGTCGGGGCCGTCGCTGGCTTTGACGATCTGTTGAAAGCTTCCGAACCCGCTGGTACATGCAGGGTGGGAGTCGGGGGACGGAGGGGGGGAGGGTCATCTGTCGCGCGGGAGGACCGATCCGGCCGCCGAGGGCGGCACGATCGGGGTCGACGAGTCGGGGAAGGGCGACTACTTCGGGCCGCTCGTGGTCGCGGCGGTCTGGGTCCCCTCCGGCGGGCGCGAGGTCTTGGCCGAGCTGGGCGTCCGGGACAGCAAGACGGTCTCGGACCGCCGGGCGCACGAGCTCGCCCGCAGCGTCAAGGAGGCCTATCCGACCGTCGTCGTCGCCATCGGCCCCGAGCGCTACAACGCCCTGCACGCGTCGATGCGCAACCTGAATCGCCTGCTCGCCTGGGCGCACGCACGGGCGATCGAGGATCTGCTCGGCCGCGTGCCGAGCTGCGAGGAAGCGATCTCGGACCAGTTCGGCGATCGCCGGCTCCTCGAGCAGGCGCTGCTCGAGCGCGGGCGACGCGTCAGGCTCGTCCAGCGACCGCGCGCCGAGGCCGATCCGGTGGTGGCGGCGGCTTCGCTGGTCGCCCGGGCGGAGTTCCTGCGGCGCCTGGCGGCGCTGGCGGACCGCTTCGGCGTGCCGCTGCCCAAGGGCGCCGGCCCGCCGGTGCTCGCCGCCGCACGCGGGTTCGTCGCCCGCCACGGCGCCGCCGAGCTGCGGAAGGTCGCCAAGGTCCACTTCCGCACGACGGCACAACTGAGGGAGGGCTGAGGGATGGGCGACGTGGAGGCGATCCTCGCCGAGGTGCGCGCGCTCGCCGACCGCGGCGACCATCAGACGATCGTGGCCCGCTACGGCAGCCTCGACGACACGCCGGCGGAGGAGACCTGGCAATCCACCGAGCTGCTCTTCGAAGTCGGCCGCGCCTTCGGCATGCTCGGCAACGAGGACAAGCTCGAGCGCTACCTGCTGCGCTGCGCGGAGCTGGCGCCCCGGCGCGCCGCGGTCTTTCACTGCGCCATCGGCTGGTATTTCCAGCGCAAGAAGAAATGGACGAAGGCGCTGCGCTGGTACGACCGCGCGCTCGCGTCGTTCCCGACCTACCACCTCTGCCTCTTCCGGCGCGGCTACTGCCTCGAGAAGCTCCACCGCCCGCGCGAGGCGGTCGAGGCGCTCGATCGGGCGCGTGCGATCTGGGACCAAGCGCCCGCCGAGCAGCGCCAGCGGGGCCGCGGGGTCCAGGTGCAGGTGCTCTTTCACCTCTCGCGCGCGCTCCGCGACCTCGGGGAGTTCGACGCCGCGAGCGAGGTGCTCGTCGCCTGCCGCGAGCTCGACGCCGCCACCCAGCCACCGGCGATCCGGCCCGAGCACGTGCTCGCGTGCAACGGCGAGCTCGAGCTGCGCCGCGCCAACCTCGCCGGGGCGTTGCGCTGCTTCGAGGAGGCCCGCGACCTCGATCCCGAATCGAGCTACGTCTGGGAGCGTATCGGGCGGGTCCACGAGCTGCGTGGAGAGGTCACCGCCGCCGAGCGCGCCTACCGGCACGCGGCGGCGCTCCCGCGCGGCGCCTTCGCCCTCTTCGCGCTCGGCCGCTTCCACACCAACGTGACGCGCGACTTCCCGGCCGCCGCCGCGGCCCTCGTCGACGCGCTCGGCCGCCTGCGCAGCGCGGAGCCCCTCGTGCGCCTCGAGCTCGCACGCCTGCAGCTCGCCTGCGGCCGCCCGGCCGCGGCGCTCGTCCAGATCGAGCGCGCGCTCGCCTGTCGGCGCGAAGGCGGGTTTGCCGAGGGGCTGCGGCTCGCCGCCGAGCTGGCCGAGCGGCTCGGGCGGCCCGTTCAGGCGGCCGGATACCTGCGGCAGCTCGCCGCGCTCGCGCCGGACGGCGCGGCCCTGCTGGCCCGCGCGCAGGCGCTCGAGGCCACCGCGGCGCCGCCGGCACCGCCGAGCGACCAACCGCTCCCCCCGTCGCTCGCCCTGCTCGCGGAGGCCGAGCTCAGCACACCCGGCCGCGAGCGCATCGCCGGCGTCGTCGATCGCTTCCTACCCGACAAGGGCTTCGGCTTCCTCCGCTACGGCGATGGCCAGAGCCTCTTCTTCCACGTCACCCAGTGCGAGGACGGGGCGACCGAGATGGCGCCGGGCACGCGCGTCACGTTCGTCGTCGGCCACAATCCCAAGAAGGGCAAGCCGCAGGCCGAGGGGGTGCGGCGCGAGTAGCGCCCGGTCCGCGTTGCAAGCCCGCGACCCGCACGGTATACGAAATGGACGGGGATCGATGAGAGTGCAGGCGAGCGTCCCCGTGCTGTTCGCGATCGAGGCCCGGACGATGACCATCGGCCGTCCAGGGCACAGGGCAGGAGGTTTGCGCGATGGCTGACGGAACGGCCACCGGGTCGAAGCCGGTCGAGCGGCGCGACGCGGTCGTGATTCGCTTCGCCGGCGACTCCGGCGACGGGATGCAGGTGACCGGCGCGCAGTTCACCACCGAGACGGCACTGGCCGGCAACGACCTCGCGACGCTGCCGGATTTCCCCGCCGAGATCCGGGCGCCCGCGGGCACGCTCGCCGGCGTGAGCGCATTCCAGCTCAACTTCTCGTCGCGCGAGATCTTCACCCCCGGGGACGACCTCGACGTGCTCGTGGCCATGAACCCGGCGGCGCTCAAGGTGAACCTCGGCGACCTCAAGCCAGGCGGCATCCTCATCGTCGATCACGAGGGCTTCACCGAGCAGAACCTCAAGAAGGCCGACTACGAGACCAACCCGCTCTCCGACGGGTCGCTCGCCCGCTACCAAGTCTTCCCCGTGGACGTCACCAAGCTCACGACCGCGGCGCTGAAGGACCTCGGGCTCTCGGCCCGTGCGGTGTTCCGCTGCCGCAACTTCTTCTGCCTCGGCCTCACCTCCTGGCTCTATCACCGGCCGATCGAGCCCGCGGAGAAGTGGATCCGCGACAAGTTCAAGAAGACCCCGGAGCTGATCGAGGCCAACGTGCGCTCCCTGCGCGCGGGATACAACTTCGCGGAGACCACCGAGCTGTTCGCGGTGTCCTACGAGGTCCAGCCGGCGGCGATCGCGCCGGGGAGGTACCGCAACATCACGGGCAACACCGCCACCGCGCTCGGCCTGGTGGCCGCGGCGCGCAAGGCCGGGCGGCCGCTCTTCCTCGGCAGCTACCCGATCACGCCGGCGAGCGACGTGCTCCACGAGCTCTCGGGTCTCAAGCAGTACGAGGTGTACACCTTCCAGGCCGAGGACGAGATCGCCGGCGTCGGCTCGGCGCTCGGGGCCGCGTTCGGCGGCGCGATCGCGGTCACGACCACGAGCGGCCCGGGCATGAATCTCAAGGCCGAGACCATGGGCCTCGCCTGCGCCGTGGAGCTACCGCTCGTGATCATCGACATCCAGCGCGCGGGGCCCTCGACGGGCATGCCCACGAAGACCGAGCAGGCCGACCTCCTGATGGCGATGTACGGCCGCCACGGCGAAGCGCCCCTGCCCATCCTCGCCGCCGCCACGCCCGCCGACTGCTTCGCGACCGCGTTCGAGGCGGTGCGAATCGCGGTGAAGTACATGACACCGGTGATCCTGCTCACCGACGGCTACCTCGCCAACGGCGCCGAGCCGTGGCTGATTCCCGACCCGGCCGCGCTGCCCGACGTGCCGGTCCGCTTCCGCACCGACCCGAGCGGGTTCTACCCCTACCTGCGCGACGAGACGACGCTCGGCCGCCCCTGGGTCATTCCGGGCACCCCCGGGCTCGAGCACCGGATCGGCGGGCTCGAGAAGGAGTACCTCACGGGCAACGTCAGCTACGCGCCGGCCAACCACGAGCAGATGATCCGGGTCCGCACGCGCAAGATCGCCGGCATCGTTCGCGAGATCGCGCCGACCGAGGTCTTTGGCGCTCTGGAAGGCGACCTGCTCATGCTCGGGTGGGGCAGCACCTACGGCGTCCTGCGCGAGGCGACCCGGCAGCTCGAGGCCGCCGGCCACCGCGTCGCCCACGTCCACTTGCGGCACCTGAACCCCTTGCCCGCCGACTTGGGCGACATCCTCGGCCGCTACCGCCGCGTGCTCGTCCCGGAGATGAACCTGGGGCAGCTCTTGCGGCTCGTGCGCGCCGAGTACCTCATCGACGCGATCGGCTTCAACAAGATCCAGGGGCGTCCGTTCAAGGTTTCGGAGGTCGCGGCCCGCTGTCTCAAGCTGCTCGACGGCCGCGGCGGAGAGGACCGACCGGCATGAGCGCGCTCACGAAGAAGGACTTCGTCTCCGACCAGGACGTCCGTTGGTGCCCCGGCTGCGGGGACTACGCGATCCTCTCCCAGGTACAGAAGGTGCTGCCCGAGCTCGGCATCCCGCGCGAGCGGTTCGTCTTCATCTCGGGCATCGGCTGCTCCAGCCGCTTCCCGTACTACGTCAACACCTACGGGTTCCATTCGATCCACGGGCGCGCGCCGGCGATCGCCACCGGGCTGAAGGCGACCCGCCCCGAGCTCTCCGTGTGGGTGGTGACGGGCGACGGCGACGCGCTGTCGATCGGCGGCAACCACCTGATCCACGTGCTGCGGCGCAACCTCGACCTGAACATCCTGCTCTTCAACAACAAGATCTACGGCCTCACGAAGGGCCAGTACTCGCCGACCTCGGAGGTCGGCAAGGTAACGAAATCGACGCCCTTCGGCTCCCTCGACCATCCGTTCGACCCGATCGCCCTCGCGCTCGGCGCCGACGCGAGCTTCGTCGCGCGCAGCGTCGACGTGGAGACCCGGCACCTCCAGGAGATCATCCGGCGGGCGCACGACCACAAGGGCACGTCGTTCGTGGAGATCCTCCAGAACTGCAACGTGTTCAACGACGGCGCCTTCGGCGACATGACCGAGAAGGCCACGAAGGCCGACCACACGCTCGTTCTCGAGCACGGCAAGCCGCTCGTGTTCGGCAAGAACCGCGACCGCGGCATCCGCCTGCGCGACTTCCAGCCCGAGGTCGTCCAGCTCGGCAACGGGGTGACCGAGGCCGACCTGCTGGTCCACGACGAGCACAACCCGGCGCTCGCCTACCTGATCGCCCGCCTGGGGCCGCCGAGCTTCCCGACGCCGATCGGCGTCTTCTCGAGCGTCGTACGCCCCTGCTACGAGGAGGGTCTTGCAGCCCAGGTGGCTGCGGCGCGCGAGCGCAGCGCCCCCGATCTCGCCGCGCTGCTCAATCGCGGCGACACGTGGATCGTGCCCTAGGCTCGGGACGCCGCTCACCCTCCGTCGCGCTCGCGCCAGGCCTGCGCGCGCGCGGGATCGGGGGGCACGGTCAGCACGTCGCTGGCGAAGAGATCGGCGAGGTAGTCGATGATGTCCTTCACCGACACCACGCCGACCGGGCGTCGCGCGGCGTCCACGAGCGGGACGTGGCGGAAGCCGCCGACGCTCATCTTGTTGAGCGCGTAGACGATCGGATCGTCCGGCGTCAGCACCTCCGGATCCTGGGTCATCAGCTCGGCGACCGGCCGATCGGCGTCCGGGCGATCGAGCTTGAGCAGGAAGTCGCGCTCGGTGACTATCCCGGTGAGGCGCTCTCCGTCGACCACCAGCAGGCATCCCACGCGGTGCTCACGCATCAGGCGAACCGCCTCCGCGAGCGTCGCGGTGGGCGCGACCGCGAGCGGGGCGTGCGGCTCGAGGCGCCGGATGGGCTCCTGGAGCATCTGCTGATCCAGGATTCGCCGAACCTGCTGCTCCCCGCCGCCGAGCAGGCAGAGATCCTCTTCGATCGTCCACTCGTCCATGGCGCGTCTCCTTGTGGGGCCGAAGATGGAGCGGTCGGGGTCGATCCCAGTGTCGGCCACCTCCGTCCCGGCTGTCAAGCCACCCCGGCGCGTTCGAATCGGGCCAGCACGGCCGCCGTCCGGGGCAATGTGACCACGCCGTCGGCGAGCAGGCGGCGCAGCGCCGTCAGGTCGGCCGGTGCATCGACGTCGAAGGTGGGGGGCAGCAGGTGGACGCGGAGGCCGGCGGCGCGGGCACGCGCGAGGGTGGCGGCGAGCACGTCCGCGCCGCCCCACGCGACGCCCGCGAAGAGCCCCGGCTGCGGGGCGCGGAGCGCCACGAGATAGTACCCGCCGTCGTGGGCCGGCCCGAGGACGACCTCCGCGCCCCCGGCGAGCGCGGCCTCGGCTTCGCGCAGGCCCGCGGCCGGCACGTGCGGCACGTCGGCGCCGAGGATCGCGAGCGGGCGCTGGCTCCGGTCGAACGCCCAGGCGACGGCGGCGGTGAGCCGCGCGCCGAGGTCCTCGCCCTGCTGGGCGACGCACGGCGCACCCGGGACGAGCCGCTCGAACGGAGCGTCGGGCGGCCAGAATGCCCAGGCCACGCTGCAGCCGAGCTCTTGCAGGCGCTCGGCCAGGTCGCCCACGAACGCGGCCGAGAGCTCAGCCGCCGCCGCCGCTCCCACGACGCGGGCGAGGCGGGTCTTCACCCCCCCCGGAACCGGGTACTTGGCCATGACCAGGATCCGCATGCGCGCCAGCGGGGCGGAAGGACTGGAGATAGTCGACGACCGCGTCGATCTGCGCATCGGAGAGCACCCCCTCGAAGGCGGGCATCATCGACGTCGTCCCCTTGCCGTGCTCGACGACCGCGCGCAGCGCCTCGGGGGTCCGCCCCTTCCAGAACTCGGGGTCGTGGAAGTTCCGCGGCCGGGGGACGATGGCGTTCGCCGCCGGGCCGTCGCCGAAGCCGTGCTCCCCGTGGCAAGCCGAGCAGCGCTCGAGGAAGACCTGCTTGCCGAGCGCACCGTCGGCAGCTCCGGCCGGGACCGCGGCTGCGAGGAGCGCCGCGGCTGCCAGGCCGAGCCCGCCCCGTCGCGGCTCAGGCGCGGCCATCGGTGCGCAGGGCCGCGAGGCCGCCTGCCGCGTCGAGCGCCGCGAGCTCCTCGAATCCGCCGATCGAGCGCCCGTCGATGAAGATCTGCGGCACGGTCCGCCGTCCTCCGCTCCGTACGACCAGGGCCACGCGCGCCTCGGGATCGCCGCCGACGTCCACCTCGTCGTAGGGGATGCCGCGCTCCTCGAGCAGGTGCTTCGCGCGCACGCAGAACGGACAGCTCCCCGTCGTGTACAGCTCGACCCGCGCCATCTCACGGCGATCGTTACGCTGCGGCCGCTGCCGAGGCAAGCGCACGTTGACACGCGCCGCGGCGCCCCGCTAGCGTCTCGCGGAATGCCGGATCCGCGCGCGCTCGAGAGCCTCGGCCGCCTGCTCGACGTCGTCGCGCGGCTGCGCGCACCGGGGGGCTGCCCCTGGGATCGGGAGCAGACCTGGGAGACGCTGCGTCCCTACCTGCTCGAGGAGGCGTACGAGGTCCTCGACGCGATCGCCGGAGGCGACCCCGCCGCGCTCCGCGACGAGCTCGGCGACCTCCTGCTGCAGATCGTGCTGCAGGCCGAGATCGCCGGCGAGGGCGGCCACTTCACGATCGCCGACGTGGCCGTGACGCTGGTCGAGAAGCTCGTGCGCCGCCATCCCCACGTGTTCGGCGACGTCCAGGTCCGCGACGCCGCGGAGGTGGTGCGCAACTGGCAGCGCATCAAGGCCGAGGAGCGCCGCGCGACGGGCGGTGACGCGAGCGGGCTCGATCGCCTGCCCGCCGCGCTGCCGGCGCTCGCGCGCGCGCAGGAGGCGGCCGAGAAGGCCGCCCACCTCGGCTACGACTGGCCGGACGTTGCCGCCGTCCTCGGCAAGCTGCGTGAGGAGCTCGCCGAACTCGAAGCGGCGGTGGCGGCCGGCGGCGGGCCCGCGGCCGGCCGCGAGCTGGGTGACGTGCTGCTCACCCTCGCCAGCGTCGCCCGCCATCTCGAGGTCTCGGCCGAGCTGGCACTGCGCGATGCGACGGCGCGGCTCGTGGCGCGTCTGCGGCGCTGCGCGGCGGCGGCGGGCGGGCGCGGAGTCGCCCTCGCCGCGCTGGATCCCGCGGAGCGCGAGCGGCTGTGGCGCCTCGCCAAGGCGGCGGACGCCTCCGCGGGCGATTGACCCCTCCCCGCCTGCGTGGTACGCACGCACCCCCGTGGCCAACCATCCGTCCGCCCTCAAGCGTCACCGGCAAAGTGAGAAGCGACGGCAGCGCAACCAGGCGATCAAGACGCAGCTCCGGCACCTGGTGCGCCGCGTCCGCGAAGCCATCGGCGGCCGTGACGTGAGTGCGGCCGTCGAGGCGCTGGCACGCGCCAGCCGGGCGCTCGACCGCGCCGTGACCAAGGGCGTCCTTCACCGCAACAACGCCGCGCGCCGCGTCTCGCGGCTCGCGCGCGCCGTGCACGGGCTCCAGGAACGCCCCGGCTAAGAGGCCGGCCGCGCCACGCCCCGGCCAGCGCCCGCCAGCTCGAGGACGCTCGCCTCGAAGACCGCCGCCGCCGGCCGAGACGCCTTGAGGCGCTGGTCGAGCCGGCGCAGCGCCCGCAGCGCGTCGGCGAGGTTCTGCGCCGTGCCGCGGCCTAGGTTGCGGGCGACGAGCCACGGCGGCATGCCGAGCCGACGGGCGATCTCCTCCGCAGGCAGCCCTGCCTCCGCCAGCTCCGCCACGTGCAGCGCGCGGCGCAGGTTCGCCGCGAGGAAGGCCACGATGCGCAGCGGGGCCTCGCCCTCCGCGAGCAGCCGGCGCAGCGCGCGCACCGACCCGGCGACGTCGCGCCGCGCCAGGCGGTCGCTCAGCTCCTCGGCCGCGTGGCCGCGCACGCGTGCGACGACGGCGCGCACGTGCGCGACGTCGAGGCGGGCGCCCGCGCCCGCATACAGCGACGCCTTCTCGATCTCGCCGGCGAGCTGCCCCAGGCCGACGCCGACCCGCTCGAGCAGCTCCTCCACCGCCGCCGGTGCGATCTCGTGCCCCCGCTCGCGAGCCAGACGCACGATCCAGTCGCGCGCCTCGGCGCCGCCCCGCGCATCGAGGGGCGGGAACACCCAGACCCACCCCCCGCGCGCGCACGCCGCGAACAGGCGCCGCCGGAGGTCGACGGCGCCGCCCACCAGCACGACATGCGCTCCGCTCCCGAGGGCCGGGAGCGCCGCCAGCACGGCCTCCTGCCCGCGCTCGTCGAGCGCCTCGGCGCGCCGAACGACGAGCACGCCCGGTCCGCCGAAGAGCAGCGGCGTCGCGAGGTCCGCGACCGCGGCGGGCAGCCGGCCGGCGTCCTCGTCCGCCCACAGCGACCGCCACGCCCCGGGCCGATCCGTCGGCACGAGTCGCTGGCGCACCACCTCGAGCGCCCGCGCGACCAGGAAGGGCTCCTCGCCGCAGAGGAGGTAGCAGGGCTGCGGCGCCCCCCGCGCCAGGGCGGCGAGCGTCTCGGCCGCCGACGGGCGCGCCGCCCCCCGCCGCCCGCCGCTCAGAACCCCTCCACCGCCTGCGAGTAGATGTCGTGGGCGAGGAGATCGAGCAGCCCGGCCATCGCCGCCGTGCGCCGCGTCTCGCTCAGCTGCACGTTCGTGAGGTCGGCGAGGTCGCGAGCGTTGAGGGTGCCGCGCTGGAAGCTCGGCGAGGTGGTGATCACCACGCCGCTCACGGCGCCGAAGTCCTGGCGCTCCTCGAGCGCCTTGTTCTCGAACAGCGTCTTGCCCGTGCGCCGATCGACCAACCGCACGCTCACGCGCATGATCCCCGTGTACTGAAGGGCCTCGCCGCTGACCCCGACCGCCAGCGGCGCGCTCCCGACGCTGCGCACCACCCCGCTCAGCTCGAGGTCGGGCTGCTCGTTCTCCGCGACCACGCGCAGCGCCCCCCGGCGACGAAACTCGTCCTCGACCGCGCGCGTCACGTCCACCTCGATGCCGTTCGCCCGCGTCGTGTTCGTGAACTGCCGGACGGTGATCGTGCGCGCGTCCTTCGGTACCTCGGGCCCCGCGGCGCCCAGGCGGTAGCCGCACGAGCCGAGCACCAGCACGCAGAGCAGCAGGCCGTGTCTCATACGACGAGGCTCACCAGCCGGCCCGGGACCACCAGCTGCCGGCGCAGCGGGCGCCCCCCGAGATGGCTGCGCACGTGCGCGTCGGCGAGCGCGGCCGCGAGCACGGCGGCCTCGTCCGCGTCCGTCGCCACGACGATCCGCCCACGCACCCTGCCGTTCACCTGGACGGGCAGCTCGATCGTCTCCCGCGCGAGCGCCCCCGCGTCCGCCGCCGGCCATCCCGCCGCCTCGATCGCCTCCGTGTGCCCCGTCACCTCCCACAGCTCGCTCGCGACGTGGGGCACGAACGGCGCCAGCAGGCGCAGGAGGGTGTCGACCGCCTCCCGCAGCGCCGCGCCCGAGGCCGCCTCGGCGGCCGCGGCGAGGCCGCCGACCAGCTCCATGATCGCCGCGATCGCCGTGTTGAAGTGCAGCCGCTCAACCACGTCGTCGGTCACCCGGGCGATCGTGCCGTGGACGAGCCGGTGCAGGTCGCGGTCGGCCGCGCCGTCCGCGAGCGGGACGCCGGCGGGCGCGAGACGCGGCGCGAGCAGATGCACGAGGCGCCAGACTCGCCCGAGAAAGCGGCTCATCCCCTCGACCCCCTGGTCGCTCCACTCGAGGTCTTTCTCGGGCGGCGCAGCGAACAGGCAGAAGAGCCGCGCCGTGTCGGCGCCATAGCGCTCGATCAGGTAGTCCGGATCCACCACGTTCCCCTTCGACTTGCTCATCTTCGCGCCGTCCTTGATGACCATGCCCTGCGTGAGCAGATTGCGGAACGGCTCGTCGAGAGGCAGGTAACCCAGGTCGCGCAGCACCTTGGTGAAAAAGCGCGCGTAGAGGAGATGGAGCACGGCGTGCTCGATGCCGCCGATGTACCGGTCGACGCCCCCGTGCAACCAGTATGCGGCCTCCGCGGGCTCGAACGGCGTCGCCTCGCTGCGCGGCGAGCAGTAGCGCGCGAAGTACCACGACGACTCGACGAAGGTGTCCATGGTGTCGGTCTCGCGACGGGCGGCGCCGCCGCAGCGTGGGCAGCGCACGTGCACGAAGGCGGTATGCGCGGCGAGCGGCGAGCCGCCCGTGCCCGTGAACGCGACGTCCTCCGGCAGCACGACGGGCAGCTCGCGCTCCGGGACGGGCACGACGCCGTCGCGGTCGCAGTACACCACCGGGATCGGCGCGCCCCAGTAGCGCTGCCGCGAGATGCCCCAGTCGCGCAGGCGGTACGAGACGCACGCCCCGCCCCGCCCGCGCGCCGCCAGCGCCGCCGTGATGCGGCGCTTGGCCTCCTCGCTCGACAGCCCGGTGAACTCGCCGGAGCCGACGAGGCGCCCGGGCCCTTCCCACGCCCCGGGCATCGTCGCCGGATCGAGCGCTTCACCCTCGGGCTGGACCACGACGGTCGCCGGCAGACCGTAGGTGCGCGCGAAGTCGAAGTCGCGCTGATCGTGCGCGGGCACGGCCATCACCGCCCCCGTGCCGTACTCCATGAGCACGAAGTTGGCGACCCAGATGGGCACGCGCGCGCCGGTGAAGGGGTGCGTGCAGTAGGCCCCGGTGAAGACGCCCTCCTTGCCGAGCGCCCGCTCGGCCCGCGGCGTCTTGCGCGTGCGTGCCACGAAGGCGCGCACCGCCGCCTCGGACGAACGGCCGGCCGCCAGGCGCTCCACCAGCGGGTGCTCGACGGCGAGGCTCATGAAGGTGACGCCGAAGAGCGTGTCGGGGCGGGTCGTGAACACGGTGACCGCCCCGTCGCCTCCCTCGAGCGGGAAGCGGATCTCGGCGCCCTCGCTGCGCCCGATCCAGTTGCGCTGCATCATGACCACCCGCTCCGGCCAGCCGGTCAGCCGATCGAGGTCGCGCAGCAGCTCCTCGGCGTAGGCGGTGATGCGCAGGAACCACTGCTCGAGGTCGCGCTCCTCGACCACACCGTCGCAGCGCCAGCAGCGGCCGTCGACCACCTGCTCGTTGGCGAGCACCGTGCCGCAGCGCGGGCACCAGTTGACCAACGAGCGGCGGCGATAGGCGAGCCCCCGCTCGAGCATGCGCAGGAAGAAGACCTGCTCCCAGCGGTAGTAGGTCGGGTCGCAGGTGGCGATCTCGCGCTGCCAATCGTACGAGAAGCCGAGGCGCCGAAGCTGGCGGCGCATGTACGCGATGTTGTCCCGCGTCCAGCGCGCCGGATGAGCCCCGTGCTGGATCGCCGCGTTCTCCGCCGGCAGCCCGAAGGCATCCCAGCCGATCGGATGGAGCACGCGCTCGCCGCGCATCCGGTGCTGTCGGGCGATGACGTCGCCGATCGTGTAGTTGCGAACGTGCCCCATGTGGATGCGCCCGGAGGGGTACGGGAACATCTCGAGCACGTAGTACGCGGGCGTGCCGGCGGCGGCCCGCGCAGCGAACGCGTCCGTCGCCTCCCAGCGCTCCTGCCACTTCGCCTCCACCGCCCGCGGGTCGTAGCGCCGCACCGCCGCTTCCTCGGCCATCCCTCCTCACTCCGGGGCGCCGGGCCTGGCGCGCCGCCCCGCCGTCCGCGCGATGTGATCGAGCACGCCGTTGACGAACGCGGCCGAGTCGTCGCCGCCGAATCGCCGCGCGATCTCCACCGCCTCGTCGAGCGTCACCGAAGCCGGGATGTCGGGACGCGCGAGCAGCTCGAAGGTGGCGAGCCGGAGCACCGCGAGGTCGACCCGCGACAGCCGCGGCAGGCGCCAGTGCTCGGCGGCGTCCGCGATCAACCGGTCGATGCGGCCTCGCTCGGCGCGCACGCCCTCGACGAGCTCGCGCGCGAAGCGCTGCACCGCGGGCGGCTGCTCGAAGTGCGACCAGAAGAGGGCGAGATCGGCGTCCGCCGCCTCCTCGCCCGCCACGTCGAGCTGGTAGAGCGCCTGGATCGCCAGCTCGCGCGCTGCGCGCCGCGGCCCCATCAGTAGCGCTGCAGCAGGCGCAGGACCTGCACCATCTCGAGCGCGGTCACCGCGGCCTCGTATCCCTTGTTGCCGCGGGCGCCACCGGCGCGCGCCAGCGCCTGCTCCAGGCTGTCCGTGGTGAGCACGCCGAAGGCCACCGGCAGGTCGTGCCGACGGGCGACGTCGGCGATGCCACGCGCCGCCTCGGCGGCGACGTACTCGAAGTGCGGCGTCTCCCCGCGGACGACGGCGCCCAGGCAGACGAGCGCGTCGTACCGGCCCGCCATGGCCAGCCGCTGCGCGCACAGCGGCAGCTCGAAGGCTCCCGGTACGGTCGCGACGTCGATCGCATCGTCGGCGACACCGTGCCGGGCCAACGCCTCGAGCGCGCCGCCGAGCAGCGGGTCGGTCACGGCCTGGTTGAAGCGGGCGAGCGCGATGCCGATGCGCAACCCCTCGCCGCTCGGGTTGGCCTGCAGGTGCCGAGGCACGCCCCGCTCCGCGGCTCAGCGAGCCCCGTCGAGCCCGGAGAGCAGATGGCCGAGCTTCGCCTGCTTCGTCCGGAGGTAGGCGAGATTGCCCGCATGCGGCCGCACCTCGAGGGGGCGGCGCTCGGCGACCGTGATCCCGTAGGCCTCGAGCCCGGCGATCTTCTGGGGGTTGTTGGTGAGCAGCCGCACGCGCTGGACGCCCAGGTCGCGGAGGATCTGCGCTCCGATCCCGTAGTCGCGCAGGTCCTCCCGGAACCCGAGCTCGAGGTTCGCCTCCACGGTGTCGCGGCCGCGATCCTGGAGGGCGTACGCCCGGATCTTGTTCCCGAGCCCGATGCCTCGTCCCTCCTGGTGGAGGTAGACGAGGATGCCGCGGCCGGCGGCGGCGATCACCGCGAGCGCCTGGCGCAGCTGGTCGCCGCAGTCGCAGCGCTCCGATCCGAACACGTCGCCCGTCAAGCACTCCGAGTGCAGCCGCACCAGCACGTCGGGCTCGCCCTGGACGTCGCCGAGCACGAGCGCCAGGTGCTGGTGGTGATCGATGCTGTTCGCGTAGACGATCGCACGAAACGCCGGACCCTCCGCCAGCGGGAGCACCGCCTCGGTGACGCGGCGCACGAGCGTGTCGGAGCGCAGCCGCATCTGGACCACGTCGGTCACCGACACGAGCGGGACGCCGAGCCGACGCGCGAGCGCCGCGAGCTCCTCGGCGGTGGCGAGATTGCCCTCGGAGCCGAGCACCGTGCAGCAGACCGCCTCCGCCGCGTTGGTGGCGAGCCGGACGAGGTCGCTCGCGGCCTCGGGCAGGGCCGCCCGGACCAGCGTGCCGCCCGGCGTCACCTCGATCGGGGTCACGTGGCCCGGCATGACGAGGTCCGCCGGCGTCGCGTCGGGCGCGACCGCCGCGAGCACCGTCGCGGTACGGTCGGCCGCGCTGATGCCGGTCGAGACGCCGCGGCAGGCCTCGATCGACACGCCGTACGCGGGCTGGCTGCCGCCCCGCTCGGCGGCGAGCAGCGGGATGCCGAGCTGGCGCATGCGGCCGCGCGGGAGCGCGAGGCAGACGAGCCCGCGCGCGTGCAGCGTCATCAGGTTGATCGCCTCCGCGGTCACGCGCGCCGCGGCGCAGGCGAGCACGGCCTCGGGCGGCTCGGTGGCGCTGTCGACGATCAGCACCAGGCCTCCCGCCCGCAGCCGCTCGAGGCACGCCCCCTTCGGCATCGCGCGTCAACCCTAGCGCGCTGCCCCCCGCGAGGCAAAGGGCGCGGGCCGCCGGGAACGCACGCGGGCCTCGATCACGAGATCGCGGCCGACGCGTCCGACGGCCACGTCGGCGAGCCGCACGGCATCGCGCACGCGCCGCAGCCCGAGCGGCCCCACGGCTGGCACCGCGTCGCCGCCGAGCAGCGCGGGGGCGACGAAGAGCACGAGCCGGTCGACCACGCCCGCGCGCAGCGCCTCCGCCGCGACGGTCGAGCCGCCCTCGAGGAGCAGCGTCGTGAGCCCGCGGCGGCCGAGCGCCGCGGCCACCCGAGCGAGGGGAATCCGCCGCCGCCCGCCGGGCACGAGGATCACCTCCGCGCCCCGCCGCCGCAACGCGGCCACCCGGCCTGCCGGGGCGCCGGCCGGCGCCACCACCCACGTCGGCGGCCCCTTCCCCGCGAGCACCCGCGCGCGTGCCGGCAGCGCGAGCCGCGGGCCGGCGAGGACGACGCGCACGGGGTCGTGGCCGCCCGGCAGCCGGCACGTGAGTCGCGGGTCGTCGCGGCGCACCGTCTGCGCGCCGACGAGCACCGCGTCCGAGACGTCGCGCAGCGCGTGCGCGAGCCGCCGCGCCGGCGCCCCCGTGATCCAGCGCGCGTCGCCGCCCGCGGCCGCGATGCGCCCGTCGAGCGTAGCCGCCAGCTTGAGCGTGACCAGCGGCCGGCCGCGCAGCACGCGCATCCGGTAGCCGGCGAGCAGACGTGCCGCCTCGTCCGCGCCGACGCCGACGGTGACCACGACGCCCGCGCGCCGCAGCCGGCGGATGCCGCGCCCACGCACGCGCGGGTTCGGGTCCACGGCCGCGCACACCACCCGCTTTAGCCCGAGGGGCAGCAGCGCATCGACACACGGCGGCGTTCGCCCGTAGTGCGTGCACGGCTCGAGCGTCACGTACAGCTCGGCGCCGCGCGCCCGCTCCCCGGCCGCGCGCAGCGCCTCGATCTCGGCGTGTGGTGCACCCGCGCGGCGGTGGAAGCCCTCGCCGACCACCCGCCCGGCGCGCACCAACACGGCGCCCACCGGCGGATTCGGAAACGTGCGCCCGAGGCCGCGCGCCGCCAGCGCCAGCGCCCGGGCCATGTGGCGGGCGTCGGCGGCGGTCACGCGCGCCGACGGCCGGCCGGCCGCGCGCCTCGGCCGCGGCGGGACCCCGCGCGGCGTTGCGCGATCAGGTCCTCGAGCTCGCGCATGAACTCGTGGACGTCGCCGAAGGACCGGTAGACCGAGGCGAAGCGCACGTAAGCGACCGCGTCGAGCGCGTGCAGCTCGCGCATCACCGCCTCGCCGATCTCCCGGCTCGTCACCTCGCTCTCGGCCCGCTCCTGGAGCTGCCGCTCGATCCGGTCGGTGAGCGCGGCGATCGTGTCGCTCGACACCGGTCGCTTCTCGCACGCGCGCCGCAGCCCGTTCACGATCTTGGCGCGCTCGAAGGGCTCGCGCCGGCCGTCCTTCTTGACCACGACGGGGAGCGTCAGCTCCACCCGCTCGTGGGTCGTGAAGCGCCGCCCGCAGCGGCCGCAGTGTCGCCGCCGGCGGATGACCTCCCCTTCCTTGGCGAGCCGTGAGTCCACGACCCGGTTGTCGAGGTCGCGGCAGAAGGGGCACCGCACGGCCGCCGCCTCAGGAGGTGGCGGCCAGCCGGTGGCGGTAGACGGGGAAGCGCGCGCAGAGGTCGTGGACCTCGGCGCCGATCCGGCCGAGCGCCGGCTCGTCGCCGACCCGGGCGAGCGAGCGCACGATCAGATCGGCGATCAGGTCCATCTCGGCCTCGCGCATACCGCGGGTCGTCACCGCCGGCGTCCCGATGCGGATGCCGCTGGTGACCGCGGGGGGACGCGGATCGAAGGGCACCGCGTTCTTGTTCACCGTGATGCGCGCGCGGTCGAGCGTCTCCTCGGCGAGCTTGCCCGTGAGCTCGGTGCCGCGCAGGTCGACCAGCAGGAGGTGGTTGTCCGTGCCGCCGGACGCGAGGCGCAGCCCGCGGCGAATGAGCCCGTCGGCGAGCGCGCGCGCGTTGGCGAGAATCTGGCGCTGGTAGTCGCGGAAGGCGGGGGTCGAGGCCTCCTCGAGCGCGACCGCCTTGGCCGCGATCACGTGCATCAGCGGTCCCCCCTGGTTGCCCGGGAAGACCGAGGAGTTGACCGTCTTGGCGAAGGCCTGCCGGTACAGGATCATGCCGCCGCGCGGCCCGCGCAGCGTCTTGTGCGTGGTGGTGGTGACGAACTCGCAGTGTGGCACCGGCGAGGGGTGCAGGCCGGCGGCGACGAGGCCGGCAAAGTGCGCCATGTCGGTGAGGACGAGCGCGCCCACCTCGTCGGCGATCGCGCGGAAGGGCGCGAACTCGATCGCCCGGGGATAGGCGGAGTGCCCGACCACGATCAGCCGGGGGCGCTCGCGCCGCGCGAGGTCGCGCACCTGGTCGAGATCGATGCGCCCGTCGGACTCGCGCACCCCGTAAGGCACCACCCGGAAGAACTTCCCCGAGAAGTTCACCGGGCTCCCGTGCGTCAGGTGCCCGCCGTGGGAGAGGTTCATCGCGAGGATCGTGTCCCCGGGCGCGAGCTGCGAGAAGTACACGCACATGTTCGCCTGCGAGCCCGAGTGCGGCTGGACGTTGGCGCCCTCGGCACCGAAGAGCCGGGTCGCGCGATCGATGGCCGCACGCTCGACCACGTCGACGAACTCGCAGCCGCCGTAGTAGCGGCGGCCGGGATACCCTTCCGCGTATTTGTTGGTGAGGATCGACCCCTGCGCCTCGAGGACCGCCTCGCTCACGTAGTTTTCCGACGCGATCAGCTCGAGATTGTACTCCTGCCGCTCGGTTTCCCGGCGGATGGCGTCGTGGACGAGCGGATCCGTGCGCGCGAGCGGAGACGTCATCGGCGCCCGTTCACTTGTGGCTCTCGATGTAGTTGACGACGTCCTGCACGGTGCGGATCTTCTCGGCTTCCTCGTCCGAGATCTCCATGTCGTACTCTTCCTCCAGCGCCATCACCAGCTCCACGATGTCGAGCGAGTCGGCGCCCAGGTCCTCGATGAACGAGGCCTCGGGGGTCACCTGGTCCTCGCTCACGCCGAGCTGCTCGCAGATGATCTCCCTGACCCGCTGCTCCACACTGGCTGCCATCCGGTCCTCCTTGAGGGCCCTCGCCCCTCACATGTACAGCCCGCCGTTCACGTGCAGGACGTGGCCCGTGACGTACCCGGCGGCCGGCGACGCCAGGAACCCCACGGCCGCCGCGACCTCGTCGGCCGAGGCCACGCGCCCGGCGGGAATCAGGCTCGTGTACGCGGCCTTCCGCTCGGGGGTCAAGGCCCCGCTCATCTCGGTCTCGACCAGCCCCGGAGCCACCGCGTTGACGGTCACGGCGCGCGGGGCCACCTCGCGCGCGAGCGAGCGCGTGAATCCGATCACGCCGGCCTTGGCGGCCGCGTACGCGGCCTGCCCCGCGTTGCCCATCTCGGCGACCACCGAGGTGAGGTTGACGATGCGCCCGTAGCGCTGGCGGATCATCGTCCGCGCGGCGGCCTTGGCGCAGTGGAACACGCCGGTCAGGTTGGTCCGCAGGACGCGGTGCCAGTCCTCCTCCGTCAGGCGCAGCACCAACGCGTCGACCGCCAGACCCGCATTGTTGACGAGGATATCAAGCCGCCCCTCCCGGTCAACGACGTCGGCCACCCCCGCGCGGACCGCCGCGGCGTCGCCCACGTCGAAGGCGAGCGGCCGCGCGCTCCCGCCCGCCTCGCGCACGCGCCGCACCGTCTCCTCGGCCGCCGCCGCGTCGCGCAGGTAGTTGACCACGACGTCGGCGCCGGCAGCGGCGAGCCGCAGCGCGATCGCCCGGCCGATGCCGCGTGACGCCCCGGTGACCAGGGCCACCTGCCCGGCCAGCTCGGCGCTCACCGCAGCGCCTCCCGGACCCGCTCCACGCCCGCCGCATCGCCCGCCGCCACCACGGGCAGCCCCGGGGCGATCCGACGCACGAGCCCCGCGAGCGCGCGCCCCGGGCCGACCTCGAGCGCGACGTCGGCCCCGAGGGCGACGAGCGCGCGCACGGTCTCCTCCCAGCGCACGGGGGCCGTCACCTGCCGCACGAGCAGCTCGCGCAGCTCGCCCGCCCTGCACACGGGGCGCGCCTCGACGCTGGTCACGACCGGGAGCGACGGCTCGCGGACGCGCACGCCCTCGAGGGCGCAGGCGAGCCCGCGCGCCGCGGGCTCCATCAGCGCGCAGTGGAAGGGGGCGCTCACCCGCAGCCGCTGGACGCGCGCTCGGCGCGCAGTCGCCAGCGCCGCGAACCGCTCGACCGCCGCGGCGTGCCCGGCCACCACCACCTGTCCGCCGCCGTTCAAGTTGGCGGGCGCGAGCACCTCGCCCTGCGCTGCCTGCCGGCAGAGGTCGGTGACCACGTCGGCGTCGAGCCCCATCGCAGCCGCCATGGCGCCCGCCCCGACCGGCACCGCAGCCTGCATGAGCCGGCCCCGCTCGCGCACTCCCCGGACCGCGTCGCCGAAGTCGAGCGCTCCGCTCGCCACGAGCGCGCTCCACTCGCCGAGGCTGTGCCCGGCGAGGGCGCGCGGCACGAGGGCGACGGTTTCGACGAGGACACGGTAGGCGGCGACGCTGGCGGTCAGGATGGCGGGCTGGGCGTTCTCCGTCAGCTCGAGCGCCTCCGGGGGGCCTGCGAAGCACAGCCGCGAGAGCGCGAAGCCGAGGTGATCATCCGCCTCGGCGAAGGTGCGCCGGGCGACGGGGAAGGCCTCCGCGAGGTCCCGGCCCATCCCGACGTGCTGCGACCCCTGGCCCGGGAAGAGGCAGACGGCGGCCGCGGCGCCCAGGGTCAGGCTTCCTCGACCTCGACCACCTTGCGGCCACGGTAGAAGCCGCAATGCGGGCAGGCGCGGTGGCGCAGCGTGTGCTCGCCGCATTGCGGGCACGCGATGACGTGCGGCGGAGTGAGCGCATCGTGCGCGCGGCGCTTGTCGCGCTTGGACGCCGAGGTCCGGCGCTTGGGAACGGCCATCGATCCTCCCTCCCTCGCCCGCTATCTGCCGCGCGGGAGCCCCGAGAGCGCCGCGAGGCGTGGCATCGCCGGCGCGCATCCGCACGGCCCCGCGTTGAGGTTGGTGCCGCAGCGGGGGCACAGGCCACGGCAGTCCTCGCGGCACAGCGGGCGGGTCGGCAGCGCGAGGATGATCTGTTCGTGTACGAGCGGGGTGAGGTCGACCTCCTTCCCCTCGTAGAAGCTGAGCGCCAGGTCCTCGGCCCCCAGCTCCGTGCCGGCGGGGTCGCCGGCCGCCCGGGGCGTGAGGACGAAGCGGAACGGGGCATCGAGCGAAAACGAGTACTCCTCGGCGCAGCGGGCGCAGCAGGCGTGCACCTGCCCGCGCGCCGTCCCCTCGAAGAACAGGTCGAGCCC
This sequence comes from Binatia bacterium, assembly GCA_035295465.1. Taxonomy (GTDB): domain Bacteria; phylum Desulfobacterota; class Binatia; order DP-6; family DP-6; genus DATGIZ01. The sequence continues at coordinate 75,901 of DATGIZ010000008.1, read as the reverse complement.
GGCGCGATAGTACGACACGTGGACGCCGAGGGCCGCCGGCATGTGGTAGTCCGGGACGCCGCGGGTCAGCCGTGCGTTGAGCTCGTCGACCTCCTCGGCATAGTCGAGCGCCTTCGGCGACGCCTCGATGTCCTCGACCTGTATCTTCATGGCTCCGCTCGGTGGCCCGGCCGGCGCGTAGTATACCCGGTCGGCGCCGGGGCACCAAAGGGCCGTCACTCCTCCTGCACCCGCGCGGCGAGGCCGAGTGCCCGCTCGATCCGCCGCAGGCGCCGCAGCACCTCGGGGAGTCGGTGCACGGCGACGGCGGCACGGTTCCAGCGCCGCACCTCGGTAGCCGGGTAGCCGCTGTAGACCGCCCCTGCGGGCACGTCGGCGTGCACGCCCGAGCGGGCGCCCACCTGCGCGCGGTCCCCCACGGTGAGATGCCCGGCGACCCCCACCTGGCCGCCGAGCATCACCTGGCCGCCGAGCGTCGTGCCGCCCGCGAGCCCGACCTGCGCGGCGAGCAGGCAACCGGGGCCGAGACGGCTGCCGTGTCCCACCATCACGAGGTTGTCGATCTTCGTGCCCCGGCCGACGACGGTCGCACCGAGCGCCGCGCGGTCGACGGTCGCGTTGGCGCCGATCTCGACGTCGTCCTCGAGCACGACCGTGCCGACCTGCGGGATCTTCCGGTGACCGGTGGGCTGCGGCACGTAGCCGAACCCGTCGCTGCCGATCACCGCGCCGGCGTGAAGCGTCACGCGATCGCCGATGCGCACGTCCTCGCGCACGACCACCCCCGCGTGGGCGGTGAACTCGTCGCCGATGCGAACTCGCGGGTAGATGGCCACCCCGGCGTGGAGCACCGCGTCGCGGCCGACCACGACCTCCTCGCCCACGACGACGTGCGGCCCGACGGTCGCCCCCGGGCCGAGTCGAGCCGAGGGCGCCACCACGGCCGTCGGATGCATGCCGGGCGCCGGGCGTACCCGGGGGTGGAAGAGCTCCACCGCCGCGACGAAGGCGAGGTACGGATGTGCCGCGCGCAGCGACGGGAGCGCCACCTCCGGGGCGTCCGCGGCGAGCACCACCGCCGCGGCGCGGGTCGTGGCCAGTCGGCGCGCGTGGCGCCGGTCGGCGACGAAGGTGAGCATTCCCGGCTCCGCGTCCTCGATCGACGCCACACCCCGGATGTCGACCGCGCCATCGCCGCGCAGCTCGCAGCCGACGGCTCGTGCGATCTCGCTGAGCTTCATCCGGCTCCTTTAGCGGAGCCGCCCGGGCAGGGTCTACCGCGCTCGCGGCTCGCCTTGGCGCCGGCCGCGTGGTAGAGCGGCGGCATGCCCGACCCCGACTTCGAGAAGCGCGGCGGCGTGGTGGTCGCCGTCGCGCAGGACGCGGCGAACGGGCAGGTGCTCATGGTCGCGTACATGAACCGCGAGGCGTGGCGGCGAACGCTCGAGACGGGCCGCGCCACGTACTGGAGCACCTCGCGCAAGGCCCTGTGGACGAAGGGCGACACCTCCGGGCACGTGCAACGCGTGCGCGAGGTGTACGTCGACTGCGACGAGGACGCCGTGCTCCTCAAGGTCGAGCAGACCGGCGCCGCCTGCCACGAGGGCTACCGGAGCTGCTTCTTCCGGCGCGTCGACGGCGAAGCGTGGCGGATCGTCGGCGAGCGCCCGGCAGCGTCCGATCGGCGATGAACGTCCTCAAGCTCGGCGTCCCCAAGGGCAGCCTCGAGGCCGCCACGATCGAGCTCTTCCGCCGCTCGGGCTGGAAGATCGGCGTCGACGCCCGCAGCTACTTCCCCACCGTCGACGACCCGGGCCTGCGCTGTCTCCTGGTACGCGCGCAAGAGATGGCCCGCTACGTCGAGGCCGGCACGCTCGACGCCGGCATCACCGGACGCGACTGGGTGCTCGAGTACGCCGCCGACGTCGTGGTCGCCCAAGAGCTCGTGTACTCCAAGACCAGCCTGCGCCCGACCCGCTGGGTGCTCGTCGTGCAACGGGACTCGCCCGTGCGGACGCCCGAGGATCTCCGCGGCGCGCGGGTCGCCACCGAGCTGGTCGGCTACACCCGCCGCTGGTTCGCCGAGCGCAACGTGGACGTGCAGATCGAGTTCTCCTGGGGCGCCACGGAAGCGAAGGTCGCCGAGGGCCTCGTCGACGCGATCGTCGAGGTGACCGAGACCGGGTCGACCATCCGGGCGCACGGGCTGCGCATCGTCTGCGAGCTGTTCGAGTCGGTGCCGCAGCTGATCGCCAACCGGGCCGCGTGGGCCGTGCCCTGGAAGCGGGAAAAGGTCGAGCAGATCGGGCTGCTGCTCGCGGGCGCGCTGCGCGCCGAGGCCCAGGTCGGGCTCAAGATGAACGTCCCGCGCGACCGCCTCCAGGAGGTGATCGCGCTGCTCCCTGCGATCACCGCGCCGACGGTCGCGAATCTCTACGGCACCGACTGGCTCTCGGTCGAGAGCGTGGCCGCGGAGGCAACCGTGCGCGACCTGATCCCCAAGCTGCTCCGCGCCGGCGCCGTGGGGATCATCGAGTACCCCCTCAACAAGATCGTCGGCTGAGGGGCGGCGTCAGGCCGCGCTCTCCTCCGGGGCGTATCCGAGCGCCTCGAGGAACGCGGGCTTCTCGCCGCCGGGCATCACGTAGATGCCTTCCCACCCGCAGACCTCCTCGCAGAGCTTGCAGCCGACGCACGTCTTCTCGTTCACGACCACCCGCCCGAGGTAGTTCGCCATGTTTTCCGGCGACGGCGCGATGCAATCGAACGGGCAGACGTCGATGCACACCCCGCAGCCGTTGCAGTTGTCGGGATGGACGACCGCGATCGGTCGTTCGTTGCGCTTGAGCACCCGGGTCACGTTGCCCCACGTGTCGAGGATGGCCTCGTCGGGGCAGATCACGCCGCAGGCACCGCAGTCGATGCAGCGCGTGGCCTCGATGTAGAAGGCCTTCTTCGGCTCGCCGCTGATCGCGCGGGTCGGACAGCGCTTCTCGCAGGCGGTGCAGCCCGTGCAGTTCTCCGCGACGATCGTGAACGGCATCGTTCGACGCTAGCAGAGGGTCCCCGCCGGGACAACCCGCCGCTACTTCTGCATCTCCTTCAGGATCTCGTCCTCGCGCCCCTGCTCGATCAGGCGGTCGTTGCGCAGCGCCTGCTTGAGCGCGACCCAGGTGAAGAACATCACCAGGATGAACATGCCCGCGATCGGAATGTTGTCCGGCCGCAGGAGAATCGTGAAGAACTGCCGCAGGCCAACCATGGCGGTCTCCGTACCGCCCGGGCCCCCGGCGTGTCAACCGCAGAGGCGCCGGCTTGCACCTGCGGCGGCTTCGCGCTAAGAGCCCGCAGATTTTCTTCCGCGCCTTCGGTGCGACCGGTCGTGATCGTGATCCGCAGGATGAAGCGAATGCATCTGGCCCGCGGGGCATCGTCCCCGCGGCGGGTTCCGAGGGTGGGCGTGACCCCATGATGAGCTGGCTGCCCGAAGGTGTCTCGACGTTCGCGCCGCAGATCGATCGGCTCTTCTACGGCATCTACTATCTCACCGGGGCGGTCTTCTTCGCGGTGCAGATCACCCTCCTGGTGTTCGTCTTCCGGTATCGCCACCGCCCGGACCGCCGCGCCGAGTACACGCACGGCAACACCACGCTCGAGATCGTCTGGACCGTGGTGCCGGCCATCATCCTCGTGGTCCTCGCGTTCGTCAGCCGCTCGACGTGGGCCAACATCAAGGAGCGCATCCCGCCCAGCGACTTCGAGATGGGGGTGACCGCCAAGCAGTTCAACTGGGAAGCCCACTACGCCGGCCCCGACGGCAAGGTGGGCACGGACGACGACGTCGTCATGGACAACGACGTCTACGTCCCGGTGAACAAGACCATCCGGGTCGTGCTGCGCTCGAAGGACGTGATCCACAGCTTCTTCGTGCCGAGCATGCGCTTCAAGCAGGACGCCGTGCCCGGGCACGAGATCCCGATCTGGTTCAAGGTGACGAAGCCGGGCAAGTACGAGATCCCCTGCGCCGAGCTGTGCGGCTTCGGCCACTCGGGCATGCGCGGCTGGCTGCACGTCCTTCCGCAGGAGGAGTTCGAAGCCTGGGCGAAGGAGCACAAGATCGGCAGCACCGCGCCCGCCGCGGCGCACGGCTGAGAGAGCCCGAGAGGAGCGCGATGAGCGAAGCGATCAGTCACGCCGACGTCCGCCACCTGGCGGCCACGCACCACGAGCAGAGCTTCGTGCGACGGTACATCTTCTCGCTCGATCACAAGACGATCGGGAAGCAGTTCCTCACCACCGGCCTCAGCATGCTGGTCATCGGCGGCATCCTCGCGCTGCTCGTCCGCTGGGAGCTCGCCTGGCCGGAGACGGCCGTGCCGGGCTTCGGGTGGGTGCCCGAGCCGATCATGTTCGGCGGCATCATTCCCCCCGACACCTACAACGCGTTCTTCACGATGCACGCCACGATCATGATCTTCTTCGCGGTCATGCCGATCCTGGTGGGCTGCTTCGGGAACTTCCTGATCCCGCTCATGATCGGCGCGCGCGACATGGCCTTCCCGCTGCTCAACATGCTCTCGTTCTGGGTGGCGCTGGTCGCCAACATCATCATGCTCGCGAGCTTCTTCGTCACCGGGGGCGCCGCGGCCGCGGGCTGGACCTCCTACCCCCCGCTCAGCGACATCCCGGCGTACAGCGGGGTCTACTGGGGCCAGAACCTCTGGTGCATCAGCCTCATCGTGCTCGGCATCTCGTCGCTGATGGGCTCGGTCAACTACATCACGACGATCATCAACATGCGCGCGCCGGGCATGACGTGGTTCCGCCTGCCGCTGACGATCTGGGCGCTGTTCATCACCGCGATCCTCCTGCTGCTCGCCCTCCCGGTCCTCACCGCCGGCCTCGGCATGCTGCTCTTCGACCGGGTGGCGGGGACACACTTCTTCCTGCCGAGCGGCGGCGGCGAGCCACTCTTGTGGCAGCACGTCTTCTGGTTCTTCGGCCACCCCGAGGTCTACATCCTGATCCTGCCGGCGATGGGCATCGCCTCCGACATCCTCGCGGTGTTCTCGCGCAAGCCGATCTTCGGCTACAGGGCGATGGCGTTCTCGATGATGGCGATCGCCGGCCTCTCCTGGATCGTGTGGGGGCACCACATGTTCCAGAGCGGCATGAGCCCGGTGCTCGGGACGAGCTTCATGATGTCGACGATGGTCATCGCGGTCCCGTCGGCGATCAAGACCTTCAACTGGCTCGGCACCTTGTGGCGCGGCAACATCAAGTTCACGACCCCGATGCTCTTCGCGCTCGGGTTCGTCTCGATGTTCGTGATCGGCGGGCTCTCGGGCATCTACATGGCCTCGACGCCCGTCGACATCTACATCCACGACACCTATTACATCGTCGCCCACATCCACTACGTGGTCTTCGGCGGCAGCATGTTCGGCGCCTTCGCCGCCATCTACTACTGGTTCCCGAAGATGTTCGGCCGCATGATGAACGAGCGTCTCGGCAAGGTGCACTTCTGGCTCACGCTGATCGGCTTCAACGTCACCTTCTTCCCGATGCACATCCTCGGCATCGGCGGGCACATGCGCCGCATCTACAACCCGACCCAGTACGACTTCCTGCTGCCGCTCCAACCCGTGAACGTGCTGATCACCCGCGGCGCGCTCCTGCTCGGCTTCGCCCAGCTCTTCCTCGTGGTGAACTTCTTCTGGAGCCTCTTCGCGGGGCCGCGGGCGTCGCGGAACCCCTGGGAGGCGAACACGCTCGAGTGGGAGGCGCCGTCGCCGCCCCCGCACGGCAACTTCCCGGGGCCGCTGCCGACCGTCTACCGCGGCCCCTACGAGTACTCGTCGCCGCTCGTCGCGGAGGACTACCTGCCGCAGGCGCGCCGGCTCGAGGGGCGGGTGGCGGCCGCGCCCGCGCACTGACCCATGCTCCACGCCCCGAGCCCGTGGCTGCACCGCCTCGCCGTCGCGACGGCTGCGGCGACCCTCGTGCTGCTCTTCGTCGGAGGGCTGGTCACGAGCACCGGTTCCGGCCTCGCGGTGCCGGACTGGCCGCTCTCCTTCGGCCGGGTCTTCCCCCCGATGGTGGGCGGGGTGCTCTTCGAGCACGGGCACCGGCTGGCGGCGTCGCTCGTCGGATGCCTCACGCTGGCGCTCGCGCTGTGGGTCGCCGTCGCGGAGCCACGAGCGGGCGTCCGGGCGCTCGGCCTGCTCGCGCTCTTCGCGGTCGTGCTCCAGGGAGTGCTCGGCGGGGTGACCGTGCTCTACAAGCTCCCCCTCGCCGTCTCGGTCGTGCACGCCTGTCTCGCGCAGGTCTTCTTCTGCATCACGGTGAGCCTCGCCCTGGTGACCGGAAGTCGCTGGCGAGCGGACGCGGTGCCGGTTGGCACCCCCTCGGCGCTGCCGGTCCTGGCGAGCGTGACGACCGGCCTCGTCTTCGGTCAGCTCGTGCTGGGAGCGCTCGTGCGGCACATGGGCGCGGGGCTGGCGATCCCCGACTTCCCGCTCGCCTTCGGCCGGCTCGTGCCGCCGCTCGTCACCGAGCCGGTGCGCGTCCACTTCGCGCACCGCGCGGGCGCGCTCGTCGTCACCGTCGCGGTGCTGTCGACCGCGGGTGTGGTCTTCCGCCGCCACCGCGGCGAGCCGGCGCTCGTCCGGCCCGCGCTGCTGGCGCTCGCCCTGCTCGCCGCCCAGATCACCCTCGGAGCGCTCGTGATCTGGACCGCGCGGGCGGTGCTGCCCACCACGACCCATCTCGTAATCGGCGCGGGGCTGCTCGCCACCTGCCTCGTGCTCGCGCTGCGGTCGAGCCGCATCGTACCCGAACGCCGCACGGCCGACCGGACGGCGGCCGCGGGGCAGCGGGTGGCCGCGTGATCCCCGCGGTGGCGTCCTGGTCGGGGCCGCTGCTGCGGCAGCGCCTCGCCGACTATGCCGAGCTCGCCAAGCCGCGCGTGGTGTCGCTGGTGCTGGTCACCACGGTGGTCGGATACTACCTCGGGGCCGCGGGCACGCCCCCGGTGCTCCCGTTGCTCCACATGCTCGTGGGTACCGCGCTCGCCGCCGGCGGCACGCTGGCGCTCAACCAGTACCTGGAGCGCGATCTCGACGCGCGCATGGAGCGGACGCGCCGGCGGCCGCTGCCCGACGCGCGCCTCCTCGCCGGCGAGGCGCTCGCCTTCGGAGTCGCGCTCCTTCTGGGGGGCCTCGGCTACCTCACCGTGCTCGTGGGTGAGCTTCCGGCCCTGATCACGGCCGGCATCGCCGCAACGTACCTGCTGGTCTACACGCCGCTCAAGCGGGTGACGCCGCTCTGCTCGCTCGTCGGCGCCGTCCCTGGGGCCCTGCCACCGGTGGCGGGATGGGCCGCCGCCCGTGGCCAGCTCGGCCTCGAGTCGTGGATCCTGTTCGCGATCATGTTCCTCTGGCAGATCCCGCACACGCTGGCGGTGAGCCGTCTCTACCGCGACGACTACGCCCGCGCCGGCATCCGCGTGCTGCCGGTGGTCGACCGCGACGGCATGCGCACGGGCGCGCACGCGGTCACGAACTCCCTCGCGCTGCTCCCGGTCGCCCTCCTGCCGACGCTCGTCGGCTTGGCGGGCGCGCTCTACTTCCTGGTGGCGCTTGCGCTGGGGCTCGGTCTCCTCTGGTCGGCGGTCGGCCTTGCGCGCAGCCGCTCGGTGGCGGACGCGCGGCGGCTGCTCGTGGCTTCCCTGATCTATCTCCCGCTGGTGCTCGGCGCGATGGCGCTCGACAAGCTCCCCTTCTGATGACGCTCGCCGGCAGCCTCGCGATGCCACACCGCGCGCCTTCGTTCCGCCCCGTCGAGCGCACGCCCCCCATACCCAATGCGGTGGTAGCGATCGTCGTCCTGGTCACCGGGGAGGCGATGCTCTTCGCCGGCCTGATCGGGACGTACCTGATCTTCCGCATCTCCGCGCCCGACTGGCCGCCACGGGACCTCCCGCGGTTACCGATCCCGGTCACGGTCGCCAACACCCTCGTTCTGCTCGCGAGCCTGGCGCCGATCACCCGTGCGCTGCGCCGGCTGCGCCGGGGCGAGGGGGCGGGCCTCGCGCGGCTGCTCGGCACGAGCGCGGCCATCGGGGTCCTCTTCGTGGCCGTGCAGGGTGCCGAGTGGGCGCGCCTCATCCACCACGGGCTCACCGCGGGCAGCAGCCTCTACGGCGCGACGTTCTATCTGATCATCGGTTGCCACGCCGTGCACGTGGTCGCCGCGGTCGTGTGGTTGCTGGTGCTGGCGGCGCTCGCCTGGCTCGGGCGGGTGACGCCCGAGCGGCGCGCCGGGCTGGAGATGGCTACCGTCTACTGGTATTTCGTGTGCGTGCTGTGGGTCGCGCTGTTCGGGGTGGTGTACCTCTGATGTGGACGCGGGTGCTCGCTCGGCTCACCACGCTCGTCCTGCTGGCACCGGGGGCGCAGGCGTTCGCCCAGTCGTGCGCGATGTGCGCCAGCTCCTTCGGACCGAACGACCCGCGGCAGCGCGCCTTCAACTGGAGCATTCTCTTCCTGATGGCGGCGCCGTACACGATCTTCGGGAGCGCGGTGCTCTGCCTCGTGATCCTCTACCGGCGCGGGGCGAGCCGCCGCCGAGCGCCGGTCATCGAGCTGCCCTGGGCGCGCCGCGCCGGGGCCCGCCCGCTGGACCCAGAGGAGGCCTGACGTGAGCTCCGTCGCCGTGGCTGAACATCACCTCGAGATCGAACCGGCCGAGTCCCCGCTCACTCCGGAGAGTTGGGGCAAGCTCGGCATGTGGGTCTTCCTCGCCGCCGACGCGATGTCGTTCGGCGGGCTGCTCGCCGCTTACGGGGCGCTGCGGTACGGCGACCCCACGTGGCCGAGGCCGTCGTCGATCCTCGGCATCCAGCTCACCGCGCTGATGACCTTCCTGCTCGTGTGCAGCAGCGTCACGATGGTCGAGGCGCTGGCGGGCATCCGCCACGGCAACCAGGGGAAGCTACGCCGGTTTCTCTTCCTGACGATCCTCGGCGGGGTGATCTTCCTCACGTTGCAGGCCTTCGAGTGGAACAAGCTCATCTTCCACGAGGGGCAGTCGATTCGGAAGAACCTCTTCGGCGCCACCTTTTTCATCCTCACCGGGTTCCACGGGATGCACGTGTTCTCGGGGGTCGTGTACCTGAGCGTGATCCTCACGCGCGGCCTCCTCGGCAAGTACTCGGCGGAGCGCAACAGCGAGGTCGAGATCGCCGCCCTCTACTGGCACTTCGTCGATCTCATCTGGATCCTCGTCTTCACCTTCGTCTACCTCCTGTAGGAGATCGTCCATGGCAGCGCAGAGCGTGGCATCGGCTCACCCGTCCGAGCAGACCGCCCAGGAAGAACGCCGCTACCTCCAGGTATTCCTCTGGCTCGCGGTGCTGACCGCGGTCGAGATCGGCGTCATCTACCTCCCCCTGCCGCACGTGGAGATCGCGGTGATGCTGATCGTGCTCGCGGCCACGAAGGCGTCGCTGGTAGGGCTCTTCTACATGCACCTCGCCTACGAGAAGAGGACGCTCACCTACATCGCCCTCACGCCGCTCGTGCTCTGCGTGTTTCTGCTCTTCATGCTGACCCCCGACCTGGGGGCGTTCACGCGCCTCCTCACGCACCAGACCCCCCAGGCCGGTAGCGGGGAGGCGCATCCCTCCGAGTAGGGCGTCAGGCGCCGCCCTGCTCGCCGCCCTGCTCACGGCGACGACGCCGGGCTGCCGGGGGCGGGAGCTGCCCGATCTCGGCTCGATTCCCCCGTTCGCCCTCACCGAGCGCGCCGGCACCCCGCTCACCGCGGCCATGCTCGCCGGCCACGTCTGGGTGGCCGACTTCGTCTACACGCGCTGCCCGCAGTTTTGCCCGGCGCTCACCGCGCAGATGGCGCGCCTGCAACCGCGGCTGGCGACGGGCGACGACCCCGTGCGGCTGGTGTCGTTTAGCGTCGACCCCGCGCACGACACGCCCGAGGTGCTGCGCGCCTACGCCGATCGGGCCGGAGCCGGCGGCGACTGGCTGTTCGTGACCGGGCCGCGCTCCGCCGTGGCGACGCTCCTGCGCGACGGCTTCCACGTCGCCTGGGCCGACAACGGCCCCCCGGAGGACCCGATCACGCACAGCGACCGCTTCGTCCTCGTCGACCGCCACCTCCGCATCCGCGGCTACTATCACGGCACCCAGAGGGACGACGTCGAGCGGCTCGCCCGCGACGCCGCTGCGCTCCGCGCGCGGCGGGACGGATGACGCCGCTCGCTGCCCTTCCCGCGCTCGAGGCCGGCTTGAACGCCGCCAGCGCCGTCCTCCTGCTGGCGGGCTGGGCTGCCATCCGGCAGCGCCGCGCGCGCATCCACCGCGCCTGCATGATCGCCGCGTTCGCCGCCTCGATCGCGTTCCTGGCCGCGTACGTCGTCCACCACGCCCGCGCCGGCGTCACCCGGTTTTCCGGCTCCGGCTGGGCGCGCGCGATCTACTTCGGGATCCTCGGCACCCACACCCCGCTGGCGGCGCTCGTGCCCGTGCTCGCCACGCTCACCCTGGCGCTCGCGCTCCGCGGCCGCTTCCGCCGCCACGCACGGCTCGCCCGTTGGACCCTGCCGGTCTGGCTCTACGTCTCGGTGACGGGCGTGCTGATCTGGATCATGCTCTACCACCTCTAACGCCGGCGGCCGGGCCGCCGACCGCTGCCCGCCCCGAGCCCCACGGGCCCACGACGAGGCCGAGCGCGGCGGCGGCGGCGGCGGCGAACGCCCAGGGACCGAGCAGCCCACACTCGATCAGCCAGCCGCCGACCGCGGGCGCCGCCACCTGCGCGAGCGACGTGAGCGACTGGCTCAAGCCGAGCACCACGCCCTGCTCGTGGTCCTCCGCGCAGCGGCTGACCAGGCTCGTCAACGCGGGGCGCAGCACGCCCTGGCCGAACGCCGCGAGCGTGGCCACCGCCACCAACGGCCCGACCTGGTGGATCAGACCCAGCAGCAGGTAGGCAAGCCCGAGCGCCACGAAACCCGCCGTCACCAGCCGCGGCTCCCCGAAGCGGCGCACGAGCCGCCCGATCAACCCTCCCTGGAGCACGATACCGAGGAACCCCGCGTAGGCGAAGAGATAGCCGACCTCGCGCGGCGTGAACGGCCGTCCACCCCAGCGGAACGTCCGCTCCGCGAACAGGGCGAACCCGGAGGTGAAGGTGGCGAACGCGAACGCAAAGAGGAAGAACTGCCCGAGCAGCCCGGCGAGCACGCGGCGCTCGAAGTAGCGCGCATAGGCGCCCCACTCGACCAACGCCAGCCGCCGGCCGCCCGGGCCGGCCGCCGGCGCCTCCCGCGCCGGCTCCTGGCGCGGCAGCAGCGTCGCCGTGCAGAGGATGCTCGTGAGCGACAACCCTGCCGCGGCCAGGATCGGCGCGCGCAGCCCGTACTGCGCGAGGTAGCCGGTCACCCACGGCCCGAGGAAGAAGCCGAGGCCGAAGGCGATGCCGATCAGCCCGAAGGAGCGGGCGCGATCCTCGGGGGCCGTGTTGTCCGCGATGTACGCCTGCGCCAGCGAGAGGTTGCCCGCGGTCGCCCCGTCGATGACGCGCGCGACGTAGAGCATCCACAGCGCGTGCGCCCCGCCCATCACGAGCAGGCCGACGAAGGTGCCCGCCTGGCTCACCAGCAGCATCGGCTTGCGCCCGACCTGATCGGAGACGCGGCCGAGGAACGGTCCCGACACGAGCTGGCAGACGGCGAAGACCGAGACCAGCAAAGTCGCCTCGAGCGGGCTCGCGCCGAGCTGCTCGGCGTAGATCGCGAGCAGCGGGATCACCAGCGTGAGCGCGAAGATGTCGACGAGGACGATGAGGAAGATCGGCAGCAGCACCGGCGTCGCGCTCCGGCGTCGGACCGCGGCTAGCGGGTCCGCCGCCGCGCGGACCGCTCGTCCGCGCGGCTCACGAGGTAGTCGATGGCGAGCCACAGGCTCCGCGCATAGCGGAAGAACGCGACCGGGACCAGCGCGGCCACGGCCACCGCCAGCACGAGCTGGGCGCGCAGCGAGAGGCCGACGGCCAGGTCGAGGGCGAGCACGCCGCCGAGCGCGAGAGCGACGGTGACCGCATAGTTCACGTAGATGGCCCCGACGAAGTAGCCAGGCTCCCGCTCGTAGCGCATCCCGCAGGCGGCACACGCCTCGTGCATGGTGAAGGCCCGCGCCCAGAGCCGGCCCTGGCCGCAGCGGGGACAGCGCAGCCGCAGCGCCCGCACGAGCACGCGCCCCGCGCCCGGCGGGGCGAGCGCCCGGGGCCGGCTCACGGCGCCGCCAGCAGCGCTGCGAGCCGTCCGACGTTGCGCGCGACGTCGAAGCGCTCGCGGACGAGCGCGCGCCCGGCGCCGCCCAGGCGCCGCGCGAGCCCGGGGTCGCCGAGGATGCGGGCGAGCGCCGCGGCCAGGCCCTCGACGTCGCCCGGCTCGACCAGGAGCCCCGTCTGCTCGGGCAGCACGACCTCGGGGATGCCCGAGAGGCGCGTCGCCACCACCGGCGTCTCCACCGCCATCGCCTCGAGGATCGTGTTGGGGATGCCGTCCATCGAGCCGCGGCGATCGACGACGCTCGGATGCGCGAGCACCGTCGCCTCGCGCAGGTGCCGGATCAGCTCGCGGTGCGGGACCCGGCCGAGGAGCCGGACCTGCCCCCCCAGGCCGAGCGCGGCGATCTGCGCCTCGAGCCGGGGCCGCTCGGGCCCTTCCCCGACGAGCAGACAGCGAAACGGAACGCCCCGCTCGCGCAGCCGCCCGCAGGCGGCAACGAGCTGCGCGAGCCCCTTCTTCTCGACCAGGCTCGCGCCGCCGACGATGAGGTCGGGCGCGCGCTCGGGCCTCGGCTCGTAGAGGGCGAGGTCGAGCCCGTGGTGGCAGAGCACCACCTTGGAGGCATCGGCCGGCGTCGGCGCGAGCTTGCGCAGGACGCCCTGGTTGTAGGCGGTGCACGTCACGACCAGATCGGCGCCCGCGATCCGGGCGGGAAGCTGGCGCGTGTTCTCGCCGACGTAGATGTCCCAGGCGTGCGCGGTGAACCCATAGCGCTGCCCGCGCAGCGCCGCGAGCACGCGCACGGCCGCCGTCGGCACCGTCGCGAAGTGCGCGTGCAGGCGTGCCGGCCCCTCGGGCAGGCGTCCGCCGTAAGCGAGAGCGAGCGGCAGCACGGCGAGCTGCTTGGCCGCGAGCAGCGGCGTCGGCAGCGCCGCGAGCGCGTCGGCGAGACCCCGGGCGAGCGCGCGCAGCGCCGCCCGCGGCCTGCGGCGCAGCGTCGCCCACGCGCCGGCGAGCACGGCCGCGAGCCGCTTCGGCGGGTAGACCGTGAGCGGCAGGAGCGCGCGCGCCTCGGGGTCGGGCACCGCCGCCGGCGGGGGCCGCAGCGAGAGGATCGTCACGCGGAAGCCGAGCCGGCGGAGCTCCCCGATCTCGCGGACGATGAACGTCTCGTTGGGCTCGGGAAACTGCGAGACCACGACTACCAGCGCGCGCCCGGCCGCGGACGCGCCGGTCATGCCGCCGCGGCCACCGACCCGAGCCCCCGCGCGTCGAGCCAAGTAGCGTACGCAGCCGCCGTGCGGCGAGCCATCGCCTCGACGGTGAACTCGGTCTCGACACGCCTGCGGGCCGCACGCGCCAGCCGTTCGGCGAGCGCCGCGTCGCCGAGCACGCGCGTCACCCCCGCGGCCACCGCGTCGGGCGCGCGCGGCGGGACGAGGAGGCCCGTCTCCTCGGACACCACCACCTCGCCCGCGCCGTCGACGGCCGTGGCGACCGCCACCGCGCCGCTCGCCATCGCCTCGAGAATCACGTTGGGGAAGCCCTCGAAGACCGACGTGAGCGTGAGCACGTCGCTCGCGCGCAGCAACGCCGGCACGTCGTGGCGGAGCCCGAGGAAGCGCACGCGCGAAGCGAGGCCGAGCTCGCCCGCGAGCGCTTCGAGCGCGGCGCGCTCCGCCCCCTCCCCCACGACCAGGAAGTCGACGTCGGGGCGACTCCGCGCCACGAGGGCGGCGGCGCGTAGGAACGTGGGATGATCCTTCTGCGGGGTGAGCCGCCCGACCTGCGTGACCAGCCGGCGCTCGGGATCGAAGCCCACCGCCGCCCGCGCCACCCGCCGGTCGAGGGCGAAGGGCGGCAGCGCCGAGACGTCGATCCCATTGGGCACGACGACGATCTTCCCGCGCGCGACGCGCTCGCGCGTGGCCAGGCCGTCGGCGATCGCCTCGCAGTTGACCAGATACGCGTCGGTCATCCGGTCGAGGAGGCGGTCGACGGCGACCTGCCAGGCCGGGCGGCGGATCGCACGCGCCCGCTCCGAAGCCACCACCACCGGGATGCCGAGCCCGAGCGCCGCGATCCGCCCGTAGGAGTTGCCCGACCAGCGGATGGTCTGGAGGAGGTGCGGGGCGAACGCGCGCAGCGCCTGACGCAGGCGCCACAGCCGGCGTACGTCCCGGTGCCCGCGGCGCGGCAGCTCGATGACGGGGACACCGAGAGACCGGATCGGCTCGACCCAGAAGCCCCCCGCATCGAGCACGAACACGCCGGGCGCGAAGCGCGCGCGGTCGAGCCGGCGCAGCAGCTCGTGGAGCTGGTATTCCGCCCCCCCCTTGCCGAGCCCGCCGATCACGTACCCCACGCGCCAGGGTACGGCCCCCGCCATCGGTCGGGTCACCCCCGCGCCGGGCTGGACCCCTGGCCGAGCGCGGCCTTGAGCCGGCGCAGCGCCTCGAGGTTGTCGTCCATCCGCACCAGCGCGTCGAGGAGCCCCTCGGCCTGCTCCGTGATCCAGCCGATCTCCTTGGCCCCGACGGCCTCGAGCGCGGCGCGCAGGCGCTCGTAGAGGGTGAGCAGCTCACCGATGCCGCGCACCCCGGCCTGAGCAACGCGACGCTCGAGCTCACCGTAGTAGCGCACCAGCTCGTCAGCCTGGCGGTGGAGGTCGGATGCCATGCGGTTCTCCCTGACGGCGCGTGTCTTGACCCTGTCCGCTGCGAGGGTCTACATCCCCCTGCGCACATGGCGCAACAGGAAAGTGCCGTGCGGCTGGCGCCCTCGCCCACGCCGCTGCCGTGCGACGTGACGCGCCTCGAGCAGCTCCTCGACCTCCAGCAGGACGTGCTCGCTCCGCCGGATGAGCCCGGCCGCCTTCCCGCGCGGCTCGTGCAGGCAGCCGTCTCGCTGCTCGGCACGCCGGGGGCGGCGCTCGGCGTCGTGCGCGACGGGCGCTACCACGTCCTCGCCGTCGCCGGGCACGGGGAGGTGTTCGCACGCCACGACGGCACCGCCGCCGACGACGGCGTGCTCGCCCCGGCGCTCGCCGGCGCTCGCCCCCTGCGCCTCCCCGCCGGCCCCGCCGGCGCGCCGGCGCTCGTGCTCCCGGTGCGCGCTCCGGGCGTCGTCGGCGCTCTCCACGTCCTCCTGCCCTCCGAGGGCCCGTCCGACGACGCCATCCACCTCTGCCGATTCCTCGCCGTGCTGGCGGGGGTCGCGCTCGGCAACGCCGAGCGTTGGCGGCGGCTGCACGAGGCCGCGCGCGCCAAGGCAGACCTGCTCGCCGCGATGGCGCACGACCTGCGTGCGCCGCTCAACGCGGTGATCGGCTATGCTGGGATGCTCGACGAGGGCGCCTTCGGCCCGCTCACGGCAGAGCAGCGGGAGATCACCGCGACGCTCGGTCGTCAGGCGCGCGATCTCGCCGACCTGCTCGGCGCGGCGCTCGACGTGGCGGGAATGGAGACGGGGCGCCTTCCGGTCCGCGTCGAGGACTTCGCGATCGCCGACGTCCTGCAGACCCTCGGGGCCGGTACGTTCGCCCGAGCGAGCCGTGAGGGCGCGATCACCTGGACGATCGGCGCCGGCGTCCCGCTGCTGCGCAGCGACCGGGTCAAGGTGAAGGAGATCGTCCAGAACCTGGTCGACAACGCCCTCAAGCACGGGCGCCCACCGGTCGCGGTCGAGGTCGTCGCGGTCCCCGAGCGCGCGCTCATCCGCCTCGCCGTGCGCGACCACGGCGCAGGCATTCCCCCCACGGTCCTGCCTCACCTCTTCGAAGCGTTCCGCTCGGGAAGCCGGGAGGGGACCGGGCTCGGCCTCTACATCGTGCGCTGCTTCGCCGAGCGGCTCGGCGGCCGCGTCGCCGCCCGCACCGCCCTCGGCGAGGGCAGCGCGATCACCGTCGAGCTGCCGGTGGTGGCGCCCGGCGCCTGATCGGACCTCACGGCCCCTCGCACCGCAGGCGCAGCGTGTCGCCGCTACGCTGCCCGGTTGCGACGGTGGTGCGGCTGCGCACGGCGAGCCGCCCGCCCACCGGCACCACCAGATCGACCGCCGCGGTGCACGTCTCGCCGTGCACCGGCGGGCTGAAGCTCACGTCCTGCCCCTGCCGCCCGCCGAGGGTCGCTCCGGGCAGCGCCAGCAGCGCCCCGAGGATGGCGTTCGCCGCCGCCGGATCGCGGGCGAGCGCCGGAGCGAGCAGGCTCAAGCCGACCACGTCGGTGGGCGTGCAGGCGGGGAGGAGGCGGGGGTCGGAGACGCGCAGGCAAACCGCGACGTGGAACGTGCAGGTTCCGGGGTCGGCGTCATGATCGCAGGTCGGATCGCCCTGCTGGCAGCGCTGCGTCGCGGAGAGCACGCCGCCGGGATTGCGCGGGTCGTCGACGAACCACTCGGCCGCGCACGTGGTGCGCGAGCGCGACCCCGGCGTGCACGCCGACGGTCCGCCCGTGGGCGTGCACTGTCCCGTCCGACACGCCTCGGGCCCGGCGCAGAAGTCCCCGTCGAAGCACGCGAGCCCGTCGGGCTGAGGCACGAACCGGCAGCCGAGCACCGGATCGCAGCCGTCGGCCGTGCAGGGGTTGCCGTCGTCGCAGATGATCGGCGTGGTCGCGCAGCTCCCGGCCACGCAGCTCGCCGTCGCCGTGCAGGCGGTCACGCACGAGGCGGAGGCGGCCGGCTCGTCGTCGACGATCCCGTTGCAGTCGTCGTCGATGCCGTTGCACACCTCGGGGGCGCCGGGATGGACCGCGGGGTTGGAGTCGTCGCAGTCGACGGGCCCGCACGGCCCGCCCTCGGGCGCGTAGCCGTCCCCGTCGGCGTCGGTGCACCGGGGCGTGGCGAGGTCCCCGGCCTGCGCGTCGTACACCGTCGGGCAGTCGAGGCACAGCGGCACCGACGCGATCGGGCCGCCGCTCGCCGGGTCGAGCGTGAGCAGCGCGTCGAGCGCGCCCGAGGACGCGAGCAGCGCATCGCCGCCCTGGTAGTCGAAGGCGAGGCCGCTCAGGCCGCCCCCACCCGTGACCTGTGCCGGCACGGGCGTGGCGACGGCGGTGGTGACGTCGAGCTGGTAGAGCGCCTGCGTGGCGTTCGTCCACACGTACCAGGTGCCCGACGCGTCCTGCGCCAGGTCGCCACCGCTCAGCGTGAGCGGCGATCCGTTTGCCAGATGCACCGCGCCGACCATCGTCTGCACGAGCGGCGAAAGCTGGATGACCGACAAGGCGCTCGTCCCCTCGTCGATCGCGTAGAGCCGCCCGCCCGAAGCGGCCAAGCCGGTGATCTGGTTGAAGCCGATGTTGCCGAGGGTCTGGAAGGCGAACGGGCTCGTGGTGATGGTGAGCACCTCGCCTCCCTCGGTGACGGCGTAGAGCTGCTGGCCGCTCGAAGCCGCGAGGCTCAGCACGCTGCCGAGCACCGTCGGCAAGGTGCCCACCGTGGTGAGCTGACCGCTCGTCCGATCGACCCGGAATATGCGCACGTAGGTCGACTGATCGGTGTCGAGCAGGAAGATGGGGGTCGCCGCGCGAGCGACCGTCGCCAGGCCGACGCTCAGCAGCGCGCTCGCGGTCCAACGCACGAACCCAGACCGCATGACGTGTCGTCCTCCCGAGTTAGAATGATCCGGCGAACCGGAGCGATGGCTACCGCACTCGATCGCCGACCGTCAACCGACCCCGCCGCCGCCTCAGCGCGTCCCGAAGCGCTCGACGAAGTAGGCGCAGGTGCGGCGCATGCCGGTCTCGAAGTCCACCAGCGGCCGATAGCCGAGCAGGCGCTCGGCCTTGCCGATGTCGGCGAGCGTGTGGCGGACGTCGCCCGCCCGGGGCGCGGTGTGCCGGCGCGCGACCGGGCGGCCGAGGAACGCCTCGACCGCGGCGGCGATCGCCAGCAGCGAGTGCCGCGTGCCGCAGGCCAGGTTGAAGGCCTCACCGGAGACTCCCGACGCCTCCATCGCGCGCAGGTTCCCGTCCACCACGTTGTCGATGTACGTGAAGTCGCGTGACTGCTCGCCGTCGCCGTGGATCTCGAGAGGCTGCCCCTCGAGCGCCAGCTCGAGGAAGCGCGGGATCACCGCCGAGTACTTCGACTCGGGGTTCTGCCGCGGGCCGAAGACGTTGAAGTAGCGCAGGCTGACGGTCTCGACGCCGTAGAGGCGGGCGAAGACGTGGCAGTAGTGCTCCGCCGCGAGCTTCGAGACCGCGTACGGCGAGACGGGCCGCGTCGGCAGCGTCTCGACCTTGGGGAGCGTGGGGTCGTCGCCGTATACCGACGACGACGAGGCGTACACGACCCGGCGCACGCCGGCAGCCCGACAGGCCATGAGCAGCCCGAGCGTGCCCGTCACGTTGACCTCGTTGCTCGACTGGGGGTCGTCGACCGAGCGCGGCACCGAGCGCAGCGCCGCCTCGTGGAAGACGCCGTCGACACCGGCGACCGCGCGTGCGACCGCGTTCGGGTCGCGCAGGTCGCCCTCGACCGTCTCGACGTCGAGCCCGGCGAGGTTCTCGCGCCGGCCGGTCGAGAAGTTGTCGAGGACGCGCACGCGCGCGCCACGGCGCGCGAGGCCCTCGACGAGGTTCGAGCCGATGAATCCGGCGCCGCCGGTCACGAGGTAGAGCTTGCCTGCGCCCATCGGCGTGCTTCTATGCAACCGGCCCCCGAGCCGCAAGCGCAGACGCCATGCCCGGTGTCGCGTTTGCCGCTCCCCGGGGCCGGTGCTAGCTCAGGCGGTGGTGGTCGCCCGCCTCGTCCTCGCCGCGGCGGTGGCCTGCGCGTCCGGCGCGGCCGCCGCGTCGACCGGCCTCGCGGTGCCGCTCGTGCTCGAGGAGCCCGCCGGCGTCGCGCGGCACGCCTTCCCGGCGACGGCGAGCGTGCCCTTGCCCCGGGGCCGGCTCGCGCGGCTCGGCGCCGTGTGGCTCGCCGGCCCCGCGGGCGAGCCGGAGGTCGTGCAGGCCGATGCCCTCGAGCGCTGGCCCGACGGCTCGGTGCGCTGGCTTTTCCTCGACTTCCTCGCCGACGTCCCCGCCGGCGGGCACGTGACCTACACGCTCCACGGCGGCCCGCCGCCGCGCCCGCCGCGCGGGCCGCGCGTGCGCCTCACGAGCGAGCGCGGCGGCCGGACCCTCGACACGGGGCCGCTGCGCGCGCGCATCGACGACGCCGGCTCGACGCTGCTCGCCGAGCTCGCGGCCGGACGCACGAGCCTCGTCGGGCCGATTCCGCTCCCGGCCCTCGCAGCCGGCGGGCGCGGAGAAGAGCCGGTTCCCGGACGGGTCACGGTCGAGACCGCAGGCCCGGTGCGCACGGAGCTGCTGCTCGCCGGCCACTACGCCGACGGGCTGGCGTACGAGATCCGGCTCGCGGCGTTCGCCGGACAGCCCTTTCTGCGCATCCAGCACACGCTCACGAACCTGGCCGACGCGCACTACACCGCGGTCCGGGGGCTCACCTTCGCGCTGCCGGGTCGCTTCACCGCCGCCGCGCTCGGCATCGACGGCGCGACCCGCGCGCTCGACGACCTCGCGCGCGCACACGCGCTGCGCCAGTCCGACGCCACCCCCGCGCTCCTCGACGGCGATCCGGTCGGCCGGCACGGCGACGGCTGGGCGCGCGCCACGGGCGGGGGCGCGGCGGTGACCGTCGTCAGCCGCTACTTCTGGGAGGAGTATCCGCAGGCGCTCACGGTCGCCCGCGATGCGCTCCGCCTCGAGCTGCTCGCGGGCGACGACAGGCCCGTCGAGCTCGGCAGCGGGGCGGCCAAGACGCACGAGCTGTGGATCGCGCTCGAGCCCGCCGAGCACGCCGTCCCCGCCGCGGACCTCGCCGCGGCGTTACGCGCGCCGCTCGTGGCGCTCCCCGCGGCGGACTGGATCGTCGCCAGCCGCGCGCTGCCGCAGGCCCTCGCGCCGGGCGACCCGGGCGCGAGCGACTTCCTCGCCCGGCTCACCGCAGCCACCCGCCGCTATCTCGCCACCGCGCGCACCGAGCGCTGGGACGACGGGCCTCCCGTGCCGTGCGACCAGCGCCCGAGCGCGCATCCCCGGGTCGGCTTCTACGGCGCGCTCAACTGGGGCGACTGGAACTTCCCGGGCTACCGCTCGACGGCCGAAGGCTGCGACGCCTGGGGCAACCTCGAGTACGACCTCCCGCAGGTGCTGGGGCTCGGCTGGGCCGCCACCGGGAGCCGCCTCTTCTACGACGCCTTCATCCCGGCCGCGCGCCACTATCGCGACGTCGACGTGATCCATCACTGGGCGGAGCACCCCGAGTGGGTGGGGATGAACCATCCCCACAAGGCGCTCCACTTCGCGTTCGAGTCGCCGAACACCATCGACCTCGGCCACACCTGGGTCGAGGGGCTGCTCACCCACTGGCGGCTGACGGGCGAGGTGCGCTCGCTCGAGGCGGCACGCGCCATCGCCGACGCGCTCGCGCGCCTGGAGGACAAGGCGGGGAACCCCCGCCAGTATGGCTGGCCGCTGATCGCGCTCGGCGCGGTCTACGACGCCACCGGCGAGCGCCGGTACGTCGATGCCGCAATGCGCTACGCCGACGGCGCCCTCGCGGCGATGCAACCCACGCCCGCGGCCGGCGACTGGAAGATGGGCATCCTCGCCGACGGCCTCGCCTACGCGTGGCAGGCGAGCGGCGACGACCGCCTGCGGCGCTGGCTCGTGCGCTACGCCGATGCGCTGCTCGCCGCCCCGGAGCGCGCGCGCGACCCGCGCTACGCGCTGCCGCTCGGGTACCTCGCGGCGCGCACCGGCGACGCGCGCTACGAGCGCGCCGCGCGCCAGGTCGCGCGCGACCTGGTCGTCGGCACATGGGGGAAGCCGCTGGCGATCGACGGGCGAACGGGATTCCGCCTGCTCGCGCCGCTGGCGCTCATACCCGCCCCCGCCGCTCCTCGTCCGGCGTCGCCGCCCGCACCGCGACGACGGTGACCGTCGCGTGCAGCGCCTGCCCCGCCTGCGGCAGGTTGAAGTCGGCGCGCACCGTGCCGGCGCCGATCTCAAGGAGGCGGAAGCGGAGCGGACGGTGGCCCGCGGCCTTCAGCCGGTACTCCGCGCCGATCTCGAGCGCCAGGTCCGGGGGCAGCCGCTCGCGTGGGATCTCGCGCACCAGCTCGGGGCGCCACTCGCCGAAGGCGTCGGCGGCTGGGATCGTGAACTCGCGCGTCTCGCCCGCCTGCATGCCCGCGAGCCGCTCCTCGAGCGCCGGGAAGAGCGTGCCGCTGCCGACGAGCACGGCCATCGGCCCGCAGCCGCCCGTCGAGTCCACGACCTGCCCGCCGGCCAGCCGCACCGTGTACTCGAGCGTCGCCACGCAGCCGGCCGCGACCTCCATCAGCGCCCGCTCCGCCCGAGCTGCCGCACGATGTGGCCGAGCAGATCGGGCGCGCCCGTCGAGCCGCCCTTCGTGACCAGCGCGAGCCCGGCATAGGCGCCGGCGAGCAGCCGCGCGCGCACGACCAGCGGGCAGAGCCGGCTCACCAGCCAGAGCGGCGGGTGCCCGAGCCCGTCGAGCACCTGGTAGGCGGTCTCGCCGCCGACCAGCGCCAGGCCGATGGGGCGCGCGCGCGCCAGCGCGGCCAGGGCCGCCGCCCGCAGCGCGCGGGCGATCTCCTCGCTACGATCCGGCACCCGCTCGACGGGCGCGACCAGCGCCACCGCACGCCCCGTGCGCAGCGCGGCGCCGGCCGCGATCCCGGCCGCCTCCGCCCGCGCGCCGTCGACGGGAATCGCGTGCAGCAGCCCGCGCCCCGCCGCACGCTCGACCTGTCCGCGGCTCGTCGGGTGGGCGCTGCCCACCACCGCCAGCACCCCGCCGTCCGCACCGCGCGCGAGCGCAGGGGGAGCCGGGCGGCTGCCCTGCTCGGGGCCGAGCACCCGCCGCAGCGCGCGCGCGAGCCCCGCGGATCCCGCCAGCAGGAGCGGCCGGCCGCGCGCGAGCAGGCCGCGGACCGCGCGCTCGAGGTCGGCATCGGTCTGCGCGTCGCAGACGAGCACCTGTGCGCCGCCCGCGCGCGCCCGATCGACCGCGGCGGCCAGTGCGCGCGGCTCGCGCACCGCGTCGAGGCCGATCACCGCCGCCCGCCGGCGGCTCGTGCGTTCCACCGCCGCCGGCACGCTCGCGTCGGCGATCGGGTTCTGCGGATCGCGCGCGAATGCCGTCTGATCCACCGGCACGCCGCCGATCATCTGGCGCCCCGCCTCCGTCGTGCGACCGACCTCCGGGATCGCCGGCAGCACGAACGCCTCGTCGCTGCCGAGCGCGTCCATGGCGGCGTCGAGCTCCGCCCCGAGCTGGCCGCGCAGCCCGGTGTCGATCTTCTTGAGCACGATGCCGGCCCAGCGCGGGGAGACGTCCGCCAGCGCCGATGCGACCCGCTCCGCCGCTCGCGCCGGGGCGAGCGTGCGGCTCTGGGTGTTGCGCACGCACAGCGCCTGCGCCGGCACGCCGGCGGCCGCCCGCGCGCCCGGCGCCGGCTGCACGGCCACGCCGCTCGGCCACGGCAACAGCTCGGCCCCCACGTCGCAGGCGCCGGTCAGGTCGTCGGCGATCACACGCAGCGCATCCATGGGAAGGTCACGCGAGCAGGACGGCGCGCGCGGGTGCGCCGTCGAGGTCGGGGAACTTGAGCGGCAGGCAGACCAGCGTGTAGCGTCCGGGCACGACCCCGCGCAGGTCGAGCCCTTCGATGACGAACACGCCGGCGCCGAGCAGCCGGTGGTGCACCGGGAAATCGGGGCTCCCGAAGCGCTCGATCGAGAGGTAGTCCATGCCGACGGCACGCACGCCCCGCGCAACGAGCCATCCCGCGGCGTCCTCGGTGAGGTAGGTGAAGTCGCGCTGGAAGACCGGCCGCGCCCAGCGCTCGGAGTTGTCGGTCCGGCAGAGCACGATGTCGCCCGGGCGCGCGGGCACCCCGGCTAGCGCCGCGGCGTCGACCGCGGGGCGGCCGCGCAGATCGGCCACCAGCGCCTCTCCGACCATCCGGTCGAGCGGCACCTCGCCGAGCCGCGCCCCGTCCACGAGGAAGTGATAGGGCGCGTCCACGTGAGTGCCCGTGTGGCTGCCGAGCGTCAGCAGCGAGAGGTTGCAGACGTCGCCGCCTGCGACCATCCGCACCGGCTCGACGCGCGGCTCGGGATCGCCCGGATACACGTGCTGCCCCGGCCCGTTCGGCACGGAGATGTCGATGACGCGCACGGCGCCCCTCAGGCCGCGCGGCCGAAGGCCGCGGCGAGCCCCGGCTCGCCCGAGCCGCGCTTGCCCGCGGCCACCTCGGCCGCGACCCGGATGGCCTCGAGCAGGTTGCGGTGGTCGGCCACGTTTTTGCCCGCGATGTCGTTGGCCGTGCCGTGCCCCGTCGACGTACGGATGAGCGGGAGCCCGACGAGCAGAGTCACCACGCGGCCGAAGCCGACGAGCTTCACCGCCATCAGCCCCTGGTCGTGGTAGAGCGCGAGCGTCAGGTCGTAGGCGCCGTCGCGCGCCTTCAAGAACACCGTGTCGGCCGGGAAGGGGCCGAGGGCCTCGATGCCCCGCGCGCGCGCCGCCGCGATCGCCGGGGAGATCGCCTCGATCTCCTCGCGGCCGAAGGCCCCCTGCTCGCCGGCGTGCGGGTTGAGCCCGGCGACCGCGATGCGCGGCCGCGCGATGCCCATGTCACGCAGCGCGGCGTCGGCGAGCACGAGCCGGTCGAGCACGCGGTCGGTGCGCAGGTAGTCGCATACCGCCCGCAGCGCCATGTGGTTGGTGAACAGCATGAGCCGCATCCGGTCGACGACCATGACCATAGCCGGCCGGCTGCGCGTGAGCTCGCCCAAGATCTCCGTCTGCCCCTCGTAGCGGAATCCCGCGAGGTGCATGGCCTCCTTGTTGAGCGGCGCCGACACGATCGCGTCGATCTCGCCCGCCAGCGCGAGCCGTCCGGCCTCGCGGGTATAGCGCACCGCCGCGGCGCCGTTCGACGCGGCGACCTCGCCCCAGCGGTGCGCGCCCACGTCGACGTCGGCGTAGTCGATCACGTCGAGCGTTCCCGGCTCGCCGCGCGCCTCGGCGGGACGCCCGATCGCGCGCAGCCCGAGGCGCACGCCGGTCGCGTCGAGCGCGCGCTCGAGGATGCGCGCATCGCCGAGCACCAGCGGGATGCACCAGTCGAAGGCGCGCGGCTCGGCGAGCGACTTCACCGTGATCTCGGGACCGATCCCGGCGGCGTCTCCCATGGTGATCGCCACCCGTGGACGCAGGGTCATCGGCTCACTCCGTGCACGCCACCGGCACCAGGCGCGGCGGCCTGCGCGCCAGCACGTGCTGATAGATGGACTCGATGCGCTGGAGCACCTGCTCCCACGCCGCGGGGCTTTCGACCGCGCGGCGCGCAGCCGCGCCGAGGCGCGCGCGCTCGGCCGGGTCGCCGAGCAGCTCGACGATCGCCGCGGCGAAGGCGGCAGCGTCCCCGTCGGGGACGATGCGCCCGGTGACGCCGTCGCGCAGTCCCTTCGCCGAGCCCGCAGCCGCGACGATCGCCTTGCCGGCCGCCATGTAGTTGAGGAGCTTCATCGGGAAGCCGGACCGCTCGGTGCGCGGACAGACGGCGACGTGCGCGGTGGCGAGCCGCCGGCGGACCTCCCCGTAGGAGCGCACGCGCAGCACCTCCACGCCGGGGGCCGCCCGCACCGCGGCGGCGCCCTCGTGGGTCACGAGCACCAGCCGCGCCCGGGGAAGGCGCGCACGCACCCGCGCGAACACGTCGACGAGAAAGCGCAGGTTCTGGTACCCGTCGAGGTTGCCCGCGTAGCACACCAGCGCGTCGGCGGCCGCCGGGCCGCCGTCGACCCCCCGCGCGACCTCCTCGGGCACGCTCGCCGGCGCGATGCACGCGAGGTCGGTTGCCGGCACGCCCGCTCGCCGTAGACGCGCGCCCAGCTCCTCGGTCACCGCGATGCAGAAGTCCGCCCGCCGGGGCACGGCCCCGTCGAGCAACCGGCCGAGACGGCCGAGCCAGCGGCGCGCCACGGCGCCACGCGCGTAGGTCGGCAGCTCCTCGGCGAGCGCGCTGTGCCCGTGGTAGACGAGCGGGCGGCCGGTGGCGCGTGCGACCAGCAGGCCCGCGAGCGCGGCCTCGTAGTTGTGCGCGTGGATCAGGTCGACCGCAGCGCCCCGGACGCAGCGCCACAGGCGCAGCGCGAGAACGGCGTCGAGCACGAGCCGCTCAGGACGCAGCCCGGGACGGTCGCCGAGGTGGCGCCCGTAGGTGACCAGCATCACCTCGTGACCGCGCGCCCGCAGCCCCCGGGCGAGCTGGCCCACGAGCACCTGCGATCCCCGCAGCGCCGGATACGGGCCGGCGATGGCGAGCGCGACGCGCATCAGAGGTAACCGAGCGCGGCGAGCCGCGCGGTGATCTCGCGCGCCGCGGTATGGTCGAGATCCTGCGGCACCGGCGGCGGCGGCCCCGGCGCCGCCGCGGCGAAGCGCGCCGGCCGCGCGAGCGCCGCTCCGAGCGGCCGGCCGTCGAGCCCCGCGGGGACCGCGAGCCCGGCAAGCGCGAGCAGCGTCGGCAGCACGTCGGTGATCTCGGCCGCCGGCAGCTCGCCCGCCGCGCGCACCCCCGGGCCCGCCAGCACGATCAGCCCCTCGCGGCGGTGGCTGCCATCCATCCCGGCGCCCTTGCCGGCGCCGCGCTCGGCGGGCAGGAGCCGCCGCAGCGCCGGCCCGGGTCCGCCGCTCGGCAGGCACGACGGGCGGTAGCCGTCCTGCTCGGCCAGCTCGAGCAGCAGATCGGGGGCCCGGCCGACGCACGCACCGTGGTAGACGTCCTCGCGACGCCACACGCGCGAGACCACCGCCCGCCCCTGCTCGTCGCGCCAGCTCGCGAGCACCGCCGCCGCTCGCTCGCGCGCCGCCGCGTAGGCCGCCGGCGCCACCGTGCCCTCCGGCTCGCGGCCGCGCAGGTTGATCCACACGCTCGGGTGGTAGTCGAGCTCGTCCGAGAACGCCACCGTGCGCCGCCAGTCGACCGCGCCGTAGCGGTGGCGCCCCTCGATCCGCCCGGCGAGCCCGGGCACGCGCCGGACGAGCGCCCCCTGCGCGCGCGGCGGCACGGCGCGCAGCGCCGCCCCGCGGACGAGACCGAGCATCCCGGGCCGCGCCCCCGGCCGGAAGGCGAGCAGGCCCGCATCCGCGAGGCGGCGGTTCAGGTGCACGACCCGGTCCCCGGCGCCCCCCGAGCCGTGGTCGGAGACCACGGCGACCACGGCGTCCGCGGGAGCCGCGGCCACGAGGGCGCCGACCGCGGCGTCGCACGCGACGTACACCCGGCGCACCGCGTCCGCGTGCCGGCCGGGCTCGTGCCGCGGCGAGCGCGGGTCGTGGAAGCGCCAGAAGTGGTGCGCCACCGTGTCCGACTCGCCGAAGACGACCATCAGGGCGTCCCAGCGCTCGCGGCGCAGCAACGCCGCCGCGAGTGCCGTCCGGCGCTTCACGCCATCGAGCAGGCTCGCGAGCGCACGCCCGTGCCACCCGGCGCCGGTCGCCACCTCCTGGAAGTCAGCGAACGGCAGGCGCCCGATCAGGCGCCGGATCTCGGCGTAGAAGCCGCGAGGATGCACGAACGAGCCGTCGATGCCGGTCGCGAGCGGGCTGTCCCATCCGCTCACCATCACCCCGTCGATGGGCTCGGGCGGATAGGTGCCGGGCACCGTGAGCACCGCCGTGCGCCGCCCCGCGGCGTCGAGGTGGTTCCAGAGCGCCGGGACCCGACGGTGCGTGCGGTTGACCAGCCGCAGGCGGTAGGTTCCGGGGACGCGCTCGGTGAAGTCGAGCACGCCGTGGCGACCCGGGTTCACCCCGGTCACCAGCGAGGTCCAGGCCGGGAACGTCGCCGCCGGCAGCGTCGAGCGCAGGCGCGCCCAGGCGCCCCGCGCCATCAGCGCGCCGAGGTGCGGGAGCACCCCCGCCGCCGCCCACGGCTCGACGAGGTCCAGCGTCGCGCCGTCGAGCCCGATGACGAGGAGCGGCGGCATCAGTTGACGTAGCCGAGCGCCCGCAGCCGCTCCTGCGTGACCGCGTCGACGTCGGTCTGCTGCCCGGAGCCCGCGTGCGCGCGCGCCTCGAGCAGCGAGCGGCCGAGCGCGGCCCGCAGCGTTTCGCGCTCCGCCGGCTCCTGCGCGGCGAGGTCGGTGTGCTCGCCCGGGTCCCGCGCCAGGTCGTACAGCTCCTCGGGCTTGAGCCCGCGCGGATTGCCCGGGTTCGCCGTGATGAACTTCCACGTCGGCGTCCGCACGGCCTGCACGACGTTGCCTTCGAGGTCGGTCTCCGAGAACACGCGCTCGCGCCCGGCGACGGGCGCGTCGTCGAGCGGGAGCACGTTCCCCTGCATGGCCGCGGGCACGGGCACGCGCGCCGCCGCCAGGATGGTGGGGGCGATGTCGAGGCTGGTCGTGAGGCCGTCGACCACCCGGCCCCGCGCCCCGCCCTGCGGCGGCTTCACGATCAAGGGGACGTGGGTCTGCTCGTCGTAGAGCGTGGTGCCGTGCCACCAGCCGCCGTGCTCCTGGAATTCCTCGCCGTGGTCCCCGGTGAGCATGATCAGGCTCCCGTCGAAGAGGCCGCGGCGGGCGAGGTCGTCGAAGAGCGCGCCCAGGTGCTCGTCGAGGTAGGCGAGCTCCCCGTCGTAGAGCCGCCGGTACTGCTCGGCCACGCTCGCAGGCGGATTCGGATTGGCGACGCGCGCGTATCCCTCCCCGTCGAACGGATGCACGAAGTACGGGTCGTGCGGGTCCATGTAGTGGACGAACAGGAAGAACGGCCGCTGGCGCGCGGCGGGCGAGTCGAGCCACCGTTCCACCGCCGCGGTGACGACCTCGGCGGGCTGGTAGTAGTGGTGGACGTCCATCGCCCGGGCGAGGAAGCGCTCGCGCACCAGCCGCAGCCCGCTGTAGAGCGTCAGCTCCGCGGCGGTCTCGTCCGCGTGGAAGAACAGGGCCGGGGCGAGGTAGTGATACTCGGCGAAGCCCTGCCCGAAGTTGAAGGCGGGCGAGATGTTGGCGTTGTCGGGGAAGCCCACGGTGTAGTAGCCGGCGCGGGCGAGCACCTCGGCGACCGTGTCGACCCGGTCGGGCAGGCTATCCGCCTTGTGCACGGCGCCATGCGACGATGGGTAGAGGCTCGTGAAGATCGTGGCGAACGACGGTCGCGTCCACGAGGCCTGCGCGAACGTGTCGGCGTACCGCGTGCCCTCGGCCGCGAGCGCGTCGATGCGCGGCGTGTGCGCCCCCCCGTAGCCGTAGCAGCCGAGGCGGTCCGCCCGCAGCGTGTCGACCACGATCAGCACCACGTTGGGCGCCGCCGTGGGCGCAGGGCCGCGGGTGACCGGAGCCGGCGCGGGCGGCGCCCCGCGCAGCGCCACGCCGCCCGCCCACGCCCCTGCCAGGGCACCCACCAGCACCGCCGCGCCGAGCGGGTTGGCGAGCCAGCGGGCGCGTTCCTCGGCGCCGCGCAGCCGCGCCCACGCGAATGCGGCCACGGCGACGGTGCCGGCGAGCGCGCCGAGCTGGACGAGCGTCGGCACCGGGCCGTGGGGCACCTGCTCGAGCAGCACGTCGCGTACGATCCGGAAGCGTGCGACGACGAAGCCCAGGCCGGCGGCGGTGCCGGCGAGCCCGAGGGCGAACCCGTCGGTGCCGAGCGCGGCGGCCGCCACACCGAACCCGAGCCCACACCCGCCACCCACGAGCCCGTAGACGACGAGCGCCCAGGCGAGTGCGGGCGTCTCCCCCGCCCCGTGCGCGTGCGCCCAGGCGACCAGCGCCTCGACCGCCCCGATCAACGCGCCGCCGAGCAGCCCACCGGCCGCGCCGGCCCACACCCTCCGAAGCCTCATGCTGACTCCTTCACTCCTCGGGGAACTCGAGGTCGAGCTCGGCCGGGTCGCCGGTCACCTTGAGCCCGCGCGGGGAGAGCTTGTAGAGGTTCTGCGCCTTCCAGTGCAGGAAGCGCCCCTGCTCGAGCTCACGCACGTGGGGCTCGAGCGTCTCGAAGGGCACGCCGAGCCGCTGCGGCAGCCCGTCGCGGGCGTGGAGGTAGGGCGCCGCCGGCGAGGCGTCGTGCACCCGCCGGTACTCGAGCAGGATCCGCCGCTTGAGGTTCATGCCGCTCGCTCCCTAGAGCCGCACGATGTGGTCGCCGGGCTGCCCGCGCAGCGCGTTGCGCGTGTCGACGACGAGGCGGGCCTCGCGCGCGACCGCGCCGTAGTCGAAATCCGCGTGGTCGGTGAGCACCACCACGCAGTCGACCCCCGCGAGCGTGCCGTTGCCGAGCGGCAGCGCGTCGAGCGCGAAGCCCTCCTCGCGGACGGCGGGGATGTACGGGTCGCTGTAGGAGAGGATGGCCCCGCGGTCGGCGAGCATCTTCATCACGTTGAGCGCCGGCGACTCCCGCAGGTCGTTCACGCCTCGCTTGTAGGCGACCCCGAGCACATGGATGCGCGAGCCGCGCACGCTCTTCGAGTGCCGGTTGAGCGCGTCGGTGATCTTCTCGACCACGAAGCGGGGCATGCTCTCGTTGACGTGGCCCGCCAGCTCGATGAAGCGCGGCTCGAAGCCGTTCATCTTCGCCTTCCACGACAGGTAGAAGGGATCGATCGGGATGCAGTGGCCGCCCAGCCCGGGGCCGGGGTAGAAGGGCATGAAGCCGAACGGCTTCGACTTCGCGGCGTCGATGACTTCCCAGACGTCGATGCCGAGCGCGTTGCAGGCGAGCGCGATCTCGTTGACCAAGCCGATGTTGACGCTGCGGAACGTGTTCTCGAGGAGCTTCACCATCTCGGCGACGCGCGTCGACGAGACCGCGACGACCGTGTCGATGCACTGCGAGTAGAGGGCCACCGCCGCCTCGGTGCACTGCGGGGTGACGCCGCCCACCACTTTCGGGATCGTGCGCGTGTTGAACTGCTTGTTGCCCGGATCGATGCGCTCCGGCGAGAAAGCGAGGCAGAAGTCCTGCCCGACGCGCAGCCCGGCGGCCTCGAGGGCCGGCAGCACGACTTCCTCGGTCGTCCCCGGATAGGTCGTGCTCTCGAGGACCACCAGCTGGCCCCGACGAAGGTGTTTGCCGATCTCGTTCACCGCCGACACGACATAGGTGAGGTCGGGGTCCTTCGTCTTGCGCAGCGGGGTGGGCACGCAGATGTTGATCGTGTCGAGCTCGCGGATGACCGTGAAGTCGTCGGTCGCCGCCAGCCGCCCGGCGCCTACCTGCTCGGCGATCTCCGCACCGGCCAGATCGACCACGTAGGAACGACCCGCGAGGATGGAGTCGACCTTGCGCCGGTCGACGTCGATGCCGGTCACGTGGAAGCCGGCGCGGGCGAACTCGAGGGCGAGCGGCAGCCCGACGTAGCCGAGGCCGATGACGCCGCAGCGCGCCTGGTGACGACGGATCTTCTCGGTCAGCTCCTGCATGGGGGGTCCTTTCTCGATCGCGCCCGGCCTCCGTGCGGAGGCGGGGCGCCGGCGGAGGCCGCCACGACGGGCGGCCGTGGGGGAAAGCAGTCCGGGGGGGCCGGCCGCAACCGGCTCGGGCTCACTCCACGTAGCCGAGCTCTTCCAGCCGCTTCTGCACCTCGGCCTCCTCCTCCTCGGTGTAGGCGGCGTCGGCGGGCGACGTCGGCGTGGGCTGCTTCTCGGGGGGGTGCGGGTCGCGTTCAGCCATTCTCGGCTCTCCTTTCGTCGGTAGTCTCGCAGGCCGCCAGCGCGGCGAGCAGCCGCTCCCGATGTCGGTCGAGGCGGCGGCCGATGAAGACCGCTTGGCTCTCGGTCGCTGCCGGCACCTTCAGCCACGTGAGCTCGTGGCGGCCGCAGGTGAAGTTGAACAGGCAGTGCCAGTCGCGGCCGGCGAAGCGGACGATCCCCTTGGCCCGCAGGATGTCCGCGGGCAGGCCCGCCAGCACGCGCTCGAAGGCCTCCTGCTCGAGCGGCGCGGTCGAGCGGTAGAGGAAGCTCCCGATGCCGTCGGCGTGCAGGTGATCGGAACGCGCGCGGGCGTGCTCGCGGTAGGCGGCCACCCCGGTCGCGAACAGGACGTCGCTCTCCACCGCACCGCGCACCGTCCGCATCCGTTCCGCCCGCGGGTTGAGGCGCCGCAGCCGCTTCTCGAGGCGCGCCACCCCCGCCGCGGGGACGAGGTCGATCTTGTTCAGCACCAGGAAGTCCGCCGCCTCGATCTGCGCGCGCGCCACCTGCGTCTCCCGCAGATGCCGCTCGACGTTGTCGGCGTCGACGACCGTGATCACCGCGTCGAGCCCGAGCCCCGCGGCCTTCACCCGGTAGGCCAGCGGCTCGGGATCGGCGAGCCCCGTCGATTCGATGACGATCAGGTGAGGCTTGGCCGTCTCGATGATCTCCTGCACGGCCAGGTCGAACTTGTAGTCGTCGATCGCGCAGCAGATGCAGCCGCTCGACAGCTCGACCATCTTCTCGACGTTGGAAAGGCCGGTCACCACCCGGCCGTCGATACCCACCTCGCCGATCTCGTTCATGATCACGGCCACGGGCTTGCCGCGGAGCCCGTGGTCGAGCACGTGCCGCAGCAGCGTGGTCTTCCCGCTGCCGAGGAACCCGGTGAGAATGTCGACCGCGACCGTGCGCACGACCCGTTCCTACCAGAGCGCCGTGCCCGCCAGGCCCTCGGGCACCGGGCGGCCGAGCAGCTTGAGCAGCGTCGGCGCGACGTCGTAGATCGAGACGTCGGCGAGCCGGCCGGTGACCGGCGCGGCCGCCCCGGCCGTCGAGAGCACGAAGATCCCGTACCAGTCGTGGTTCGCCTCGTCGGGGCCCGTGTCGTTCTCGAAGGTGTGGATGCCGCCGGTGCCCACCGCGCCCACCGAGCGCCAGTCGAGGTCGCCGAAGTACACGATCAAGTCGGGCGCCACCCCGGTGACGCGGCGATAGACGTCCTCGGGCCGGTACGCCTTCGAGCCGATGTTGCGCCCCTGGGGATCGCAGATCGCCTCGATGCCGGCGATGAGATCGTCGCGCACCCGCTCGTAGTCGCCCGGGTCGATGGTGCCCGAGGGCTCGCGACCGCGCACGTTCATGAACAGGCGCCCGTAGTAGCCGCCGTCGCCCCAGGCCCGGGTGCGTCCCCAGTCGATGGGCACGCGGCCGATCGGCGTCGGCTTCGTCGGCCGGGCCGCGAGCGTGAGGAACCCCTCGCGCATCAGCCACTCGTTGAAGCAGATGCCGCCATCCATCTTCTTCGCGCCGTGGTCGGAGACCACCAGCACCAGCGTCTCGGGCGGGCAGAGCGACAGCAGCTCGCCGAGGGCGCGATCGACGTGGCGGTAGTAGTCGAGAATCGCCGACTCGAAGGGGTTCCCGGCCTCGTACTTGTGGTGCGCCGGGTCCATGTAGCTCCAGAACCCGTGATGGATGCGATCGACGCCCATCTCGACGAGCATGAAGAAGTCCCACGGCCGGCTGCGCAGCAGGTGCTTGGCGAGCGCCAGGTGCTTGTCGGTCTTCTCGTACACCCGCCGCAGCAGCCCTTCCTTGTCCGGCGTGCGGAAGTCCTCGACGTCGAGCACGTAGCCGCCCGTCACCGCCTCGACCTCCGCCTTGAGCTCGACCGGGTACGTGTACGCGCTCTGCGTCGACGGCGTGAGGAAGCAGCTCACCATCTCGCCCCGGATCGGCGACGGCGGGTAGGTCTGCGGCACACCCAGCACCACGCAGTGCATCCCGGCCTCGCCGAGCAGGTCCCACAGGCGCGGCGCCCGCACCAGCGCCGAGTTGGCGAACTGGTAGCCGTCGTAGGAGTGATCCTTGCGGTTGCGGAAGCCGTAGAAGCCGAGCTCCCCCGGGTCCCGGCTCGCCATCATCGCCGTCCACGCCGGCACCGTGATCGGCGGGTTCGAGCTACGCAGGCGGCCGTGCGCCCCGCGGGCGATCAGCGCGCCGAGCGTCGGCAGCTCGTCGCGCCACCGATCGAATACGAGAGCCGGCGCGGCCGAGTCGAGCCCGATGACGAGGAGCTTCGCCGAGGTCATGCTTCCTTCCGCGATGTATCGGGGATCGCGGAGGCCCGCAAACTCGCGGCGAGCGGCGCCCGCCGCGGCCGGCGGAACACCACGCGCACGAGCGCGTCCACGTCCGCCCGCTCCACCACCACGGTCTCGGCCACCGTGTGGCCCGACTCGCGCACGAACACGACCAGCAGCAGCACGGCGGCGATCGAGTACGAGATCGCCGTCGAGATCGCCGCGCCGGCGATCCCCCAGCGCGGGATCAGCACCCAGTTGCAGCCGACGTTGATCGCCAGCGCGGCGAACGCCGCGACGATGTTGACTTCCTGACGGTTGCGGCTCGTGAAGTTCCGCGTGAGGATCAGGTAGAGGGAGATCATCACGATCCCGGGCAGCATCAGCAGCATCGGGCGGATCGACGGCAGGAAACGCTGCCCGTAGAGGACGCGGATCGCGAGCGGGCCGACGGTCGCGTAGCAGAGCGCGACGGCGACGGTCACGAAGAGCGTCGTACGGCAGACGCGCGAGGTGGCCGCGTGGGCATGGCGATCGCCCGACGCCGCCAGGCGCGGGAAGAGGACCGTCCCCGCCGCGTCGGAGATCTTGAGCAGCAGGTTCGTGAGGCTCACGGCGACGCCGTAGTACCCGACCTGCGTCGGATTCAGCAGGTAGACGATCATGTACTGGTCGATGCGGAAGTGCAGCGTCGAGGCCAGGGTCTGGAGGTAGGACTTGGTGCCGAAGGTGAGCATGCCGCGCGCCAGCCGCCCGTTCCACCGCATCCGCAGCGGCGCGAAGCGATGGACCCGCATCCCGATCCAGACCGTGATCGCGAGCACGATCGCCGTCTGCGTGAGCACCGCGCCGGCCAGGCCGAGCTTGAGCCAGAGCAGAACGACCGCCATGCCGACGAGCGCGAGCACCGTCGGCGCGACCGTCTGAATGTTGTACTCCCGGAACCGCTCCTGCGCCTGGAGGATGCCGAGGAAATAGGCCTGGACGACGACGAACGGGAGCTGCACGAGGGAGGCCTCCAACATCAGCGGCGACGCGCCGGGAAAGAAGCGTGCGAGGATCCACCCGCGCGCACCGTAGCAGACGATCGCCAGCCCGCCTCCCAGCGCGAGGGCGATCCACACGGAGTTCGAGGCCACGTCGGAGGCGTCCGCGCCCCGCCGGCGCATGAAGTAGACGTTCGCCTGCGGAATCCCGAACTTGACGAAGTTCGACAGCGTGATCGGCAGCAGCATGAGGACGTTGAACAGGCCGCGATCGGTGGGACCGAGCACACGGGCGGTGATGATGCCGGTGAGGACGCCGAAGATCGTGGTCGCGATCTGCGCGCCGAACACCCCGAGGGAATCGCGCGCGAGCGCCCCTTCGCCCCGCCGCCCGCGCTCAGCCACGGGCTCCCTCCCCCGCCGCTGCGAGCGCGGTCGGTGTGCGCAGCACGTAGAGCCCGAAGCCCCCCGCGCGCAGCGCCGGCTCGCATTCCTCGCTCAAGAACCGGCGCCAGAGCGCGGTCACGCGGGCCTCGAACGGGTCCCCCTCGGCCTCGAGGCCGGCCACGTCCACGGCGACGTGGGTGACGCCGAGGAGCCGGGCCGCCCCGGCGAACGCCACCGGGGTCTCGAGAGTCCGATAGTCGAGCAGGCCCTGCTCGAGATAGCTCGCCAGCACGAACGGCCGCTCGATGTAGTAGGGGTGCGGGATCTTCTCGAGCACCAGCACGCGCCCTCCCGGCGGCACGACGGCGTTCGCGCGCTCCCAGAAGACCCACTCGTCCGAATGCCGTCGCAGGAACTCGGTCGGACGCATGCGGCCGAAGGCCACCCGGACCTGGTCGGGCCAGAGCGGCCGCAAGAGCTTGCTCGTGACGGCGAGGTTGCCGGCCACGGTGAGCGCGACCACGAGCGCGAAGAGCCGCCGGCCGGCGAGCGCCGCGGCGGCCGGCACCGCGGACACGAGCAGCAGCGCGATTCCCGGCAGCACGTAGCGCGGGTGCGCCCAGGCCGCTCCCGCGATGATCCCGACGTACGCGGCGCCGAACGCGGCCACGGCGAAGACCGCGCGCCGGCGCCGACGGACGAGCCCGAGAGCCGGGACGAACGCGAGCACCACCGGCCCGACGTCGAGGCTCTGCCGCGCGCCCTTCTCGAAGGATTCCGGGTGCATCGTGAGGTCCCAGGGAAACCGCAGCACGGCCAGGCCCGCGTAGGGCGTCCCCGCCCGCCGCTCCGCCCACGTCGTCTGGTAGGCCCGGTAGTAATCGGCGAGGTAGTCGCTCGCCGCCGCGCTCCACCAGCGTCCCCCGAAGACCCGGTAGCCGAAGGGATAGATGGGATTGCCGGTGTCGACCGCGTTGCGGACGTACCACGGACAGGCGCTCACGAGCGCCACCACGCCGAAGACGAGCGCCGCGGCGAGCGCGCGCGCGGGCGGCCGCGGCCGCCGGGCGAGCACGATCAGCATCCCGAGCCCGAGCAGCGCCGGGACGAGCAGCCCCATCACCTTGCTGCCGCCGGCGAGCCCCGCCATCAGCGCCGCGCGACGGAGATCGCCCGCGGCGCCGCTCGCCCGCCAGTCGAGCAGCGCCGAGACGCCCAGCGCGGCGTAGAGCACGACCGGAAAGTCCGAGCCCGCGCGCGTCATGAGCGACCACGTGATCGGCAGCGTGAAGAAGACGAGCGCGACCACGCGCCCGGCCCCGCGCGCGAGGTGCCGCCGCGCCAGGGCGGCGAGCCCGAGCGTGGCGAGCACGCCGAAGGCGCCGTTCACGAAACGCGCGAGCACGTCGCCGCGCAGCGCGAACGCGATCGCGAAGTCGAAGTTCTGCAGGTACTGCATCTGCCCCCAGAAGCTCCACGGGGTCTCGACGAGCCCGCCGGCGCGGGCGTAGAGGCGGGGGTAGACGAGCTGGTACTTCGTCTGATCACCGCCGACCGGCGGCGCGAGCATGGTCACCGCCTCCGCGGCCAGCACGAGCGCGCAGGGCGCGAGCACCGCCCACGACCAGCCCCGTCGCTCGGCCAGCGCCGCGCGCACCCCGCGCACGACGTCACCGCCTCCGAGCGCGAGCGCCACGATCCCGACCGCTGCGAGCGGAAGCGGCCGCAGCACCCCTCCGGCGGCCAGACCCAACCCGACTGCGCCGGCCACGCCGAGCCCGGCCGCCGCCGCCGCCAGCAGGCGATCCGCCGGCGCGGGCGGCAGCCCGTCGAGCGCGCGCAGCACGGCGAACCCCGCCGCGGTCGCGGCGAGCAGGACGGCGAGGAGGAGGAGCGCGTCGATCATCAGCGGCCGTGGAGGTAGCCGAGGTAGTAGGCGGCGTAGACTACCGTTGCCCAGGCGCCGAGGGCGAGGCGGGCCGCCAGCCGACCGACCGCCGGCTGGCGACGCGGCGCGCTCGCGGCCGCGGACGGCCTAGTAGACGAAGGGGAATAGGCGCTTGGTTCCGGCAGCATAGCGGCGATATTCGGGAAACCTCCGGGCGAGCGCCGTCTCTTCGACCAGCGTGCGGGCGACGAGCACGGCGACTGCCGCCACCGCGAGGCCGAGCACCCAGCGGCAGCCGAGCACGAGCGGCGCCCCGAGCACGATCAGGGCCTGCGCCAGGTACATCGGGTGGCGCAGCCAGCGATACGGGCCCCTGGTCACGAGGGGCGCTCCCGGGCGCGGCTCGATCAGCGGCGAGAGCGCCCCGCCGAGGGTGCGGCCGGCGAGGCGATAGCCCGCGACGCCGAGCGCGCACAGCGCGGCACCGGCGCTCCGCGCCGCGGCGTGCCCCCCGACCAGGCCCGCCTCGAGCGGAGCGCCGGCGAGGACGGCGTAGACGAGCGCATGGTGGACGTGCACCAGCCAGATGGGCTCGCCCGGCGCGGGCAGCGCGGGCTCGGGCGGCGGCGCGTCGGCCGTCCGCACGCGGACGAAGAGCACGCCGAGCAGCGCGGCGTAGAGCGTCCCCCAGAGCACGGCGCCGCTCACCCGTCGTCGCGGGCCACCCCGCCGACCGGCGTGACGAGCGCCGCCGCCAGCGCTCGCACGGCATGCACGCCGGCCACCGCGCACACGAGCAGGGCCCCCTGCTCGAGCCAGATGCGCGCCGCACCCGCATCGAGGAGGCTCCGCAGGAACGCCCCCCTCCCAGAGGCGTCGACCACGATCTCGCCGAGCAGGGGGTGGGCCGCGATGAACGTCCGGGCGGTCAACGGCCAGAGGAGCGGAATGCCCCTCGGGGGTGCGGCGTTCGCGGTCACGAAGTCGAGCAGCAGGTGCGAGGCCCACGCGAGCGCGCCGCCGAGCGCGAGCCGCCAGGGCAGCCGGCGCGCACCGGCGAGCGCGACCGCCACCGCCGCCACCGCCAGCGCCGCGACCAGCGAGTGCGTGCCGCCGCGGTGCCAGGTGTCGGGATGGCCGACGAGAAAACCCGGCACGTAGTCGAGGTCGGGGGCGTTGGCGAGGACGAGCGCCGCCGCGAGCCACCGCGGGCGGTGGCGGCCGGCGGGCCGCACGGCCTCGTAGGCGAGGTACCCCGCCGCGGCGTGTCCCAGGGGCAGCGCCATCGCCGGCGGCCTATCCCACCCGGGCGTCGCGCCCGCCGTCGTCGGCGTCCGGCCGCGGAAACGCCATCACCTGCCCCGCGCGCCGGCGGCGTCCGAGCGTGAGACGCATCTTGAGGAGGAACCAGAGGTTGTAGAAGCCGTCGCGCCAGATGTTGAGCTTGCTCTCGCCGATGCGTTCCCCGTAGTAGATCGGCATCTCGAGGCAGCGCAGCTCGGGGGCGGTGAAGGCGAGGATCTTGATTTCCTCGGACAGCGCCATCGTGTCGCTCCGCGGCTGGAAGAGCGGCAGCTTGTCGCGTCGGAACACCCACATCCCGGACTGCGAGTCCCAGATGTAGCGGAAGAACAGCAGCATCATCGCGCCCGACAGGATGGCGTTGCCGAGCAGGCGGATCGCGCTCTTGTTCTTGCCGCTGCGCGAGCGCCAGCGGGAGGCGGTCATGAAGTCGATGCGCTCCTCGGCGAGCACGTGGAGCAACAGCGGGATCGAATCCGGCGGGTACGTACCGTCGCCGTCCATCGTGACGATGACGTCGCCGCGGGCGCTGGCGAAGCCCGTCTTGTACGCGCGCCCGTAGCCCTTGCGGTCCTCTCGCACGACGCGCGCGCCGAGCTCGCGCGCCACCGCGGCGGTACCGTCGGTCGAGGCGTTGTCGACGACGACCACCTCGTCCACCAGCGGCGGCATCTGCTCGAGAACGGCGCGGATGCCGGCCTCCTCGTTGTGGCACGGAATGACCACCGAGATGCGCTTGCCACGATACATGGGGACCTCCCTCGCGGCCTGCGGGCGCAGGGCCGCTCGAATTCGAAGCCTAGGCGTCCGCGACCACGGCCTCGCGCGCCGGCGTGGCGCCGCACGTCCCGACCGTGGCCCGCGCCGGCTGCCGCCCGGTGAGCCGCCGCCACGCCCGGCGCAGCTTGAGGCTCGACCACTCCTTGAGCACCGACGGCAACATGCGGGGATTGAAGAGGATGTTGATGGTGAGGAAGCACTCGTAGGTGCAGAAGCACTTCGACTCGCGGATGAACTTGCGCGTCTCCTCCGCCTGGCGGCTGAACCAGATGCTGCGGAAGTCGTACCCGCTGTCCCGGACGTTGCCGAGCTTGCGGTCGATCAGCAGCTCACACGGGTACACGTCGCCGTTGGCGAACATCGCACCGCCGAGGTTCCCCGCGTAGCAGGGAATCTGGTACTCGTTCGTGCGCACGATCTTGGCGATGAGGTTGTGCCGGACGATGCGCTTGGCGTTGATGAAGTCCGCGAACGGGAAGGAGTCGTAGCCGGTCAGCGCGCCCGACTTGTACTCCTTCTCCATGTGGTCGGCGTAGGTCTGGTACTTCTCGACGTCGAAGAACTTCGACAGCGGTTCCTTCGGGCTCCCACGCGTGAGCAGCGTGAAGACCGTGTCGACGTCGAGGTTCTGGCGGAACCACTCGTAGTTGTCGATCAGATGATCCTCGTTGTGTCTCGAGACCGTGGTCTCGACCTGCACGCTGAAGTTCTTGTAGTGTCGCTCGACCTCGCGCAGCGCCTTGTACGTCTCGATGGTCCGCTTGAACAGGCCGGGAAAGACCCGGATCTCGTCGTGCAGCGCGCCCACCCCGTCGATCGACACGTCGATGTGGAGGTCGAGATCGGGACAGGTCTCGACGAGGTCCTTCACGATCGACACGGTGCGGGCCGTGGTGCTCCCGTTGGTCGGGATGCCCACGTTCCGCACCCCGGTGTTCTTGTGGAAGATCTTGATGATCTCCCCGATGTCCTTGCGCAGGAAGGGCTCGCCGCCGGTCGGCAGCAGGAACATGAGACTGCCCTTGCCGATGCTCGTCGTGACCTTGTCGATCTCCTCGAGGGAGAGCTCCTGCTTGCGATAGGCCATGGACGGCTCCTCCCAGCCGGGATGAGCCCCGTCGGCGAGGAGGCAGTGCTTGCACTTCGCATTGCACGCGTCGGTGATGAAGTAGACGAGGTAGACGGGGAGCTCGCCGCGCTTGCGCAGCATCTTCCTCCCGTGCTTGAGGTAGTCCCAATAGCCCATCGTGATCCCTCCTCGCGCGCGACCCGCCGCCCTAATATCGCCGGCCGAAGGGATAGCCCGCCAGGCCGACGGCGGCGCCCGCCGCCGAGACGAGCAGCTCCAGGCATAACAGAGGCGCCGCCCCGAGCGCTACCAGAAAACCCTCGCTGCGGCGGATCTGGTCGAGGAACTCCCGGTTGAGGGCCAGCACCCCCGCCCCCGCCAGCGCCCCCAGCGCCGCCACCACGGGCAGCCGCAGCAGGAGCCCCGCCAGCACCGCGAGCGCGCCGAAGGCGGCGAGCGGGATGCTCACGATGTAGCTGCCCGGCACGGACGTGTCGTTGTCGGCCAGATCGCGGCGGTGGCGGAGCTTGAGGCGCGTGAGGCTCACGGCGCGCCGGAAGTCGGTCATCAGCATCGTCCACAGCGAGTAGCGCTTCACGTGCTCGACCTCGAGGTCCGGCTGGACCTGGACCCGGACCCCGAGCCGCCGGAGCTTCTGGCCGAAGGCCGTGTCTTCGACGTTCGGCGTCCCGTAGCCGTGGTCGAAGCCCCCGGCCCGCAGGAACGCGTCGCGGCGGATCGCCGCCGCCGTCGTGTAGAAGAGCGGCACGTCACCGGTGCAGCGCAGGTAGGTCCAGCGCATCCAGAGGTTCTTGTACTGGCTGGCGAGGTTGCGGAAGCGCATGTCCGCCGCCTGCACGCCGACGAGCCCGTCGATCTCCTCGTCCGCCTCGAACCGCTCCATCAGCACCGCGAGCGAGTCCGGGCGGACCATGACGTCGGAGTCGATGAAGAACACGATGTCGCCCTCGGCCACCCGCGCGCCCAGGTTGCGCGCGGCCGCCGGGCCGACACGGCCCGAGCTGGTCACGATGCGCGCGGGGAAGTCGCTCGCGATCGCCCGCGTACGGTCGGTCGAGCCGTCGTCGACGAGGATCAGCTCGAAGTCGCGGTAGGTCGACTGGAACAGCCGCTCCAGGCACTCCCCGAGCGTGCGTTCGGCGTTGTACACGGGCATCACCACGGACAGCCGCGGTGCGGCCGCCGCCTGACGGCGCCGCGCGAGCCAGCGGGCCATCGAGGTCACGCGGCCGACGCCGGCGCTCGCGGGCGACTCCTTCGGTGGGGATCCGTTGGGTCGCATCGCCACTGCCCTGCCTCCCTTCAGTCTCCTTGCCCGAAGCGATAGATCACGTTGAAGCTCGGCCGCCGTCCGTTCAAGTGGGTCACGATGGCGGTGCCGACGCCGAGCAGCCCCCAGAAGGCGATCTGCACGGTCGGGTTGTAGAACGCGTTGAAGTTCGCCATCGACAGCAGGAATCCGACGCCCGAGGAGAAGATCGCCCAGAGGACAAGCGCGAGCCGCGGGTCGGCTACCAGCCGGCTGCCGCGGTAGATGCCGACCAGGGCGGCCCCGATGATCCACATCATGAGCGCCCAGCCGACCAGACCTTCGCGCAGCGTGAGCAGCAGGTGCATGTTCTCGGCGTGCGTGAGCTGCGGCCCGGCGGCGCCGGCGTCGACCGCGACGACCGCGACGGCGCCCTTGCCCGGCGAGGCACCCACCAGGCCGCGCAGCGAGTGGACCTCGCTCGACAGCGTCTCGGCCGTGACCGCCACGCGGCGGGTCCACTCGGCGCTCAGATCGGCCGGGGAGAGGCGGAGCGCGCCGGTCATCACGAGAATCGCGACGAAGCCGAGCGCGGAGCCGACGACGAGGCGGAAGGCGCGGCCCGACACGCGCCAGCTGAACACCGTCCCGGTGAGCCACAGCGCGAGCAGCCCGGTGCGCGTCTGGGTGAGGAGCACCGCCACGATCACCAGGGTCGTGCTGATGAGCCAGAAGTCACGCTCCTCCCGCCCCTCGGCGCAGACCAGCTCGACGAGCACGAGCGGCACCCCGAGGACGAGGTAGGCGGCGAGCGCGACCGGGTTGCCGAGCGTCGAGCCGATGCGCACCTGGGCGACCGCGGCCTCCGCCCCACCCGGCCCCCGCGAGCGCACCACCAGCTCGAGCAGGCCGACGACCGCCACCGCCACCGCGGCGAGCGCCACGACGCGCGTCGCCCGCCGGGCGAACGTCGGGTTCATGTCGCCGCTCACGACGAGGAAGTAGAGGAGGAAGCCCGAGGCGCTGAAGTACGCGAGGTCCCGCAGCCGCGGCACCAGGTCACCGCCGACGACGCCGGCCAGCAGGAGGAAGCCGACGAAGCAGGCCATCGGGAGGTTCGTGGGCGTCTGATAGAGGTAGAGGCGGTGAGCGGGAATCTGCCGCGCGAGCGCGGCCCCCGTGAGCAGCAGGCCGAGGGCCTCGAAGGGCGAGACGTGGAACCCGCCGACCGCGACCTCGAAGGGCCCGCGGAACACTGCGGGGAGGAACGACGCGCAGAGGAAGATGAGGGCGAGCAGCAGCCCGAGCGTGAGCCAGCGGTTGAGGAGCTTCACGAAGGTCGCCAGCACGAGCTTCACGTCGAGCCAGAACCCCTTGTTGCGGATGTAGAGAACGTCGTAGCGGAGCTTGTCGCGCGGGTGGGTGAAGTAGCCGCCGCGGAGCTGCGCCAAGCCGGTCATGCCCGGGCGCACGACGAACCGGGCCGCGTAGTTCGGAATCTCGCGCATCGAGGTGGCGAGGAACACCGGGCGCACGGGGCGCGGCCCGACGAAGTTCATCTCCCCGCGCAGGATGTTGATGAGCTGGGGGATCTCGTCGAGCTTGGTACGCCGCAGGAACCGCCCGATCGGAGTGTAGAGCGCGTCCGACGCGCTCAGCAATCGGCCGCCGATGCGCTGCTCCGCGTCGAGCAGCAGCGTGCGGAACTTGTAGATCGTGAACGGCTCGAGGTTCTTGCCGATGCGCGTTCCCTGGTAGAGCACGGGGCCCGTGCTGGTGAGCTTGATCGCGATCGCGATCAGCAGAATCGCCGGCGACATCAGGGCGAGCCCGACCACGGCCACCACCACCTGCCACCACCGGCCCCAGCGCCCGTCGGGCTCGAGCCCGAGGTCGCCGAAGGCGAGCGACGGGTTCGCGCGCGTCGTGACGGCCTCGAGAGCGCTCACGGGTCCCTCCATCGGACGGCTCATGCACACGCCCGTGCCGCCGGCGGCACGCCGTGCAGCACCTCGTCGTGCCAGACCGAGAGGACCAGCAGCGTCCAGATCGCGCGGCTGTGATCCGCCCGCTTCGCCGCGTGCTCCGTGAGCAGCCGCTCGACCGCGCGCGGGTCGAGCAACCCCTGCCGGCGCAGACGCGACGGCGCGAGCAGGTCGCGCGTGAAGTCGCGCAGGTCGCCGGCAAGCCACGCGGGCATCGGCACGTTGAAGCCGCGCTTGCGCCCCGCGGTCACCGCCTCGGGCAAGCGGCCGGCCATCGCCCGGCGCAGGAGATACTTGGTGGTGAGCCCCCGCAGCCGCAGCCGCGACGGCAGGCGACGCGAGAACTCCACGACCGCCCGGTCGAGGAACGGCACGCGGGCCTCGAGGGAGTGCGCCATGCTCATGCGATCGACTTTCACCAGGATGTCGCTCGGCAGGTACAGCGTGCCGTCGACGAACTGCAGGCGGTCGAGCTCGTCGCCGTCGCCCTCCGCGAACGCCGCCTCGAAGAGACGCACGGTGGCCGCCCGCTCCGTCGCTTGCCCGCCCCCGTAGAGCGCGGCCTTCCCGTCCTCGTCGAGCACCGTCTTCCACCACAGGTGCCCGGCGGCGGCGGACAGGTAGGCGCCGCCCACGAAGCGCTTCGCCTTGTAGTCGAAGCTCACGCGGGCGTGCGACACGGGCAGGCGGCGCACGAGCGCGGGAATGAGGCGGCCGCCCACGACCTCGGGCAGGCGCGCGTACAGGCGGGCGATCCGGCGCGCGCGGTAGGTCTCGTACCCCCCGAGCATCTCGTCGCCGCCCTCGCCGGAGAGCACGACCGTCACGTGCTCGCGCGCGAGCTGCGAGAGGTAGTAGACGGGGATCGCCGAGGAGTCGGCGAACGGCTCGTCGAAGTGGCGGACGAGCTTCGGCAGCAGCGCGGCGGCGTCCGGCCGCACGATCAGCTCGTGGTGGTCGGTCCCGTAGCGGGCCGCGACCTCGCGCGCGATCCGGGTCTCGTCGAAGGTCTTCTCCTCGAAGCCGATCGTGAACGTTCGGATCGGACGAACCCCGAGCTCGGCCATCAACGCCACGATGGTGCCGGAGTCGAGCCCCCCCGAGAGGAAGACGCCGAGGGGCACGTCGCTCATCAGGTGGCTGGCGACCGCGGCCTTGAGCGTCGCCGAGAGCGCCGCCTGCCAGTCCGCCTCGGTGCGTCCGGGCGGCGGCGGCGCCACGTGGCCGCGGAGCCCCCAGTAGGGCTCGACACGCACGGGTGACCCGGCGCGCCACGGCTCGGCCACGAGCACGTGCCCGGGTGCCAGCTGGCGC
Source organism: Binatia bacterium (assembly GCA_035295465.1). Classification (GTDB taxonomy): domain Bacteria; phylum Desulfobacterota; class Binatia; order DP-6; family DP-6; genus DATGIZ01. The sequence continues at coordinate 31,555 of DATGIZ010000008.1, read as the reverse complement.
ACGCCGGCGAAGATGCTCGCCGGCCCCGGGACGTACCCGAGCGTGAGGTAGTCGTGCAGCGCCTGCGGGTCGATGCGCGCGTCGAGGCCCCCCGCGAGCAGGCACTTCGCCTCCGAGCCGAACAGGAGCCGGCCTTCGCCCTCGGCGACGTAGAGCGGCTTGATCCCCACCCGGTCGCGGCCGAGGACGAGCCGCCGCGCGCGCCCGTCCCAGAGCGCGAAGGCGAACATCCCCTCGAGCCGCCCCACCGCCGCGGGGCCCAGCTCCTCGTAGAGGTGCGCGATCACCTCGACGTCCGATCGGCTCCGCAACCGATGGCCGCGCGCCGTCAGCTCGTCCTGGAGCGCCGGGGCGTTGTAGATCTCGCCGTTACACACGACCTGCACGCTGCCGTCCTCGTTGCCGAGCGGCTGGCGCCCCCCGGCGAGATCGACGATCGAGAGGCGCCGCATGCCGAGCGCCACCTCGTCCGCCGCGAAGACCCCGGTGTCGTCCGGGCCCCGGTGGACCATGACGTCGCACATCGCACGCACGCGCTCGGTGCTCGCCGGCGCACCGGGCTCGAGGCGAAGCTCTCCCGCGATCCCGCACATGGCTAGGCCGCCAGCCGCTGGCGCTCGAGCGCGGCGGCGAGGTCGACGACGGGGGCGAGCCGCGGCGCGACGCCCACCCGCGGGAGCAGAAGGGGATCGACACCCGGCCGCAGCGCGCCCGGTCGCGAGGTCACACCGGAGCGGAAGCCGAGCCGCTTGAGCACGCCGGCCACTTCGACCGAGTAGTGGTGGTGCGCGCCCCCCGTGTTGGTGTACGCGAAGTGCGCGACCGGCGCGCCGATGCGCGCCGCGATCGCCTCGCGCGAGGCGGCGATCTCGCGCTCGGCCTCGGCGGCGTCGGCGAGCGCGACGTTGAGGTGCGTGACCGTGTGCGATCCGATCGTCCAGCCGGCGCCGGCGAGCTCCTTCACCTGCGCCCACGTGAGCATGCTCCCGGCAAGCGCCCGCTCGACGTCCACGCCGGCCGCGCCCGCCGCGCGCGCCAGCCGATCGGCCCGCTCGGCCGTGCCGAGGGGCACGAGCGCGCGCGTGAGCGCGCGCGCCACGGCAGCCCGCGTCGCCGCGGGTCCGAGCGGGAACGGCGGCAAGCCCGGCACGTGCAGCTCCGGTCCCGGGGCACCGAGCACGAGCGCCCGGACCGCCGCCACCCACAGGGGCGGCCCGCCGTCGAGGCTACCCGTGGCGACGTAGACCGTGGCCGTCAGCCCGAGCCGGCGCAGCACGGGGAACGCCAGCGCGTGATTGTCCGCGTAGCCGTCGTCGAAGGTGATCGCCACCGCGCGCGGCGGGAACGCGCCGCCGCGCTCGAGCGCCGCGACCAGGTCGTCCAGCGGCACGACGTGGTAGGCGCGGCGGAGGAACGCGGCCTGGAGGCGGAACGCCGCGAGCGGCAGGCAGATCTCGGGGATGGCGTACGGGACCTCCGCGGCGGTCGCGGAGATCGCGTGGTAACGCAGCACGAGCGCCCGCGCGCGTTGGCGCACGAGGCGTGCGAGGCGCAGGAGGCCGCCGTGGAACAGCACGCGCTTCACGGTCGAGCTCCCGACGCGGCTCATTCGACGTATCCGAGCCCTTGGAGGAACTTCCGCATCTCGGCCTCGTCGTCCGCGGAGAGCGTCTGCGGGCCGTCGCCGCCGGCGCGCCCTGCGGCGTGGCGCACCGGGTGCGCGGCGAGCCATGCCAGGTCGAGCGCCTCCTCGAGCACGCGCCCGTCGAGGTCGTCGGGCAACGGCGCGCCGACCAGGTGCACGGCGGTCGGCAGCACATCGGCGAGGCTCGGGGGCTCGAGCACGGCGCCGCGGCGGAAGGGCCCGCCTGCGGCGACGAGAATCCCATCGGGCGTGTGCGAGCCGTTCACCAGCCGCAGCGCGACGGCGGGCACGTCGGTGACGAGCCGCTCGAGGTCGAACCCGCCGTGCAGGCCGGGCACGGTCTGGACGAGCAGGTCGGGGGCCTGCTCGCAGTGCGGCCCGCGGTACACGTCCTCGCGCCGCCACACCGCGCTCACCAGCGAGGCGCCCGTCGCCGGATCGCGCAGCGCGCCCAGCTCGCGCGCGAGCGTGTCCCGCAGCGCCTCGTACTCGGCGCCGGGCGCGACGGTGCCCTTCGGCTGGCGACCGCGCAGGTTCACCCACACCCCGGTGATCGGGTAGTAGACCGGAATCGCGTAGGCGCGGGTGCGTTCCCAGGCGATCGCCGCGGTCGCGTTGCGCAGCCCGCGCAGCCGCCGCTGCACGCGCTCCGGCAGGTTGCGCTTGAGCCACATGCGCCCGGGAACTTGCTGGCGCGCGCGGTCGACGAGGCGGCGCACGCCGCTCGCCATTCGCGCGCGACCGGCCCCGGCGGCCTCGAGGTGCCCCGCCGCGCGTAGGAACGCGTTGAGGTTCAGGTGCCGCGTCGGCGCCGGGCCGCCGCCGTGGTCGGAGATCACGATCACCGCCGTGCGCTCGTCGAGGCCGGCCACCAGCCGGCCGATGGCGGCGTCGATCTCCTCGTACCAGCGGGTAATGAGCGTCTTGAGGGCGGCCGGCGCGTCGGGCTCGTGGAGGGGCGAGGTCGGATCGTGAAACGCCCAGAAGTTGTGGTGCAGGCCGTCGGGGATGCCGGTGAAGACCACGAGCAGGTCCGTGCCCGCCTCGAGGTAGCGGCGCGTGGTGCGTTCGAGGAGGTCGAGCTCGAAGCGGTTGCAGCGATCGACCGCGGCCACGTCGCGGTTGCGCTTGGCCGCGTTCAGCTCGTCGTGGGTGAGCGGGCTCACCGTGCCGAGCTCGGCCTCGACCGCCGTCGGGCGTGCGTAGGCCCGGCGCCGGTCGGGCACCGGCGGCCCCGAGACCACGACGCCTCCCGGCACGTCCCACGCGGGGTACGTCATCGGGACGCGGTAGGCGAGCGTGCGCACGCCGCCGACCGCGCCCAGGTAATCGAGCAGCGTCGTGCCCCGGAAGAACGACGAGTTCACCAGCGTCTCGCTGAAGCCCGAATAGCGACGGGGATCGAGGTTCTGGAAGTTGAAGACGCCGTGGCGCCCCGGCTGCTTGCCGGTGAGGAAGGTGACCCACGCCGGCGCCGAGACCGGCGGGCACGTCGAGCGCAGCCGTGCCCGTACGCCGCGGCCGATCAGGCCCGCGAGCGCCGGCATCCGCCCGCGGGCAAGCAGCGGGTCGATGACGTCGAACGTCGCGCCGTCGAGCCCGAAGACGAGCGTGCGGACGCTCACGGCCTCCCTCCGTTGCGATAGCGCAGCGCCAGCAGCGGGCTGCGCACGCGCTGCCACCCCTCGCTGCCGAGGCAGGCCTTGGCTGCATTCTTCGCCGCCTCGATGGCCTGGAGCCGCCACAGCGCCCGGCGCTCGGCGCCGAGGATCGCGACGAACTCCTCCACCGCCATGCCGCGCCGCACCCCGATGCGCGGCACCGCCAGCGGCCGGTCGCCCGGGTGCCACCAGCCCACTCGGCTGGTGCAGAAGACCCGGTAGCCGAGCTCGCGCAGCACGGGCTCGAGCCCCGGCGGCTCCCAGCCGCGTGGCAGCGACGCCGCCCGGACGGCCATGCCGAGGCGGTCCTCCAGCATCGCCTTCGAGACCCCGTACTCCCGCCGCAGTCCCGCCGAGTCGAGGCGGTCGAGGAACGGATGGGTGAGCGAGTGGCTGCCCACCTCCATCCCCGCAGCGACCATCTCGCGCAGCTGCGCCCAGGTGACGTGCCCCGGCGTGTCGACCACGCTCGGCACGACGAAGAACGTGGCCCGCAGCTTGAGCTCGCCGAGCACCGGAAAGACCTCGGTGTAGTCGCTCGCCGCGCCGTCGTCGAAGGTGAGAGCGTAGAACGCGCCACCGAGCTCGCCGGGCACCTGCCCGACGGGAATCGCGCGACGCGCCGTCTCGCTCGCGGCCAAGAGCAGGCTGCGCAGCTCCGCGGGCTCGAGGGCGTAGGGCCGGTGGGTCGCCGGCACGTCGCCGAGCCGCTCCGCGGGCACGACGTCGTGGAAGACGAAGACGGCCGCGCGCGGCCTCATACGTAGCCGAGCCCCTCGAGCATGTCCTGGATGCGGGCCTCCTCGTCGGCCGAGAAGCGGTGCCCGTTCTCCGGCAGGGCGTACGGGACGTCGCTCACCGCCACCGGGCGCTCCGCCACGCAGCGCGGGTCGAGGGCCTCGACCAGCACGCGGCCGTCCATGTCCGTGTCGATCGGCAGGCCGAGGAGATGGAGCACCGTGGCCCCGACGTCCTCGATCGCCGCGAGCGGGAGGGTGACACCGCGGAGCACCTCGGGCCCGTGCAGCAGGAGGATCCCGTCGCGCGCGTGGTTACCGGTGCGCTCCTCGGGCCCCGCGCCCGCCGGGAGCAGCGTCGCCCGGCCGAGCCCCTCGACCATGCAGACGGTGCGCGCGGTCTCCACCAGCAGATCCGGCCCCTCGTCGCGGCAGGGGCCCCGGTAGACCTCATCGCGCCGGTGGACGGCGCGCACGACCGGCTCGCCGGTCGCCGGATCGCGGTAGGCGAGCAGGCGCTCGCGCAGCTCCTCGACCACCGCCTCGTACTCCCGCCCGGGCGCGACGATACCGTCCGGCTCGCGCCCGCGCAGGTTGACGAACAGCCCCGACCCGGGCGCCGACGGGCAGTAGGCGCGCGTGCGGCTCCAGTCGATGCGGTGCGCCACCTTCGCGAAGGAGGTCAGCGCCTGCGGCACGGCCTGCTTGAGCCCGCGCGGCACGAGCCGCGGCATCCAGCCGAGGCCGAGGCGCTTCATGCGCCTCACCATCGCCCGGGCGTCCACGCCGACCGCCGCGAGCCCGCGCTGCGCCGCGCCCTCGGGCCGCAGCGTGAGGAAGCCCGTGGCCGCGAGCCAGTTCATCACGCAGAAGTACCGGTGCAACGGCGCCGACCCGTGGTCGGACAGGACGACCACCGCGGTCCCGGGCGGCACGTGCTCGAGGAGGGACGCGAGCGCGCGGTCGAGCGCGACGTGGAAGTCCCGGATCACGTGCTCGAACGGTCCCGGTCCGGGGTGGGCCGGATGCTCGCGATCCATGTACCGCCAGAAGAAGTGCTGCAGCTTGTCGAGCGTGTGGAACATCACCCAGAAGAGGTCCCAGTCCTCGTGCTCGAGCAGATGGAGCGCCTCCTCGGTCTGGACCCGCTGCAGGTCGAACGCGTCGCGGCGGAAGCTCTCGAGATCGCCCCGGCGCAGCACGCTCTCGTCCACCTCGAGCCGGTAGCCCGGGATGCGCGCCGCGAGCGTGTCCTTGAGCGCGGCGGGGGCGACGAAGTCCTCGGCGCCCTTCGGCGTCATGATCCCCGAGATCATCACGCCGACGTCCGCACGCGGCGGATAGGTGAGCGGCATGTGCAGCACGCAGCTTCGCCGCGCGTGCTGGGCGGCGATGTCCCACACCCGCGGGCTGCGGAGATCGGCGAGCGTCACCGGCGCCCGGCCGAGACCCCCGGCGGTGGTCTTGTAGAAGTTGAAGACGTTGTGCTTGCCCGGGTTGCGCCCGGTCGCGGCCGACGTCCAACCCGGCGGCGTGAGCGCCGGGAGGGTCGAGCGCAGTGGCGCTCGCGCTCCCTCGGCGAGCAGGCGGGCGAACGTGGGCAGGAGCCCGGCGTTGACCCACGGCAGCACGAGGTCGAACGTCGCGGCATCGAGCCCGACGACGAGCACGCGCCGGCGGCCGGCCGTCACGCCGCCATCCCCCGGCCGAGCGCGGCGAGCCGCTCCTCGTAGAAGCACTCGAGACGCGCGACCATGGCGCGCGCGTCGAAGCGCGCCTCCACCAGCCGGCGTCCCGCGGAGCCGAGCGTCGCCGCGCGCGCCGGCTCCGCGAGCAGCCGGCCGATCGCCCGGGCCATCGCGGGCACGTCGCCGGGAGGCACGAGCACGCCGGTGCGCCCCTCCTCGCATACCTCGCGCGTCCCCCCCACCGCGGTCGCGACCACCGGCCGCCCCGCGGCCATCGCCTCGAGAAGCGCGTTCGACATCCCCTCGGCGAGCGAGGGGAGGACGAACACGTCCATCGCCGCCAGCGCCGGGCGGACGTCGGCGAGCGCGCCGGTGAAGGTCACGCGTGCAGCCGACCCGGCCGCCTGGCCTTCCAGGCGTGCGCGCAGCGGGCCGTCGCCCACCAGCAGGACCTGGGGCGCCCGCCCGTCGCGCTCCGCCGCGAGCAGCTCGGCCGCGGCCAGGAGCTGATCGTGGCCCTTGCGCGGCTCGAGCCTCCCGACCGTTCCCACCACCGGACGCCGCGGATCGAGGCCGAGCGCGGCCTTGGCCTCACCCGCCGCGGCCGTGGCTCGAAAGCGCGCCGCGTCGACCCCGCTCGGGATGATCTCCCAACGCGCGCGGACGCCCTGCGCCTCGCTCTCCTCCCGCAACGCCGCCGCGTTGGCGACGATCGTGTCCACCCGCCGCCCGATCGCCCGCCACGCCCGGCGCGCCGTCGCGTCGTCGCCGGTGAGGCTGCGCTTGCCCGCGAGCAAAAGCGGCACGCCCGCCAGCCGCCCGACGAGCGTCCCGACGAGCGCCGGCCGCCACTGGTAGCCGTGGACCACCCGCACGCCCTCCCGGCGCAGCGCGCGGGCCGCCCGCCCCATCCCCAGCAGCGCCCGCGGCCCGCCGAGCCAGCTCCCGACATCGAGCGACGCAACCGCCACACCCGCCGCGCGCAGGGCCGCCTCGACGTCCCCGCCACGGTTGAGCGTGTAGACGCGGGCGCGGAAGCGCGCAGGATCGAGCAGCGCGAGCACCTGCTGGAGGTGGCGCTGGGTGCCGCCGGTGGTGAGCAGCGGCGCGAAAAAGGCGATCGTGGTCATGATGCCATCGCGAAGGCGAGGCGCGGGCGCGCCGGACGCCGGACGACCGCCGGCGTCGCCGGATCCGGCAGGCCCTCGACGTATCGGCGCAGCGTGATCACCTGCGCGATCAGGATGTAGGTGATCGGGTTGAGCCACATGTCCGCGAACGCGGCGAAGAACATGAACTGCACGAATGCCACCCGCAGCGCCGCTGCGATGAAGCCGATCTCCGGGTCGCGGTACGCCAGGCGTAGCACGACGCCGATGTCGCGCCACGTCGTCCAGAAGAGCAACCCGTAGCCGATCAACACGAAGATCCCGCCCTCGGTCATCGCCCAGAGATAGGAGTTGTGCGGCGGGCGGAAGTACGGGTCGAGGTAGATCTGGCGCGCGACTTCTCGGAAATTTCCCAGACCGACGCCCGAGAAGAGGTGATCGTGCATCATGTGCAGTGCGAGGTAGATCGTGTCCAGGCGTTGCAGCGTGGAATGGTAGCCGTAGGTGTGGCGATCGGGCGTGAAGTTGATCATCCGCTCGAGCGAGTCGACCGGGACGAGGAAGAGCACCGCGACGATGGCCATCAGGCCGAAAAGCGCGATCTGGTAGACGGGCACGCGGTACCGCTTCTCCCCCGTCTGGAGGAACGTCCCCAGCACGAAGATCCCGAGCAGCCCGCTGCGCGACCCGCTGGCGAAGACGACGGTGATCGCCCCGGCGATCGGTCCGTAGCCGATCATGCGGCGGAACCAGCCGGGACGCGAGCGCGACCAGTACCACCAGAACGCCACCTCGCTGAGGCAGATCATCGCGAGCCGGTTCGGGTTGGCGCCGGAGGTGAGGCTCGCCGCCGCCCGAAATCCGCTGATCAGCGTCCCCTGCTCCCAGTTGTAGAGCGCGGATGGCACCGCCATGAACAGCGAGAACATCACGGTGAGGTAGATCGCGCGGATCTCGCGGCGCGACCGCACGAAGATCCAGTAGAAGATCAGGAAGACCAGGCGGGTGATGAAGTCGTGCCCCATCTGGTCCGTCCGGTCGAGGGAGAAGCGCTTGCCCTGGCTCACGCGGAGCATGGGGAAGAGGCTCTGCGAATAGATCGAGCCGACCAGGAAGATCACGCCGATCGCCATCAGGATCACGATCGGGCGCACCTTGAGGAACGAGACGTCCCGGGTGTCGAGCACGTAGCCGATCAGCAGGACGACGAAGCCCACGCCGAGCAGGTTGTTGATCGTGAGCGCGCCGAGGGCATCGAACACGGTCGGGTAGGCCGCCAGCATGAACCCGCTGGTCATCACGGCGATGCCGGTCACCGGATTGACGAAGAGGATCCCGACCGTGCTCAGCGCGATCCACGCGGCGCAGACGATGACCTCCTTGCCGAGATAGGTCCCGGCGATGGTGAGCGCCGCGATGAAGGGAATCGCGAGCGCCAGCCCCAGCCGCAGCGCGAACGGCATGGTGGCGGGCGTGGCGGGACGGCGGACGGCGAGTGTGGGCATCGCGGCGCGCGGGCTCGGCTAGAGCAGCTCTTCCAGGAAGGCGGGGATGTAGCTCCGGCGGCGGTTGAGCACCGCGCCGGCCAGCCTGACGCCGCAGCGCTCGAGGTTCCGTCGCGTGCGCTCGACCTCGGGCACCCGCGTCCGGTCGGCTTCGATGACGATGAGCGCCGCGTCGAGCCGCGGCCCGATGATCGAGGCGTCGCTGTAGACGGTGACGGGCGGAAGGTCGAAGACGACGAAGTCGAAGTGGCCGCGCAGCTGCTCGAGCGCCACGGGGAGGCCGGGCGAATCGAAGACCGCGGACGGGCCGAGTGCCGACTGGCCGCAGCCGATCACGAAGAGGTTCGGCACCTCGGTCTGCTGCGCGACCTTGGTCACCGGCTGCCGCCCCTCGACCAGATCGGCGAAGCCGCCGTTGGGGACCACGTTGAACACCGTCCCGAAGCTCGGCGAGCGGAAGTTGGCCTCCACCACCGCGACGCGACCCCCGCGCCGACGCACCAGGATCGAGGCGAAGACCGCCGCGGTCGTGGTGACCCCTTCGCCGTGGAGCGACGCCGTGACGCCGAGCAGCTTCGGCAGGACCGCCTGCTCGGTCCCCGGCGCCACCAGCAGGTTGGTGCCCAGGCGCTGGAAGGCCTCCTCGACCTCGGGTCCGATCTGGAAGCTCAGCCGCGGCGCGGCTGCGGGCGTGCGACCGTTGCGGGGGAAGAGCCGCCACCAGCCGCGGCGCTTCCCGTTGCCCCCGCCATTGCCGTTGCCTCCGCCGTTGCCGTGCCCCCCGTCGCCGTTGGCGCCCCCGCCGCCGCTCCGTTCCCGCTCGAGCTTCCTGAGCGCGTCGTAGATCCGACTCATGGCTCCATCCCTTCTGCGTCAGGCCCGCACGGCCGCGGGCACGGCCTCGAGGTCGGGGATCACCGCCAGGACCGGCAGCTCGAGGTAGCGCTCCACCTCCTCCTCGAACCGCAGGCGGCGGCTGACGTACTCGACGGCCACGGCGAGACCGGCGGCCAGGCCGAGCCCGCCCACCAGGCCGAGGAGGAGCGGTAGGAGAAGCCCGTTGACCGGCTGCGTCGGCGGCTCTGCCCACTGGACCACGCTCACGTTGACCATGTTGGTGTTCTTGAGCTGCTGGGAGATCCGCGACTCCTCCTGCTTGCGCCAGTAGAGGTCGAAGGCATACGCCTTCTCGTCGGCGTCCTGCTTGAGGTTGTTGATCGTGAAGCGGGCGTCCCGCAGGACCCGCAGCCGCTCCCGCATCGCGTCGAGCGCCGAGGCGACCGAGGGCTCGCGGTCGTGCAGGTCGGCGAGCTGCACCTCGAGCGTGTAGGCGTTGCGCTGGAGCTCGCGATGCACCTCGCTCTCCTGCATCGTGCGCTTGTTCAGAATCTGCTCCTGCTCCCGCCGGATCTGCTCCTCCAGCCGGTCGATCTGCTCGTCGTCCTGCTGCACGTGCCGATCGGTGGGCAGGTACTGCTCGAGCAGCTTCGTCCGGTCGATCCGCAGGTCGGTGAGCCGCTGCTTGAGCTGGAGCAGGCTCGGGTTCGAGAGGTACTCCTCCGAGAAGGGGATCTGCGGCGGCGTCTTCGCGATCTGCGCCCGGACCGCCACGAGCTTCTGCTCGGCTCCGTGCATCTTGGCGCGGTGGGTCTGGAGCGTCTTCTCCTGCTCCATCATGTCCTGGTTGACGATGCGGATCTCCTGGTCGACGTCGGTGACGTGGACCTTCTCGAGGTAGGCGCGCAGGCGGTGCTGGGCCTCCTTCATCTGCCCTTCGAGGAGGCGCAGCTGCTGGAGGTAGAGGCTGTGCAGGCCCTGGTCGTTCCGATACGCCTCGTTGTGATGCTCGAGGTAGACGTCGGTGATCGCGTTCACCATCCGCGCCGCCTTGTCCGGAGCGCGGCCGATGTAGCTGATCTGGAGCGTGTTCGACGACGGCGTGGGGGCCACGGTGAGCGCGAGCGACATCCCGTCGATCATCTCGTCGAAGCTCGTGCCGGGCTCGGGCTGGACACCGAGGCGCCGGGCCGCTTCCTCGATCACCTGGCGGCTCTTCACGATCTCGCCTTCGGTGGTGATGGCCTCGGGCGTGAGCGGCTGGAAATAGCTGTGGGACGGGGCCTCGGTCGGCGTGAGGGTGAGGGTCTCGCCGATCTTCACCAGCACCTCGCTGGTCGCGCGCCAGGTCGTGGGCCGGATGAGCCCGACGACCGCCGAGGCGAGGAACACGAGCAGGAAGACCCCCAGCACGAGGCGCTTGTGCTTGAACACCGCGTACACGAAGCTCCGGGCCGCCAGATTGCCGGAGCCGCCGGCCGCCGCCGCGGGCAGGAGCTGGGTCGCCTCCGGGAGCGTCTGCAACGTCGCCATGATGTTCCCTCAAGGCCGGGACGGTCGCCGGCCGTCGCCGCTCACTGGATCACGTAGCCGGCGCCCACGCGTGGCAGCGCCGGAATGAGGCCGCGGACCCACTGATCGACCACGACGTCGGCGTTGGCGATCCAGGTCTTCGGCACGTAGACCACGTCGTTCGGGTGCAGCCGGACCCGCTCGGGCACGCCGTCGTTCACGACCTGCGCCATGTCGATGCGGGCAGCGGCGATCTTGCCCCCTGGAAGCGGGGTCATGATGAGCACGCTCTCGAGCTTGGCGGTGTCCTTGAAGCCCCCCACCTGGAGAACGGCTTGGAGCGGCGTCATATCCGGACGCAGCGGCACGTAGCTCGGCTTGAGAACCTCCCCGCCGACATAGACGCGCTGCTCGGCCATCTTGGTCATGACGAGCGAAACCTCGGGGTTGCGGAGCCGCTCCGCCGTCTTCTGGACGATGAGCTGCTCGACCTCGTGCGGCGTGAGCCCGACGACCGTCAGCTCGCCGGTGGCCGGCATGGAGATTCGCCCGTCGGGGCGGACCGTGAGGTGCATGTTGAGGTCGGGCTGATACTCGAACTTCACGTCGAACTCGTCGCCGACCGTGATCCGGTACTCGGGAGCAGCCTCGGGGGTCGCGGGCGGCAGGAGCGCCGCGGGCGGGGGGCCGGCGGCCGGGGTCCGGTGACCGCAGGCCGCGCACGCGACGAGCAGCAGGCCGGCAAGCATCGCGCCTGCGGCGCCCAGCGAGGGGCTTGCGTATCGTCGGATCATGGGATCATGGCTCCGCCCATCCCCGCCGTGCGGGGTCTTTTCCTTCTCCGTGGATGTCGGCCCGGATTCGACCTCCGGGCATCGTTGTCAGACCCGCCCGATCAGCCCGACCGGTAGCTCGACGCTTGCGCCACGGCGCAGGAAGTCGAGCAGTATCCGCACGCGGCCCCGCTCGGAGCAGGGCTGCTCGATCACCGCGCTGAGGCCTGCCAGCGGTCCGCCCTTGATCTCGACGCGATCCCCCGGGCGCAGCAGCGGGCGCTGGCGGATGATGTCACCCGCCCCGGCGCGGGCGCGGATGAAGCGGACGACCCCTTCGGGCACCGGCGCGGGCGCGGCCCCGAAGGTGACGAAGGTCCGCACCCCGGGGGTCCAGATCACGCGGTAGTACTGCTCAAGCAGCGCGATGTGGACGAAGAGATAGCCCGGGAACAAGGGCGCCGCCTGCTGCCGTCCGTGCTCGATCACGCGCGGGAAGAAGACGGCGACACCCCGCCGCTCGAGCTGACGGACCGCGTACTCCTCCTTCTTGCTCTTCGTCCTCACCGCGAACCACTGCCGCTCCATACCTGGCTGGTGCCGCGATTCGGCCGATTCGGAGGCAGGCCAAGCAAGGCCCATACGGGCGCGGCGCGTGTGCAATTTCAGTGCCACGAACCCCTACTGAAATCGGCAGATGTCGCGGATTTCCATGGGCTTTCGGTCTCGGAATCCGACATCGGATCTCGCAGCCATGCAGCCCTCGTGCATGACCGCTCACCAGTGTGCGGGAAGGACGAGGGCGATCGGCCGGCCGTCACCTTGCCTTGCAGGACCGCGACATCCTGCACCGGCGCTCGTAGCACCGGCCCTCATCCTGCTCGAGCGCAAGATGCTGCAGCGCTGCACTCGACGCATCGCAGCGCCGCCCTGCCGGTTAGCTGCCCGTCGCCAGCGCCTCGCCGGCCTCGGCACGCCCTCGCAGCCGATAGTCCTCGCGGCGCAGCGCGTGGAGCTTCATCTTCCGGTGCAGCGTGGCGGCGTCGACCAGCGCATGCTTGGCCGAGAGGTTGATGCCGCCGCGGTACTTGCGCAGCACGTGCGCCAGGTAGTCGCGCTCGGCGCGGCGCAGGAACTCCTTGAGGGGCACCTCGTAGTCGTAGTGCGCGTGCCGGCCGTTGCCGTTGGCGCTCTCCTTGCCAAGACCGCTGTGCCCGGGGAGGTCGACCTCGCGGATCACCGCACCGCTCGTCCGCAGGATCGCCCGCTCGATGACGTTGCCGAGCTCGCGGACGTTGCCCGGCCAGGCGTAGCTCATGAGCTGCGAGAGCGCCTTGTTCGACAGGCGATTGATCCCCTTGTCGCGCGCCATCTCGCTGTTCCGCAGGAACTCGCCCACCAGCAGCGGGATGTCCTCGATGCGCTCGCGCAGCGGCGGGATGCGCAGCGGCACGACGTTGATGCGGTAGTAGAAGTCCTCCCGCATCCGCCCCTCGGCGACGAGCTGGGCCAGGTCCATGTTCGTGGCGCAAATCACCCGCATGTTGACCTTGATGCGCCGGTTGGACCCGAGCTTCTCGATCTCGCGCTCCTCGAGCACGCGCAGCAGCTTGAGCTGCATATTGAGCGAGATGCTCTCGATCTCGTCGAGGAACAACGTGCCGCCGCTGGCGAGCTCGATCTTGCCGACCCGGTCGTGGATCGCTCCCGTGAACGCGCCGCGCTCGTAGCCGAACAGCTCGCTCTCGAGCAGCGTGTCCGGAAAGGCGGCGCAGTTGATGGCGACGAAACGCCCGTTCTTGCGCTTGCCCTGGAAGTGGATCGCGCGTGCGGCGAGCTCTTTCCCGGTCCCCGACTCGCCGTAGATGAGCACGGTCGCGTCGTTCTGCGCGAGCACGCTGATCGTCTCGAAGATCTCGTGCATGACCCGGTTGCGGCTCACCATGTTGGCGAACGCGTACCGGTCCGAGAGCTGGCTGCGCAGGTAGTTGATCTCGTCGAGCAGGCGGCGCTTCTCGAGGATCTTTTCGGTCGCGAGGAGAATCTCCTCCTTCTGGAAGGGCTTGGTGATGTAGTCGCTGGCGCCCTGCTTGATCGCCTCGACCGCGCCCTTGATGCTGGCGTAGCCCGTGATCATGATCACGTCGAGGTCGGGCCAGCGATCGCGGATCTCACGGGTGAGCCCGATGCCATCGGTACCGGGGATCTTGAGATCGACCACCGCCAGCGAAAAGTCCTCGTCGCCGAGCAGCCGCAGCGCCTCGGTGGCATTGGTCGCGCAGCTCACGAGGTAGCGCTGGGAGGAGTAGAACTCCTCGAGCTGCCGGCAGATGAAGGGGTCGTCGTCGACGATCAGAATGCGCGTTTCCATGCTCAAGACCTCATGTCGTCAGAGGCAGGAAGACGACGATGTGACGCTCGTCTTCGGCCGGCTCGCTCGCCACCAGCTCCCCGCCGTGCAGGGCCATGATCCGCTCCGCCAGCGCCCACTCGACACCGGCGGCGGCCGTCTGGAAGAGAGCCGCCGCCGGGCTCGACCCGCGCACCGCGAGGTCGATGCGGACGCCGGGCCCGTCGCGCCACACCCGTTCGAATCGTGCCTCGCAGCGGCTCCCGGGCCCGCAGTGCTCGGCCAGCCGGCGCGCAACGAGCTGCGCCACCTGCGAGAACCGGGCGGAGTCGACCATCACCCCGCCGTTCTCCCAGCCGTCGGTCTCCGCGACGGCGAGCGGCGTGTCGTCGAGCCTGCCCCGCAGGTGACAGAGCACCCCCGCGATCAGCTCGGACACGGCCAGACGGGTCGGGGCGATCTGCGACGGCTGGAAGTACTCGAGCACGCCCTTCAGAAAACCCTCCAGGTTGTGGATCGTTCGCCCGAGCATCTGCGTCGCCGTCGCCTCGCTCGACCGTCCGGCGCGCTTCTCCTGGAGGTAATCCGACCAGTAGTACAGCTTGTGGAAGAAGTTCCCGAGCTCGTGGGTGATCTCCGCGAGCACCTTCTCCTGTACGAGCACGGGGGTTGCCGGCGGCGCCGCCGGGGCTTGCCCGGGCCCCACGGGCTCGACCTCGTACCGCTCGGGGCTCAACGATTTGCCTGCCGCCATCGTGTCGTACCTTCTCCGAACCCCTCGGCGCGGTCTCGAGCCGGCGGGCTCGAACCCGGTGCCGCGCAGACGCTCTGCGTCCCTCCCGTCCGCGCGCCCCAGGCCGACTCCTGCCGACCGCCACCCGCCCCGAGGCGGCGGAGCATAGGGCGGTTCGCTGCAGACTTGCAAGTGTCTGTCTCGCAGCCCCGCACCGGCCGCTCTTCGGGGCATGTGCCTACTCCGCGCTGCCGGGAGCCGTCGGGCGCGCGTCGAAGACCAGCTTCAAGTTGTGGACCTTGCGCAGCTCGTAGTCCATCTTGAGAAGGGCCTCGATGACCGTCTTGATCTCGCGCGTCATGCGATCGAGCTCCTCGTAGGAGACGCGGTCGAGCTCGCGCCGAACCTGCTCGTAGAGGTTGAGCAGGCTGCCGATGCCGCCCGCCGGAGCGAAGCGGCGATCCATGTCCTCGTACGAGGAGAGGATGCGATCGAGCAGATCGCGGACACCCTCCGTGCTGTTCGTATTCTGCACGTCGCCTCCCGTGTGGAGCCGGACGGAAATGCAATTCGAGTGCCACGAGATCACGCAATCATGCAGGCACGGCGCGCGAGGACGAGCCGCAAACCTGCATGATGTCACGTGAATGCGGGATCCGCAGAGGTCGTTCCTGGGGGCGGAAAGCGGTGACGCTCGACGCGTGGCTGTGCCACGCCTGGCGCATACCGAGCGCCCATGCCCACCATCCCGACACATGCCCCGCACCGGTTGACGGGCGTCGCGGCGTCCTCTGTAGTGTTCTAGAGTTCTTGGCCGGGATGCCCGCGCGCCATGGGCTTTTCCTTGACACTCGCGGGGCTCGTGCCGTAAGTTGCGCGACGGTCCGTGGAGGAGCTGGTGATGACGAAGGCGCAGTTGGTGACGAGGCTGGCGGAAGGGAGCGGCGCGAGCCGTAAGCAGACCGACGATCTGGTGGATGCGCTCGTCGACACCATCGTGAAGAGCGTCAAGAAGGGGGAGGCCGTGAAGATCCCCGGGCTCGGGATCTTCCGCCTGCGCCGGATGAAGGCGCGCATGGGCCGCAATCCGCAAACGGGGGAGGCCATCAAGATTCCGGCCCGCAAGAAGGTCGGCTTCTCGGTCGCCAAGACATTCAAGGAGCAGGTGCTCGGCAAGGCGACGAGGTAGGCGGAGAGCGCCGGTGAAACGGAACGTCCGGCAGACGGCCGCGCCCGGAAGCCGCGGCCCTGCATCGAGGTGGGCCATGAGGCGAGAGGCTTTGCTCGGTACGTGCGTCGTCGCGCTCCTCGCAGGCTGCGCCACGGTCGTCCACGGGCCGTACCAAGAGGTGCGCATCGACTCGATGCCGGCCGGGGCGACGGTGACGGTGGCGGCGCAGGCCTCGGAGCGCGGTCCGCTCTTCATCGACACCGAGAAGCGCACCGTGACGACGCCCGCGACGGTGCGGTTGCTGCGCGACAACAGCTACCGCGTCGAGGTGCAGAAGCCCGGCTACAAGATCGCCACCGCCCAGATCGTCCCGAGCTACGACTGGGTCTGGGCGCCCATCTCGTGCGGCCCGTGCGAGGCGGTTGGCGAGCTGCCGACGTACGACATGCACGCGCACGCCCTCCCGGTGCGCTTCCTCGAGGCCGCCTTCTACGAGTACCCGAAGGGCGCCGTGGGGGCCTTCGGGCGCGGCCTGCGGATCTTCAGCCCGGACGCCCTGCTCGGCTCGGCCTTCAAGCTCAAGCCCGCCACGGGCGGCTACTGGTCCGATTGGACCGGCCTCGGCACCCCCGAGGTGTCGACGACCCTCCAGCCCCTGAGCTGACGAGCGCCGCCGCGGTTGGTAATCCCGGCCGCCCGCAGTTAATCTACGGCCATGTCTGCCGCTGTGGAACGTCCCGGCGAACGGCCGCAGGACGTCGCGACGCACTTCGACCGGAGCGCGGAGTGGTTCGACTCGGTCTACACGGGGTCCGGGGTTTCCCCGCTGCGCCGGCTCGCGACCCGGATCTTCATGTACGACATCTTCTGGCGCTTCGACCTGACGCTGCGCGAGTGCGACCCGATCGCGGGCGCGGCCGTGCTCGACATCGGGTGCGGAACCGCCGTCTATCCCGAGGCGCTCGGCCGCCGGGGTGCGGCGCGCCTCGTCGGGCTCGACTTCGCACCGACGATGATCGCCATCGCCCGCCAACGCATGGAGGCGGCGGGGCTCGCAGCCCGCACCGAGCTGCTCTGCACGGACTACCTCGCCTACCCCGAGACCGAGCGCTTCGACTACACGCTGGCGATCGGCGTCTTCGACTACTTCCGCGACCCGGGCCCCTACCTCGCCAAGATGGCCCGCATGACCACCCGCAAGGCGATCGCGACCTTCCCCCAGCTCTGGAACCCCTGGACCGCCGTGCGCCGGCTGCGCTACACGCTCACCGGGATCAACTGCCCCCTGCACTTCTTCGGCCGGGGGCGCGTCCGCCGGCTCATGCAGGACGCCGGCTTCCGCACCGTCCGGGTGCGCACCCTCACCAACATCTTCTTCGCGGTCGGCGAGCCGTAGGGCCTCACGCCGGTGTCTCGCCGTCGAGAAACACCCGGCACCAGACCTCGAAGTTGAGCAGCACCCAGACGGGCATGAACCAACGCTCGTTCCCGGCGAGGAAGCCCCCCCAGAGCGCCTCGACGCGGGCCGGGTCGAAGAGCTGCCGTGCGCGCGGGCGCGGCCCCACCAGGAGGTCGCTGGCGAACGCCCGCAGCTCCTCACGGAACCAGCGGTCGAGCGGCAGGCGGAAGCCGTGCTTCGGCCGCGACACGATCTCCGGCGGCACGAGGTCCGCCACCGCCCGCTTGAGCACGTACTTGCCCCCGCCGTGCCACTTGAGCGCTGCGGGCATGCTCGCGGCCAGCTCGACGATGCGGTGGTCGAGGAACGGCACCCGCGCCTCGAGGCTCATGCTCATGCTCATCTTGTCGACCTTCATGAGCAGATCCTCCGGCAACCAGGTGGCGATATCGGCGAGCAGATAGCGGTCGAGCGGATCGCGATCACGCGCGCGCTGGAAGAGCCGCGCGGCCTCCGCCCCGGGATCGTCACGGTCGAGCGCGGCGCGCAGGTCCGGGGCGAGGAGCGATCGCAGCTCCGCTCGCCGGAAGACCGCCTTCACGAGAACCCAGCCCGCCGCGGGGTCGAGCGTCGCCGCCCGCAACGCCTTGGCGACGCCGGCGGGCGCCAGCCGCTCGCCCGCCGCCGCAAGCAGCCGCCGCAGCGCGAGCGGCACGCGCCCGTAGCGCCCGAGCAGGCTCGGAAAGCGATAGTGGTCGTAGCCGGCGAACAGCTCGTCCGCGCCCTCGCCGGTGAGCACCACCTTCACGTGCTGGCGCGCGAACTGCGAGAGCAGGTAGGTCGGGATCGCGGCGTAGTCGGCCACGGGCTCGTCGAGGTGATGCACCGTCCGCAAGAGCAGCCGCTCGACGTCCACCGAGTCGACCGTGAGCGCGCGATGCCGGGTGCGGAAGTGACGAGCGACGCGCGCGGCGTGCTCGCTCTCGTCGTAGGTCCCGGGCACGCGGAAGCCCACGGAAAAGGTCTGCACCGGCTGCTCGGTGAGCGACGCCATGAGCCCCACGACCGTGCTCGAGTCGATGCCGCCGCTGAGAAACGCCCCGAGCGGCACCTCGCTCAGCAGCCGCCGCCGCACGGAGTCGCGCAGCAGCTCCCGCAACGCCTCGATCCAGCGGGCCTCGCTCCACGGCGGCCCCACCGCGGTGGGCACCTCCCAGTAGGTGCGCTCGACGACGCCCCCGGCCGTCACGTCGAGCATCGTCCCGGGCTTGAGCCGCCGCACGTCACGGAAGATGGTCTCGCGGCGCGCGTTGTACTGGAACGTGAGGTAGTCGGCGAGCGCCGCCGGGCAGATCGCGCGCGGCGTTTCGGGCGCGCGCAGCAGCGCCTTGATCTCGGAGGCGAAGAGCAGGCGGCGGGGCCCGACCACGTAGTAGAGCGGCTTCTCGCCCAGGCGGTCGCGGTAGAGCAGCAACCGGCGCCGGCGCACGTCCCACAGCGCGATCGCGAACATGCCGTTCAAGCGCCGGACGAACGCGTCGCCGTCGTCCTCGTAGGCGTGCACGAGCACCTCGGTGTCGGTGCCCGTGCGGAAGCGATGCCCCGCAGCTTCAAGCTCGGCGCGCAGGTCGGGGTAATTGTAGATCTCGCCGTTGAAGACCGTCCAGACCGTGCGGTCCTCGTTGGCGATCGGCTGGCGCCCGTCGGCGAGCCCGATGATGCTCAGCCGGCGATTCGCGAGCCCCACCCCGCCCTCCGCGTAGAACCCGTCCTCGTCCGGCCCGCGATGAACGATCGCCGCGTTCATCGCCTCGAGCAGCCGCACGTCGACGGGCTCGTGCGGGTCGAAGTCGAAGATGCCGGCGATCCCACACATGGCTTGTCCCCGTCGCGCCGGGGCGCCGCAGCGTCTCTAGGCCGCGCGCGCCGGCATGCGGCCCCGCACGCTCACCCAGCCGTCGTCGCTGTCGAGGAGGTCGATCTCGGTGAGCCCGGCCTCCCGGAACCAGCGGAAGACCTCCTTCGGCCGATGGCGCGACTCGAGCGCGGTCGCATACGTGTCGAAGGTGTCGAGCACCGACCACGACAGCGGATAGTCCCGGTAGATGAGAACCGGGAAGAGGTAGCGCACGTAGCGCACGACCGGGATCTTGTCGACGACCCAGAACACGGGCACCGCGAGGCGCGCCCACCAGAGGTTCACCCGCCGCGGCAGGCGGCGCGTCACGATCCGCCAGAGGCGCCGGCGCGCGAGGTTGAGCGCCCACGGGACGCCGGGCTTCACCGTGGCGGCGTAGACGCTCACCGCGATGATCCCGCCCGGCCTGACGAACGGGACGAGCGCCTTGAAGGCGCGCTCGGCCGAGGGCGTGTGGTGGAGCACGCCGATCGAGTAGACCACGTCGAAGGCGGCGCGCCGGAAGGGAAGGCGGAAGATGTCGGCCTGCGCGATGCACACGTTCGGCCGCTCGCCGAGGTTGGCCGCCGCCGCGTCGACCGCCGAGGAAAGGTCGACGCCGACCGCCAGCGCCGCCCCGTCGCGCGACGCGACGTCGAGGAAGCGGCCCATGCCGCAGCCCGCCTCGAGCACGAGGCGCCCGCGCAGATCTCCGGCGGCGAGGCCGGTCTCCCGCCGCAGGCGCCGCTCGGAATCGGCGAGCTGCGCGCCGTCGAGCTGCACGCGCGAGAACGTCTTCCACTGGAGCCCGAACGACTCGGCGTACTCCGCGCGCTCGACGAAGCGCAGCACGCGATCGCACGGGTAGCTGGCGGCGCAGGCCCGGCAGCGCAGGCGCGCCGCCTCGACGACGACGTCGGCGCCGCAGGTCGGGCACGCGAGCAGCGCGAGCACACGGTCGAGCGCCTCGTCGCGCGGCGAGGGGACGGTGGGAGTCGACTTCTGCATGGAGACCATCGGGATCGCGCTCTATACACGCAACCCCCGCCGGAGCGGAAGCGCGAGCGGCATGCGAACGTCCGCGGCGCCGACGGCGGCCGCGGCGCGGTGCCGTGCGCATGCGCACTCCTCGCAGGGATGCGAGCCGTGGTGCGACGATGGTCGGGCCGTCGCGGCGTGCGGGGCGCCCCGCGCACCCCGGCGGAAAGCCACGTGCCGATGGCCACTTAGGACGGGCGACCGCCGTGCGCCAAGGACGCAGCTCGGGGCACGCTTCATGCTTCCCGGGCGGAGGGCGTTCCCCATGAATCGCAGGCGCGTACTGTTGGCCGTGACGTTGATCTGTGGGCTCGCCGCCCCGGCGCGCGCCACCGTGCTGATGGTCGACGACGACGGGCTCGACTGCCCCGGGGCCCCGTACCGCCACATCGCCGACGCCGTCGCGGCCGCCTCCGACGGCGACATCATCCAGGTCTGCCGGGGGACGTACCCGGAGCAGGTCGTCATCACCAAGCGGCTGCAGCTGATCGGCGTGGCGAGCCTCGGAGCGGCGCCCGTGATCGCCCCGACGGCGCTCCCGGCTCAGGCGGCGAGTCTGCTCAGCGGCAATGCCATCGCCGCGGGCGTCTTGGTGGACCACGTGCGTGCCCTGATCGACGGCGTCCTGATCGACCTCGGCAGCAACACGCTCACCGGCTGCTCGCCGGTTCTCGCCGGTGTCTACGTGCGCGATGCCGAGGCGGTGGTGCGGAACGTCACCGTCCAGGGAGCCCAGGTCCCCGGGCACGCCGACTGCAACAGCGGCGTCGGCCTCTACGTCGAGAGCGACGGGAGCGCTCCGTATCCCCGCGGTCGCGTGCGCGTGCTCACGCAGCGCAACGTCTTCCGGAACTACCAGCGGGCAGGGATGGTTGCGACCGGGCCGGGCCTGATCCTCAAGGAGAAGGGCAGCGAGGCCGACGGGAGCGGCCTCGACCCGGACAACGTGCAGATCGGCTTCCAGCTCTCGAACCAGGCGACGGGGATACTCAAGGGCGTCACGGCCACGGGAAACGCGACCAGCATTCCCGGCCGCACCGCTTCGGGTATCCTGCTCGCGGGGGCGCTCGGCGCCACGGTGCGCCATGCCACGGTCACCACCGGGCAGACCGGCATCTTCGTCATCGGTGATCGGGCTCGGATCAAGGGGAACACCGTCCGGGACATGACCGACGACGGCATGGTCGTCTTCGGCAACACGGACTTTCTCTTCGACAACGCGATCACCAACACCGTCGCGCCGGGTATCACCGGCATGTTCATCGTCGGTCAGGGCGACCTCATCCGCGGTGGGAGCATCACGGGCGTGCCACCCGTCAGCATGCCCACGGGCATCTGGCTCTACGGTTCCACGGCAAACTCCGACCAGGTGAGCGGTGTCAGCTTCAGCAACGTGATCACGCAGATCCAGGGGGTGGCCGGCGGATCGCGGAACCTGGGTGAGAGTGCGGCGGCCGCATTCGCGCTCGCCTGCACCACCGACGCCGACTGCAACGACGGCGTGCTCTGCGCGAGCCATACGTGCAACGTGACGACCGGCACCTGTACGAACATCCCCGGATGCGACGACGGCAATGCCTGCACGGCCGACACGTGCGACCCCGTCGCCGGTTGTGTGCACACGCTCATCAGCTGTGACGACGGCAACCCCTGCACCGCCGATCTCTGCAACCCCGCAACCGGCTGCTACCACCAGAACGTCGCCGACGGCACCGCCTGCGGCACGGGAATGACCTGCTTGTCCGGGATCTGCCAGTAGCGCGCCGGGGTGGGCGTTTCCCGCCCCGCCTCGGGCTGCGGCGGTTGCCCCCGCGCTCCGATGGATTTCTTCACGGTCGTCGACACGCAACGGGCATTGCGGCGATTCCGCCCCGACCCCGTTCCCGATACGGCGCTGCGTCGTGTGCTCTCCGCTGCGACGCGGGCGCCGTCGGCGCGCGGCGCCGAGCCCTGGTACTTCGTGGTCGTGCGCGATCCGGCGCGCCGCGCAGCCATCGGCGAGGACTATCGCCGCGCCTGGGAAGCCGCGGAAGCGTTCACCGCCGGCACCGACGCCGACCGCGACATCAAGGAGCGCCCGCACTACGCACGCATGATGCGTGCCGTCGGCGCGCTCGCCCACCACCTGGCCGAGGCACCGGTCCTGATCGTCTGCTGTCTCGATCACGCGCAGCTGGGTCCGATCGCCGCCGAGGACGGCAGCCTGCGCTCGCCGCTCGCGGCCTACGCCTCGGTCTTCCCGGCGGTCCAGAACCTCTGCCTCGCCGCCCGCGCGCTCGGTCTCGGCACGACGCTCACCACGTTGCACGCGGCGTCCTTCGAGGGCCAACTGAAGGCCTACCTGAGCATCCCGGCCATGGTCGAGCCCGTGGCCCTGGTCCCTCTCGGCTATCCGCGCGACCGCTTCGGTCCCACCCGGCGCAAGCCGGTCGAGGAGGTCGCGTTCCTCGATCGCTGGGGTGCTCCGCTGACATGAGCCGGCGTCCGATCATGCTCGCCCTCGCGGTTCCGGCGTTGCTCGCCTTCGGCCGCACGACCGTGGGACATGCCTCGAAGGCCCCGTTGTGCGCGGGCCGCTTCGTGATGCCCGCGCAGGTTTTCGGGGACGGGGTCGCAGGGCCCGAGATCATCGCGGTCGAAGGGCGGAAGGTGGCGATCGGCACCGTCTGCCCCGCGATCTCCGTCGTTCTCAGGGGCTCGCACCGCGCCACCGTCCTGCGCGCGGCCTGGCCCGAGGGCGCATGCAGCGGGATCGGCGGCCGCGTCCGCCTCAAGGCGACGATCGTCCAGGGCTGCTCGCTCATGAAGGCGACGCTCGCCGAAGGGAAACACCGCCACCAGGTCAAAGCCCCCCTGTCGACGTGCGGTGACGGCGTCGTCGATGCGGGCAATGGCGAGCAGTGCGACGGCGCGGGGTGCGGCGTGGGCGAGGCCTGCGTGCGCTGCGCCTGCGTCCCCGCGGGCGGCGGCACGACGACGAGCACGACCGTCCTGGTCGCTTCCACGACGACGACCACGGTGCCGTGCGCCCCCCTGCAGTTTTCGTGCGGCGGCAGTAGCCAGTGCTGCGCCCCGGGCCTCTGCAGCGGCGGCACGTGCTGTGCTCCCTCCGGTCAACCGTGCCAGGACTCGACGGACTGCTGTACGCAGTGTTGCGACCCGGGCACCCTGCTCTGCACCGCTTCCAGCTCCCAGTCCTGCCTGTAGCGCGGCGTGATCTTGACGTCCCAACCGCGGGCCCGTAGGGTCGCCGCCCGATGGCCGACCCGCGGCCGGTGACGGCCAACCTGTTCACGCTCGGCCCCGAGGGGCCACGGCTGATCACCGGACGCTGCGCCGCCTGCGGCAGGCCGCACTTCCCCGCCGCCGCCGTGTGCCCGTACTGCGGCGCGGACGGGTGCACCGAGGAGCGCGCCGGACCGGCCGCGCGCCTCTGGCTCTGGACGGCGGTGACCACGAGCCCGCCCGGCTACCGCGGGCCGGTACCCTACGGCTTCGGCATCGTCGAGCTGGACGGCGGGCTGCGGCTGGTGACTCGCTTGACGGAGGCGCGGCCCGAGCGGCTGCACGCGGGACAGGCGATGCGGCTCGTCGCGACGCCCGTGCACACCGACGACGACGGCCATCCGGTCCTCTCTTACGCGTTCGCGCCGGAGGACGCGTGAGGCCGGTCTACGTCACCGGCGTCGGTCTCCATCCCTTCGGCCGCTTCGCCGACCTCGGCGTCACGGCGCTCGGCATCCACGCGGTGCGCGCCGCGCTGGCCGAGGCGGAGGTCGGGCGCGGGGGCTTCCAGGCGGCGTTCTGCGGGACGGTCTACAGCGGGGTTGCCGCCGGTCACAAGGTGCTCACCGCGCTCGGGCTCTCGGGTGTGCCGATCGTGAATGTCGAGGCAGGCTGCGCGAGCGGCGGTGCCGCGCTCATCCTCGGCGCCCAGCAGGTCGCCGCCGGCGTCCACGACACCGTGCTCGTCTTCGGCATGGAGAAGATGCCGCGCGGCATGATCCGCTCGAGCTTCTTCGAGCCCTGGCGGGAGGAGGCCGGGCTCTCGCCGAACCCCGCCTACTTCGCGCTGCGTGCCCAGCGTCTCATGCGCGAGAGCGGGGTCACGCTCGCCGACCTGGCGGCGGTCTCCGTGAAGAACCACCGCCATGGCGCCGACAACCCCTACGCGATGTACCGCAAGCCGCTCACCGCCGAGGAGGTGCTGGCCTCGCCCGTGGTCTGCGAGCCGCTGCGCCTGCTCATGCTCTGCGCCCCGAACGAGGGTGCGGCCGCGGTCGTGCTCTCGGCGCGGCCGCGCGGCCCGCGGCCGGTGCGTGTCGCCGCCGCGCAGCTACGCTCGCACCTCCCGGGCTCGGTGCTCGGCGAGCACACGCCGCTCGCCGGCCTCGACGACGCCGGGCTCGCCACGCCGACCGAGCTGGCGGCGCGCGCGGCTTGGGAGCAGGCGGGCCTCGGCCCCGGGGATCTCCACGTGGTCGAGCTGCAGGACACGGACGCCGGCCGCGAGATCCTCTCCGCCGAGGAGCTGGGCCTCTGCCCGCGCGGCGGCGGCGGCGACTGGGTGCGCCGCGGGGGCGGCACGATGGGCTCGCAGCTCCCCGTCAACCCGAGCGGCGGGCTCCTCTCGAAGGGCGAGCCGCTCGGTGCGTCGGCCCTCGGGCAGATCGTCGAGCTCACCTGGCAGCTCCGCGGTACGGCCGGACCGCGGCAGGTCGAGAACGCCCGCGTCGCCCTCGGGCACACGGTCGGACGCGGCGCCAACGCCTGCGTCGTGGTCCTTTCGGCTTGACGCGTGGCGCGATGGGAGCCTCAAGCCGCGGGAGCCAGCTTGCTGCGCAAGAGCGACGCCATCCTCCGGTGGGGCTCGGACGCTCCTCATGAGCCCGTGGAACGCTCGGGCACTCGCGCAGTGCTCGCACGCATGCCATGGCATCTCTGCCCGTGTAGTCGCAGCGTCCTATACCATCGTACGATGTCAGACCGCAGAGCTTCAGGAGACATAGGCCAATGAA
The DNA here is from genome assembly GCA_035295465.1 of Binatia bacterium. GTDB lineage: Bacteria > Desulfobacterota > Binatia > DP-6 > DP-6 > DATGIZ01. Next base: position 6,482 of record DATGIZ010000008.1, on the reverse strand, counting down.
ATCAGTGGCATAGACCAAACGACCGCGGAGTCTGCGAAAACGGAGCCGGGGCATATTTCCTGCTTGGCCAACGATCGTCATGCCCCGGCCCTGCTGCGCCCGTCGCCTGCTCACGGCGGCTCTTCTCGTGGCGCTTCTCGCCTCGCCGGGCCTGGCGCTCCACCGAGAATCCCAGCCCGCCACACGGGTCACATTCGGTGCCGACCATCTACCTCCGACGGCCAAGCAATGGGCGACGAACGGCTTCGCCTTCGTGGCGAGCGAGGACTACGTCGGGAACGGGAACACGCAGCAGCAGATCTTCGTGTTTCAGCTGCTCTCCTACGACTGCAACCACTTCACGACCCGCCCGCACACTCCGTGCCCCGTCCCCCCGGGGCCTGCCTACGTCCAGATCACGCAAGGTAACGGCAACGCCCGCCCGGACAATCCGAGCATCACGTGGTCGGATGCCGGTCCGACGGCCCAGAACGGTCCGACGGCCTCGACCAACAAAGAGATCGCGGTCTTCGACGCCGACGGATCGTATCTCGGCGGATCCGGCCCGGCGGCGACGCATCGCCAGGTCTTCTGGAAGAACCAGGTCACGGGCGAGCTCATCCGGATCACCGACGCTCCCGACGGCGACAGCACCCATCCCCAGCTCGACAAGTCCGGGGTCACGGTGGTCTTCCAGTCCACCGCGCAGCTCACGAGCGACACCAGGGGCGCCGGCCACTCGCAGATCTACGCGTTCCACATCGACCACGCTCTGGGCAGGGTCCAGCTCATCCAGCTGACGCACGGCGCCGGCGACAGCATCACCCCGATGACCGACAACGGTGGACATCAGGTGTCGTTCGAGTCGACGGCCGACCTGCTCGGCGACGGTCACGACACGGGCATCTCCCAGATCTTCGTCGCGAACATCGACTGGGGGACGAACGACACCGGTGCCACGTCGCAGCTGCTCCAGATCACCAACGGCAACGCGCCGAGCCACCATCCGTATCTCTCCGACGGGGTGGGAGCCGGCTTCCCGCAGTCGGAGATCAGGTACGTCGCCTTCGACTCGACCGCGACCAACCTCCGCGGCACGACGCCCGACGTCGGCAGCAACATCTTCACCGCGTCGACGATACAGGGGAACCTGCCCGTGATCGCGCAGCGGACGACCCACGTCCCGTACGGCAATTGCACCAATCCGACGATCACGTTCGCGATGGATCGCCTCGCCTTCGTCTGCGACGGCGATCCCATGCGCAACGGCACGACCGGTCGGCGCGCCTTCGCGCTCAACATGCCCTTCGCGTTGATCGACGCCCCCGGGGCGCTCTTCCAGATCACCGGTCGCGGCGACGTCCTCCCGCCCGCCGGCCTCTACATGGGCCGCAACTTCATGACGCTCGCGGACAACACGGATCTCACCGGCGAGGGAGTCTGCGGCTATCAGCTCTACATCGTCGACTTCTGGCTCGATCGGGACGGGCAGGAATGGTGGCATGCCGCCCGCAATCCCCCCGGCCTCGGCGACCTGCCGCAGGACGTGAAGCCCCCCGCCCCGGTCGTCGGACCCGACACGGACGTGATCGGGAACGTCACCTTCCAGGTCGACGCTCCGGCGAGCACCGCGAGCCTGAACACCACCGTCGGGGTCATCCCGGCGACGCTCGGGCAGCCCGGCGGGCTACGCGGCGGCCTGCTCCAGGGCCAAGGCGGCACCCTGCTCCTCGAGATCGGGGCGCGGGATCCGGTCACCGGCCAGGCTCCGATCACCCTGCCGGTCACCGACCGCACGCCGGTCTTCCCGCCGGTGCTGCTCCCGGGCGGAGCCCTCTGCATCCGGGCGGCGAGCCCGACGACCACGATCAACGGCATCATCGACTGCAACGGCGGCAGCCCCAACGGCACGCTGCGCGTCCAGAAGTACCATGGCGGCGACCCGGTCGTCGGCTGCGAGCAATCCGGCCCCACGGGCGCCTGCGTCGAAGCCGTCACGGGCTCGACGTGCGTCCCTCAGGCCCCTGCGTCCCACGCGGGCGTCTGCCGCGGCCCCGAGGAGCTCGTGCAGAGCGGCACCTTCACGCCGGGCGAGATGCAGCTCGCGCTGCCGGTGCTCGTCGACTTCGAGACCAGTCCCGGCTTCGACGGCGTGTTCTGCGACCCGAACAACAGCGACGACGTCTATGCATTCAGGGGGCTGCCGCTCACCCTCTACCTCACCACGGGGTCGGCGACCGGCGCGATCGTCAACGCGGACACGGTTGCCGGCACGACGCTCAGCGCCACCGTCTCCGGTCAGAACTTCAACTGCGACGATCTCAAGCACGGGACCTTCCCCGCGCCTCCGCCGGAGGTCAACGACGCCCACCTCGCCGGCGCCCTGCCCATTCCCGACCTCCCCTACGTCAACGGCGGGGTGCACGACGCGGTGCTGACCTTCGACCTCGCCCCCGTCAACGACGCGCGCGGCACGTGCAACGCGACCTTCTGCACGCGCGACGCCGACTGCGGCACCGGCGATCCGTGCAACCCCGTGAGCTGCCAGAACCACACCTGCGTCGCCGGCGCGCCGCCCTGCGGCACGGACCTCTGCAACCCGCAGGTGTGCACCGCAACCAGCGCCACCACGTTCACCTGCACGGCCGGCACGCCGCTCAACTGCGACGACGGCAACGCCTGCACCCAGGACAGCTGCGACCCGACGCAGGGCTGCATCCACACCGACCTGTGCGCCGCGCAGACGACCGATCCGTGCAGCCCGGTGGTCTGCACCGACCCGACCACGGGGACCTGCGGCCCCGGGACGCCCCCCACCTGCGACGACGGCAACCCCTGCACCGACGACTCCTGCGTCGCCGGCTTCGGCTGCATGCACATCAACAACACCGCGGCCTGCGACGACGGCAACGGCTGCACCACCGGCGACGCCTGCCAGAACGGCGCCTGCGTCGGGACGCCCGTGCAGTGCAGCGACGGCAACGCGTGCAACGGGGTCGAGACCTGCGTCGCGGTGACCACCTCCTCCTTCCTCTGCCAGCCCGGCGTGCCGCCCAACTGCGACGACGGCAACCCCTGCACCGACGACATCTGCGACCCGGTGCTCGGCTGCGAGCACACCTACAACACGACGAGCTGCGACGACGGCAACCCCTGCACGACCGGCGACGTCTGCCGCAACGGCACGTGCAGCGGCACGCCGATCTCGTGCGACGACGGCAACGTCTGCAACGGCACCGAGACCTGCGATCCCGGCACGGGGCAGTGCGTCGCCGGGACCCCGCCCAACTGCGACGACGGCGACCCGTGCACGGCCGACGCCTGCGACCCGGTCCAGGGCTGCACGCACACCCCCGTCGCCGACTACTGGACGTGCCGCCTCACGCAGGCCTATGCGATGCTCGGCACGGTCCAAGCCGAGGTCACCGCGGGGCCGACGTCGGCGCTCGGCGGCGCGACCCGCCAGCAGAAGCTGCTCGGCCTGGATCAGGCGGCGATGACGCGCGTGCAGACCGCGGCAGGCCTCACCGGTACCCGCGCCGGGAAGAAGGTCGCGCAGGCCGGCCGCCGGCTCAACGTCTTCCTCCACGTGGTCCAGAGCGGCTTGGGCCGCAACAAGGTCGACCAGACGCTCGGCACCACGCTCACGCAGCAGGTCTCGAGCGTCGTTCAGATGCTGCGAACGGTCGCCCAGTTCGTTCCGCCCCCCGTGCAGGCGGCCCGCAAGCGCTGACGGCCTACACCGCCACCGCGCCCGACCCCGCGAAGTAGCGCCGCGGGTTGTCGACCAGCATCGCGCGGATCGCCTCCTCGCCGACGCCCGCCTCGCGCAGCCGGGGCACGATCGTCTCGAGGACGTAGGTCGGCCGCCAATGCGGCAGCACGTCGGGCGGGAGCACGGGCGCGCGGCCGCGCCAGCACCACACGCTGTCGTGCGAGAGCACGATCTGGCGCGCGAAGCCGACGCCGACGAGCCCGATCAGCGCCGCCAGCCGCTCGCGGTCGGGGTGGATCATCTCGAGACCGAAGCGGTCGAAGCCCAAGAAGGCGCCGCGGTCGAGCATCGTGAGGTGATAGTGCAGGTCGCTCGACCCGCAACTGTGGCCGACGACGATCGCCGCCGGCGCCACGCCCTCGCCGCAGAGGACGTCGAGCTGCTCGACCCCCATCGTGCCGTGCTCGGTGTGCGTGGTGATCGGCGCGCCGGTGGCGCGGTGCGCGCGCGCGGCGGCGCGGAGCACGGCGTCCTCGTACGGCGTGATCCGATCGCGGCCCGTCGCGACCTTGACGATGCCGGCGCGGATGCCGGTGCTGCCGATGCCCTCGGTCAGCTCGCGCACGAAGACCTCGGCCATCTCCTCGACGGCGCGGCCGAACTGCATGCGAAACTTGAAGTACGCCGGCGCACCCTGGTCCTCCTTGTAGAGCCCGCTCGCGCACACGATGCGCACGCCGCTGGCCGCCGCGACCTCGGCCATCAGCTCGACGTCGCGCCCGAGGTCGATGGGGCACGGGTCGACGAGCGTGCGCACGCCGAGAGCGCGGAGCTCGGCCATGCGGTCGATGCAGCGCTTGGCGTACTCCCGCCGCGCCGCGCGGTCGAGCGCCTCCTCGGCCTGCCAGCCGGGCCAGCCGATCATGAGGTGCTCGTGCATGAGCGTGGTGCCGAGCTCCTCCACCCCGCAGGGGCCCGTGACCGTCTGCACCGTGCGCATCGTCGACAAGTGCGCCTCGCATGCGAGCAGGTCAAGCCCTTGCGCGCAAAGCGCCGGCTCCGTAGGCTCCGCCGCCGCGATGCGCGCGCGCTTCCTCCTCGTACTGTTGGCCGTCGCCGGCCTCACGGCTGCGCTCGCCGTGCGGGCCGCCGGCCGCTTTCTCGTGGTCGCCGACCCGCTGCCCGCGCACGCGGACGCGCTCGTCGTGCTCGCGGGCTCGATCGCCGACCGCGCGCTCGAAGCCGCGGCCCTCTATCGCACCGGCGTCGTGCCACGGGTGGTGATCACCCGCGAGCGCGCGCCGGCCGCGAGCGCCCGGCTGCGCGCCCGCGGCGTCGACCTCCCCGAGAGCGACGCCCTGCTGCGCCAGGCGCTGATCGGCCTCGGCGTCCCGGCCGACGCCATCGTGCGGCTCGGTCGCCGCACGCAGAGCACCGAAAGCGAGGCGCGCACGATCGCGCGCTGGGCCTGCAGCCACGGGGTGCGCCGGCTGATCGTCGTCACCTCGAAGGCGCACACCCGCCGTGCGCGCCTGATCCTCCGCCGGGCGCTCGGGCCGGGGGTCGCGCTCACCATCCGGCCGGCGCGTGCCGACCCCTTCGCCGCCGGGCACTGGTGGCGGGTCCGTCACGCCGCCAAGGCCGTGCTCGTCGAATACGAGAAGCTCGCCGACTACTGGCTCGCCGAGCGGTGGACCATCGCGCCGTGCGGCGGGCTCGGGCGGCGGGGTGCCTCAGGAGGCGGCGGAGGCGCGTTCGGCGATCGCCGCCTTGATCATCGGCTCGAGCTCGCCGCGGGCGTGCAGCTCGCGCACGATGTCGCACCCGCCGACGAACTTCCCGCCGACGAACACCTGCGGTAGCGTCGGCCAGTTGCTGAACGCCTTCACCGCCTCGCGCTTCGCGCTCTCGGCGAGGATGTCGACCGCCTTGTACGGCACCCCGATCGCGTCGAGCACCTCGACGGTCGCGGCCGAGAAGCCGCACATCGGGAAGCGGGGCGTGCCCTTCATGTAGATGACCACGGGGTTCTCACGCACCTCGCGGGCGATCTCGTCCAACGTATCGCTCATCCGGCTTTCTCCTCAGGTGGACGGGTACGCAGCGAGAGCGCATGGATACTCGGCATGAGCGCCCCGAGCGCGCCGTAGACGAGGCGATGCTGCTCGACGAGCCCTTGACCCGCGAACTGCGCCGCCACGACCTCCACCTCGAAATGGTCGCCCGCGCCCGTGGTGTCGGCCGCGCGCACGCGGGCGCCGGGCAGCGCCGTCACGATCGCACGCTCGATCTCCTCGGGACGGGTCACGGCTTCCCGGTACACCCCCGGCCGACCTGGAGCAAGCGTGGGCGCGTCAGTGGGCCGGGTGCACGTCCGTCGGCGCCACCAGGCTCTTCACGTCGAGGAAGGGGATCGCGCCGCCGCCGGTGAACTGGGGCAGGATGCCGTTCCAGCGCTCGATCGCCTTGTTCTGGATGAGCAGCGGGGTGAGCGACTCCTGGAGCAAGCGGTTCGCCTCCGCCTGCGCCTTCGCCTTCACCAGCGTCGACTGCGCGTCGCCCTCCGCCTCGGCGACCTTGGCCTTGGCGAGCGTCTGCTGGCGCTCGAGCTCGTACTCCGCCTGCTGCGCCTGCTGCTGGGCGGCCATCTTCTGCTGCATCTGCTTCTCGATCGCGTCCGGCAGGTGGCTCGCGCCGAGGTTCACCTTGTCGACGACGAAGCCCATCTTGTTCATCTCCCGCTGGAGCGTCTGCTGGACCCCCTCCTGCAGAGCGCCTCGCTGGTTCG
>DATGIZ010000007.1:0-33166 GCA_035295465.1 Binatia bacterium | reverse complement strand
CTACCTCACCGTCGATGGCTTGCTCAAGCCGCCACCGGTATCGCTGCCCGCCCCTGAGGAGGCGAAGAAGACGCGCGCCGCGTAACGATCAACTGAGGGTGCCGTGCTGGCGCCCGTACACCACTTGCGCGGACGTGGCCCGGTCGAGGTCCGCGTCCGCCGCCTCCAGCCGGGGACGAATGGTGTCCGCGAGTCCATCCTCCGCGCTGAGGATGATCACCCCAGCGGGATCACGTGGCGTGTTGTCGAGCGGCATAGCCCGACCCGCGCTCACCCGCGCCGCCACGTCGTAGGCGACGGTGCTCTTGCCGTCGTCGGGGTCGCCTTCGAGGAGCGTGAGCTTGCCGCACGGAATCCGATCCTTCCACAGCCAGACGACTTCCTCGGGCTGCACGTCGGTAAGGCGGACCAACTTCGGTTGCACCTCGTGACCCGCAAGCGGATTGAAAGCACCGCGTCGTTCCTCAAGCGGGTAGGGCTGAATCTGCGCTGCGTTCCGCCGCTCGAACTCCTTCCGCAGGTGCTGGGTCTCCTTTCGCGTTGCGCCCTTGACCATCGCGTACTTGTGCTTCGGCGGCACGGGTACGCGGACGAGCCGACGCTGGTACGCCCGCGGGTAGTGTCCCCCGACGTGGTGGAAATTCGAGCTGAGTAGCCGGGGACGGCCTCGGTGGAAAAGGAAACGGCCATCGCGCATCTTCCCGACGCGCACACGCTGGCAGGCGTAGAGCGCGGAGGAGGAGGCGATGGCCAAGGGGAAGATGGACCTTTCGGCGTTCGTCGGCAAGCTGCTCGCCGCCGACGCGGCTGACGTACTGCGCGACGGCGTCCGCGTGCTTGCGCAGGCCGTGATGGAGACGGAGGTGACCGCGCAGGTCGGCGCCGAGGCCGACGAGCGGACGGGCGAGCGGACGGCGTACCGCAATGGCTACCGGACGCGGACGTGGGACACGCGGGTGGGCACGCTCGAGCTCGCGATCCCGAAGGTGACGCCGGGGACGTACTTCCCCTCGCTGCTCGACGAGCCGCGCCGGCGGGGCGAGCGGGCGCTCGTGGCCGTCGTGCAGGAGGCGTACGTCCACGGCGTGTCGACGCGCAAGGTGGACGAGCTCATGCGGGCGCGCGGGCTCGCGGGCATCTCGAAGTCCGAGGTGTCGCGCATGTGCGGCGCGCTCGACGCGGAGGTGGAGGCCTTTCGCACGCGGGCGATCACGGGGGAGCATCCGTACCTGTGGCTCGACGCGACCTCCCACAAGGTCCGCCCGGACGGGCGGGGGATCGCGAGGGCGACGGTCGTCGCGATCGCAGGCACCGCCGACGGCGAGCGCCAGGGCCTCGGCGTCGATGCGGGGCCGTCCGAGGACGCGGCCTTCTGGACGGCGTTTCTCCGCGACTTGAAGCGCCGCGGGCTCACGGGCGTCCGGCTCGTGATCGCCGACGCACACCAGGGCATCAGGGCGGCCGGCGCCGCGGTCCTCACCGGAGCGAGCTGGCAGCGCTGCCGGGTCCACTTCATGCGGAACCTGCTCGCCGTCGTGCCGAAGGGCGCGCGGGAGGCGGTGGCCGCGGGGGTGCGCACGATCTTCGCCCAGCCCGATCACGCGAGCGCGATGCAGCAGCTGCGGCGGGTCGCGGACGGCCTGCGCGGGCGCTTCCCCGACGCGGCGGCCCGCCTCGAGGAGGCGGCCGCGGACGTCCTCGCGCACCGGCACTTCCCGAAGGCGCACCGGGCGCGGCTCCACTCCACGAATCCGCTCGAACGGCTCAACAAGGAGTTCAAGCGCCGCACCCACGCGCGTCGGGATCTTCCCCACGCGCGGCGCGCTGCTGCGGCTCGGCGGCGCGATCCTCACCGAGCAGGACGACGAGTGGGCGGTCGCGGACCGTCGCTACTTCAGCGCCGAGTCGATGCGACAGCTCCGCCCCCGATCACCGGCGAGCTCCAGCAGGATCTCATCGCGGCGATCGTATGAGCGGAGACGACGCACGCAGAGCCCACGACAGCCACGCAACGCGGGTCGGGGGTACCGACCCTAGCCACGGAGACATGCGGCTTCTCGGACAGTGACCGATCTCACTCACACCCACGAAACCGGAAGAGCGCGTTGGCCAATTTCCACCACTTGACGGGACGCTACCCGGGTCGGATTCGGCGTCGTGGAGGGCTCAGGAGCGGCGACTTTGCATCTGCCGTGCTACCGCCCCCTGGGTAGAAGCGACTCGCGCCTCGATCCGATTGCCAGCAGAGTCTCGCGCTGTGCTCGCGTCCGCCGCTGTGGCTCCAGGCTGATCACCTTGCCGAGGTCGGAACGGCGCTTGTTGATGGGCGGACAGACGACGGCACGGTCGCCGTCGTAGCTCCGTTTGCCGGCTTGCCCTCCTCGTCAGGAGGCGGACGGCGCCGTAGATGGACCTTGCCTCGTAAGTGACAGATGAGTTACAGTCGCCCTCGGTCGAAGGGCAGTCGGGCTCCGAAAAACCTGCAAAATCAAGTGGAGCCGAGGGGAGTCGAACCCCCGACCTCTAGAGTGCGATTCTAGCGCTCTCCCAACTGAGCTACGGCCCCACGCGGCGGGAAGAACCCGAGCGGAGACGCGGCTATAGCGCGACCTCGGCGGGCCGTCAACGTGGGTCCTCACGGCAGCGTCGCCCCTATGGGCGCGACGGGGACCGCGACGGGCGGATCTCGATCCGCACCGGCGGCGCCGGCGGCGGCGCGGGCGCCTCGGGCGCGTCGAAGCCGCTGCCGCCGTGCCGCCAGCCGCCGCTGCGATGCGGCGGCAGGGAGAGGAGCCGGCGCGTCCGCTCGGCCGCACGCTCGGCGGTGAGCAGGTCCGTTGCGCGGGGTGCTTCACGCAGGGAGATGCTGGCGGCGGCGGAGCCCGCAAGCCCCAAGGTGATGGCGATCAAAAGCGCACGCATGACGGGGAAGAGAGCAGGGGGCGTGCCGCGGCGATGCGCCGGCGCGAATCGGGAAGCCCGATCTTCCCGAGCGTGGAAAGCCCGCCACATCGGACGCGGCTCGAGCGCTGGCGCCGTCCTTGCTTCCCGGCGGCAGAGGAGGAACGTCCATGACCCGCACCCGACTCTGGCTCGTGGCCCTCTCCCTCGCGCTCCTCGCCGGGCCCCCGACGGCCCGCGCGGCGGACGTCGACATCGACAAGATGATCGAGGAGGCCAAGACCCCGGCCGACCACGAAGCCATCGCCGCCTACTACGACCAGCAGGCCGACGCCGCCCGCGCGAAGGCCGCCGAGCACCAGAAGATGGGCGAGGACTACAAGAAGATGGGCGGCGCGCTCGCGCACAAGACCCACTTCCACGAGCACTGCGAGGCCCTGGTGCGCAGCTACCGGTCGGAGGCGAAGGAGTACGCGGCGCTGGCGGCGGCGCACCGCGAGATGGCGAAGGCCGCGAAGAAGTAGCGCCCGCGTGCCTTGCGGGCCGCCGGCCGCGGCGCTAGGGGAATCGCATGGCGCTCACCGAGAGCCGCGACCTTCCCCTCGGCACGCCGTGCCCCGACTTCCGGCTGCCCTCGGTCGACGGCAAGGTCTTCGCGCGCGACGACTTCCGCGACCGGCCGGTGCTGGTCGTCATGTTCATCTGCAACCACTGCCCCTACGTGCAGGCCGTCGAGGACCGCCTCATCCAGCTCGCGCGCGACTACGGGCCGCGGGGCGTGCAGCTCGTCGGCATCTGCTCCAACGACCCGACCGACTACCCCGACGACCGCCCCGAGCGCCTGCTCGAGCGCTGGCGGAACAAGGCCTACGGCTTCCCCTACCTGATCGACGCGTCGCAGGACGTGGCGCGCGCCTTCGGCGCCGTGTGCACGCCCGACATCTACGTCTTCGACCGCGACCGCCGCCTCGCCTACCACGGCCGTATCGACGACGACTGGAAGGAGCCCGCGCGCGTCACCCGCCGCGAGCTGGCGGCCGCGCTCGACGCGCTGCTCGCCGGGCGGCGTCCCGAGCGCGAGCAGGTCCACTCGATCGGCTGCTCGATCAAGTGGCGCAAGGCGTCGTAGCTACTGGTGGCGCAGCCGCCGCTCCTCGGCTTCCTGGAGCGACTTGCAGTCGATGCACAGCGTGGTCACCGGGCGCGCTTTCAGCCGCTCGATGCCGATGTCGCCGCCGCACTCCTCGCACTTGCCGTACGAGCCGTCCTCGATGCGGCCGATCGCCTCGTCGATCTTCGAGAGCAGCTTGCGCTCGCGGTCGCGGATGCGCAGCTCGAGGCTGCGCTCGCCCTCGTGCGAGGCGCGGTCGGTGGGGTCGGGGAACTGCTCCCGCTCGCCCATGCCGCCGACGGTGCGCAGCGCCTCCGCGAGCAGCTCCTGGCGCCGCTCGTGTAGGAGCTTGCGGAACATGGTAAGGTCCCGCTGCCTCATGCGAAGCTCGATAAGCGCCCCCGCATATCACCGCGTAACCGGCGGCGCAACGCGCGGCTGAGGCGAGGAGGCGCATGCGCATCGCCCACGTCGACGCCTTCTCGGGCGTGAGCGGCGACATGGTCGTGGGGGCGCTCCTCGACTTGGGGCTTCCGCTCGAGGCGGTGCGCGCCGCGGTCGGCGCGCTCGGGCTCGCCGGCGTCGAGGTCGCGTGCGAGCGCGTGCTCCGCCACGGGCTCGCCGCCGCCAAGTTCCACGTGCGCGTGCACGGCGAGCACCCCGACGACCCGGCGGCGCAGCGCGCCCGCCACGGGCACCGCCGCTGGCCTGCGATCCGCGCGCAGCTCGCGGCGAGCGCGCTCGCCCCGCCGGTGAAGGAGCGCGCGCTCGCGGTCTTCGGGCGGCTCGCCGAGGCCGAGGGGCGCGTGCACGGGGTCGCGCCCGAGGAGGTCGCGTTCCACGAGGTGGGCGCCGCCGACGCGCTGGTCGACGTCGTCGGGGCGGCGCTCGGCTTCGTCCACCTGGGCGTGGAGGCGATCCACGTCTCGCCGCTGCCGCTCGGCCGAGGCCTGGTGCAGGCCGCCCACGGGCCGCTGCCCGTGCCCGGCCCCGCCGTCCTCGAGCTGCTGCGCGGCCGGCCGGTGCGGCCCGGGGACGGGGAGGCGGAGATGGTGACGCCCACCGGGGCGGCGATCGTGGCCGCGCTCGCGTCGCTCGAGCCGTGCCCCGAGCTGCGCGTCGACGCGATCGGCAGCGGCGCCGGCGACCGCGACCTCGCCGACCGCCCGAACGTGCTGCGCATCCTCGTCGGCACGCCGGTCGCCGCGGCGGCGGCCGACGACGTCGTGCTGCTCGAGGCCACCATCGACGACATGAGCCCGCAGCTCTACGAGCACGTGCTCGAGCGGCTCATCGCCGCCGGCGCGCGCGACGCGTTCCTCGTGCCGGTGATCATGAAGAAGAGCCGGCCGGGCACGATGCTGCGCGTGCTCGCGTCGCCGGCGGAGCGCGAGCGGCTGGCGGGAATCGTGCTCGCCGAGACCACGACGATCGGGCTGCGCTGGACGACGTGGCACCGGATCGTGCTGCCGCGCGAGGAGCGGACCGTGACGACCCCCTGGGGCGCGGTGCGGGTCAAGGTCGCGCGCGCCCCCGACGGCACGGTGAACGTCGCCCCGGAGTTCGAGGACTGCCGGCGGCTCGCGCGCGAGCGCGGCGTCGCGCTCAAGGCCGTGCACCAGGCCGCGCTCGCGGCCGCGCTCAGAGGCTGAGGGCGCCCGGGCGGAGCCGGTCGGCCGCGGCCGCGGCGTCGGGCAGGTGCTCGAGGACGCCGAGGCAGCAGAGCCCGGTGAGCGCGGCGATCGTCTCGGCGTTGGTCGCGGCCGAGGGGTCGCGCGCCGGCGCCGGCTGCGAGAGCACGAAGCCGCGCACCGCGACGCCCGCCTCGCGCGCCACCCGCGCCGTGAGCGCGCAGTGGTTCACGGTGCCGAGGCGATTGGCGGCGACGACGAGCAGCGGGAGGTCGAGCGCGCGCGCGAAATCGAGGTACGTCGTGGTCCCGGCGAGCGGCACCATGAGGCCGCCCGCGCCCTCGACCAGCAGCACGTCGGCCGCCTGCGCGCGGCGCGCGACGAGCGCGGTCAGGCGCGCGACGTCGATCGCCGTGCCCTCGAGGCGCGCGGCGACCGACGGCGCGAGCGGCGCCCGCAGCCGGTAGGGGCAGATCTCGTCGAGCGGGGCGGGATCGCCGGCCGCCTCCCGCAGCCGCCGCGCGTCCTCCGCCACCCCGTCGACGCCCGTCTCCACGGGCTTGCACACGGCCACCGTGCGTCCGGCGCGGCGCAGCGCGATCGCCAGCGCGCAGGCGACGAAGGTCTTGCCGACGCCCGTGTCGGTTCCGGTGACCAGGAGCGCGCTCACGGGCCCGTCACCTCGGCGATCGCGTCGCGGGCGACGTCGACCAGGAGGTCGAGCTCGCCGTCCGCGATCGCGAGCGGCGGCATGAGCACGATCACGTCGCCGAGCGGGCGGATGACGACGCCGCGCGCGCGCGCGGCCCGCACGACCCGCTGGCCGACGCGCGCCGCGGGCGGGTAGGGCGCGCGCGTGCGGCGGTCGGCGACCAGCTCGATGCCCACCATCACGCCCTGCTGGCGCACCTCGCCCACGTGCGGCAGCGGGGCGACGTCCGCCGCGAGCCGCGCGGCGAGCCGCGCGATCTTGGGCGCGAGCCGCGCGAGCGTCCGTTCTTCGCGGAACACGTCCAGGCTCGCGAGCCCCACCGCGCAAGCGAGCGGGTTGCCGGTGTAGGTGTGCCCGTGGAAGAGCGCCCGGAACTCCTCGTACGGTCCGAGGAACGCGGCGAACACCTCCTCGGTGGCGAGCGTCGCCGCCAGCGGCAGGTAGCCGCCGGTGATGCCCTTGGCGAGGCAGAGGAGATCGGGCGCGATCCCGGCGTGCTCGCAGGCGAACATCCGCCCGGTCTTGCCGAAGCCGGTCGCCACCTCGTCGGCGACGAAGAGCGCGCCGTGGCGGCGGGCGAGCGCCGCGAGCGCGCGCACGTACTCGGGGGGATGCACCCAGATGCCGGCGGCCCCCTGCACGAGCGGCTCGACGACGAGCGCGGCGAGCGTGGGCCCGTGGGCGGCGAGCGTGCGCTCGGCGGCGTCGAGCGCGGCCGCGAGCGCCGCCTCGGGCGCGAGCCCCCGCTGCCGGCAAAAGACGTGCGGCGGGGGGAGCCGCACCGCGGGCACGACCGCGGCCGCGACGTGACGGTGGAAGGTCTCCGAGTAGCCGACGCCGACCGCGCCGAGCGTGTCGCCGTGGTAGGCCTCCACCAGCGAGGCGAAGCGGGTGCGCGCGCGCTGGCCGCGGAGCTGCTGGTACTGGAGCGCGATGCGGAGCGCCGCCTCGACCGCGGTCGCGCCCGAGTCCGAGTAGAAGACGCGCGTGAGCCCCGGCGGCGCGATCCCGACGAGCGCGTGTGCCAGCTCGACCGCGGGCACGTTCGTGAGGCCGAGCAGCGTCGAGTGCGCGACGCGGTCGAGTTGCGCGCGCAGCGCCGCGTCGAGCCGGGGGTGGCGATGCCCGTGGACGTTGCACCACAGCGACGCGACGCCGTCGAGATAGCGGCGGCCGTCCACGTCGATCAGCGTGCAGCCCTCGGCGGCGGCGACCACCAGCGGCGGCTCGGCGACCCAGTCGGCCATCTGGGTGAAGGGATGCCAGAGGTCGCGGTGGTCCCACGCCGCGAGCGTCGCGGCGTCGGTCACGGGAGGATCCCCGTCGCGCGGGCGGCGTCGGCGAAGGCGGCGAGCGCGCGATCGAGCTGGGCCGCGGTGTGCGTCGCCATCGGCGTCACGCGCAGCCGCGCCGTGCCCGGCGGGACGGTCGGCGGGCGGATCGCCTGCACGAGGACGCCGCGCTCGAGAAGCGCCGTGGCCAGCGCGAGCGCGCGGCGGTTGTCGCCGAGCAGCACGGGCAGGATGTGCGCGTCGCCGCCGACGGAGAGCCCGAGGCGGCGCAGCCCCTCGCGGAGCCGTGCGGCATTGCGGGCGAGGGCGCGGCGGCGCTCGGGCTCGGCCGCGAGCACGTCGAGCGCCGCGCCGGCCGCGGCCGCCGCCGCGGGCGGGATGCCGGTCGTGTAGACGAAGCTGCGGGCGCGGTTGACGAGCAGGTCGATCAGCGCGCGCGATCCGGCGACGTAGCCGCCCGCGCCGCCGAGCGCCTTGCTGAGCGTCCCCACGTGCACGGCGACGCGCCCGGCGAGCCCGCAGGCCTCGGCGAGCCCCGCGCCGCGGGGGCCGAGCACGCCCGTGGCGTGGGCCTCGTCTAGCATCAACCAGCTGTGATATTCCTCCGCGACCGCGACGAGCCCCGCGAGCGGGGCGGCGTCGCCGTCCATGGAGAACACGGAATCGGTGACCACGAGGCGCCGCCCGCCGGGCGGCGTGGCGGCGAGCATCCCCGCGAGCGCCCCCAGGTCGGCATGGGGATAGACGTGGATGGTCGCGCGCGAGAGCCGGCATCCGTCGATGATGCTGGCGTGGTTGAGGGCGTCGCTGAAGACGTGGTCGCCGCGGCCGACGAGCGCCGTGATCGCGCCGACGTTCGCCTGGTAGCCCGACGGGAAGAGGAGCGCGGCCTCCGCGCCATGGAAGGCGGCGAGCTTCGTCTCGACCGCGGCGTGCAGCTCCAAGTGGCCGCAGATGAGCCGCGAGGCGCCCGCGCCGCAGCCCCAGCGCGCGATCGCTGCGGCCGCCGCGGCGCGGAGCGCCGGATGGGTGGCGAGGCCGAGGTAGTTGTTCGAGGAGAGGAGGAGGACCGTGCGGCCGCCGACGTCGACTTGGGCGTCGGCCGCCGTCCCGAGCGGGAGCAGCCGGCGCCGCAGGCCGCGGGCCTCGAGGTCGGCGAGCTGCGCGCCGAGCGCCGCGTCGAGCGCCTCCACGCCCGGGACATGCCGGCCGGCGGCAGCCTTGTCAACTTGAAGTGCCTTCAATAGTTGACAAGCGACGTACGGCCTTCGTCTGCCAGCAGTGCGGGCATGCGGCGCCGCGCTGGCTCGGGCAGTGTCCCGCCTGTCAGGCCTGGAACGCGCTCGTCGAGGAGGTGGTAGCCGAGCCCGGGCGCCGCGGGCGGGCCCCCGCGGCCGCCGGGGGGCCGCCGCGGCCGCTCGCCGAGGTCGCGGCCGCGGCGGCGCCGCGCCGCTCGACGGGCATCGCGGAGCTCGACCGGGTGCTCGGGGGAGGGCTCGTGGCCGGCTCGGTGGTGCTCCTCGGCGGCGATCCGGGCATCGGCAAGTCGACGCTCGCGCTTGAGGCCTGCGCGGCCCTCGGCGCCGGCGGGCCGCCCGTCCTCTATGTGGCCGGCGAGGAGTCGCCGGAGCAGGTGGCGCTGCGCGCGGCGCGGCTCGGGCTCGGTGCGGCCGCCGTGCTCGTGGTCGCCGAGACCGCGGTCGAGGCGATCGTCGAGCACGTCGAGCGTGTGCGGCCGGGCGCCGTCGTGGTCGACTCGATCCAGACCGTCCACACCCCCGCGCTCGGCTCCGCCCCGGGCAGCGTGGGGCAGGTGCGCGAGTCGGCGGCGCTGCTCGCCGCGCGCGCGAAGGCGAGCGGCGTCGCCTGCTTCCTCATCGGCCACGTCACCAAGGAGGGCGCGCTCGCGGGCCCGCGCGTGCTCGAGCACCTGGTCGACACCGTGCTCTACTTCGAGGGCGACGCCGGGCACCCGCTGCGCGTGCTGCGTGCGGTGAAGAACCGCTTCGGGTCGACCAACGAGGTGGGCGTGTTCGAGATGGGGGAGAGGGGCCTCGCCGAGGTGCCGAACCCCTCCGCCGCGTTCCTCGCCGAGCGGCCGGTGGGCGCGCCCGGCTCCGCCGTGCTGGCTACGCTCGAGGGGAGCCGCCCCGTGCTCGTCGAGATCCAGGCGCTGGTCTCACGCTCGGCGCTCGCCGTGCCGCGGCGCACCGCGATCGGCCTCGACCCGGGGCGGGTGGCGCTCCTGCTCGCGGTGCTCGAAAAGCGCGCCGGGCTACGGCTGTACGATCAGGACGTGTTCCTCAACGTGGCGGGCGGGCTGCGCATCGACGAGCCCGCGGCCGACCTCGCCGTCGCCGCCGCGGTCGCCTCGAGCGCCCGCGGCCGGGCGCTCGAGGCGGACGTCGCGCTCTGGGGCGAGGTGGGGCTCACGGGCGAGGTGCGCTCGGTCGGGCGGGCGGAGGCGCGGCTGCGGGAGGCCGGCCGCCAGGGCTTCGCCCGTTGCGTGCTGCCCGCGGCGAGCGCGCGCGGGCTCCCCGCGGTTGCGGGCGTGACGGCGGTGCCGGTCGCCGCGCTCGCCGGGCTCTTCGAGGCGCTCGCGCTCGCATGACCATCCTCACGCTCTTCTGGCTCAACGTGGGCCTGCTCGCGGTGTTCGCGGTGATCCTCCAGCGGCCCGACCTGCTCGGCTTCGCGCGCGGCGGGAAGTGGTACCTCACCTGGCTGTCGATCGGCGTCATCACGCTGATGGACGAGCTCACGTCGGTGTTCTACGCGCCCGCCGAGGCGCACCGATTCATCGGGCCGACGGCGATCTTCTTCATCGCGTTCACCTCGCTGCTCATGCGCGTGCTCTCGAGCCGGATGGTCGAGATCGCGCAGATCCTCGAGCAGAACGACATCCGTGGCGGCGGCGTCTACTCCTTCTCCTACCTGGTGCTGGGCCCGGTGGCGTCGTTCGTCGCCGTGGCGTCGATCATGGTGGACTACATCCTCACCGCCTGCATCTCGACGGTGAGCGCGGTGATCAACGGCACGGCGTTCGTGCCGCTCGGGCCGGGGCTCGAGCGCGGCGTCATTCTCGCGGTGATCTGGGCGGTCGCCGGCCTCAACATCCTCGGCATCCGTGAGAACGCGCGCGTCACCTTCGGCATCTTCGTCGCCGCCTGCTTCGTGTTCGTGAACCTGATCGCGCTCGGCTTCCTCCATCTCGACCCGCAGGCGCCCGCCGTCATGTGGGGGAGCGTCACCGACGTGTACGCGGCGCTCCACCACCACGGCTTCGCGCACGCCGTCTCGGTCGTGACCGTGGGGGTCGCGAGCTGCGTGCTCGCCTACTCCGGCATCGAGTCGGTGATCCAGACCGCGGGGCTGGTGGACTCCTGGCGCTCGATCTCCCGGGCGTACTGGTTCCTCGCGCTCACCGTCGGCATCGTCACGCCGCTGGTCACGGCGCTCGCGCTCTCGGCGCCCATCGACTTCCAGGCCCACGAGGGCGACCTCATCACCCACTATGCGACGCTCGTGGGCAACGTGCCGTTCGGCGCGCTGGTGGGCCTGTTCGGCAGCGTCATCCTGATCATGGCCGTGAACACGGCCTACGTGGCGTCGAGCGAGCTGCTCGAGCGGGTGGCGCACCGTTACCGCTTCGACTGGCTGATCGCGACCAATCGCCGCGCCTCGCTCTACCGCATCCACATCGTCAACGGGCTGCTCTACACGGGGATCATCCTGCTCACGGAGGGCTCGCAGGCCGTCCTCGCGGAGATGTACGCGGTCGGGCTGCTGGCGAGCTTCTGCATCAACATCGGCTGCCTGCTGATCTACCGCTTCTTCATGGGGACGAAGGAGATCAAGAGCTACTACACGTCGCGCGCGGGCACGCTCGCGCTCGAGTTCATCCTGGTCGCGTGCTTCGTATACCTCGCGCTGCACAAGCCCTACGGGACGGCGCTGTGGGCGGCGGTGGTCACGGTGCTGCTCGCCACCGGCATCCCGTTCTCCCGGCGCTATGGTCCGGAGGTGAAGGAGGTCCGCCGCAGCGACTACCCAATGGAGATGCTCCTCTGCCTCGGCGAGGCCGACGGCCCGCTGCACGTGTTCTTCCGCCGGCCGGGCGAGGGCGACGTCGCGCAGCCCTGCACGGGGACCGTCTTCGTCACGTTCTTCAACCCGCGCCAGGGGATCCCCCCGCGGCTGGCCGAGCACCACTACCGCTTCCCGATCCAGGGCGGCAGCGTCTACCGCAGCATCACGGCGCTCCTCGAGCTGCTCGAGGACGAGCTCGACGGCCGCGACGTCACCGTGCACTTCGGCTGGCCGACGTCGTCGTGGCTCGACCGCATGGCGACGGGCGTGTTCGTCGCCAACCTCATGCGGCTGCCGCTGCGCCACCCGAAGCTCCGCTTCGCGATCGAGGCGCAGCCGCCCCCCGGCTCGGCCGCGGCCGCGGCGGCAACCCCGCAGGCCGCGGGGACGGGTTAGCCGCAGGGGGCCTCGGATGCTATCTTCGGCGGCATGGCCGGCTCCGCGCCGCCGTGGATGACGGACCCGGGTGCCGTGGACGACCGGGAGCGCTACGCGGCCATGACGCCCGAGGAGCGGCTCGCTTCCTTCGTCGAGGTGTGCGAGCTCGCGCGCACGATCCTCGAGGACCGTCCCGATCGCGCCGTCATCCTCGCCGGGAGCGAACCCATGCCGCCCGCCGCGGAGGCCGCCTGGCGACGGCTCGTCCGGGAGGCTCGCGCTGCCCGCACCCCTCGCTAGCCTGATCGACGCCGTCGCGGCGTTGATCGACGCGTTCGAGGGGTCGGGGATCCCGTATGCGCTCGGGGGGGCGATCGCCTACAGCGCGTGGGCCGAGCCGCGGGCGACACGCGACATCGATCTCAACGTGTGGCTGCCCTCCGAGCGTCTCGACGACGGGTTCGTCGTGCTCGAGCGCACGGGCGTGTCGCTCGATCGCGCGGTCGCACGCGCCGCCGCGGCCGAGCGTGGCCTGTTCGTCGGGCGGATGGGCGAGTACCGCGTCGATGTCTTCACCCCGAGTGTGCCGTTCTACGACGAGGCGCTGCGGCGGCGCGTGCGCACGCGGATCGCGCGCCGCGACACGTGGGTGTTGTCCGCCGAGACCCTCGTGGTCTTCAAGATGCTCTTCTACCGGCCGAAGGACCTCGCGGACGTCGGGAGGTTGCTCGCGATCCAGCGTGGCCGGCTCGACCTCGCCTTCGTCCGGCGCTGGCTGGTGGAGATGCTCGGGCCGGAGGACGAGCGCATCGCCACGTGGGATCGGCTCGTCGCCGGCGAACGCTCCTAGCCGGCCGCCTCGACGCGCGCGAGGAAGTCGGCGGCGAGCCGGCCGACCTCCGCGCGCTCGACGTCGAGCGTGATCACGTGCCAGCTCCGCTCGAGCACGTGCGCCTCGATCCAGCGCGAGCCGAGCCGCCGCCGCAGGCGCTCCGTCTCGGCGACGGCGATCGTGTGGTCGTGCCGGCCGTGGAGGAGCAGCGCGGGCTGGGTGATGCGCGGAAGCTCGCGCCGCACCGCGCGCTGGAGACGCACCAGCTCGGCGGCCGCGGCGAGCGGCACGGCGTCGTAGGTGAAGCTCGACGTGCGGGCGGCGACGTCGGCGATGTCGCGCCGGTCGGTCTTCGGGAGGAGCGCGAAGCGGCGGGCGAGCCACGGGACGTGCTCGAGGAGCGGCAAGAGCCGCAGCCGCCGGTCGCGGGCGGCGAGCGCGGTGCTGCAGAGGACGAGCGCCGCGACGGCGCCGGGATCGGTGGCGGCGAGATGGAGCGCCAGCAGCGCGCCCATGGACATCCCCGCGACCGCCACACGCGGGACGCCACGTCCGAGCGCGGCGGCGCCGTCGGCCACCGCCGCCACCCAGTCCGGCCAGCGTGCCCGCGCGAGGTCGTCCACGCAGGTGCCGTGGCCGGGCAGCCGCACCGCGCGCACCGGGAAGCCCGCGGCCGCGAGCGCCTCGCCGAGTGGCCGCATCTCGTCCGGCGCCCCCGTGAAGCCGTGAACCAGCAGGCAGCCGAGCGGGCGCCGGCCCGCCAGCGCGAAGCCGTCGACCCGGACGTCAGCCCCGGCCGAGGGCGTCGGCGCGGACATCGAGGGCGCCCTCCTGCTGCGCGCGCTGCTTGAGGAAGTCGATGTACGCCGTGGCGACCTCGGCACGCTTCTGCTGCAGCAGGCGGTCGGCGAGCTGGTCCTTGGCCGCGGCGAAGCCGGACATGTCGGCCGGGAGCCGCTCCGCGAGCGCCGCCACCACCGCGTCGCCCGCGACCGCGTAGACCCGGGGCGCGAGCGGCGCCTCGGGGGTGAGGGCGAAAGCGTCGGTGCGCAGCTCGGGCGCCATGCCGACCTTCGGGATGGCGGCGGTGCGGCGGTCGAACGGCCCCGTGTCGACGACCTCGAACCCCGCGTCGGCCGCCGCCTTGGCGAGGCCATCGGTCTCGGCCTTCGCGCGCAGCGCCTCGGCGCGCTCGCGGGCGAGCTCTTCCCCGCGGTCGCGCCGGGCGTCGGCGAGCACCCGGTCGCGCACCTCGTCGAGCGGCGGGACGTGCGCCGGCTCGCGGGCGAACGGCGCGAGCAGATAGACCGCGTCCTCGGTCTCGATCAGGTCGCTCACCTCCCCGTCGCCGAGCGCGAAAGCCGCTTCCGCGAACGCCTTGACGCGCCCGACGCCCGGGATCGGCTCGGTGGCGGCGAACGGCGGGGTCTCCTGGACCGGCCGGCCGTGCGCCGCCTCGGCAAGGCTCTTGCCGTGGACGACCTCGGCGCGGTCGGCCTCCGCCTGCGCCCGCGCCAGCTCGAGCGCGCGCTGGTTGCGCAGGACCTGGACGATCTCGTCGCGCACGGCCGCGAGCGGCCGCGGGCCGCCCGCCTGGTGCTCCTCGACCTCGGCGATCTCGAAGCCCGAGGGCGTCTCGACCACATCGCTCACCTGCCCGGGCTTGAGGGCGAAGACGGCGTCGTCGAGCTCGGGCGCCAGGCGGCCGCGCGGGAGCAGGCCCAGGTCGCCGCCCTTGCTCGCCGACCCGGGGTCGTCGGATTCCTTCTTCGCGAGCGCCGCGAAGTCGGCGCCGGAACGGACCCGGGCGAGGAGGTCCTCGGCCTTCTTGCGCGCCGCCGCCTTGGCGGCGTCGTCGGCGCCGGGGGGCGTCCGGACGAGGATGTGCCGGACGCGGACCTGCTCGGGGTCGCTGAAACGGTCGTCCTTGTGGTCGTCGTAGTACGCCTGGACCGCCTCGTCGGTGACCGTCGCCGCAGGCAGGAAGTCGGGCTCGCGGTAGGCGACGTAGCGCACCCGCACGCGCTCGGGCACGCGGTAGCGGTCGGCGTGGTCGGCGAGGTACTTCCGCAGCTCGTCGTCGGTCGGCGTGACCGCCTTGCCGAGGTCGGCGGCTGCGATCTTGACGACGTGCAGGCTCACGCGGTCGTGGTCGAGGCGGTAGCGCTCCTCGACCTCGGCCGGGCTCACCTTGACCCCGTCGGTCACCAACGCCTGGAGGCGCTGGAAGAGGATGCTGCGGCGGAGCTGCTCCTCGAACTCGCCACGGTCGCGCTGGGCCTGGAGGATGCGCTCGAGGAGGTCGCGGTCGAAGCGGCCGTCGCGTTGGAACTCGGGCATGCTGGTCACCGCGCCCACCAGCTCGCCGTCGGTGACCTCGAGCCCGAGGCGGGCGGCCTCGTGCTCGAGGAGCGCCTCGTCGATCAGCTGGTCGAGCGCCTGGCCGCGGAGGTTGAGGCCCGGGATCTGGACGTTGCCCTTGAACAGCTCCTCGTAGCGCCGCTGCAGCGCGGCCGTCGCCCGGTCGACCTCGCGCTGGCTGATCGGCGCGCCGTAGACCTTGGCGACGACGTCCATGCGCTGGCCCATGCCGACGGCGCCCACGCCCCAGATCACGAACGCGAGCGCGAGGACCGCGTAGAGGATCTTGACGCCGGTCGAGCTCGAGTACTTGCGGAAGGTGTTGAGCATCGGGGAGCCGGAGACCGAGGCTAGCCAAGGCCCCCCGGGTTTTCAACGAGCGCTTTCGTTGCTGCCGGCACCTGTTTCTGCTAGCTCGTGCGTACCCGAAATGGTCCTCAACTCCATCCTCGGGCTGTTCTCGAACGATCTCGCGATCGATCTGGGAACGGCCAACACCCTCATCTACGTGAAGGGCGAGGGGGTCGTGTGCAACGAGCCTTCGGTGGTCGCCGTGCAGAAGGACGCGCGCGGCGGGCGGCGGGTCCTCCAGGTCGGCGCGGAGGCCAAGCGGATGGTGGGCCGGACGCCCGGGAACATCGTGGCCATCCGCCCGCTCAAGGACGGCGTCATCGCCGACTTCGAGATCACCGAGGCGATGCTGCGGTACTTCATCCAGAAGATCCACAACCGCAAGCGGCTGGTGCGCCCGCGGATCATCATCTGCGTGCCCTTCGGGATCACCGAGGTGGAGAAGCGGGCGGTGCGCGAGTCGGCCGAGTCCGCGGGGGCGCGCGAGGTCTACCTCGTCGAGGAGCCGATGGCGGCGGCCATCGGGGCCGGGCTGCCGATCACCGAGCCTACCGGGAACATGGTGGTGGACATCGGCGGGGGTACGACCGAAGTGGCGGTCATCTCGCTCGCGGGGATCGTGTTCTCGAAGTCGGTGCGCGTGGGCGGCGACAAGATGGACGAGGCCATCGGCCAGTACATCAAGCGCAAGTACAACCTGCTGGTCGGCGAGCGCACCGCCGAGCTGATCAAGATCACGATCGGCTCGGCGTATCCCGGCAACGAGGTCCAGACGATGGAGATCAAGGGCCGGGATCTGATCGCGGGCGTGCCGAAGACGGTCGAGATCAACGACGAGGAGATCCGCGACTCGCTGCTCGAGCCGATCAACCAGATCGTCGAGGCCGTGCGCATCGGGCTCGAGCGGACGCCGCCCGAGCTGGCCTCGGACATCGTCGACAAGGGCATCGTGCTCGCGGGGGGCGGCTCGCTCCTGCGCAACCTCGACACGCTGCTGCGCGAGGAGACCGGGCTGCCGGTGACCGTCGCGGACGATCCGCTCACGGCGGTCGTCATGGGGGCGGGCAAGGTGCTGGATGAGCTCTCCCTCCTCAAGGACGTCGCCATCCAGTAGCAAGCGCCCCGGCGGGGCGTGATGATCGAGTTCCTGCGCCGCAACCTGGTGCTGCTCGTCTCGGGGCTGTTCCTCGTGCTCGCCGCGGCGCTCGTCATCCGCACCGGCGGCGAAACCGTCCGCTCCGACCGCCTCGGGCAAGTGTTCGTCGAGGTGCTCTCCCTCCCGCAGCGGCCGGTGGCGGCGCTCAACCGCGCGCTCTGGCACGCCGAGCGCAGCGTCGTCGACCTCTTCCGCGCCCGTCAGGAGGTGGTGGCGCTGCGCGCGCGGGTGCGGACGCTCGAGCAGGACACGGCCCGGCTCGGCGAGCTCGAGCAGGAGAACGCGCGGCTGCACGCGCTCGTCGACCTGCGCGAGACCCTGCGCGGGAACGTCGTCGCCGCGCACGTGGTCGGTCGCGACGCGGGCACGCTGTCGCGCACGCTGGTCATCGACCGCGGCGAGCGTGACGGCGTTGCCAAGGGGGCCGCGGTCCTCGCCCCGTCGGGCGTGGTGGGGCACGTCTTCCTCGCCGCGCCCGACGCGGCCCGGGTGCTGCTCATCACCGACCACAACAGCGGCGTCGACGCGGTGGTGCAGCGCACGCGCGCCCGCGGGATCGTCGAGGGCCAGGTCGACGGCG
The DNA here is from genome assembly GCA_035295465.1 of Binatia bacterium. GTDB lineage: Bacteria > Desulfobacterota > Binatia > DP-6 > DP-6 > DATGIZ01. The sequence goes on along the minus strand of DATGIZ010000007.1, from coordinate 15,772 downwards.
GGTGCATGCTCAAGTTCGTCAAGCGCACCGAGGACGTGCAGGTGGGCGACCTGATCGTGACCTCGGGTGTCGACGGCATCTTCCCGAAGGGGCTGCCCGTCGGGCGCGTGACCGCCGTCGACAAGCGCGGCCAGGGGCTCTTCCAGTCCGTCGAGGTGACGCCGGCGGTCGACCCGAGTGCCCTCGAGGAGGTGCTGGTGGCGCGGGGCCCGATCGAGGTCGCGCCGACCCCGGCGCCCGGATCCTGAGGGATGCGCGGCGCGCTCGCGGTCGCCGTGGCGGCGCTGCTCGCCGTGCTCGTCCAGACCACCGTGCTGGCGGTGGTGCCGCGGCTGCCGGTGGTCCCGGACCTGCTCCTCGTGCTCACGGTCTACCTGGGTCTCCACCACCACGGCGTCGGCGGCGTCGCGGGCGCGTTCCTCCTCGGCTATCTGCTCGACACGTTCTCGGGCACCGTGCTCGGCATGAATGCCTTCGCGATGACGGCCGCGTACGCGGCCGTCCACCTCGTGGCGCGCACCGTGTGGACGGAGGGATGGCCGTCGGCCGTGGTCGTCGTGCTGGTCGCCGCCGCCGTCCAGCAGGCAGCCCTCCTGGTGGCCGCGGGCCTCGTGGAGGACCCGGCGCCCGTGTGGCAGCATGTGTGGCGGTATGGGGTCTGGGAGGCCTTCGCCGCCGCCGCTGTGGCGCCAGCGGTCTTTGCGTTCCTCGCCTGGGAGCGGCGGCTCCTGGGTGGGGAGGCGGCGTGACTCGGACCTGCACGACGGCGACCCGAGCATCGAGGTCGCCGCGCGCGACGTGCCCGCCGACCTCCTCGGGCGGGCCGGCGCGGCGGCGGTGGCGGTGGTGCTACTGTTCGCGCTCATCGGGGTGCGCCTGTGGTACCTCCAGGTCGTCCAGGGCCCGGAGATGCGCGCGCTCTCGGAGAGCAACCGCATCCGGCTCGTGCGGGTCCCCGCGGCGCGCGGCATCGTCTACGACCGCCACGGGGAGATCCTGATCGACAACCGCCCCGCGTTCGACGCCGTCTTCGTGCCCGAGGACGCCCGCGGCCACACGCGGACGCTGCACGAGCTCGCGACCTACCTCGGCGAGCCGGAGACCGCGGTGCGCCAGGCGCTCCACGCGCCCTCGCGCCGGCCGCCCTATGAGGGCATCGTCGTGCGGCGCGACCTCGACTGGCCAGGCGTGGTCGCGCTCGAGACGCACCAGCTCGACCTCCCCGGCGTCACCCTCCAGGTGGGGCCCAAGCGCTACTACCCCTACGGCCCGCTCGCCGCGCACCTGCTCGGCTACGTGGGCGAGGTGAGCGAGCGCGACCTCGGCGCGGCCGGGAGCGGGCTCCGGCCCGGCGACGTCGTCGGCAAGTCGAGCCTCGAGCGCGCGTGGGACGCGGAGCTGCGCGGCACGAGCGGCGGCGAGCAGGTCGAGGTGGACGCGCTCGGCCGGCGCGTGCGCGTGCTCAAGGAGGAGCCCGACACGCCGGGTGACAACCTGACGCTCACGCTCGACCTCGACCTCCAGGAGGTCGCCGAGCGGGCGCTCGGCGCCGCCGCGGGCGCGGTCGTGGCGCTCGATCCGCGCAACGGCGAGGTGCTCGTGCTCGCCTCGCACCCGGCCTACGATCCGAACGTGTTCGCGCGCGGCGTCCAGCGCGACGAGTGGCGCACGCTGGTGCAGGACCGCCTGCACCCGTTGAGCGATCGCGCGGTGCAAGGCCAGTATCCCCCGGGATCCACGTTCAAGGTCGCGGTGGCGACGGCGGCCCTCGACTCGGGGCTGATCGGCCCGTCGTGGAGCGTGTTCTGCGGCGGCGGCCTCCAGTTCGGCGGCCACTATTTCCACTGCTGGCGCAAGGGCGGACATGGCACGGTGAGCCTGCACGACGCGATCGTCGAGTCGTGCGACGTCTACTTCTATCAGGCCGGCGAGCGCCTGGGCGTCGACCTGATCGCCGACTACGCCCGCCGGCTCGGGCTCGGGCTGCCGACCGGGATCCGGCTCGAGCACGAGAAGACGGGGACGATCCCCGACACGCAGTGGAAGCGCAAGCGCTTCGGCCAGCCCTGGTTCGCCGGCGAGACCCTTTCCGTGGCGATCGGCCAGGGCTACGTCACCGCCACGCCGCTGCAGATGGCGCAGCTCGCCGCGGTCGTGGCCAACGGGGGCATCCGCTACCGGCCGCACTACGTGATGCGGGTCGAGGGGCCGGACGGCGCCGTCAAGCAGGCCGTCGAGCCCGAGGTGCTGAGCGACGCGCACGTCAGGCCCGGCGTCTTCGAGCAGATCCGCTCGGCCATGCGCGACGTCGTCATGACCGACCGCGGCACCGCCCGCAAGGCACGGGTCGCCGGCATCGAGGTCGCGGGCAAGACGGGCACCGCGCAGGCCGTGGGCGGCGAGGCCGCCGCCAAGCGCGACCCGCGCGCCCGCAAGGACCACGCCTGGTTCATCGCCTTCGCGCCCGTCGAGCACGCCGAGATCGCGATCGCGGTGCTCGTCGAGCACGCCGGGGAGCACGGCGGGACGGTCGCCGCGCCGATCGCTCAGCAGGTCCTCGAGCGCTACTTCACGCGCGGCGCCGCGCCGCCGCCGCCCGCCCAGGAGGCCCATGCCGATCGATAGGCGGCTTCTGCGTCACTTCGAGTGGACGCTCCCCCTGCTGGCGCTCGTCGTGAGCGGGACGGGGATCGCCACCGTCTACAGCGCGACCTACGTGCCCGGCAGCGTCGGGCTCTCCGGCTTCACGCTGCGCCAGCTCGCCTCGCTCGCGCTCGGCCTGGGCGGCATGGTGGCGGTGCTCGCCTTCGACTACCGCCGGCTCGATCGGGGCGCGGCGCTCGTCTACACGCTCGCGCTCGGCGCGGTGCTGCTGGTCCCGGTGCTCGGGCGCATCGGGGGCGGGTCGCGGCGGTGGATCCGCATCGGGCCGATGTCGCTGCAGCCCTCGGAGTTCATGAAGCTCGCGCTCGTGATCTTCCTCGCGCACCACTTCGCCCGGCTGCGCGACGTGCGGCCCGGGCTCCGCGACGCGGTCGTGCCGCTCGTCGCGGCGGCGGTGCCGGCGGTGGTCATCCTCGCGCAGCCTGACCTCGGCTCGGCCGCCGTGCTCGGCTTCGTGCTGCTCACCATGCTCGTGCTCGGGGGCTTGCGGCTGCGGGTGCTCGGCGCCATGGCGGCGCCGATCGCCGTGCTGGCGCCGTTCCTGTGGCGGCACCTCAAGCCCTATCAGCAGCGGCGGATCGCGACCTTCCTCGATCCCGACACCGACCCGCTCGGGGCCGGCTACCACATCATCCAGTCGAAGATCGCGGTGGGCTCGGGGATGACCTGGGGGAAGGGCTTCCTCCAGGGCACGCAGAACCACCTGAACTTTCTCCCCGAGCACCACACCGACTTCATCTTCTCCGTGTTCGCCGAGGAGTGGGGGTTCGTCGGCTGCGTCGTGCTGATGGTGCTCTACCTGCTGCTCGTGCTGCGCGGGCTCGCGATCGCCCAGCGGGCGCGCGACCGCTTCGGGATCCTCCTCTGCCTCGGCGTCATGTCGGTGATCTTCTGGCAGGTCGTGATCAACGTGGGGATGGTCACCGGCCTGCTGCCCGTCGTGGGCATCCCGCTCCCGTTCTTCAGTTACGGCGGGTCGTCGATGCTCTGCCTGCTGATCGGCGTGGGGCTGGTGATGAACGTCGCGATGCGCCGCTACACGATGCGGCGGTGAGCCGCGCTCGCGTCAGGAGCCGACGACGCGGTCGACCGCCTTGACGAGCTGCCCCTTCGGGACCGCCCCGACGATCTGCTCCTTCACGTCGCCGTTCTGGAAGATGATCAGGTTGGGGATGCCGCGGACCCCGTAGCGCACCGGCGTGCGCGGGTTGTCGTCGACGTTCATCTTCACGACCTTGAGCCGCCCGGCGTAGTCGCGCGCCAGCTCCTCGACCACCGGCGCGATCGCGCGGCAGGGTGCGCACCACGGCGCCCAGAAGTCGATCAGGACGGGCGTGGGGCTCTGCAGCACCTCGCGCTCGAAGGAGTCGTCGGAAACCGCGACCAAGTCCGCCATGCAAGGCACGATAGCAAAGGGGTCCGGCTGACGGAAGCGCCGCGTCAGCGGGCGCGCTGCTTGCCCGCGGCGCTGCCGATCCGTACCACCTGCGTGCGGCCGTCGACGACGTCGACGCGGCGCTCGACGGGCTCGTGATCGGGGACGTGGACCGTCAGCCGGTGCGGCCCGCGGGGCACCACGAGCCAGCGCGTGTCGAGCCCGTCGGCCTCGAGCCAGAACCGACCGTCGAGGTCGACCCGCGCCCCGTCGGGCACCCCGCGGAGCTGGACGAGGCCGTAGCTCGGCAGCGTCCCCTGCGCGCTCGCGCCGGCGGCCGGCGCGAGCAGCGCCAGCATGACGAGCGCGACCGCCCACCGCCTCATGGGGGCGGGCTCTGCTCGGGCTTCTCGACGCCGCCCGACGCGCCGTAGGTCACGGTCCGCGCGAACACCTCCACGGGCGCGACGAAGAGGTAGTAGAAGCCGTAGCGCACCACGAGCCCGGCGGCATAGAACGGCGCGTAGACGACGCGCATGACCGGCGAGAGCGGCGGTGGATTGGGGTCGACCACCGGCGGCACGTAGACGCGGCGGGGCGGGGGCGGTGGAGGTTGCGGGTACGGCGGATAGGGAGGCGCCGGTTGCCCGAGCGCAGGGGCGCTCGCCACGAGGAGGAGCGCAAGACAGCTAGCGGCAGCCCGTCGGGAAGGTGTCATTGGAGATGTGTCGGAACCCAGACCCGAACCCGGCGGCCCGAGTCGTCGACCCGTAGCTCCCAGTGGCCCGGGACCCACCCCGGGGGCGGGAGGTCGTAGCCGTAGCCGTAGTAGTAATACGGATACGGGTAATAGGGATAGGGATAATAGGCGGGGTAATAGGGGTACGCGCCGATGTAAACCCCCCCGCGCCAGTGGGCGGCCGCCGGCGCCGCGGTGGTGAGGACCGCCGCCGCAGCCAGCGTCCCGACGGCCATGGCGCCGAGCCGTCGCAATGCGCTCATCGCCCCTCTCAACACGACAGCGGCGCCCACGTTACACCTGGCGAGGCTACGGCGCACGTGGTACCCCCGGGCACATGCCGACGCACGCCGAGGCCGCGGCGCTCTTCGAGCGCCGCCGGCTGGCCTGGCTTGCCGGGGACCTCGACGGCTACCTCGCCCTCTGGCACCCCGACGTCGTGTTCGCCTCGCCCGTCCACGACCCGCCGATCTGCGGGCGCGAGGCCTACGCGGCGGTCGTGCGCCGGTCGTACGCGGCGCTGCGGCCGCTGCGCTTCGACGTCGCCCGTCTCGCGGTCGCGGGCGCGGCCGTGCTCGCCGAGTGGTCCATCCTGGTCGAGCGCCGCGCCGACGCACGCCCGGTCGGTTGGCGGGGGATGAGCGCGTGCGAGATCGAGGGCGGCCTGATCCGCGACTGGCGCGAGTACTGGAACCCCGCAGACCTGGCGGCGCTACGCGCCTGAGCGCCTCGCTCGTTCAGCGGAGAGTCATCACGAGGCCGTGCAAGGCGGTGCGCGTCCCCGTGTCGAGCAGCAGGAGCACCGACTGGGTGCCGAGGTCGATGCGATTGTACGCCGCCTCCCACCGCTGCTCGAAGGCGTTGATGTCCCCGAGCGCCGCCCGCAGAGCCATGCGGGCGCGCCGCGGCCCGACGGTCTGCGCCCGCGCGACGCGTGCGCTGGCCCGCCCGAGGATCGCCCGCAGGCGATTGCCGAGCCGGCCGAGCCCGGCGCCGGCGACGGTGGCGTCGAGCGCGTCGAGCTCGCACTGCGCGGAGGCGAACGTTGGAGCGACCGTGCAGTTGCCGGGCAGCGTCGTGGTCGTGGTCGGGGGAATCCGGCCGCCCGGGGCGGGTCCGCCGGGCGTCGAGCCGGCGGCGACGTCGAAGAGGTAGAGCTTCGGGGTCCCGCCGCCCGCCGCCGGCTCGCCGATCAGGAGCTGCGTGCCGGCGAGGAACAGGGAGGCTCCGAAGCGGGCGTTCGCTCGCGGGTTCAGCGATTGGAGGATCTGGCGCAGCCCCTTCGTGGGATCGAGCGCGTAGACTTGGCCGGCGGCCCCGAAGGCGCCCACGGGGGCCGCCGGGACGCCGACGAAGTAGGTCGTGCTCGCGGCCGCGAGCACCGCTCCGAACCCGAGGCCGCTGCTCGGGATGGGCGCGGTGAAGAGCTTCTGCAGCACCCCGGTGGTCGCGTCGAAGCTGTACACCACGCCGCTGCCGGCGAGGCCCGCGCCGGTGTCGCCGGGCGCGCCGATCAACGGAGTGGTGCCGAGCAAAGCCACCGCCGAGCCGAACGCGCCCCCAGCGGTCGGATTCGGCGACTGGAGGGGATGGAGGAGGGCGCCGGTGGTCGCATCGAGGAGGTAGGCCGCGCCCGCGCCGCTCTGGCCGCCGACGCTCGTGCCCGGGGCGCCCACGATGAGCGTGCCGTTGCTGGGGGCGAACGATGCGCCGAAGAGCGCATTGGCGGTCGGGATCGGCGCCTGGAAGGTGCGCAGGAAGCTGCCGGTCGCGAAGTCCATGGCGAAGAGGGCGCCCGCGCCGGCGGCGGTCGGCGGGAGCGTGTCCGCGGCCCCCACGTACAGAGTGGTCCCGTCGAGCAGGAGCGTCAGGCCGAAGTGGAGCCCCGGCTGCGAAGGGGGGGGCTGGTAGATGCGCGTCAGCGCGAACGTGGTCCCGTCGAAGAGGTAGACCTCCCCGCCGCCCGCCGTGCCGTTCGCCGTGTCGCCCGGGGCGCTCACCAGAAGGTCGTTGCCCGAGACGAGCACCGCGGCGCCGAACATGCCCCCGGCGACCGGATTCGGCGACTGCAGCACGCGCACGAGCTGGCCGGCGGCGTCGAGGACGTAGGCGAGCCCTGCGCCGCTCCGCCCGCCGACGCTGGCGAGCGGTGCGCCCGCCAGGACGCCGCCCCCGCTGGTGAGCGCGGCCGACTGGGCGGCCTGCGCGAAGCCGTCACCGCCGGCGGCGTTGGGATCGACGAAGATGGTCGGCAGCGCCCCCTCGGCGCCCGGCGCCAGGCTCGCGAGCGCCGCGACCACGATCCACGCCCGCCAGGTCGACCGCATACGCACCTCCACCCCGGGGACAGCCTAGCAGATCGGCCCGACGGCGGCGACCGGTCAGGCGGACGCCGAGGCCGCCAGCCAGGCGAGCGACCCCCAGAGCAGCGTCGTCCCCCAGCACAAGGAGCCCCAGCTTTCAAGCTGCCGACTGAAGGGCGAGAGCACGCTCGCCACGCCGAAGACGGCCACGACCGCCCGGAGCGCCCACCGCCGACGCCGGCCCTCTACGGTGAATGTCGCCGCGACCAGCACGGTCACCGGGAGCCACAGCAACACGAAGTACGGCGCCTCGGCGAGCGGCTGCGCCAGCAGCATCCACACGATCACCGCCGCCGCGATGGACAGCTCGCCGTCGGCGCGGATGCGGCGCCCCACGCGCCAGACGACCGCCGCCATCAGCAGCGACAGGCCACCGGCGAGATCGCGTGCGCCGGGGTCGCCGACGAGCCGCCAGAGCACCGGCTCGAGCGACTGATCGCGAATCTTGGCGGCGCTGAGCAGCTGCTGGTGCAGCACGGCGGCGGCACGTCCGGACTCCGATGCGAGCGCAGGCTGGGCCACCATGTGCGTCCACTCCCAGAGGTAGGCGAGGTTCTGCCGCCAGCCGAGGACGAGCGAGGGGAGCAGCAGGAGAAGGACGGCGAGCCCTGCGAGCGTCGCCGCCACGCAGCGCCAGCGCCGGCGCCAGGCGAGGTAGCCGAGCAGCCCGAGGGGGAAGACCTTGAGGGCCGCGGCGCCCGCCAGGCAGGCTCCGGCGGCGACGTCGCGCTCCTCCTTGAGCCAGCGCATCGCCGCGACGACGAGCCACGCCACGAGCACGTCCGCCTGGCCCCGGGCCAGGCACTGCGCCCACCAGGGCAGCAGAACGAGCGCGGGCATGCCGAGCAGCGCGAGCTCGCACCCCTTGCGGCCCGAGCAGGAGCCGCGCACGAGCGCCACGCAGGTGCGCGCCGTCGAGACCAGGAGGACGATCGAGAGCAGCCCCCAGGCCATCGATCCCCAGAACGCAGGCAGCAGGGCCAGCGGCACGATCGCGATCGCGAACGGCGGCGGGTAGACGTAGGCCCACCCGCGCGGGTTGCGCGCGGCGTAGATGTCGGTGCGGTGGACCACCGCTTCGGCCGCGGCGGTGTAGACCGAGAAGTCCGTCCGACTCCAATCGTGCGCGAGCAGCGCGCCCAGCGGCCCGGCGACCATCGACGGGAGGCAGGCTACCCGAGATTCGAACCCGCAGCTACGGCGCCGCGCCGCGACCGCCGGGCGGACGGGTCACCGTGGCGGCGAGGGGTCTCTCGCCGCCGCCGGCGGCCCCAGCCGCTCGGCCGGGACGCAGCGCGCGAGCTGAAGTGCCAGGAGCCGCGCGAGGGCGGGATTGGGCTGCGCTCCGGCGTCGTGGTCTGCACGCTGTCTGCGCAGGATCACGGGGATGTCGAGGTTGCGCTTCTTCGCGTCCTCCCGGATGGCGGTGCGCGCTTCCTCGCACTGGGCGAGGGTGTCGTGCGTGGAGACGTGCGTCCAGGCCGACTCGGGCGCATCGAGATCCGCGCTGGTGACGCCCGCCTTCTCGCGCAGCGGCGGACTGAGCAGCAGCCAGCCCCCGAGAGAAACTGCCGAACAGGCGCGCGCACGGCGTCGCATCCGAACCCTCCCCTCCGGACAGGCGCCGAACGTTAGCCCGCGCACGTCCGCGGCGTCAACAGACCAGCAGCAGAGCGACACAACTAGGGCGTCGGCTAGAAGGGCGTGGAGGCGGCGCGGTCGACCGTCATCGGCAGCCCGCCCCGGGGCCGGAGGATCACGCAAGGAGGAAGGCGCGCGTTCGGAAGAAGCGCAGGGCGACCACGTCGCCGTAGCGGCGCTGCGCGCCGAGCAGGAACCCGAGCGCGTCCCGCTTAACCGGCCCGACGTGACCGAGGAGGCCGCGCCATCAGCGGTGGACGGCGGGGAGCACCTCCGCGATCAGGCGCTCGGTCTGCTCGATCATCTCGGCGTCACCGGTGGCGATCGGGCGCAGCACGAGCTTCGACACACCGACGGCCGCGAACTCCTCGATGCGCGCGAGGATGTCGGCCGCGCCGCCGGCGGCGACGTGGCGCCGCGGGTCGTTCGTCCCCGCCAGTGCCGAGAGGAGCCGCGCCGTCCGCTCCACGAGCGGATCGTCCCACGACCCGAAGCGGAAGGCGAACGCCCCGCCGTAGTGTCCGGAGTCGATCGGCCGCCCCGCCGCCGCGGATGCCGCGGCGATCGCGGCGACCACCGGGGCCGCCTGCTCGGGCGACTCGACGCCGCCGAGCCAGCCCGTGCCGATGCGGGCCGTGCGGCGGATCGCCGCGGCGCTGCGGCCACCGATCCAGAGCGGCAGTGGCTGCTGGAGCGGCAGCGGCGCGATCTGGACGTCGCGATAGTGGTAATGCGCGCCGTCGGTGGTGACCCGCTCGCCCGCCCAGAGCCGCGCCATGATCTCCAGCGCTTCGTCGCTCCGGCGGCCGCGGCCTTTCGGCAAGCGCCCGGTCGCCTGCCATTCGGGCGCGATGTCGGGCCCGACGCCGAACGCGGGGAGCAGGCGGCCGTTCGAGAGAAAGTCGATGGTCGCGCACTCGCGTGCGAGCACCAGGGGGTCGCGGAAGGTGACGACGGTCACGTTCATCCCGAACTTGAGCCGGCGGGTGGCGCCAGCGAGCGCCGCCATCGTCGTGATCGATTCGAGCTGAGGGATCGGGGAGGCCAGGCGGTCGGTTTGCCAGATCGAGTCCACGGTCGAGTCCTCGCAGCGCTCGACCCAGCGCCAGAAGCCGCGCGCGCCGGAGAAGGGAAAGTTCGCGAGGCCGAGACCGACCCGGACGCTCATGCACGGGTCCTAGCCGTTGCGTGCCCGCCAGTCCGCGCGCGTGTTGGTGTGGGGGAACGGCTCGCTCGGGACCGGCACGCCGAGGGCCGCGCAGAGCGGCGCCCAGCCGTCGGCGGCGCGCCATTCGACGAGGCGCCGCGCCGGAACGGTGGCGCGCACGCGGGCGTTGTGACGCTCGAACGCCGCGACGGCCGTGGCGCGATCGTCGATGGCGCTCGTGAAGCGCGCGGCGAAGAGATCGTCGATCATGGCGCGCCAGGCCGTGCCCGCCTGCTCGGCGATGGCGGGGAAAATCGTCTCGCTGGCGCTCTGCCACCAGGATTGCGGCTCGCGCACCGACAGCAGCACCACCGCGTCCGGGAAGGCGGCGCTCAGCTCGGGCCAGAAGGCCGCCACGGGCCAGTCGACCGCGGCGGCAAAGCCGGCGAGCAGGGCGCCCCAGTCGGGCATCCGGCCCCGGGCCGCCGCGTGCCAGACCGGTACGTGCTCGGGATGCGTGAACACCTCCATCATGTGGTAGCAGGGCGCGCCCAGCAGCCGCTCCAGCGCAACCTTGAGCGAGTTGGTCCCCGTGCGGCCCAGCCCTGCGCCGACGACACGCAGGCTCACGGAATCTCCCCGCACGCCCGGCGGGCCCCTTCGCGATCACGCTCGCGGACGACCATCGGCCCCTCCTCATCACCACAAACCCACGCGCTTGGCCAGGCCCTGGGAGCCTTCGTTGACGCGCAGGACGCGCGTACAGTACGTGAACGTCGGGCGCCGGCATGTCCCGTCTGCTCCTGGTCGCAAACCGACTGCCCGTCACCGTCGCACCCGGGGGCGCGCAGGGGCCGCTGGTACGCCGCAGCACCGGCGGGGTCGCCACGGGGCTCCGCAGCCTCCACGAGCGGTCCGGCGGCCTCTGGATCGGCTGGCCCGGGCGTGCCGACGTCGAGCCGCCGGCTCGCGCCGCGCTCGAGCGCCGGCTGGCCGAGCTGCGCACCGTGCCCGTGTGGCTCGACCCCGGTGAGGCACGGCGCTTCTACGAGGGCTTCGCCAACGGCGTCCTCTGGCCGCTCTTCCACTACCTGCTCGACCCGATGCCTCTCCACGTGCAGGGCTGGGACGCCTACGAGCGCGTGAACGCCCGCTTCGCCGACGCGGTGGCGGCCCACCACCGGCCCGGCGACCTGGTGTGGGTCCACGACTACCAGCTCATGCTCGTGCCTCGGCTGGTGCGCGAGCGCCTGCCGCAGGCACGGATCGGGTACTTCCTGCACGTGCCGTTTCCGGCCTCCGAGGTGTTCCGCATCCTGCCCGCCCGCGACCGGCTGCTCGAGGGCGTGCTCGGCGCGGACCTGATCGGCTTCCACACCGCGGCGTACATGCGGCACTTCGCGTCCTCGCTGCTGAGGGTCCTCGGCCTCGCCACCGACGTCGATCGCGTCGAGATCGAGGGCCGCACGGTGCGACTCGGGGTCTTCCCCATGGGGATCGATCCGGCGAGGTTCGCCGCCCTCGCCGAGGATGCGAGGGTTGCCGCCGAGGTGCGCGCGCTCCGCGCGCCGGGCGACGCCGCCCTGCTGGTCGGCATCGACCGTCTCGACTACACGAAGGGCATCCCGCGGCGTCTGCTCGCCTTCGAGGTCCTCCTGCGCGACCACCCGAATCTGCGGGGGCGCGTGCGGCTCGTGCAGGTGGCGGTTCCGTCGCGGACGAACGTCGGCGCGTACCAGGACTTCCGGCGGCAGGTGGACGAGATGGTCGGCCGCCTCAACGGCGCCTTCGGGACGCCTCGCTGGGTGCCCGTGCACTACGTCTATCGCGGGATCTCCGAGCGCGAGCTGGTCGCGCTCTACCGTGCCGCCGACGTGATGCTGGTCACGCCCGTCCGCGACGGCATGAACCTGGTCGCGAAGGAGTTCGTCGCGGCGCGCACCGACGGGGACGGCGTCCTCGTCTTGAGCGAGTTCGCGGGCGCGGCGGCCGAGCTCGCCGAGGCCGTCCTGGTGAACCCCTACGACGTCGACGCAACCGCCGACGCGCTGCGCCGGGCGCTCGGCCTGTCGGAAGACGAGCGCCGGGCCCGCGTGCAGGCGCTGCGGAAGCGGGTGGTCCGGTACGACGTCCACCACTGGGCTCGGAGCTTCCTCGAGGCGCTCGAGGACGCGAGCGCGCATCGCGCGACGTCGACGCCGGCGGCGACGGCGGCGGGGCACGTCGCGCGTCTCGTGGGGCGCATGCGAGCGGCGGAGCGCCTGGTCCTGCTGCTGGACTACGACGGCACCCTGGTCCCCTTCGCCGGCGTGCCCGATCTCGCCACCCCGGACGAAGCGCTGCTCTCGCTGCTGCGCGCGCTCGCCGCCCGGCCGCGCACGGAGGTGCACGTCGTGAGCGGGCGGAGCCGTGAGACGATGGAGCGATGGCTCGGCGCGCTGCCCGTCGGCCTCCACGCCGAGCACGGGTTCTGGTCGCGGCGGCCCGGCGGCCTCTGGACGGCGCCGCCCGTGCCCACGATGGAATGGCGTGAGCGGGTCCTCGCCATCCTCGAGCACTTCGCGGCGCGGACGCCGGGCTCGCTCGTCGAGGAGAAGACGGTCTCGCTTGCCTGGCACTATCGCATGACGGAGCCCGAGTTCGGCACGCGCCAGGCGAACGAGCTGCGGCTGCACTTGACCGAGCTGCTGAGCAACGCGCCGGTGGAGATCCTCCCCGGCGAGAAGGTCGTCGAGGTGCGCCCGCACGGCATGCACAAGGGGGCCATCGTCGCCCCGATCCTCGCGCAGGCCTCGCCGGGAACGTTGGCCGTCGCCGTGGGGGACGACCGCACGGACGAGGATCTCTTCGCGGCGCTGCCACCCGGCGCCCTGGCGATCCACGTCGGTCCGGCCGCGAGCCGCGCCTCGGTCCGGCTCGGGGGCGTGGCCGAGGTTCGCCGCCTGCTCCGGGCCGTCGTCGGGGACGCTTGACCGCGCGGGAGCCCGGGCATAGCCCAGAGGGAACGCCGACGCGTGATCGATGGACGCGATCGAGCTTGCAGGTGATCCGACAGGCGCCGCCGAGGCGCTCGGGCGGTTGGCGATGGTCGAGGACGCCGGGCTCGCCGGGCTTCCGCTCGACCCCCTGCTGCCCGGGCTGCTCGGCCGCGTGCGCCACATGCTCGACGCCGACGCTGCGGCGATCCTGCTGGTCGAAGGCGACGTCCTCGCGGTCCGGCTCGCCGACGGCCTCGAGGAGGAGGTCGCGCGGCGGGTGACCGTGCCGCTCGGCCGCGGCTTCGCCGGGCGCGTGGCGGCCGAGAGGCGGCCGATCCTGGTCGAGGATCTCGACGACATCGAGCCGGTGAGCGACGTGCTGCGCGAGCGCGGCATCCGCTCGCTTCTCGGGGTGCCGATCCTCGTCGAGGAGCGGCTCCTCGGCGTCCTCCACGTCGGGACCTTCGCCCGGCGCCGCTTCGAGCCGCGCGACGTCCAGCTCCTGCAGATGGTCGCCGACCGCGTGGGACTCGGCATCGCCTACGCACGCCTCTACGGGGACGAGCATCGGGCCCGCGCGCGCGCCGAACGGGAGCGGGAACGCAGCCGCTTCCTCGCCGACGTGAGCGCGCTCCTCTCGAGCATGCTCGACCACGAGGAAACGTTGCGCATGCTCGCGCGCCGCGCGGTCCCGCAGCTCGGTGACTGCTGCGTGATCGATCTGCTCGTCGAGTCGGAGGCGCCGACCCGCCGGATCGCGGTTGCGCACGCCGACCCGAGCCGCGAGCCGCTCCTGTGGGAGATGGCGCACGGCGCCTCCGCCGATCCGGATTCGCTCTTCAGCCCGGCTCGTGTGGTTGCCGTCGGCCAGCCGGTGCTCGTCGCCGACGTGACGGCGGTGGCGCAGGGTCCGGAGCAGCCGAGCTGGCGCGAAGGGCTCGTGTCGTTCATGAGCGTGCCGCTCGTCGCGAGGGGACGGACCCTCGGCGTGATGGCGTTCGCCACCTCGATCTCGGGACGTCGCTACACGCACGCCGACCTCGTTCTCGCCCAGGAGCTCGCTGGGCGCGCCGCGCTCGCCGTCGACAACGCCCGCCTCTATCGGGAGGCGCAGGAGGCCAACCGGCTCAAGGACGAGTTCCTGGCCACGCTCTCCCACGAGCTGCGGACGCCCGTGACGAGCGTCCTCGGCTGGATGTGGATGCTCCGGCACGGCCGGCTCGAGGAAGCCGCGGCTGCGCGCGCCCTCGGCACCATGGAGGGCAGCATGCGGTCGCTGCTGCGCATCATCGACGATCTGCTCGACGTCTCGCGGATGATCCACGGGCCGCTGCGGCTCGAGCTGCGGCCGGTCGAGATCGCGCAGGTCGTGAGGACCGCAATCGACGCCGTGCGCCCGACCGCCAAGGCGAAGGGCATCCTCATCGACACCGCCATCGATCCCACGGCGGGGCTCGTGGAGGGCGATGCCGGCCGGCTCCAGCAGATCGTCTGGAATCTGCTCACCAACGCCATCAAGTTCACGCCTTCGGGGGGCCACGTGCAGGTGCGGCTCGAGCGCCGCGACGAGCAGGTCCGCGTCGCCGTGCGCGACACCGGCATGGGCATCCCCGCGGAGTTCCTTCCCCACCTCTTCGAGCGCTTCCGGCAGGCCGACGCGACGTCGACCCGGCCCCACGGCGGCCTCGGCCTCGGGCTCGCCATCGTTCGCCATCTCGTCGAGCTGCACGGGGGCACGATCGACGCGGCCAGCCCCGGGCCGGGCGGGGGCGCCACGTTCACGGTGACGCTGCCCGCGCCGGCGGCGGTCGCCCCGGCGCCGGGGGCTGCCGCGCCGGCGGCCGAGACGCCACCGGCGGCCGAGCACGGCGAGCTCGCGGGCGTGCGTGTGCTCTTCGTCGAGGACGAGGACGACACGCGCGCGGTGGTCGGTGCGCTGCTGGCCGCCGCGGGGGCTCGGGTGCGGGCGGTCTCCTCGGCCGCCGAAGCGCTCGCGGTGCTCAGGCGCTGGACCCCCCACGTCCTCGTCTCGGACATCGCCATGCCGGGGGAGGACGGCTATGCGCTCCTGCGCAAGGTGCGGGCGCTCGCTCCCGAGGAGGGCGGGCTCGTGCCGGCGGTGGCGCTGACGGCGTACGCCGGCGCCGAGGATCGCCGCCGCGCGCTCGCCGCAGGCTTCCAGGAGCACGTCGCCAAGCCCTTCGACCCGCCCGCGCTCGCGGCCGTGGTCGCCCGCCTCGCCCGCACGGCGCTCGCCCCGGCGCCGCGTGCGTCCGGACCGCGGCCGGCCCGGACGATTCTCCTCGTCGAGGACGATGCGGGCACGCGCGAGTACGAGCGCGCCGTCCTCGAGCAGCTCGGGCATCGGGTGGTCGCGGCGCGCAGCGCCGACGAGGGTCTCGCGGCCTGGGCGGCGAACCGCGACCGGGTGGACCTGGTGGTGACCGACCTCGTGATGGCGCCCGGGCGCAGCGGCGCGGGCGTCTGTCGGACCGTCCACCGACAGCGGCCGAACGTGCCCGTGATCGTGCTCACCGCTTATCCGGCCGTCGCCGAGATGCTGCTCGACCCCCGTGCCGAGGGCGTCGTCGCGTGCCTGCAGAAGCCGATCGACGTCGAGACGCTCGCCGCGGCCGTGACCCGCGCGGTGCAGGAGTGTCCCCGTGGACCGTCGTGAGCGATGCTTCCGTCGACTGTCCGTGACACTTCAAGATGTCCCCCCCATACTAATCAGTCCGTAGTATAGACTACAGAGGGAAATCCTGCTATATGCGGGCGCGTGACCGTCGATGGCCGGACGCTCTCGCACGAGGTGTCAGAAACGATCCGCCTGATGGCGGTCCGCCGGGTGCGCGAAGGCGAGTC
>DATGIZ010000006.1:0-53159 GCA_035295465.1 Binatia bacterium | reverse complement strand
AGACGTCGTTCGACAGCGCCGGGTGCATCGTCCCGTCCGGCGCCTGCCACTCCACGCCCCCTTGATAGATGGCGGTGTTCGGGCACTCGGGCTCGCAGGCGCCGCAGTTGATGCACTCGCTGGTGATCATCGTCGCCATCGCCCGCAGCAATAGCCGTCGCCCGGCCCCGGTTCAAATGCGCGGGTCAGTGCGCTCCGGTGGCGCGGACGGCGATCGTGGTGAGCGCGCGCCGGGCGAGGACGCTCAACCGCCGCGGCCGCCCCTGCAGGTGGAGCGCGGCGAGGCCCTCGCCGTGCAACGGAGCCTCCAGGGCCGTCAGGCCCTCCAACGCGAGCTTCGCCTGCGACGGGAAGCGGCGTCGGGCGGCCGTCCGCACGATCACGCGCAACGGTGCGTTCGTCGGCTGGTAGATGCGCAGGACGAGGTCGGCGTCGTCGGCGGTTCCTGCCTTGGCCGCCGTGACGATCGCCGGCGCCGGCCGCGCGGAGGCGAGGGAGAAACGTCGGGGGAGGTCGCCCGCGGGCCGTCCGGTCGTGGCGAGCAGCGGGGTCTCGTAGGCGAGCGCCTCGCGAAGCTGCTTGCCGGTGCGTGGCTTCGTCACGCCGGTCGGGACGCGCAGGGCGTAGGCGACGGCGACGTCGTGCGGGTCGGTCCCCTGTGCGCCGTAGAAGTCGCACCGCTCCTGGCTCGCATTGCGCCACAAGGCCCCGATGACCAGACCGTCGCGGCGGGCGGCCCACGCCGGCACCCCGGCGTGGAAGATCGCCGCGAGGGGCACCCGGCGAAACCGCGGCACGAGGAAGTCGTGGGTGGCCTCGAAGGTGAGCGGGCCGGCCCGCTCCGGCGCCTTCTCGTCCCAATGGTAGGCCGTCCCGTGCACGAGGTCGTCGATCGGTCCGGCGAGGGGGAAGTGCACCAGGACGGACGTCCCCGGCGCCGCCGAGCCCGTCGAGATCATCCGCAGGAACGGCTCGCCGGCGACGAGCTGGTACTCCTTCTCGAATGCCCGCCCGCCGGCGGCGGTCCGGGCCACGAGTCGCACGCGCAGCGGTCCCCGCTCCAATACGGTGAACGCCGAGCTGGCGCTGTCGCCCGCCAGCGGCTCGAGGCTGCATCCGGCCATCTCGCTCCCGAACCGATAGAGCCCCCCCTGGTCCGCATAAGGGACGAGCGCGTTGCCGACCTGGCCCGCGGCGATGAGCTCCCGCCCCGAGCGTTTGTCGATCAGCGACGTGATCCCGCCACCGGCGTCTCGACGCAACGTGGCGCGCAGGAAGGCGTTTTCGACCACCGCCACGGCCCCGTCCGGCTCGAGCACCAACGAGGCCGGCTCGATCGCCGACGTGCTCGCGCGGGCCCGGTCCTCCGTCGCGTAACCGAGGCTCGGCACCCGGACCAGCGCGAGGCGGCCGCCTTCGGCCGACGCCTGCGTGAGCCCCGCCGGCGAGGGGCCCGGCGGGCCTTGGATCTCGACGAGCCCCCGGCGCGCGAAGCCGAGCTGGTTGAAAACCACGACGGTGGCGGTGGTCGCGGCGGCGGGACGCGGCCGGATGGCGGCGGCGATCTCGTTCAGCGCGCGCGTGCGCTCGCTCTCGCCGGCCGCGAGCGCCGCGGCGAGCCGAGGAATCTGTTCCTCCTCGTACACCGGATCGAGCGCGGTGCCCGTGATGAAGTCGTGGTGGTTCCCGGGCACGAGGCTCTCCCATCCGGCGTGGATGGCCGCCGTACGGGCCTGGACACGCGCACGCCAGCCCGCAGGATCGCGGCGGGCGACCGCGTCGGCAATCGCGCCGAACGTCTCTGCCGCCAGCAGGGCCTGTGTCGCGCGCAGGTGCATCCCCTTGAGGAGGGGACGCGTCGCATAGAAGCCCGTCCAGTAGGGCGTCGGATCGAAACGGCGCGTCGACAAGGCGGCGCGATGCGCGCCGAGGAGCTGCACGTAGTGATCGAACGTCGCCGCGACCGCCCAGACGCCCGTCCGCCGATACTCCTCGGCGTTCCATGCGTCGACGAGGTCCAAGAGGTCGGGCCGCGGACGCGCGAAGTCACAGCCGACCGGGACGAAGATGTAGGGCGTGCGCGAGGCGGCCGCGTCGGTCGCCACCCGCTGTGCCAGGGCGTCGAGCGACGCGCGTCCCGGTACGGGCCCGAGGGCCCAGTCGCCCTGGCAGTAGCCCCCGGGCATCCAATGCGCGAGCACGCGGGAACCGTCCGACGCACGCCAGACGAAATCGAGGCCGTCCTGCAGGAGGTCTGCCGCCAGGGAGCCCACGTCCGGCGGCGCGAAGCCGATGGACTGCGCCGTTCTCGCGACGCCCGGCACGCGGCCGAAGCCGACCCCGTCGAACCCCATCGCCTCGAGGACGATCGGGAGCTGGGAATCGTGCCCGAAGTCGTCCGGCACCCATGCCTGTCGGATCGGGAGGCCCAGCGTCGCGTCCACCCAGGTCTTGCCGACGAGATAGTCGCGAATGAACGCCTCGCCCGGGGGCAGCAGGCTGTCGGGAGACGTGATGCCGCCCCCGACGATGCGCAGATCTTGCCCCAGCGCGCGGAGCGACTCCAGCACCTCCGGGTGCGCCGCGACGAACCGCGCGAGATAGCCCATCTCGGCCACCGAATAGTAGTAGTGGTGCTCGGAGGCGTGGAAGCGCGCCATCAGGCCGACGGCGTCCGAGAGGATGGTGTCGACGGGACCCGCGAAGAGGAAGAGCAGAGGGTCGACGAGCGGTCCATCGAAGTAATCTTCAAAGGTATGGCGCCAGTCCCAGTCGAGGTGGGACGATTGACTCAGGATCGCCACCCGTCGCGCGGCGGCCGGGATGCCGAGCTCCTGGCGCACGCACGCCTCGGAAGCCGCGGCCGTGCCAGGAGCCGGGCAGCCGGCGCCCGGCGGCGATGCCTCGGGAACGACCGCCGCCGACGTCGGCGAGGACGACGAGAATATCCCGAGTGCCAACCACGAGGCGGCCAGGCAGCGGGACGCCCCGCGAGCACGTCCGTGCGCAAGCCGGAGACGAAGACGGCCCATCCGCGTTCCGGGGGCCCCATAGCCCACCTTCGCCCGCCCGGACAAGCGACGCACGCCGGTCGAGACTCCACCGAGGGCGGCCGGCGCTGGCCACCCCCCGGGGCCGATGATAGGGATGGACCGACGGGCATGACCGATGGCCAACCATGCCGAACCGCACACGCCGGGGGCGCAGCCGGCCCGGGGAGAATCTCCCTTCGTGTTCTACTCCCGGCTCCACGGGCGCACGGTCGTCGACGCGGCGGGGCTGGCCGTCGGCCGCCTCGACGACCTGGCGGTGAACGTCGCCGACACCTTCCCGCCGGTCACCGCCCTCGTCGTCCGCCGCGGCAGGCTCGAGCCTTTCCCGCTCACCGCACGCTGGCGCGACGTGGCCGCCGTCGACGGCGTGGTGCGGCTCGCGGTGCCCGTCGGCCGCCTCGTCCCCGGACGCGCGCTCCAGTCCGAGCACGAGTTCTGGGTGCGCTCGACGCTGCTCGATCGGCAGATCGTCGACACCGCGGGCGCCAAGGTCGTGCGCGTCAACGACCTCCACTTCCTGCGCGTGGCCTCCGGGGACCTCCACCTGGTGCACGTCGACGTCGGCTTCCGCGGGCTCGTGCGCCGGCTCGGCTGGGACGACGCCATCGACGCGGCGGTCCGCCGGCTCTCGCCCCGCGCGCGCTACCTCAGCAGCGAGCGCCTCATCAGCTGGCGCTACGTGCAGCCGCTGGCGCTTTCCGGCAGCGGCGACGCGCTGCGGCTGAGCCTCCCGCGCGGCGAGCTGGCGGAGCTGCATCCCGCCGAGCTGGCCGACGTGCTCAGCGACCTCGACGGGCGCGAGCGCGAGTCCGTGTTCCGTGCGCTCGCCACGGACGCCGCCGCCGAGGCCCTCACCGAGGTGGAGCCGAAGATCCGCGAGCAGCTGATCGGGAGCGTGCCCCCCGAGCACGCCGCCGACATCCTCGAGGAGATGCCGCCCGACGAGGCGGCCGACCTGCTCGCCGCGCTGCCCGAGCAGGAGTCGGAGCTGCTGCTCCAGAACATGGAGCGCGCCGAGGCGCGCGAGGTGGCCGAGCTGCTGCGCTACGAACCCGACACCGCCGGCGGCATGATGACGACCGAGCTGGTCGCGCTCTCCGCCGACCTCTCGTGCGCCGAGGCGCTCGAACGCCTGCGCTCCCTCGCGGCCGAGGGCGAGTTCATCTACTACCTGTACGTCGTCGACGCCGGGCATCGGCTGCGCGGCGTGATCACCATCCGCCAGCTCCTCGTGGGCGCGTCGGCGACGCCGCTCGAGACGATCATGGAGCGCGACCTCGTGTTCGTGCATCCCGACGACACGCGCGAGCGGGTCGCGGAGGTGGTCGAGAAATACAACCTGCTCGCCGTCCCGGTGCTCGACGCGGAGGAACGGCTTCTCGGCATCGTCACCGTCGACGACGTGCTCACCCACATGACGGCGCTCGCGTGGAAGTGGAAGCTCGGCCGCAAGCGCTAGGCGACGCGACCGCCCCCCGCCGGCGCGGCTTCGCGCGCGTGGGGCCGGGGCTGCTGCGCTTCCTCGCGGTGATGGGGCCCGGCGTGGTCACCGCCAACGTCGACAACGACGCCGGCGGCATCACGACCTACTCGCTGGCCGGCGCGCGCTACGGGTACGCGTTCGTCTGGACGCTCGTGCCGATCACCGTCGCGCTGGTGGTCGTGCAGGAGATGTGCGCGCGCATGGGGGCGGTCACCGGCAAGGGCCTCGCCGACCTGATCCGCGAGCACTTCGGCGTGCGCATCACCTTCTACGCCATGGGGCTCCTCCTGCTCGCCAACCTCGGCAACACGATGGCCGAGTTCGCCGGTGCGGCGGCGAGCCTCGAGCTCTTCGGCGTGTCGCGCCGGGTGAGCGTGCCGCTGGTGGCGGCGTTCGTGTGGTGGCTGGTGGTCTACGGCAACTACGGCAAGGTCGAGAAGGTGTTCCTCGCGGCGTGCGTGTTCTACCTCGCCTACGTCGCCTCGGGCCTGCTCGCGGTGCGCTCGTGGGCGACGGTGGCGCAGCGCAGCTTCGCCCCGCGCGTGCCGGTCGACGCCGCGTACCTGACGATGCTGGTCGGCATGGTGGGCACCACGATCGCGCCGTGGATGCAGTTCTACCAGCAGTCGGCGATCGTCGAGAAGGGGGTGCGGGTCGAGGACTACCCCTATTCGCGGCTCGACGTCGTGAGCGGCTGCATCTTCACCGACGTCGTCGCGTTCTTCATCGTCGTCGCCTGCGCCGCGACCCTCCACGCCCAGGGCGTCGCGGTGGAGACCGCGGCCGACGCCGCGCAGGCCCTGCGCCCGCTCGCGGGCACCTACTGCGCGGCGCTCTTCGCCTTCGGCCTCTTCAACGCGTCCGTGTTCTCGGCTTCCGTGCTTCCGCTGGCGACCGCCTATTCCGTCTGCGAGGCGCTCGGCTGGGAGACCGGGGTCAACAAGCGGCTCCGCGAGGCGCCGCACTTCTACGGGCTCTACACGGGGCTGATCGCGCTCGGGGCGCTCGTGATCTTGATCCCCGGCGTCCCGCTCCTGCCGGTGATGTACCTCTCGCAGGTCGCCAACGGCGTGCTCCTGCCCCTGGTGCTGGTGTTCATGCTGCGCCTGGTGAACCAGCGCGAGCTGATGGGCGCGCACGTGAACACGCCGGCGCTCAACGCGGTGGCGTGGATCACCGTGGCGGTGATGAGCGCGCTCAGCCTCTGGCTCGCGGTCGCCACGCTCTTCGGCAGCGCGTAGGGCGGCCCGCCGCTCCTTCCTACGCCTGCTCGCCGTCGGGCACGTAGACGTGCAGCGCCGCGCGCAGGCGCGTGAACGCCTCGCGCGCGCGTTCGAGCGCGGCGCGCGCGGCGTCGAGGGCGCCCTCGCGGCCGAGGATCTCGAGCTCTCCGCAGACCGCGCCCAGCGCGGCCGCCCCGAGCGTGCGCGAGCTGCCCTTGAGGGAGTGCGACGCGCGCTCGACGTCGCCGTGATCGCCCGCCGCGATCGACGCGTCGATGCGCGCGAGGAGCTGGGGCGCGAGCGCGAGGAAGTCCTGCAGGACCTCGCGCCGAAAATCGGCGTCGGTGCCGCAGAGCTCCTCGAGCCGCTCGGCGTCGAACACGGCCTGCTGCGCGGGTGCCGCCGCAGCGGGGGAGGCGGAGGCACCGAGGCCCCAGCGCGAGAGCGCCGCGGCCAGGGCCTCGGGCTTCACCGGCTTGGCGACATAGCCGTCCATGCCCGCGGCGAGGCAGCGCTCCTCGTCGCCCTGCATCGCGTGCGCGGTCATCGCGACGACGGGGGTGTGCCGCCCGCTGCCCCCCTCGCGGCGGCGGATCTCCGCCGTCGCCTCATAGCCGTCCATGCCCGGCATCTGCACGTCCATGAGCACGACGTCGTAGGCGCCCGCCTCCCAGGCCGTGAGCGCCGCCCGCCCGTCGTCGACGGCGTCCACGCGGCAGCCCCACTTCTCGAGCATGCGCCGCGCGACCTTCTGGTTCACCGGGTTGTCCTCGGCCAGCAGGATGCGGAGCCCTTCGAGCGGTTGGTGCGGCATGCGGTCCTCCTTCGCGGCCGGCGCGCGCCGGGGGTAGCGGCACGCCGGCGCGACCTCGCCCAGCACCTCGGCGAGCGTGTTGAACAGCCGCGAGGCGCGAACGGGCTTGGTCAGCGCGGCCGCGAATCCCCTGGCGCGCATCTCGCCGTCGGTGGCGAACCGCACCCCCGCCGACGACAGCAGCACGAGCGGAATCCTGGCGAGGCGTGGGTCGGCCTTGATGGCGGCCGCGGTCTCCTCCCCGTCCATCCCCGGCATCTGCATGTCGATCAGGACCAGCGCGAAGGCGTCGGCCTCCGCGTGCAGCACCGCGAGCGCCTCCTCGCCGCTGCCGACCTCGAGCGGCCGCATCCCCCAGGAGCGCAGCTGGCCGTGGAAGGCGCGGCGGTTGGTGGCGTTGTCGTCGACGACCAGGACGCGGCGCCCGGCGAGCGTGCCCGGCAGCAGGTCGGCCGTCGACGTCTCCCTCACTCTTTCGAAGGGGAGGTCGAGCCAGAAGGTGCTGCCCCGCCCCGGCTCGCTCTCGAGCCCGATGCGGCCGCCCATGAGCTCCGCGAGCTGGCGGCTGATCGTGAGGCCGAGACCCGTCCCGCCGTAGCGCCGAGTCGTGCTGCCGTCGGCCTGCGTGAAGCTCTCGAATATCGCCGCGTGGCGCTCGCGCGGGATGCCGATGCCCGTGTCGCGGATCCCGATGCGGATCGTGGCGTGGCTCGCCGTCTCCTCGAGGCACTGGACCTCGATCGCGATCTCGCCCTTCTCGGTGAACTTGATCGCGTTACCGACGAGGTTGAGCACCATCTGGCGCAGCCGCGCGGGGTCGCCGCGCAGCGCGCGCGGCACCTCGGGCGGCAGCACGCACGCGAAGTCGATGCCCTTCTCGTAGGCGCGCGGCGCGAGGAGGTCGCTCACCTCCTCGAGCACGGTGCGCAGGTCGAAGTCGACCGTCTCGAGCGTGAGCTTCCCGGCCTCGATCTTCGAGAAGTCGAGCACGTCGTTGATCACCGTGAGCAGCGCGTCGGCGCTGTGCCGCACGGTGAGCGCGTAGTCGCGCTGCTCCTCGGTGAGGGGCGTCTCGAGCAGGAGCGCGATCATCCCGATCACGCCGTTCATGGGCGTGCGGATCTCGTGGCTCATGTTCGCCAAGAACTCCGACTTCGCCCGCGCCGAGGCGAGCGCCTGGTCGCGCGCCAGGGCGAGCTCGCGCGTCATCTGCTCGAGCGCGTGCGCCTGGTCGCGGGTCCGGTCGCGCGACGCCTCGACCTCGGCCGTGTACCGCCGGATCTGCTCCTCGGCGCGCTTGCGCTCGGTGACGTCGCGCTCGATCGCGATGAACTGCTGGACACGCCCCTGGCCGTCGGTGATCGGTACGCCTTCGAGGTCGCCCCAGTAGAGCGAGCCGTCCTTGCGGTGGTGAACGACCTCGACGCGGATGCTCTGGCCCGCGGCGAGCCGCCGGGCGACGTCGGCTCGGGTCTCGGGGTCGAGGTCCGCGTCCCCCAGCATGAACGCGGGCACGACACCGCGCAGCTCCTCGAGCGTGTAGCCGGTCATGCGCGTGAAGGCGTCGTTCACCCATTCGGTGCGCCCGGCGGCGTCGGCGATGAGCACGCCGTTGTCGGTGCGGCTGGCGACCAGCGCGAGCTTGCGCGCCTCCTCGGCCAGCTCGTGCTGCTCGCGGAACTGCCGGCGGATGAGGCGGGCGGCGGGACGGAACACCAGGAGCCCCTCGAGCAGCAGCAGGAGCAGGGTCACGCCCGTCAGGCCGAGCACGGTCTGCTTCATGCGCCGCACCCGGCCCTGCGCTTCGGCGAGAAAGAGCGCGGCGATCCGGTCCATGCCGTCGGCGAAGGGGTCGGCGTGATCGAGGACCGCGAGGACCTCCTTCGAGATCTCGTCGTACGCCTGCTCGGGCGACGTGGCCCGCGTCGCGTCGAGGAGGTGCTCGACCGCGCTCCGGATCGCGTCGTAGTCGGGCTGGATGTGCGCGAACTCGGCCGCGACCTCGGGGCTGCGGTTGGGCGGGAGCCCCTGGTCGGGGTCGCCCTCCTGGAGCCCGCGGTGGGCGAACGCCCAGGCCTCGTAGGCCGCCCGCAGGTCACCGGTGAGGAAGGCGAACTGCTTTCGCTCGGCCGCGACCTGGATCTCGAGCACGAGGTTGGTGAGCTTCTGGGTGAGCATGCGCTGGCGGCCGGCGACGGTGATGACCGGCGCGTCGGTGGCCGTCTGGCGCAGCGCGCGCTCGAACAGCAGGTAGCTGCACACCGACAGCACGCC
The DNA here is from genome assembly GCA_035295465.1 of Binatia bacterium. Lineage (GTDB taxonomy): Bacteria > Desulfobacterota > Binatia > DP-6 > DP-6 > DATGIZ01. The sequence goes on along the minus strand of DATGIZ010000006.1, from coordinate 44,312 downwards.
GACCAGCGTGAGCGCCAGCGTCGCGCGCAGTTGCAGCCGCCGGGCCGGGTCGCCCGCGCCGCCGAGGTCCCCAGGTGCGCCGCGCGGCGCCGGCTCGGCGAGCCCCGGCGCCTCCTGCGAGGGCAGGACCATGGAGCAGATCTCGGGCGTTCGCGGCCGGAACTTGAGCGGCTACGAAGCGAGGAAGGACAGCACGGCGGCGGCGAAGGCCTCGGGGCGCTCCACGGGCGGCAGATGCCCGCAGGCCTCGATGACCTCGAGGCGCGCGCCGGGGATGCGATCGCGCCAGCGCTCCCCGTAGGCGAGCGGCGCGAGGCCGTCCTGGCGGCCCCAGAGGACCAGCGTCGGCGCGGTCACGCGCGGCAGCCGGCCCTCGAGCTTCGGGTCGTGCAGGTAGGGGTTCCAGCCGACCCTGGCGGCGGCCTCCATGGCCTTCATCTGCTCGAGCGCCAGCTCCTCGGGGACCTGGCCGAGCGAGGTGATCGCGTTCATCATCCGCGCGATGGGGTGCTGCTGGTCGTGGAAGAGCAGGCGGGCCAGCTCCGGCGGGCTCGAGCCGAAGAGCTCGCCGAGCGGGACGGCATCGATCCAGAGCCCCACGGCGTCGACCAGCACGAGCTTCGCCACCCGCTCGGGGTAGAGCGCCGCCAGCTCGGCCGCGATCCAGCCCCCGAGGGACGTACCTACGACCGGCGCCGCGGCGAGCCCGAGCGCGCCCAGCAGGTCGACGTAGTGCAGCACGTAGTCGAGGATGCCGTCGACCTCCTCGATGCCCGTCGACTCGGCGAAGCCGGGATGCGCCGGCAGGTGCACGGTGAAGCGCGCCGCGAGCCGCTCGTGCGCCTCGATCCAGTCGACGTCCGGGCCCACTCCGTGGAGGTAGAGCAGCGCGGGCCCGTGCCCCCCGACGAGCAGCCGGACGCGCTTGCCGCCGACCTCGACCGTCCGCCGCTCAGGCATGCGCGGCGGCCCCCTCGGCGGACGCGCCGGGCCCGAGGCGCCGCAGCGCGGGCAGCACCTCCTGCGCGAACAGCTCCATGTTGCGCCGGGTGAGGTCGGCCGGGAGCGTGGCGAGCTGGAGGAGCACGAGCACGTTGCCGACGCCGAGCCACTGCGCCAGCTCGACCATCCGCTCGCGCACCGTGGTCGGGCTGCCGACGATGGCGTAGGCGCCATCGACGATCTCGCCCCAGCTCGTCACGTTGAGCATGAAGTCGCCGAACGCCGAGAGGACCTTGAGCGCCGAGCGCGCGGAGGTGTAGCCGGGGGGGCTGATGTTGATGCCCGGTAGCAGCCGGTGGGCGAAGTGCCAGAGGTGGGGCTCGAACTCGGCGCGCGCCCGGGCGTCGGTGTCGGCGACGTAGACCGGCACGAGCCATCCCATCTGCTCGGGCGCGGCCGCATACCCCTCCTTCGCGCACGCCTCGCGGAAGTAGTCGAAGTTCTTCTTGAACACGCGCTTGTGGAAGTAGGGGATGCCCATGTAGGCCCAGCGCCGCCGGGCCACGTAGTCCATGGTCTCGTAGCTGCCCGCGCCCGGGATCCAGATCGGCGGGTGCGGCTTTTGGAGCGGCGTGGGCCACGGGTTCACGTAGCGGATGCGGTAATGCCTGCCCGTGTGCGCGAACGGGCCGGGCTCGCTCCAGCAGCGCAGGATCAGGTCGACGGCCTCGTAGAATCGCCCGCGCGCCTCGGCGGGGTTGAGGCCGTTCGAGTAGTACTCGGGGCCGCCGCCGACGACCATCCCGGCGATCAGCCGGCCGCCCGAGATCACGTCGATCATCGCGAACTCCTCGGCGACGCGCGTGGGCGGGTTGTAGAGCGGCAGCGCGTTGCCGACGACCGCGATGCGCACCCGCCGGGTCTGGCGCGCGAGAATCGACGCGATCAGGTTCGGGGAGGGCATGTTGCCGTAGGCGTTCGCGTGGTGCTCGTTGACGCAGACGCCGTCGAAGCCGAGCGCCTCCGCGTGGATCAGCTCGTCGATGTAACGGTTGTAGAGCTCGTGTCCGCGCCGGCCGTCGTAGAAGCTGTTCGGGCACTTCACCCACGCCGGCCCCTCGTACGTGGACGGGAGATACGCCCACGGCATGAGGTGGAACATGAACACCTTCATGGCGCCGACCCTACGGACGGCGCCTCCGCCGTGTCAAGGCGCGTGCCCTCAGCGGACCGGAAAGATCTTCCCGAAGCGCATCATGAACACGACGTCGCCGCTCACCTGGTACTCGCCGTTCATGAACGCCTCCCGCCCGCTCTTCTCCCCGCGCGCGATCGCGAGCCAGAGGTCGGAGTCCATCGTGAGCGTGACCGTCGGCTCCATGGTGCGCCCGTGCATCACCCGGCACGCGCCCTCGCGGATCACCACCGTCCACTGCCCCGGCTCCCGGCCGGAGAGGTCGAAGAGCACCACTGCCTCGACGCCCGCCGCCGCTTCCGCGTCGAACACCTGCGGCAGCCCCTCGACCGCCGCGGACGCCGTCGTCGGCTGAAAGGTGCTCGGCATCGTCGCCCTGCGGGCGCGGAGCCTAGCGCCTCGGGCCGACGCCCGCAAGCGACGCGCGCCTTGGCGCCTCGCGTCGAAGCGTGCTCTAATCTCCTCCCGACGGTATGCGTGGCGACCGCAACGCGACCGAACGGCTGCTGAGCGTGCTCCGGCCCTACGCGTCGAACTGGACGGGGACGCTCGGCCGCGGCGACCTCGTGATTCCCCAGCGCGAGATCCCCCGCCTCATCCACGAGATCCTCGACGCGGTCGCGGACGAGGTGACGGCGAAGGAGGCCGGCGACCAGGAGCTGGTGAGCGTGCTCATGACCGCGCGGCGGAGCGCCTCGGTGCAGGACCAGGCCGACGTGCTGCGCCGGCACTTCCGCATCCTGTTGCGCTAGCCCGACCGCTGCCGTAGACCGCGCCCCATGCCACGGCACCCGCTGCGCGGGGCGACTGCGCTCGCCGGCCTCGGCATCACCCCGCAGGGCCGCGTGTTCGACACGAGCGCGCTCGGCTTCGCGGTCGACGCCGTGCGGCTGGCGCTCGAGGACGCGGGGCTCGCGCGCGCCGACCTCGACGGGCTGCTCGTGAACCCGGGCATCGCCTGGGGCGGCGACACGACCATGGCGTCCTTCGCCCTCCAGCAGGCGATGGGGCTGCGCGATCTGCGGCTCTCCGCGACGATGAACCTCGGTGGGGCCACCGCGTGCGCGATGATCCAACACGCCGCGCAGGCGATCGCGTCGGGGCTGGCCACCACGGTGGCGTGCGTGTTCGCCGACATGCCGCTCAAGCCGCCGGCGGCGGGCGAGCGGACGTCGAGCGGGCAGGCCTTCGCCTTCGCGCGCGGCTTCGAGGCGGCCTACGGCTTCTTCGGCGTCAACGCCATGTACGCGCTGGTCGCGAGCCGTCACATGCACCGCTACGGCACCACGCACGACCAGCTCGGGGCGGTCGCCGTGGCGCAGCGGCGCTGGGCGAACCTGAACCCGCTCGCGCAGATGCGCGACCAGCCCCTCACGCTCGACGACTACCGGCGCGCGCGCTGGATCGTCGAGCCGTTCCGGCTCTTCGACTGCTGCCTCGTGTCCAACGGGGGGCTCGCGGTGATCGTCACCGGCGCCGAGCGCGCGCGCGACCTGCGCAAGCCGCCGGTCTACATCTGGGGGATGGGGCAGGGGCACCCCGGCGGCGACCCGTCGGACACGCTCGCCTCGGGTGCCGGGCTCGCCAAAGAGACCGCGTTTCGCATGGCGGAGATCTCCCTCGCCGACGTCGACGTCATCGAGCTGTACGACTGCTACACGTTCACGGTGATCGTGACGCTCGAGGACTACGGCTTCTGCGCCAAGGGCGAGGGAGGGCCGTTCGCGGCGGCGCGGCATACCGGGCCGGGCGCCGGGCTCGCCCTCAACACCGGCGGCGGCCAGCTCTCGAGCTACTACATGTGGGGCATGACGCCCGTCTCCGAGGCGGTGATCCAGCTCCGCGGCGAGGGTGGGGGACGCCAGGTGCCACGGCACGAGGTGGCGCTCGTCTCCGGCAACGGCGGGCTCCTCTCGACCCACTCGACGCTGGTGCTGGCGCGGGCGCCCTCGTGACGTCCGCCCCCAAGCCGCTACCGCAGATCACGCCGGCGATGGCGCCGTTCTGGGAGGCCGCGCGCCGCCACGAGCTGGTCGTCCAGCGCTGCGGCGCCTGCGGCGCGCGGCGCTTCCCGGCGCGCGAGATCTGCACCCGCTGCCTCTCGCGCGAGGCCGGCTGGGAGCGCGTGTCGGGACGGGGCACGGTCTTCAGCGTCGCGATCGTGCACCAAGCCCTGCATCCCGGCTTCGTGGCCGACGTGCCCTACGCCGTGGTGGTGGTCGAGCTGGAGGAGGGTCCCCGGATCGTCTCGAACCTGCTCGGCGTCACACCGCACGACGTCCGCATCGGCCTCCCGGTCGAGGTCGTGTTCGAGGACGCGACCCCCGAGGTCACGCTCCCCAAGTTCCGCGCGCGCGTCCCCGGACGCTATTGACACCTTCTCCGCCGCCCCGTTACAGCGGTGGACAGCCCCCCGGTCCGATGACCCCCCACGCGATGTTCGACGGCACCGCCCGGCCCCGGCCGGGGAGGCTCGCAGCCGCGCTCGTCGTGTCGGCGGGCGTGCACGCGCTCGTCGCCTTGCTGCTCGCGTTCGACGTGGCCGGGATCGGGGGCGGGCTCGGCCTCGGCGTCGGACCGGGCTTCGGCGTCGGGGCGGGCGGCGGCGTGGGGCTCGGGTCGGTCCGCGGGCGCCAGATCTACTCACTCGAGGACATTCCCGAGCCGCGGCCGCCGCGCGACCCGACGGCCGATGAGACGCTGCGCGCGCTGCTCGCCCCGGCGCGCGCCGAGGGCGTGGCGGTGCCGCAGCCGCCCCGGCCGGCGGCCGCCGCACCGGTGGTCCACTTCATGCGCCCGGCGCGGCCGCTCGGCGCCGGCGTCGACCTGGGCGCGCGCTTCGCGGCGGCGGGCGCCGGGGCCGGCGGTCTCGGGCTCGGCGGCGGCGGGGGCGGCGTCGGCTGGTCGCTCGGCGCGGGCTTCGGGCGCTACGTGGGCGGGCTGCGCAAGGTCGGCCTCGACGTCGCGCTCGTGGTCGACGCCACCGGCAGCATGCAGAACGTCATCGACGACTTGAAGCACCACCTCGACGACCTCGCCGACACGCTCCAGCGCCTCGTGCCGACCGCGCGCATCGGCGCCGTCGCCTACCGCGACCGCGACGACGGCGACGTGGCGACCGCGCCGCGGCGCAGCGAGGACTTCCTCGTCAAGTGGTCGGATCTCACGTTCAACGCGAAGAAGGTGCGCACGTTCCTCGACGGCATCGTCGCCGAGGGCGGAGGCGACTGGCCCGAGGCCGTGAAGGACGGGCTCGACTGCGCCATGCACAAGCTCAAATGGCGTGCCGACGCGAAGAAGGTGATCGTGCTGGTCGGCGGCTCGCCCCCGCACGAGAAGGACGTGCCCGCCATCCGCAAGCTGATCGCCGACTGGCGGGCCGCGGGCGGCGAGGTGAGCGCGATCGACGTGAGCCTCCGCCTCCACGAGGAGCACGAGCGCAAGCTGTACAAGTGGCTCTACGGCGAAGAGCCGAAGCAGATCTCGCCGCTGCCCGCCTTCTACCAGGAGCTGCGCGACAGCTTCGGCGAGATCGCCAAGGAGGGCGGAGGCGAGTTCGTCGCCATCGGCCAGGACTCCGCGCTCGTCAAGCACGTGCTCGTTCTCACCTTCGGACCGCAGTGGCAGAAGGACGTGGGTCGCATCGCACGCGGCCTCTAGCATTCCGGGGAGTTGGTCATGGACAACGTCGACCTCGATCTGATCGCGCTCATCCGCCAGGGGGCGGTCTCGACTTATCCGCTGCTCGCCTGCTCGGTGATCGTGCTGGCGGTGGCGCTCGAGCGCGCCTGGGCGCTGCGCGGCACGCTCGGCTCGACCGCACGGCTCACCGCCGCGGTGGTGCCGTTGCTCGCCCGCGGCGACCTGCGCGGCGCCCGCGAGGCCGTCGAGCGCCATCGCGGCTGCCCGGCGCGCCGCGTCTACGCCGGCGTCCTCGGGCGCGACGGCACGCCCGACGTCGCCGACCTCGAGCGCGTCGCCGAGCAGCGGCAGTTCGAGGAGGCGCAGGGCGCCGCCGCCTACCTCTGGGTGCTGGCGACGATCGGCTCGGCGGCGCCGTTCATCGGCCTGTTCGGCACGGTGCTCGGCATCATGCGCGCCTTCCACAGCATGGCGATCACCGGCACCGGCGGCTTCGGCGTGGTCGCCGGGGGCATCTCCGAGGCCCTGATCGCCACGGCGCTCGGCCTCGCGGTCGGCATCGTGTCGGTCGCGCTCTACAACTACTTCCAGGCGCGCGTGGAGCGCATCGACGCCGGGCTGCGGATCGGCAGCGGGCGCGTGATCGAGGCGCTCGTGGCGGCACGGCAGGCCCATGGCGCTTAAGGCCCACCGCCGCGGCCACCTCGTCGCCGAGATCAACGTCACCCCGCTCACCGACGTTTTTCTCGTGCTGCTCATCATCTTCATGATCACCGCCTCGGCGATGGTGAAGCCCGCCGCCGACGTGAACCTGCCGAAGGCCGAGTCGAAGGAGGAGCAGACCCGGGGCGTCATGGTGACGATGACGCCGTCGCACGAGATCTACGTGAACCAGCGCCCGGTGGGGGGCGACGACGCGGCGGTGGCGAGCGCGCTGAAGGACGCCATCGACCGTAGCGCCGACAAGACCGTGATCCTCGCCGGCGACCGCCAGGTCGTCCTCGGCGAGGTCGTGCGCGTGCTCGGACTCGCCAAGGAGGCCGGCGCGACGGGCTTCGCGCTCGCGTCGGAGTGACCCTGCGCGCGCGCGGCCTCGGCACGGGCCTGCTGCTCGTCGCGGCCCTTGCCGGCGCGGCGCCGGCACGGGCCGAGAGCCTGGCGCAGCTCGAGCAGCGGAGCAAGGCCTTCTACGCCCTCCTCGAGCGGGGGGACCGCACCCGCGCCGCGGCGGAGTTCCCCGACCTCGAGCGCGCGCTCTCGGGCACGCTCGCGGACCTCAAGGACCAGCTCGACCGCATGCGCGAGGAGGTGGCCGACCGCGACGGGGATCTCGAAGCGCTCTACCGCAGCCCGCGCTGGCGCGAGCCCGAGGTCGCCTCGCTGGTGGTGACCTACCACCTCGCGTGGGTCCGCTATCAGGGGGCGCAGCTCGTCGCCGACAAGGCGCGACGCGAGCAGCTCCTGCGGCAGGCGGCCGAGGGCTTCACGCAGTTCCTGCTCGTGAACGAGGTGCCGGAGATCTACGCCGAGAGCCTCTACGGCCGCGGCCTCGCCTTCCTCGACCTGGGCGAGACCAAGAACGCGATCGAGGACCTCGAGGCCGCGGCCGACGACCCGCACACCGCCGCCAAGGCCCGCGCGGCGCTCGCCGAGGCCCGGCGGCGCGCGAGCGGACGCAAGGAGCCGTCGGCCGAGGACCCCGACGCGCTGCTCGCGCGGCTCGGCGATCTGCTCCCCGGAGCCACCGCGGGCGACGCCGCCGCGGAGAAGGACGCGACCGCGCTCGCGCGCGGGCTCGCCGCGCGCGGCGGCGACTGGCCGGCGCGCGTGGAGCGCGCCGTCGCGGCGAAGCTCGGCGACGGCAAGCCCCCGAGCGTGCGCTCGAGCTACGGGCTCTGGCTGCTCGGGCAGCTCGCCGTCGACCGCGGCCGCTGCGCGGACGTCGGCCCGCTCGCCGAGGCGAGCGCCGCGGTACGCGACGCCGGCCGCGAGCGACACCGTCCCGAGCTGCTCTTCCTCGACGCGGGCTGCCGGCTCAACGCCGGCCACGCCCGCGAGGCGGCGGACGAGCTCGGCACGCTGCTGCGCGAGTTCCCCGACGCGGCCAAGGCTCGCGAGGCGGCCTACTACCGCTTCCGCGCTCTCGACGTCGCGCGCGGCGCCGACGGTGCGCTCACCGCGAGCTACGAGGAGGCGCTCACGAGCTACCTCGCCCGCTGGCCCAGGGCCGAGGGCGCGGCCGAGGCGCGCTTCCTGCTCGCCGAGCTCGAGCGCGCCCGGGGGGACTGCGACCGCGCCGAGAGGGACTACGCGGAGGTGGGCCCCGGCCCGTTCGCCACCCGCGCCCGGCTCGGCGTCCTCGAGTGCCGCGTGGCCGGCCTCGGCGGGGCGCCGGCGGCCGAGCGCGCGCGGGTGCTCGAGGCGCTGCGCGCCTTGGCGCGCGGCGCCGACGCCGCGGCCGCCGCGCGCGCCACCCTGCTCGCGGCGCTCGTCGCCGCGGGGGCGACGCCGCCGGACCACGCGGCCGTGATCGCGCTCCTCGACGGCTTCGAGAAGCGCTTCCCCGACGCCCGCGCGCTCGCGCCGAGCGCGCTCGAGCTGCGGCTGCGCGCGCGCGTCGCCGCCGGCGACCTCGCCGCCGCGGGCCCGGACCTCGACGCGTACCTCGCCGCCGCCGACGGCAGCGACACGACGCGGCGCTCGGTCGCGCTGCTCGGCCGCGACCTCGCCGGCCGCGCCGAGCGGGCGGGCGGCGACGCGGGCGCGCTCGCGGGCGCGATGGCGCGCAAGGTCTACGGGTGGCTCGTGCGCGACGGCGGCAACGCGGCCGACCGCCTCACGCTCGCCGACCTCACCCTGCGGGCCGGCGACGCGGCGGGCGCGCGGCGGCTCTACGAGCAGGTTCTCGCCGACACGCCCGGCTCGATGGAGGCGCTGCGTGGCGCGGCTCGCGCCGCCGACGCCGCCGGCGACCCCGAGGCGGCGCTCGCCTACTGGCGCCGCGTGGTCGACGCGAGCACGACGGGCGGCACGTCGTGGTACGAGGCGCGGCTCGCGCAGGCGACGCTGCTCGCCGGCGACGGCCGCCGCGCACAGGCGTGCGACCTCATCCACGCCTCCCGCGGCCGGGCGACGAGCGCCGGCGCGGACATGCTCGACGCGCGGCTGCGCGCGATGGAGCCGGAGGTCTGCCGGTAGCGATGACCTACGACCTTCGTCCGATTGCGCCCCGGGCACCGGCAGTCCAGATTGTCCATGCAATGGCCGGATTCACCATTCTCGCCACCTGGACGATGGTCGGCTCGCTGCTCGCAGCGCTGGCCGTCACCCTTGCCCGCCTGCGGCAGCGGCTGGTCGCGCCGGGACGGCACGGCCATCCGATCACTGGATCGGAGTGACGAAGCCCTCCGTCTCGTCGGTCTCGACGTCGGTGAGCGAGAGACGCGCCTCGCGGTAGGCGCCCGGCGAGAAGACGAGGAAGCCGCTCACGGTGGTGTGCGGCCCGACGCGCCGCTTGACCAGCAGCTCGGCGCGCACGCGGTCGCCCGCCGCCCCCGGGGCGAGCGCCGCGTCGAGCGCGGCGCCGGCGAGCGGCGCCGCCGACGTGCCGTCGGCGGCGACCACGTCCACGTCGGCGGGGTCGATGGTCACCGCGCGGTCGGTGTCGTTGCGGACGACGACGCGCATCGGCACGGCGCCGCCTTGCGTCGGGACGCCGCCCAGGTCGAGGCGCGCCTGGAAGGGGTCGAGGGCGCGCACCTGGACTTGGAGGCCGCCGGCGGCCGTCGGCGCCGAGACGTCGGGGAGCTGGAGCAAGTTCGTGAAGCTGTAATCGAAGCCGCGGCTGAACTCGAAGTCGGACAGCAGGGTGTCCTCGATCGGCTGCAGCTCGGCGCCCGCGCCCGAGCACGCGATGCGCACCTCGCCGACGTGCGTGCGTCCGTCGGCGCCCGTCTTCTCGCCGCGGACGACCCCCGGCCGATCAACCTGCGGGGGCAGAAGCTCGGTTACGCGGTAGCCGAGCTCGAGCATCGCGCGGTAGGCGACCCGCGTGGCGCGGTCGCAGCCGAGCCCGGGCCGGACGACCGCGTAGCGCGACGCCGCGAAGCAGCCCGCGAGGGCCGCGGCGAGCGCGATCGCTCGGCGCATGCGCCCCTTCTGCTACACTCGCCCGGTGACCGTCTACACCGTCGGCCACTCGACGCGGACGCTGCCCGACTTCCTCGCGCTGCTCGCGGCGTACGGCGTGGCGGGCGTCGCCGACGTGCGCTCGTTCCCCGCTTCGCGCCGCCACCCCCACTTCGCGCGCCCGGCGCTCGCCGAGGCGCTCGGCCGTGCCGGCATCCGCTACGATTGGCTGCGCGAGCTGGGCGGCCGGCGCCGCGCGCGGCCCGGCTCGCCGCACACGGCCTGGCGCGTGGCGGGGTTCCGCGGCTACGCCGACCACATGGACACGCCCGAGTTCCGCGCCGGCCTCGCGCGCCTGCTCGGCTTCGCCGCCGAGCGGCCGACGGCCGTGCTCTGCGCCGAGGCCGTGCCCTGGCGGTGCCACCGCCAGCTCCTCGCCGACGCGCTCGTCGTGCGTGGCCTCGAGGTCGTGCACCTGCTCGCGCCCGACGCCGTGCGCCGCCACACCCTCTCGCCGCTCGCCCGTGTCGAGGGCGAGCGGCTCATCTACGACGCCGGACAGCCGGCGCTGATCGCTTCCCGCAGGGGACGCGATCGGCCATAATCGAGCGGCTCGATGACCCCGCGTGTGCACGTCGTGAGCCACGGGCCGCACTGCCTCGACGGCGTCACCGCCGCCGTGGCGGTCGCGCGCTACTACGAAGGTGACGCCGAGGTCGTCACCCGCTTCGCGAGCAACAGCGAGGTGGACGCCGTGCTGCGAGGCCTCGCGCGGGACGCGGAGCGGCCGGAGGAGCTGTGGATCACGGACATCTCGTGGCGGGAGCCCGAGACCGACGAGCACCTCTCCCGGCTCGCCGGGCTCGGGATGCGCATCCACTGGGTGGACCACCACCGCACCGCGCTCGAGCGCTTCCGTGCGGGCGAGGTGCGCGTCCCCCTCGCCGATCGGGTGCTGAGCGAGGAGTACGCCGCCTCGCGCCTGGTCTACGAGCATCTCGCCCGCCGTCTCGAGGCGGAGGGGCGGACGGCGCCGCGCTTCGCCGCCTTCGCGCCGGTGGTGGCCATGGCCGACGACAACGACCGATGGCTCCACCGGGTGCCCGGCTCGCGCGAGCTGGCCTGGGTGGTACGTGCGCTCGGGGCGGACGCCTACCCCGACCTGCTCGCGATCGACGCGCAGGTGACGTACACGGCGCGCATGGAGGCCGCCCGCGCGCGCGTCGGCGCCGAGATCGCGCGCAGCCTCGCGGTGGCCGGGGCGAGCCGCGTCGAGCGGCGCGTGGGCAGAGTGACGCTGGTCGCCGCGATCTGCGACGGCCACCCGAGCGAGGTCGCCGACGCCTGGGGCCGGGAGACGCCGGGGGCGGTGTTCGCGCTCTACGACGCGAAGAGCCTCTCGGTGAGCATGCGCCGCTCGCCGGACACGAGCGTCGATCTTTCCCGGCTCGCGCAGGCGCTCGGCGGCGGCGGGCACCCCGCCGCCGCCGGTTGCGAGCTGCCGGAGCTGCGCCGGGCCTTCGCCGAGCTGCTGGCCGACGCGGTGGCGGCCAAGCTCGCATGAAGCCGGTGCTCACCCACATCGCGCTCGGCGTCCGCGATCTCGAGCGCACGATCGCCTTCTACCGCCGCCACGCGCTCCTCCACGTCGTCCACGACCGCACCGAGCACGACGGGACGCGGGTCGTGTGGCTCAGCGAGCGCCCCGAGCATCCCACGTTCGTGCTCGTCTGCTTCGAGGCGGCCGGGCCTGCGCCGCCCGCGCCCTCGACGCTCCAGCACTTGGGCTTCGCGCTCGCCTCGCGCGAGGAGGTCGACGCCGCAGCGGCGGCGGCACGGCGCGAGGGCGTGCTCCTGCGCGAGCCGGCGTACGCCGGACCCGTCGTGGGCTACTTCTGCATCGTGCTCGACCCCGACGGCAACCAGGTCGAGTTCTCCCACGGGCAGCCGATCGACCCCGCGCGGCTCGAGGCGGCCGGGGGCTGACCGGAGCAGGACGCTGCGGTCAGGGACCCGGGAACGAGCAGCCGTCTTCCCGCGACCCGACCTCTGCGCCAAGCGCCCCCCACCTCGATCGCTTCCACCCTGTCCCCGGGCCCCTGCCGCAGCGTCCTGCCATCACACCACTGTGAACAGCTGGGGAGAACCCCAGCTCCGGTCGCCTCCTCCTCATCGCCCGCGCCGCCGGCTGCTGCCCCACGCCCAGCGGACACACGCCCGCCACAGACGGCGGACGAGGACCACAGAGCATCGGATCGGCTGGGGAGGGGTTTCGCCGGACGACGCGAACGATCTCGACAGCGGCGTCCTTTTACAGAACGTCGCCGGGCGCTGTCAAGCAGAAAAGATAGAGCACGGCACTTTTTCGGGCCACGCGCGCCCGGCTTGTAAACCCCAAGCGGCGGTGCCAGAAGTCGAGCAGGACGCTGATGCGGTCGGTCCCGAGAGGAGGCGGCGGGCGATGACGGCGCGGCTGCGGGTGGGGGTGCTGTTCGGGGGACGGTCGGGCGAGCACGAGGTGTCGCTCCGCTCGGCCTGGCGGGTGATCCGCGCGCTCGACCCCGCGCGCTACGAGGTCGTGCCGGTGGCCATCGGCAAGGACGGCCGCTGGCGGACCGGCATCGAGACCCTGCGCCTCCTCGAGGAGGCGCAGCAGGCGCTCGCGCCGATGCCCGACCACGGCGTCGAGGTGACGGCCGCGGCCGACCCGATGCGGCACGCGCTCGTGCCGCTCGGCGGCGGCGCCACCGTGCCGCTCGACGTGGTCTTCCCGGTGCTCCACGGCACGTACGGGGAAGACGGCACCGTGCAGGGCCTCCTCGAGCTGGCCGGCATCCCCTACGTCGGCGCCGGCGTGCTCGCCTCCGCCGTCGGTATGGACAAGGCGGCGATGAAGGCGATCTTCCGCGACGCCGGCATCCCCGTGTGCCGCTGGCTGGTCGCGCGCCCGGCGACCGAGGACGCCGCCGGCCTCCGCGCGCGGATCGAGGCGGATCTCGGCTATCCCTGCTTCGTCAAGCCCGCGAACCTGGGCTCGTCGGTGGGGATCACGAAGGTCCACGGCCCGGAGGAGCTCGGCGCGGCGCTCGCCGAGGCGGCGGCCTACGACCCCAAGGTCGTGGTCGAGGAAGCGGTTGCGGCGCGCGAGTTCGAGTGCGGCGTGCTCGGCAACGAGACGCCGGCGGCGTCGGTGGTGGGCGAGCTGGTGCCCTCGCACGAGTTCTACGACTACGCCGACAAGTACGTCGAGGCCGGTGCGCGCATCGTCATCCCCGCGCCGCTGCCGGCCGAGACGGCGGCGGCGATGCAGCAGCTCGCCGTGCGCGCGTTTCGCGCGATCGACTGCGCGGGCCTCGCCCGCGTCGACTTCTTCCTCGAGGACGGCACCGGCCGCGTCCTGGTGAACGAGATCAACACGCTCCCCGGGTTCACGCCGGGCAGCATGTTCCCCAAGCTCTGGGAGGCGACCGGCATGCCGTTTGCGGCGGTGGTCGACCGCCTGATCGCGCTCGCGCTCGAGCGCCACCGCGCCCGGGCCGCCCGGCGGCTCTCGTTCACCCCGCCGCAGCGCCCGGTCAGTTCAGCGAGACGATCGTCGAGCGGTAGCCGCTGAGGCGCAGCCGCTGCGCCAGCGTGCTCGCGCGTGAGCGGTTCGAGAAGCGGCCGAGCCGGAGCACGCGGCCGGCCTGCTCGGCGCTGTAGCCCCGGCTCGCGAGCCTGAGCCGCGCCGCCGTGGCCTGGCGCCGGCTGCGGTAGGGGCCGACCTGCACGGAGAAGACCGCGTGCTCGACGCGCGCCGCGGGCTCCGCGCCCTCGTCGGCGGCCGCGGCCGGCCGCACGTGGCGGCGGTGGTGGAAGCGGGGCAACGGCACCATGCTCGCCATCACGAGCGGGGGCCGATCGTCCCGCCCATAGGTCCACGCGAGCAGCCGCCGGGCGTCGCCCCAGAGGTCGCTCGAGCCGAGCAGCGCGATCACGACCTCGCGGCCGTCGTGATCGGTCGCGCCCACGAAGCAGCGGCGGGCCGGGACCGTGTAGCCCGTCTTGCCGATCACGGGGTAGGGGCTGGCCGTGAGCAGGCGATTGTGGGAGTGCAGCGCGACCAGGCGCATCCGCGGCGCGTCGACCGGCACCGCGACGGTGCGCGTGCTCAGGATCTCGCGGAACAGCGGGATGCGCAGCCCATAGCGGAAGATCAGCGCCAGGTCGCGCGCGCTGGCGACGTGCCCCTCGGCGGTGAGCCCGTGCGGGTTCTCGAAGTGGGCGGTCGCGGCGCCAATGGCCCGCGCCTTGGCGTTCATGCGGGCGGCGAACGCCTCCTGCGAGCCCGCGAGCCCCTCGGCCACCACCTCGGCCGCGTCGTTGGCCGAGTTGAGGAGCACGGCGTAGAGCAGGTTCCGCAGCCGCATGCGCTGGCCCGGCTTGAGGTTGATCTTCGACGGCGCGGTCTCGGCGGCGAAGGAGCTCACCGTGAAGTCCTCGTCGAGCCGGCCGCTCTCGAGCGCGAGGATGGCCGTCATCACCTTGGTGGTGCTCGCCGGCGGCAGCGGCTGGTCGGCCGCGCGCTCGTAGAGCACCTCGCCGGTCCCGGCGTCCATCGCGATCGCCGCGCGCGCGGTGAGCGACGGCGCCGCCGCGCCCCGCGCCGTCCCGGCGACGAGCGCGAGCACGATCCCTGCGCACCAGCCCCTCATCCTCCCTCCGCTACGGGCCTCCGACCCCGGGACGCATGCCGCGGGATTATCGCAGCCACCTCCTCTACTCTCAAGCATGTGCACCGCGCGGACGTCAAGGAACGATCTTCGATCCCGCCTCGCGGGCGAGCCAGGCGAGGCCGCGCGCGGCCGCCTCGGGTCCGACCTCGAGGATCGCGGGCGCTGCGGCGAACGCCGGGTGGCTCGCGATCGACGCGAGCCCCTCGCCGATCGTGCCCTCGCCCGGCGCCGCGTGCCGGTCGCGGCGGCAGCCGGCCGGGCCCTGGCAGTCGTTCAAGTGAAAGCCGACGAGCCGCTCGAGGAGCTCCGCGCGCGCGAGCGCGTCGGCGAGCCGCTCGCCCGCGCCCGCGCCGGAGAGGTCGAAGCCCGCCGCGTGAAGGTGGCAGGTGTCGACGAGCACGCCGAGCCGCGCGGGCGGCGCGCCCAGATCGCGGACGAGACCGGCCACCTCGCCCAGCTCGACGCCGAGCTCGGTCCCCTCGCAGGCGTTCTCCACCACCACCGCGACACCCGTGGGCCCCTGCTCGAGGACTCCCGCGAGCTTGCGCGCGGCCTGCGCCAGCGCCGCGTCACGGCTCGCGTGGCCGCGGGCGTAGCCCGCGTGGAAGCAGACGCCGGCGAGGCCGAGCTCGGCGGCGAGGCGGAGGTCGCCGAGCAGGCTCGACACGGAGGCGTTACGGATGCGGCCCTCGGGCGAGGCCAGGTTCACCAGCAGCGAGCCGTGCACGATGCCCCAGAGCGGCGCGGGGGCGGCGGCCGCCGCGGTCCGGTACGCGGCTTGGTCCTCCGCGTCGGGCACCCCGGTCGCCCCGAAGCGCTGCGGATCGCGGAGCGTCGTCTGGAAGCACGCGACGCCGGCGGCTGCGAGCGCGGCGGGGATGCGCGCGAGCGGCGGATCCACGTGGAGCGCGGGGCGCATCACGCCGACTCGACGATTTCCGCGCCCGCCCAGGCGCCGCCCGCGTGCGCGACGACGATCAGGCCCGCGTTCGGCACGAGCGCCGCGCGCGTCCACTCGCCGGTCACGTGCTGCCAGAGCGCCATCATCACGCCCCCGTGGCTCACCACCACCACGTCCGCGGCCGGGCTCGCGGCGGCGATCCGGTCGAGCGCCGCCCCGGCACGCCGGGCCACGTCGACCAGCGTCTCGCCGCCCGGCGGGCGCCAGAGCCAGAAGGTCGCGGGGTCGTACTCGCCCGCGGCGCGCGCTTCGTCGTAGGGCCGGCCGGCCAGCGTTCCGTAGCCGCGCTCGTGGAGATCGGGCTCGACCTCCACCGCGAGGCCGAGCGCGTCCCCCAGCTCCGCGGCCGTCTCGCGCGCCCGCAGGAACGGGCTGCTCACGAGGCGCACGGGCGCGAAGCGCCCGGCGATGAAGGCCGCGGCGGTGCGCGCCTGGCGGCGGCCGAGGCCGGTGAGCGGCACGTCGGGATGGCGCGTGAAGACGCGCTCGCGGTTGCCCTCGCTCTCGCCGTGGCGCACGAGGATGAGCCGGCCCGGCGCGTCAGCCGTCACGGTTGACGCGGTCGATGAGCTGGCGGAGCCGGCCGAAGCTCGAGCGGTTGAAGTGGAACACGAGGCGCGGCAGCGCGGCGAGCTGCGGCTCCTGCTGGCGCTCCTCGGCGAGCGCGTCGCCCTGCTCGATCGTGCCCGAGACGACGATGTCGGCGAACTCGTGCGCGAGCGCGCGCACGAGGCCGGGAGCGAGCGGGCGGCCGAGCCGGATCACGAAGCGCTCGCCGACGTTCCGCGACGAGTGGTAGACGCGGTAGAAGTCGCGGATCTCCTGCACGGCCGCATCGACCGAGGTGGTCACCTTGAAGAGGCTCATGTCCTCATCTGACACGAGACCGCGGCGCAGGAGGTGATCCTCGACGTAGCGCCGCCACGTCTTCCAGTACGTCCCGCGTGGGGCGTCGAGGAAGACGATCGGCATCGGCTTGCTCTTCCCGGTCTGCACCAGCGTGAGCGACTCGAAACCCTCGTCGTGCGTGCCGAAGCCGCCGGGGAAGAGCACGACCGCATCGGCCTCCTTGAGGAACACCAGCTTGCGGGTGAAGAAGTAGCGGAACGTCACCAGCTTCGGGTCGTCGCGGATGAACTCGTTCGGCTCCTGCTCGAACGGCAGGCGGATGTTGACCCCGAAGCTGCGCTCGCGGCCGGCGCCCTCCTGGTAGGCGCGCATGATGCCGCCGCCCGCGCCGGTGATCAGCATGAACCCCTCGGCCGCGATGCGGTGTGCGAAATCGTGCGCCGCGCGGTACTCGGGCGTCTCCGGTCGCGTGCGCGCGGAGCCGAAGGCGGCGACCTTTCGCAGATGCCGGTAGGGCGCGAACACCTTGAACGCGTAGCGCAGCTCGCGCAGCGCGCCGTTGAGGACCTTGATGTCCCCGAGGCTCGTGCCGTCGCGCAGGAGCTTGAGAGACGTCTCGATCATCTCGCGTACGAAGGTCTCCTCGCGCGTGAGGCCGGTCTCGGCCTCGAGCCGGGGCAGCAGGTCGGCCGCGAGGCTCCGGCGGCGGCGCGGGGGCCTGCGGGTCGCGAGCGCGCTGCGTTTCCCGGTCGGCATGGGTCCCCTACTATGCCCGAGGCCCGGCTCGGTTGCGAGGCGCGCGGGGCGTCTCTATCCTCGCCCCGTGTCCGCGCCTCGCGAGCGGCTGCGCACGATCCGCGAGGAGCTGCAGCAGCTCTTCCTCGAGCGCGCCGAGCTGATCGACGGGGCGCTCGTCGCGCTGCTCGCCGGGCAGCACGTGCTGGTGATCGGGCCGCCGGGCACGGCCAAGTCGATGCTCGCCGACGAGGTCTGCCGGCGCGTCGCCGGGGCGACCTACTTCCAGTGGCTGCTCACCCGCTTCACGACTCCCGAGGAGCTGTTCGGGGCGGTGAGCCTGAAGGCCCTCGAGCAGGACGACTACCGCCGGCTCACGACCCACAAGCTGCCCGAGGCCCACGTCGCGTTCCTCGACGAGGTGTTCAAGGGCAGCTCGTCGATCCTGAACACGATCCTCGGCGTGATGAACGAGCGCCGCTTCCACAACGGCCGCGAGGTCGTGCGCGTGCCGCTGCTCGCGCTCTTCGGGGCGGCCAACGAGCTGCCCGAGGACGACGAGCTGCTCGCGCTCCAGGACCGCTTCCTCCTGCGGTTCGTGGTGGATTACATCAGCGAGGACTTCCGGTTCCTCAAGCTGCTGCAGGCGAAGCCGCCCGAGGCGCGCACGACGCTCACGCTCGCCGAGCTCGACGCGGCGCGGGCCGAGGCCGCCGCGCTGCCGATCCCGGGGCACGTGCTGCGGGCGATCACGGCGCTGCGCCGCGAGCTCGGCCGCCGCGGCGTGGTGGCCTCCGACCGCCGCTGGGCGCAGGCGCTCAGCGTGCTGCGCGGGCATGCCTACCTGGCCGGCCGCGACGCGGTCGGCGACGACGACGTCGCCTTCCTCGTCCACGTGCTCTGGCGCGACCCCGCCGAGCGGACGGCGGTGCAGGAAGCCGTGCGCGAGTGTCTTTGCGGCTACGAGGACGAGGTGCGGGCGCTCCTCTTCCAGTCGCGCGAGCTGCGCGACTACGCGCTGCGCGACTGGGAGACGCGCGAGGAGCGCGCCCGCGCGGCGGTCGAGGCGCACACCAAGGTGCGCAGCATCCTCGGCAAGGTCGACGATATCCTCGCCCGCGCGCGTGGCGAGGGACGGCCCGTCGACGGCGCCGAGACGCTGCGGGCGGAGATCGTCCGGATCCAGCAGGAGATGCTGGCGCGGCTGTGAATGGCGCGGACGGTCCTGATCCCGCCCCGGCAGCACTGCTGGGTGGCGAGCGACGCCTACGACCGCAGCGCCTTCGCCGAGCTGCTCGACGCGACGCCCGCGCTCGCCGAGCTGGCCGGGCGCGGCGGCGCACTCGTGCCCTGCTTCCGCGAGCTCCTCGAGGACCTTTTCTGCCTGCTCTTCAAGCTCGATCCGCGCCTGCGCGCCGCGGACGAGGTGGCGCCCGCGGCCGCGTTCAACCGCGCGCTGCTCTCGACCCTCGACGGCCACCCCGCGCTCGCCGCGCTGCGCGCCGAGACCCAGCTCGACGAAGCGCAGGCCGGGCTCGGCGCACTCCTCCTCGGCACCCGCGTCCTGGACGCCCTGCGCGCCGAGCGGCTGGTACCCCGCGGCGACCTCCTCGACCTCTGGGACCTCGCGCGGCAGGAAGACGAGCTGCGCCGCCGCGGCGAGGACGTGGACGCGCTCGCCGACGCCCCGCGCGCCGCGCGCGAGGACGCGGCGCACGCCGCCCGGGTCGCCGAGGCGCGGCTGCGGCAGAAGGCGCAGAACGTCGCGCAGCGGCTCGGCGAGATGCCGGCGCGCGCCCGCGCGACGCTGCCCGCGGCCGCCGCCGAGCTCGTCCCGCAGCTCGCCGACGTCGCGGCGGAGGCGCGCGCCTGGGGCACCGGCGTCGGCGCCGGCGGCCGGCTCTCGCCGGCGCGACAGATCGAGCTCGGCCGGCGGCTCGCGACCAACCCCAAGCTGCGGCGGCTCTCGGCGCTCGTCGGCCGCATGCGCGCACAGGCGCTGGCGCTTCGCCGCCGCACGCTCGAGCGCGCGAACGCCGAGGTGCACGCGGTCGAGAGGGGCGACGATCCCGGGCGGCTGCTCCCGCCCGAGCTGCTCGCGCTGCGCCATCCGCTCCTGCGGCGCGACTTCCAGCGCCGGCTCGTCGAAGGCAGCCTGCTCGTCTACCGGCTGCGCGGCGCCGAGACCGGCCGCGGGCCGATGATCGTCTGCGTCGACGGGTCGTCGTCGATGGTGGGCGAGAAGGAGATCTGGGCCAAGGCCGTGGCGCTGACGCTGCTCGAGATCGCCCGCCGGCAGCGCCGCCTCTTCCGCTTCGTGTGCTTCGCGGCCGCCGACACGCCGCTCTTCACGCTCGATTTGAACCCGCGCGCGCACCACGCCGTGCACGCCGACCGCGCGCTCGATTTGGCCGAGTACTTTCCCGGGGGCGGCACCGATTTCGAGACGCCGCTCGGCGCCGCCGTCGCGGCCCTCGGCGCTGCGCGCTGGCAGCGCGGCGACGTCGTGCTCATCACCGACGGCGAGTGCGACGTCTCGCCCGAGTGGCTCGCGCGCTTCCGGCGGGAGAAAGCCCGGCTCGGCTTCGCGCTCTTCTCGGTACTGATCGACGTTGGCGGCGGGGGACGCGCGGGGACGCTCGCCGCGCTGAGCGACCGGGTGACGAGCGTCTCGCGCCTCACCGACGACGCCGCGCGCGACCTCTTCGTCGCGCTCCGATGACCGGCGCGCTCGCGGGCCTGCGCGTCCTCGACCTCGCCGACCGCGCGGGCGCGCTCTGCGGCCGGCTCCTCGCCGAT
Organism: Binatia bacterium; assembly: GCA_035295465.1. GTDB lineage: Bacteria > Desulfobacterota > Binatia > DP-6 > DP-6 > DATGIZ01. Next base: position 24,346 of record DATGIZ010000006.1, on the reverse strand, counting down.
CTCGGCGCCGACGTGGTGCTCGTCGAGCCGCCGGGCGGGAGCCCCTTGCGGGCGATCCCGCCGTTCTGGGAGGACGCGCCCGATCCGGCGCGCAGCGTGTTCTTCTGGTTCTACGCCCGCGGCAAGCGCTCGATCGTGGCCGGTGCGGCGGAGCTCGAGCAGCTCCTCGCGCGCGCCGACGTGGTGATCGAGACGGGCCCGCCGGGCGCCGGGCCCGCCCTCGCCGCGCGCCATCCGCACCTCGTCGTCGCCTCGATCACGCCTTTCGGGCAGACGGGCCCCTATCGCGACTGGCGCGCGTCGGATACGGTGGCGGAGGCGATGGGCGGCATGCTCGCGGTGAACGGCCACCCCGACGGCCCGCCGCTGCGCGCGCTCGGTCTCCAGGCGTACCATCAGGCCTCGGCGTTCGCGGCGATCGGGATCGTGAGCGCGCTCATCGCCCGCGAGGCGACCGGTCGCGGGCAGCACATCGACGTGAGCGTGCAGGCGGCGGTGGCGGCGTCGCTCGAGCACGTGCCCGGACAGTTCCACCAGTCGGGGCTCGTCGCGCGCCGGCAGGGCACGCTCCACTGGACGCGCTTCTTCCGCGTCGGCCGCTGCCGCGACGGGCCGGTGCTGCACTGCACGGTGGGGGACTGGACGTCGCTCGTCGAGTGGATGCGCGCCGACGGCATGGCGGGCGATCTCGCCGATCCCGGGTGGGAGAGCGTGGAACGCCGCCGCGACGGCGCCGAGCACGTGTTTGCCGCGCTCGACGCCTGGGCCGCGCGCTACACGGTCACGGAGCTCTGCGAGGGGGCGCAGCTCCGCCGCATCCCCTACGCGGCGGTGCGGCCGCCCGAGGCGCTGCTGCGCGACCCGCAGCTCGCCGCCCGCGGCTTCTTCGTGCCGATCGAGCACCCCGAGCTGGGGCGCACGGTACCGTATCCCGGGCCGCCGTTTCGCCTGGCGGGCTGGACCGCGCCCGGGCGCCCCCCGCTCGTCGGGGAGGACGCCGCGGAGGTGCGGGCGGCGTGGCTGGATTCCCGCGGCAAAGTGTGAAATCTTGATTTGATGGAGACAACCGATGCACCGCGGGGCGGCAGCTTCCTGATCGCGCCACTCGACGACCCGCGCTTCACGGTCACCGAGTTCACCGAGGAGCAGCTCCTCTACGCCCGCACGGCCGAGGACTTCGTCACCGGCGAGGTGCTCCCCCGTCTGGCCGAGATCGAGGCCAAGAAGCCGGGGGTGATGCCGGCGCTCTTGAAGCGCGCCGGGCAGCTCGGGCTCCTGATGGTCGACATCCCCGAGCGTTACGGCGGCCTCGGGCTCTCGAAGACCACGTCGCTGCTCATCGCCGAGCGCTCGGCGAAGTGCGCGTCGTTCAGCGTGTCGTGGGGCGCGCACACCGGCATCGGGACGCTGCCGCTCCTCTACTACGGCACCGAGGCGCAGAAGCAGCGCTACCTGCCGAAGCTCGCCAGCGGCGAGATGCTGGCCGCGTACGCGCTCACCGAGCCCGGGTCGGGCAGCGACGCGCTCGCGGCGCGCACCACGGCGGTGAAGACCGCCGATGGGAAGCACTACGAGCTCACCGGCGTCAAGCAGTTCATCACCAACGCCGGGTTCGCGGATCTCTTCACGGTGTTCGCCAAGGTCGACGGCGAGCACTTCACGGCCTTCCTCGTCGAGCGCGGCTTCCCCGGCGTGTCGACGGGACCCGAGGAGCAGAAGCTCGGCATCCGCGGCTCCTCGACGCGCCAGCTCATCCTCGAGAAGGCGCGCGTGCCGGTCGAGAACGTGCTCGGCGCCGTCGGGCAGGGGCACAAGATCGCGTTCAACATCCTCAACATCGGCCGCTTCAAGCTCGGCGCGGGCGCCGTCGGCGTCGCCAAGGAGTGCCTGGACGCCGCGGTCCGCTATGCGAGCGAGCGCACGCAGTTCGGCCAGCCGATCACGAGCTTCGGCATGATCCAGCGGAAGATCGCCGATATGGCCACCCGCATCTACGCCGCCGACTCGCAGAGCTACCGCACCGCCGCGCTGATGGACGCCGCGATCGCCGGGCTCGATCCCGCGGCCGCCGACTACGACCGGCGCGTGATCGAAGAAGCGATCGAGGAGTACACGATCGAGGACTCGATCACGAAGGTCTTCGGCACCGAGACGCTCGACTTCGTCGCCGACGAGTCGCTCCAGATCCTCGGCGGCTACGGCTTCACCGAGGACTACCCGATCGAGCGGCATTACCGCGACTCGCGCGTGAACCGCATCTTCGAGGGGACGAACGAGATCAACCGGCTCATCATCCCCGCGACGCTGCTCAAGCGCGTCGGCCAGAGCCGGCTCCCCTACCTGGACTTCGTGCGCCGGGTGGCCGCCGAGATCGACGACGAGAGCCGGCGGCCGCCGGGGCCCGAGGGGCCGCTCGCCCGCGAGCGCCACGCGGTGGACATGGCGCGGCGGGTGGTGGCGTACACGGTGAAGGTCATGGTCGAGCGCGAGCTGGCGTCGCTCAAGACCAAGCAGCAGCACTTGGAGATCCTCGCCAACATGACGATCGACCTCTACGCGACCGACAGCACGCTCGCGCGCACGGTCGCGCTCGTCCAGCGCCTCGGCGAGGAGGCAACGGCGGTGCAGCGCGACATGGCCCACGTCTTCGCCGCCTCGGCCGTCGACCGCGTCGCCGACGGGGCGCGCCGGCTCCTCGCCAACGAGGCGGCGACCGACGAGGAGCTGCGCGGGCACCTCGCCCGCCTCGAGCGGCTCGTGCCGTTCTTCCCGATCCGGACGATCGCGGTGAAGACCCGCATCGCCGAGCGGATCGTCGCCGACCGGGGGTGGAAGCTCTCGGCCGGATGACGCGCCCGCTCGCCGGCGTGCGGGTGCTCGACTTCACCTGGGTCGTCGCCGGGCCGGTGGCCACCCGCATCCTCGCCGATCTCGGCGCCGACGTGCTCAAGATCGAGCGCCCCGGCGCGGCCGACTTCGGCGACCGGCGCGGCGGGCTCTCGGGGAGCCTCATGCGCGGCAAGCGCAGCGTGGTGATCGACTTGAACCGCCCGCGCGGCTTGGACCTCGTCCGCCGGCTCGTCCCGCACGCGGACGTCGTGATCGACAACTTCAGCGCGCGCGTGATGCCGAACCTGGGGCTCGACCACGCGGCGCTCGCGGCGCTGCGGCCCGACGTGATCTCCGTGCGCATGACGGGCTTCGGGCTCACCGGCCCCGCGCGCGACCACGTGAGCTACGGCCCGACCCTCCAGGCGCTCGCGGGCTACACGCTCCTTATGGCCGAGCCCGGCCACGCCCCCGCCGGCTTCGGCTACTCGTACTCGGACCTCGCCGCCGGCAACCTAGCCGCGCTCGCCGTGCTCGCCGCGCTCTGGCAGCGCCGCCGCACCGGGCGCGGGCAGTGCGTCGACCTCTCGCAGCTCGAGGTGGTGGCGAGCCTGGTCGGCCCCGAGCTGCTCGCGCGCGCGGCAGGCGGCGCCTCGGCGCCCACGGGCAATGCCTCACAGGAAGGCCCGGCCGCGCCCCATGGGGTCTATCCCTGCGCCGGCGACGACCGCTGGCTCGCGATCACGGTGTTCGACGACGCCGAGTGGCGGCGGTTCGCGGCGGCCCTCGGGAACCCGCCGTGGACGCGCGATCCGCGATTCGCCACGTGCGCGGATCGGGTCGCCCACGCCGCGGAGATCGACCGCCACGTCGCGGCGTGGACCCGTACGCAGGACGCCGACGCTGCGATGGCGCTGCTGCAACACGCCGGCGTCGCCGCGGGCCGCGTCGCCGACGCCCGCGATCTCTGCGCCCGCGACCCGCAGCTCGCCGCCCGCGGCCACTTCGTCGACGTGCCCACGCCCGAGGGCGGCAGCGTGCGCCTCGACGGGCCGCCGTTCCTGCTCTCCGACACCCCGGCGGCGGTCGCAGGCCCCGGGCCGCTGCTCGGCGAGCACACCGACCAGGTGCTGCGCGACCTGCTCGGCATGGACGACGCCGAGCGCGCGGCGCTGCGGGCGGAGGGGGTGATCGGGTGACCACCCGACGCCCCGGCGGGAACCTTTTTCCCCGCCGCGACTCCATATCGGAGGCGGGCGCCATGGAGAACGTGGCAGCGAGGGTCGTCGGCCGCGCACGGGAGCTTTCCGACGAGGAGATCGTCGGGCGCGTGCGCGCCGGCGAGACGGCGCTCTTCGAGGTGGTCATGCGCCGGTACAACCGCCGGCTCTACCGCACGGCGCGCGCGATCGTCGGGCCGGACGAGGCCGAGGACGTCATGCAGGAGGCCTACGTCCGCGCCTACGCGCACCTCGACCAGTTCGCCGGACACGCCCGCTTCGCCACCTGGCTCACCCGCATCGCCGTTCACGAGGCGCTCTCGCGCGCGCGCCGCGCCGGGCGCTTTGCCGACGCCCAAGACGGCGCGATCGAGGAGGCGATGGCTCCATGCACGTCGAGCAGCCCCGAGAGCCGGGCGGCGAGCCGGGAGCTCGCCGGCATCCTCGAGGCGGCGATCGAGGCGCTGCCGGTCCCCTACCGCGCCGTGTTCGTCATGCGCGCGATCGAGGACATGTCGACGAGCGAGACGGCGGCGTGCCTGGCGATCCCCGAGGAGACGGTGAAGACGCGGCTCCATCGGGCGCGCCGGCTCCTGCGGGAGGCGCTCGCGCGGCAGGTGGACGGCGTGGTGCGCGAAGCGTTCGACTTCGGCCTCACGCGCTGCGACCGGCTGGTGGCGCGCGTGCTCGCACGGATCACGATCCTCGAACCACAGCCGCCCGCGCAGTGCTGCGGGCGCCGAGACGGAGGTGACTCATGACGAGAGTGACGATCGTGGCAGCCCTGGGGCTCGTGCTGGCGCTCGGTGCGCAGCCGGCGCGGGCAGACGAAAAGGGGGGCCAGAAGGACGTGTCGGTCACCGGGGAGGTCGTCGACACGTTCTGCTACACGGCGATGGGCGCGCGTGGCGCGAGCCACCGCCAGTGCGGTCTCGACTGCGCGAGAAAGGGCATCCCCGTCGGCCTCGTCGAGAAGGGGACGGACAAGCTCTACGTGCTCCTGCCGAACAAGGACAAGACGGCGCTCCCCGAGGACGTCGTGAACAAGATGGGCGAGCAGGCTACCGTCACCGGGCACGCCTACACGAAGGGCGGCACGAGTTTCCTCGCCGTCGAGTCGGTGAAGTAGCGGCGCGTGCTCGACGCGGTCCTGCCCGGCGCGGCCCATCTCCAGAACCTGCATCCGCTCGTCGTCCACTTTCCGCTCGCGCTCCTGCCGGCGGCAGCGCTGCTCTACCTCCTCGCCGCGCTCACCCGGCGGGAGTCGCTCGCGTGGACGGGGCTCTGGCTTCTCGTGCTCGGCACGGCGGCCGGCGCCGTCGCGGCGGCGACGGGCCTCTACGCGATGGAGGGGGTCATGGTGGACCCGACGGTCCGCGAGCGGCTGCTCGACGTCCACGAGCGGTGGATGCTCGGAACGACGGCGCTCGCCCTCCTCCTCGCCGCCTGGGCGCTCCTCGCACGGCCCGCGCCGCGGCGGGGCCGCGTCCTCTTCGCCGTGGGCCTCCTCGTCCTGCTCGCCGTCCTGACGAAGGGCGCCGACTACGGCGGCCGCCTCGTCTACGACTACAACGCCGGCGGCAGCGCCTGCGGGCAGCCGATCGCGTTCACGCGCTGACCCGCCTCGCTACGCCTCGAACCCGTCGACGGCGAACGTGACCACCGGCTCGGGGATGCCCTTCACCTCGGCCGGCGGCATGCGCCGGAGCCGAAAGCGGGCGTCGAGGTGCGCGGCGACCGCCTCGGTGACGAGCACGTCGGTCGCGTGCAGGCGCGTGAGCCCCTCGACGCGCGCGGCGACGTTCACGGTACGCCCGATCACGCCGTACTCCACCAGCGCGGCGTTGCCGATCAAGCCCGCGACCACCGGGCCGCGATGGATGCCGATCCCGGCCGTGAGCGCGGGCAGCCCGTCGGCACGCAGGCGCGCGTTGTAGGCGGCGAGCGCCGCGCGCATCGCGAGCGCCGCGTGCACCGCGTCGTTCGTCTGCCAGGGATTGGGCTCGAGCGCGCCGAAGAGGACGAGAAAGCCGTCACCGATGAACTTGGCGAGGTGGCCGCGGTGCGCGGCGGCGACCTCGGCCATCGCGGCGAAGTAGCCGTTCAAGAGCGCCACCAGGCGATCCGGCGGTAGCTCCTCTGCGACGCGCGTGAATCCCACGAGATCGGCGAACAGGACCGTCACCTCCTTCGTCTCCGAGCGCGTCGAGATGCCCTGGGCGATGATGCGCTCCACCACCTCCGACGGCGCAAAGCGGGCGAACGCATGCTGCAGCGCTTCGAGCTCGCGCGACGCCCCCTCGAGCCGCCGCTGGAGCTCGCGCGCACGCCCAAAGAGCCGCCAGGCCACCGCGGCGACGGCGACGACTACCCCGGCGAGCGCGGCGCTCAGCACCGGTCGAGGAGGATGCTCAGCCGCGCCACCACGTTGGCGAGCGACGCGATCCCGACGGCTTCGATCACCTCCGCGACGGGGAGCGCGTCCGCAAGCGCGCGCGCCCGGCCCTGCAGCACGCTCGCCTGGTAGCGGACGGTCTCGCGCGCGAAAGGCACGAGCACGGCTTCGCGCCGGTCGAGCTCGGGCCCGCCCAGGTTGGCGAGCACCCGCTCGAGCGCGGCGGGCTCGATCCCGAGCGCCCCGAGCTCGGCCCGCGCCTCGGCCTCCGAGCGCAGGCAGCCGAGCGCGCGGCCCACGACGGCCAGCACGAGCAGCTTCGTGCGCCGCGGCAGGACCGGCGACGCGAGCGCGTCGTCGATCGCCGCCCGCAGCGCGTGGGCTCCGGGCGAGTCGCCGAGCGCGGCGACGATGTCGGCGCATGGCCCCTCGGGCGGCGGCGCGGGCAGCGGCGCCGCCGGCCGGGCGCGAAGCTTGAGCGCGAGCAGCGGGCGCAGGAGCCGGGCGAGCGGGTGCTCGGCCCAGCGCTCGAGCGGCTCGGGCGGGATGGCGAACGCCGTCGCGATGCGATTGGGGAATCCCGCCGACGCCGCCGCGTAGGCGATCTCCCCGATCGCCGCCGGGGCCCAGCCGGCTTGCACGAGCCGCTCGCGCTCGCCGGGCGTCGGACGCGGATTCGCGTGCGAGACCTTGCGCGCGAACTCGAGCGCCGCCTGCTCGGCGCGGGTCATGTCGGCGAGGTGCACGTCGCGCTCGATGCGGTCGATCTGCGCGTCGCCGTAGCCCAGCACCTTGAGGAGCGCGCGCGTCACCCCGTAGCAGTAGCGGCACGAGTTGTCCTGGCTCACCACGAGCGCGATCCAGCGGTCGAGCGCGGGCGGCATGTGCGCGAACCGCGCCCCGACGAAGCGCGCTTTCGCCCGCACCACCCACGGCACGGCGGCGAGCCGCGGCGCCCACCCCGGGAGGACGCCGCCGGTGCTCCGCCTGACCTCGGCCGCGAGCTCGGCCGAAAGCGGCCCGGGCGCGAGCCAGCAGTCGCCCCATTCCATGCGCGCCGTGGCCTCGGCGGTGGTCACGCGACGGTTCTGCCACCCCGCCCGCGCGATAGCCAGGGGGCTTTCGAAGCCCACGGCAGGTTGCGTCAGCCGACCGCGCCGTGCAACCGTCGCACGAGACCGTCCGATGGGCTTCTACCGCGAGCAGATCGTTCCCCCGCTCCTCGACCTCGTGATGCGCAACGCCGAGGCGAAGCGCCGCCGTGCCGTCGTCGTCCCGCGCGCGCGGGGGCGGGTGCTGGAGGTCGGCATCGGCTCGGGGCTCAACCTGCCCTACTACTCGCGCGACGTGACCGCGCTCGTCGGCGTCGAGCCGTCGGCGAAGCTCGTCGCGATGACGCGGCGGAAGATGGGCGACCTTTCGTTCCCCGTGGATCTCGTGCAGCGCTCCGCGGAGGAGCTGCCCTTCGACGGCGGGTCGTTCGACACCGTCGTCACGACCTGGGTGCTCTGCAGCATCCCCGAGCCGCTGCGCGCGCTCAGCGAGATGCGCCGCGTCCTCGCGCCCGGCGGGCAGCTCCTCTTCGTCGAGCACGGGCTCGCGCCCGACGCGGGTGTGCGGGCGTGGCAGCGGCGGCTCAACCCCGTCTGGCGATGCATCTCCGGCGGCTGCAACGTCGACCGCGAGATCGACGACCTCTTCGCGCGCGCGGGATTCCGGATCGCGACGCTCGATCGCTTCTACCTGAAGGGCGCGCGCCTCCTCACCGCGACGTACGAGGGGACGGCCGTCCCGGCGTGACCGCGACGCTGCGCCTGCTCACGCCCGCGCGCTTGGGCCCCGTCGAGCTGCGAAACCGCGTCGTCAAGGCCGCGACGTACGAGACGCGCGCTGCCGGCGGCCTCGTGACCGAGCCGCTCGTGGCGTGGCACCGCACGTTCGCCGCGGGCGGCGTCGCGATGACGACGCTCGCGTACTGCGCGGTCGCACCGGAGGGGCGGACGTTCCCGGACCAGATCTGGATGCGCGAGGAGGCGCTCCCCGGCCTGCGTCGCTTCGCGGCCGCGATGCACGACGAGGGCGCGCGCGCCGCGATCCAGCTCGCGCACGCCGGCTGGTTCGCCGACCCGCGCGCGACGGGCACGCGGCCGCTCGGCCCGAGCCCGACGTTCAGCGCGCACGCGCGCACGTGGGCACGGGCGATGGACGAGGACGACATCGCGCGCGTGGTGGCGCACTTCGCCCGCGCGGCGGCGCTCGCCGTCGAGGCAGGGTTCGACGCGCTCGAGGTCCACGTGGGCCACGGCTACCTGCTGAGCCAGTTCCTGAGCCCGTACAACAACCGCCGGCGCGACCGGTGGGGCGGCTCGATCGAGAACCGGGCGCGTCTGCCGAGGGACGTCCTGCGCGCCGTCCGCGCCGCCGCGGGCGATCGCGCGGCCGTCTACGCGAAGCTCAACATGGACGACGGGTTTCCGGGCGGGCTCGTCCCCGCCGACGCGCTCGCCGTCGCCCGCCTGCTCGGGGCCGACGGCACCGTCGACGCCCTCCAGCTCACCGGCGGGCACACGGGGAAGACGCCGATGTACCTGATGCGCGGCGAGAGCCCGCTGCCGGCGCTCTTCGCGCGCGACCCGAGCCTCGTCCGCCGGACGGCGCTGCGCGTTCTCGGCCGGCTCATGTTCCGCAACTGGCCCTTCGAGGAGGCGTTCTTCGCGCCCGACGCGCGCCGCTTCCTCGCCGCCGTCGCCACACCGCTGATGCTCCTCGGCGGCCTCAACCGCCTCGCCTCGATGGAAGCCGCGATCGCGGAAGGCTTCGCGTTCGTCGCCCTCGGCCGCGCGTTGATCCGCCGCCCGGACCTGGTGAACGCGTTCGCGGCGGGGCGCGCGGAGGAGTCGGGCTGCACGCACTGCAACGCCTGCGTGGCGGCGATGGGCTACGAGCCCACGACCTGCGTGCTGCGGGACGCGCCGTCCTGAGCTAGCCGGCGGGACCCGCGAAGAACGCCCACGTGACGATCCCGAACACGGGCACGAGGACCGGCACGCTGTAGCGCAGCACGTAGCCGAAGAACGACGGCATGGGCACTCCCGCCTCCTCGGCGATGGCCTTCACCATGAAGTTGGGCGCGTTGCCGATGTAGGTGTTCGCCCCCATGAACACGGAGCCGGTGGCGATCGCCCGCAGGTATGCGTGGTGCTCGGCAAGGAGCCGCGGGACGGCCGCCGCCTCGGGCGCCCCGGGATAGAGCCGCCCGAGCGCGGTCGAGAGGAACGTCAAGTAGGTGGGCGCGTTGTCGAGGAACGACGAGAGGATCCCGCTCGCCCAGAAGAAGTGCGCCGGGTCGCGCACGGCGCGGATCACGAGGGCGAGCGCGCCGCGATCCCCAGCCCGCAGCATCGCGAGCGCCGGGATCATGGTCGCGAAGATCCCGCCGAACAGGATCGCCACCTCGCGGATCGGCGCCCACGAGTACTCGTTGGCCGCGCGCACGCGCGCCGGCGTGGTGAGCCACGAGCCCGCGAGCATGAGCAGCAGGGCACCGTCGCGGAGCAGGTTCTCGATGCGCTGCGTGACGCCGAGGACCCGCACCTCGCCCAGCCGACACGTGCCCGAGAGGATCACCGCCGCGAGCACGCCGCCGAGGAAGAGAAAGTTCTGCCACCCCTCGATACGGATCGCCTCGCGCGGCCCCGGGGGCGCCTCGCGCACGTGCGCGGCCTCGCGCCGCCAGTAGTGGAGGTCGTGGAGCAGGTAGACCCCGAGCACCAGGCAAGCGACGAGCAGCACCTCGGGCCAGAGCCCGAACGTCCAGAAGAACGGCACGCCGTGGAGGAACCCGAGGAAGAGCGGCGGGTCGCCGAGCGGCGTGAGCGCGCCGCCGATGTTGGCGACCAGGAAGATGAAGAACACGACCGTGTGCGCCTTGTGCCGGCGCGCGCGGTTCGCCCGCAGCAGCGGCCGGATCATGAGGATGGCCGCGCCCGTGGTGCCCACCCACGATGCGAGCGCCGTGCCGATCGCGAGCAGGCCCGCGTTGGCCCAGGGCGTGGCGCGCAGCGAGCCCCGCACGTGGATGCCGCCGCCGATCGTGAACAGCGCCGCCAGCAGCACGATGAACGGCAGGTAGTCGGCCACCGCCACGTGCGCGAGCTCGTGCATGGCGCTCGCGCCGAACGCGGCCACGAAGGGGATCGCCGTGAGCGCCATCCACGCGGCGGTCACCGCGGGAAACCGCCGGTGCCAGAACACGGGCGCCGCGAGCGGCAGCAGCGCGATCGAGAGCAGCATGCCCGCGAAGGGGAGCGCGCTCCACGCGGGCAGCAGCTCGCCGAGATCCCCGGCCGCGCTCAGCGCCGCCCGCGGGCCAGCCCGGGCCGCGCCCTCCACCACGACCACGCGCAGGCAAGCCCCGCCCCGATGGCGACGGGGACGAGCGGCGCCCGGAAGAACGCGAGGAGCAGGACGGCCGACGTGGCGACCGCGGCGACGGTCGGCCTCACCGCTTTCGCCCCCCGAAGAACGGCTTCCAGAAGTGCGGCCGGTAGGCCCGCCGCTTGTCGCGCTCCCGGTCCTCGCGCAGCAGCGCCTGGACGCACCGGCGCTCCTCCGGCGTCGATGCGAGCTCGAGCGCGTGCCGGAGGTGCGCGCGCCCCTGCTCGACGACGCACAGACGGAGGTACAGCTCGCCCAGCGCGCAGCGCGGGCCGAACGCGTCGGGATCGAGCGCTATCGCGCGCTCGAGGTGGTCGAACGCGCGGTCGACCTGCCGCGTGCGCGCGTGGGCCACGCCGAGCATGGTGTGCACGGCGACCGTCCCGCCGCCGCCCGCCACGACCCGCTCGAGGACTTCGATCGTCTCCCGCAAATGCCCGCGCTCGAAGTCGCGCTGGGCGACCTCGAGCGCGCGCCGGGTGTCACGGATCAGCGCCGTCGGCTCGTGCGGCACCATCGAGTGGCCTTCACCGGTCGAAGAGGCTCTTCCCCGGCTTGATCACCTGGATTAGCACGAAGGCCACGACGATCGCCAACCCGAAGAGGACCTGTGCCAGCATGACGTTATCCTCCGATCTCGACCGAGCGCCCGAGCCCCGGCGTGACGAGCTGGAACTCCGGATAGCCGAGCGCGCCCATCTCGGGGAGGTCGAGCCCCTCGAGCTCCGCGTCGGCGCTGACGCGCTGGCCGATCAGCACGTCGATCGCCCAGTTGAAGACGTAGGCGAGCGTGAAGATCACCCCCACGAGCGTGCAGCAGCCGACGAGCTGCGCCACGAATTGGCCGGGGTCGCCGTAGAAGAGCCCGGTCACCGAGCCGTCCACGCCGTTCCAGCTCCCGCCGTAGTTGCTGGTCCCGTCGGCGAAGAGCCCGACGGACAGCACCCCCCAGAGGCCACACGTGCCGTGCACGGAGATGGCCCCGACCGGATCGTCGACCTTGAGCACGCGCTCGACGAACTCGACGCTCAGGCAGACGAGAACGCCGGCGACGAACCCGAGGATGACCGATCCCACGGGGTTCACGAAGCCGCTCGGGGCGGTGATCGCGACCAGGCCCGCGAGCAGGCCGTTGCCGCTCATCGACGCGTCGGGCTTCCCGTAGCGCATCCACATGTAGAGGATCGCGCCGAACGAGCCCGTGGCGCCGGCGAGCATCGTGTTGACCGCGATCGACCCGATGCGGAGGTTGCCGGCGCCCGAGGCGCCGAGCGTGCTCCCCGGGTTGAAGCCGAACCACCCGAAGGCGAGGATGAAGCACCCGCAGAGCACGAGCACGATGTCGTGCCCGGGCATCGCGTTCGGCCTCCCGTCCTTGGTGTACTTCCCGATGCGGGGTCCGATGAGGAGGCTGGTCGCGAGCGCGGAGAGCCCGCCGACGGCGTGCACCACGCCCGAGCCCGCGAAGTCGCAGTAGCCGTGCCCGAGCTTGAAGTTGGCGCCGAGCTGCGAGAGCCACCCGCCGCCCCATGCCCAGTTCCCGTACAGCGGATACCAGATGGCGGCGAGGCACATCGACGACACCGCAAACGCCGCGAACTTCCACCGCTCCGCCGCGGCCCCGGTCACGATGGTGGCCGCCGTGTCCATGAACACCATCTGGAAGAGGAACAGCACCATCACGCCGACGTCGTACGTCGAGCCCGACAGGAAGAACCCTTTCGTCCCGAACAGCCCCCAGTCCTTGCCGAACAGCGTGAGCTTGAACTCGTTGTTGAGTGACTGCATGCCGCCGAGGTTCGCGATGCCGGCCGAGCCGCCCTGCTGGAGGGCGAAGCCCATGACCCAGTAGGCGAACATGCCGAAGCCGTAAACCATGAAGTTCATCATCATGGTGTGGTTCGCGTTCTTCGCGCGGCAGAGCCCGGTCTCGACGAGCGCGAAGCCCGCCTGCATGAACATGACCAGGTAGCCGGTCACCAGGGTCCACACGAAGTTGATCGCGATGCGGTTCTGGCCCACCTGGCTCACGACGTCTCCGAAGGTGAGCCCCGCCTTCGTGTCCGCGACCACGATGTCCCCGGCGTTGCCCGTGAGCGTGCCCGCGGGATCGCCCTTGGCGAGGTCGTCGGTGCTCGGAACGGGGATCGCCTTCAGGTCCGCCGAGGTGAGGGGTACCGGCGGCGGGGCGGGCTCGTCCGCGCGCGCCGCGGCAGTCACGACGAGCGCGAGCAGGGCCGCTGCACACAGGGGAAGGAGTCGTACCCCTCTCATGACAGCGCCCCCCCTCGCTTCCAGATCGCATGCTCGTTGTGCACGGCGGTGAGCACCCCCACGCCGGCGAGCGAGGCGGCGAAGCCGGCGAGGCAGGTGATCAGCCGCGTCGCCAGCTCGTCGCTCGCGACGAGGCCTCCGACCGCGACGAGCCAGCCGCCTACCAGCAGAGCCAGTGCGAACAGTCTCATGGTGATCTCCCCTCTCTAGAAGCTCTTGACGGCCTCGCTCACCGGCACCCGCCGCTCGCGGCTCTCTTCCGCGAGCCCGAGGGGCGACGAGTCCTTGATGCTGCGGAATCCCCCGAGGCTGACGGCCATCATCACGAACCCGAGCAGCGCCACGGGCCAGCCGAGCCCGTAGAGCCCCGCGGGTCCGAGCGTGAAGCCGAGCAGGAACAGGAACAGGTACCAGCCCTGCGCGGACGTCGCTCCCTTCTCCGTCGTCGCCATTCGCGCTCCTCCTTCGCGGGGGCTAGACGGCCTGAGGGCCGCGGTCGCCCGTGCGGATGCGGATCACCTCCTCGACCGGGGTGATCCAGATCTTACCGTCGCCGATCTTGCCGGTGCGCGCCCCCTCGACGATGGCGTCCGTCGTCTCCGCCACCCGTTCGTCGGGAACCAGCACGGTGATCTGCACCTTGGGCAGGAAGTCGACCGCGTACTCCGCGCCGCGGTAGAGCTCGGTGTGACCCTTCTGCCGGCCGAACCCCTTCACCTCGTTCACCGTGAGCCCCTGCACGCCCACGCGCGCGAGCCGCTCCTTCACCTCATCAAGCTTGAATGGCTTGATGATCGCGTCGATTCGCTTCATCGCGGACTCCCGACAGCAACGCGCGTGCCTCCGTGGCCGCGTCCGCGCCGATGGTCTAGGCGGTCGAACCAACGGTGGAGGCTCCGTCCGACGAAGGGTGGAGGCCTCTGCTCAACGCCCGGGCGGCCTGCTGCCCGCCGCCTCGGCAGACACAACCGACGAACGCTCAGCCGGCCTTGTCGCCGACCGCGATCAGCCCGACGCGGATCGCGTAGAGCGTCAGCTCCACGCGGTCGCGCACCTCGAGCTTCTGGAAGACCTTGTTGAGGTGCGTCTTCACCGTCACCTCGCCGATGGACAGCTCCTGCGCGATCTCGGCGTTGCGCCGCCCGAGGGCGACCCGGCGCACGATCTCCCGCTCGCGGGCGGTGAGGTCGACCGCCGGTCCGCCGGGCCGTGCGGCCAGCTCGGCCTGGAGCGACGGCGGCATCCAGACGTGACCTGCGGTCACCGCCCGGAGCGCTTCCATCAGCGTCTCCAGGGCGAAGCGCTTGAAGACCACCGCGCGCGCCCCGGCGCGCAGCGCGGCGAGCGCCTCCCCGGGCCGCTCGCTCGCGGTGACCACGACGACCCGCGCGCGGCGCGCGAGCGACTCGATCTCGGCGAGCGAGCCACGGTCCATCTGCAGGTCGAGCAGGAGGACGTCGCACGCGCCGCCCTCGATCGCGGGCAGGATGTCCGCGACGCGCTCGACTTCGGCGACGACGGCCACACCGGGCTCGAGCCGGAGCATGGACTTCAAGCCCTGGCGGAAGAGCGCGTGGTCGTCCGCGATGACGAGGCGCAGCGGGCCGGGCATGTCAGGTCTCCCGCAGCTCCACCTCGACGTGCCCTCCTGCGCCCCCTCCCAGGCGCACCTCGCCCCGCAGCTCCGACGCCCGCGAGGCGATCGACCACGGCGGCTGGGCTCCCGGCGGGAAGCCGACGCCGTCGTCGTCGATCGTGATGCGCACCTTTCCGCGGTGCGCCGCCACGGCGATCGTCGCCGACGCCGCGCCGGCGTGGCGCCCGACGTTGCGGGCCCCCTCGAGCATGATCAGCAGCGCGTGCTCGACGAGCGGCAGCGAGCCGTCGAAGCGAATGCGGACCGCGAAGCGGGTCGCGCCCCGGGCCGCAGCGTCCACCCGCGCGGCCTCGACGTCGGCAAGCGAGCGGATGTAGGCGCGCAGCTCGTCGTGCTCGCGGTTGATTCCCGCTTGGAGGTCGGCCAGCTCGGCCAGCGCCTCGTCGCCGTGCCCGCGCCGCAACAGCTCGCGGCAGCTCCCGAGGCGCAGGTTCACACCGGCGAACGCCTGCGCGTAGCCGTCGTGCAGCGAGCGCGCGATACGCTCGCGCTGGGCGGCGGCCTCGAGGGCGCGGATCCGCGACTCGAAGACGAGACGCTGCTCGCCGAGGTAGCCCACGAGGTAGCCGATGATCCCGAGGTACGCCGGCCGCACGACGTAGAAGCTCAGGCCCTCCGGGCGCGAGCCGAGGATGAGCCCCAAGTAGAGCACGACGCTCGCCGCGGTCACCGTCATCGTGAGCCGCAGGCCCGCGCGGAAGCCCGCGGCCAGCACGGCGAACGCGAAGAAGACGTAGAAGGGGCTGTTCTCCCCCTCGGTGACGAGCGCGATCGCCGCACCGAAGAGGACGTCGGCCCACGTGGAGGCGACGGCGATCCGGTGCGAGGCGGCGGGGCGGCGCTCGACCGCGAGGTAGACCGCCATGCTGTAGACGAAGTGCGAGAGCATGACGGTGAGCGCGAACGGGTCGAGCGCGAACAAACCTCCGGTGAGCGGGAGCCAGCGCGTGAGCGTCGGCCGCGTGGGGTCGATGTAGACGGCGATCAGCGCGGAGAGCGAGAGGAAGACCCGGCAGCGCGCGAGGTTGCGCTCGATCTCGACCAGACGGGGGCTCGCCATGGCGATTGCTCCGACAGGCTCCCGTAGCACGAGGCGCGCCAGCGCGAACGGCACCCCGCAGCCAATGGGGGAGGACCCATCGCCGGCCGCGGGGCACCGTCGCTTGCCCGCGGGTGAGCAAGCCGTGTGCCCCGTCGGCGCGCGCACGATCGCCTCCAACCGAAGGGGGACGGCTGCTCCAATGATCGATGGAGGCTCCGGTGGGATGGGTGTTCAAATCGTGGGCGGGTGCTGCTCAGCGGAGACGCAGGCGACGATGCAAGCTCTCCCCGCCCGGGCCAGCACCGCGCCTTGACGGGAAGGCTCAAGGCATTGTACGCCCCGCGGCAACCGGGGGAGTGGGCGGACGTCGCCAGCGTTCCAGGTACGGTCCCCCCCGTCCAGGGAGGCATCGATGTCCGCGGTATCGTCCAGCGTCCGGCGTCTCAGGATCGCCACCGCGCTTGCGGCCGCGATGGCGGCCCTCGGTCCTCTGCCCGCCTGGTCGGCGTCGGGCGCGTTCGAGCGCACGTGGGGATTCGACGTCGACGCCGCAAATCCCGGCACCGGGTTCGAGGTCTGCACGGTGGCGGCGAACTGCAAGCAGGGCATCGTGTTCGGCTACGCAGGCGGCAGCCTCAACGGCCCGATCGGGATCGGGGCCGGTCCCGGGGGCGAGGTTTACGTCGGTAACGTCGGCTTCAGCCGCGTCGACAAGTTCGACGCCGACGGCAGCTTCGTCGCCGCGTGGGGCGAGGGCGTCGCCAGCGGGAACCCGGGCACCTACGAGATCTGCACGGTGCCGGCGAGCTGCGCGCAGAGCTCGTATTCGGGCATCGGGGGCGCGTTCAACATTCCGTTGGCGATCGCGACCGACTCGCACGGGAACGTCTACGTGGCGGGCGACGACCGGATCACGAAGCTCGGCTCCGACGGGCACTTCATCGCCGTCTGGGGCAAGGGCGTCAACGGCGGCACAGGCTACGAAGTTTGCACGGTATCGGCAAATTGCAAGGCGCCCTCGGGCAACGGCACGCTCGGCGGCGAGTTCGCCGGTGCGGACGGCATCGGGATCGACGCGGCGGACAACGTCTACGTCGCCGACTACTACAACAACCGCATCCAGAAGTTCGACTCGAACGGGAACTTCGAGCGCGCCTGGGGCAAGGACGTGATCCAGAGCGGCAAGCCGGGCGACACGGGATTCGGCTTCGAGGTCTGCACCGTGGCGGCCGATTGCCAGGCGGGGAGCTCGACATCAGACGTCGGCGGCATATTCGGCGGCACCATGAACAGCCCCTTCGGCACGCTCGGCACCGACACGAGCGGCAACGTCTACGTGGGCGACCTCACGTCGAGGGTGCAGAAGTTCGGCTCGGACGGGCACTTCATCGCCGCCTGGGGCAAGGACGTGATCCAGAGCGGCAAGCCGGGCGACACCGGAACCGGCTTCGAGGTGTGCACCGTCGCGAGCGACTGCCAGGGGGGCAACGTGGGCACCGGCGGCGGGGAGTTCGAGGGCGTTTACGGGGTCGCCGTCGACGGCAGCAACCGTGTCTACCCCAACGACAAGAACAACGAGCGGATCCAGGTCTTCGACGCGTCGGGGAACTTCATCGCCGCATGGGGGAAGGACGTGATCAAGAGCGGCGCCCCCGGCGACACCGGCACGGGCTACGAGATCTGCACGGCGATCGCCGATTGCCAGGCCGGCGCGGTCGGCTCGCTCGGCGGCGAGCTGAACGAGCAGGCCGGGGGGGACATCGCCGCCGATGCGGGCGGCGCGGTCTACGTCGCGGACTACAACAACGACCGCATCCAGCGCTTCGCCGATTCGCCCCCGGGGGGCGGCGGCGGAACGACGACCACCACGACGCTCCCGGGCACGACGACCACGACGACCGTGCCACCGGGTTCGGCCTGCGCGGGCCTCACCGGGCTCGCGCGCGCGCTATGCCGGATCGAGGCGGCCCTGGCCGGCGCGCTCTGCGCCGATCCCGTCCCGGGAGCCGTGATGCACGTGCTCGACGGGAAGCTCACCTCGGCCGAGCACCTCCTCCAGCACGCGAGCGGCAAGAGCGGCACGAAGCAGAGGCGGCTCGTGAAGAAGGCCCGGCTCAGCCTCGACGCCTTCTCCCGCAAGGCGGCGGCCGCCGGCCGCGCGAAGAGCGCGAAGAAGCGGATCACGCCGGCGTGCGCGGCGTCGCTCGGCGCGCTCGTCACCGAAGTCGAGGCGGATCTGCCGTAGCGCAGGCGATGCACTCGCTGTCCATCGGCGTCCGGGCGTCGTTCGCGCCGGCGGGCGGCCCGCCGTCGAACCACTCCCGGACGACCCGATCGTCGTCCCCGAGCTCGGGGTGGAACGTCGCCGCCCAGATCCGCCGGCTCTGCACCAGCACCGGGTGGCCGCGCACGCGCGCGAGCACCTCGACGCCGGGGCCGACGCGCACGATGCGCGGGGCGCGGATGAAGATCGCACGCAGCCCTGGAAACGCCGAGCCCGCGTCGACCGGCACGGTGAACGAGTCGAGCTGCGTGCCGTAGGCGTTGCGCTCGACGTCGACGTCGAGCGCGCCGAGCGACCGCTGCGCGGGGTGGCGCACGCCGCGGGCGAGCAGGATCGTCCCCGCGCAGGTGGCGAGCACGGGGCGGCCCGAGCGCACGAAGTCCGCGAGCGGCGCCTCGAGGCCGTCGCGCGCGAGCGCGTGCAGCATCGCGGTCGATTCGCCGCCCGGGAGCACGAGCCCTTCCACGCCCGCCAGGTCCCGGGGCTTGCGCACGAGCACGGCCTCCGCGCCCGCGCGCTCAAGCGCGCGGGCGTGCGCGGCGAAGTCCCCCTGCGCGGCGAGGACGCCGACCCTCACCAGCCCCGTCCCGCCAGCCGCGCCGGCTCGGGGATGGCATCCACCGCGAGCCCCGGCATCGCCGCGCCCAGGTGGCGCGACGCCTCGAGGATCTCGCGCGCGTCCTGCCAGTGCGTGGTCGCGCGCACGATCGCGCGCGCGCGCGCCTCCGGGTCGGCCGACTTGAAGATGCCCGAGCCGACGAACACCGCCTCGGCGCCGAGCGCCATGCAGAGCGCGGCGTCGGCCGGCGTGGCGACGCCGCCGGCGGCGAAGTTCGGCACCGGCAGCCGGCCGTCGGCCGCCACGCGGCAGACGAGATCGTAGGGCGCGCCCATCGCCTTGGCGACGCCCATCAGCTCCTCCTTCGGGGTCGCCGCGAGCGCGCGGATCTCGCGCCCGATCCGCCGCAGGTGGCGCACCGCCTCGGCGACGTCGCCGGTGCCGGCCTCGCCCTTGGTGCGGATCATCGCGGCGCCCTCGCCGATGCGGCGCAGCGCCTCGCCGAGATCGCGCGCGCCGCAGACGAACGGCACGCGGAAGGCGTGCTTGTCGACGTGGAACTCGTGGTCCGCGGGCGTGAGCACCTCGCTCTCGTCGATGAAGTCGACGGCGAGCGCCTCGAGCACGCGCGCCTCGAGCACGTGGCCGATGCGGCACTTCGCCATCACCGGAATCGAGACCGCCTTGCGGACCTCCTCGATGCGCTCGATCGCCGCCATGCGCGCGACGCCGCCCTCACGCCGGATGTCGGCGGGCACGCGCTCGAGCGCCATCACCGCGGCGGCGCCCGCCCCCTCGGCGATGCGGGCCTGCTCGGCGTCGACGACGTCCAGGATGACGCCGCCCTTGAGCATCTCGGCCAGGCCGACCTTCAAGTGATACTGCTCGTCCGACATCGGGTTGCTCCTTTCCATCGCTACACGTGGATCCGCGGCCCCTCGCGCGCCGCGCGCGCCGGCCGCGGCCGGGCGAGCGCCGCGCGCGCCACCTCGCCCAGAATGCGCACGCCGCGCGCGATCTCGCTCGCGTCGGCTTGCGCCAGCGAAAGGCGGAGCGCGGACGACCGGCGCGGGTCGGGGAAGAAGATCTGCCCGGGCGAGTAGACCACGCCCGCGGCGCGCGCGGCGGGCAGCAGCGCCAGCGTGTCGAGCGGCGCCGGCAGGCAGACCCAGAGCACGAAGCCCCCTTGCGGGCGGGTGAACGTCGAGCCCTCGGGCAGGTGCTCCGCGAGCGCCGCCTCCGCGGCCTCGAGGCGGCGGCCGAGCTCGCGCGCCAGCCGGCGGACGTGCCGGTCGTAGCCGCCGCTGCGGCAGAACTGCGCGAGCGCGGCCTGGAGCACGGGGCTCGACGCCAGGTCGAGGGAGCGCTTGAGCGCGACGGCCGCCTCGCCGAGCCGCCGTCCGGCGACGAGCCAGCCGACGCGCGCGCCGGGGAAGAGCGCCTTCGAGAACGTGCCCAGGTAGGCGACGTTGCCGGCGCGGTCCAGCGCCTTCAGCGGCGGCGCCACGCGCCCGCGCACCCACAGGTCCTTCTCGAAGTCGTCCTCGACGACGGGCACGCCGTGGCGGGCGGTGATCGCGAGGAGCCGGCGGCGGTGCTCGAGGGCCGTCGAGACGCCGGTCGGGTTCTGGAAGGTCGGCATCGTGTAGACGAGCCGCACACCGCCGCGGGCGAGCACGGCCTCAAGCGCGTCGAGGTCGAGGCCGCCCTCGCCGAGCGGCACGGGCGCGAGCCTGAGCCCGGCGGCGAGGAAGGTGGCGAACGTTCCGGGGTACGTCGGCGCCTCGACCACGACCGCGTCGCCCGGGTCGCAGAACAGCCGGGCCGCGATCGCGAGCCCCTGCGTCGAGCCCCCGGTGACCACGACGTCGTCCGGGTCGGTCTCGATGCCCGCGCGCGCGAGCCGCTCGACCAGCACGCGGCGCAGCCCCTCGTGCCCGCGCGGGTCGCCGTACTCGAGAAGCGCCCGTCCCTCGCGGCGCATGACGTGGGCGAGCGCGCGGCGGAACTCGTCGACGGGATAGTGCGACGGGCAGCCCGGCACGCGCTCGAGCCGCACCGCCGCGGGACCGGCGGAGTAGTCGACGGCCGGCAGCGACGCCACCGCCTCGACGCCGCGGGAGAGCACGGGGTGGAACGGCCGCTCGGCGGGCGGCGGCGCGGAGGGGGCGACGGCGGGACGGGCAAGGACGAACGTCCCGCGGCCGACGCCCGACTCGGTGAGCCCGAGCGCTTCCAGCTCTCGATAGGCGTCGGCCACCGTCTCGCGGTTCACGCCCAAGTCGCGCGCCAGCTCGCGGATGGGCGGCAGCCGCGCGCCGGGACCGAGCCGCCCCGACTCGATGTTGCGGCGCAGATAGTCGACGATCTGCCGAAACACCGGCTTCGCGCCGCGACGCTCGATCGGGATGAGCATGGGGGCGGACGGTAGCGGGAGCTATTGTCCGGGTCAAGTCCAATACGCTGAGGATAATATCGGCCAATCCATCAGGACAATCGAGCCAAATTGGCCGGGTACGACCGCCGCGCCGGCGCTGGAGACCGGGCCCGCGCTGCGCTAGGGAAGGCCGATGGCGCTCGCGCTCGTGACCGGCGGATCGCGCGGCATCGGCCGCGCGATCGTGCTGCGGCTCGCGCGCGACGGCCACGACGTGGCCTTCGTCTACCGCCGCGACGCCGCGGCGGCCGCCGCCGTCGAGGCGGAGGTGGCGGCGCTCGGCCGCCGGTGCCTCGCGCTTTGCGCGGACCTGGGCGACGCGGCCGCCGTCGCCGCGGCGCTCGACCGTCTGGCCGACGAGCCGGTCGGCGTCTTCGTCGCCAACGCGGCGGCGACCGCGTTTCGGCCGCTCGTCGATGTCCGCCCGCACCACCTCGAGAAGACGTTCGCGATCACGATCGGCGCCTTCCTCCAGATCGTGCAGCGCGTCGCCCCGCGCATGCCCGCGGGCGGGCGCATCGTGACCATCTCGGGCATGGACACCCACCGCTACGTCGCCGGTCACGGGGTGCTCGCCGCGGCCAAGGCGGCGCTCGAGGCGCTCACGCGCTACCTCGCGGTCGAGCTCGGCCCGCGCGGCATCACGGTCAACTGCGTGAACCCGGGCTACGTCGCCACCGACTCGGTGGAGCTGTACCTCGGCAGCGAGGAGGCGAAGCGCTCGTTCTACGCGGAGGTCGCCGCGGCGACGCCGCTGCGCGCGGTCGGCGAGCCGGCCGAGGTCGCCGACCTGGTCGGCTTCGTCTGCTCCCCCGCGGCGGCCTGGATGCAGGGGCAGGTGCTCTACCTCGACGGCGGCATCTTCCTGCACGCCCCCGGGCACAGCGTGCGCTGGTGGCGGCAGACGGGCCGGCTGCCGGAGTGATCATGGCGTCGGGCAACCTCGCGATCCTCTCGATCATCGGGCGCGACCAGAAGGGCGTGGTCGCGCGTGTGTCGACCTATCTCGCGTCCTGCAACACGAACATCGAGGACATCGAGCAGCGGGTGATGGACGGCCTGTTCGTGATGACCATGCGGGTCGACTTGTCCGATCTCGACACGACGCTCGACGAGCTCGTCCTCGGGCTGCGCCGGATCGGCGAGGAGATCGGCATGGAGGTGTCGATCCGCCTCGCCGGCCAGCCGGCCCAGCGCCGGCGGGTCGCGGTGCTCGTCACCAAGGAGCCGCACTGCTTGGAGCAGCTGCTGCGCGACCGCGACGCGGGGCTGCTCGCCGGCGACCTCGTGGTCGTGATCGCGAACCACCCCGACCTCGAGCCCCTCGCGCGCGCGCACGGGCTCCCGTTCCGCTGGGCGCCGTCCACCGACAAGGCCGCCCACGAGGACTTCCTGCTCGCCCAGCTCGCCGAGCATCGTGTCGACCTCGTGGTGCTCGCGCGCTACATGCAGATTCTCTCGAAGCGGGTGATCGACCGCTACCCCTTCCGCATCATCAACATCCACCCCTCGCTGCTGCCCTATCACCCGGGGCCGAACGCCTACCGCCAGGCGTGGGAGGAGGGCGTGCGCGTCTCGGGCTGCACCGCGCACTTCGTCACCGAGCAGCTCGACGCCGGGCCGGTGATCCTCCAGGACGTCTTCCAGATCCGCGTCGGCGAGGACACGCTCGACGACGTCAAGGCGAAGGGCCGGGCGCTCGAGGGCAAGGTGCTGTCGAACGCCGTGCAGCTCTTCTTGAACGACCAGCTCGTGGTGAAGGACCGCAAGGTGATGTTCCGGCCGGGCCGGCTGCCCGGCGTGACGGTGGGGTAGGACGACCACGTACGGGCACGCGGAGGGGAAGGTCCGCCGGCCCGGCATCGTGTCCCTCGCGACCCGCGCGATCGCTGGCACGATCGCCGATCACGGTGCTTTCGTACTCGGCCTTCGTGTAGAATCGCGGGCGCCGTGACGGTGCGGCGGACGGAGGTGGCGCGGACCGAGCCGCGGGTGAGCGCGGGTGAGGGCGCGTGCCATCTCGTGTTTCTTCCCGACCGTGCGGCACCGCGTTTCTTCCTGTGGGGTACGGGAGCGGCCGGTTCACCGCTCTCCGCGCGGGGCACGCCGGAGAAGGCCTATCTCGTGAATGAAACGCTGGAGCTGCGCCAGGTCGCGGGCGTCGCTGTGCCGCTCCTGGAGGCGCTGCCCCTCCTCGCGGCGATGACTGCCGCCGAGACGGAGCGCGCGCCGGCGTCGGTGGCCGCCTGGAGCCTGGCCGCCAAGCTGGCCTTCGATCTCGTGGGGCGCGAACGCCTCGTCCCGCGCGTCGCAGCCGTGAACGGAAGCACCGAGGCGCGCTTCGCCGTCTCGCTTGCCCTGCCCGAAGACGCCGAGCGGGTGGCAATGCTGGCGAAGGTGTTCCCGCTCGCCGCCCACGGCGTGCCGGTGAAGAGCGCCGCCTGGCCCGGCAACGGCGCCGCCCGGCGATGGCGCCCGAAGGCGGCGGAGGTGTGGGCCCCGGAGGCGCTGCTGCGGGCCTTCCTGGACACGACGGGCGACACACTCGTCCGCGTCGCCGCGAGGGCTCGTGTGCCCGCCCAGCCGAGGCGGCGGAGGGATACGCACGTCCGGTGGGAGCGGCGCCTCGTCGCCGCGCTCACGGGGGCGGATGCGGCGTTCGCCGCCGAAGGCTTCCAAGAGCGGACGCTGCTCGCCGAGCTCGACGACTGGGCGCGGCCGGCGCTCGGCGTCGAGCGGGGAGCGCCGCGTGCCTGCTTCCGACTGGACCTGCCCGACATCGAGGGGGCCGACCGCCGCGGGCGCCGACGGGCGATGGACGCCTTCCCGCTCCGGTTCTTCCTCCAGGCTGCCGATGATCCCAGCCTGCTCGTCCCAGCCATCGAGGTCTTCCGCGGGCGCGGGCGCGCCGTGCGGCGGCTCGGTCGGGCCTTCCACGCGGCCGAAGAGCAGTTGCTCCGCGCCCTCGCCACGGGCGCGCGGCTCTATCCGCCCATCGCGCGGGGCTTGCGCGAGGCGCGGCCCGAGGTGGTCCTGCTCGACCCACACGAGGCGTGGGCGTTCCTCACCGAGGTTAGCGTCCGCCCGAGTGGTGTACGGCCGGTAGCGGCGACTGGATAGACGAAGGCCATCACGGCACCCTCCACCAAACTTCATTCCCCAATGGAGTGCGGAGGAGAGGACGTGATGGCCGAGGAGAAGATGACGGGTGT
>DATGIZ010000005.1:0-69062 GCA_035295465.1 Binatia bacterium | reverse complement strand
AGCTGCTCGCCGCCGACGAGCCGGACGTGCTGCGCGAGGGCGTGCGCGTGCTCGCGCAGGCCGTGATGGAGACCGAGGTGACGGCGCAGGTGGGCGCCGAGGCGTACGAGCGGACGGGGGAGCGCACCGCGTACCGGAACGGCTACCGGACGCGGACCTGGGACACGCGGGTCGGGACGCTCGAGCTCGCGATCCCGAAGGTGACGCCGGGCACCTATTTCCCGTCGCTGCTCGAGCCCCGGCGGCGCGGGGAGCGGGCGCTGGTCGCGGTGGTGCAGGAGGCCTACGTCCACGGCGTGTCGACCCGGAAGGTTGACGAGCTCATGCGGGCGCTCGGCCTCGAGGGGATCTCGAAGTCGGAGGTCTCGCGCGTGTGCGGCGCGCTGGACGCCGAGGTGGAGGCATTCCGAACGCGGCCGATTACCGGCGAGCACCCGTACGTCTGGCTCGACGCGACCTACCACAAGGTCCGCCAGGACGGGCGGGTGATCTCGATGGCGACCGTCGTCGCGATCGGCGTCACTGCCGACGGGGAGCGCCAGGTGCTCGGGGTGGATGCGGGACCCTCGGAGGACGCGGCCTTCTGGACGGCGTTTCTGCGGGACTTGAAGCGCCGCGGGCTGACGGGCGTGCGGCTCGTAATCTCCGACGCGCATGAGGGGATCAAGGCTGCGGTTGCCACGGTCCTCACGGGCACGACCTGGCAGCGCTGCCGCGTGCACTTCATGCGCAACCTGCTCGCCGTCGTGCCCAAGGGCGCGCGGGAGGCGGTGGCGGCGGTCGTGCGGACGATCTTCGCCCAGCCGGATCATGCCAGCGCCATGCAGCAGCTTCGCCGCGTGGTCGACGGACTGCGGGGGCGCTTCCCGGACGCCGCCGCGCGGCTCGAGGAGGCGGCGGAGGACGTCCTGGCGCACCTGCACTTCCCGAAGGCGCACCGGGCGCGGCTCCATTCGACCAATCCGCTCGAGCGGCTCAACAAGGAGATCAAGCGCCGCACGCACGTCGTCGGCATCTTCCCGACGCGCGGCGCCCTGCTGCGGCTGGTCGGGGCGATCCTCACCGAGCAGGACGACGAGTGGGCCGTGGCGGACCGCCGCTACTTCAGCGCCGAGTCGATGCGCCAGCTCTTGCAGCCGATCACCGGCGAGCTGCAGCAGGATCTCATCGCGGCGGTCGCATGAGCGAACGCGACGCACGCAGAGCCCGTTACAGCCACGCAACGCGGGTGGGGGGTACTCACCCTAGCCACGAAGACATGCGGATTCTTCGACCGTGACCGATCTCAACCACACTCACGAACCGGAAGAGCGCGCTGGCCAATTTCCACCACTTGACGGGACGCACCCTCGTCTCGCCGTAGCCGAACAGGTTGATCGCGAGCACGCGGTAGCGATTCTTCAAGGTCTCGGTCAACGCGCGCCACTGGCGGTTCGCGCTGACCGAACTGTGGATCAGCACGACCGGCCGGCCCTCCCCGGAGGAGCTCCTCGACTACGTGAGGAACCGTACGAAGGAGGGGGGCTTCGGCACCTCGACGGAGTTCATGCGACACCTCGTCCGGAAGGACCGCGAGGCGCTTGCGGAGAAGCAGCTTGAGGAGCGACTGGTCGAAGGGCTGAACAGTGGCCGGAGCCGGGTGCCGGCCAAGGACTTCTTCAAGCGCATGCACTCGCTGATTGACGACGTTGCGGTGGAGAAGAAGCCGGGGAGGCGGAATGGCAAGGCGACTCGTTCAGCGTCGCGCGGCTGAGGGAGACGTCGGCGAACAGGTCGCCTACATTGCCGCCGACCGGCCCGCCGTTGCTCATCGCTACGCCATCGCGCTCGAGCATGCCTTCGAGCGCATTCGCGAGATGCCGGAGTTCGGCGTGCAGCGGTCCTTCCGGGCGGGGGGGGCTGCGCGATGTGCGTATCTGGCCCGTTCCCGGCTTTCGCCGCTTTCTTATCTTCTACCGCGTGACCCCGAGCGTCGTGGAGGTCATCCGCGTGCTTCATTCCGCTCGCGACATTCCGCGCGTGCTCAAGAACCCGCGGTAGGAGCGGGGGGCGTCTCCGGCGTCGAGACCGCCTTGTCGATGGCCGGTACGACGTCGCCGATGTTCTTTGCGACGGCGTAGCTCCAGACGCCGTAAAGCCATCAGCGTTGACCGCCCGGACCCAGCGAAGAGCGGCCGCACGTTTAACCTCTTCGCGGGGGTCAAACCCCTTCACTTCGAGAACGAGGTGCCGGGCGGGTTCGGTCTTCAGCGGGACGATGAAGTCGGGCACGTAGTCGTGGTGCTCGCCGTCGTCGAAGTAGGGGACCTGCTCCCAACCGCTTCGTATCGCGAACATCGGGACGTCGCGGATCTGCCAGAGGTGCAGGAGCCGCGGGATCCGGCCGGCACGCATGCGCCCGGGCTACCGCAGGGATCGTGGCCGGCGCAAGGACTGCCGGGCGCGCTCGACGGATCGCTCTACGCCGCCGTCCGTCCCGTGTACTTCGACCCGGAGCCCTACGCGCGGCACCATGCGACGGAGCGCGATTGGCAGCGCTTCCTGACGCTCATGACGCCCTCTTGAGCGCGGCGCGCGACGGGGCGATAGTCGAAGCGATGAGCAACGACGAGTCGTCCCGCATCGAGCCGTGGCCCAGCCTGCCGCTCGCCGCGTGGCAGGATACGTACGCCACGCTGCAGCGCTGGACGCAGATCGTCGGCAAGATCCGCCTCGTCCAGACGCCGTGGATGAACCACTCCTGGCACGTGACCCTCTACGTTACCGCGCGCGGGCTCACGACGTCGCCGATTCCGTACGGCACGCGGACGTTCGAGATCGACTTCGACTTCCTCGACCACGCACTCCGCGTCGCGACGAGCGACGGCGCGCTCCGGACGCTGCCGCTGCGCCCGCAGTCGGTGGCCGACTTCCACGCCGCACTCTTCGCAACGCTCGACGAGCTGGGCCTTCGCGTCCGAATCCACGAGCTGCCGAACGAGCTGCCCGACGCGACGGCGCTCGACCGGGATCGTGTCCACGCCTCGTACGACCCCGAGTACGCGAACCGCTTCTGGCGAATCCTGGTGCAGTCGGATCGTGTCTTCAAGGTGTTCCGCGCCCGCTTCATCGGGAAGTGCAGCCCGGTCCACTTCTTCTGGGGTAGCTTCGACCTCGCCGTCACGCGCTTCTCCGGGCGGCGGGCGCCGCGGCATCCCGGCGGCGTGCCGCACCTGCCCGACTCGGTCGCGGTGGAGGCGTACTCGCACGAGGTAAGCAGCGCCGGCTTCTGGCCGGGCAGCGGGCCCGTTGACCATCCCGCGTATTACTCCTACGCGTATCCGACGCCGCCGGGCTTCGCCGAGTCGCCGGTGCGCACCGCGGACGCGTTCTTCCATCGCGAGCTCGGCGAGTTCGTGCTGCCGTACGACGCCGTCCGCACGTCGGCCACCCCTGACGCGACGCTGCTGGACTTCCTCCAGAGCACGTACGAGGCGGCGACGACGTGCGCCCGCTGGGATCGCGCCGAACTCGAGCGCGACGGATAGTCGCCCGAGCCCGCACCGATTCCAGCCCGCGGCGGCTGTCACTTGCAATCGTGCTCCTCTGACAGGCGACGGCGCGTAGCGGTCGGCCATGCGCATCCTGTGGGCCGCCGTCTGCGTGGTCCTCAGGCTGTCGCTTTGCCGGGGCGGCCGCCGCCTCGCGGACCCTGGCGGACGTGGACACGGCCGTCGTCTGGCTACCGAGAGTGACGCGCTGGCCAACGGCCAGAAGCTGCGGGTGCTGACCGTCGTCGACGCGTACACCCGCGAGTGCGTGGCCCTCGAGGCCGGCGCGCACTTCCGCGGCCCGGAGTGGCCGCGATCCTGCCCCGGGTCGGGTTTACGCGCGGCCTGCCCGGCACGATCAACGTCGACAACGGGACGGAGTGCACGTCGCCGGCCTTCGACCAGTGGGCGTACGCCAACGGCGTGCAACTCGACCTCAGCCGGCCCGGGCAACCGACCGACAACGCGACCATCGAGGCGTTCAACGCCAGCGTCCGGCGGGCGTGCTTATCGCAACACGACTGTTCGACTCTCGCGGAGGCGCAGGTCATCCTGTCGGCGTACCGCGCCGACTTCAACAACCAGCGTCCACACAGCAGCTTGGGCCAGAAGACCCCGGCCGAATTCTACGCCGGGACGAAGAACAACTCGGACCCGATCGAGGCACTTACACGGGTCGCGTAGCGGCCCAGGGTTGGGGTCAAGACCAGCACGACGCTGCCGAGCTGCGTCTGCGTCAACGGGATCGTCGATTCGGCCGCCGGCTGCTTCGGAAAACCGCGTCTCGGGGATTGCGATCGCCGCCACGCCCTGCACGCGATGGCTCACCCTTCTCGAGTCTGCTACGCCAATCGCGGAGGTCGCCATGTCCGCAATCGACATCATCAAGCGCCGGCTGAAGGAGGAGCGCATCCCCGAGGCCCCCTGGCCCGACGAGGTGAGCGAGAAGAAGAAGCGACCGCGGGAGGTCGCGTTCATGGACGTGAACCTCTGCTTCCCATGCGGGAAATGCCCGGAGTTCTGTCCGGTGCAGTGCATCGAGTACCTGCGGCCGGGCTCGCTCCCCGGCCGCGGCGTCCAGCCCGTGCAGGACCGCTTTCAGGAGTGCATCGGGTGCTACATCTGCGTCGAGGTGTGCGCGCTGCTCACCGACTACGACGCGGTCCGCATGTACGACGTCGACCTCGTGGAGGAGCTGCTCGGCGTGAAGATCACCGACCGCAAGCCCGACGCGTACGTCCCGGCCGAGCCCTACGAGCAGCTCTTCTCGGAGGGGCCGCCGCCCAGCGTCCGGCACCTCGGCAAGGGATCGCGCATCCGCGACAAGATGAACGCCGAGGAGCGGGCGGTGATGGCGCGCGAGCGCGAGTGATGTTCCCGGTCTCGCCCGAGAAGGAGCAGGCGCTCCTGGCCCGCATGCTCCGTCTTGGCGTCCGCGGCGAGGACCTCGAGGAATCCTTTGTCCGCTCCGGCGGCAAAGGCGGCAGAACGTCGACAAGGTCGCAACCTGCGTCGTGCTGCGCCACCGGCCGACGGGCGTGGTTGTCAAGTGTCAGGCCGAGCGCTCGCGGGCGCTCAACCGGCTTCTCGCCCGCCGCCTCCTGCTCGACAAGCTCGCCTCGTACGCAAGTTCTTCGCGCATCCCGCTGTTGCCTACGTCAAGAAGGTGCTGCCCTGGTGAAATTCCCTATCCCACGCACTGATGAGCATGCCAAGACAGCGCGGCCGTCGATCGCTCCCGAGAAGCTCCTGCGGGCGCTGCTCCTCCAGGTTCTGTACTCGGTCCGCAGTGAGCGGCTGCTCATGGAGCAGCTTCAGTACAACCTCCTCTTCCGGTGGTTCGTCGGGTTCAGCATGGACGACCCGGTGTGGAACGTGACCGTGTTCACGAAAAACTGCGAGCGGCCGCTGCGCGGTGACATCGCCGAAGCCTTCCAGAGGCGCTTCGTGCGCAAGGGGACCACGCCCCCGCCGCCGGACGATCCAAGCAACCCCACGGTCAACTTCCACGGGGAGAAGGCAGCAACGCCACCCATGCCTCGATGACCGATTCGGACGCGCTCCTCTTCAAGAAGGCGAAGGGCCACGAGGCGAAGCTCGCCTATCTCGGACATGTGCTGATCGAGAATCGGCACGGGCTCGTCGTGACCACCCGCTTCACCCGCGTCACCGGGCGCGCGGGAGTGGGAGGCCGCGTGGGCAATGGCGAAAGCGATTCCCGGCCGCCGGCGGGCGACGCTCGGTGCCGACAAGCACTACGACGAAAGGAGCGCACCGCTCTCGACTTGCGAACCACGCGGCACTCCGGCTACGCGGTGAGCCAGCGATGCCACAAGCGCCTCGAGGAAGTGTTCGGGTGGCTCAAGACCGTGGGCCTGCTGCGCCAGACCCGACACCGGGGACGCGACCGCGTCGGCTGGATATGCACCTTCGCGGTGGCAGTCTACAACCTGGTGCGGCTCCGGACATTGCGGGCGGCGGCCGCATGAGCCGCCGCGCAGCACCGTGGCCGCCGGCGGCGGGACGCCGGCGCCGAGGCCTCGGGACCACACACCCGGGCTGATCGGAGGATCACTGAACACGTCACGCGGCCAATTTCTCACGTTCACCGCGCGTTCTTCCCCAGCCTGCTAGACGCGATGATGGCAAGTCCCCCAGTGCTATTCCCATTCAGACCCGTTGAGACGGCAACGGTGCGATACACCGCCGGACCCCATCACCGCCGACGGATCACAATCGACCATCGTCCGCTGGCGGCCGTGACGCCGGCGATGTTGCTCGACTGGTTCACTCATCTTGACGGGACCATCCTTTACGGTGGCGTGGTCACCGATCGGTATTTGGCCTGGCATCCGCTCGACCACATCCGATGGGAGTTGGCTCGGCCGGCCCCCGGCGGGGGCGCGGGCGAAGGTGCGCGGTTTCATATCGTCGAGCAGTTCGGTGGGCGCCCCGAATACCGCATTGATGTCGTCGAGCGGGTGGAAAAGCTCGACGAAACCGGCCTCCGGCTCGTCCAGCGCGTCGCCGGGATCCAGATATTCCAGCTCGAGCACACGTGGTCGGCCGGTTCCGATGGCGCCCACTACGTCAGCGTGATGGATATTGGCGCGCGGTCAGCCCTGCTCACCCCAATCAACCGGATGACCAAAATCCGCTTCCCCGATTCCATGGCGCGGGCATGGGTACGACACAACATCGAAGAAGTCGGACAGCTCGAACATCTCCTACCCAGGCTTGCCACGGCTGGCCACGCCTGAACACCCGTGTGCTTGATCTCGGTAGAGAAATGGATGGGACGCCTCACGGGGCGCAAGCACGGAGCCTGTCAACGAAAGTGAGACAGTGGGTTTCGGAATTTAGTGTAGCATCGCCTCCGTCATCGCCGGCTCGTCGGCCTCATTTCCGATCGCGGTTGGGCGCCGCGTGTTCGAAAGGTGTTGAGTTTCGGTGCGTAGGTCGGGTCGTCCCGACGCCGCTGCGGGGCTGTACGGGGCTCCAAAATGCGTCGGGATCCTCCTCGCACCCCGCCGGCGCCGGATTCGGCGTGGACATCGCCGTGGCCGGCGGCGGGTTGATCCAGACCTCGGTGGGCCGCGTCGGCGGCCGCGGCACGCCAGCGACGAAGCGCTCGGGGTGGACGGCGTAGGCGGCGGTGAGCACGTGTAAATTCTCATCGTCAATGTGCCACGGCTTGTTCGAGGTGACGATGGTCGCCTTCTTCTCGTCCGAGCTGTTCGCGCGCTACGTGATCCCGCACTTCCAGAACGTGATCCCGAAGGTGCGCGAGAGCCGCGACTGGGCGGCGGAGAAGCGGCGGCAGTTCGTCGGGCGCGCGGTGCAGGCGATCGGAAAGGCGATCCAGGATCACGCGGGGGATCGGGCGGGGGCGAAGGGGGAGGCAAGTTGATGGCGGGGGATGTTCCTAGTCCAGCGTTGAGTCGGCTCGGACTCGACATGATGATCCCGCGACGGAGGAAGCGGTCGCGCACAGGAACATCGTACGTCGACGCCAGGCTGGTGCGTCCGGACGGGCGTGGCGTGGCTGTCAAGGTGCAGTTTCTCATCGACACCGGAGCGGTCTACTCGCTGCTTCCAGAGGCAGCCTGGAAGAACCTTCGGCTCAAGCCGATGCGGACGATCGATTTCGTGCTCGCCGACAAGACCCTGGTCAGGCGCGAGGTGGCGGAGGCACGGTTCGAGATCAAGGGCGAGTACGCCACGTCCCCGGTGATCCTCGGTGCGCCCGGCGACGCGCCGCTGCTCGGTGCGGTCACGCTGGAGACGCTCGGCCTCATGGTAAGTCCCGTCAGCCGCAAGGTCCTGCCGATGCGGATGGTGCTGGCGCCGGAGTCGGTCGTCCCGAAGGAGGTCCGGGGGCGCCGACCCAGCGGGGGCAGGGTGCTGCCTTTCTTGCCCCAGAGTATTGTCTTGCCCGAGCCGGCGGGCGTATAGTCCCGCGGCGTGCTGGTGGCGACGTCGGAGGGGACTCGGTTGGTGTGGCCGCCGGGCGTCGCGGAGGGCGGGCCGCCCGCGCCCCGGCGCCCGCGTCTCCTCGACGGCGTCCGTGACGCGCTCCGCGTCCGGCACTACAGCCGGCGAACGGAGCACGCGTACGTCGGCTGGATCCGGCGTTACATCCTGTTTCACGGCAAGCGGCATCCCGCCGACATGGGGGCGGAAGAGGTGTCGCGGTTCCTGTCGTCGCTCGCGGTCGAGGGACGAGTGGCGGCGTCGACACAGAACCAGGCGCTGGCGGCACTGCTGTTCCTGTACGGGCCGGTGCTGGGCGTCGAGCTGCCGTGGCTGGACGGGATGGTGCGGGCCGCGCGACCGCCACGGCTGCCCGTCGTCCTCTCGCGCGAGGAGGTACGGGCGGTCCTGGTGGCGATGCACGGCGTTCCTCGCCTCATGGGCGTGCTGCTCTACGGCGCCGGGCTCCGGCTACTCGAGTGCGCGCAGCTCCGGGTGAAGGACGTGGACTTCGCCGCCAACCAGATCGTGGTGCGGAACGGGAAAGGGGACCGGGATCGCGTCACGTTGCTTCCCGCCCTCGCGCGCGTGCCGCTCGAGCGCCATCTGGAGCGGGTCCGGGCGCAGCACGCGCGCGACCTGGCGTCGGGGGCTGGCTGGATCGCGCTGCCGCACGCGCTCTCGCGGAAATACCCGAACGCCGGTCGCGAATGGCCGTGGCAGTGGGTGTTCCCGGCGACGCGGACCTACGTCGAGCCTGTGACCCGGCAGCGCCGCCGCCATCACCTGCACGAGACGGTCGTACAGCGGGCGGTATATCGTGCGGTGCGGGAGGCGGGACTCGCCAAGCGCGCCTCGTGCCACACGTTCCGTCATTCGTTCGCGACGCATCTCCTGGAGGACGGCTACGACATGCGGACCGTGCAGGAGCTGCTCGGGCATCGCGACGTGCGGACGACCATGATCTACACGCACGTGGTCAATCGGGGGCCGGGGGCGGTGCGGTCCCCGATCGACGGGCTGGGGGCGAGCGGGGCGGAGCGAGGGGTGCTGCCGCTGCCGGCGGCCGCGCGTTACACTGCGGCGCCTCGCAGTATAACGCGCGCGGGGATTCCTTGGCCGACCAGGGGGAAGGAGCGGGAATGACCGGTGATTCGAGAGGAACGAGCCCGGACGGGCTCGGTGTTAGGCTGCGAGGGCTGTCGGTGTTTGGGCGTTACGCGGAACAGTCCAGATCTCGTTAGGCTCCGAGCACGGCGCTGTGACGCATGACTTTCACGTGGGACCCCGAGAAGGATGCCGCCAACCGGCGGAAGCATGC
Organism: Binatia bacterium; assembly: GCA_035295465.1. GTDB lineage: Bacteria > Desulfobacterota > Binatia > DP-6 > DP-6 > DATGIZ01. The sequence goes on along the minus strand of DATGIZ010000005.1, from coordinate 59,738 downwards.
AGTAGGGTTCCGCGAGGCGGCAAGCGTTCTCGAAGACCCGCTGTCGACCACCTATCCGGACCCCACGCACTCGCGCGGCGAGCAGCGGTATGTGACGATCGGACGGTCGCGACTGGGCAGAACGCTCGTCGTTGCGCACGCGGATCGGGGCGATACGATTCGCATCATCAGCGCTCGATCAGCCACGCGGCGAGAGCGGAGGTTCTATGAGGAAGAGTAAACGAACCAGACCCGATGACCTCCTTCCGGAGTACGACTTTGCCTCGATGAAGGGCGGCGTTCGTGGGAAGCACGCCGCGCGACTGAAGAAGGGCTCCAACCTGGTTCTTCTCGAGCCCGACGTGGCCTCGGCGTTTCCCACGGAGGCCGCCGCCAACGAGGCCCTTCGTGCAGTGCTCAAGGCGAGCCAGATCGTCAGACGCCGGAAGCCTAACAGGCCGATTCAGCGGACGGCCGGCGGAACCGGCCGCCGCTGATCGGCTGGTCGTTAGGCGACGGAGAGGCCGGATCGGTGCCGCCGAAGATCCGAGAGCTCATGGCCAACCTCGAGCGTGCAGGCTTCGTCAACCGCGGCGGCAAGGGGAGCCATCGGAACTTCGTACATCCGAAGGTGAGCAAACCGGTGGTTCTTTTGGGCAATCTGGGCGATGATGCCAAGCAGTACCAAGTCCGGGCTGTGAAGCTGGCGATCGAGGAGTCGAGCAAATGAAGGAAAGCGCGCGTTACGTGAAGATCGTGGAATGGTCAGAAGAGGACCAGTGCTACGTGGGGAGTTCGCCAGGCCTGATCTTCGGGGGGTGCCACGGTGTCGACGAACGGCAGGTCTTCAACGAGCTCTGCGAGATCGTCGACGATACCATTGCCCTCTACAAGCGCGAAGGGAAGCCTCTGCCTGCCCCGACCTCGGGGCGTGACTTCGCAAACAAGATGCAGCACGTCGCCTAACAAGGCGATGGAGCCGGCCGGCTTGGGCGACCCTGTCGTCGCCAGGGCCGCTGCGCCGGCGGCTCATCGCCAAGCCGTTAGACATCTGAGGGAGGAGCGGGCCAGCCCTCATGCCCGGCGTTCTTAGGATTCAGGGGGAGCTTGGCGTACGGCTCGAGGAAGTTCGAGAGCACCTCGCTCGCCTTGAGCACGCGTACAATTCGATCTACGCCTTTGAACGGATCATCGCGAGCGCCGAACGACTCGCGCAAAGGGGGCCCTGGCCCGCGCCACTCTTCGGATTGGATCCCTTCGGTTGGCCCGGCTTCCCAATCCGCACAGGACGTCTCCTCTCGTCATGGCCACCCTCACCCGCCGTTGTCGCTTCCGTCGTTCCAGGCCGCGACCGGCTTGTTCTCCAGGCGGCGCGCTTTGAATCTCCCGGATTCTGGGACTTTCTACGTTCGCTCAATCCGCTTGAAGTGATCCGGCAATATCTCAACGACAGGCACGAGCGCAGGAGAGACCGGGAATACAGGGAGGCCGCCGAAGCGCGCAGATTGGATCTCGAAAACCGCCTACTGGAAAATCGTGTCATTCGCGAGCGAATTGACATCGCGAGGTCGCTGGGCGCAGCCGACTCGGATCTCACGCCACTCCTCAATGAACTCGTACATCGTCCTTTGCGCGCCCTGAACGGAGCACAGGACGAGGGCGTTATCGAGTCGGCGGCCATCACCGATCAAAACCAGGAGCGCAAGTGATCGCTGCGTATTCAATGTCTAACAAGCCGTTTCACCTGACGCCGGGCCTCGCTCCCTGCGGTCGCTCGGTCCGCCGCAGGTGCACGGCAGCGTTAGCCAGGCCCGGCGATGAGGAGTAAGAGGCCAACATGAAGCGTCGAGGTGCGAAGCGACAACTCAGGAACGAGTTCACCGCGGTCATTGAGCGCGATGGCGAGTGGTTCATCGCCTACTGCCCTGAGATCCCCGGGGCGAACGGACAGGGTCGGACGAAAGCTGAGGCCCGGCACAACTTGGCCGCAGCGATCGCCCTCATCCTGGACGATCGGCGTCGGGACGGTCTCCGTGCTCTTCCCCGTGACGCCGTGCGTGAGAAGGTCGTGGTCGGTTGAAGAGAGGCGACCTGCTACGTCACCTTCGCCGCAATGGATGCCACCTGAAGCGGGAAGGCGGTTCCCACTCGCTGTGGACGAATCCGAGGACAGGTGCGGTAGAAGCCATCCCTCGGCACAACGAGTTGTCCGATGTTTTGGCGCGCAAGATCTGCCGCGGCCTATCCGTACCCGAAATCGGGCAGTGACGGTGCTCTGGCTAACCCGGAGCTCCAGCGGACCGGCTGCGCCGGCCGCTAAGCGCCAAACTAGGCTGCTTCGCCGCACGGTGGTAGGCTTCTCACAGTGAAGGTCCGAGACGTCATCAGCCTGATCGAATCGGATGGGTGGATTCAGGTTCGGACCAAGGGAAGTCATCGCCAGTTTCGACACCCTACGAAGCCGGGGCTCGTGACGGTGGCGGGCAAGCCGAGCGTGGACCTTCCGGCGGGAACACTGAACAGCGTGCTGAAGCAGGCGGGCCTGAAGAGATAGGAGACGTTCGGATGCGGTACCTCGTTGTGATCGAGAAGGGCGCCACGTCGTTTGGGGCCTATGTGCCCGACCTTCCCGGCTGCGTCGCGGCCGGAGATACGCGGGATGAAGCGTTGAAGCTCATCCGTGAGGCTATCGAGTCTCACATCGAGGGCCTAAAGCGGGAAGGCCAACCCGTGCCTCCTCCCTCGTCAACCAGCGAAGTGGTCGACGTTCAAGCTGCCTAACGCGGCGATGGAGCCGGCCGGGTCACGTCTCGCTACTCATTGCGGACGCCGGTGCGCCGGCGGGCTCATCGCCACGTCGTTCGGTTCGTCGTTGAGCGCGACCCCGATACGGGAGTTTTGGTCGGGTATGTTCCCGGCTGGCCAGGCGCGCACACTCAGGGCGCTGACGTCGATGAGCTTCAACGGAACCTCCGCGAGGTGATCGAGATGCTCTTGGAGGACGCCGTCCTACCATGGACGGCAGAAGGAGCCGCCGCTCCTTTTGGCGCGGGTACAACCCCGAGAAGAGCGCATCGTTCTTCGCGAACGAAGCCCGCCGGCGCCCGCGGGCCGCACCTGCATTGCGCTCCTTCCTTGACAGTTCCGGACGGCTTCGGGTAGGGCTCCCACCCGTTTGATGCCGTCGCGGGAGGATAGCGCAAGGCGCACGGCACGCCCGGGCCGGGGCGGCGCCCTCGCGACGCTTCTGGCAGCCTTGCTGCTCGCGCTCGCGGCGGCGCCCGTGTCTGCGTGGCACCTCGGCAAGGCGGGCAAGCGCCCGCACCTCCCGCGCCCTGCGCACGGCACGCAGATCGTCGTCGGGCCGATCGCCGTGCCGCGCGGCCAGGAGCTGACCGCCTGCACGTATCTCAAGCTGCCGAGCCGGCGCGACCTCGACGTCCATCGCGTCACGATCGCGGCGAGCGGCGGGACGCACCACGTCCACCTCTACCGGCCGCAGGATCCGTCCTTCGAGCGCGCCGACGGCGAGGAGACCTGCAACTTCGCCCTCGACTTCAGCCAGTGGCAGCTCGTGCTGGCGAGCCAGAACTTGCTCCTCGACTGGAAGCTGCCGCCGGGCGTCGCCTTCCACTTCCACGGCCGCGAGCAGCTCGCGGCGCAGACGCACTTCGTCGACAACGGCCTGCTCAAGACGCCGACGGGCGAGGGCTGGGCGGTCTTCGACCTCTGGGCGATGCCGCACCGCAAGGTGACGTCGTACGCCGGCGCGATCTTCGGCCAGGACCGCGACGTGCTCGTCCCGCCGCACGCGACGTCCACCGCGACCACGCGCTGTCTCTTCCCGAAGCCCGTCACGCTGCTCGCGGTGACGGGCCACTACCACTACCGGGGCGTCGAGTTCACCGCGGCGACGTGGGACGGCAGCGGCGGGGAGCAGATCTACGACCAAAAGGGCTACCTCGACCCCGCGTTCGTCCGCTTCGGCGGGCCGGGGGAGCCGCCGGCGCCGGTCGTCCACGGGCTCCAGTGGACGTGCACCTACGTCAACAACGACGACGTCACCTACAAGTTCGGGCCGTTCACCGAACAGAACGAGCACTGCAACCTGTTCGCCTTCTACTACCCGACGGCGAGCCCCGACGAGGACATCACCTGCGTCCAGCTGGACGGCGTCGTCACCGCCACCGTCGCCGGCCACTGACGTTCATTCAGCGCGACCGCCGCACGCCAACGCGCGGGCAGAGGGTGCCCACCGGGCACGTCGAGCAGCGCGGCGACGTCGGGTGGCAGACGTGCTGCCCGAAGGCCACCAGCAGGTCGTTGAGCGGGATCCAGTGCCGGCGCGGCAGCCGGCGGCGCAGCGCCTGCTCGGTCTCGTCGGGCGTGCGTGTGCGCACGAAACCCAGGCGGTTCGTGATGCGATGCACGTGCGTGTCGACGCAGATGCCCGGACGGTCGAAGCCCATCGTCACGACCAGGTTCGCGGTCTTGCGGCCGACGCCGTGGAGCCCGAGCAGCGCGTCCAGGTCGGCCGGCACGCGGCCCGCGTGGCGCTCGAGCAGCTCGCGGCACACGCGACGGATGCCGCGCGCCTTGGCGCGGTAGAAGCCGACCGGATAGATGGCGCGCTCGATCCGGCGGGGGGAGAGCGCGAGCATGGCGGCGGGCGTGTCGGCGAGCGCGAAGAGGCGCGCCGCCGCCGGCCCCGTGGTCTCGTCCTTGGTGCGCAAGGACAGTAGACACGCGACGAGGATGCGGAACGGGTCGCGCGCGGTGGCATCGGCGACCTCGGCGAGGGCGGTCGTCCGCCACGCCGAAGCCGCCTTCCGCAGGCGCGCGAGCACGCGGCCGAACGCGCGCGCGTCCATCACTCGGCGAGACCCCGGCCGCGCCAGAGCGCGTAGAGCGCGGGGTAGACGAGCAGCTCGAGGAGGAACGACGTGAAGATGCCCCCCACCATCGGTGCGGCGATCCGCTTCATCACGTCGGCGCCCGTGCCGTGCGACCACATGATCGGCAGCAGCCCCATGAACATCACCCCCACGGTCATCACCTTCGGGCGCAGCCGCTTCACCGCGCCCTCGACGATCGCCTCGCGCAGCGCGGCGGCGGTGTGTAGCCCGCGGTGCAGGCGCTCGCGCCACGCGAGGTCGAGGTAGAGCAGCATGAACACGCCCGTTTCCGCGTCGACGCCGAGCAGCGCGATGAGCCCCACCCACACCGCGATGCTCATGTTGTAGCCGAGCAACCACAAGAGCCAGATCGCACCCACCGCCGAGAACGGGACCGCGAGCATGATGAGCAGCGTCTCGGCCAAGGAGCCCGTGTTCATGTAGAGCAGCACGAAGACGATGAGCAACGTGAGCGGCACGACCAGCGCGAGGCGCGCCTCCGCCCGCTCGAGGTACTCGAACTGTCCCGCCCACCCGAGCCGGTAGCCCGGCGGCAGGCGGACCTGCGCGGCGACGGCGCGGCGGGCGTCGGCGACGTAGCCGCCCAGGTCGCGGCCGGCGACGTCGACGAAGACGTAGCCGGCGAGGCTGCCGCCCTCGTCCCGGATCGACGGCGGCGCGGTCGAGAGCGACACCTGGGCGAGCTGCCCGAGCGGAACCTGCACGCCGTCGGGGCCGGGTACGAGCACGTGGCGGAGCGCGTCGGGATCGCTGCGCGCGTCGCGCGCGTAGCGCACGTTGATCGAGTAGCGCTCGCGCCCCTCGATGGTCTGCGACACCGCCATCCCCCCGATCGCGGTCTCGATCACGTCCTGGACGTCGCCGACCGTCATGCCGTAGCGGGCGATCGCGTCGCGGTCGACGGTGACGTTCAGGTAGTAGCCGCCGGTCGTGCGCTCGGCGAACGCGCTGCGCGTGCCCGGGAGCGTCGAGACCACGTGCTCGATCTGCTCGGCCAGGCGGCCGATCTCGGCGAGGTCGGGGCCGTAGACCTTGATGCCGAGCGGGCTGCGTACGCCCGTCGCGAGCATCTCGGTGCGCGTCTGGATCGGCATCCACCAGACGTTCGGCATGCCCGGGTAGCGGACGGTCCGGTCCATCTCGTCGAGGAGGCGTTCCCAGGTCATCCCCGGGCGCCACTGCTCCTCGGGCTTGAGGCTCACGATGGTCTCGAACATGCTGAGGGGCGCCGGGTCGGTCGCGGTCTCGGCGCGCCCCGCCTTGCCGAAGACGTGCTCCACCTCCGGGAACGCGGCCAGCGCGCGGTCCTGCGTCTGGATCGCCTGGCGGGCCTGCGTGATCGACATCCCGGGCAGCGCGGTCGGCATGTAGAGGATCGTGCCCTCGTTCAGCGGCGGCATGAACTCCGAGCCGAGGCGCCGGTAGACGGGGACGGTCGCGACCACCAGCAGCGCGGCCGCGGCCACGGTCGTCCGCGGGCGGCGGAGCACCCACTCGACGGCCGGCTGATAGAGGCGCATGAGCGGGCGGCTGATCGGGTGGGTCTCCTCGGAGTGAATCGTGCCCACCGCGACGGCGTTCGCCACCCGGCAGAGCCAGCGCGGCCGGAAGGCGAACGGCTCCACGCGCGTGAAGAGCAGCCGCATGGCCGGATCGAGCGTGACGGCCAGCAGCGCCGCGACCGCCATCGAGAACGTCTTGGTGTAGGCGAGCGGCTTGAAGAGCCGGCCCTCCTGGGCCTCGAGGACGAAGATCGGTAGGAACGAGACCGCGATCACGAGCAGCGAGAAGAAGCTCGGCCCGCCGACCTCCTGGATCGCGCCGACGACCACGTCGCGGAAGTCGCCCGGGCGCCCGGCGGCCTGCCAGTGCTCGAGCTTCTTGTGGGTCTGCTCGACCACCACGATCGCCGCGTCGACCATCGCGCCGATCGCGATCGCGATGCCGCCGAGGGACATGATGTTGGCGGTGATGCCGAGCGCCCGCATGGGCACGAACGCGAGGAGCACCGCGATCGGGATCGTGAAGATGGGGATGATCGCGCTCGGCACGTGCCAGAGAAACACGAGGATCACCGCACTCACGATCAGCAGCTCGTCGCGCAGCGTGTGCCGGAGCGTGTCGATGGCGCGATGGATCAGCGTCGAGCGGTCGTAGGTCGTGACCACCTCGACGCCGGGCGGGAGCGTCACCTCGGCGAGCCGCCGCTTGATGCCGGCGATCACGTCGAGCGCGTTGGCGCCCTGGCGCATGACGACCACGCCGCCGACGGCCTCGCCCTGGCCGTCGAGCTCGACGAGCCCGCGGCGGAGATCGGGCCCCAGGTGGACGCGGCCCACGTCGCCGAGGAGGATCGGCGTGCCGTCGCCGTTGGTGCCCACGGCCACGCGGCGGAGGTCGTCGACCGACTCCACGTAGCCGCGGCCCCGCACCATGTACTCGGCGCCGGCGAGCTCGATCAGCCGTCCCCCGACCTCGTTGTTCGAGCGGCGGATCGCGTCGATCACGTCGCGCAGCGGCAGGTGGTAGGCGAGCAGCGTCGCCGGGTCGACCTCGACCTGGTACTGCTTGACGAACCCGCCCACGGAGGCGACCTCGGCCACGCCTGGGACGCTGGCGAGCGCGTAGCGCAGCGTCCAGTCCTGGAGCGAGCGCAGCTCGGCGAGCGAGTGCCGGCCGCTGCGGTCGACGAGCGCGTACTCGTAGACCCAGCCGACCCCGGTGGCGTCGGGCCCGAGCTGGGGGGTGACGCCTGCGGGCAGCCGGCCCCCGATGCCCTGGAGGTACTCGAGCACGCGGCTGCGCGCCCAGTAGAGGTCGGTGCCGTCCTCGAAGACGACGTTGACGAACGAGTAGCCGAACATCGACTCGCCGCGCACGTATTTCACGCGCGGCGCCGAGACCATGGTCGTGATGATGGGGTACGTGACCTGATCCTCGACCGTGTCGGGGCTGCGTCCGGGCCAGTCGGTGAACACGATCACCTGGACGTCGGAGAGGTCGGGGAGCGCGTCGAGCGGGCTCGTGCGCAGCGCCCACACGCCGGCGGCGGTCGCGAAGCCGACCAGCAAAAGCACGAGGAAGCGGTTGCGGGCGCTGGCGGCGATCAGCCGGCCGATCATGGCGTGCTCCCCCCCGCGCGCACGGTGAACCGCTCGCGCGCGGGTGTCCCCCCGGCGCGGGCGACCTCCACGACGACGCTCCATGGCCCGGCCATCGTGAGGCGCGCCGGCGCCTCGTAGACGCCGCCGCCCAACTCCTTGGCGGCCGACTCCTCGATCGCCATGCCGGGCATGTCCATCGTGTAGTGGAGGCGCACCGTGGCGCCGGTCACGGGCGCGCCGCTGGCATCGCGGACGCGGACGCGCAGCGCGTTCTCACCCACGACCGCGGGCTCGTGCGCGGGGAAGAGGGCGACGCGCAGGTCGCCGACCGCCTTCTCCTCGGGCTCGGCGGCGGCCGGTGGCGGCGGCGCGCCCGGCTGCATCTCCATCGGCTTGGCGCTCTCCATCTTCGTGTCGGCCATGCCGAGCGCGCCCATCATGCCCATCATGCTCTCGGCCGCCTCGAGCCGGCTCTCGGAGTCGACGAGGAAATTGGCGCTCGTTGCCACCCGCTCGCCCGCCGCCACGCCGTCGAGCACCTCGGCCCAGCGCTCGAGCCGGCTGCCGAGCGTCACCGGGCGGGGGATTAGGCGGCCGTCGCCGCCGTCGACGAACACGACCTGGTGGCGCCCGGAGTCGAGCACCGCGGTCTCGGGCACGACCAGCCGCTCGCCGAGCGGGACGGCGATCGCGACGTCGCCGTACATGTCGGGGCGAAGCACGACGCCGTCGCGGTTGGCGAGGTCGAGGCGCACGCGCGCCGTGCGCGTCTTCGGGTCGAGCGCGGGCGCGATCCACGCCACCGTCGCGGGGAAGGTCCGCCCGGGCACGGCGGCCACGGTGACGGTTGCCGCCTGGCCGAGGTGCACGAACGGCAGGTCGATCTCGTAGACGTCGGCGAGGACCCACACGGTCGAGAGGTCGGCGATCCGGTAGAGGGCCATGCCGGGCTCGACGCGGCTCCCGCGCACCACCGCCTTCTCGACGACCACTCCGGCGCGCGGCGCCCGGATCGTCGCCGCGAGCGTCGGCCGGCGCGAGCGCTCGAGCGCGCGCACCTGCGCATCGTCGAGGTCCCAGAGGCGCAGCCGCTCCCGGCTCGCGCGCAGCAGCGAGTCGGCCGACTCCTCGGCGCCCGCGACCGAGCTGCCGGCGAGCCGCGCCGCCGTCTCGCGGGCGAGGAGGTACTCCTGCTCGGCCGTGACGAGGTCGGGGCTGTAGAGCGTCAAAAGGGGGGCGCCGCGCTCGACGGAGGCGCCCGTGTAGTCGACGAGGAGATCCTCGACCCAGCCCCCCACCTTGAGCGTCACGTCCGTGAGCCGGCGCTCGTCGTAGGCGAGCCGACCGACGGCGCGCACGGTGCGCTCCAGGGAGCGCCGCTCGACGGTGCCCCAGGTGAGGCCGATCGCCTGCCGCTCGGCGGCGTCGAGACGGATCGGGACCCGCGGCGTGTCGGAAACGCCCGCGCCGTGGGCGACGGCGACGACGAGGGTGACGACGGCGGCGGAAAGCGCGCGCATGGTCGGCTCCTTCACTCGCCGCCCGAGCGCGGCAGGTCGCTGCCCACCGCCCGCTCGAGGTCGGCGTAGGCGTTCTCGAAGTCGGCCGAAGCCCGCACGTGCTCGAGGTGGATCTCCTGGAGCGCGCGCAGGCTGTCGATCAGGGACAGGAAGTCGACCTTCCCGGTCTCGTATCCGATCTCGCTCGCCTTGGCGGCCTGCTCGGCCTGCGGCACGTGGGTCGAGGCGAGCAGGTCGTGGGTGACGCGCGCGGCGCGCACGCGAAGCCAGGCCTCCTGCACCTCGCGCCGCACCTGGTCCTGGGTGCGCCGCAGCTCGGCCTGCGCGGCGGCGAGCCGGGCGCGCGCCTCGCTGCGGGCGGCGTCGTACTTGCCCTTGTAGGCGAGCGGGATGGTGAGCGCGGCCACGCCCCCCACGCCGTCGCGTCCCTCGTGGTTCACGAAGCGCTCGACCGCGAACTCGAAGTCGGGGAGATAGTCGAGACCCGCGAGGCGCACGCCCGCCTCCTCGCGCGCGACGGCGGCCTCCTGGGCCTTCACCTCGGGACGCTCGCGCAACGCCCGCACCACCAGCGCGTCCGCCGTCGCCTCGAGGCGCGGCGGCGGGGGCTCCTCGGGCGCGCCGAGGGGATCGTCGGCGGGACGGGAGAGGAGCGCGTTCAGCTCGGCGCGCGCCGTGTCGACCGCGAGCCGGTCGGTGATGAGCCGGTTCGCCATGTGCACGAGCTCCACCTGCGCGCGGAGCACGTCGGACTGCGCGACCGTGCCCACCGCGTACTTGTCTTCGGCGATCTTCGCGTAGCGGGCGGCGAGCTCCTTGTCGCGCGTGTCGAGCGCCACCGTCGCGTGCGCCAGCCAGAGCCCCCAGTAGGCGCGCTTCACCGCGGTGACGACGTCGAGCGCGGCGCCGTCGGCGTCCCGCGCCGCCATGTCGGCCTCGCGCTCGGCCACCGTGCCGGCGAGCGTGCGCTTGCCGGGGAAGGGGACGCGCTGCGAGAGCTTGATGATGTTGTTGTCGGCCTGGCCGACGGCGAAGGTGTCGGGGGCGTTCCAGGCCTCCCAGCTGATCTCCGGATCGTCGTAGGCGCGAACGCGCGGCGGCACGGCGGCCGCCGCCTGCGCGCGCGCCCGCGCCGCCGCGAGCTGTGGGTTGTGCTCCCGGGCCTCGGCGACCACGTCGGCGAGACGCAGCGGTCGTGCGTCGTCGGCGCGTGCGAGCTGCGCGGCGGTGGCCAGCGCGGCGGTGGCGATCGTGACGGTACGGTACGGACTCATGGCTTCTCCCCTCGTGAGGCTGGTGGTGCGCGCGGCGCGCGCACCGGTGCCGAACGGACGGGGGCGGCCTAGAGTCTGAGGCTTCCCGCGAGCAGGAAGAGCGGGGCGCCGCGGCAGCCGGCGCGGGTGACCGAGACCGGCGCCCGCGCGCTCGACGCCCGCGCCGGCGGCGGGGCGAAGAACGCGACGGCGACCGGCGGATCGTCGACGCGGGTGGACGCCGAGAGCACCGTCGGGTCGGCCGACGGCGTCCGCATCGCGCAGCAACGCCCGGGGCCGTCCGTCGCACGCCGGCAGCGGCCTGCGCAGCACGTGGCGACGCCCGTCGCGCGCCGCGGGGTCGCGTGCGCGACCTCGACGCCGGTGGCGGCGAGGAGGGCGAGGGCGAGGCGCAGCGTGCGCCGGCGGGTCACGGGCCCGAACCTACATGTGCCCCCGGGACGGTGCAAGCACGGCTGGTCGGGCGCCTGCGGCGCGCTGCGATGATGCCGATCACGACGATGGTGGTCCCGGTGATGCAAGCGCCCACCTCGAGCAGCCGCGGCGCGTACCAGAAGCGAACCCGATGATCGCCGGGAGCGAGAGCGACGCCGCGAAAGAGGTAATCCACGCGGTAAAGCGGGCGCTCCACGCCGTCCACGGCCACGTGCCATCCCGGCCAATAGAGGTCCGCCAGCACGAGCAGCGCCGGGCGGGCGGGAGCGACGCGGAGACTCACCTCCTCGTCGTCCACGCGCTCGAGCTGGACCGGGCCAGGGACGCTGTCGGGGACGGTGCCCGGGCCGAGATCCGCAGGCCGGTCGACGATCGCGGTGCGGCGGGGGTCGAAGTTCGGCGCCTCCACGCGCGCGAGGGCTTCGTCGGCGTCGGGCACGACGCGGAGGTCCGAGACCACGTAGGCGCGGGGGAGGCTCCGGAGGTTCTCATAGACGCGCGCGTCGGGGCCGTCGTAGACGACGCGGAAGCGCGACGTCAGCTCTCCGGGCCACCTGACGCCCGTGGGCACGATGACGAAGCGCGTGGCGAGCATGTCCAGCGCCGGCCATCCGGGCATGAACGGCGACGGGTAGAAGCGTCCCCAGAAGAGGGGACGGTCGACGTTGACGGCCTCGAACGGCGCCAAAAAGCGCTGATAGGCGGCCGGCGCCAGCGGCTCGTAGTCCTGGACCACGTCGAGCCCGTAGAGCGTGCCGAGCTTCTCCATGAAGGGGAAGCGCTTCTGCCAGTTCCGGATGACCAGCACCCGGTCGAAGCCGGCGTGCTCCTGGAGAAAGCGCACCGCCGGCGGCGGCGCGAAGAACTCAGGGGGGTTGTCCTGGGGCATCATCGAGCGGCTTCCGGGCGGCGCGAGGCGGTCTCCGACGACCACCGCCACCACGACCCACACGGATGCGGTCCGCAGCCACGGGCGGGGGAGGAGCGCCACGGCAGCCGCGGCCGCGAGCAGAGCGTACGCGTGGCGGCGCGCCGGCAGGGGCGTGACGAGGAGGAGAGGAACGGATACGGCGAGACAGCCGAGCGTGAGCCCGACCCTCCGGTTCTCGCGTGCGCCGTGGAGGACGTCGAGCCCGATTCCTGCGAGCAGGGCCAGCGCCAAGGTGCCGGCGTTGAGCATCGCCTGGGGGAGGCGGAAGAGCTTCACGCCGGGCAGGTGGTAGAAGAACCGCGTGTAGACCGGCGTGCCGAGGCCGACCAGCCCGGCGAACACGACGAGGGCCAAGAGCGCGGCGACCACCGGCCGCCGCCGGCGCTCCGCGAGCCCCACCACTGCGAGGAACGCGATGAGCCCGGGCATGAAGATCGCGAGCTCCAGCGCCGCGACGCTGGGCCGTTGCGGGAGGGTCTGCTCGACCGTGAGGCCGTGGAAGCTCCGCGCGGCGCGCGCGACGAGGTCGAGGGTGGGAAGCACCTGCACGGCCGAGAGCAGCGCGGCGATCGCGATGCCGAGTCCGAGCGAGCCGACCACGCGACCGATGCGGGAGGGATCGCGCGCGTCGGGGTGCAGGAGCAGCAGGACGATGCCCGCGACGGCGAGCGCGTAGAGGGTGTAGCAGAGAATGTGCGGCCCCCCGGCGAGGAGCTGGAGCGCCACCGCCACCCCGAGCAGCATCGCGGCGGAGGGCCCGGGGGCGGTGACCACCCGGGCGGCCCCGAGAAATATGCCCGGAATCCACGCCGTGGCCGCGAGGTACGAGGGATGGATCGTCTCGAGGACGAAGTAGCCGCTCAGCATGTACGCTGCTCCGGCGAGTGTGGCCGAGGGCGACGAGAGCCCGAAGGCGCGAGCGCACAGGAAGCCGAGCAGGCCCGCGAGCACGAGGTGCCCGGCGCAGAGCCAGCCGATCGCGAGCCGGACCGGCAGGACCGTGGCGAGGAAGTTCGGCGGGTAGAGGTACCCCCCGTTGTACGCCGCGAGAAAGGGCACGCCCGCCAGCTGATGCGGATTCCAGCGCGGGAGAAATCGAGCAGACCGGTAGGCGAACGAGTAGGCGGGGTAGTAGATCGCGTACAGATCCTGGTTCCACCGGGTCACGACCCGCGGGCCCGCAACCGTCAGTCGTAGCCAGAACGCCACGCCCAGCCCACAGACGACGGCCGCCGCGAGAATCTCGAGCTTTTTGCGCATCCCCCGGCGGACTACCATCCCCCCGCTGCGGCCCCAAGCGGCGAACGTCGCGGTCGGGAGCGGCTTCTGATACGCCGGGTCCGTGGACCGTCGCGACGTCGTCATCGTCGGCTCCGGCCCCGCGGGGGCTGCCACCGCGCTGGCGCTCGCCGCGCGCGCGCCGGCCGTCGCGGCGCGCACCGTGCTCCTCGAGAAGGCGCATCACCCGCGCCCGAAGACCTGTGCCGGCGGCGTTATTCCCAAGGCCGTGCGGCTGCTCGAGGGGCTCGGCGCGCCGCTCGCCGTCCCGCACGCGCGCGTCGGGACGGCGGCGGTCACGGTACCGGGACGCCGGGTGCGCCTCGACGGCACGGACCTCTGTCGCGTCGTCCGTCGCGCGGAGTTCGACGCCCGGCTCGCGTGGGCGGCGCGCGACCGCGGGGTGGAGCTGCGCGAGGGAGAACGCGTGGTGCACCTCGCACGCGACGGCCACGGCGTGCGCGTCGAGACCGCGACGCGGGCGTACTGGGCGCCGGTGGTGGTCGGCGCCGACGGCAGCGGGAGCGTGGTGCGCCGGGCGCTCGTGCCGGGCGCCGCGGGGGTCGTCGGGCGGGCGGTCATGGCCGACGTGCCGGTGGCGGCGACGCGCTGGGACGGCTTCGCCGCGCACCGCTACGAGTTCGACTTCCGCCCGTGCGCGGCGGGGCTGCGCGGCTATCGCTGGGTCTTCCCCTGCGTGATCGACGGCGTGCCGCACGCGAACGTCGGCGCCTACGCGCTCCCGCCGGCGGGCGGCGCGCGCCTGCGGGCGGAGCTCGACGCGGCGCTCGCCGACGTGGGGGCGCGCGCCGCGGCCTGGAAGGCGTTTCCCATCCGCACGTACGCCCGCGGGCAGGTGGTCGCGGCCCCGCACGCGCTCCTCGTCGGCGACGCGGCCGGATGCGACCCGCTCATGGGCGAGGGGATCTCGTTCGCGCTCGAGTACGGCCGGCTCGCGGCCGAGGCGATCCTCGCCGCGCACGCCCGGGGCGAGTGGTCGTTCCGCGCCTACGCGCGCGCCGTCCACCGCGGCGCCCTCGGCCGCAAGCTTCGCCGGCTGAGCCTCGGCGCGCGCCTCTTCTACGGCCCGCACCGGCGCCTCTGGTTCCGGCTGGCGGCCGCCAGCCCGCGCGCGCAGGCGATCGGCCTCGGGTGGTACAACGGCACGGGTGGCTGGGAGGAGCGCGGCGCGCTCGCCGCGCTGGCGGCGCTCGCCCTGCGCCGCGCCTCGCTTTGACACCGCCGCCGCGCGCCTGCTAGCGGGGCCGCGTGGCGGGCAGGCGGGCGAGGCGGCCGGGCGCGGCGCCGCACTTGGAGGCGCTGCTGTGGCGCCTCGGCATCCCGCACGTCGCGGGTGTCGACGAAGTGGGGATGGGACCCCTCGCCGGCCCGGTCGTCGCCGCCGCGGTCGTGCTCCCGCCGGGCTCGGCGATCGACGGCGTGGCGGACTCGAAGACGCTCACGGCCACCGCACGCGAGCGGCTCGACGCGGAGATCCGCCGCCGCGCCGTGGCGGTGGGGCTTGGCGTGATCGAGGCCGCCGAGATCGATCGGCTCAACATCTACCAGGCGGGACTGCGCGCCATGGCGCGCGCGGTGGCGGCGCTCGCGCCGGTCGTACCCGGCTTCGTGCTCGTCGACGGCCGCGAGATCCCCGAGCTTGCGCTGCCGCAGAGCGCGTATCCCAAGGGTGACAGCTTCGTCGCCTCGATCGCGGCGGCGTCGATCGTCGCCAAGGTCTACCGTGACGCGCTCATGCGCGCGCTCGACGCCGTCTATCCCGAGTACGGCTTCGCCCGGCACATGGGCTACGCGACCCGCGCGCACCTGGCGGCCATCCGCGCGCACGGCCCCTCGCCGGTCCACCGGCGGTCGTTCGCGCCCGTGCGCGCGGTGACGCCCACGGCCGACCCCCAGCTCGCGCTCCTGTAGCGCCGAGGTCGAGCTGCCGCGGCCCGCCCGATTACGGGCCACCGCGCAGATGGGGCGCTCCGACGGCATTGGCGCGTAGCCGCACCCGCCGCAGCGCGTGCCCACGCAGCCGCCGCGGCGAGCCGGCGCGCACTTTTTCGTTGACGCGCGTGCGCGGCGGCGTAGGCTCGCCGGCGATGGCGCGCGTTCACGGGAGATGCGTCTCCGTGATCGTGATCCTCGGGCTTCACGCCGCCGTCGCCTGCGCCGACGGCGGCTCGGGGCTGGTGCTGCCGCTGACGGTCGCGCTCGCGGTCGTCAGCTCCGCGCACCAGGCGAGCGAGGCGCTCACCGCGGCGCCCACGCGCGCGCCCGGGCTCGAGGCGCGGCTGCTGCCCGCGCGGCTCCACATCCCCGACGGCTACGCGCTCGACGTGACCCGCGACCCACCGCGCTTCGCGCGGCCTCTCCACCACGACCGGCTCATGTCCGTCGATCTGCTCAGCCGCCCGCGCTGGACGGCGTCGCTCGCCTACGACGAGGATTCCCTCGGCCCGCTCGCCCGCACGGGCGAGGTCGTGCGGCTCTTCGTCGAGTATCCCTTCTGACCTCGCGCGCGACCTGCTTTTCTGCTGCGGGGTTTCCCCTATAATCCGAGGCGGACCCCATGGATGCGGCTTTGCTCCAGGGCCTCTACCGGCAGATGCTGCTCGCCCGCCGGTTCGAGGAGGCTGCGGCCCGCGCCTACGCGCAGGGCAAGATCAAGGGCTTCCTGCACCTCTACATCGGCCAGGAGGCCGTGGCTGCGGGCGCGATTTCCGCCGCCGCGCCCACCGATTACATCGTCGCGACGTACCGCGAGCACGCGCACTACCTCGCGCGGACCGGCGACGCCCGCGGCGCGATGGCCGAGCTGTACGGCAAGGCCACGGGGTGCGTCGGCGGCCGCGGCGGCTCGATGCACCTCTTCGACGCGCGCCGTCGCTTCCTCGGCGGCTGGGCGATCGTGGGCGGGCACCTGCCGATCGCCGCGGGGGTCGCCTTCGCGTCCAAGTATCGCGGCGAGGACGACGCCACGCTCTGCTTCTTCGGCGACGGCACCGCGAACATGGGCGCCTTCCACGAGGGGCTGGCGCTCGCCTCGCAGTGGAAGCTGCCGGTGCTGTTCATCTGCGAGAACAACCAGTACGCGATGGGCACGCCGCTCTATCGCACGCTCGCCGTCGACGACGTCGCGGTGCGGGCGCGCGGCTACCCGATCGAGGCCGAGATCGTCAACGGCGACGACGTGCTCGAGGTGCGCGAGGCGGTGCGGCATGCGATCGAGCACATGCGCCGCGAGCCCCGGCCGTTCTTCCTGGAGGCGAAGACCTACCGCTTCCGCGGCCACTCGGTGGCCGACCCCGCCAAGTACCGGACGCGGGAAGAGGTGCAGAAGTGGATGGAGCGCGACCCGCTCAAGGTGCTCGCCGAGCGCATGGCCACGCTCGGCATCACGACCGACGAGCAGCTCAAGGCGGTCGACGACGACGTGCGGGCGGAGGTGCAGGACGCGGTCGAGTTCGCCGAGCAGTCGCCCGCGCCGGCCGCCGACACGGTCGAGGAGCACGTCTATGTCTGAGCCGCGCGTGATCACCTTCCGCGAGGCGCTGCGCGAGGCGCTCGCCGAGGAGATGGAGCGCGACGAGCGCACCTTCCTCATGGGCGAGGAGGTCGGGCACTACGGCGGCGCGTACAAGGTCTCCGACGGGCTCCTCGCCCGCTTCGGGGAGCGGCGGGTGATCGACACGCCGATCGCGGAGACCGGCTTCGCCGGGGTGGGCATCGGCGCGGCCATGGTGGGGTTGCGGCCGATCATCGAGTTCATGACCTGGAACTTCGCGCTCACCGCCTTCGACCAGCTGGTGAACAACGCGGCCAAGCTCCGCTACATGTCGAACGGGCAGTTCATGCTGCCGATCGTCTTCCGCGGCCCGAGCGGCGCCGCGCACGCCCTCGGGGCGCAGCACTCCCAGGCTCTCGAATCGCTGTTCGCGCACGTCCCGGGGCTCAAGGTGGTGGTGCCGAGCACGCCCGCCGACGGCAAGGGGCTCCTCAAGGCCGCGATCCGCGACGACGACCCGGTGTGCTTCATGGAGAGCGAGGTCATGTACGCGCTCAAGGGCCCCGTGCCTGCGGCGGAGCATCTGGTGGCGCTCGGGGTGGCCGACGTCAAGCGGCCGGGGCGCGACCTCACCGTGGTCACCTGGGGGAAGATGGTCCACGTGGCGCTCGAGGCGGCCGAGGCGCTCGCCGGCGAGGGGATCGACGCCGAGGTGCTCGACCTGCGCACGATCCGCCCGCTCGACGCGGCGGCGATTCTCGATTCGGTGGCGAAGACGCACCGCTGCCTGATCGTGCAGGAGGGCTGGCCCTTCGCGGGCGTGGCGGCCGAGGTGGCCACGCTGGTCGCGAGCGAGGCGTTCGACCTGCTCGACGCCCCGCCGGTGCGGGTCACCAGCCTCGACGTGCCGATGCCCTACGCGCAGAGCCTCGAGCGCGTCGTGCTCCCGAGCCCCGAGCGGACGATCGCGGCCGCCCGGCGGCTCGTCGGCCATGACGCACCCGCGCCGCGCGCGGCGGCGAGCGTCCGCTGAGAGACGTGGCCATGTCGATCGACGTCACGATGCCGAAGCTCTCCGACACGATGGAGGAGGGCAAGGTGCTGCGCTGGCTCAAGCACGTGGGCGACCGGGTGGCGCCGGGCGACGTGCTCGCCGAGGTCGAGACCGACAAGGCCGACATGGAGCTCGAGGCCTACGACGAGGGCGTGCTGGCCGAGGTGCGCACGCAGGAGGGCGAGACCGTCGCGGTGGGCACGGTGATCGCCGTGCTCGCGGGCCCCGGCGAGGGCGTGACCGCGGCGCCGACGCCCCCCGCGCCGGCGCCGCCGAAGCCGCCGGCGGCGCGCGCCGAGAGCCCACGGCCTACGCTCGTGCGCCGGGCGGAGCCCCCGCCGCCGGCCGCCCCGGGCGAGCGCGTGCGCGCCTCGCCGCTCGCGCGGCGCGTCGCAGAAGAGCACGGCGTCGATCTGGCGGGGATCGCCGGCAGCGGGCCCGGGGGGCGCATCGTCGAGCGCGACGTACGCGCGGCCGTGGGCGGGCGCGAGGCGCCGGCGAGTCCCGCGGAGGCGCCGGCGGCGGTGAAGCGGATCGAGCTGGGCAAGATTCGGCGCACCACCGCCCGGCGCATGGCCGAGGCCAAGCGCGAGGTGCCGCACTTCTACGTCACCGCCGAGGTGGCCATGGACGAGGCGGCGCAGCTCAAGGCGCAGCTCGCGCGCCTCGGCGGGGAGTGGGAGGGGCTCACCTTCACGCACCTGCTGCTCAAGGCGACGGGCCTCGCCCTGCGCCGCGTCCCGGAGATGAACGCGTCGCTCGACGGCGACGCCCTGCTCGTGCACGAGGCCGTCAACGTCGGCCTCGCGACCGCGGTCGACGACGGGCTGCTCGTGCCGGTGGTGCGTAGCTGCGACGCGACGCCGCTTCGCGAGCTGGTGCGCGACGTCCGCGGCCTGGTCGAGCGGGCGCGTGCCGGGCGGCCCGCGGCGGACGACCTCACGGGGGCGACCTTCACGCTTTCGAACCTCGGCATGTACCCCGTGGCGGCATTCGCGGCGGTGGTGAACCCCCCGCAGGCGGCCATCCTCGCCGTCGGCACGGTGCGGGACGTGCCGGTGGTGCGCGGGGGCGTGGTGTCGCCCGGGCGCGTGATGTCGGTGACGCTCTCCTGCGACCATCGCATCGTCGACGGGGCGCTCGCCGGCCGCTTCCTCGCCGAGCTGAAGGCGCTGCTCGAGGCGCCGGTGGCGCTCGTGGTCTAAAGCGGCCGCGCGATGCCGCTCGACCTCGTGGTCGTCGGCGCGGGCCCCGGCGGGTACGTCGCCGCCGTGCGCGCCGCGCAGCTCGGGCTCGCCACCGCGGTCGTCGAGGCCGATCGTGCCGGCGGCGTCTGCGGCAACTGGGGCTGCATCCCCTCGAAAGCGATCCTCGCCGACGCGGAGCTGTGCGCCGAGACGCGGCGCGCGGCCGAGCTCGGAATCGCGCGGGCGGCACCTGCGTTCGACTACGCCCGGGTGATCGCGCGCAGTCGCGAGGTCGCCGACCGCCAAGCGAAGGGCGTCGAGTCCCTGTTCCGCAAGCATCGGATCGCCTATCATCACGGGCGGGCGCGCCTCGCGCGCGGCGGTGTGGTGGTGACCGCGGCGGGCGCGCCGCCGCAGCGCCTCGACGCGCGTCACGTGCTGCTCGCCACCGGGAGCGTCGAGCGCACGCTGCCCGGGATCGCCGTCGACGGGACGGTCGTGCTCACCAGCCGGGAGGCGCTCGCGCTGCCCGTGCTGCCTGCGTCGGCGGTCGTGGTCGGCGGGGGCGCGGTCGGCGTGGAGCTCGCCTACGCCTGGGCGAGCTTCGGCGCGCGGGTCACCGTGGTCGAGATGGCGCCGGCGCTGCTGCCGGGGATGGACGCTGACCTCGGCCGCGAGCTCGGGCGGGCGTTCGGGCGCCTCGGCATCGAGGTGCTCACGGGCTGCCGCGTCGAGCGCTGCACGCGCACCGACGCGGGCGCCGAGGTCGTGGTCGCCGGGCCCGACGGGCCGCGCACGCTCGCGGCAGCGGCCGTGCTGATCGCCGTCGGGCGGGCTCCCCGGACGGCGGACCTCGGGCTCGACGAAGCCGGGGTGCGGCTCGAGCGTGGCTTCGTCTGGACCGATGCCGCGATGCGCACGAGCGCCCCGGGGGTGTGGGCGATCGGCGATCTGGTGGGACCGCTGCTGCTCGCGCACACGGCGTCGGCGCAGGGCATCGTCGCCGTCGAGGCGATGGCCGGGGTCGAGGGCGCGAGCCCGGTCGATCCGACGCGCGTTCCGGTGTGCGTGTACTGCCAGCCGGAGGTCGCGGCGGTCGGCCTCACCGAGGCCGAGGCCCGGGCGCGGGGGCTCGAGGTCACGGTCGGGCGGTTTCCTTTCCGCGCAGCCGGCAAGGCGGCGGCGACCGGCCATGCCGAGGGGTTCGTGAAGGTGATCCTCGGATCGCGCCACCGCGAGATCGCCGGCGTGCACATGATCGGCCGCGGCGTGACCGAGCTGATCGCGGAGGCGGGGCTCTCCCGGACGCTCGAGGCGACCGCCGAGGACGTGGTCGCGACGATCCACGCGCATCCGACGCTCGCCGAGGCGCTGCGCCAGGCGGTCCTCGCGGCCCTCGGGCGTGCGATCGACGTCTGAGGTATGCTCGAGTCGATGCTGCTCGAAGTGGGCCTCGGGGGGTGTGTAGAGTACGGCCGGGCGCTCGCCTGGCAGGAGGCGCTCGTCGCCCGGCGGATCGCCGGAGGACCCGACGCGCTGCTGCTGCTCGAGCATCCGCCCGTCTACACGCTCGGCCGCGGCGGCGACCCGCGACACCTCGGCCGCGCGGCCTGCGGATCCGTGCCCGTCTGGCGCGTCGGCCGGGGGGGAGAGGTTACATGGCACGGGCCCGGCCAGCTCGTCGGCTATCCCGTGCTCGGGCTCACGGAACTCCGCCGTGACGTGCACTGGTACCTGCGCACGCTCGAGGACGTGCTCATCGCGGCGCTGGACGACGTGGGCGTGAAGGCGGGGCGCGTTCCGGGACGGACGGGCGTGTGGGTGGCGGGCCGGCGCAAGATCGCCTCGATCGGCGTCGCAGTACGCCGCTGGGTCACGTGGCACGGCTTCGCGCTCAACGTGGGCGCAGATTTGAGCGGGTTCGACGCCATCACGCCCTGCGGCCTCACCGGCGTCGAGATGACCTCGACGGCGCGCGAGGGAGGGCCCGACGACGTGGCGGTGCTGGCGGCGCGGGTGCGCGACCGGCTCGTCCCGGGCTTCGGCTTCACGGGCTGGCGGCCGCTCGGCTCCGATGCGGCGGCGGCCGGGGTCGGGGCATGAACGGGGCGGCCGTCCGCCGCCATCCGCCCTGGCTCAAGGTGCGGGCGCCGGGGGGACCCGCGTACCTCGAAACGCGGGAGACCGTACGGGCCCTCGGGCTTCACACGGTCTGCGAGGAGGCGCACTGCCCGAATCTCGGCGAGTGCTGGGGCCACCGCACCGCGACGGTCATGCTGCTCGGCGCGGTGTGTACCCGAAACTGCGGCTTCTGCGCAGTGCGTCACGGGCGGCCCGAGACGGTCGACGTCGAAGAGCCCGAGCGGGTGGCGCGGGCGGTCGAGCGGCTCGGCCTTCGCCACGTCGTGATCACCTCCGTCGACCGGGACGATCTGGCCGACGGGGGGGCAGCGCACTTCGCCGCCACGGCCCGGGCGGTGAAGGCTCGCCTCCCGGAGTGTCGGGTCGAGGTCCTCGTCCCCGACTTCCGGGGGAACCTCGGCTCGGTCGCCACGGTTGCGGCGGCGCCCGTCGACGTGTTCAATCACAACGTCGAGACGGTCCCGCGGCTCTATCGCCGCGTGAGGGCGGGGGCGCGCTACGAGCGCTCGCTCGCCATCTTGCGCGAGGCGAGGGCGCGTCGAGCCGACTGGCTCACCAAGACGGGCCTCATGCTCGGCCTCGGGGAGCGCGAGGACGAGATAATTCGCGTTTTCGATGACTTGCGTGTGGTCGGCTGCGACGTGCTGACCATCGGTCAGTATCTCCGGCCCTCATCGGGCCATCTTCCGGTCGAGCGTCATGTGCCCCCGGAGGAATTCGACGCCCTGCGGGGGCGTGCGCTCGCCATGGGCTTCCATCACGTCGAGGCCGGTCCGCTCGTGCGCAGCTCGTATCATGCGTGGGCTCACGTGCCTTAGGAAACGGAAAAATTTACGTTTTCTGCGGGCAAAATATTGCGTGGGCGCCCGTTTTCACGTAGCGTGCCTGCGTTCCCAGGAGGCACGCGATGCTCAAGCTGTACGATTATCCGGACTGCCCCTTCTGCCAAAAGGTGCGGGTCGTCCTCGCCGAGAAGGATCTCGAGTACGAGAAGGTCTTCGTCGACCTGCGGCGTCAAGAGCAGAAGAGCCCGGAATTCCTGCGCATGAATCCTTACGGGAAGGTGCCCGTGCTGGTCGATGACGAGGCGATCGTCTACGACTCGACGATCATCAACGAGTACCTCGAGGACGAGTATCCGCTGCCGCGGCTGATGCCCGAGGATTCGGCGGGACGCAGCCAGGTGCGTTTGCTCGAGGACTATTGCGACAACTCCTTCATCCCGCCCACGACGACGCTGCTCGCCCAGTTGCGCAAGCCCGAGGGCGAGCGCGACCAGGCACGCGTCGAGCAGGCGCGCGAGGAGCTAAGGCGCTGCCTCTACTTCCTGCGCGACAAGCTCGACGGCCATCAGTTCCTGGTCGGGTCGGACTTCACGATCGCCGACGCGGCCTTCGCACCGCGGATGATCGTGCTCGGCCGACTGGGCTTCGAGTTCGAGCCAGCGTTGGCCCCCGTGCAGGCGTGGCTCGAGCGGATCCGCGCCCGATCGAGCGTCAAGGCCCTGGGCCTCTAGTCCCGCGACCTGGCCGTAGAGCATTGACGCCCGAGCGGCGCTCGGTTATCAGGAACCATTCCTGATTATTGGGAGGTTGACGATGACCAAGGCGCTCAAGGGCACGAAGACCCATGGGAATCTGAAGGAAGCGTTCGCGGGCGAGTCGCAGGCGAACCGCCGCTATCTGTACTTCGCCCGCCGGGCGGACATCGAGGGCTATCCTGACGTCGGCGGGCTTTTCCGCGACACCTCCGAGGCCGAGACCGGGCACGCCTTCGGCCACCTCGACTTCCTGAAGGAGGTCGGCGATCCGGTGACCAACGTGCCGATCGGTAGCACCGAGCAGAACCTCAAGTCCGCGGTCGAGGGCGAGACGTACGAGTTCACCCAGATGTATCCGGGGTTCGCGCGCACGGCGCGGGAGGAGGGCTTCGCCGAGATCGCCGAGTGGTTCGAGACACTGGCCAAGGCCGAGAAGTCGCATGCGGGCCGCTTCGGCAAGGGCCTGCAGACCCTCCACCAGGGTTGATCGCGCCGCCGGACATCGGGTCGCCGGACTTCACGGATCCGGCGGCCCTCCGCCGCGAGGAAGAGCGCGTCTACGACATCTGCGCGGGGTGCCGGCGTTGCTACAACCTCTGTCCGTCGTTCACGTACCTCCTCGACACGATCGACGAGCAGCACGACGGTGACGCCACGGCGCTCGGAGCGACCGAGGATCGCAGGGTCGTCGACCTCTGCTTCGGCTGCAACCTCTGCTACCCACACTGCCCCTACACGCCCCCTCACCGCTGGGCGGTCGACTTCCCGCGGCTCATGCTGCGAGCGCGGGTGACGCGCGCGCACCGCGAGGGGGTCCGCCTGCGCGACCGCCTCCTCGGGAACCCCGAGCTGCTCGGCCGCCTGGGCTCGGCGGTGCCGGCGCTCGCCAACTGGGCGAACCGCAATCGGGTCCTGCGCTGGGGCCTCGAGCGGGCGCTCGGCGTCGACCGGCGCCGGCTCCTGCCGCGCTACGGCCCGCGCTTCAGCCGCTGGTTTCGTCGCCAGAAGCCTCCCGCGTCCGGCGGCGGCAACGGCCGGGCGGCGCTCTTCTACACGACGCCGGTCGAGTTCAACCATGCGGAGGTCGGACGCGCCGCGACCCGCGTCCTCTGGCGAAACGGCGTCGAGGTGATCTGCCCGAAGCAGGTCTGCTGTGGGATGCCGGCGCTCGACGGCGGGGACGTCGACGGTGCGGTCCGGCGCGTGCGGTTCAATCTCGAGCACCTCGGCCGCGCGGTCGATGCGGGCTTCGACGTCGTGGTGCCCGGGCCGACGTGCAGCCGCATGCTCAAGCAGGAGTACCCGCGGCTCGTGCCCGGGCCGGCGGCCGAGCGCGTGGCCGGCCGCGTCCACGACCTTGCCGAATACCTGGTGAAGCTCCACGGGGCGGGCAAGCTCGACCTGGGCTTTCGGGGCGGCCTCGGGCGGGTCGCCTACCACGCCCCTTGCCACCTGCGCGTCCAGGAGATCGGGTTCAAGGCGCGGGATCTGTTGCGGCTCGTGCCCGACACCACGGTCGAGGTGCACGAGCGCTGCACCGGCATGGACGGGACGTGGGGGCTCAAGCGCGAGTTCTACGAGGCGTCGTACGCGGTGGCACGGCCGCTGCTGCGCGACCTCGACGCGGCGCGCCCCGACGTGGTCGTGTCGGACTGCCCGCTCGCGAGCCTGCAGCTCGAGGAAGCGCGGGGTCAGCGGGTCTATCATCCCGTCGAGGCCCTGTGGGCGGCATACGAGGGGCGACGGTTGCCCGCGGCGTGAGCGATGGAGCCCATTCGCCTCGAGGATATCCTCGGCCGCGAGCGCTACGGCACGCGGCGGGGAGACGTCCGCCGCCGTATCATCGAGCACAAGCTGCGCCGGCGCGTCGCCGTCGGCGATCGCCTCACGTTCCTCTTCGAGGATCGGGCGACGGTCTGGTATCAAACGCAGGAGATGCTCTGGGTCGAGCACATCGACGACCTGGATGGGATCCGCGGGGAGCTCGCCGTGTACAACGAGTCGCTGCCCGGCCCGGCCGAGCTGTCGGCCACGCTCTTCGTCGAGATCGAGGATCAGGCGCGAATCGCCGAGGAGCTGCGCCGCCTGATCGGCATCGACGAGTGCGTGACGCTCGAAGTGGGGTCGCGGCCGGGTATCCGCGGTCGGTTCGCCGAAGGGCGTCAGACCGAGGAGAAGCTCTCGGCGGTCCAGTACGTGCGCTTCCCTCTCGACCCCGATGCGCGCGCGGCGGCCATCGCGGGCGCCCCGTTGGCCCTGCGGGTGGAGCACCCCGCGTATCGGGCCCGGACCATCGTGACGGAGCCGGTGCGCACGAGCCTGATCGCGGACCTCGCCGATCCCGCGGCCGCCGATGCGGCGCTGCGACGGGTGCGCGATGGCGACTGAGTCGACGGTGGCGCGCCGGACGACGCGCCAGCTCGCGCTCGTACTCGCGGCCGTGCGCGCGGCGGGCACCGAGCATCCCACCGCCGAGCAGGTCTGCCGGCGCGTGCGCCGGGTGTTGCCGCGGGTGAGCCTCGGCACCGTGTATCGCAACCTCCAACGCCTGGTCGGCGAGGGGCTCATCGGCGTCGCGCACCTCGGCTCGCGCGTCGTGCGCTACGACCCGACGCCCGCGGCGCACGACCATTTCGTGTGCCAGGCCTGCGGCCGCGTCGAGGATCTCGTCGCCCCGCCGCCCGCCGTCGGCGTGCGGTCCATGCGCCGCGCGGGGCACGAGGTCACGGCGCACGCGCTCGTGCTCTACGGCCGCTGCCGCGACTGCCGCGAGGCATGATGGCGTTCCCCGACGTCATTCCGCTTTTCCCGCTGCCGAACGTCGTGCTCTTTCCGCACATGCCGCTGCCGCTCCACGTCTTCGAGCCGCGCTATCGCGCCATGGTGCGGGCGGCGGCCCGGGGCGCGCGGCTGATCGGGATGGCGCTGCTACGGGGGGAGTGGCAACGGGAATACCTCGGCAGCCCGGCGATCTTCGCCGTCGGCACCGTGGGAGAGATGGTGCACCTGGAGGAGCTGCCCGACGGTCGCTACAACATCGTGTTGCGCGGGCTGCGCGAGTACGTCGTCCGCCGCGAGCTCGCCGATGCGGGCACGCCGTACCGGCAGGCGGTCGTCGTCCCGCACGAGGTGGAGCGCGGCCCCGTCGACGCGGCGGTACGCGCCGCGATCGTGCGGCTGGTGGGGCGATACATCGAGCGCCGCGGTGGGACGGCGGAGCGCGCGCTGTTCGCCCCGGGCATCGAGGACGAGGTGTTCGTCAACTTCTTCGCCCAGCACCTCGACCTCGAGCCGCTCGAGAAGCAAGCCCTGCTCGAGGCGCCGAGCCTCGGCGAGCGCGCGGCGCGCCTGCGCGACGTGCTCGAGTTCGCGCTCGAGGGGCTGCGCGTGACCGCCTGCGGCTCGCCGCACCGTACCCACTGATGCGCTGCCGCCTGCCGCTCGGCCGTGCGCTCCTCCTGCTCGCCGCCGCGGGAGCGCTCGGCGACCGCGCCGCCGCGCGCGACCCCTGGCCGTCCTTCGCGGGGGTGGTCCGAGAGGCGACGCCGGCCGTGGTGACGATCCTGCTCGCCGGCCGCGACGAGCAGGAGGGCGGGCCGACGACGTACCAGGAGCTGCTCCGCGACGTGACCGCCGAGGGTCCGCATGGGCGCATCCTCGGCTCGGGCTTCGTCATCACCGCCGACGGCGACGTGGTCACCAACCAGCACGTGATCCAAGGCGCAGACCGGCTGCGCGTGCGCCTCGCGCCGGGCGAGGAGGTCGACGCTCGCCTGATCGGCGCCGACGAGCGCACCGACGTGGCGCTGCTGCGGGTGGCGGCGACCCACCCCCTGCCCACGCTCGAGCTGGGCGACTCCGACGCGCTCGCGGCCGGCGATTGGGTGGTCACCCTCGGCAACCCGACGGGGCTGCTCGCCGCGGCGGCCGCCGGTATCGTGAGCGCCAAGGGCCGCCTGCTCGGCGGCGGCCCCTCGGACGACTTCCTCGCCACCGACGCCCTGATCGTTCCCGGCACCTCCGGCGGCCCGCTGCTCGACCTCGACGGCCGCGTCGTCGGCATCGCGACGGCCGCGGCGGCCGCCAGCGCTCCCGGGGCGAGCCCGGGGTTCGCGGTGCCGATCAATCTGGCGGGGTGGGTCATCGGCCAGCTCCGGGATCACGGCCGGGTGATCCGCGGCTCGATCGGCGTTTCGGTGCAGCCGGTCACGCCGGAGCTGGCACGCTCCTTCGGGCTCAGCCGTGCCGAGGGCGCGCTGGTGACCGACGTGACCGATGACGGGCCGGCGGATCGTGCCGGTGTCCAGCGCGGCGACGTCGTGGTGCGCTGGGACGACCGGCCGATCCACCGGGCGGGCGAGCTGCCGGCGGCGATCGGCGCAACCCTCCCGGGCACCGCCGTCGCGATGACGGTTCTCCGCAACGGCCAGGAGCGCACGGTCGAGGTCACCGTCGAGGAGAGCCCGGCCGAAGGCCGGCGCGAGCCGGAGGAAGGGGCGGGCGGTGGACCCGTGCGCGAGTGGGGCATCCAGGCGCGGCGGCTCGGCGACGCGGAGGCCAAGCGCCGCGGTCTCCGGCCGGGAACGGGCCTCCTCGTCCTCGACGTCGACGAGCAGAGCCCCGCCGACGACGCCGGTCTCGAGCCGGGCGATGTGATCGTGCAGGCGAACCGCCAGCCGGTGCACACGCTGGCGGAGCTGGAGCACGCGCTCGGCGCCCGGCCGAGCCACGGCCTGCTTCTCGTGCGCCGCGGCACCGCCTCGATCTACGTCGAGATGGAGCGCTGAGACATCCGGTCGGGCCGCTGGCGACGGTCCCGCGGCGGGTGCTACGCTGCAAGGCATGCAACCGGTGCGCCGACGCCTCTCGCTCGCCGAGCGGCTCTACCTGCCCGAGGTCGTCCGCGGCCTCGGCGTCACGACGCGCCACCTCGTGCGCAACCTGACGCTGCACACGCTCCACGTCTTCGGCCTCGCGCGCGATCGCCGGGCCGCGGCCACCACGCAGTATCCCGAGGAGCGCAAGGTCTACGCGCCGGCGTACCGGGGCGCCCACCGCCTCACGCTCAAGCCCGACGGCTCGGTGCGCTGCACCGCCTGCTTCCTGTGCGCGACCGCCTGCCCCGCCAAGTGCATCCACATCGAGGCGGGCGAGCACCCAGACCCGAACGTCGAGAAATATCCGGTGCGCTACGAGATCGACACGCTCCAGTGCATCTACTGCGGCATGTGCGTCGAAGCGTGCCCGTGTGACGCGATCCGCATGGACACCAACGTCCACCCGCGCATCTGGGGCTACCGGCGCGAGGCCTTCATCGAGACCAAGCAGGTGCTCATGGAGCGCTCGCGGGTCATCGCGGCGCGCGGGCGCGACGCGCTCATGGAGGATCTCCAGGCCGCCTACCGGGAGGCGGAGGAGGCGGCGAGCCGGTGATTCTCTGGATTCTCTGGCGCCGCGGTCTTCTCGGGCGGGCCGATGCCGAAAAGCTGCGTTGGTTTTTCGGCTGCTCGCCCGACCCGCTCGCCCTCTCGCGTCGGTATCCCATGTGGCGCATACTGGGACCGTTGCGGCTGCTCGTCTCGCCGCGCTACGCGGCGGCGGTGGCGGGTTGGCTCGAGTACCGCATGAACCTCTTCGACGGCGTCGAGGGCTGAATGGCGAAGACCTACCAGCAGATCATGGAGGAGGCGCGACGGATCGTCCCCGAGGTGTCCCCGGAGGAGGTCAAGGCGCGGCTCGAAAACGGCCAGCGCCCGATCCTGCTCGACGTACGCGAGCGCGAGGAGTTCCGCCAAGGCTACGTGCCGGGGGCGCTGTCGCTCCCGCGCGGCTTCCTCGAGATGCGCATCGAGGAGGCGGTGCCGGACAAGAGCGCCCCGGTGATCGCCTACTGCGCCGGGGGCACGCGCTCGCTGCTCGCAGGCCGCATCTTGAAGGAGCTCGGCTATTCCGACGTCGTGTCGATGCGCGGCGGTTTCACGGCGTGGAAGAACCAGGGCATGCCCATCACCGAGCCGCACCAGTTCACCGCCGAGCAGCAGATCCGCTACAGCCGCCACTTTTTGCTGCCCGAGGTTGGGGAAAGCGGCCAGGCGAAGCTGCTCGCCGCCCGCGTGCTCTGCATCGGCGCGGGCGGGCTCGGCTCCCCGGCCGCGTTCTACCTCGCGGCGGCCGGCGTCGGCACGATCGGGCTCGTCGACATGGACGTGGTCGACCTCTCGAACCTCCAGCGCCAGATCCTGCACACCAACGACCGCATCGGGATGCCGAAGACCGAGTCGGCGCGTCTCACGCTCCAAGCGCTCAACCCCGACGTCCGGGTCGTGGAGTTCCGCGAGCGCCTCACCTCCGAGAATGCGCTGCGCATCCTCGGCGATTTCGACGTCGTCGTGAACGGCTGCGACAACTTCCCGACGCGCTACCTGGTCAACGACGCCTGCGTCATGCTCAAGAAGCCGCTCGTCGACGGCGCCATCTGGCAGTTCGAAGGGCAGGCGACGGTCTTCCACCCCCCGGCGGGGCCCTGCTACCGCTG
The DNA here is from genome assembly GCA_035295465.1 of Binatia bacterium. Taxonomy (GTDB): domain Bacteria; phylum Desulfobacterota; class Binatia; order DP-6; family DP-6; genus DATGIZ01. The sequence continues at coordinate 30,329 of DATGIZ010000005.1, read as the reverse complement.
CCTCTTCCCCGAGCCGCCGCCGCCCGGCGCGGTGCCGTCGTGCGCCGAGGCGGGGGTCCTCGGCGTGCTCCCCGGCATCGTCGGCTGCGTGCAGGCGCTCGAGGCGATGAAGCTCGTCCTCGAGCAGGGCCGGCCGCTCATCGGTCGGATGATGCACTTCGACACGCTCGCGGGGGAGGTCCGGGTGCTCAAGCTGCGGCGCAACCCCGACTGCGCGGTCTGCGGTGACCACCCGACGGTGCGCCATCTGATCGACTACGAGGTCTTCTGCGGCCTCGGTCCGGCGGCTGCGGCGGCGTCGTGACCTTCGAGAGACGTGCACGGCTGCGGCATGTGGCAGCAGTGCGTGGTACGGAGCGGCTCAAGAGCGCCCCGTCGCTGGCATCGCAATTGCTGCGCCTGACCCCAGGATTGGCGCTCCGGCGTCCCTCCTCTCGCGTCCCACCAAAGCTCGCAGCACGTCGTCTCGTCGCAAACATCAGATAGACTCCCGCACCCGACCCTGGACGCCGGAGGCCGATCCGTCTGCCGGCCGTTCGAGGCGGGCGCAGTAGGTTCCGGCGCGCGCGTAGCGGCGCTCGAACGCGGTGACGGGCCGGCCGGCGGGCGGGGCCGCGCCTCGATCGCGCACGAGACCCGCCCGGGCGAGCGCGGCGGCCATCGCCTCGAGGAGGGCGGGAAGGTCGGTCGCGAGATGCACCACGCCCCCGGGCGCGAGCGTGCGCACGAGCGCGGCCGGGAAATCGCCGGCGAAGAGCCGCCGCGCCCGGTGGCGGTTCTTCGGCCAGGGGTCCGGGAAGTAGACGTGGTAGGCCGCGACCGAGGTCGGCGGGATCAGGTGCGCCACCACGCAGCGGGCGTCGGCCGTGACGATGCGCACGTTGCCGAGGCCGCGCGCGGCGGCCTCCGCGGCGAGCGCCTCGGCCCGAGCGGCCCGGCGTTCGACGCCGAGGAAGAGCCGCCGTGGCGCCGCAGCCGCGCTGGCGAAAAGCACCTCGCCGCGGCCCGGCCCGATCTCCACCTCGACGGCTACGCCGTCCCTGCCGAAGACGGCGCGCCAGAACGCCGCGACTTGCGGTCCGTGCTCGGGCACGAGGCTCAGCGGCGGGCGCGGCGCGGCGGCGCCGCGGAGCCGGCTCCCTTGAGCCCCGCCAGGAACTCGGCGAGCGGTCTCGTGTTGAGCACGTCCTTCGCGGTCACCCAGCCGCGGCGGGCCTGGTCGACGCCCCACTGGCGCGGGAATGGAAGGTGCTTCGTGCTGTGCGCGTCGGAGTCGATCACCAGCGGGACCCCGGCGGCGGCCGCCTTGCGCAGGTGCTCGTCTTTCAAGTCGAGGCGCTCGGGATAGGCGTCGAGCTCGAGCACGGTCCCCGTGCGCTTGGCGGCCGCGATGAGGGCGTCCACGTCGACGTCGTAGGGCTCGCGTTTGCCGAGCACGCGGCCGGTGGGATGGAAGAGGATGTCCGCGTGCGGGTTCTCCATCGCGCGGACGAGGCGCCGGGTCTGCTCGGCGCGCGGCAGGTGGAAGTGCGAGTGGACGGCGATGCCGACGACGTCGAGCCGGGCGAGCGTCGCGTCGTCGATGTCGAGGCCGCCGTCCCGGTCGATGTTCACCTCGGCGCCCGCGAGGATGCGGAGGCCATCGAGGGTCGCGTTGAGCCGCGCGATCTCGCGCATCTGACGGCGGAGCTTCGCCGCGTCGGAGCCGCCGGTCATGGCGAGGCTCTTCGTGTGGTCCGTGATCGCGATGTACTCGAGGCCGAGCGCCGCGGCGGCGCGCGCCATGGCCTCGATCGAATCGGCGCCGTCGGTCCAATCCGTCTGCGTCTGCAGGTCGCCCCGGAGATCGCCGGGCTCGATCAGCCGCGGCAGTGTTCGAGCCTGCGCCGCCTCGATCTCCCCCTGGTCCTCGCGCAGCTCCGGCGGGATCCAGGCGAGGTCGAGGTACGCGTAGATCTCCGCCTCGGTTCGCCCGGCGACCCGGCGCTCGCCGCGGAAGAGACCGTACTCGTTGAGCTTGAGCCCGCGCTTGATGGCCACCTGGCGCAGCGCCACGTTGTGCGCCTTGCTGCCGGTGAAGTAGAGCAGCGCGGCGCCGAAGCTCTCGACCGGCACGACCCGGAGGTCGACCTGCAGGCCGCCGGCGAGCTTGACGCTCGCTTTCGTATCCCCCCGCCCGAGCACGCGCTCGACGCCGGGGAGCGCGACGAAGGCGCGGGTGACGGCCGCCGCCCCGCGCGCGACCGCGAGCAGGTCGGCGTCGCCGATCGTCTCCCGCCGCCGGCGGATCGAGCCCGCGATCGCCACCTGCCCCACGCCCGCGATGCGCCCGAGCGCCGCGGCGAGCTCCTCCACCACGGGGAGCACGACGTAAAGGGGGCGGCGCCCCTCGCTCGCCCGGGCCGCGGCGAGCGCCTTCAAGATGCGCTGCTCGCTCTTCTCGCCGAAGTGCGGCAAGGTGCGGACCTTGCCTGCGCGGGCGGCGGCAGCGAGGTCGCCGACCGTGCGTACCCCGAGCTGCTCGTAGAGCGCCTTCACCGCCTTCGGCCCCACCCCCTCGATGGCGGTGAGCCCGGCGAGGTCCACGGGGATGCGGCGGTGATAGCGCGCGTGCAAGGCGCAGGAGCCCGTCGTGATCAGCTCGGCGAGCTTCTCGGCCATCGACTTGCCGATTCCGGGAAGCTCGCAGAGCGCCTTCTCCCCGCCCGTGCGGTAGATCTCCGCGAGCGGCCGGTCGTGCGACTCGATCGCCTGCGCGGCCTTCTCGTAGGCCCGCGGCTTGAACGGCACGTCGTCCATCTCGAGGTAGGCCGCGAGGTCGCGGAAGTACCGTGCGAGATCGGCGTTGCGCATGTCCGGTTGCTTAGCTCGCGCGCGGGAGGGCCGCCAGCGCGGCAGGAGCTGCCGAGGCGGCAGCAACATCCGGGTCCGGGGAAAGGTGGGTGCACGAGGCGCCGGCGTCTCCGTTGGTATCGGGGTTGCATCCAGGGGGGACGGTGGTCCCGACGCTGCACGACGTCGTCGGCGCGCCCGTGCCCGGAACGTCGGGGGTGCGGCCGACGCCCCGGCCGCAGGTGCCCTTTCGGCAGATCCTCCGACAGCTCCAGGCGCCGCAGCAGCGCGTGGTTCCGCACGGCGTGAGCCGGCCCTCGGGCGCTTCGCGGCCCGCGCCGGTCTACCGCATGCCGGTGCCGCACGCGACGCTTCCGGAGCACACGCAGCACGGTGCGGCCGTCGGCACGGCGGGGCGGACGGGAGCCTCGGCGCCCGCCGTCGCCGCGGCCGTGCGCCGCGCGGCGCTCACCGCAGGGGTCCGGCCGGCGCTCTCCGTGGCGGTGGCGCGCGCGGAGTCGAGCCTCAACCCCGCGGCGCGCAGCCCCGACGGGAAGAGCAGCGGGACGTTCCAGGTCACGCGCACCACCGCCGCGGAGATGCGCCGCAAGTTCGCGGCGGGCATCGTCGCCCGCCCCGCGGGCAGCGACGACGTGGCGCTCGGCGTCGGCTATCTCCGCTACCTCGACGATCTCTTCAGCCGCGGGGCGCAGCTCGGCCGCGGCGTGGCTGCGCTGCCGGTCGCCGACGGCGCGGAGCGGCAGCTCTTCGCGGTCGCGGCCTTCAACGCCGGTGAGGGCCGCGTCGCGCTCGCGCAGGCGCGGGCCGCCGCGTCGGGCAAGGATCCCACGCACTTCGCCGACGTGCGCGCGTACCTCCCGTCGATCACGCAGGGCTACGTGGCGCGCGTCTCGACTTACGCGCAGGAAGAGAGCCGCCGCGCGGGCGAGCCCCCGACGAGCCCGCTCGTCGCCGTATAGCCGGCCCTCAGGCCGGAGCGGCCGCCGTGCGGGCGGCTGCGAGGTCGCCCAGGAAGTCGAGCAGGTAGCCGTTGACGACCTCCGGCTGCTCCTGCTGCACCCAGTGGCCGGAGAGCGGGAGGTACTTGACCGTGAGCGGCGCGGCCACGAGCGGCTCCATGCCGACGCTGAGCTCCTTGCCGAGCGCGACGTCCTGCTCGCCCCAGATGACGAGCGTCGGCGCCGTGATCTTCGGCCAGTCCTCGAGGCGCAGCCGCAGGTTCGGCTGCGGCCGATCCCCGTAGACGAAGCGGCGTAGCCAGCCGGGCCACGTGCCGACGGCGCCCGGGTCGCGGAACGCAGCGCGATAGTAGTTGACCGCGCTGCGCAGTGCGCCGGGCTGGCTCGCGGCCTCGCGCAGCGTGCGCGCGTCCGCCTCGGTGAGCGCGTCCTGGCGCACGGTCGAGCCGCGGATGGCCCGAGCGACCGCCCAGGCATGCCCGAGGCCGAGGAGGGTCTCGGGCAGCCAAGGAATCTGGAAGAAGAACATGTACCAGCTACGTGCGAGCTGGCGAGGGTTGTCGCGCAGGTGCTGCTGGAAGACCGCGAGGTGCGGGCAATTCATCACCACGAGACGCCGGAGCGCGTCGGGGTGCTCCATCGCGAACGCCCAGGCGATCGCACCTCCCCAGTCGTGACCGACGACCACGGCCTGTCGCTCGCCGAAGGCGTGCACCAGGCCGAGCACGTCCGCGACCAGCTCCGGCAGCACGTACGCGCTCACGCCGGCCGGCTTGTCGCTCAGGTTGTAGCCGCGGAGGTCCGGCGCGACGACGCGGAAGCGCGGCGCGAGCGCCGCGATCTGGTGTCGCCAGGAGTACCAACACTCGGGGAAACCGTGCAGCAGGAGGACGAGCGGGCCGTCGCCCTCGACGGCGCAGTGCAGGCGGATGCCGTTGGTCTCCACCATGCGATGCTCGAGCGCCATCTGCGGCCCGCATAGCGGGGGGGAGGAGCGGGTGTCAATCGCGCCGCACCCATCGCACCCCACGCCGTTCCCACTCGGGCAGCAGCGCGCGCAGGAGCGCGTTGAAGCGCCGCCGGCGGGCTTCGAAGGTGTGCCGGGCGCCGGCGCTCGGGATCAGCCGGTCGAGGAGCACGCGGACGGCCCGCCTGTCCGGCGACCACAGCAGGGCGGCATCGTCCCCCCCGGCACGGATCCAACGCGCCGTCGCCTCCGCGAGCAGGTGGACGTCGAACGGCTCCGGCGCACGGCGGGAGGACACCTTGCGCCGGTTCGTCCCAGGAGTGCCGCCGGTCACTGGCAGAGGATCTCGTCGAGGTTGATCCGGGTGCAGGACCGGCCGGGAGGCCCCGGGTACGTCGCCTCGCCGCAGGTGTACGGATCGCCGGGCAGCAGGCTGATGCCGTCGGGCGGGGCCAGCACGAGCATCACGGAGAGGGGGAGTGGAGACGGCCCGTACTCCGCGGGCGCGAAGGGGAATCCGCCGTTGAGGGTCACGCCCTTGCCGACGACCCGGAACACCATGAAGCCGGGCGTCTCGTTGTTGTTGCGGAGAAGCACCTTGATGATGCCCTGCGCGCCCCCGGGGTTGCGATACTCCCACTGGTTGCCGAGGACGTCGACCCGCCAGCCCGTGCCTCCGGGGATGGTGACGTCGAGAAGGTTCCCGCTGCCGTTTGCTCCATTGACGAGGAAGCGGATGCCGTGCGCGACCGGGTCGAAGGCGGTGGGCGGAAGATGCGGACAGTGCGGTTCGCAGTGCACGGGGAGGAGGTAGCCGGCGAACGCAACGCGGTTCACGCGCCCGAGCTGATTGAGCCCCTTTAGCCGGAGCTTGGCGATCCGCGCGGGGGAGGGCGAGCTCGCCGCGCACGGGCAAAACGCGCCCATGGGGCTGCTCGGGCAGCTCACGCCCGTGCCGTCGCAGCGCGGGGCGGCGCCGCACGCGCTCGGCGCGACGCCGCAGGGCGTGCCCGCGGGGGCGACCGCGTCGGGCGGACAAGCGTTGGTCGCGCCGTCGCACAGCTCGGGGACGTCGCACGGCCCCGCCGCCGGCCGGCAGACGGTGCCGGCGGGCTGCTTCAAGTCGGGCGGGCACTGGGTGCTCGCGCCGTCGCAGGTCTCGGGGACGTCGCAGGGCCCCGCGGCCGGCCGGCAGACCGTGCCCGCCGGCAGAAGGACCAGGGGCGGGCAGGTGGGGCCGGTGCCCGAACAGTACGTGGCGAGCGCGCACGAGCCTCCGGCGCGGCAAAGGGTGGTGGCCGGCGCGTAGGTGTCGGCCGGGCAGGTCGCGCTCGCGCCGGTGCAGAGGCCCGCGAGGTCGCACGGCCCCGTCGCGGGCCGACAGAGCACGCCGGCGTTGCCGGGCGGGTGCTGGCAGACGGCGTCGGTGCCATCGCAGAGGTCCCGCGTGCATGGATTGCCGTCGTCCGCGCAGCTCGTGTCGGCGGGCTGGAAGGTGCAGCCGAGCGTGCAGCAGGAGGCGGCCGTGCCGTTTGCCGCCCCGGCGTCGCATTGCTCTCCCGCCTCCACGATGCCGTTGCCGCACACCGGCCCCGGCACGGTCGTGGTGGTGGTGGCGGCGCTGCTCGCCGCGACGAAGGTGGCGACCGCGGCCGCCCAATCACGACTGGTCGAGAGCGTGCCCGTCGCTGCGTACGAGCCGGTCGTGCTCGTGACCTGGAACTCCGGGAAGATCGAGACGTCGCTGCCCGTCGCCGTCCCCGCGCTCGTGAGCGGAGCGTAGCCGACCCCCGGGGTCAGCGTGTCGCTCGCGGGGCCGTCCGTCCCGATGGCGCCGAGCACCAGCTCGTCCGCGTGGCCGGTGACCGCCGTCGGCCCGGTCGCCGGCGTCGTTCCGATGCCGCTGCCGATCGCGGTGCGGTCGAGCGGCGCCGGCGCGGCGATCCCGGCGAAGTCGGCGGCCGCGAGCGCCCGCGCCGTGGTCGCGGGATGGGTGACGGTGATTGTGTCGCCCGCCGCGAGCGCGGTCGTGACCGGCGCGGAGAGGATCGCCGTGCGCACGAGCCCCGCGTCGTCGGCCTCGACGGCGAGCGTGTAGACGTTTCCGCGGGAGTCCGTCGCGGCGATCCCCGCGCCCGTGTCGCGCATCGCGAAGGCGAGAAGGATGGTGTCGCCCGCGGCAACGCCCCCCGGGACCGTGACCGAGATCGAGGTTCCGGCGCTAGCGAGGCTGGCGGTCCCGATCGTCTGGGCGAGGGTCACCGCGGCGTGAGCCGTCCCGTGGACCAAAAGCAGGCCGAGGGCCGACACCAGCGCCGCGACCGGAGGTCGCGGACGGATGCGCGAGCCGGCCACCGGCGCGGGTTCGAGCATGCGTCCGTCTGCCCGAAGCAATCACGGTGCCTTCCGTGCGAACCGACGTCGTTTGTGCGCGCGGACGCACACTCGCGCTACCATGCATGGATGCGATCAGAGCCCCGGGCGAAGGTATCTCCCATCCGCTCGCCGGGTATGTGGCGGATTGCCGCAGACGTGAGGGCAATCTGCCGGCCCCCTCCGCTCCGGGAAAGCCCCGCGGCGCGGGCTGGCGTCGGCGCGGCGCGAACGCTAGAAGCGGCGCGGAGGCAGGAACGCATGACGTTCGAGTTCATCCGCTACGTGAAGCGCGAGCACGTCGTGACGATCACGATCGACCGGCCGGAGGTGCTCAACGCGCTGCATCCCGACGCCAACGAGGAGCTGGCGCGCGCGTGGGACGCCTTTGCCGCCGACGACGACCTGCGCGTCGCGATCCTCACCGGGGCGGGCGAGCGCGCCTTTTCGGCCGGCAACGATCTCAAGTGGACCGCGCGCCACGGCATGCCGCGGCTGCCGAAGGGCGGCTTCGGCGGGATCACGGCCCGGTTCGACCTGTGGAAGCCCGTGATCGCGGCAGTCAACGGCTTCGCGCTCGGGGGTGGGCTCGAGATCGCGCTCGCGTGCGACCTCGTCGTGGCCGCGGAGCATGCCACTTTCGGGCTCCCCGAGCCGCGTGTCGGGCTGATGGCGGCCGCGGGGGGCGTGCACCGTCTGCCCCGGCAGATCCCGCTCAAGGTGGCGATGGCGATGATCCTCACCGGGAAGCCGATCTCGGCCGCGGATGCGCTGCGCGTGGGGTTGATCAACGAGGTGGTCCCGGCGGCGGACCTGCTGCCCGCCGCCGGGCGGTGGGCGGCGGCGATCGTCGAGTGCGCGCCGCTCTCCGTCCAGGCGAGCAAGCAGAGCGCCCTCGAGGGCCTCGGTCGCCCGCTCCCCGAGGCGCTCGGGGCGTCCTACGAGCGCGTGCGGGCGCTGTTCGCGAGCGAGGACCTGGTCGAGGGGCCGCGCGCGTTCGCGGAGAAGCGCAAGCCGGTCTGGAAGGGACGCTGACCGCGGCCGCCCGGTGCGCCTGCTGTTCGTCAACTTGAACCGCAGCCCCGCGTACGGCGGCGTCGAGCGCTGGATGGTGGACGCGGCCGCGGGGCTCGGCGCGCGGGGCCACGGATGCACCTTGCTCGGACGCCCCGGAGCGCCGTGGCTGCAAGCGGCGGCGCGTCGCGGATTGCCCGTGCGCGCCGATCACCGTGGCGTCTGGGCGGCCCGCGTACGGCGCCTGCGTGCCGCGATGTGCGCGCTGCAGCCCGATCTGGTCATCGCCAAGGGCAAGAAGGCGGCACGCATGGCCGCCTGGGGGCGGGCCACCGGCGGCGGCGGCCGCGTGGCGATGTTTCTCGGCCTGACGCACGAGCTCGACGCCGGGCGCTGGATCGACCGCTTCACCTGGCGCGGCGTCGATGCGGGCATCGTCGTGGCGCACGGGGCGGCGCGCTGGTACGAGGAGCACGGCTTCGGTCCGCCGGCGAAGCTCCAGGTCCTGTGGAAGGGCGTCGACGTGGCCGCGGCCGACGCCGCGGCGGCGCGCGCGGGCGCGCTGCGGGCGGCGCTCGGCCTCGGCCCGCGCGACCTCGCAATCGGCACCGTCGGACGGCTCGCGTGGCAGAAGGGTCTCGTCGACCTCTTCGCGGCGGTGCAGCTCGCCGGTCATGGGCTGGCCCGCGCGCGCGTCTTCGTGATCGGCGACGGGCGCGATCGGCCGGTGGTGGAGGCCGCCGCGGCGGCGCTCGGGCGCCAAGTCGTCCTGCTCGGCCAACGCGACGACGTGCCCGCGCTGCTGGCGGCGATGGACGTCGTCGTGCAGCCCTCGCGACGCGAGGTGATGGCGCAGACGACGCTCGAGGCCATGGCGGCGGGGAAGGCCGTCGTCTCGACGAGGACGTGCGGCGCGGACGAGGCGATCGAGGACGGCTCGAGCGGCGTGCTGGTGCCGGTCGAGGAGCCCGGGCGCCTGGCCGAGGCCCTCGCCGCGCTCGCGGCCGACCCGGCGCGGCGGGCGGCGCTCGGCGCTGCGGCGCGCCGGCGCATCGAGGCGCACTTCACGATGGCGCACATGATCGAGCGCTGCGAGGCGCTCTGCGCACGGCTGCTCGTGGCGGCGCCGGCGACCGGCGCGGGTGGCGGCTAGTCGCCCTTCGCGCGGGACAGGTAGGCGCCGGTCTCGGTGTCCACGCGGATCACCTCGCCGACGTCGATGAAGTTCGGCACCTGCACCACGAGGCCCGTCTCCACGGTGGCCGGCTTGAGCACGTTGGTCACCGTTGCGGTCTTGAGCCCCGGGGCCGTGTCGGTGACCTTCAGGTCGACCGTCTTGGGCAGGCTCACGCCCATCGGCTGCCCTTCGTAGAACTCGACCGAGATGCGCGCGTTCTGCGTGAGGTAGTGCACGGCGTCGCCGAGCTGGTCCGCGTCGAGCGCGATCTGGTCGTAGGTCTCGGTGTTCATGAAGTGGTACTGGCCGTCGCTTTCGTAGAGGTACTCCATCTCGTGCTGCTCGAAGCTCACGCGGTCGACCTTGTCCTCCGAGCGGAAGCGGTGCTCGGTCTGAGTGCCGGCCTTGAGGTTGCGGAGCTTGGTCTGCACCATCCCGCGCCAGTTGCCGGGCGTGACGTGGACGACGTTCATCACGCGCCAGAGGCCGTTCTGGTGCTGGATGATCATGCCGGCGCGGAGCTGCGTGGCGGAGATCAGCATGGAACGAGGATATCTACCATCGGCATCCGCGCGACGCAATTTCGGCGCCGCGACCGCCGCGCTAGCGCGGCTTCGGCGCCATCACGACCAGCAGCACGAGCCGCTGCGGGCCGGGGTTGCGCACCGCGTGCTCCTCGCCCGCCGGCGCGCACACGAGCGTGCCCGGTCCGACGGTGCGCTCCTCGGCCCCGACCCGCACGCACGCCGTGCCCGAGAGCACATAGTAGAGCTTGTCACCCACGGCGTGACGGTGCGCGGCCTGCTCCTGGCCGGGCTCGAGCCCGTAGACGTCGCAGAAGAGACCGGCCGTCTCGACCAGGTTCACCTTGCACAGCCGGTCGGCGGTGAACGCCGCGGCGGCGGCGGCGTCGCGGAAGCGCTCCATGACGGTCCTCCCTTCAGGGTGCGAGTCGTATGCCCGCCCATGCGGTCCACACCGCGAGCCCGAGGGCGACCCACGCGGTCGCGCGCATGCGGCGCACGATCGCCCGCTGGCGCTCGACGTCCACGGGCAGGCCGCCGAGCTCGGCGCGGACCAGCCGGTGCGCGAGGCCGAAGGCGAGGTACGTGCCGACCATGATCAGCGCGAAGGCGAGGGAGAGCTTGCGCACGAGCGGCCAGAGCAGGCGCGCGTAGTCCTGGAGCAGGCGGCCCTTCAGATCGGTGAGCCCGCTCGCTCCCGAGATCACGAGCGCGCCGAGCGCTCCGACAGAAAGCACGTTGTAGGCCCGCAGCCCCCGGGCGAGCACGCGGCGCTGGCGAGCGGGGTCGGGCTCGACCTCGACGGCGGGGAGGAAGACGAGCACCAGGTCGAGCGTCGCGCCGAAATAGGCGGCGAGCGCCAGCAGGTGGATCAGCCGTGTCGCGGCGTCCATGAGGCTCCGCCCGGGCGGCGTTTCATCCGAGCGGACGCACGGTCACCGCGGTCCCGTAGGCTGCGACCTCGCTCATCAGGTTCGCGATCTCGTTGCAGTCGAAGCGCATGGCGAGCACGGCGTTGGCGCCCCGCGCGCGCGCCGCCTCGCGCAGCCGCTCGACCGCCTGCGTGCGGCTGTCGGCGAGCAGGGCCGTGTAGCCGCGCGCCTCGCCGCCGAACACCGTGCGCAGGCTCGCGCCCAGGTTCGAGAACACGTTGCGCGCGCGCACCACGAGCCCGAAGATCTCCCCGTGCACCTTCACCACCTGATAGCCGGGCAGGTCGTTCATCGTGCTCACGATGACCTCGTCCATCGGTTCACCTTCCTCCGCCGCGCCATCCCCGTAGCCGCCGGCGCCGCGCGGTGCAAGCGGCTTTGACAGGCCCGGGGGCAGGCGATACAGAACGGAGAGAGCCCATGGCAAAGCCACTTCCTCCGCCACGAGCGCAGGCGGCCACCTCGGGCGAGGAGGCGTTGATCGCGGAGTCGGTGGTGGTCACGCGGCTCGACCGCGCGATCGGCTGGGCGCGCAAGTACTCGATCTTTCCCTACCCGTTCGCGACCGCGTGCTGCGCGATGGAGTACATGTCGCTGTCGATGTCGCCCTACGACATCGACCGCTTCGGTGCGCTCCTGCCGCGTTTCACCCCGCGGCAGGCCGACCTGCTGATGGTGATCGGCACCGTGACGATGCGCCAGGCGCCGATCCTCAAGCGCGTCTACGACCAGATGGCCGAGCCCAAATGGGTGATGGCCTTCGGAGCGTGCGCCTCGACCGGGGGCTTCTACGACAACTACGCGACGCTGCCGGGCATCGATCACGTCGTGCCCGTCGACGTCTACGTGCCCGGCTGCCCGCCGCGCCCCGAGGTCGTCCTCGACGGCCTCATGGCGCTCCAGCGCCGCATCCAGCAGCAAAAGCAGCTCCTCGGCACGGGTCCGGTCGCCGCCACCGGCTGACTCCCGCGGGATGGCCGAGCACCTCCTGCTGCGTAACCGGGACGTCCCGGACCTCCGCCGCCTGGACGTCTACCGCGCCCACGGCGGCTACCAGGCCGCGCGCAAGGCGCTCACGGAGCACACCCCGGAGCAGCTCGTCGATCTCGTGAAGGCCTCCAACCTGCGCGGGCGCGGCGGCGCGGGCTTCCCCACCGGCATGAAGTGGAGCTTCCTGCCGAAGCAGACCGCGAAGCCCGTGTACCTCTGCGTCAACGCCGACGAGAGCGAGCCGGGCACGTTCAAGGACCGCGAGATCATCGAGGAGAACCCGCACGAGCTGCTCGAGGGGATCGTGATCACGGCGTACGCGATCCGCAGCCGCACCGCCTACGTCTACATTCGCGGCGAGTTCCGCCGGGGTCACGACCGCCTGCTCGAGGCGATCGCCGAGGCCCACGCGGCGGGGCTACTCGGCCCGCGCGTGCTCGGCACGGACTTCGCCCTCGACGTCTGGGTGCACCGCGGCGCGGGCGCGTACATCTGCGGCGAGGAGACGGGCCTCATCGAGTCGCTCGAGGGCAAGCGCGCCTATCCGCGGGTGAAGCCGCCGTTTCCCGCCGTCTACGGCCTGTTCGGCTGCCCGACGATCGTCAACAACGTCGAGACCCTCGCCTGCGTGCCGCACATCGTCGAGCGCGGCGCGGAGTGGTTCAAGGGTATCGGGCCGGCGTCGAGCCCGGGACCGAAGCTCTTCTGCGTCTCGGGCCACGTGGTGCGGCCGGGCACCTACGAGCTGCCCATGGGCACGCCGCTGCGCGAGATCATCTACACGCACGCGGGCGGCGTTCCGAACGGCCGCAAGTTGAAGGGCGTCATCCCCGGCGGCGCCTCGATGCCGATCTTCACGCCCGAGGAGATCGACGTGCCCATGGACATGGACTCGGTGCAGAAGGCGGGCTCGTTCCTCGGCTCGGCGGGCATCATGGTGATGGACGACAGCGTCTGCATGGTATGGGCGGCCCTCGTCCTCGAGCGCTTCTTCCACCACGAGTCGTGCGGCCAGTGCACGCCCTGCCGCGAAGGGACGGGCTGGATGCACGCGATTCTCGAGCGGCTCGAGCACGGGCGGGGCACCCCGGCCGACGTGAGCCTGCTCCTCGAGGTCGCCAACAACACGCAGGGCAACACCATCTGCGCGCTCGCCGATGCGGCGGCCATGCCGGCGCGCGCGCTGGTCACCAAGTATCGCGCCGAGTTCGAGCAGCACGCCGCGCTCGGCCGCTGCCCGCTCCGCCCGCCGGCGGAGCTCCCGCGCGCCCATGCCCACGGTTGAGATCGACGGCCGCACGATCACGGTCGAGGAGGGGGTCACGGTGATCCGGGCCGCCGAGCGGCTCGGCATCGAGATCCCGCACTACTGCTGGCACCCGGGGCTCTCGATCGCGGGGAACTGCCGCATGTGCGCGGTCGAGATCGAGAAGGCCCCCAAGCTCCAGATCGCCTGCAACACCCGCGTGACCGACGGCATGGTGGTGCGCACGACCAGCGAGAAGGCCAAGGCGGCGCAGCGGGCGGTGCTCGAGTTCCTGCTGCTGAACCATCCGATCGACTGTCCGGTGTGCGACCAGTCGGGCGAGTGCAAGCTCCAGGAGTACTACATGGACTACGACCGGCAGCGGAGCCGCATCCCGCTGCCGGACAAGGTCCACAAGGGCAAGGTGATCCCGGTCGGGCCCCGGGTCATGCTCGACCAGGAGCGCTGCATCATGTGCTCGCGCTGCGTGCGTTTCTGCGAGGAGGTCACCCACACCAGCGAGCTCGCCTTCTACCACCGCGGCAACCACGTCGAGCTGGACGTGGCCCCGGGGCGGACGCTCGACAACGCGTACTCCATGAACGTCGTCGACATCTGCCCGGTGGGGGCGCTCACCAGCCGCGACTTCCGCTTCCGGGCACGGGTCTGGTACCTCGAGCGCACGGCGTCCGTGTGCACCGGGTGCGCCAACGGGTGCAACGTCGAGCTGTACCACCGCGAGGGACGGCTCTACCGGTACGTGCCGCGGTACAACCCCGAGGTGAACCGGTACTGGATGTGCGACGCGGGGCGGATGTCGCTGCACGCCCTCCAGGGCGAAGGGCGGCTCACCGTGCCGCTGCGGCGTGGAGCCGACGCGTTCGCCCCGGCGCCATGGGACGCGGCGCTGGCGACGGCGGCGCAGCGGCTGGCCGAGATCGCGCGCGCGGGGCGGCGGCTGGGCGTCGTCGTCTCCGCGCAGGCGCCCAACGAGGAGGTCTTCCTGGTCCGCCGGCTCGCGGCCGCCCTCGGCGCCGAGGTCGCGGCGGTCGCTTGGTCCCCCCCCGATGCCGACCACGACGACCTGCTCATCAAGGCCGACAAGAATCCGAACGCCCAGGGCCTGCGGCTCCAGGGCCTTGAGCCCGACGGCGGCCTCGATGCGCTGCTCGGCGCGGCGGCACGCGGCGAGGTCGCGGGGCTCGTCGTACATCGCTGCGATCTCACGCGCTGGCGGGCGGCTCCGGCCGTGGCTGCGGCGCTCGAGCGCGTCGGGTGGCTCGTCGTGCTCGACACCGACCTGCGCGAGACCGCGCAGTTCGCCGACGTCGTCTTCCCGCTGGCGACCCACGCCGAGAGCGACGGGACGTTCACCAGCCACGCGGGACGGGTGCAGCGCTTCACTAGGGCCGTGGGCGCGCCCGGGGAGGCGCGGGCGGGCTGGGACGTGCTCGGCGACCTCGTCGTGCGCGTCGGGGGAGCCGCGCCCCGGGAAGGCGCCGATGCGGTTTTCGCCGCGCTCGCCGCCGAGTGCGCGCCGCTCGACGGCCTGACTTGGGAGCGGCTCGGCGAGCACGGTGTGCTCGCCGGCGCGTCCCCGCAGGCGGCATAGCGCGGCGCACCCTCCACGACGTTGACTTGCCGAAAGGCCGGCGGTCATAATCGCCTGCCCCCCAGGGCGCCCGCATGCGACCCACCGAAGCGCTGCACCGCCAGGCCCTCGCGGCCCACGCCGACCGGCTGGCGCGCTTCCTGCGCGGGGACTTAAGCGCCGACGAGTGGCGGCCGATCCGCCTCTCCTACGGCCTCTACTACCAGCTCGATCACACGAGCCACATGCAGCGCATCAAGATCCCGGGCGGGATGCTCACCGCCGATCAGCTCGACGTGCTGGCGGAGGTCGCGGACCGCTACGGCCGGGGAATCGCCCACGTCACCACGCGCCAGGACCTCCAGATCCATTGGGTGCCCGTCGAGCGGATCATCGACCTCTACGAGCGGCTGCTCGCCGTCGGCATCACCAACCGCGGCGCGTGCGCGGACAGCGTGCGCAACGTGACCGCCTGCCCCTACGCGGGGATCGCGCCCGACGAGCCCTTCGACGTCGCGCCGTACTGTCTCGCGGTGCACGAATACTTCCTGTTCAACCCGCTCAACCTGACCCTGCCGCGGAAGTTCAAGATCGCGCTCGAGGGCTGCGGCCGCGACTGCGCCCAGGCGCCCGTGAACGACATCGGCCTCTACGCCAAGGTGCGCGACGGGGCGCGGGGTTTCTCCGTGCACGCCGGCGGCGGCCTCGGCTCCCAGCCCTTCCTCGCCCGGCCGATCCGCGACTTCATCCCCGCCGAGGATGTGCTCGTGTGGTGCGAGGCCGTCGTGCGCGTCCAGCACCGCCACGGCGAGCGCAAGAACCGCAACAAGGCGCGGATGAAGTACGTGGTGCAGAAGATGGGCCTCGAACGTTTCCGCGCGACCGTCGAGGAGGAGGTCCGTCGGGTCGACGCGGAGCGAGGAGCAGAATTGCGCGCCCAAGTGGCGGCAGCGGTGCGGGACCACCGCGTGCCGCCGCCCGCGCCGGCGCCGGCCGCGGTGGACGCGCCCCCGGACTTCGTCCGCTGGCGCCGCGCCGCCGCGCGACCCCAGCGCCAGCCCGGCTTTTGGTCGGTGCTGGTGCACGTCCCCCTCGGCGATCTCACCACCGTCCAGATGCGCGGGATCGCCGCGGCGGCGCGCGCCCACGGCAACGGTACGCTGCGCACCACCAACGACCAAAACCTCCTGCTGCCGTGGATCTCCGCCCCCGCGCTCGCCGGGCTCTACCGGGCGCTCGTCGACCTGGAGCTCGCCGCGCCCGAGGCGGGCACCATCCACGACGTCGTGTCCTGTCCCGGCATGGACTACTGCTCGCTCGCCATCACCCGCTCGATGGGCGTGGCCGACCGCATCCGTGCCCACCTGGGCGCCGCCAGCGACGGCTTCGCCGAACGGCTCGGCCCGTTCGGCGTCAAGGTGAGCGGCTGCCCGAACTCCTGCGGCCAGCACCACGTCGGCGACATCGGCCTCACCGGCCACTCGGTCACCGGCGACGACGGCATCCAGCGGCCGCACTACTCGATCCTGGTGGGCGGCGCGGTGGGCGAGGGGCGGGCGCGTGTCGGTCGGCGGCTCGGCCGCTTTCCCGAGGAGGACGCTCCGGCGGTGATCGCGGCCCTGGCGCGGGCGTTCGCGGAGGAGCGCGCCGACGGCGAGGGCTTCCCCGAATTCGTCGACCGCATCGGCCTCAAGCGGCTCGCCGACCTGGCGGCGGCCGCCGCGGGCCGGCCATGAGCGCGGCCGCCGAGGCGGCCGGGCGCTACTACCGGGGCGTCATCACCCGCGTCTACTACGGCAGCGAGAGCGGCACGCTGCGCAGCGAGGTCAGCGGCCGCGAGTACCGCTTCGCGCACCCGTTCGTCGAGATCCGCGGGCCCATCCCGCGCGTCGACGGGCTACGCGAGGGCATGAGCGTCGGCTTCGACCTCGGCCGCACCTCGCGCGGGCTGTGCGTGAGCGTCATCAAGGTGGACGGGTAGCGGCGCGCCGGGCGCGTCAGAGCGGCAACGAGGTGCGGAAGAGGATGAGCCGCCCGAGCATCTCGCCGCTGAGCACGGCCAGGACGGCGACGTAGAAGAGCCCCGTCGCCGCCATGGTCTGCGGGATCGCGAGCGTGCGGCGGATGAGCGCGGCCGTGCCCAGCGCGGCCGCCGGGCCGAGCGCGACGCGGAGCGCAAGCAACGCGCGGTGCTCGCGCCAGAGGACGCCGACGGCCGCGGCACCGGGGCCCGGCAGGAGCGCGAGCCCGGCGAGCGTGAAGGCGCCGAGCCCGAGCTGGAGGACGAGCGTCCAGGTGACGTAGCGCAGCAGGCGGCGCAGCGGCGCGATCGAAAGGCCCACGTCGATCAGGTACCAGTGGCCGAGGAGCATGCCGGTGGAGACGCCGCCGAGCACGAGCGCGCCGCTGACGAAGGCGAGCGGGTAGAAGACGGTGGCCGCCGCCAGCAGCGCTCCCGGGCGGTAGGCGACCGCGCTCGCGGCGAGCGCCGCGAGCCCCAGGCCGAGGGACGCGACGTAAGCGCGCGCACGGCGGGCCGGTGCCTCGCCCCACAGCGCAGCGAGGTAGGCGGCGAGGGCGGCCGCGAAGGCGGCCCACAGCGCGAGCCGAACGCCGTCGGCGATCCCCCAGGCGCCCTGGCGGAAGGCGAGCGTGACCGCGCCGGCGAGATAGAGCAGCGCGCAGCCGAGGTAGACTCCGGCGCTCGACTTGTAGAAGCCGCGCTCGAGCGCCGCAAACGGCGGCACCGCGAGCCCCGCCACGCCGCCGACGGCGAGCTGGCCGAACACCAGCAGGAAGCAGGCGGCGAAGCGGGTCACGCGATCGGCGACGAAGCGCTATTCTTTGACGATCTCGACCCGGCGGTTGCGCGCGCGGCCCTCGGCCGTGTCATTGCTCGCGACCGGGTCGGCCTTGCCGAAGCCGCGCACGGTGAGCCGGCTGCGATCGATGCCTTGCGAGACCATGTAGTCGGCGACCGCCCGCGCCCGGCGCTCGGAGAGCTTGAGGTTGTACGCCTCCGTGCCGACGCCGTCGGTGTAGCCGTTGATCGCGACGCGCATGCCCGGGTTCTCCTTGAGGACGCGGACCGCTTCGTCGACCTTGTGCCGCCCCTCGGGGCGCAGCGTCGCCTTGTCGAAATCGAACTCCGGGCCGTGCAGCTCCACGATCTTCTGCGGCGGGGGCGGAGGCGGCGGCGCCTGGGCGACCGGCGGCGGGGGCGGTGGAGGCTTCACCGGATCGCAGACCACGTGGCCGAGGAGCGCACCGAGAAGCCCGCCGCCGACGATGCCGCCGGCGATCGCACCCCCGCGCTCGCCGTTGCCGCCCCCGGTGTTGTTGGCGGTGACGCCGCCGGCGATGCCGCCCGCCGTGGCGCCGATGACCGCGCCACCGATGGCACACGTGCTCCACTGCCGCTCCTGCATCACGCTGCATCCGGACAGGGCCAGCGACGCCAGCGCGGCGACCGCCGCAGGCTTGAAGGACCGCATGCGCTCCTCCCCACGAAGAGATTTTGCGCTCGCGGTATCCAAAAGCGTGCGGGCAGTCAAGCCGCGCTCGCCCTAGGCTCGCGGCGCGCGCGTCGCGGACGCGCGATCCCACTGCGATCGCGGGACGTTACACGCAGCGTTCTTTTTCTGCTTGCAATCGTCGCGGCGCGGGAGTACATGGTGCGCTCTCTTTCGGCAAGAATATTCTTTCTTATGTGTTGGTGGAGGTCCGAGCGCGGCTGTCTCCCCGGAGCGGGAGGCGGCGGTGGGGTGGAGCGGTGTCGGTGCGGGCGGCCGCTGCCGCGTGGCATGCGCCACGGCTGGGGGTGTGGGTCTTCTCCCCAGCTGTGGACATGCCCGCGGCGGGATCTTCGAGAGCCTGGCGTCATGTCGGATCGAAGAGGGGTCGGGGGATGGGCGACACCATCTGGCTCGAAACGCGCCGGCGGCTGCGCGCGGTCCTGTCGGAGCAGGGATTTCAAACCTGGATCGCGCCGTTGCGGGCGGCGTCCTGGGACGGCTCCGCGCTCGTGCTCGAGGTCCCGAGCACGTTCTTCCGTGACTGGCTGAAGCGCCACCACCTCGCGGCCATCGAGGAGGCCGCCGGGCAGGCGGCCGGAGGATCGGTGTCGGTCCGGCTGCTCGTCAACCGCGCGCTGGCGGCGCCGCAGACGGCCGAGCCCCCGCCGCCCGCCGCGCCCACCGTCCCCGACCCCGCCCCCGGGCGGTACACGTTCGACACGTTCGTCGTCGGCGCGAGCAACGCCGTGGCCTACCGCGCGGCGCGCGCCGTGGTCGAGCGGCCGGGGGCGCGCTTCAACCCGCTCTTCGTCCACGGGGGCGTCGGGCTCGGGAAGACGCACCTCTTGGGCGCCGTGGCCCATGCGCTGTCGACCGCGCGCGGCGTGGGGCGGGTGGCCTGCCTGTCCGCGGAGAACTTCGTCAACGAGATGATCGCCGGGCTGCGGCGCGACCGCATGGACCATTTCCGCCGCCGCTTCCGTCACATCGGCACGCTGATCGTCGACGACGTCCAGTTTCTCGCCGGCAAGGTCCGCTCGCAGGCGGAGTTCGTGCACACGTTCAACGCCCTCTACGACGGGCGCAAGCAGATCGTGCTCGCGTCCGACCGGCCGCCGCACGAGCTGCCCGGCATTGAGGAGACGCTGCGCAGCCGCTTCGCCTCGGGCCTGCTGGTCGACGTCCGCCCTCCGGACCCGACGCTGCGCGTGGCGCTCACCGAGCGCAAGGCGGCCGACGCGGGCATGGTGCTCGACCCGGCCGTCGTGCAGTACCTCGCGGCGCACCGGTGCGACAACGTGCGCCAGCTCGAGGGCGCCCTGGCGCGCGTCGACGCCTTCGCGACGCTCACGGGCCGCGCGGTCACGCCCGCGCTGGTGCGCGAGGCACTCGCCGGCTGCGCGCCCGCCCGGCGCGATGCGCCCTCGGTGGAGCGCATCGTCGGGGAGGTCTGCCTGCACTACAAGGTGACGCGCGCCGAGATCGTCTCGCCGAGCCGCGAGGCCCGCATCGCCGTCCCGCGCCAGGTCGCGATGTACCTCTGTCGCCGGCATACCGACGTCTCGCTGCGCGAGATCGGCGCCCACCTCGGGCGCCGGGACCACTCGACCGTGCTCCACGCGCTCTCGGCGATCGAGGAGCGCCTCGGCCGCAGCGCCACGCTCCGCGAGACGATGGCCGCCCTCGAGAGCCGCCTCGCGACATAGCGGCTACCCGTCGGCGGACGGCAGGCCGTGCGCGGCGAGCGCGGCGAGCAGCGCGCGCCGGTAGGGAAGCCAGTCGACCGGGATGGCCTCGGCGTCGTCATCGTCGAGCACCGAGCGCACCACGACGATGAACGGCGCGTGCAGCCGGGGGGCGTGGAGCAGGAACTCGCCGCTGCCGCCGATCCGGCAGAGGGGCGCCGGGAGCGCGGCGGCGGCAAAGCGCAGCGCCACGGCCTCGGCCGGCGGACCGGGCGCGAGCACGACGGCGGGCAGCGCCGCGTCGACGGCCGGGGCGACGTCGTCGGCCTCCGCGGCGATGCCGGCGCGCGCCAGCTCGGCGACCGCCGCGGCGACCTCGGCCGGGGGTCGCGGTCGCCCGCGACGGAGCCACGGGGCGGGATGGTAGAGATCGGGGGGATGGGCCACGACCTCGACGCCGACGAACAGGTTCGGCAGCACCGCCGCGAGCGCGGCCAGGTCGCCGGCGGCGTAGGCCGCGGCGGCCGTGCGGTGGTCGGCCGACGTCTCCACCGCTGCCAGCGCGGCGCCGAGCTCCCCGGCGAGCGTGCGCGCCTCGACGAGGAGCGCACCCGCGGCGGCCGCATCGAGCACGCCTGCATGGTGCGCGCGCCGGGCGCGATCGCCCAGCGCGAGCGCGCGGCCTCGCAGGGCGCGGGCGCCGACGGTCGTGCCGGCCCGGTACTTCTCGAGCCGGACCAGCAGCGTGCCCGTCTCGGCGACCGCGACCTCGAGCTCGGCGACGACCCGGTCGTCCACCCCGCCTCCTTACAACGCGCCGGGCGGTTTGGTAAGGAGACGCCGCATGCCGACGGTGCGGCCCCGCGCGCGGCGGTTGACCATCCGCCAGGTGCTCGACACGGCCATGGAGCTCGAGAAGAAGACGATGGATCTGTACGTCGCCTTCGTGCGCGCGTTTCCGAGCCCCGAGGAGGTGCGCAACTTCTGGTTCACGATGGCGCGGCACGAGGCCTTCCACTGCGGGGCGCTCGCGCTGGTGGAGAGCATCGTGCAGTCCGATCCCGCGGCGGCACGCAGCGGCGTGCGCTTCGATCCGGCGACGGTCGCCCGCCTGCGTGGCCTGGTGACCGCCTACCTGCGTGAGGCGCGGCGGGGCGTGTCGCTGCGCCGGGCGCTCGAGATGGCCATCGACCTCGAGGCCTCCGAGCTCGAGGACGTCGTGGCCGACCTCCTCAAGGTCGTGCGTGACCCGCAGTGGCGCGAGCGCGCGATCCAGCTCCTGATCCACGATCTGAGCGACCTCTCGTATCTTATCGAGCGCTACACGCACGACGAGGCGCTGCTCGCGCGCGCCGACCGCCTGGTCGAGCAGCGCCGCGGCGGCCTCGTGCGCCGCAAGCCGCCCGCGCGGCGGGTCGCGCGAGCGTAGCATGCGGCAGCGCCGTCGCGAGCAGAGGACTCTGCCGCTCACCGTGCCGGCGTACCTCACCGCGGTTCGCAGCATCCACGCGCTCGGCGTCGCCGACGTGGCGCGCGCGCTGCGCGTGAGCCCGTCGGTCGTGCGGCGGTGGCTGCGCGGCACCCTCGTCCCGGGCTGGCGGCGGCTCGAGAGCATGACGGCGCTCTGGGGGGGCGACCCCGAGCGGCTCGCCGTCGGGGCCGCGCTCCAGCGGCTCAGCCGCGAGACCGGGGTGGCGCTCGAGGACGCCGTGCGCATCATCCGCAGCGGCCGGCGGGTCCTGCCGGCGCGGCAAGTGCGCGCGCCCGCGCGCGATCGCCGCCAGCTCTCGCTGCCGATCGAGCGCTGATGGCCGAGGTGACCGAAGAGCCGCGTGGGATCGCGGCCACGTGCCTGGTCGAGACCGCCGAGGGACCCGTGCCGATGGCCGACACGCCGGGCAAGGGGTTCGCGGTGCTCACGCGCAGGCCCTCGGGCGCCCTCGGATTCCGCCAGCTCATCAAGGTGGTGTCCACGGCCGGCGTGCCGTTGGTGCGCGTGACGCTCGATGCGGGCCATGCGGTGCTGGTCGCGCGCGGGCATCCGTTCTACCGTCTCGGCATGGCGCCCGTCCCCGCCTGCCGCCTCGCGCCCGGGGACCTCCTCGAGACGGCGTTCGCCTATCCCGAAGGCTATGTCCCGCCCGACGCCGCGGCCCCGTGCCGGGGGCGGGCGATCGCCGTGCGGGCGGTCGAGGCGGCCGGGACGGGCACCGTGCTCACGGGCACGGTGCGCGAGACGCATGCGCTCTTCCTCACCGCCGGCGTCCTCTGCGGTGAGTGACCCGCTGGCGCGCCTCGAGCGGCGGGTCACGCGCTGCCGGCTCTGCCCGCGCCTCGTGGCGCATCGAGAGCGGGTGGCCCGCGAGAAGGTGGCTCGCTTCCGCGACTGGACGTACTGGGGCCGGCCGGTGCCCGGCTTCGGCGACCCCGA
The DNA here is from genome assembly GCA_035295465.1 of Binatia bacterium. Taxonomy (GTDB): domain Bacteria; phylum Desulfobacterota; class Binatia; order DP-6; family DP-6; genus DATGIZ01. The sequence goes on along the minus strand of DATGIZ010000005.1, from coordinate 8,072 downwards.
TCCGCGGATCCTGATCGTGGGCCTCGCCCCCGCGGCGCATGGCGGCAACCGCACCGGCCGGATCTTCACCGGCGACGAGAGCGGCAACTGGCTCTACGCCGCTCTCCACCGCGCCGGCCTCGCCAACCAGCCGACGTCGACGGCGCGCGACGACGGGCTCGTGCTGCGCGGCGCCTTCGTCACCGCGGTGGCGCGCTGCGCGCCGCCGGCCAACCGCCCGACGGCCGGCGAGATCGCCGCCTGCCGGCGTTGGCTCCTCGGCGAGCTGGCGCTCTTCCCGCGGCTGCGGGTCGCGGTCGTCCTCGGCAAGGTCGCGCACGACGGCCTGCTCGCCGCGCTCAGGGCCCGCGGCGTCGAGGTTCCGCGGCCGGCCCCGCGCTTTGCGCACGGCGCTGAGTATCGCCTGCCGTCGGGTCTCGCGTTGCTCTGCTCGTACCATCCGAGCCAGCAGAACACGTTCACCCGGCGACTCACCCGCCCGATGCTGGACGCCGTCCTCGGCCGGGCCCGCGCGCTCGCGGAGCGGTGAGAGCGGCGCGGCCGACGTAGACCTCGCAGGTCCGCCGGTCGCCGGCGACCACGACCTCGGCCGGGCGGCGTAGGTAGAGCCGTCCCTCGTCCTCGTACGTATCGAGGCGGCGCAGCGAGGCCGCGTCGACGTCCTCGACGAGGAACCCCTCCACGTGCCGGCCGGCGCGCGGGACCACGTAGGGATAGCCGCGAGCGGGGACGACGCGCTCGTAGCCCTCGAGCCGGGCGGGCCGGCGGACGAACCGGCGGCCGGTCAGGACGACGACCAACCCCTCGTCCGTCAGCGTGCCGTAGACGAACAGCGCCGTGCCGGCCATGCCGCGACCTTACGGGGCCGAAAGCAGGCCCCGCAAGGCCGCGGCGCTCACGCGGCCCTCACGCGGCCGTGGGGTGGGGGACGGCCTGCTGCTCGCGCCGAACGCTCACCTCGACGCCGCGCGGTGGGAGGCGGGTGAAGCGCCCGCGCACGCGCGCTAGGTCGGCGTCGCTCGCGCCCGCGGGGACGATCAGCTCCAGGTGGGCTCCGGGGCCAGCCCCGAGAGCGTCCTCGGCGACGGTTTCGGCGCCGTACGGGGTGAGCCAGACGTCGCGCTCGAATCGGCTGCCCGACCCCCGCGGCGACCAGACCCGTGCCACGACGTGGGGCGGGCGATCCTCCTGCGCGACGCGTTCACGGCGGCCGACGAGTGTCGTGGCAATCGCGAGGAGGTCGCCGTAGGTGCGCAGCCCGCCCAGCGCCGCGTCGGGCACGACGATGCCGAGCGCTTCTTCCACGCCGAGAGCCAGCTCGAGGATGTCGAGGGAATCGGCCGCGAGGTCGTCCACCAGCGAGACCTCGGCGGTCAGCTCTTCCGGCGCCACCCCCAGGCGCTCGGCCACCACGGCCCGGACGTGCTGCTCGATCGACTCGTACATGTTGCCGCCCTCGCCCGCGCTGCCGCGCGGGGCACGAGATCGTTGCCTCCAATACGGGGATGAAACGTTCCTCTACCTGGAGCATCGGCGAACCGGAATCCCCCCGAGGGGTGGGAACGCGGGAATCCTGAGGGGAGATGCCGCGTCCACTCGGTCGACTCTTCCGCCCCGACGGGGTAGGGAGGGGGCCGCGCCCTCGTAGCTCAGTGGATAGAGCGGTCGCCTCCTAAGCGACAGGTCGCGCGTTCGATTCGCGCCGGGGGCATCGTACGCTCGAGCTTCATCGTCCACGCGTCAACCCGGCACGCGGCCCCTGACGAACGCCAGCGTGCCGAACGGCGTCATCCAGCGTTCCGTTTCGGCGACGTCGAGGAAACCCGCTTCGGCGATGAGGGCCGGCAAGTCGCCACGGAGGTTGGCGGCAGGCCCCTCGCCACCGTCGAACAAGCGAAAGCCGAACGATGCCACCTGCATCAGGAGGTTGTGCGGCTTTCCCCAATCCGCAACGTGCAGCGCGCCGCCCGGAGCGAGCACGCGACGGGCCTCGGCGAGCGCCGCACGCTTCTGTGCCGTCGTGAGATGATGGAGGACGAGGCTGGTCAGGACCCGGTCGAACACCCCATCGGCGAACGGCAGCGCCGTCGCCGATCCTTCCTCGATCGACACGTCGATGCCGGCGCGCCTGATCTTCGCCCGCGCCAGCGCCAGGATGGTCGGATCGATGTCGATGCCCGTCACGCGCGCGTCGGGGCAGAGCCGCTTCACGAGCAACACGAGCGTGCCCGTGCCACAGCCGAGGTCGAGGACGCGATGGCGTGGTGCGATCCGGGCGTCGGCCACCAGGTGTCGCTTGAAGCGGTCCTCGCCGACGAGCCACCCTACCCAGTCGTAGAGCGGCGTCAGCCAGTCGACACCGAGCGCGGGAACGAATGCTTCGCGGGTCGTCGCCATCGGCCCTCCTATGCGCCGCGCGCCCTCGCCCCGGCGCGAGGCGGCCGGCGGGGCGACGGTAGCCCCTGCCGACGACGCGCAGCAAGTACGGTGTCGCCGCAGAGACGCCGGGCAACGCGGGGTGACGATGGGCTCGCGAGTCCACCGCGACGAGCTTCGTTCCGGCACTGGTGCTGCCGCCCCGGCCTGTGCCATCGTCGCCGCATGCCCGACCGCCGCCTCATCGCGGAGATCACATCGGACTACGCGTTCGTGTTCCGACTCGAGGCCGACGGCTCGGCCGTCGCGGAGTGGGTGAACGAGTCGTTCGCACGCGCCACCGGCTACACCGCCGAGGACATCCGCGCGCTCGGCGGCTGGCTCACCATGGTCCATCCCGACGACGCGCCCCTCGCGCGGGCGCATGCTCGCGCCCTGCTCGAGGGGCACCCGCACGTGAGCGAGCACCGGGTGGTGACCCGTGCCGGCGCGGTGCTCTGGCTGCGGAGCAGCGCGCAACCGGTGTGGGACGCCGCCCACGAGCGCGTCATCCGAATCTACGGCGTCGCCCAGGACGTGACCGAGCGGCGTCGCGGCGACGAGGAGCGCCGCCGCCTGCTGGCGCGCGAGCAGGAGGCCCGCGCGGAGGCCGAGAGCACGCGGGCGCGGTTCGCCTTTCTCGCCGAAGCGAGCGCGTTGCTGGCGGCGTCGCTCGACTACGAGACGACGCTCGCCAGCATCGCGAGCCTGGCGGTGCCGCGGCTCGGCGACTGGTGCATCGTCGACCTCGTCGAGGCCGATGCGACGCTGCGGCGGGTGGCGGTCGCGCAAGCCGACCCGGGCAAACAGGCGCTCGCGCGCGCGCTCGAGGCGGAAGCGCCCGTGGTGCTCGGACCGCCCTCGCGGCAGGCCGAGGTGCTCGAGAGCGGCCGCTCGGCCTTCTTCCCGCACTTGAGCCCGCTCGCGCTCGCCCGCGCCGATGTGGGGCCGTTCCGGCGCCGCTTCCTCGACGTCGTGCGCCCCGTGTCGGCCATGATCGTCCCGCTGCGCGCCCGGGGCCGCACGCTCGGCGCCCTCAGCCTGATCACCGCGGAGTCGGGCCGTCACTACACGCGCGCGGACTTGGCGCTCGCCGAGGACGTGGCCCGGCGCGCGGGGCTCGCGGTCGACAACGCGATGCTCTACCGGGCGGCCCAGGACGCCGACCGGCGCAAGGAGCAGTTCCTCGCGACGCTCGGCCACGAGCTGCGCACTCCGCTCGCGGCGATCGCCGCCGCGGCCTGGGTGCTCGACCGCCTGGGCTCGCCGGCCGACGCCGCGGCGCGCCAGCGCGAGATCATCGCGCGCCAGGTGCGGCACCTCGCCTGCCTGGTCGACGACCTCCTCGACGTCGCGCGGGTCCGCTCCGGCAAGGTGATGCTCGCCCGCCGCCGGCTCGATCTCGCCGGGCTCGTGCGCCGGTGCGTGCAGTTGCTCGCGGCCGGGCGGCCCGCGGGCGGTCCCGCGATCACGCTGGCGCCTGCGCCCGGGATGGTGGTGGTCGACGGGGACGCGGTGCGGCTCGAGCAGGTGGTGTCGAACCTTCTCGACAACGCGGTGAAGTACACGGCACCCGACGGCCGGGTCCGGGTGGCGGTCGAGCGGCGGGGGCGGGAAGCCGTCGTCTCGATCGAGGACACCGGCATCGGGATCGCCCGCGAAGCGCTGGCGACGATCTTCGAGCCGTTCGCGCAGGTGCCCGGCGCGCGCGAGCGCAGCCGCGGCGGCCTCGGCCTCGGGCTCGCGCTGGTGCGCAGCCTCGTCGAGCAGCACGACGGGCGCGTGAGCGCGCACAGCGCGGGCCCGGGATGTGGCAGCGTGTTCACGGTGACGCTGCCCCTGGTCGACGCACCGCCGGCGTCGGCGGAGGAGGTCGCCGCCCCGTCGGCGGCGATCCCGCGGCGCATCCTCCTCGTCGAGGACAACCCCGACGCCCGCCGCGCGATGAAGACGATCCTCGAGCTGTGGGGCCATCACGTCGAGGTGGCCGAGGACGGGGTGCGGGGCGTCGCGCTGGCGGCGGCGACGCGCCCGGAGGTCGGGATCATCGACATCGGCCTGCCCGGCCTCGACGGCTACCAGGTCGCGCGCGCGGTTCGTGCGGCGCCCGGCGGCGAGGGCATCTACCTGGTCGCGCTCACCGGCTACGGGCAGCCCGAGGACGAGCGGCGCGCGCGCGAGGCGGGCTTCGACGCGCATCTGGTCAAGCCTCCCGATCCGGTGCATCTCTCGCATCTCCTGGCGGGCGCCGGCGAACGCGCCGGCGCGGCGAGCTGATTTCCGACCAAAGGGCAGGCCGATCCGTCCCGAGGTCGCACCGCGGTCGACGGCCTCGGCAAGCCTGCACTGAAGTGGCGATGGCGCCTCGCGCGGATCGCGCCGGCGCCGGCTGCGGGGCCGACTTCGCGTGCGGCGACCGGCATGGGCCTTGCGAAGACCGGGAGGCATCGCGAGACCCCGGGCAGGAGGAGGACGGCGGCGCGCGATCCCTCCCGACGCTCCCACTGCTCTCCGTTCCTGCCCGGGGACGTCGCGCCGCTCAGGGCCCGCCGCAGCGCAGCTTCCGGGGATCGAGCGTGCACGCGCCGCCGAGGTCGGCCGCGAAGCACTGCTTGCCGATCACCAGGCGCGAGCTCACGGCGGGCTGCGTGAGGCCGCCGAGCGGCACGCCGCGGCCGAGCACGTCGACGGCGAAGACGCCGCCGTGCTCCGGACGCAGCACCACGGAGGTGAGCCCGCTCGCCGAGCCGCGGCGGTCGGCATACGTGGCCCGGCCCCGCCGCGCGTGCCAGTGGCGGTTGCTCGCCGGATGCGCGAGCGTGCCCGAGAAGACCACGCCGCCGGCGTCGAGGAGCGTGAGCGAGAGCGCGTCGGTCGACGCGGGGGCGATCGCGGCGCTCGGGTGGATCGAGCCATGCAGCGCGAGCGTCGCGCCCTTGCGCCGGATGCGCAGGCTGCGCACCGCGAGCGTCTCGGGCCCGCTGCCTGCCGTGCAGACGCCGGCGCGACACGTCTCGAGGCCGTTGCACGGGTCGTCGTCGGGGCACGGCGTCCCGTCGGGGAGCGCCGGGCCGCCGACGCACGCGAAGTCGTGGCAGGTGCCCGCGGCGTGGCACTGATCGGCGGCGGGGCACGCGCTCCCTTCGGGCGGCGGCGATCCGTGGCGGCAGACGCCCGCGAGGCAGGATTCCGTCCCGTTGCACGCGTTCCCGTCGTCGCAGGGGGTGCCGTCGGGCGCCCCCGTGCAGCCCGCGCCCGGCAGCGCGCAGGGAGCGCGCTGGAAGGGGTTCTCCCAGGCATAGAGCGGCGTCCCCGGATCGACCTGGAAGCCGGAGTACACGCCGTTGGCGAAGCACGAGTCGTCGACGCGCCCCGCAGGTCCGGCGTACGGCGTGAACTCGGTCGCGTACTCGATGCGGAAGAGCACCCCGTGGTTGCGGTTGGTGCTGCTCGGCACCCCGTTGTTCTCGCGGCCGGCGACGTAGAGCACCTGCTGGCCGAGGGGGTTCGGCGCCTGCACGATCGCGGTGAGGTTGGTCGTGGTGAGCGTCTCCGGGCCGTCCTTCGGATTGCCGTCGAGCTCGTAGAGCACCTGGAAGTCGCCGTCGTTGCCCGAGTCGTGGAACTTGAGCGGCGTCACGCCGTTGGGATGCGGCAGGAAGCACGGCGGCGCGAGCGCCACGCGGTAGATGCGCGCGCTGTCGCGCAGGAGGTAGAAGAGGTTGCCGTAGTAGTCGGCCGGGTAGCCGAGACCCGTGTAGGCCGCGAGCCCGGAGACGTTGAGCGACGGGGTCGGGGGGAGCGTGACGATCGGCCGCCGCCAGGCCGGGTGGTTCGCGTACACGTCGCTCGGCTGCTTGCCGGACAGACAGCTCACCCCCGCGGTGCCGAGCACCGAGCCCTCGAGGCACGGCCAGCCGCCGTTCGACCCCGAGTCGACGACGTCGATCTCGGACTGCTGGCTGTTCCCGCGCTCGGCGACGTAGAGCTGGCCGGTGAGCGGATGCACGGCGAAGGCGACGGGGTCGCGGAACCCCGCGGCGAAGATGTCGGCCTGCTTGGCGAGCGGGTTCGCGGGGCCCGGCTGCGCCGGCGAGGCGCCGTCGACCGCGAAGCGCAGCACCTTGCCCGCCTCGTTCGGCGCGCCGTTGTTCTTCACGGTGCGGTCGGGCAGCTCGGCGGGCCCGAGGCAGACGTTCGTGCACAGGTTCGCCTGCTCGGTGCCGCCGACCGCGTCGGTGCCGAGCGGAAGCTGCGCGTTCCAGCTCGGCCCGTCGTCGCCGATGCCGGCGTAGAGGCAGGCGTCGGGGCCGAAGGCGAGGCCGCCGCCGTTGTGCGAGCTCTGCTCATTCGGCGGCTCGAGCGACGTCGCCACGGCGCCGAGGTAGTCCCCGGTGCCGTTCGCGTTCTCCCGGTAGACGCGCACGTGCTCGTTCTGGTTCTCGTCCGTGGTCGTGAGGTAGACGTAAACGAGCTTCGAGGTCGCGAAGTCGGGGGCGAGCGCGATGCCGAGGAGTCCCTCGGCGAGGCTGGTCGCGCGCACGCCGTCGACCGTCGCCCACAGCGTACCCTCGTCGAGCACCGAGCCGTCCGCGGTGGCGTAGGCCTGGTAGACGCGGATCTGCGCCTGCACCGGGCTCGCCGGGGTCCCCGTGCTCTGGTCGGTCGCCTGCACGGCGGCGAAGAGCCGGCCGTCGGGCGCCAGCGCGAGCGCGGAGATGGGATCGAAGGCGTGCGCGACGCCGACCGCGCGGAAGCCGGGCTCGTCGAGCGACGCGCGCCCGGCGGCGGGGACCAAGAGCGCCAGCGCGAGCAGCGCGCGGGCGGCGCCCCCGAGGGCGGATCGTCTGACCGTCCGTGGCACCCCGCGCTCCTCAGGCGATGAAGGCCGTGAACGGGATCACGCCCGACGGGAGATAGTCCTTCGGGTTGGCACCCGCGACCGTGACCAGGCCCGCGATCAGGTTGGTCACGTCGATCACCAGGCCCGAGTCGTCGGGCCGGCCCGTCGTGAAGTTCGTCTTGACGCCGACCTGCGTGTCGTCGGTCTGGCCGTACACGCCGGGCGCCACGTTCTTCCCGATCACCATGACCGACGTCCACGGATGATGATCCTTCCCGGGCGGCGTGTTGCCGTTGAGCTCCGGGGTGCGGGCGAACTCCGAGAAGTAGATGACGGTGGTCTCGTCGAGGAGGCTTGCGTGCGCGAGGCCCGGCTCCGCCGCGAGCTGAGTCAAGAACGGGTCGAGGAAGCCGAAGAGCGAATTCCAGCGGCCGTCCTGCTGCGTGTTGTCGGTGTGCGTGTCGAAGCCGCCCACCTGGCTCAGCGTGACGCTCGTGGTGAGGCCCTGGCGGAAGGCGTTGGCGATGGCGCTCGCGAGCTGCGTCGGGTTGCCCTGGTTGATGTTGCGGAGCGCGCCGCCGAGGCGGGCGAGCTGATCGCCGCGCGCCTGCGCGTCGTAGAAGGCCGCTGCCTTGCCGGCGATCGCGCCCGAGGCGAGCGCCGGATCGACGTCGTGCTCACGGGCGAGCGCCTGCTGAATGAACGCCTCTCCGACGGCCGAGACGGCAAGCGGACCGCTGTCGCCGAGGCGGTCGTAGGCGAGGGCCTGGCTCAGTTGCCCGCCGACGCGCCCCGAGAGCCCGGCGAACGGCCC
>DATGIZ010000004.1:0-31474 GCA_035295465.1 Binatia bacterium | reverse complement strand
CCTTCTCCTGGCTCGTGTTGTAGGTGACCGAGATGTCCTGGCGGATGTGCTGGCCCTCGCGCGTCGGCAGGTCGACCGAGTCGTCGCCGCGGCTCGAGCCCTCGTTCGAGCGCGCGACCATCGTGTATGTGCGCAGCGCCACGGGGTAAGACTGGACCTGCGTGACCCACGGCACGCGCCACGCGATCCCCTGCCCGACCGTCCGCAGCGAGCCCGACCAGCGGTTGAAGACCACGCCGACGTTGCCCGGCTGGATGATCGTGAACGAGCTCCACACCGCCGCCACCGCCAGCCCGACCAGGGCGAGCGTCGCCCCGCTCGCGAGCACCGCCGCCGCATCCGGACGCGGTTCACCGTCCATGTCGCCCCTCCCCTCCGAAGCTCCCGTCCCGCCGCCGGAAGAGCTCCACCACGCGACCGCGGCGCACCGAGCCGGGCTGCCGGAGCACGCGGGCCAGCGCGCGCTCGAGCCGGCGGCGCACCGGCGCCAGCGCCCGGTAGAGCACGGCGATCACTCCGATCAGGAGGAGCGCCTCGGCGGGCTGCATCGCCGGCGCTTATAGCGCGCGCTCCCGGGAGCGCCAACCGACGCCGGAAGGCTTCGCCTCAGGAGCAGTTGAGGCTCGGCACCGTGGAGCTGTCCCAGGTGCAGGCGCGGTTCGCCGACGGATGCGAAGCGGACACCCTGAAGTCGATGCCGCCGTTCTCGGTGACCGCCGCGCACACCACACCGGGGGACACGGCCATCCCGGGGAACGTGCCGCAGTCCCCGGCGATGTACTCGCCCTCCGTGTCGTAGTAGGCCTCTTCGGCCAGCGCCGCGTTGCGCGTGTCGTTCACCACCCGCGCGTTCAGCGCGGCCGCCTGCTGGCCCGAGAACTGGGGGATGGCGATGGCGGCGAGCGTGCCGACGATCGTGAGGACCGTGAGAAGCTCGATCAGCGTGAAGCCCGCCGCGGAGCCGCGGTGCGTGCGCATGCTCGGCGAAGCAGCAAGGGCGGTGCCATCGCAGCAGTCCGTGGATCCGGCGCCGGCGCGTGGGGCTTCCGACGTGCCGGCGGCGAGAGCGTCATCGCCGTGACGGCCCATCGGAGCGCGTCGCACGGCTGCGCGGTCAGTGCACGTCCGCCCGCCATGGCGCCCGCCGTGTCGGGGATGCGTGCGAGGTCCGACGCGGCTTCCCGGAGCGCCCGCGCGGCGGCCCCGGGCACGGCCGTTGCTCGAACGGGCCGCCGCATGCGGCTCCTCGCCCCGGCAGCCCTCGCCTGCCTCCTCGGCCTCGCACCCGCCGTGGCGTTCGGCGGCCCGCGCGCCTGTGGGGACGACGTGGACGGCCACGGCCGCGTGGTGCCCTGCGACTGCGGCGACGTGCTCGTCAGCTCGCATACCCTCGGCGACCGCGATCCGATCATTCGCCACGCCTGCCCCGGCCCCGGCCTCATCGTGCGCGTTCCCGCCCGCCGGCCGGCGCCGACGCTCGCGTTCGGCGGGCACGAGATCGTCGGCAGCCGCCGCGCCGCCGGCATCGCGGTCGTGGGCGGCGGCGCGGGCGGCCTCACGCTCGTCGGCCCCGGGACCGTGCGCGGCTTCGACGTCGGTGTCGAGGCCGGGCCGCGAACGCTCGCTCGCGTGGCCGACCTCACGCTCGCCGACAACGCCAGCGACGGGCTGCGCGCCGGCGGCGCCGGCTACGTCGTGAGCCGCTGCCAGGCCCGCCGCAACGGCCGCGACGGCTTCGTGCTTCACGGCACGGGCTATCGGGCCGACGGCAACCAGGCGTCGGAGAACGGGAGGGCCGGCTTCCGCCTCGGCGGCCGGGGCGCGACCATCGCCGGCAACCGCGCCGAGGGCAACGGCCGCGAGGGGCTCGTGCTCCGCGGCCGGGAGCACGACGTCGAGGGGCCGGTCGCCGGCGCCAACGGCGGTGACGGCATCCGCACGAGCGTGCGCCGCACGCGCATCGACGCCGCGGTCGCCACGGGCAACGCGGGCGCCGGGCTCGCGGGCAGCGCGCACGACTCGCTGATCGCCCGCGCCACCGCCGAGGGCAACCGCCGCCTCGGTCTCCGCCTGCGCGGCGCGCGGCTCGGCGACGGCGCCGGCCGCATGCCCGCCTGCCGGCCGGGGGCTCCGTGCCGCTGAGGCTCCGCGCGCTGATCGCGCTCGCGCTCGCCGCCCGGGCGGCAATCGCCGGCGCCGCGTGCACGCAGGCGATCCACTGCGTCGGTGGCACGACCAACGACGCCGCAACGATCGTCGCCCGCTGCTGCGGGGCCACGAGCTGCGTCCTCGACGGCACGATCACGCTCAGCGGCTCGGTCTGCAACCTCGACTTCGGCGCGCACGCGGTCGCGCTGAGCGGCCAGATCGCCGCGGGCTCGAGCACGCTCGCCCTCACCGCCACGAGCGTGCAGCTCGGCGGCGGCACGCTCACGGCGCCCGGGGGCACCGTGACGATCACGACCACCGGCCACGCCGCGACCGCGTTCGCGATGAGCGGCGCCGCCACGATCGACGTCTCGGGCAGCGACGCCGGCGCGCTCACCATCCTCGCCGACGGCGCCGTCTCGCTCTCGGCCGGCAGCATCCTCGCCGACGGCACCGACGACGGGGCCAGCGGCGGCAACGTCACGATCGACGCCACCGCCGACGCGAAGGCGGGCCCGATGCTGCTCGCCGGCCGCATCTCCGCCGACAGCGGCGCCTCGGGCTTCGGCGGCACGGTCACGGTGCGCGCGCCCGGCGCGCTCACGGTGCGCAACCTCGTGAGCGCGCAGGGCGGGTTCGACGTCGGCACGATCGACCTCGAGGCCGGGGGCCCCGTGGCGATCGCCTCGGGCGCCATGCTCGACGGCAACGCCATCGGCGGCAGCGGCGGCGACGGGGGCACCATCACCATCGACGGGCAAGCGATCACCGTGGCCGACACGGTCCAGGCGAGCGCCGACGGCGCGGGTAGCGGCGGCGACGTCGAGCTCACGGCGAGCGCGGGGGCGATCGGGACGAGCGGCGGCGGCATCGCCGCCAACGGCGACACCGGCAACATCGTGCTCACCACCGAGAGCCCCGTGCCGAGCGGCGACGTCACGCTCGCGAGCCCGCTCAGCGCGCAGGCGACCGACCCCGATCCAACCGACGCCACCGGCAGCGGCACCATCGCCGTGCAGGCCGCCGGCTCGATCACCGTCGGCAAGAGCCTCTGGGTGACCGGCAACGGCAGCGGCGACAGCGAGATCGACCTCGACGCGCGCGGCGATGTCGCGGTGAACGCGACCGTCACCGGCAACGACCCCGCGGGCGGCGGCGCGCTCTTCGTCCAGTGTGGCCGCAACGCCACCCTCGCCGCCACCGTCCAGATGCGCAGCAACAGCGGCGACGTCGGCTCGGGGGGCACGATCGAGGTCGCCGCCGGCGGTAACGTCGGCGTCACGGGGACGGGCACGCAGCTCGACGTCACGGGCGCGTCCGGCGACGGCGGCACGATCGCGCTCTCGGCCGAGGGGGACGTGACGGTGAACGCCGGCACTCAGCTCCTCGCCGACAGCACCGCGACGGGCGGGGTGGGCGGGGTCGTGCGCGCGAGCGGCGGGACGCGCTGCGACGCGCGCCTTTGCGATCCCGTGCTCGACCCGACGCCGGCGCGCGACGTGGCCGGCGGCCTCACGCTCGGCGGCAAGGTGAGCGCGACGCCCGGCCCGTCGTCGGCGACCGAGCTCGCCGGCTGCAGCGTGACGGTCGGCGGCAGCGCGCTCGTCACCAGCGGCGGCGGCAACAACACGGTCATCGCGCGCAGCGCGCTCACGCTGCAGTCCGGGGCGCGGCTCCTCACCGTGGCGCCGGGAACGAACCGGCTCACCCGCCCGAGCGGGGTCACTCCGATCCTCGCCGGTGCCACGATCACGCCGCCGGCGACCACCGACCCGCGGGCGTCGTGCACGGGGTCGAACGACCAGCCCGGCTGCCTCGATCCGTGCCCCCAGTGCGGCAACGGCGGCACGCCCGAGTTCCCCGAGCAGTGCGACGGCGGGCCGGCCAACGTCCCCTGCACGAGCGGCTGCGACACGCACTGCCGCATCGAGCCCGCGCAGGACGACGGCAACCCGTGCACGCTCGACGGCTGCGACGCCTTCGGCCCCTACCACGCGAACGTGCCCGACTTCACCGCGTGCCCCGCCGATCCGACGACGACCTGCCCGCGCGCGTGCGTCGCGCCGGCGCCGACCGTCCCCTCGCAGTGCACGGTGGTCGGCCAGGCCGCGTGCGACGACGGAAACCCGTGCACCTACGACTGCCTCGACCCGGGAGAGAACGCCTGCGTTCACCCGCCGCACGACGGGCCGGGTATCGCCGGATGCGACGACGGGAACCCGTGCACGGGCGTCGAGACGTGCAGCGCCGGCGCCTGCCGGCCGGGCACGCCGGTCGTCTGTCCCCAGCAGACCCCGTTTTGCGACCGCACGGCGTCGGACCCCGGCAAGCTCTGCATCGCCAAGCCGTGCACGACCGGCGCCCAGTGCGACGACGGCAACCCGTGCACCACCGACACGTGCGTGAACAACTCGTGTGCGAACACGCCGGTGACGGACGGCACCTCCTGCTCCGACGGCGACGCCTGCAACGGAGCGGAGACGTGCGCGGCCGGCGTCTGCGTCCACGCCCCGCCGCCCGACTGCGACGACGGCAACCCGTGCACCGACGACACCTGCGACCCGGCGACCGGCTGCGTGCACGCCCCGATCCCCGGCTGCTGCAACGCGGACGCCGAGTGCGCCGACGGCGACGCGGTGTGCCCCAAGGTCTGCGCCGAGCACGCATGCACGCTCGCGACGCCGGGCTGCTGCCACACCGACGCGGACTGCGACGACGGCGAGCCGTGCAACGGCACCGAGACGTGCGGGACGGACCACGTCTGCCACGCCGGAACGCCGCTCGCGAACGGCGCCGCCTGCGGCACCACCTGCGACCCCGGGACCTGCACGGGCGGCGCCTGCGAGACCCAGCCGCTCGTCTGCACGCCGAGCGCCGATCCGTGCGTCGACGTCGGCTGCCGCGACGGCGCGGGCTGCGTCGCCGAGCCGATCGACGGGTGCTGCCACCAGCCCGGCACCGACGCGGCGTGCGACGACGGCGACGCCTGCACGCGGGACGTGTGCGCCGACGTGGGGCTCACCCACCTCGCCTGCGAGCATCTCGTCGAGGACCGCACCTGCCGGCCCTGCGCCACCGATACCGACTGCGCGCCCCACGGCCGCTGCGACGGCCAGGCGTGCCGCGCCGGCGTGTGCACGGCCGTCGGCCTCGCCTGCGACGACCACAACGTCGACACCGACGACGTGTGCACGCTCGACACGAGCCTCGCGCCGCACTGCCAGCACTTCTGCCTCGACGACCGCGGGTGCGACGACGGGGACGTGTGCAACGGCCGGGAGACCTGCGACGTCGCGACCGGCGCGTGCAGCCCCGGGACCCCGCTCGCCTGCGACGACGGGGACGCCTGCGACGGCGTCGAGACCTGCGATCCGGCGAGCGGCTGTCACGCCGGCCAGGCCCTCACCGGCTTCGCGGGCGTCCACTGCCAGCTCGACGCGATCTCCCGGGCGCTCGCCGCGGCGAGCCCCGCGGACCTCGCCGCGGGGCTGCGGCGTAAGCTCGGCAAGGGCCTCGCGAAGCTCGCGGGCGCCGTCGCCGCCGCCGAGCGCGGGGGCAAGCCCCGGCGGGTGACCCGCCTGCTCTCGACCGCCGGGAAGCTCACGCGCACCCTCGCGCACCAGATCGACGCGGCGCGCCGCAAGCGCAAGCCGCAGATCGCCGCCGCCCTTGCCGACGCGCTCGCGCGCCGGCTCGGCGGCGCCGGCGCCACGTTGAGCGGGCTCGAGACCCACGGCCGCTAGGAAATCGAGCGATCGCTTGATTCCGATCCCGCCCCTGGTCTAGACGAGCCTCGTGAGCCGCACACCGCCCGCGACCATCGCCGGCATCGGGACCTCTGCCTTCGCCCGCTCGCTGCCCGAGGACGGCGACGCGCTCGCGGCGGACGCGTGCCGGGCGGCGCTCGCCGACGCCGGCCTCGCGCCTACGGCCGTCGACGGCGTGGTCACCTACCTCGGCGCCTACGAGCACGCGCCGCTCGAGCAGGTGCTGCCCGCGGTCGGCGTCGACCGCGATCGGCTCGCGCTGTGTGAGGACGTGTTCGCGCTCGCCCCCGCCGCCATGACCGCGCTCGATCGCGCGGTGCGCGCCATCGAGAGCGGCCGCTGCCGGACGGTGCTCGTCTACAAGTGCAACAAGTGGAAGCGCGGCCTGCCGCCGGGCATGCAGGAGACACCGCTGGCGGCCGGCGACCATCAGTGGACGATGCCCTACGGCCTCGGCATGACGGCGCAGACGCTCGCCATGTGGGCGATGCGGCACTTCGCGGTCTACGGCACGACCTGCGAGCACCTGGGCGCGCTCGCCGTCCAGACCCGCCGCCACGCCGGTTTGAACCCCCGCGCGGTGCTGCGCGAGCCGCTCACGCTCGAGCAGTACCTCGCCTCGCCGTGGATCGCCGAGCCGTTTCGCCGGCTCGATTGCGACTACCCGATCGACGGCGCGGGCGCCGCGGTCTTGACCACCGCCGAGCGCGCGCGCGACCTCCGCCAGCGCCCGGTCCACGTGCTCGCCAGCGCCACCCGCGACGCCGTGTGGGAGGAGTGGGAGCACTGGCCGGATCTGACGACGATGGCGTCCAAGCCGGTCTCGGACGCCGTGTGGCGGGAGGCCGGCCTCTCGCCCGCGGACGTCGACACGGTCCAGCTCTACGACGGCTTCAGCTGGCTCGCGCTGTGCTGGCTCGAGGACGCGGGCTTCTGCGAGAAGGGCGCGGGCGGGCCGCTCGTCGCCAGCGGCGCCACCGCGCTCGGCGGGCGGCTGCCCCTCAACACCCACGGCGGCAACCTCTCCGAGGGCCGCAGCCACGGCGTCGGCCACCTGATCGAGGCGGTCGCGCAGCTGCGCGGCACGTGCGGCCCGCGCCAGGTGCCCGACGCGAAGGTGGCGTTCGCGGCCAACGGCGGCGGCCCGATCGCGGGCGCGGTCGTGCTCTCGACGGAGATGGTGTAACGGTGACCCACACGAGGAGGACCTGATCCGATGGCGAACGAGCGCATCATCTCGGCCGACTCGCACGTGAACCCCCCGAAGGACCTCTGGACGCGCAGCGCGCCCCAGGCGCTCAAGGACCGCGTGCCGCGGGTCGAGTCGACCCCGGCCGGCGACTTCTGGATCGTCGACTCCGAGGTGAGCGGCGCGATCGGCCTCGACGCCTCGGCCGGGCGGAAGCCCGAGGAGTTCAAGGCGATGGGCCTCACCTACAAGGACATGCGGCCCGGCTCCTACGATCCGAAGGCCCGCCTCGAGGACATGGACCTCGACGGCGTCGACGCCGAGGTGCTCTACTTCGGCGGCCCCGTGACGCAGTACCCGAAGGACACGGCGCTGCGGCAGTTCATCGTGCGCACCTACAACGACTGGATGAAGGAGCTGTCGGACGCCGCGCCGCGGCGCCTGGTCGGGCTCGCCCACGTGCCGCTCGTGGACCTCGACGAGGGCTTGGCCGAGCTCCGGCGGGTGGCGAAGCTCGGGCTCAAGGGCTTCCACGTCGACCCGTTCCCGGACGAGCGCGGCGGCAAGCCGCTCTGGGACCCGGCCTACGAGCCCTTCTGGGCGCTGGTCGAGGAGACCGGCATGCCGATGAGCTTCCACATCGTCGGGCCGCGGAAGACCAACGTCCGCGAGACGTTCATGAACCCGCTCCCCGGCATCAAGGAGACGTTCATCGCGATCGCGCCGATCTCGATCATCGAGGTGGTCTCGACGCTCACCTTCACCGGCGTCCTCGAGCGGCACCCGAAGCTGCGCTACGTGCTCGTCGAGTGCGGTATCGGCTGGCTCCCCTACTTCCTCGAGCGCATGGACCAGACCTTCAACAAGCACCGCTTCTGGACGCAGTCGATCATCAAGGAGAAGCCGAGCACCTACTGGTTCCGCCAGGGACACGCGACCTTCATCCAGGACCTCGCCGGCGTCGCCGAGCGCCACCGCGCCGGGGTGCGCACGATCATGTGGTCGACCGACTACCCGCACTCGGACAGCACGTGGCCGAAGAGCCGCGAGGCGCTCGCCGAGCACTTCCACGACGTGCCGGCCGACGAGCGCGCGCTGATCGCGGGCGGGAACGCCGCGGCGCTCTACGGCCTCGCCTGACGCCCGGCATACCGCCCCAGCGCCGTCCACGTCCCGCGGACCCGGGTTGTCCCGCACGCCCACGGGCGCTATGCGTCGAGCCGGCATGACCGGCCTCGGCGGTGCCGCCGACGCCCCGTCCGTGATCGCGCGGCTCCGGGTCGCGGCGCTGCTCACCCTCGGCGCGCTGCTCGCACTGCTGCTCACCGAGCTGCACTACGCCGAGCCCGCGCAGTACGCGTCGATCCCGGCGCTGTACGGCGTCTATGCCCTCGTGGCGACCGCCGTGCTCGTGGCGACGTTCACGCCCTCCGCGGCCCGTCACGCCGCGCCGCTCGCTTTCGCCTTCTCCCTCGGGCTCGTGTTCGCCGGGCTGTATGCGCTCTACGCCGAGCGCGCCCATCCGATGGTGGCCGCCACCGCGCTCTTCGCGGCGCTCATGCTGAGCCTCGTCTTCTTCGCCTGGAGCCCGCTGCAGATGGCGGTGCTCTCGGGCGTGGCGTGCCTCGGCTTCGCCCTCGTCGGCCTGGTCACGCCGCCGGCGCAGACGGTCGCCCTGCCCTTCGCCTTCGCCTTCGCTTCGCTCATCGTCGGCTCGGCGGTCGCGATCGCGAGCGCGCGCGTCGGCGGGCGGCTGCGCGCCGATCTCGCGGCGCGCGAGCGCGACCTCGTGCGCCTCTCGCAGCAGCTCATGTCCGTCCAGGAGGAGGAGCGGCGGCGGCTCTCGCGCGAGCTGCACGACGGAGTCGGCCAGTCGCTCACGGCCATCCTTTCCTACCTCTGGCTGATCGAGCAGCAGCTCCCCGCCGACGCGACCGTGCTGCGCACGCGCACCGCCGAGGCGCGGCGGCTGGCCGCGACCACCATGGCCGAGCTGCGCGAGCTCTCCCAGCTCCTGCGGCCGTCCACGCTCGACGACTACGGGCTGGTGCCCTCGCTGCGCAGCCACCTGCGCGCCTTCGCCGAGCGCCATCAGATCGTCACCACCTTCGACGCCGACGGCCTTCCCGAGCGGCTGCCGGCCGCGATCGAGACCGCCGTGTACCGCATCACGCAGGAAGCGCTCACCAACGTCGCGCGCCACGCGCGCGCCACGCGCGTGCGCGTGGACATCGCGCTCGCGGAGGGGACGCTGCGGCTCGACATCCAGGACGACGGCGTGGGGCTGCGGGCGGCCTCGGCCGCCCGCTCCGACGGCGGGGGGCTGCTCGGCATCCGCGAGCGGGTCCGCTCGCTCGGTGGCCGGGTGCTGATCCGCTCGGAGCGCGGCACGCGGCTGTCGATCGAGCTGCCCTTCGCCGGATCCTTGCCTCAGACCCCCGAGTCCGCCTAGGCTCCTCCGCCATGACGGCCGTCCTCGACGGAATTCGCGTGATCGAGGTCGCGGAATGGGGCTTCGTGCCCTCCGCGGCCACCGTCCTCGGCGACTGGGGCGCGGAGGTGATCAAGATCGAGCACCCGCGCACCGGCGATCCGATCCGCGGGCTGATCACCGCGGGGCTCGTGCCCGGCGCCGCCGGACGCAACTTCTTCGTCGAGCATCTCGGGCGCAACAAGCGCAGCGTCGGGATCGACCTCGCCAAGCCCGAGGGCCGCGCGCTCCTCGACAAGCTGGTCGCGCGCGCGGACGTGTTCCTCACGAGCTTCCTCGACGACGCGCGCGAGCGGCTGCGCATCACGTGGGAGGACCTGCGTGCGATCAACCCGCGCCTGGTCTACGCGCGCGGCTGCGGGCAGGGCCGGCGGGGCCCCGACGCCCGCAAGGGCGGCTACGACGGGGTGTCGTTCTGGGCCCGCGGCGGCATCGCCGACCGGCTCTCGACGCCGGGCGAGCCGCCGCTGCAGCAGCGGCCGGCCTTCGGCGACTTCATCGGCGGCATGTCGATCGCGGGGGGCATCGCCGCCGCCCTCTTCCACCGTGAGCGCACCGGGCGCGGCCTCGAGGTCGACGTGTCGCTGCTCGGCACCGCGATCTGGGTGCTGGCGCCGGACATCACGGCCGCCCTCCTCTACGGGAACATGCTGCCCTCGGCGGGGGAGATGCGCGGCATGAGCCCGAACCCGCTCGTCGCCACCTATCGCTGCGCCGACGGGAAGGCGATCGTCCTCATGATGCTCCAGGCCGAGCGCTTCTGGCCGCACTTCGCCGAGACGATCGGCCGCCGCGATCTCCTCGAGCGCTGGCCGACGGCGGAGGCGCGGCAGATCCACCGCGAGGCGATCGCGGCCGAGCTGGCGCGGCACTTCGCCACCCGCCCGCGCGCCGAGTGGGAAGCCCTGCTGCGCCCGTCGGACTGCATCTGGGGGCCGTTCCAGAGCCCTCTCGACCTGCCCGACGATCCGCAGGTGGCCGCCAACGGCTATCTGCCCGCGTCGCCGACCGCGGACGGCCCGGTGCGCGTGTGCGCGAGCCCGGTGCAGTTCGGCGGCGAGGCGACGGCCGTGCGCGCGCCCGCCGAGGAGGTCGGGGCCGAGACCGAGGTCGTGCTCCAGGAGCTCGGCTGCTCGTGGGAGGAGATCGCGCGTCTCAAGGACGCGGCGGTGATCTCCTGACGGCGCCTCACGCGCTGCGCCGCGCGCGCTCGCGGGCGGCGGCGACCACCGCCGCGGGAACGGGGTCGAAGCGGGCGGATCCGGCGCGGTAGAGTGCGGGGGCGGCGACCCGCAGCCACCACGCGAGCCGTAACCACCCGGGCACCCACAGCTCGTGGCGGCGGCGCTCGATGGCGCGGAAGACCGCCGCCGAGACCACGCTCGGCGGCAGCTTGCGTCCCCGGTAGGCGGTGGGCTCGTCGGTCTTGCGCCAGATCTCCGTGTCGATCGGGCCCACGTTGATGACCGCGGCGTGGACGCCCGAGCCCGCGAGGTCGAGCCACAGCCCCTCGGTGAACCCGCCGAGCGCGAACTTCGACGCCGCGTAGACGGCCTCGCGCGGCGGCGGGATCTTCCCGGCCGCCGACGAGACGTTCACGATCCAGCCCTCGCCCTGGCGCAGCATCGCGGGGAGCGCCGCGAGCGTGAGAAAAGCCGGCGCGAGGAAGTTGACGCGCGTCACGTACTCCACCTCGTCGGCCGTGAGGTGGTAGATCTGCTTGTGCTTCGAGACGCCGGCGTTGTTGACCACGATGTCGAGCCGGCCGAAGCGCGCCACGGCCCGGGCCGCCAGCCCCTCGACGAGCTCCCGGTCGGCCACGTCGCCCACCGACGCCTCGACCCGTCCGCCGCGCGCGGCGCACTCACGCGCGACCGCCCCGAGCTCCGCCTCCCGGCGCGCCGCTAGAACGAGCGCGGCGCCCCGCGCCGCGAAGTCGAGCGCCACCTGCCGGCCGATGCCCGAGGAGGCGCCGGTGACGATCACGACCCGCTCCCGATAGTCCATTCGGGCCACCATGCGTCGAACCCCCGCCGCCGGGCAAGGCCGCGATTGCCTCGCCGGAGCGCCGCGCGCTAAGACCGCGGCGTGGCGAGGCGCGTCTTCATCCTCGGCGGGGGCGCGGCGCTCGGGGCACATCAGGTGGGCGCGCTGCGCTACCTCGAGGAGCAGAGCATCCGGCCCGACGCGATCGTGGGCAGCTCGATCGGCGTCATCAACGCCTGCACCTACGCCAGCGGCGGCGTGGGGACGCTCGAGCGCGCATGGCGCGACTTCCGCTCGCTGCCGAGCATCGTGGCGCCGAGCCTGCGGCACAACCCGCTCCTCGGCCTCTCCTTCTTCTCGATGGACCGGCTGAGCGCCGCGGTCGAGCAGTACATCGACTTCCGCGAGGCCCTCGCCAGCCCCATCGAGCTCGAGTTCGTGCTCCTCAACCTCTCGCGTGGCCAGGGCGAGGTCCACGGCGCGCGCGAGTGCGCCGACTGGCGCGAGCTGCGCACGCTCGCGCGCGCGGGCTACGCGATCCCGCTGCTCTTTCCCCCGGTGCGTTTCCGCGACGACTGGTACGCCGACGGCGGCTTCGCCTGGAACGTGCCCCTCGAGCGCGCCATCGGCCTCGGCGCCACCGAGATCTACCTGCTCGCGCCGATCGCGAGCCAGTTGCCGTACTGTGGGGGATTCTCGTCCTTCCCGGCCTTCGTGCAGCGGTTCGTCGACGTCATGTGGCGCACGATCGGGAACATGGGCTACCTCTACGCGCTGATGGAGGACGGCCGCTTCCACGGGGTGCCGGTCACCGTGATCGAGCCCGGCGAGGAGTGGAGCGGGTTCGGGCCGCTCGCGGTCTTCCAGGCCTACCCGCGCAAGAGCCGCAACCTCATGGCCGCCGGCTACCGTGACGCCAAGCGCGTGCTCGCCGCCCGGCGCCGGCGCGAGCGCGCCGCGGCGGGTCAGCCCGCCGAGGCGGCCGCGCGCAGCACCGCCACGTAGCCGCGCGTCACGCACGCCCGCTCGAGGACGCCGCGCTCCCGCAGCAGGCGATGCAGACGCGGCAGCCGGTAGTGCGGCACCGTCGGCAGCAGGTGGTGCTCGAGGTGGAAGTTCACGCGGTTGGGCGCGAGCACCAGCCGCTCCCACCAGGCGGCGAGCGTGGTGCGGGTGTTGCGCAGCGGGTCGGCCGGGTCGCCGATCATCGCGTGCTCGGCGATCGAGCGGATGCGCATGACGAGGCTGTAGGTCGTGAGCCAAGCCCCCACCCACAGGAGATAGAGCGCGGGGTGCCCGGCGAGCGTCAGGACCGCCAGCAGCGCCGCGTTGGTGATCACGACCCCGTAGCGGTTGCGCGTGCCCATGAAGTCGGCGCGCCGGCCGCGCTCGCGCCGCAGCGTCGCCGCCGCCCGCTTGAGACCCGTCTGGCCGCTGAGATCGCGCCAGATCTTCCGGCCGAGGCTCCGCCCCGTGATCGGGAACGGCGTGGCGAGCCCGAGGTCCGGGTCTTCGGCGGTCCAGGTCTTGGCGTGGTGGCGGAGGTGGTAGGCGCGGTAGGCGTGCAGATCGCCCCAGACGGGGTACGCGCACAGCCAGTTGCCCACAAGGTCGTTCCAGCGCCGGCGGCGCAGCAGCGTACGATGCGCCGCCTCGTGCATCAGCACCGCCAGGCCGAGCTGCCGGCCGCCGATCACGAGCAGCGCCACCAGGATCGTGAGCGGCCCCGGGGCGCGGGCGACGAGCGCGAATGCCGCCGCCACGAGGGCCCAGTCGATGCCGATCGACACCCAGGCGCGCGCGTCGTCGATCGCGAGGAGGGCTTTCACCTCCTCGGGCGCGAGGGCGTCCCGCCAAGCCGCCGTCATGGTTCTCCCCTGTACCACGAATCCCCTGCGGGAATCAGGCGGGGACCCAGGCCCCGTGGAAGCCGTAGGGGATGCGGTGGGGCAGGCGGACGGTGGCCACCGGCTCCCCCGCCACGTCGCGGGCATCGAGGATCACGAGGTCGCTCCCGTCCCGCGCCCCGTCGTAGACGAGCGCGACCACGAAGCCGTCGTCCTCCGCGGCCTCCGGTGAGCGCGGCACGAAGAGCGGCTCGCCGACGCCGCAGCCCGCCCCGAAGGACCGGGTGACCTGCGTGCCGCGGTCGAGGTCGTAGCCGCGGATCGCCGTGAACTGCGGCAGCCGCGAGCCGGTGTCGACGTCGCGCGCGGCCACCCAGCCGAAGCGATGCCGGCGTCCGATCCGGCGGTCGTCGACGCGCGGAAACTCGGCCACGACATCGTCGAGCGGGGTGGAGCCGACCGTGCCGGCGCCGCAGTCGATGCGCCAGCGGTGGAGCCGCGCGGCGTTCTCGCCCCCGTAGGCCGGATCCCGGGCGGCCCCGGGCCCCATGAAGTCGAGTCGGCCGTAGCGGGCCACGTCGAGTACGAGCGCATCGCCCGCCTCGTAGGCGTTGAGCGGATGGAAGACGTAGCACGGGTCGGTCTCGAACCAACGGACGTCGGCGTTGCTCCCGCCGCGCGGCATCACGCCGAGGCGCGTGCCGCGTGCCGGCTCCCACGAGAAGAGCCCGCCGCGCGCGGCGACGTTCTCGAAGCTGAAGACGAGCGGACAGAGGATGAAGACCACGTGCCGCTCGGTGACCGCGAAGTCGTGCATCATCGACGGCCATGCGACGTCGATCGGCTCGCTGCGCACGAGGACGCCGCCTGCGTCCGCCACGTGGTAGACGAGGTACGGCGGGAAGGGCGAGTAGCCGAAGAACAGCAGCTCGCCGGTGACCGGGTCGCGCTTGGGGTGCGCGGTCATCGCGGTCGTGAGCCGCCCGCCGAAGTCGTGCTCCCCGACCGTCTCGAGGCTCCCGGGGCGCAGCTCGGTCGGCAGCGCCGCCTCCATCAGCGCGAGCAGCCGGCCGGCGTGCGCAATGATGTTCGTGTTGGCGGTGTTCTTGATCGCGGGGGCCTCGTCGGGCCGCAGCTCGAGGAGGCCGCGGTAGAGCGCCCGGCCGGCCGCGCGCTCCTCGGCGAGGCCGCGGCTCGCGACCCAACGGTTGCGGTAGTGCGCGCGGCCGTCGGCGAGCGTGATCCCGTGGATCATCCCGTCGCCGTCGAACCAGTGGTAGCGCCCGAGGGGCTCGAACGCGGGGTTGGGGCCGTTGCGGTAGTACGTGCCGCTCAGCGCCGGCGGGATCGTGCCGCGCACGGGCAGATCGCGGGCCTCACCCTCCGTGCGCCACGGGGCGAAGTTGCCCCGCAGAAACGGGTTCACGTCGGACTCGCGCGCCGTCATCCCCGACGCATCCAACGCAGAAGCCCCGCACGTCAAGATCCCCTCGTCCGGCTTGCGTCCCGGCGCGGGCTTGTTACGAGTGGCGCCGTGCGCGCGCTTGCGGTCGTGGTCGTGCTCGCCGCCGCCGTCGGCGCCCCGGGCGCGGTTTTCGCTCTCGCGCCCGACGCCCTCGATCCCACGGTGGCGTGGCGGCTCCGCGGGCTCGTGCTGCGCGGCAACCGGGCGGTGCCCGCGGGCGTGCTGCGCGCGGCGATGGTCACCAAGGCACGGCCGTGGTTCGCCCCCTGGCAGCAACGGCCCGGGTTCGACCCGGCGGCGTTCCGCGCCGACCTCGGGCGCCTCGCCCGCCTCTACCGCAGCCGGGGCTACTACCACGCGCGGCTCACCGCCGGCGTCGAGGTCGTCGGCGAGGACCTCGTCACCGCGACGGTGACGATCGACGAGGGCCCCCCGATCGTGGTCACCGCCGTCGCCGTGCGGATCGCGGGTGCGACCCTGCCCGCGCGGACGCAGCCGGCGCTGCCGCTCGCCGCCGGCGCGGTTCTCGACGAGGACGCCTATGCGCGCGGCGAGGCGATGCTGCGCGCCGCCTACCGCGAGCACGGCTACGCGCGCGTCGGCGTCACCCGGTGGGCGCGGGTCGACGTGGTGGCCGACACGGCGGAGGTCGCGTACACGGTGGCGAGCGGACCCGCCTGCCGCTTCGGCACGGTCACGGTCGCCGGCACGGCGCGCGTCGACCCCACGGTCGTGCGGCGCGAGGTCGCCTTCCACCCCGGCACACCCTTCCGCGAGAGCCTGCTCGACCGCACGAGCGCCAACCTGCTCGGGCTCGGCCTCTTCCGCACCGTCAAGCTCGAGGAGGCCCCGGGCGAGACCGCCACCGTCGACGTCCGCATCCACGTCACCGAGGCCCCGCCGCGCGACGTGCGCGCCGGCATCGGCTACGACACCGAGGAGGAGGTGCGCGGGCTCGCCACCTGGCGCCACTACGACTTCCTCGGCGGCGCGCGCCAGCTCGGCGTCGCCGCGCGCGCCTCGTTCATCCAGCGCACGATCGTGGCCGATTTCCTGCAGCCCCACTTCCCGAGCCCCGGCAGCCGCTTCCGCCTGGTCTTCCTCGAGGAGCAGGAGGAGGAGGACGCCTTCACGGTCGACCGCAGCCGGCTCGGCCCGCGCGTGGAGTGGCAGCCGCTCGCCCCGCTCACGACGTTCGCCTCCTACCGCCTCGAGTACGAAAGCCTCGCCGCCGCCACCGACGCCGTCCGCACCGCGCTGCCCGGGCTCGCGCCCCCCAACGTCGTCCTCTCCGGGCTCGCGTTCGGCGCCGACTGGAACGCCACCGACGACTTCTTGAACCCGCAGCGCGGCTGGGAGCTCAACGGCACCGTCGAGCCGGTCGGCCAGTGGCTCGGCGGCAACGTCGGCTTTCTCCGGCTGACGGCCGAAGGCCGGCTCTATCAGCCGCTGCTCGCCGACTTCAGCGTCGCCGCCCGGGTGCGCGCGGGCGTCGCCGATCCCCTCGGCCGCACGGCCGAGATCCCCCTCCCCGAGCGGTTCTTCTCCGGCGGCCTCAACTCCGTGCGCGGCTACGGCCGCTGGCGGATCGGTCCCTTGGTCGACGACCGGCCGATCGGCGGCCGCGCGCTCGCCGAGACCTCCGTCGAGCTGCACCATCCGATCACCGACGGCCTCTCCGGGCTCGTCTTCGTCGACGGCGGTCAGGTGTCGCTGCGCTCGTTCGACGTGCCCTTCGACGCTCTGCGCTACGGCGTCGGCTTCGGCGTCCGCTACGCGTCGCCGGTCGGGCCGCTCGGCGTCGACCTGGGCTTCCCGGTCGAGCCTCCCGACGGCGACCAGCGCTGGCAGGTCCACGTGACCGTCGGGCGGGCCTTCTGATGCGCCGGCGGCTGCTCGCCGCGGCGGCCGCCGCCGTCGGCGTCGCCGCGGTCGCGCTGACCCTCGGGCTCGCCGCGCGCAGCGCGCCGGTGCAGGCCTGGGTGCGAGCCCGTTTGGGCGCGCTCCTCGGCGCCGCCGCGGGGGCGCACGTGTCGATCGGGCGGATCGGCGGCACGCTCGGTCACTCCCTGGTCCTCGACGACGTCCGCGTCTCGGTCGGCGGGCAGCCGGTGCTCGGCGTCGCCCACGCGGTGGTGACGTACTCGCTGGCGGCGCTCCTGCGGGGGCGGCTCCTCCTGCCGCACGTGACGCTCCGCGGCCTCCATGCGCGTCTCGTGCGCGACGCGCGGGGCTGGCGGCTGCCGCGGCTCGGCACCGGCGCGGGGCCGCCGCTCGAGGTGCGCCAACTCCGGGTCGAGGGTGGTCGCGTCGGCGTGGCGCTGCTCGACGCGTCACCGCCGCGGCGCTTCGTCGCCGCCACGATCACGTTCGCCGGCTCGGCCGCCGGCGGCGGGGCACGGCAGGCGCTGCACGCCGACGCGCTCGACTTCACGCCCCGCGGCCTCCGGCTCGGTCGGGTGCGCGCGACCGGCACGCTCGCCGCCGAGTCCGACGGCCGTCTCCGCCTCGCGGCGGCCGCCGACCTCGGCCCCGCCGGCACGCTCACCGCGGCCGTCCGCGTCACCACCGATGCGCCCCGCTGGGCGCTCCGCCTTGCCTTCCACGACCTCGATCCCGCCGCCGCGCCGGCCGGCCTGCGGCCCGCGCGGCTCGACGGCGCGCTGCGCGCCCGCGGCGGCGACCTGCGCCGCACACCCCTCGCCTACCGGATCGCGCTCGCGCCCTCGACCGTCGCCGGCCGCCGCCTCACGCGCGCGCTCGTGGTCGGGCGCGGCCAGGGTCACGTGCAGCATGCCCGGGCGCGCCTCGCGACGCCGGCCGGCGGCGCGGTCGTGCGGGCGGCGGCCGTGCTCGGGGCGGAGCCCCGCTACCGTGCCCAGGCGGGTCTCGACATCCACGATCTCGCGGCGCTCGGGCCGCTGCCCCCGGGCCGGGCCGCGGGCCGGGTCACGGTGCACGGCACCGGCCCCCGTCTCGCCACGGCCCGCGCCGAGGTCGCAGCCGTGCTCACCGCGGCCGAGATCCACGGCGTGACGGTGCGCTCGGGCACGCTCATCGCGCGCATCGCAGGACCGCTCGTCGAGGTCGCCCGGGCGCGCGCGGACGGGCCCGCGCTGCACGTCGAGGCCAGCGGCACGCTCGACACGGCCGGGCGGCGCGGCGAGCTCGCGCTCGCCGCCAGCGCCGACCTGCGGGCGCTCGGCCCGGCCGCGGGCGTCCCCGACCTCGCCGGCGCTGCGACGCTCACCGTGCGGGCACACGGCCCGCTCGACGCCGTCGACGCCGACGCGGCCGCCACGGTCACGGCGCCACGCTGGCGCGCCGCGGCGGCGGAGGCGGCCGCGCTCGACGCGACGCTCACGGGCCTCGGCAGCCGCTCGCCGGGCGGACGCGCGCGGATCACGGCGACCGCGGTCCGTCTCGCCGCGGGCCCGGCGGCCGACGTCCGCGCGACGCTCTCCGCGCGCCGCACCGAGGGACACACCGGCGGCGACCTCGAGGCCCTGATGATCGCCCCCGCGGGCACGCCCGCCTGGACGCTCGGGACGCCCGTTCGCTGGTCGCTCGACGAGGGGCTCGACCTCGCGCCGCTCACCCTGACGAGCGGCGGCCAGCGCGCCACGCTCGGCGGGCGCATCGCGCTGCGCGGCCCCGGCGACGCGACGCTGTCGCTCGTCGGCATCCGGCTCGCCGATCTCTGCGTGCTCGCCGGCGCGCCGGACTGCGCCGGCACGCTCGCCGCCGAGGTGCGGCTCACCGGCACGGCGGCCGCGCCCCGGCTCGACGCGCAGACCCGGATCGTCGGCGTCGCGGTGCACGACGTCAGGTATGGCGACCTCCTCGCGCGGATCGACTACGCGGCCTGCGCGCTCGGCGTCCACGCGGCGCTCGAGCCCGCGGGCGCGGGCGAGCTGCGCGTCGAGGCCACGCTGCCGCTCGGGCTCGCCTGGGCGGCCCCCGCGTGCGACCCGCGTCGCGTCTCCGCGGACGTCGATCTCCACGCCGCCGGCCTCGATCTCGCCTTCCTCCGGGTGCTCGCCCCGGGGACGGTGCGGGAGGCCGCAGGCACCCTCGCCGCCGAGGTCCACGCGTCGGGCACGCCGGCCGCGCCCGCGCTGCGTGGCTTCGCCGCGCTCGACGGCGGGCGCATCGAGCTCGCGGCGACCGGCGTGCCGTGGGAAGCCGTACGGATACGCG
The DNA here is from genome assembly GCA_035295465.1 of Binatia bacterium. Classification (GTDB taxonomy): domain Bacteria; phylum Desulfobacterota; class Binatia; order DP-6; family DP-6; genus DATGIZ01. The sequence goes on along the minus strand of DATGIZ010000004.1, from coordinate 12,381 downwards.
CGAGCATCGGCCCCGGCGCCGTGACGCTCACCGATCTCGAGGCGCGCGCGGGCGAGGGCTCGGTGGCCGGCGGAGGCCGCCTCACGCTCGCCGGCTGGCGGCCCGTGGGCCTCGACCTCGAGCTCCGCGCGAGACGGTTCCTCGCCGTCCGCCGCGGCGACGTGGAGGCCGCGGTGAGCGGCCGCGTCGACGTCGCCGGAACGCCGGCGGCGCCCGTCCTGCGCGGGCGGCTCGAGGCCGACCGCCTCCTCCTCCGTCCCGCCGCGCTGCCGGGGAGCATGCCGAGCTTCGAGCCGGACCCGACGATCGAGGTGGTGGGCGAGGCCGCGCCGCCGCCGGAGCCGCCCCCGAGCCCGGCATTCGCCGTGGCCGAGGCGCTCGCGCTCGGGCTCGACCTGCGCCTCGGGCCCGACGCCTGGATCCGCCGCAGTGACGCCGACATCCAGCTCGGCGGCGGCCTGCACATCGAGAAGGCGGCGTACGGCCCGTTGCGCCTGCGGGGAGAGATCCGCCTCGTGCGCGGGGCGTACGTCTTCCAGGGGCGCCGCTTCGCGCTCGAGGACGGGCGGATCGCCTTCCACGGCGAGACGCCGCCCCACCCCACGCTCGACGTGAGCGCGGTCTACCGCGCGGGTGACTACTTCGTGCGCGCGCACGTCGGCGGCGAGGTCGAGCGGCCCACACTCACGCTGAGCTCCGATCCGCCCCTGTCGCAGGCCGACATCCTCGCGGTGCTGCTCTTCGGCCGCCCGACGCAGTCCCTCGGGCAGAGCGAGAACGCGATGCTGCGCCAGCACGCGATCCAGCTCTCGTCGGGCTACGCGGCGCCCGAGCTGGCGACCTCGGTCACGAGCGCCCTCGGCCTACAGGCGCTCGACGTCTCGCTCCCCCAGGGAACGACCACGCCCGGTCAGGTCGGCGTCGGTCGCTACGTCGCCGAGGACGTCTTCCTCTCGCTCGCGCAGGAGTTCGGCCCCCGCCTCGGGCAGGTCGTGGGCGTCGAGTACGGGCTCGCCCCGCAGCTCTCGGTCAAGGTCTCGACATCGACGCGCGGCGCGAGCGCGATCGACCTCCTCTGGCACCGCCGGTACTAGGGTTCCTCCGCCGGGCGCCCCGCCCGCACGAGCTCAGCGGCCGCCGCGGTGTCGACGCACCAGGCGATCGTCGCCGAGGGGCGCACGAGCTGCGCCGGCAGCCGATCGGGGGCGTCGGGGCCGGTGAACACCTCGGCGAGCGCGCGCGCCTTCTCGGCGCCGGTGGCGGTCACCAGCACGCGGCGGGCCGCGCGCAGCACGGGGACCGTGAGCGTGATCCGCGCCACGGGCGGGTCGCTCCGAACCTCCGCCGCGGGCACGGCCGCGACGGCGGCGGTCGCCCGCAACGCCGCGCTCCCGGGCATGAGCGACGCGACGTGGGCGTTGGCGCCCATGCCGAGCATCACGAGGTCGAGGACCGGAGGATCGCCGAGCGCGACGGTGAGCGCGGCGGCGTAGTCGGCGGCGATGCGCTCGGGCTCGCCGAGCGCGACCGGCGGCGGATGGACGCGCGCGGCCGGGATGCCGCGCGGCTCGAGCAGGCTCTCGCGCGCGAGGCGCACGTTGCTGCGCGCGTCGTCGGCGGGCACGCAGCGCTCGTCGGCCCACCACCAGTCGATCCGCTCCCACGGGAGGTCGCCGCGGGCGGCCAGCGCGAGCATCACGCCCCGCCCGCCACGACCGCCCGAGAGCGCCACGGCCGCGCGGCCGCGCGCCGCCACCGCCGCGCGCACCGCCTCGGCCGCGCGCTCGGCGCTGGCGTCGAACGCCTCGGCGTCGCTCGGGTAGACGTCGAGGCGGATCCGCTCGGGGGGCACGCGGCCTGCATAGCGCACCCGCTCCGTCCCCGCGAGCCGGGCGTTGACGCCGGCGGCGCCCGCCCGGAGTATGCGGTTATGCAGGTCGCCCTTTCGATCGCCGGCTCGGACCCGAGCGGCGGCGCGGGCGTGCAGGCGGACCTCAAGACCTTTCACGCCTTCGGGGTCTACGGCGCGGCGGTGATCACGACCCTCACCGCGCAGAGCACGGCAGGCGTGCGCGGCGTGCTGCCCGTCGATCCCGAGTTCGTCGGCCTGCAGCTCGAGACCGTCCTCGACGACGTGCCGGTGGCGGCCGCCAAGACCGGTCTCCTCGGCCGGGCCGCGATCGTCGAGCGCGTCGCGGCGATCCTGCGCGCCCGGCCCGTCCCGGCGCTGGTCGTCGACCCGGTCGCCGTGGCCGGCACGGGCCAGCCCCTCGCCGACGCCGACATGCTCCCCGCGCTCCGCCGTGCGCTGCTGCCGCTGGCGACGCTGGTCACGCCGAACCTCGCCGAGGCCGCCGCGCTCACCGGCCGTCCGGTGCACGACGTGGAGACGATGCGCGCCGCGGCGCGCGCCTGCGTCGATTTGGGCGCGCGCGCCGCGCTCGTCACGGGCGGACACCTCCCCGGTGCGCCGCGCGACGTGCTCTGCGTCGGCGGCGCGCTCAGCGAGCTTGCCGGCGAGCGCGTCGGGCCACCGACCGCGCACGGCGCCGGCTGCACGCTCTCGGCCGCGATCGCGGCCGCCCTCGCCGCCGGCCTCGCCCTGCCCGATGCGGTCGCGCGCGCCAGGCGCTACGTCGCGCGCGCGCTCGCCGCCGCGCCGCCGCTCGGGCACGGTCATCCGCCGCTCGACCATCGCGTGGCGGCCGACTAGCTTGCGTGCCGCGCGGCAGTTGACAAACCGCGGCCCCACGGTGAGCATCGGCCCATGGCGGACGCGCTGGCCCCCTCGCTGCTGCTCGCGATGCCGCAGCTCCGGGACCCGAACTTCGCGCGCGCGGTGGTGCTGCTGTGCGAGCACGGCGCGCACGGAGCGATCGGCTTCGTCGTCAACCGCCCGACGGACGTGCGCGCCTCCGACGCCGTCGCCCTCGATCCGCCGCTCAGCGGCGACAGCGGCCTCATGCTGTGGACCGGCGGGCCGGTCGAGCCGCACCGCGGCTTCCTGCTGCTCGCGGACGATCCCGGCGCGGGCAAGGGCGAGCGCATCGCCGACGGCTTCCACCTCACCGCCTCGGTCGACATCCTCCGACGCCTGCTCGAGGGCGAGCCCGCGCCGCTGCTACGCGAGCGCTGCCGGCTGCTCCTCGGCTACGCCGGCTGGGGACCCGGCCAGCTCGACGCGGAGATCGCGCAGTCGGCCTGGCTCACCGTGCCCGCCGATCCGGGGCTCGTCTTCGCGACCCCGCCCGAGGAGATGTGGGAGCGCGCGATCCGCAGCCTCGGCGTGGATCCGATGGCGCTGCAGCTCGGACCGGGCGTCCAGTAGGCTACGGCGCCTCGATCGCGTCGGCACCGAGACGGATGCACCCCGCGCCGCCGTGGGCCGGGGCGTCGCCTTCGGGCGCGGCCGGGCGCCGCAGCTTGCGCGGCCCCGCGGCGTAGGCCGCCACGAGCCCGACGAACGCCAGCGCGGGCTTGCGGGGGATGTCGACGGAGAGCGTCGTCCCCGGCGAGACGGTGCGATCGAGCGGTGCCCCGACGGCGCCCGCGAGCGCGGCCGGGTCGGCGAGCAGCCGACCGGCGTCGGCCTGGTCGAACGCCTCGCCGTCGGCGAGCCGGAAGAAGCGCAACGCGAGCGCGTGGGCGCGCCCGTCGTACCAGTTGAGGCGCGGGCTCGCCTCGATGCACACACGGAAGGTCTTCGGCGACGGCGTGAACGGGCGCACTCGCCGGCCGCAGGCGGCGCTCCCGAGCGCCGCTGCCGCAGCCAGCCCCGCAACCACCGCGCCTGCCCACCCCCCCAACGTCATGCGATCCCGCCGAGCAGGGTTACTCGACTTTCCCCGGGGCTTCAAGCTCGACGCCGCCGACGACCGCGCTAGGCGGGGCGGTTCGGCCGGACGACGGCCCCCGTCTTCACGCCGATCGCCGAGGGGACATGGAAGCGGAGCAAGGCGAGCGTCTCGCTCGCCACCGCGGCGCCCGCGAGAATCAGGACCGCGACCAGCCAGCCCGCAACCAGCCAGTCCGCGGTGACGCGCAGCTCGAGATAGAACGCGAGCAGCGCGTACGCCCCCGCGATCGTGGCCGCGGACCCGATCGAGATCGCCGCGGGCACCCACGCCATGTGCTTGGCGGGCGGGTAGCTCGCCCACAGGAGCACCCCGGTCGCGAGCCCGAAGACGAGACCGACGGCCGCCACCGCGACGAGGCTTGCCGACACGCCGACCGGAACCCCGTCGTCGGGCAGCTCGACGGACGTCATGGCTCCCCGTACCAAGCAGCCCCCGTGCCGGCAAGGCCGACGCCGGCCGAGCCCGACGCGGCGTCAGCCGCCCGCGTGCAGCCCCCGCCCTTCGAGCGCTGCCGGCGAGAGCCGGGGCACGAGCCACACGGCCGCCGCGAGCGGCGCGCTCCCCGAGACCACGAGCGCGGGCACCGCGCCGAGGCGCTGCGCGAGCCCGCCGAGAAGCAGGCTTCCCGCAGGCGACGTCCCCATGAACATCACCGTGTGCAGGCCCATCACCCGGCCGCGATAGCCGTCGTCGACGAGGAGCTGGAGCAGCGTGTTGGTGGTCGCGGTGAAGCGGATCATGCCGAGGCCCGCCACGACGTTGCACGCGAGCGCCACCTCGAGCCGCGGGCTCACCGCGAGGCCGAGGAGCCCGACGCCGAAGGCGACGAGCCCGAGCAGGAGGTTGCGGCGGTGCTCGGCCGCGTCGTGATGGCGCGAGGCGAGCTGCAAGGCCGAGAGCACCGCGCCGACGCCGACCGCGGTGAGGAGCATGCCGTAGCCGGTCGCGCCCGAGCCGAACAGGCGCTGGGCCACGACCGGCATCAGCACGCCGAACTGGAGCGCGAGCCCCGAGACCACGCCGAGCGCCAGCAGCAGCGCGCCGAGCGGGGGATGCGCCCGCACGTAGCGCACCCCCGAGCGCAGCTCGCCCCGCCGCGGCGCGGCGGCGCCCCGGGCCGCCACACGCGCGAAGCGCATCGTGAGCAGCGCCCAGATGACGGCGAGGTAGCTCGCCGCGTTCAAGAAGAAGCACGGGGCCTCGCCGACGGACGCCACCAGCCCGCCCGCGAGCGCCGGGCCGATCACCCGCGCGGCGTTGAACACCGAGGCGTTCATCGCAATCGCGCTCGGGAGATCCCGCGCCCCGACCATCTGCACGAGGAACGCCTGGCGGGTCGGGAGGTCGAAGGCGCCGACGACACCGAGCCCGAAGGCGAAGCAGGCGACGATCGGCACCGTGGCCACCTCGAGCGCCACCAACGTGCCGAGCCCGAGCGCGAGCAGCATGGCGAGCGTCTGCGTGACGACAATCAGCCGATGCCGGTCGATCCGATCGGCGATGACGCCGGCCACGGGCGCGAGGCAGAGCACCGGCAGGTAGGCCGCGCTCGCCACCACCCCGAGCGCGAACGCCGAGGCCGAGAGCCGATAGACGAGCCAGCTCTGCGCCACCGCCTGCATCCAGAAGCCGACGAGCGAGATGCCCTGGCCGGCCATGTAGCGGCGGAAGTAGGCGTGGCGCAGCGCGGGGAATCCCGCCCCCAGCCGCGCGCGGAGCCCGCGCGGCGCCGCCTCCACCGCACCCTCCGGGAGCATCGTCCCCGTGTAGCAGACCGCGCGTCAGGCCGCGCGCCACGGCGCGGCGAGCGCGTCGAGGTGCGCGGCACGCGGGCCGAACGTCTGCTCGAGGAGGTGCGCGCGCTTGAGGTAGAGGTGCGCGTCGGCCTCCCACGTGTAGCCCATGCCGCCGTGGTTCTGGACGTTGTCGGTCGCGTTGGCGAGCGCCGCGCGCCCGGCGAGCGCCTTGGCGCCGTGAACGGCGACGGCCGCGTCGGGCTCGCCGTCACGCACCGCGACCGCGGCGTAGACGGTGAGCGAGCGCGCCGCCTCGGCGCGCACCGCCATGTCGGCGCAGCGGTGCTTGATCGCCTGGAACGAGCCGATCGGACGGCCGAACTGCTGGCGGACCTTGCCGTACTCGACCGACAGCTCGAGCGCGCGCTCCGCGACGCCGACCGCCTCGGCCGCCACGAGCACGGTCGCCGCCAGCCGCAGCCGCGCCGCGTCGGCGTCGAGCCCCACGGCCGCCGCGCCCGCGAAGGTCACCCGCGCGAGGCGCCGCGTCGGATCGAGGCTCGGCGCCGGGTCGACGGCGACGCCCGCCGCCCGCGCCGGACACCAGCGCACCGCGCGCGCGCCGAGCACGAGGAGCGCGTCCGCCGCGCCCGCGTCGGAAACGTGCCGCGCCTCGCCCTCGAGGCGCACCCCCGCGCCGAGCCGGTCGGCCGGATCGTCGATCACCGCGACCCGACACCTGCCCGCGAGCACCTCCGCCGCCGCGTCCGGTGCCCCGAGCTCGGCGGCGAGCACCGTCCCGAGCCACGGCCCGGGCGCGAGCGTGCGGCCGAGCTCGAAGAAGAGGAGCATCGCCTCGGGCAGCCCGTAGCCCGCGCCGCCGGCCGCCTCCGGTGCGGCGAGCCCGAGCCAGCTGAGCTCGCCGGCGACCCGCCAGAGGTCGGGGTCGATTCCCGGCTCCGCAGCGACCACGGCGCGCACGCGCGTCAGCGGCGAGCGCTCCATGAGCACGCCGCGGATGGCGTCGCGGATGGCCTCCTGCTCGGGCGAGAGCGTCAGGTCCATGGATCTCGGGGGCCGGCCGCCGGCGTCATCGTGGGAGCCCCAGGAGGCGCTCGCCGATGATGTTGCGCTGGATCTCCTTGGTGCCGCCGCCGATCGTCTGGGAGAGACCGGTCAAGTAGCGCTCCGGCCACTCGCCGGCGGGGCCGTCGCCGGCGATCCCGGCGCCCGCGAGCAGCTCCATGGCGAGCGCGTCGATGCGCTGGACCAGCTCGGAGAAGAAGAGCCGGATGAGCGACGCCTCGGCGCCGGGCACGCCCGTGCGCGCGGCGAGGCTCAGGCTGCGGTAGGTCATCGCGCGCATCGCCGCCACTTCGGCGCGGAAGGTCGCCAGCCGGCGCGCGACCTCGTCGTCGTCGATGGCGCGCGCCTGGCCGCGCGGCCCCGGCACCGTGCGCGCCAGCTCGGCCAGCTCCTCCACGCGGCGCGCGAGGCGAACCTGCTCGGGGATGAACGCCGTGCCGCGCTCGAAGCTGAGCGTCGCCATCGCCACGCGCCAGCCGTCGTTCAGCCGCCCGACGACGTTCCCGAGCGGGATGCGCACACCGTCGTAGAACACCTCGCAGAAGTCGCTGTTGCCGGCGAGCGTCTTGATCGGCCGGATCTCCATGCCGGGGAGGCCCATCTCGCAGATCACCCAGGTGATGCCCTTGTGCTTGGGCGCCTCGGGATCGGTGCGTACCAGCAGCTCCTGGAACTCGGCGACGTGCCCGAAGCTCGTCCAGATCTTCTGTCCGGTCACCACGAGGTGATCGCCGTCGATCACCGCGCGCGTCTGGAGCGCCGCCAAGTCGGAGCCCGCGTTGGGCTCGGAGAAGCCCTGGCACCAGACGACGTCGCCGCGGAGGATGCGCGGCAGGTGGTAGGCCTTCTGCTCGGCGCTGCCGCACGCGATCAGCGTCGGGCCGGCGTGGTTCAAGCCGACGAACAGCGTCGAAAGGTCGGGTGCGCCCGCGCGCGCGTACTCCTCGAACCAGACGAGCTGCTCCATGAGCGTCGCGCCGCGCCCGCCGTACTCCTTGGGCCACGCGATGCCCGCCCAGCCTGCCTCGTACATCGCCCGCTGCCAGGCGCAGTCGTACGCGCGCCGCGCGCGCAGGTCGTCGGGCCGCGGCCCCCGCGGCTTGTTGGCCTCGATCCAGGCGCGCGCCTCGGCGCGGAACGCCTCCTCGGCGGGGCTGAAGCGGATCTCCATCGCAGCGGGCGGCAGTCAACACCAGGAGCGCCGACCCTCGCAAGCGCACCCGCGGTTTGACTGGCCTGGACGAGTGTACTACCGCGAGGCGCGGCCCGCCGCGGTCCCCGTCGTCTAGTCTGGCCTAGGACACCGGCCTTTCACGCCGGTAACGTGGGTTCGAATCCCGCCGGGGACGCTGTCTCCGTTCTGCGAGAAGTGCTTGTCCTGGTGGGGATCTCACGGTCGGGCTCAATGGACGGTGGGATGGTCACGCGCTCTGGCACAGCGTCGTCCAACGTCTCAGCGGAGGGGGGGTGATGGCGAGGTGACCTGCCCCCCGCGAACTGGTCCACGCAAAATGCTAGTCCTTCCCCCGTGGCGGGGAGGGACGGATGCGGAAGACTCGGCTTAGCGACGAGCAGATCATCGCAGAAGGTCGGCGACCTGTGCCGCAAGCACGGGGTGAGCGAGCACACGTTCTACCGCTGGCGCGCCAAGTACGGCGGCATGGACGTGACCGACGCGCGGAAGCTGCGAGCGCTCGCGGACGAGAATCGGCGTCTAAAAAGTGGAAGTGCTCAGACCTGACCTGACAATGTGCTACACGGTCCTCGGTGTCCTTGCCCGCGATGAGCGGGGGAAGCGAAGGAGGAGCCGAGGATGAGCAAAGACCAGAAGATCATTAAGGTGAAGGTCGGGCTGCTGGAGTTGGCGAAGCAGCTCGGCAATGTCTCCCAGGCCTGCAAGGTCATGGGCTACAGTCGCGACAGCTTCTACCGGTTCAAGGAGCTGTACGAGCAGGGCGGCGAGGCGGCGCTGCAGGAGCTGTCGAAGCGGCAGCCCGTCCTGAAGAACCGGGTCGCGCCGGAGGTCGAGGCGGCCGTCGTCACACTGGCGATCGAGGAGCCGACGTGGGGCCAGGTGCGGGTGGCGAACGAGCTGGCGAAGCGGGGGCTGACGATCTCGCCGGCGGGCGTGCGGTGTGTGTGGGTCCGGCACGACCTGGAGACGACCAAGAAGCGACTGAAGGCGCTCGAGGCGAAGGGGGCGCAGGAGGGGCGCATCCTCACGGAGGCGCAGGTGGCGGCGCTGGAGAAGGCGAAGGCCGACAAGGAAGCGCACGGGGAGTTCGAGAGCGAGTGTCCCGGCTACTGCGGCGCGCAAGACACCTTCTACGTCGGGACGTTGAAGGGCGTGGGCCGCATCTACCAGCAGACCTTCATCGACACGTACAGCAAGGTCGGCTTCGCGAAGCTCTACGATCGCAAGACGCCGCTGACGGCGGCCGATCTCTTGAACGACCGCGTGGTGCCCTTCTTCGAGGAGCACGGGATCCCGCTGAGCCGCGTGCTCACCGATCGGGGCACGGAGTACTGCGGGCAGCCCGATCGCCACGAGTACGAGCTCTACCTGGCCGTCGAGAACATCGACCACACGCGGACGAAGACGAAGCACCCGCAGACGACCGGCATCTGCGAGCGCTTCAACAAGACGGTCCTGAACGAGTTCTACCGGGTCGCCTTCCGCAAGAAGCTCTACCACTCGCTCGAGGAACTGCAGGCGGACCTCGATGCGTGGCTGCGGGAGTACAATGAGCAGCGGACACACCAGGGCCGGTGGTGTTATGGGAAGACGCCGATGCGCACCTTCCTCGACACCGTGCCGCTCGCGAAGGAGAAGATGCTCGCCGCGTGAGCGGGAGCGGACACGACCGTGAACCCGACACCGAGGACCGGACGATTCACATGTCAGATCAGGTACCGACTTCTACATCTAAAGACGCTCGTCGCCGATCTCACGCTCGACAATCAGATGCTCAAAGCGGTCGTGTCCCGAAAGTGGTGACGCCCATGGCGCGCCGTCACGTCGTGGGCGTCGTGCAGGACGGGTTCGACGTGCGCCAGCGTCGAGCGTGTCCCGCGCTGGGGGCAGCGCGGTCGAGGGTGCGCTACGTCCGCGTGCGCGGCGACGACCCGATCGGGGAGCCTCGGCGGGCGCCGGCAGCCCGCCGGCCGCGCGACGGGTATCGGCGACTCGCCGTGCGGCGCAAGAAGCGCACGCGCCTCGCGGCGGGTGCGCGCCGCCCGGTGCCCGCCCCGACGCAGGCGAACGTCCGGTGGGCGATGGACGTCACGACGGACACGCTCGCGACCGGGCGGCCGTTCCGCACGCTCAACATCGTCGAGGACGGGAGCCGCGAGGGCCCGGCCATCGTCGTCGACCACGGCATCTCCGGCGTCCGCATCACCCGCGAGCTCGACCGCCTCGCCGTGACACGCCCACTCCCCCAGACGATCGTCGTCGACAACGGGCCCGAGTTCACCAGCCGGGCCCTCGACCAGTGGGCGTACGAGCGCGACGTCACGCTGCACTTCATCCGGCCAGGCCAACCCGTCGACAACGCCTACGTCGAATCCTTCAACGGCAAGTTCCGCGACGAGTGTCTCAACGAAGCGGTATTCCTCGATCTCCTGGACGCGCGCACCAAGATCGCGGCATACCGCGTGGACTACAACACGGTGCGGCCCCACAGCGCGCTCGGGGACCGCACCCCAACCGAGTACGCCACGGAGATCGGACTAGCAGAATAAGCGGACGGAAACGGGGGGCAGGTCACCAGATGCCCTGATGGCGATGTCCTCCTCCTTACCGACAGGAAGCACCGAACCATGAAGATCCAGACCGCGATCGCCATTGTCGGGCTTAGTCTGGCGTCTGGGCTCGGTCGCACCGGTGCACCACCGCATGCGGCGCGGCCTTGCCTCCTCGACCCGCAGCAGGCTGGTACAGACCGCGTGGTCCTCGTCAGGCCGACGGGGCAGGTTTCGCTTACGAATAGTATAACCGCTCAGACCACGGTGCTCCCTGGTCCCGACGGCGGTTCCGCGTCCTCTGAAACACGACCGACGCTTGCGCCCTCCGGTGACGCCGTCGTGCTTGGTGCCCGGGTCAAAAGGAATGGTGCATGGCAAGAGGGGCTCTGGCGAATCGGGGTGCACGACGGGCAGTGGCACCTGTTGAAGGTGGTCGCGGCCGATCACCCGGCCTTTTCGCCGGACGGCGAGCACATCGCGTTCACGCGCCTCCGTGTTTTCCCGTTCCCAAGCCATGGATTCGCGCAAAGCTACGACGTCTGGGTCATGAACGCAGATGGCTCAAGAGCGAGGAAGGTCATTGCTGATGCACTGGAGCCCCGCTGGTCGACGGACGGACGCTACCTCGCTGCAGAACCGGCCCGAGAGGTGCGCGAGAAGCTCCCGAACGGGCAGTGGGTCTGGAGCCGCAAGGACGTAACCGGCTTGATCGCCGTGGACACCACGATGTGGGCGCGGATCGATGGTGTGCGCCTTCTGGATTGTGGCATGAAAGCTCCTAGCGCGATCGAGAGGAGCGTCCCTGCGCTCGACGGGTGTCCGACACTGCTCACAAAGTGGGGCAGCGAAGGAAGGAGTGATGGCCAGTTCGGCGCTCCTTTGGGTATCGCCGCTGACACAAGTGGGCAGGTATTCGTGGCCGACACGGCCAATCGTCGCATCCAGAAGTTTACCAGCGACGGGAGCTTCCTGCTAGCGTGGCGCACATCCGGGAGGAGGAACGGAGGTCCAGCGCGAGAAGAGCCAGCGGGGGGTACCACGCGTCCTTTTGAACCGTTGGCCATCGCTGCCGATGATCAGGGCAACGTCTATGTGACCGACACAGCACAGGTTCAGAAGTACGACAGTAATGGCCAGTTCGTGACAGCGTGGGGAGAATTCGCCGGCGGCAACGGCGAATTCAAAGGGCCTGCGGGTGTCGCTGTGGATCATGGGGGCGGAGTTTACATCATCGATCGCGGTAATTTTCGCATTCAGAAGTTCACGGGCGATGGCACCTTTCTCCTTGCGTGGGGGCACCGTGGCAGTGGGGATGGCGAGCTTAGCGACCCCTGGCGGATTGCCGTGGATAGCCGTGAATTGGTGTACGTCATCGATCGGCATCCGTCCCGCCTCCAGGTGTTTACCGACAAGGGCGCGTTTCTCCGCACCGTGACGTTGCCCCCCTGCCGGGACCGGACCGTTAGCGAGCCGAAAGGCGTTGCCGCCGACGGACGCGAGAACGTCTACGTGGTCGACGGCGGAGGGTGCATCGAGAAGTTCGGCAGCGACGGAACGTTGCTCACCACATGGGGACGGCGCGGCATCGGAGACGGTGGGTTCAGCAACCCTCAAGGTATTGCCGTAGATGGGAGCGGCAGCGTCTACGTCGTAGAATTTATTGGCCGCGTGCAGAAATTCGCCTGCCCGTAGCTTGGCCCTTCATGGTCCCGGGGCCGGATGCCAAGGTCAAGCGGCGGCGTGTGCCTGCGTGGGGGTTGCTGCCGGCCGTCCTGCTGTGGGCCGCCGTGGTGTCCGCGAAGGACCGACGAACGTGTTGGCGGACCTGAGGAAGCGCGGGAATTTGGACCGGCATTCGGTCAGCCCCTGGAGGCTCGCCGCTTCGTGAGCGTCTGCTCGGCGACCCGCCGGCGATAGCTCTCGCCTTCGAGGGCGATGATGTCGGCGTGGTGGAC
>DATGIZ010000003.1:0-7589 GCA_035295465.1 Binatia bacterium | reverse complement strand
AGCCGCCTACCGAGGGCCTCGGCCTCGGCGACCGCCCCCTCGCCGGCGGCCGCGAGCCGGCGCACACCGTCGGGTGCGAGCACCTCGGCACGCAGCCGCAGGCCTCGCACGCCGACGGTGGCGTGGGCCGCCAGCGGCGTGCCGCAATCGCCGCCGATCGCCGCGAGGAACGCGCGCTCGGCGGCGATCGCGGTGCGCGCAGCCGGGTCTTCCAGCTCGCCGAGCAGCGCGCGCGTGCGGGCGTCGTCGGCGCGACACTCGAGCGCGAGCGCGCCCTGCCCGACCGCGGGCAGCAGCTCGTCGGTCGGCACGGGTCTGGCCTCGGGCACCACGACGCCCAGCCGCGCGAGCCCCGCGGCCGCGAGCACCAAGCAGTCGAACGCGCCCGCGCGCCACCGTGCGAGCCGCGTGTCGACGTTGCCCCGCAACACGTCCACCACGAGGTCGCAGCGGCGGGCGAGGAGCTGCGCCCGCCGGCGCACGCTCGCCGTGCCGACGCGCGTCCCCGGCGGCAGGCCGGCGAGCACCCCGCCGCCGCCGACCAGCACGTCGCGGGGGTCGGCGCGTGCCGGCACCGCGGCGATGACGCAGCCCTCGGCGAGCCGCGCCGGCACGTCCTTCATCGAATGCACGGCGAAGTCGATGGTCCCCGCCACCAGCGCCTCCTCGATCTCCTTGAGGAAGAGCCCCTTGCCGCCCACCGCGGCGAGCGGATCGCGCGCGAGCCGGTCGCCCGTGGTGCGGATGAGCACGGGCTCCACGACCAGGCCGACATGGCGCGCGAGGAGCGCCGCGCGCACCTGCTCGGCCTGCGCGCGCGCGAGCGCGCTGGCGCGCGTCCCGAGGCGCAGCACCACGCCGGCTAGCCCTCCTCGCCGTCGTCCGGGTCGCCGCCGAGACGAAAGAGCCGGCGTGCCGCCTCGACGTAGAAGGCCTCGCCGGCGTCGGCCTGATGGCGCTTGAGGGCGCTCACCGGCCCGTGCAGCAGCTTGTTGACGATCGCGCTCGTGAGCCGCTCGACGGCCTCGCGCTGGCGCGCGTCGAGCCCGCCGAGCGCCCCCAGGTGGCGCGCCAGCTCGCGCTGGCGGATGTCCTCGGCACGCTCCCGCAGCGCCACGATCGTCGGCACGACGTCGAGGCTCTCGAACCAGCGCCAGAAGGCATCGACCTCGGCCTCGATGATCGCCTCGGCCTTGGCTGCCTCCGCGGCCCGGGCGCCGCGGTTGTCCGCGATCACCGCCTCGAGGTCGTCGACGTCGTAGAGGTAGACACCGTCGAGGCCGTTCACCTGTGGCTCGAAAGCGCGCGGCACGGCGAGGTCGATGAGGAACATCGGCCGGCGGCGGCGCTCGCGCATCGCCTCGACGACCGCCGGCGCCCCGAGCAGGAAGCCGTCGCTCGACGCCGCGCCGATCACCAAGTCCGCCAGCGGCAGCGAGCGGGCGAGCCGCTCGAACGGCACGGGCATCCCACCGAGGTCGCGCGCCAGATCGATGGCGCGCTCGAAGGTCCGGTTCACGACCAGCAGCGTCCCCACCCCCTGGGCGAGGAGCTGCCGGGCCGTCAGCTCGCCCATGGTGCCCGCGCCGATGAGGAGGGCCGTCTTGTCCTCGAAGCGGTCGAATATCTGCCGCGCGAGCTCCGCCGCCGCGGAGCCGACCGACACGGCCTTGGCCGCGATTCCCGTCTCCGTGCGCACCCGCTTGGCCACGGAGAACGCCCGGTGGAAGCAGCGGTGGAGCACGCGGCCCGCGGCGCCCGCGGCCGCGGCCAGCGCGTACTGTTCCTTGAGCTGGCCGAGGATCTGCGGCTCGCCCACGACCATCGAGTCGAGGCTCGCCGCCACGCGAAAGAGATGGCGCACCGCTTCGCGGCCGCGGTGGGTATAGAGGTGGGGCGCGATCGCGCCGTCGCCGAGGCCGTGCTCGCGCGCCAGGAATCCGGGTAGCCGGCCGGCCACCGCGTCCGGGTCGCTGCCGCAGGCGACGACCTCCACGCGGTTGCACGTCGAGAGGATCGCGCCTTCCGCGACGCCGGGCAGCTCGACCAGCCGCACGAGCGCGGGCTCGAGCCGCCCGTTGGGAAACGCGACGCACTCGCGCACCTCCACCGGGGCCGTGCGATGGTTGAGCCCGATCAGGACGACGCCGCGATCCACTAGAACGCCTTGCCGTGCAGCCCGATGGCGAGGACGTTCACGCCCACGAGCGACACGAGGATGACCGCGAAGCCTGCGATCGTGAGCGTCGCGGCCCGCCGCCCACGCCAGCCCGCAACCATGCGCCCCTGGAGCAACACCACGTAGATCGCCCACGTGATCAGCGAAAAGACCAGCTTGGGGTCCGACGCCCAGTATGCGCGCCCCCACGCCTCGTGCGCCCAGACGATGCCCGTGGCGATGCCGAGCGTCAGCAACACGAGGCCCCAGACCACGCAAGCGTGGTTGAGCCGGTCGAGGGTCTCGAGGGAGGGTAGATGCAGGAGGAGCCCCGCCCGGCGGCGCGCCTTCAGCCGCCGCTCCTGGAAGAGGTAGAGCAGGCTCGCGCTGAAGGCCAGCGCGAAGATCGCGTCGCCGAGGAAGGCGAGCGTCACGTGCACCGGGAACCACGCGCTGTCGAGGACGGGCGGCAGCGGCCGCACCGCCTCGCGGGCGTAGCGCAGGATCGCGGCCACGGTGAGGCCCAGGGCGAGCGGGCTCACGACCGCCCCGAGGGCCGCCAGCGATCGCCGGCGCTCGACGACGAGGAACACGGCCACGAGCAGGAAGGCGAGGAACGAGAGCGCATCGGCGAAGGTGGCGACGGCGATGTCGCCGAGGACGGCCGAGCGCAGCACGATCGAGACGAGGTGCGCCCCGGCCCCGATCCAGACGAAACGCGATACGAGGCGCGGCGGCGCGTCGACGCGAACCGCGATCCCGGTCCAGGCGGCGAGGGTGGCTGCGAGGTAGAGGAAGGCCGCCCCGACGAGCAGGAGCTGCTCCATGGGCCTAGGCGCTGCCCTCGAGTCGTACGCCGAGCCGTCCGAGCGTACAGCCCTCGCCGACCACCGCCGCGAGCAGGCGGTCGATCTCGTCGAGCCGGTTGCCGCGGATCAGATCGAGGAGCGGCGAAACGAGCAGGGCGGCGAGCACGTCACCCCGCCGCGGCCCCCGGGCGAGCGCCGTGCGCACGGCGTCGAGGATCGCGACGAACGGCCCATACTCGGGACCGAAGCGGCCCTCGAGCTCGCGCCGCAGCGCCGCGGCGAGCCCCGGGCTCGCGCCCCCCGTGCCGACGGCCACCTGCAGGTTGCCGCGCTCGACCACGGCCGGCGACAGGAACGTGCATGCCTCGGGCCGATCGGCCACGTTGAGCAGCACCCGCTCGCGCTCCGCCTCCGCGCGCAGCCGGGCGATCACGTCGGGATCCTCGACCACCGCATAGGCGAGGAACGCCTCCCGCAGGTCCCCGGGGCGGTAGCCGCGCGCGAGGTGCCGGACCGTTCCGGCCTGCACGTGACCCGCGAGCCCGGCGGGGAGCTCGGCCGACACCAGCGTCACCCGTGCGCCCGCCCGCAGCAGCGCCACCGTCTTGGCCTCGGCGACCGGGTCGCCGCCCACCACCACGCAGGGCCGCCCTTCGAGACAGAGCGAGACGGGGTGCGCGCGCATCCGCCGCGAATGCTACCAGATGCGAAAAGCCCCGGAAATCAGCCCGGGGGCTCGCGTCTTCGGGTCACGCGCTGCGCGGGATCTTGAGGACCTGGCCCGGCCGCAGCCGGCTGCGCCGCCCGAGGCCGTTGGTCGACCGCAGGCTCGCCACGCTCACCTTGTAGCGCTTGGCGATGTGCGAAAGCGTCTGGCCGGAGCGCACGCGGTGGGTCAGATAGGCCGGCTGCGCACGGCGGGGGCGGTGGCGCACGCGGGCGACCACGGGGGTCACCCGTGCGAGCTCCTCGGCCTCTTGCTCCGCATCCGACCCCGCGCCCGGCGGTTCGGCGCTCGCCTGTTCGACGTCCGGCGCCCCGCGCTCCGGCAGCTCGGGGAAGTACGCGCGCGCGTGCCGCTCGACGTCGAGCGCCGCGAGGAACTCGGCGTAGAAGTTTCGCGACGCGAAGCCGAATCCGCTGCCATGGTAATCGCGCACGATCGCCCCGAGGTCGTCCGTCCCGAGCACCCGGACCGCGCGCGCCACGCCCTCGGGGCCGTGGTTCCAGCCGGTGATCGCCAGCGGCCACGTCCCGAGCGCGTCGTGCATCGCCTCGAGGAAGCGCGCGGCGGCCCGGGTGGACGCGATCGGGTCGCGCCGCTGGTCGACCTTGGGGCCGATCCGCATGTCGTAGCGCCGCGCGGTCGCCGGCATGAACTGCCAGATGCCGGCGGCTCCGACCTTCGAGTACGCGTGCAGGTCGAAGCACGACTCGATGAGCGGCAGGCGGGTGAGCTCCACCGGAAGCCCGCGCGCCCGGAAGAGCCGTTCCATGTCGGGAAACAGCCGTCGACCCACCCGCAGGCCCTCGGCGAACCGCTCCCGCAGGCCGCGCTGGCTGCGCAGCCGGTTGTCGGCGGCGGCGGCGAGGAAGCGATCCGGCGCCGGATCGTCCCGGAAGAGCGCCCAGATACGCCGGTCCTCGACCGAGAGCCCTTCGGGATTCTCGCCCGCGGCCTGCAGGCGGCGGAAGGTCGCCCGCAGGCGGTCGAGCTCGGCGTCGGTCTCCTCGCGCTCGAGACGCTCGAGCACGACCGGGCTCATCCCGGCGTCGGCCTCGTCGCGGAAGTCGAGGACCTTGTAGACCTTGTCGAGGTCGACCGTATCGTGCAGTACGATCTGGTGCTTCGAGTAGTCGGTGAAGATCGCGCGCCAGAAGCGGATCTGCGGCTCGAGCGAGGCCGGCCGCGGGAACTCGTCGGACCGGCGCGCCTCGGCGCCGGCGACGCCGGCAGCGACCGAAGCGAACAGTAATGCTGCCAAGAAGCTACGTATCTGGCGCATGCTCCCTCGGCCCGTCATCCTCACCGACACATCCAGCGCCCGCAAGCCAGAGTAGCAAAGCGATCTGAACAGAGTCAAACAAATCGCCGGTGCGTGGGCCACGTGCGCCCTGCTGTGCGCCGGCAACGGTTGCCGGCAGCCTCCCCCGCCGCCGCACGGGCTCGTGCTCGCGCTCGCCAGCGAGCCGCAGAGCCTCGACCCGCGCTGGGGCCTCGACGCGAGCTCGAGCCGGCTCGGCGACCTGCTGCACGCCGCCCTCACCCGCTCCGACGGCGCCGGCGGCCGACTCCCCGAGCTCGCCGCCTCCTGGGACATGCCCGATCCGCGCACCGTCGTCTTTCACCTGCGCGGCGACTTCCGCTTCGCCGACGGCACCCCGGTGACCGCCGCCGACGTGCAGGCGACCTACACCGCCGTGCTCGATCCCGCACTCGCCTCACCCAAGCGCGGAGCCCTGGCAGCGCTCGCCGCCGTCGAGGCGCCCGACCCGCGCACCGTGGTGATGCGCCTCCGCGAGCCGTTCGCGCCCTTCCTCGACGCCACCGGGCTCGGCATCCTGCCCGCCGCCCGGGCACGCGATCCGGGCGAGGTCGCCACCGGAGCCGGGCCCTTCCGGCTCGTCCGTCGCGAACGGGGCGACCGCCTCGTGCTCGCACCCAATCCGGGCTGGCCGGGCGGCCGGCCCCGCCTCGTTCCGGTCGTGGTCCGCATCGTCCCCGACGAGATCACCCGGGTGCTCGAGCTCGGCCGGGGCGATCTCCAGCTCAGCGAGGACCCGCTCGCACCCGAGCTGCTCGGGTGGCTCTCCGCGATACCCGCCGTGCGCGTCGAGCGCCTGCCCGGGACGAGCTTCGCCTACCTGGCGCTCAACCTCCGCGACCGCCCGCTCGCGGACCGCCGGGTGCGCGAGGCGATCGCCCTCGCGCTCGACCGTGAGGCGCTCATCCGTCACGTCCTCGGCGATGCGGCACGGCCGGCGACCGGCCTCCTCGCGCCCGGGCACTGGGCGTACGCCCCCAACCGGCCCTGGCGTCACGATCCCTGGCGCGCCCGCCGCCTCCTCGATCGAGCCGGCTATCCGGACCCCGACGGCCCCGGGCCCCTCGCCCGATTCCGCCTCGTCTACAAGACGTCGGCCGAGCCCGAGCGGCGCCGGCTGGCCGAGGCGATCCAGGCCGAGCTCGCCGCCGTCGGGATCGCCGTCGACGTGCGCAGCTACGAGTGGGGGACGCTGTTCGCCGACATCCGCGCCGGCCGCTTCGACGTCGCCGCGCTCGCCTGGGTCGGGATCGGCGACCCCGACCTCTATTACCTCGCGTTCCATTCGACCATGACCCCGCCGCGGGGATACAACCGCGGGCACTACGCGAGCCCGATCATGGACCGCTTGACCACGCTCGGACGGCGCACGCTCGACCGCACGCAGCGCCAGGCCCTCTACGCCCGCGTCGAGCGGCGTGCGGCGCACGACCTGCCGGTGATTCCCCTCTGGTGGGAGGATCGCGTGGTCGTCGCGTCGCGACGCCTTCACGGCTTCACGCCGAGCCCGAGCGGCGACCTCCACGGGCTCGCCGCCGCCCAGATGCGCTGATGCGGCGCCTCGTGCTCCGCCGGCTGGCGCTCCTGCCGCCCACCCTGCTCGGCGCGACGCTTCTGGTATTCGCCTTTCTCCGCCTCGTCCCCGGCGATCCGGCCGAGGTCATGCTCGGCGAGTCGGCGGCGCCGGCCGACGTCGCGGCGCTGCGCCACGACCTCGGGCTCGACCTGCCGCTGCCTGCCCAGCTCGGCCGCTTCCTCGTCCACCTCGCGCGGGGGGACCTCGGAGAATCGCTCGCCTTCCACGCGCCCGTCGCCGGGGTGGTCGCCGCGCGTTACCCGGCGACGCTCGAGCTCGCCGCCGCCGCCCTCCTCCTCGCGCTCGCGACCGCACTGCCCCTCGGCGCGGCTGCGGCGCTGCGGCCGCGCTCGCCCCTGGACCGATCGGCGCGGCTGCTGAGCCTCGCGGGCGTCTGCCTGCCGACCTTCGTCTGGGGGCCGCTGCTCGTCCTCGCCTTCGCGATCGGGCTCGGTTGGCTCCCGGTGGCCGGGCGCGGCGGCGCCGCCCACCTCGTGCTGCCTGCGGTGACCCTCGCCCTCGGCATGGCCGGCATCCTCGTGCGCCTCACGCGCACGAGCATGCTCGCCGCGCTCGCCGAGGACCACGTCCGCACCGCCCGTGCGAAGGGCGCCTCGCCGCTCCGCGTCGCGGTCTGCCACGCGCTCCCCTGCGCGCTGCCCCCGCTCGCCGCCGTCGTCGCGCTGCAGGCGGGCGCGCTGCTCGGCGGGGCGGTCATCGTCGAGACGATCTTCGGCTGGCCGGGCCTCGGCCGCCTGCTGCTCGAGGCGATCGACGCGCGCGACTACCCGCTGGTGCAGGGCTGCGTGCTCGTGATCGCCGCGAGCTACGTCGCGGTCAACGCCGCGGGCGACCTCCTCCACGGCGCCCTCGATCCGCGCCTGCGCGATGACCCGTCCTAGCGGCGGCGGAGCCATCCTCGCCGGGGCGGCTGCGCTCGGGCTACTCGCGCTGCTCGCCGCGGCCGCCCCATGGCTCGTCCCCGCCGACCCGTTGCGCAT
>DATGIZ010000002.1:0-62196 GCA_035295465.1 Binatia bacterium | reverse complement strand
CCGCCCGGGCGGACACCTCCTCGTCGCGCTGGTCAATCCGCCGTTCCGCGCCCTGGGGCAGATCGCGTGGCTCGTCTCGCGCGCGGCGGGCCAGCCGTTCTACTGGCCGACCCGCCGACGCATGCACGCGCAGGTGACCGCGGCGGGCTTCCACGTCGAGAGGCAGCGCCGTCTCCACCGTCTGCCCGCCGGGCTCGCATTTCCGCCCGTGCTCACCCAGGCCACGCGGCCAGCGGGGTTTCGTCCGGCGGAGGGGACGAGGTAGGCTGGCGGCATGAGCGACTCCGATGCCATCGAGCTAGCAATGGACGGCGCGCAGCTCTACCGGGAGGAGATCTTCACCGATCGCCGGATCGGCACGATCCGGCAGCTCGTCCCCGTGAAAGCCGACGGCTCGCCCGACCCGAGCCGCGCCACGACGTTCGCCGGGCAGACGCAGATCCTCACCGCCGGCGGGGTGCTGCCGCTCAGCTTCGAGATCCCCGCCGGCACGCTCGACGAGGCCGTGCGCGGGTTCGGGGCGGCGGCCAAAGCCGCCCTCGAGGAGACCATGCGGGAGCTGCAGGAGCTACGTCGCGAAGCCGCGTCGCAGCTCGTGATCCCCGAGCCCGGCACGACGGCGTCGATCCTCGGACCCGGCGGGATGCTCCCGCGCGGCGGCAAGCCGCGCCTGCGCTAGCGGGGCGAGGCCGGCATGGACGGCCCGTCGCTCCTCGAGCGGTTGCGGCGCCTGGCGGGCAACCTCTGGTGGACCTGGCAGCCCGAGATCATCGCGATCTTCCGCGACCTCGACCCCGAGCTCTGGCGTGCCGTCAATCACAACCCGGTCGCGTTCCTGGCGCTTGCCTCGCCGCCGCAGCTCGAGGCCCGCGCCGAGGAGCTGGCGATCGACGGGCGCATCAACCTCGCCTTCCGCCGCCTCGAGCAGTACCTGCGCGATCCCGCGGCGTGGGGCGCCACGGCGTGCGGACCGCTGCGGATCCGCCCGGTCGCGTACTTCTCCGCCGAGTTCGCGCTCCACGAGTCGATCCCGATCTACTCGGGCGGGCTCGGCGCGCTCGCCGGCGACCACGTGAAGGCGGCGTCCGACCTCGGCGTGCCGCTGGTGGGGATCGGCATCTTCTACGGGCAAGGCTACTTTCGCCAGCGGCTGACCGCCGACGGCTGGCAGCAGGAGGAGTACGGACACACCGACCTCGAACACCTCCCGCTCGAGCGCGCCGCCGGCGCCGACGGCCGGCCGGTGGTCGTCGAGGTTCCGCTCGACAACGAGTCCCTGCACGTCGCCGCCTGGCGGGCCCAGGTCGGCCGGGCGACGCTGCTCCTCCTCGACAGCGACCTCGAAGGCAACCGCCCCGACTTCCGCGCCCTCACCGCGCACCTCTACGGCGGCGACGCCCAGCGCCGGCTGCGCCAGGAGATGATCCTCGGCGTCGGCGGTATGCGGATGCTCGAGGCGCTCGGCATCCGCCCGGGCGTGCTCCACCTGAACGAGGGGCACTGCGCGCTCGCTCCGATCGAGTGCGCGCGGGCGCTGGCGGCGCGCTCGGGCGTCGCCTTCCACGCCGCACACCGCGAGGTCGCGCTGCGCACCGTGTTCACCACGCACACCCCGGTGAGCGCCGGGCACGACTGGTTCGAGGCCGGCGTGGCGCGCGAGCATCTGGCGCCGCTCGCCGCCGCCGCCGCCGTGGCGCCCGACGACCTGCTCGCCCTCGGCCGCGTCGACCCCGCCGACCACGGCGCTCCCTTCTGCATGACCGTGCTCGCGCTGCGCTCGGCGCGGCGGGCGAACGCCGTCTCAGCGCTCCACGGCCACGTGACGCGCCAGATGTGGCAGTGCCTCTGGCCCGGCCGACCCGAGGCCGAGGTGCCGATCGGCCACGTGACCAACGGCGTGCACGTGGCCTCCTGGCTCGCCCCCCAAATGCGCCGGCTGGGCGACCTCTACCTCGGCCGCGACTGGCTCGCGCGCGTCCCCGAGTCGCTCACCGGCCTCGATGCCATCGACGACGCCGCCTTCTGGGAGGTCCACCAGGGGCTCAAGCGCGACATGCTGCACTACCTCGTGCGGCGGGGCGCCGGCCGGGCGGCCGAGACCCAGGTCGCCGTCCCTGCGCTCGACGTCGACGTGCTCACGATGGGCTTCGCCCGCCGCTTCGCCGAGTACAAGCGCGCGACGCTCCTCCTGCGTGACCTCGAGCGCCTGGCGCGCCTCGTGAACGCCCCCGGGCGCGGCCTCCAGCTCGTGTTCGCGGGCAAGGCGCACCCCCAGGACGACCCCGGCAAGCGGATGCTCCAGCGCGTCTTCGCGCTGACGCGCGACCCGCGCTTCCGCGACCGCGTCGTGCTCGTGGAGGACTACGACATCAGCGTCGCCCGCCACCTGGTGCAGGCCTGCGACGTCTGGCTGAACACGCCACGGCGCCCGCTCGAGGCCTGCGGCACGAGCGGCCAGAAGGTGGTGCTCAACGGCGGCCTCAACCTCTCGGTGCTCGACGGCTGGTGGGCCGAAGCGTACGACGGCCGCAACGGCTTCGCGTTCGGCGACGGCGAGGTGCACGCCGACGCCGCCGTCCAGGACGCCCGCGACGCCGAGTCTCTCTACCGCGTCCTCGAGGGGGAGGTCGTCCCCCTCTACTACGAGCGTGATGCCGCCAACGTGCCGACGCGCTGGGTCGCGCGCGTGCGCCACGCCGTGCGGACGCTGGCGCCGCGCTTCACCGCCGAGCGCATGGTGCGGGACTACGTCCATCGCTGCTACCTCCCCGCGGCCGGCGGCCTCTCGGCCGGCTGAGGTCGGGAGCGCGGGAATCCTACTTCGCCTGGATGCTGCGCAGGTACTCGGTGATCAGCACGATCTTGCCCCGCGCCTCCGCCTGCTGGGCGGCGGACCAGGTCGCTTGCGGGCTGAACACCTCGCCCCACACCGGCATCTCCGAGACGCCGTGGGCGCGTAGCGCGGTCGTGCCGTCGATCACCCGCATCGTGCCGAGGAACGGGAACCTGCCGCCGTGCCTCCTCGCGATCTGCGTGAGGTCGGGGATCCGCTCCCCGATCGCGGGCGAGACGGGACCGTTGCCCCGGCCGTCCACGCCGTGGCACGCGGCGCAGTAGCGACGGTAGAGCGCGCCGCCGGCTTCCACGAGCGTGCCGAGCGGTGCGGGCGCGGCATGCACGTCGAGCGCCAGGCCGAGGATCGCCGCCGTCAGACGCCGCGCCATCCGGCGCCGCTGCGCCGCCGCACCCACGTCGTCACGCTAGCGGTTCTGCCACAGCCCGGTCAATGAGGGGAGCCATGATCTCGCTCAGGGCGCATGCCGGTGATGCGCGTGCTTGTGTCCGGGAGGCCTGCCCGTAGCATGAGAGCACAGCCATGCTGCGACCCCGCGGCGCGCCCGTGGGGCAGGGAAGGAGAGCGAGGAGATGATCGATCGGATGGGGAAGCGGGTCGGCCTGGGCGTCGCGCTCGTCGGCGCGGCGGTCCTCGGGGCCGCGGTGGCCGGGGCTACCGGGGCGGTCAAGCTCAGGACGGCGCTCGTGCCGACGGCCAAGGCGCCGAAGGCGCGGGGCGCGACGAAGCTCCAGCTCAAGCACGGTGCCAGGGGCCGGTTCGTGGTCACCGCCAGGCGGCTTGCGCCGAACGCGACGTTCGACGTCGTCGTCGGCGGCGTGAAGGTGGGCACCCTCACGACCAACCACGCGGGCGGCGGCAAGCTCAAGCTCAGCACGAGCCCGCACGGCCGCGAGGCGCTCCTCGGCTTCGATCCGCGCGGAAGCCAGATCGCGGTGCGCGACGAGGGCGGCGACGACGACCTGGTCGGCGACGAGCCTGCGGGCGATTCCGCCTCCGGCGCCTGCTGCCTCCGCGACCACGAGGGCGAGACCGAGTGCGAGGACGTCGCGCCGGCCGACTGCACCAAGGCCGGCGGGACGCCGAGCCCGGCGACGTCGTGTCTCCCGGATCCGTGCACGGGGACCCCGCCGCCCGTCCAGAAGATCGTGTGCTGCATCGCGAACAGCGCCCACGGCGCATTCGTCGACGAGGACCCGGAGGTCGAGTGCGAGCACGTCGACAACCAGGCCGATTGCGCCAGCGCGGGCGGCACCGTGGTGCAGGGCACGTCGTGCGAGGGCGATCCCTGCGCGCCGACGCCGCCGGCGACCCGCGTCGCCTGCTGCCTCTCGGGCGAGGGTGAGAGCGAGTGCGCGATGCTCACCGCCGAAAGCTGCGCAGCGCACCACGGCACGGCGGCCACCGCGCCGTCCTGTGAATCGCACCCGTGCGGCGGCGGAGACGAGCCCCCCACAGGTCAGCACGGCGACCACCACGGGGGCGACGACCAGGGCTGAGGGTCCGTCCGGCGGAGGGCGGGCCGGACGGCCCGCCCTCACGCCCGCAGGCGCGGCAGCACCTTCGACGCGAACAGCTCGAGGCCGGCCCAGCCGAGCTCCGGCGGCATCCCCCCCATGAGCGGGTGCAGCACCAGGGTGCCGACCTCCCGGGCGAGGGCGACGCACTCGTCGGGCGTGACCACACGATAGACGCCGCTGCGGCGCACGTCCTCGACCGTGCGCGCATCGACGTGGACTTGCGAGCGCTGATCGGGCGTCTGCCAGGCGTGGTAGCTCTGGGCGTCGTAGAGCGCGTGCGGCGCAATGCGCACCCAGTCCCGCTCCGGGTCCTCGCTCACATGGACGAAGCCCGGGCCGCCGGGTAGCATGGCGAAGCCCCCGTCGAAGCCCTGCCGGCGGCACTCGGCATCGTAGACGTCCACCAGCGTCCGATCTCCGATCGCGGGGAAGAAACCCGCACGGAGCCGCGCCGCGCGGCGCGCGGCCGCCGGCGTCGAGCCGCCGATCAGGATCACGGGCGGACGCGAGGGCTTCGGGGTCACGCGGACCGTACGCCCGCGCCACGCGAACGGCTCGCCGCTCCACGCCTGCCGCATCACCCCGACGTACTCCTCGAGGAGCCGGCCGCGCCGCGTGCGATCGACGCCCGCCATGTCGAACTCCTCCTGGCGGTAGCCGAGCCCGGCGACCAGCCCGACCCGGCCGCCGCTCACGAGATCGACGGTCGCGAGCTGCTCGGCGAGGCGCACCGGGTCGTGCAGCGGTACGAGCACGGCGGCGATCTGGATGCGCATCTGCCGCGTCCGTCCGGCGATCGCCGCCGCGAGCGTCACGGGCGAGGACATGTAGCCGTCCTCGACTCCGTGGTGCTCGGAGAGCACCGCAAGCTCGAGACCGCGCGCGTCGCCCCAGGCGCACTGCTCGAGGCAGGTGCGGTAGAGCGCCTCGTGCGTCACCTGCGCGAAGGCGGGCGCCCGCAGGTCGTAGCGCAGCGCGATCATGGCCATCGGGTGATGTCCCTTGCCCCGGATCGTCCGCGAGCGCAAGCGCTCGGGCCCCACCCGCATCCATGCTAGAGGGGGCACGATGCCCGGGGTTCCCGCGACTCGACGGCCCCGCGTCCGGCTGCGGCTGGTGGCCGTCGCCGTTCTCGTCGTCGCGGCCGCCGCGCGCGCCGCCGATCCGCCGGGCACGCCGCGCTCGCGCGAGGCGCTCGCGCTCTGCCAGCAGGCCGCCGACGCGCCGGCGGCCGAGCGGCCGGCGTTGCTCGCCCGCAGCGCGGCGCTCGCCGAACAGGCGATCGGCGACCACGAGGACGACGCGCTGGCGCACTTCGCCGCGTTCTGTGCGGTCGGCGGCGAGGCGCGCATCGCGGGTGCGAGCCTCCTGAGCCTCTGGAAGGTCCACCGGCTCCGCCGGGAGATCGACCGGACGCTCGCCCTCGCGCCCGACTACGCCGACGCGCTGCTCGGCAAGGGCTCCCTCCTCCTCCACCTCCCGCGGCTCCTCGGCGGCGACGCCGCGGCCGGCGAGCGCCTCGTGCGCCGCGCGCTCGCCGTCGATCCGGAGTTCGTCGAGGCCCGCCTCGAGTTGGCGCACGCGCTCGCCGATCGCGGCCGGCGCGCCGGGGCCCGTGCCGAGGCGGCCGCGGCCGCGGTCGCCGCCGAGCGGGCGGGGCAAGCCGAGCGCGCCGCGGAGGCCCGCCGGCTCGAGGCCGACCTCGCGCCCTGACGGGCCGGCGGCGCTACCGGGCGAACTCGCGCGGCGACGCGCGCACCGCGCGATCATAGGCCCAGTTGCGGATGTGGTCGACCTGCTCCTTCATCGTCTTCGAGAGCG
Source organism: Binatia bacterium (assembly GCA_035295465.1). Classification (GTDB taxonomy): domain Bacteria; phylum Desulfobacterota; class Binatia; order DP-6; family DP-6; genus DATGIZ01. The sequence goes on along the minus strand of DATGIZ010000002.1, from coordinate 56,001 downwards.
GCACCACGTTCGCGGTCGCGTTGAGCAGGTCCTCGTCCGTCAGGTCGCGGTCCTCGAGGCGCGCGGCGGTGAGCGCCGCCACCACGCATTGCTCGATCTCCGCGCCCGTCCAACCGCGCGTGAACTTCTTGAGCGGCTCGAGGTTGAACCCCGACGGATCGATGTCGCGCCGCCGCAGGTGCACGCGGAAGATCTCGATGCGCTCGTCGTCGAGCGGCAGGTCGACGAAGAACACCTCGTCGAAGCGGCCCTTGCGAATCATCTCGGCGGGCAGGAGGTCGATGCGGTTGGCGGTGGCGCCGACGAACAGCCCCCGGGTCTTCTCCTGCATCCAGGTGAGGAAGAAGCCAAAGATGCGGCCGAGCTCGCCCTCCTTGGCCTGCGCGTTGATCGCGGCCTCGATCTCGTCGAACCAAACGACCGCCGGCGCCATCGATTCGAGCATGTGGCAGGCCTTGGCAAACGCGCCCTCGGGCTTCCCGTGCTGCCCGGAGAAGACCTCGATCATGTCGATGCGGTAGAGCGGAAGCTCGAAACACGACGCGATCGCCTTGATGCACAGGCTCTTGCCGCAGCCGGAGATGCCCATGACCAGCACCCCCTTGGGCACGATCTCCGCGCTCAGCTCGTCGCGCATCTCGAACAGCTTGCGCCGCTCGACGAGCCACTTCTTCATCAGCTCGAGCCCGCCGATCTGATCGAGGCTGCTCGCGGTGGGGATGTACTCGATCATGCCGGTCCGGTTCACCAGCACGCGCTTCTCCTCGAGCAGCGCCGGCACCGAGCCTGCGTCGAGGGCGTGGCGCCCGGCCAGCGCGCGGCGGATCGCGTGGCGCGCCTCGTCGAGGGTGAGCCCCTGGAGCGCCCGGGCGAGCTGGAAGACGGTCTGCTCGCCGGTGTCGACCGCCGCGCCGCCCGCCGCGAGCGCCGGCGCCTCCCGCCGCAGGTAGGCGACGAGCTCGTGCAGGTCCGGCACCGCCAGCTCGACGTAGACGATCTGCCGTTCGATCTCCTCGGGAACCATGCGTACCGGCGAGCAGACGACCACGAGCTTGCTCCGGTCGAGGCACGCGGCGTAGACGTCGCGCAGCCGACGGCGCACGTCGGGGGCGTCGCGCAGCGCCTCGTGGAAGTCCTTGAGCAGGAATATCCCCGGGCCCGCGTGCGCCGCCGCGAAGTCGAGGGCCGCGCGCGGGCCGAGCTGCTCGCCGGCGCCGTCGCCGCCGTCCCGGCGCATGCCTTCCGTGAGGCTCCACACCCACAGCGGTGCCGGCGGCGAGAAGAGCGTCGCCGCGGCCTCGCGCAGGAGCGCGGCGACCCGGCCCTCCTCGGTGGAGCGCACGTACGCCAGCGGACGCCCCGACTCGACGATCTCCCGCAGCGCGCGCAGCGCGCGGCTCTCGGTCGCTTCGCCCATGCTGCATAGAAGGGCGCTGCCGCGCCGACTGTCAACCGGCCGCAAGGCGAGCTTCCCCGGCGCGTCCGGCAATGCCATAAAACGCGTCGATGGAGAACCTGCACGTGGTAGTCGTGGGCGCGGGCGTCGGCGGCATCGCCGCCGCGCTGCTCCTCGCCCGCGCCGGGGCTCGGGTGACGCTGCTCGAGGCGGCGCCGGAGTCCCGGACCGTCGGCGCCGGCATCCTGCTCCAGCCAAACGGCCTCGCCGTGCTCTACGGCCTCGACCTCGACGAGCGCCTGCTGCGGCGCGGGGCACGCATCACCCGCCTGCGGGTCGCCGACGCCGCGGGCGAGCTCATCCTCGACGTTCCCGTTCCCCGCTTCGCCGACGGCCTCGACCATGCGCTGGTGCTGCGGCGCCGCGAGCTGCTGGCGGCGCTGGTCGATCTCGTGCTCGCGGAGCCGCGCGTCGAGTGCCGCTTCGACGCCGAGGTGCTCGCTGCGTCGCCCGGCGGCGAGGTGACCTACCGCGCGCCGGGCGGCACACGAGCCGTCGCCGCGGACCTCGTCGTCGGCGCCGACGGCGTGCATTCCCGCATTCGTAAGCAGGGCCGCTTCGGCGCCCGGGTGCACCGTTCCCACCGCTACGTGCGCGGCCTCGGGCCACCGCTCCCGCTCGACGGGCTCACGGAGTACTGGACCGACCTCGGCATCTTCGGGGTCGCGCCCGTGGACGGTGGCACCTACTTCTACGGCTCGACCGAGGCGGCACCGCTGCGGGCGGCCCTCGACGAGCGCGACGTCGCGCTCTTCCGCGCCACGTGGGCACGCACGCTGCCCGTCGCCGGCGAGGCGCTCGCCGCCGTCGCGCGTTGCGAGGACCTCGTGCCGAGCCAGGTCATCCGCGTCGACTGCGCCCGCTGGTCCGACGGCCGCCTCGTGCTCCTCGGGGACGCGGCGCACGCGATGGCGCCCAACCTGGGCCAGGGGGCCGGCAGCGCGCTCGGCGACGCGACGGTGCTCGCGTGGGAGCTGGCACGGCCCGGCGACCGCGCGGCGGCGCTCGCCCGCTACGAGGCCCGGCGCCACCATGCGGTGCGCACCGTCCAGAACCTCGCCGAGCAGCTCGCGTGGCTGTCCGCCCTCACCTACCCCGTCGTGCGCGGCCTGCGCGACCAGGCCCTGCGCCTCCTCGGCCCGTGGCTCATCGGCGACGTCACGATGCGCCTCGTCGAGCAGCAGGATCCGCTGTGGCTGCGCCTCGCGGCGGCGAATCCGGCCGAGATCGACGGCGGCTGAGCGCGCTCATCCCGTGGCCGCGTGGCTCGCGGTGAGGGTGAAGTGGCGCAGCAGGACCGCGAACGGCAGCGGCACTTCCAGCCGCTCGGGGTGCCGCATCCGCAGGTGCTGCTCGAGCGGCCCCGGGTCGCGGAGGCAGAACGGCGTACGAATGACCACCGCATCGCAGAAGCGGCAGCGCACGATCAACGTCGTCGGATCGTCCGGCATGGCGAGTCTCGTCCCGGACCCAAGCCCGAGCAACCCACGTGCCGGGCGAGGCGCGCGTGGCGAGGGCGCCGGGCGTGGGCGGGCCGCATGCGACGCGTCTCGTGCGAGAGAAGAGCCGCCTGGCCCATTCCCGTCCCTGCAACCCGAATCGCGCCGTTCAAGGATGTTCCGGCACGACGCCGGGAACGAGCTTACGGAAGTGGTGCAGCATCCAGGCGGCGAGATCCGCGGCGCTGAGCGCCCGGACCAGCTCCTCCGTCGCCGGGTCGTGCGCCGGGCCGAGCCGCTGGCGCAGCTGCGCCACCTGGGCGCGCGCGCGATCGTAGGCCGCGTTGATGCGCGCGACCCCCGCGACATCGGGCGACTGCATGGTCGCGACGACGGCATCGAGCAGCGGCTCGAGCGCGTCGGCCGTGTCGCTCGCCAGATCCGGTCGCGGGGCACGAGCCGACGTCTCGGCGAGCGCGGCGACGACCTCGACCAACGCCTCCTGCAGGTAGCCCGTGAGGGCGAGCTGCCGCTCGCACAGCGCGAGGCGGCGCAGCGTCGCGGTGTCGAGCTCCCGCCCGGCGAGCGCGGCGTCGAACTCCGCGATGCGCGCCGCGAGTCCGTGGAAGGCGCGCCCGAGCGCGTCGACGTGTGCCGCGCGGGCGGCCTCCGGGCTGCGCAGCGCGTGCACGTAGCCGGCGAGGCCCGCCAGCAGGCGCGCCAGCTCCTTCTGCGCCAGGTCGACCGCGGTCGGCGGGTCGTCGAGGGCCTGCGGGGCGATGTAGCGCGGCGTCGCGGCCTCCTCCTCCGACGTGGCCGGCCATCGGCGGCCGAGCCAGCGCCCGATCGGGCCCAGCACCGGTGCCAGTGCCAGGGCCGGGAGGAAGTTCGAGGCGACGAAGGCGAGCGCCACCTGCTGGCCCGGGCGGGCGGTGATCGTCGCCGCGAGCGCCTGGACGAGCGGCACGTGCCCGTCACGCTCGAGCAGATCGGCGAGCAGCATGAGCGCGCCGCCGAGCAGGCAGAAGAGGTCCTCGAAGCGGACCAGGCGCAGTGGCGAGCCCCGCAGCCCCGCCGACAGGACCCAGCGCAGCCCGATCGCGCCGAGATTGGTGCCATAGACGACCGGCACGGCCGCGGCCACGCCGAGCGCCCCACCGTCGGCGAGCGCGACCACGATCAGCGTCGCGGCGGTATTCGACTGCGCGAGCGCGCCGAGCGCGACGCCGACGAGGAACGCGACCGGCGCCGTCCCGGTCGCGGCGGCCACCAGCGCGCCGAACCACGGCTCGGCGCGCAGCGGCGCCACGGCGGCGCCGATCTCGGCGAGCCCGAGGAAGAGGAGGCCCACACCGAGCGCGACGGCGGCCGCGGCGTAAGCCGCCGGGCGGCGGACGAAGGCCATGGCGACGCCCGCGGCGCCCACGAGGTAGGCGGCAAAGGGCCGCACGTCGAGGCTGGCCACCATCGCCAGCGCGGTGAGGCCGACGTTCGTCCAGGTGAGGACGGGCAGCGCGCTCACGATCGACACGAGGCCGGCCTCGACCATGCTCACCAGGATGAAGGTGACCGCCGTCGCGCTCTGCATGAGCGCGCCGAAGCCGAGCCCGAGCAGCGCGCCGAGCGCCGCGGACTCGTCGACGTCGGCGACCAGGCGGCGGAAGCTCTCGCCGCTCACCCGCCGCAGGTGCTCGCCGACGAGCCGCATGCCGAGGAAGAAGAGCCCGAGGCCCAGGATCGCATGCGCGTGGGTCGTCAACCGCGCCTCCCCGCGCGTCCCCTTGGCGCGAAACGGGGGCCGTGTCCACGGCCGCGGTCCCGCAAAGACGGAGGGGCCCCCGGGTCGTGCCCGGGAGCCCCTCCGCCCGCAAACGAGGTGCGCGCCCCCGCTAGCGCGGGGCGTCCAGGAACGCGCCGCTGGGCGAGCTCGGGCAGCCCTGGACGCAGCCGACGAAGGCCTGCTGGCAGGCCTGGAGCTGCGGCTGCGCCGCCTCGCCGGCGGCGTCGCGGCAGAGGAACGCCGCCGCCTGCGCGTTCTCGATGCACTGCGCGAGCTGGGAGCTGCCGGGCGGATAGATACCCTTACACGCGGCGACCTGCTGCGTCAGCGTCGCGCGGCAGGCGGCGATCGCCGCGTTCAGCTGGTCCTCGACCGGCGTGACGCAATTCTCGCGCGCCACCCCGCAGTCGGCCACGCACACCGGAGACTTGCCGTGGCAGACGCCGCGCTCGACGTTGAAGGTGTTCTTGCAGTCCCCGAGGCAGCTCACGTACGCATCCTTGGCGTTCGTGCGGCAGGTGGCCGGATTCACCGTCGGGCCCGGGTTCGGCGGGCACGCCGCGATGCAGCCGTGGAAGGTCTGGCGGCAGGCCTTCACGCCCGGCGTGTTCCGCCGCGCGGCCTGCCGGCACTGGAAGCCCACGAGCTGCGCCTGGTCCTCGCAGGTCTCCGGATCGGGCGCGGTCTTGCACTGCTGGACCGCCTGCTGCGTCTGGGCGTTGCAGGCCTGGAGCAACGCCGGCAGGCCGGTGGCGTCGATGCAGTCCTGGCGCTGGGTCTGGCAGGCCTCCACGCAGAGCACCAGCTTGTTGAAGCAGCTATCCTTCGCGGTGGTAAAGGCGTCCAGGCACCCGGCCTTGCAGTCCTGGTACTCGGCTTTCGCCTCGAGCACGCAGGAGTTGGCGGCCCAGGCCGTCGTCCCCGCCAGCCCGAGCGCCAGGGCGGCGAACCCCACGGACACCATCAGCGGTCGGATCTTCATCTGTCCTTGCCCCCTTCCTGGTGTACGCGCCAGCGTCCGAGTAGCCAGCATCCTCGCCGACGCCTTCGCCTCCGAGTACATGCCCGGCCCGTGCCCGCTGTCAAGGGCCAGCAAGCTACAATTTCGACGCTGGTACCTTCGGGCAGCCGGCGTGCACGCATGCGCGATCCGCGACGCACCGCGTGACGCCGGTCGACGTTGCCGGCCGCTCCCCGTCCCCGGTGCAGATCTCCCGGATGCGCTTGCGCGAGAGCGCGAAGCGGGCCGCGAGCGCCGCCACCCGCCAGCCCGCGCGCCGCAGCGCGCGGATACGCTCGTCGCGGTCGGCCTTGAGCCGCGTCACGAGCCCTCCCGAGACGCGCGACACCCCCGACGCGCTCGTGCGGAAGCGCTCGGCGATCGCGCGCAGCGGCTCGCCGGCGCGGATGAGCGGCGCGATCGCGGCGGCGTCGGGCCAGCGCCGGCGGCGCCGCGCCGGCGTCTCACGCCCCGCGGGCGCCGCCTCGGCGACGGCGGCGAGCGCTCCCCGCGCCGCCTCCGGCTCGAGCCCGAGGCCGTGGCAGACGTTGTCGAAGGAGAACGGCCAGGACGCGTCGCGGTCCGCGACCCAGGCGCGCGCCTCCGCCGCGAGGAGGCGCGGGAACGGGCGGCCTCGGCCCGCGAGGCAGCGGACGGCGTCCTCGAGCACCGCCTGCATGAGCGCCCGCTCTCCGCTCCCCCGTTCGCCGCCGGCCGCCGCCGGGTGGTCCATTCCTCCCGCGGCGGTGCACGCCCCGTGCCGACCGTGGCCGCGCGACGGCGCGTGCGGGGCTCCACGCGGTGTGCGGATCGAAACGACCCGCGTGTGTCGGGGTGCACCGCCGCGGGCGCTACTCGTCGTGGGGGCCGGTGCGCGCGCCGTACTGCTCGAGCTTGCGGTAGAGGGTCTTGCGGCCGACGCCCAGCACCTGCGCCGCGAGGGTCTTGTTGCCGCCGACGGCCTCCATCACGCGCAGGATGTAGCGCCGCTCCACCTCTTCGAGGGGCACCAGCTCCGAGGGGTCGTCGCTGGCGATCAGCACCTGCGAGCGGTGGTAGCGGCGGATCTTCTCGGGCAGGTCCTCGACCGCGATGCGCTCGTACTGCGTGAGCGCCATCGCCCGCTCGATGCAGTTCTGGAGCTCCCGCACGTTGCCGGGCCAGGTGTAGGCGACGAGCCGCTCGGCCGCGGCGGGTGACAGGCCGATCACCCGCCGGCCGGCCTGCGCGGCGTGGTGGTCGATGAAGTGCTGCGCGAGCAGCAGCACGTCGCCACCGCGCGCCCGCAGCGGCGGCAGCGGCACGTGGATCACGTTGATGCGGAAGTAGAGATCCTCGCGGAAGCGGCCCTCCTCGACCGCCGACTCGAGGTCGCGGTTGGTCGCCGCGACGATGCGCGCGTCGAAGGCCACCTCCTCGTCCGATCCCACCGGGCGCACCTTGCGCTCCTGGAGCGCGCGCAGCAGCTTCGGCTGCAGCGCGAGCGGCAGGTCGCCCACCTCGTCGAGGAACAGCGTGCCCCCGTGCGCCTGGAGGAAGAGCCCCTTGCGCGCGCTGCGCGCGTCGGTGAACGCGCCCCGCGCGTGTCCGAACAGCTCGCTCTCGAGCAGCGCCTCGGGCATCGCCGTGCAGTTCACGCCGACGAACGGCCCGGCCCGGCGCGCGCTGCGCTGATGGAGCGTCCGCGCGACGAGCTCCTTGCCGGTGCCGCTCTCGCCGGTGATGAGCACGGAGGCGCTCGAGTCGACGATGCGGTCGAGGAGCGAGTAGACCCGCTGCATCGCCGGGCTCGTGCCGAGCAGCTCCCCGTACCAGCGCGTCTCCTCAACCACGCGCCGCAGCCGCTTCACCTCCTCGCGCAGCGTGCGGTGCTGGACGGCGCGGCCGAGGGCGAGGGCCAGCGCATCGACGTCGAGCGGCTTGGTCACGAAGTCGTAGGCGCCGGCCCGGATCGCGGCCACCGCGCTCTCGAGGCTGCCGAAGGCGGTGATCACGATCACCGGGAGGTCGGGCCGGTTGGCGACGATGCGCTCGCACAGCTCGATGCCGTTCATGCCGCGCATGTTGAGGTCGGTGACCACGACGTCGACCTCGCTCGCCGCGAGCACGTCGAGCGCCTCGGCCGCCGCCGTGCGCCACGTTACCGCGAAGCCGAGCTTCCCGAGCCCGGCGGCGAGCATCTCGCACATCCCGCGGTCGTCGTCGACGACCAGCACGCGTCCGCTCGGTCCGCTCACGACGCCACCCGCACCGTGCCCGGCTCGCCCACCGGTAGGAAGATCGCGAAGCGCGCGCCCCGGCCCACCCTGCTCTCGACCTCGATCCATCCGCCGTGCTCCTGCACGATGCCGTAGGCCACCGACAGCCCGAGCCCGGTCCCCTCCCCGACGCCCTTGGTCGTGAAGAACGGCTCGAAGATGCGCGGGATGTTCTCCGCCGGGATGCCCCGGCCCTGGTCCTCGACGGTCACGCAGGCGTACGGTGCCCGCGGCGCCTCGGTGCCCGGCGGGTGCGCGTCGCGCCGGGCGATCGTCACCGCGACGCGCCCGCCGTCGGGCATCGCCTGGATGCCGTTCATCACGACGTTGGTGAGCACCTGCTGGAGCTGGCTCGGGTCCCCGTGGACCAGCACCGGCCCGGCGGAAGCCTCGAGATCGAGGACGACCCCGCGCTTCTGGGCGAACGATCGCAGCAGATCGATGGTCCGCGCGGCGACGTCGGCCAGGTTGGTGGTCTCGAGCTTCGGCCCCTGCCGGCGCGAGAAGTCGAGGAGCTGGCGGATGATCGCCGCCATGCGCTCGGACTGCTCCATGATGATGCGCGCGTTCTCGCGGCTCTCCGCTCCCTCGGGCGCATCCGCCGCGATCATCTTCGCGCGCCCCGCGATCACGTTGAGGGGCGTGCCCAGCTCGTGGGCGATGCCCGCGGCGAGCCGGCCGACGGTCGTGAGCCGGTCGGTGTGACGCACCATCTCGATGCTCGCGATGCGCGCGTCCGTCTCGGCGGCGAGCTTCGTCTGCGCCTCCGCGATCCGTGCGCTCATCGCGTTGATCTCCTCGGCCAGCTCTCCGATCTCGTCACGCTGCCGCACCGTGAGCCGCCCCTCGTAGTGCCCGGAGCCGATCGCCCGCGCCCGGTCCCGGAGCTGGCGGATCGGACGGCCGACGAACCAGAACCCGAACAGCATCACCACCGCGGTCGACGCCGCCACGAGGGTCACGGCGACGACCACGATGCGCGTCTCGCTGGTGCGGATGTAGGTCTGCCGCTCGCGCAGCGACTCGACGAGCTCGAGGGCCCAGCGACGGTCGTCGGCCAGGTGCAGCGGGACCAACTTGTAGCGGGAGGTCGTGCCATCCGGGTTGTCCCGGGTGAAGCAGACCTTCTCGCCGTGACGGAGCTGCTCCAGGAGCTCGGATTGGAGGCGTGGGGCCAGCTCGTCGAGCGTCACCAGCCGTAGCTCGATTGGGGTGGCATGGTTCGCCTTGGCGATCAGCCGGCGCGCGGCCTCCTCCCCCTCGGTGCCCCACGTCTGCTCGACGACGCTCGCGAGCACCCGCCCCATGCGCGCGGTCCTCTTCATGTCCGCGTCGAACAGCGTCACCTCCTGCGAGATCTCCCAGGTGGCGTAGACCGCCATGAGGGCGCAGATCGCCAGCGCCAGGGCCAGCGTCAGCTTGCGCGCGAGCTTCATCCGGCTGCGTCCGCCACGTCTGCGGCTCTACCACGGCGCGGCCGGCGGCGGACAGCCGGCGAGCGCCGCGGTCGGGATTCGTGAGCCATCGTGACACGCGTATCAGGACGATCCAGCGTGCGCGCGCATGCGCCGCACCGGCGTCCGCCGTGGCCTGCAAACCGCGCCGACGCACGCCGCCTGCGGTGCAAGCGCCGTTCCGGCACGGCGGATGCACGGCGGACGGGCATGGAGATCCTCGACTGGACTCGGGATGCCGCGCTCGACGGCCTCAGCCCGCGCGAGCGCGAGGTCGTGCGTCAGGTCGTTCGCGGCCTGCGCAACGCCGACGTGGCCGCGACGCTACGCATCAGCAAGCACACCGTGCGCAAGCACCTGCAGAACGTCTTCACCAAGCTCGGGGTCCATCGACGGGCGCAGCTCGCGGCCTACGCGGAGCGCGGCGCGCCCGGCTGAGCCTCGGCCATCCGCATCCCGAGCCGCGCGAGCTGCTGCGGCGCCGCGCCGAGCACGAGCTCGAGGTGCTTGGCCCACAAGAAGTAGCGGTGCAGCGGGTAGTCGACGTCGACGCCGATGCCCCCATGGAGGTGCTGCGCCGCCACCGCGACGTGCTGGCCGCCCTCGGCGGCCCAGAACTTGGCGATCGTGACCGCGTCCTCGGCCGGCTCGTCGTGGCCGAGCCGGTCGATCGCCTCCCAGGCGGCGAGCCGCATCGCCTCGAGGTCGATGAAGGCGTCGGCGGCCCGCTGGTGCACCGCCTGGAAGCTCGCGATCGGCCGGCCGAACTGCTCGCGACCGGCGGTGTACTCCGCCGCCATCCGCAGCGCCCGCTCGCACACGCCCACCTGGAGCGCCGCGTAGGCCGCCAGCGCGCGCGCCACGATCCAGCGCACGAGCGCCGCGCCGCCGACGAGGTCGCCGAGCACGTCGGCGGCGGCCACCGTGGCGCCGGCGAGCGTGAGCCGCCCGTGCGGCTCCCCGTTGGTGAGGAGCTGCCGCTCGACGATCGCTCCCGGCCCGCGGGGATCGACTAGGAACACCCCGACGCGCCCCTCCCCCGTGCGCGCCGGCACCAGGACGCGCGCGGCCCGTTCCGCAGCGGGCACGCACAGCTTGACGCCGTCGAGGCGCCAGACGGACCCCTCGCAGCGGGCCGTCGCCGCCGGCGCCGCGGGGTCATCGCTCTCGCGCTCCGCGAGCCCCGCGCTGAGCACCACCTCGCCGTCGGCGACACCGGGAAGCCAACGCCGCTGCTGCTCGGGCGTGCCGAAGGCCGCGAGCGGCAGCGCCCCCAGGACGAGCGTCGGGACGAGCGGGAGCGGCGCCACGGCGCGTCCCGCTTCCTCGAGCAGGAGCGCGAGCTCGATGAGGCCGAGCCCGCTGCCTCCGTGCGCCTCCGGGACCGCCACGCCGAGCAGGCGGGCCTGCGCGAGCGCCCGCCAGCACGCGTCGTCGTACCACTTCCCTGCGGCCTCGAGCGCCTTCAGCCGCTCGTGTCCGAGGTGATCGGCGAAGATCGTCCGTGCGAGCTCGCGCAGCGCCTCCTGCTCGGGCGTGAAGCCGAAGTCCATGCTCAGATCGCCCCGCGGGGCTCACGCGGCATGCCGAGCCCGGCCATCGCGATGATGTCGCGCTGCACCTCGTTGGTGCCGCCGCCGAACGTGAGGATGGGTGCATGCCCGCGGTAGAGGTGCTCGAGCCGGCCGCGCAGCACCGCGTCGGGGCTGCCGCCGCGCACGCCGGCGGCCGGGCCGAGGACCTCGAGGAGGAGCCGATAGCCCTCGACGTTGAGCTCGCTGCCGAAGACCTTCACCACCGAGGCGTCGGCGTAGTTGAGTGCGCCGTTGGCGATGCTCCACGCCTGCTTCCAGTTGACGAGCCGCAGCACCTCGAGCTTCGCGCGCACGCGCGCGAGGTTGAGCTGCACCCACGGCTGGTCGATCACGCGCCGGCCGTCGGCGAGCCGCGTGCTCCGCGCCCACGCGAGCACGTCCTCGAGCAAACGGGCGAGCATGCCGGTGGTCATGAGCGCGATGCGCTCGTGATTGAGCTGCGTGACGATGAGCCACCAGCCTTCGTTCTCCGGCCCGACGAGCGCCTCGGCGGGCACGCGCACGTCCTCGTAGTACGTCGAGTTCGTGCGAAAGCCGCCCATCGTCCAGATGGGCGTGCACTTGTAGCCCGGGGCGCTCGTCGGGACCATGAAGATCGAGAGGCCCTTGTGCTTCGGCGCGTCGGGGCTGGTGCGCGCGGCGAGCCAGATATAGTCGGCGTATTCGGCCTGGCTGGTGAAGATCTTGTTCCCGTTGATCACCCAGCCGTCGCCGTCGCGGACCGCGCGGGTTCGCAGCGAGGCCAGGTCCGTGCCCGCCGACGGCTCGGTGTACCCGATCGCGAAGTGGCACTCGCCGCGGAGAATGCGCGGCAGCAGGTCCCGCTTCTGCGCCTCGGTGCCGTACTGCATGAGCGTCGGGGCGACCGCGTTGATCGTGAGGGTCGGGACCATGACCCCCGCGTACATCGCCTCGTCGAAGAAGATGAACTGCTCGACGGCCGAGCGGCCCTGCCCGCCGTACTCGCGCGGCCAACCGACCCCGAGCCACCCGTCGGCGCCCAGGCGCCGGAGCACGCGGCGGTACTCGGGCCCACCACCCTCGGTCCGGGCGATCTCCTCCTGGTAGGCCGGCGTGACCAGGGTCGCGAAGTAGGCGCGCAGCTCCGCGGCGAGCGCCCGCTGCTCGGGCGTGTAGGCGATGCGCACGGGGCACGCCGTACGCGAACGAGCGTTCGTTTGTCAACCGGGCGCCTTGAACAGCTCGCCCTTCGCGTTCTTCTCCGCGAGCAGCCGCAGCAGCTCCTCGGGGCCGCCATGGCTCATGATCTCCTGGAACTCCGATCGGTAGTTCGCGACCAGGCTCACGCGCTCGATGACGAAGTCGATGATCTTCCACCCCCCGTCGGGCTGGCTGCGCAGCCGGTAGTCGACCAGGATGTCGTCCGGGCCGCCGCGCACGATCTTGGTCTGCACGGTCCAGTCACCGCCGGGCTCCTGCCGCGCGCCGGTGATGTCGACGGTCTCGTCGTGGTAGCTCTCCACGTTGCGCCCGTAGGTGAGCGCGAGGTGGCGGCGGAACTGCTCCATGAACTCCCGCTGCTGCGCCTCGGAGAACCGGCCCCAGTTCCGCGCCAGCACGAGCCGCGAGAGCGTCGCGAAGTCGGTGTGCGCGATCACGATGTCTTCGAGGCGCTTGCGCTTCTCCTCGCTGCCGAGGCTCTTGTCGCGCAGCACCGCAAGGGCGGCGGTGGTGACCTGCTCGACGACGGCACGGGGGGCGGCGTCGCCGGCGGCACGCGCCGCCGGCGCACCGAGCACGAGGGCGGCGAGACCCGCCACGACGACGGGAACGAGGCGCGTCACGGGTTCTCCTCCTCGAGATGCGGATAGTACAGCTCCTGCTGCTCCTCGGGCGTCAGCTCGGCCTCGCCGCTGATGAGCGCCCGGCGCCGTTGTAGATAGGCCTTGCGCACGAAGGCATAGTAGTCGAGCGCCGCGGCCTTGGCGTTGCGCACCTCCTCGAGCGTGAACGAGCGGGCGTTGACCGTGTCGATCACGCGCGCCCCCAGCAGGTAGTACCAGTCCACGAAGAACGGCGTCACGCTGAACGCCGTGTCGACGGCGATGCCGCCCGCGTCGCGCGGGCTCGAGGGGCCGAGGAGCGGCAGCACGAGGTACGGTCCCGCGGGCACGCCCCAGACGCCGAGCGTCCGGCCGAAGTCCTGGTCGTGGCGGTCGAGGCCCCAGTGGCTCGCCGGGTCGAAGAAGCCGAGCACCCCGACGGTCGTGTTGACCGCGAAGCGGCCGACGTCCTTGGCGCCGGCGACGAACTTCCCCTGAAGCAGGTCGTTGGCCGCGACGATCGGGAAGCGCACGTTGCCGAAGAAGTTGGACACCGAGGTCCGCACCGGCCGGGGCAGGACCTTCTCCCAGCCCGTGGCCGCGGGCGCGAGCACCCACGTGTCGACCTCGTCGTTGAACCAGAACATCTTGCGGTTGAAACCCTCGAGCGGGTCGTACTCCGGCGACGGGACCGGCCCGCGCGTCGCCGCGCAGGCCGGCAGCAGGCACAGCGCGACGGCCAGGGCCAGCACGGGGGTCGCGCGGGAGGTGGTCGGCGTCATGACGTGGCTCCTAGTCTCGGCCTAGTCGGCCTTGGACCCCGTCTTGGAGTCCCCGGAGGAGATATCGGCATTGTGCACGAGTTTCCCGATCAGCCGCTCGAGGATCACCGCGGACTCGGTGAAGGTGATCTGGTCGCCGGGCTTGAGAAGCGTCGTGTCTCCGCCCAGTTGGAGCGAGACGTACCGGTCGCCGAGGATGCCGGCGGTCACGATCGAGGCGGTCGTGTCGACGGGCAGCTCGAGCTTCGGGTCGAGGTCGAGCTCCACGTGCGCCCGGTAATCCTTGCCCAGGGTGATCGGCCCCACCTGTCCCACCTTGACCCCCGAGATCACCACCGGGGCACGGGCCTTGAGCCCGCCCGTCTGGTCGAAGTCGGCGTAGAGCCGCAGCCCATCCGCGCCCCCGTAGGCGAGGCCGCCGATGCTGAAGGACAGGTAGGCGAGCGCGGCCAGGCCGGCGAGGACGAACAACCCCACCACGAAGTCGCGCGCCGGAGCGCGGCTCATGTCGTCAAACCCCCCACAGCGCGGTGAAGAAGTAATCGAATATCAGGATGCTCACCGATGCAACCACGACCGTGGCGGTGGTGGCCGCGCTCACCCCCGCCGAGGTCGGGGCGCTCGAGTATCCCCGGTAGGTGGCGATGAGCCCCACGAGCGTGCCGAAGACCAGCGCCTTCAGCACGCTGCCGAGCACGTCGTCGTGGAAGTCGACCGCCGACTGGAGGCTCGACATGTAGATCCCCGGGTCGAGCCCCATGAGCTTCACCCCGACCAGGTAGCCGCCGAACAACCCGCAGCAGATGAAGAGCGCCGAGAGCAGCGGCATGACGAACACCATCGCCAGCGCCTTCGGCGTCGCCACCAGATGGATCGGATCGATCGACATCATGCGCAGGCCGTCGAGCTGCTCGGTGGCGACCATGGTCCCGATCTCGGCCGCCGTCGCCGAGCCCGCGCGGCCCGTCGCGAGGAGCCCGGTGAGCACGGGCCCGAGCTCGCGAATGAGGCTCAAGCCCACCACCGCCCCGAGCGACTGCTCCGCGCCGAAGCGCACGAGCGTGTTGTAGCCCTGGAGGCCGAGCACCATGCCGACGGCGAGCCCCGAGACGCAGATGATCACGAGCGAGAGCACCCCGAGCTTGAACACCTCGGTGACGAACAGCCGCACGCGCACCGGGGGGGTGAGCGCGGCGCGCACGACCGCGAGGGCGAAGAGCGCGAGGCGGCCCAGGTCCTCGACGAAGCGCAGCGCGAGCCAGCCGAGCTCCTGCACCAGCGCGCCCATCACGGCGCCTCGGCCGCGGCGCCCGGGCCGGGCGCCCCCTCGTCGAGGAACGCCGCGACCTCGGGATCGGGGCTTCGCCGCAAGGCCTCCGGCGAGCCTTCGACGACCGCGTGCGGCAGCAGCAGGATCACGTGATCGGCCAGCCGCATGGTCGACGGGATGTGGTGCGAGACCACGATCATCGAGCTGCCGAGCCGCGCGTTCACCGTGCGCAGCAGGCCCTCGATGAGCCGCACCGACACCGGGTCGAGCCCGGAGAACGGCTCGTCGCAGAGCAGGATCACGGGGTCGCGCACGATCGCGCGCGCGAGCGCGACCCGGCGCATCATGCCGCCCGAAAGCTGGCCGGGCAGCAGCGCGTCGACGCCGGTGAGCCCGACCGCCTCGAGCCGCCGGTGGACGGCCGAGGCGATCTCCGCCTCGCCGAGGCGCGTGTGCTCGCGCAGCGGGAAGGCGAGGTTCTCGAAGACCGTGAGCGAGTCGAGGAGCGCGCCGCCCTGGAACATCATGCCGAGCTTGCTGCGCACGTGGTAGAGCTCCCGCTCGGAGAGCCGGGTCACGTCCTCGCCGTCGACCAGCACCCGGCCGGCCTGCGGGCGCACGAGCCCGCCGATCAGGCGCAGGATCGTGCTCTTCCCCGAGCCGCTGCCTCCGAGGATGACCGTGATCCTCCCCCGCGGGCACGCGCAGGAGAGGTCGTGGAAGACCTCGCGAGGCCCATAGGCCATCCGCACCCCGCTCAGCGCGACGCAGGGGTCCTCCACCGTCCGCTCTCGCATCCCGACGGCGCCTTGTCTCAGATTTGCCGGCGCATGGCGAGGGCCCCGCCTCTGTCCCGCCCGTCCCCGGGATGCTAAAGAGCCCGCACGGAGGTCTCGTCATGCGCAATACGCTCGTTCTCGGTATCCTCGGCATCCTCTACCTGGCCGCGCCGCTGTACGCGCAGGAGCATCCGGGCATGGTCGCCGCACAGCAGTCGCTCGAGTCGGCGAAGGCCAGCCTCAAGTCGGAGGCGCACGACTACGCGGGCCACCGCGCCGCGGCGCTGGTTCACGTCAACAAGGCGCTCGCCGAGGTCGCCGCGGGTCTCAAGTCGGTCGGGCAGCGCGAGAAGCGCGTCGAGCGCAAGGTGCAGCGGCTCGAGAAGCGCCAGCAGCGGCTCCAGCAGTAGGCGGGGCGCGCGGAGGGGCCGAGCGGGACGGTCGTGACCCGGCGGCGTTGGGCGCTCGCGCTGGGCGTGGTCGCGCTGGCGGCGGCGCTCATCGCCGCGGCGTTGGCCGCGCTGGTCCTCGGGGGGCGCCAGCGGCTGCTCGCGGCCGCCGGCCGGGCGCTCGGGCGCGAGGTCTCGGCCACCGCCGTCGGGATCAGTCTGCGCGGCGGCCTCGGCCTCGGACTGCGCGGCGTGCGGATCGCCGACGACCCGGCGTTCGCGGCGCACGGGCCGTTCCTCACCGCCGACCGGCTCGCCATGCGCGTGCGCCTCTGGCCCCTCCTCCACCGGCGCCTGATCGTGGACGAGGTGCTCGTCGACACGCCGGCCATCGACCTGGTGCGCGACGCGGCCGGCCACCTCAACGCCGACTCGCTCCGCCGCCACCACGGCCACGGCCGAGAGGGGGACGGCGGCGGGCGGCCGGGCCGGGCCTTCCAGCTCGCGCTGCTACGCCTGCGCGACGGGACGATCCATTACGTCGACCAGGCGAGCGGGCGCAGCCTCGACCTCGTCGACATCGGGCTCGACGCGCACGAGCCCGCGATCGGCGCGCCCATGCCGATCGAGGCGCGCGCCGGGCTGCGCGGCCGCGACATCCGCGTCGACGGCATCGTGAGCCAGGGCGTGCTCGACGTCGGCGTCGCGCACCCGTCGTACCGGGGCACGCTGCGCACGGGCGCCGGGACGCTCGGCCCGCTCGACTTCACCTCGGCGGACGCGAAGCTCGCCTGGCAGGGATCGGCGGGCGACGCGACGTTCGCCGTCGACGGTGGCCGCTGCGCCTCGCTCACCCTCGGGCGCGACCTGCTCGCCGCGCTCGGCCCGCTGGTCAAGCCCGCGCAGGCCGATCGCCTGCGCGCCCGCTACCCCGACCTGTTCGGCGACCAGGGGCTGCGCTTCACGCGGCTCGCGGGCTCGGCGCACGTCGAAGGCGGCCGCCTCCACTCCGACGACCTCGTGGTCGCCGGCGAGGGCTTCGAGCTCCACGGCGCAGGCGACGTCGCCGCCGACGGCGGCCTCGCGCTCGCCGTACGCCTGGCCGCCTCGCCCGCGCTCACGACCGATCTCCTCGGCAAGTCGGGCACGGCGCGCGCGCTCCTCGTCGACGAGAGCGGGCGCCTCGTGGTCCCGCTGCGCATCACCGGGCCGGCCCGCCATCCCACGGTCGCGCCGGCGCCCGAGTTCGTCACGACCGTGACCCGCGGCCTCGTGCCGCGCGACCTCGGCGGGGCCGCGGGCTCGCTGCTCGAGCGGCTGTTCAAGCACCGCTGAGCGCGCGCTTGATCGCCGTCCGCGCGTGGGCTAGACGGCGGCCCCATGTGCCGCTCGGCGCTCGGGTTGCTCCTCCTTCTCGCCGCCGGTCCCGCGGCCGCGAAGGACCTCGTCGTCCGCCAGCGGGTCACGAGCGACGTCAACGGCCGCACGAGCCAGCACGAGTCGACCGAGTACCTCACCGCCACGCAGAGCGTGCACGACGACGCCGGCAACCGCGTCACCGTCGACTTGAAGGCGCGCACGCTCACGGTCGTCGACAAGAAGGAGCACACCTACTCGGTGACGCCGCTCGACGAGGTCCGCCGCCGCAGCGAGCACCTCGCCGCCGAGATGCAGAAGCGGCTCGAGAAGCTGCCGCCCGAAGCCCGCCGGATGGTGGGTGGCGCCGAGGCGCCGCCGAAGCTCAAGGCCACCGGGAGGACCGAGCGGATCGCGGGCTACGAAGCCAAGGAGTACACGGTCGAGGCGGGTGCCGTGCACGGCTCGGTGTGGGCGACCGACGCCCTCGAGCGCCCCGGCGACGTCGGCGACTGGCAGCGCTACGCGCAAGGGTCGATCCCGGGGCCCGCGGGCAAGCTCGCCGAAGCGATGGCCGGCGTCAAGGGCTTCCCGCTGCGCACGACGATCACCGAAGCGGCCGGACCGATGCGCATGTCGAGCACGACCGAGGTCCTCGAGGTGCGCGAGCAGGCGCCGCCCCCCGAGGTGTTGACGATTCCCGCGGGCTTCCGGAAGACCGACGGGCCGTTCGTGAAGGAGCCCGCGACCCCCTGAGCCCGGGCCGCTGCCGCCGGCGCCCCTGGCGTCCCGTCGCGCGGGCGGTGTAAGGCGAAAGATGGATGCGCTGTCCCGCCTGCGGCTTCGAAGCTCCCGAGGCCCTACGGTTCTGCGGGCGCTGCGGCACACGGCTGCCGGCGGCGTGCCCCGCCTGCCGGCACGAGAACCCCCCCGACTTCCGCTTCTGCGGGGCCTGCGGCGTCCCCCTCGACGGCGGCGGCGGCGAAACTGGGTATACGCCCCGCCACCTCGCCGAGAAGATCCTCACCGGCCGCGCGCTCGAAGGCGAGCGCAAGCAGGTCACGGTCCTCTTCGCCGACGTCGCCGGCTTCACCGCGCTCGCCGAGCGCCTCGACCCGGAGGAGGTCCACGGCATCATGGACCGGTGCTTCCGCCTCCTCGGCGACGAGGTCCACCGCTACGAGGGCACGATCAACCAGTACACGGGCGACGGGATCATGGCCCTCTTCGGCGCCCCGATCGCGCACGAGAACGCGCCCGAGCGCGCCGTGCGCGCGGCCCTCGACATGCAGGCGGCGCTGCGCCGCTACGGCGAGGACCTCGCCCGCACGCACGGCCTCTCGTTCCGCATGCGCATCGGGATCCACACCGGCCCGGTGGTGGTGGGCCGCATCGGCGACGACCTCCGCATGGACTACACGGCGATCGGCGACACCACCAATCTGGCCGCGCGCCTCCAGGCTGCCGCCGAGCCCGGGACGATCCTGGTGAGCGCGCAGACCGCCCAGCTCGTCGCCGGGCGCTTCGCGCTCCGCCCGGTGGGGCCGCTGCGCCTGAAGGGCAAGGCGGCGCCGATCGCTGCCGCGGAGGTCGTGCGGGCGCTGCCGCGCGCGCCGCTCGTGGCGACGCCCGAGGAGGGGCTCACACCGCTCGTCGGGCGCACCGCCGAGCTCGCCGCCCTCGAGACGCGTTTCGCCGACGTCGCTGGCGGCCGCGGCCAGGTGGTCTACGTCGTCGGCGACGCCGGTATCGGGAAGTCGCGCCTCCTGCACGAGTTCCGCCGGCGGCTCGCCGGGGAGGACATCGGCTGGCTCGCGGGCCGCTGCGTGTCCTTCGGGCGCGAGATGCCCTTCCTGCCGATCATCGACGCGCTCAAGGGCGGCCTCGGCATCGACGAGGGCGACGGGGAGGCGGCGATCGTCGAGAAGCTCCGGCGCGGGCTCGGCGCCCTCGATGCGGACCTGGCGGGGACGGAGCCCTACCTGCGCGCGTTGCTCGCGGTCGATCCGGGCGATCCCGCGGTCGCGACGATGGACGCCAGCGCGCGCCGCTTCACCACCTTCGAGGCGGTGAAGCGCCTCGCGCTCGGCGCCGCCGCGCGCCGGCCGCTGGTGATCGTCGTCGAGGACCTCCACTGGATCGACCCGGCCTCCGACGACTTCCTCGCCTACGTCGCCGACGCGCTCGCCACGGCCCGTGTGCTCCTCCTCTGCACCTACCGGCCCGGCTACCGGCCGGCGCTCGCCGAGCGCAGCTACGTCACCCGCCTCGCGCTCCAGCCGCTCACGCCCGCGGAGACGACGACGCTCGCGGGCGCGATCCTCGAGGCGTCCACCTTCCCGGCCGAGATCCGCGACCTCATCGCCGCGAAGGCCGAGGGCAACCCGTTCTTCATCGAGGAGGTGACCAAGTCGCTGCGGGAGATCGGTGCGCTGCGGCGCTCCGACGGCGGCTGGGCGCTCGGCATCCCGGCGAACGAGATCGTCATCCCCGACCGCATCCAGGACGTGATCATGGCGCGCATCGACCGGCTCGGCGACGCGCCCAAGCGGGCGATCCAGATCGCTTCGGTGATCGGGCGGGAGTTCGCCGTCCGCCTGCTGCAGCGGGCCGCCGATCTCGGCACCGGCGTCGACGCGCTCGTCGGCGAGCTGCGGGCGCTCGAGCTGATCTACGAGAAGTCGGGGGTGCCCGAGCTGGCCTACATGTTCAAGCACGCGCTCACCCACGACGTCGCCTACGAGAGCCTGCTGGTCCAGCGCCGCAAGGAGCTGCACCGCCTGATCGGGGCTGCCACCGAGGAGCTGTACGCCGACCGCCTGCCGGAGTACTGGGAGACGCTCGCGCACCACTTCCTGCGCGGCGAGGATTGGCCGCGCGCGCTCGCGTACCTCGCCAAGGCCGGCGACAAGGCGCGCGCCGCGTTCGCCAACCGCGAGGCGCTCTACTTCTACGGTCACGCGCTCGCGGTCGCCGCCCGCCTGGGCGAGCCGCCCCCCCGGCGCGCGGCCCTGCTCGAGGGCAAGGGCGACGCGCACTTCCGGCTGAGCGAGTTCCCCGAGGCGGTGGCCGCCTACCGCGAGGCCCGCGCCCTGATCGACGATCCGCGCCGGGCCGCGCACCTCGATGCGGCGCTGGCCGATGCGCTGATGTGGGCGCACGAGTTCGACGCCGCCGTCACGGCCGCCGGGGAGGCCGTGGCGCTCGCGGGCTCCGCGGGAGAGCCCGTCGCGGCGGCGCACGCGACGTACGTCGTCGGCTTCGTCGAGGCAGTGCGCGGTCGCCTCGACGAGGCCGTCACCTGCATCGGCGAGGCCACGCGCCTCGCCGAGACGGCCGGCGACCGCGCCCTGGCCGCACGGGCACGGGCCATGGGAGCGCTCGGGCAAAGCTGGCGCGGCGACTACGCGCCGGCGATTCGCACCATCGAGGAAGCGGTCGCGCACGAGCGCGAGATGAACGAGCTTCTCTGGCTCGCCGAGGCGACGAGCCATTTGGCGATCGCCCTCGGAGGCGCCGGCGAGTACGGGCGAGCGCTCGCGCTGCTCGACGAGGGCATCGCCCGCTCCGAGTCGATCGGGGATCGGGTCTGGCGCGCCCGGATGTGGAACACGCGCGGCTGGATCCTGGGCGAGCTCGGCGCGTTCGCCGAGGCCGAGGCGGCGAACCACCGCTGCCTCGAGCTCGCGCGGCAGCTCGGCCCGCTGCGCATGGCGCCCGAGCTGACCGGGAACGCCGACGCCAACTTGGCCGACCTGGCGCTCGTCCGTGGCGACCTCGTGGGCGCCGAGCCCCATCTCGCGGCGGTGGCGGCGGTGCTCGGCGATCGGCGCAACGAGTGGATGACCTGGCGCTACGGCATGCACTTCCGCGCGGCGGCGGCCGAGCTGGCGGTCGCCCGCGGCGACCTCGGTCGGGCCCGCGAGCACCTGGGGGCCTGCCTCGCGACCGCCGAGCGCACCGGCTCGCGCCGCTACCTGGTGCGCGCCCGCCGCCTCCTCGCCGGCTGCCTGCTGGCGGCCGGCCGCGCGAGCGAGGCGGAGGCGCTGCTCGCGGGGGTCGTCGCGGCCGCCCGCCAGCTCGGCAACCCGCCGCAGCTCTGGCACGTCCTGGTCGCCTACGGGCGGGTGCTGCACGCGCTCGGCCGGCGCGACGAGGCCGCCGCCGCGTGGCGCGAGGCGGCCGCGGCGGTTGCCGCGATCCGCGCGGCGCTGCCCGCCCACCTCGCCGCCGCGCTCGCCGCCTCGCCGCTCGCCGCCACGCTCGGCGAGCTCGGCGCGTAGCGGGGAGCCGCCCGCGGACGGGCGCCACGTCAGCGGGCGGCGATCAGGTGGGTCACCAGCGGGCGGCCGGGCCCGAGGTGGAAGGCGGCGGCCCGCTCCTGCACCGCGCGGTCGACGGCCGTCACGCGCGCATGCTGGCGGAGGTGCTCGGCCCACGAGTCGACGAGAAAGGTCTCCAAGTAGCGAGCCGGCTCCGCCGCGTCGCGAAAGAGCCCCCACTCGACCGCGCCGTCGCGGCGGCGCACGCGCGCGAGGTCGCGCATCGCGCGCGCGTACTCGGCGCTGCGCGCGGGGTCGATGCGGTACTCGACCGTCACCAGCACCGGGCCTTCGTCGAGGTCCTCGACGCCGACGGCGTCCGGTAGCGGCCAGCGGGCCGCCGGCGTGAGATCGAGCGCCTCGATGCCCGCGATGCGGTGACCCGGCGCCACGGCAAGACCGAGGACGAGGCCGCCCGCCGCCGCCATGAGCGCGGTCGGCACCCCCGCGTGCGTCGCCACCGTGCCCCAGAGAAGGCTCCCCGCCGCCAGGCCGCCCTGCAGCACGAGGAACGTGACCGCCAGCGCCCGCGCGCGCACCCAGCCGGGCACCGCGGTCTGCGCGGCGACGAGCAGGCTCGACATCGTCGTCATCCAGGCCACCCCCGCGCCGAGCAGCGCGACGCCGGCGAGGGGCGCCACGCGCACCACGCCGAGCGTCGCGCTCGCGCCGGCGAAGACACCCGTCGCCGCGGCGAGCAGCCGCTCGACGCCGAGCCGGCGGCGGAGCCCGGGCAGCGCGGCGGCGCCGACGAGCGCCCCCGCGCCGAGGCAGCCGAGGAGCAGGCCGTACCCGACGGCGCCGAGCCCGAGCCCTTGCCGGGCGACGAGCGGGAGGAGCGCCCACACCCCGCTCGCCGAGACCACGAACGCCGCCGAACGCACGAGCACGGTGCGCACCGGCGCCGCGTGACGCACGTAGCGGACGCCGGCGAGGATCGCGCCGACGACGCGTTCGGCCGGGGCGCCGCCCTCGGACGGCGCCCGCCGCCAGGCGCCGAGCACCGCGATCACGCCCACGAACGACGCCGCGTTGAGGAGGAAGACCCCGCCGGGACTGATCACCGCGACGAGGAGGCCGCCGAGCGCCGGCCCGACCGCCCGCGCGACGTTGACCGCGACGCCGTTGAGCGCCACCGCCGGCGCCAGGTCCTCGCGCGCGACCAGCTCGGGCGTGATCGCCTGCCACGCCGGCGCGTTCATCGCCGCGCCGAGCCCGAGCGCGAACGTGAGCCCGAGCAACGACCACGGCGTCGTGCGCCCGGAGAGCGCGAGCATGCCGAGCGCCAACGCCGCCACGAGCATCCAGGTCTGCGTGACGAGCAGCACGCGGCGGCGGTCGACGACGTCGGCGAGCGCGCCGGCCGGCAGCGCGAGGAGGAAGAACGGCAGGCTCATCGCCGTCTGCATGAGCGCCACCACGAGCGGCGAGGTCGAGAGCGACGTCATGAGCCATGCGGCGCTCGTGTCGTGCATCCACGTACCGACGTTGGAGACCACGGCCGCGAGCCATACCGCGCGGAAGAGCGGCTGCCGCAGCGGGCCCCATGCGGAGGACGGCGCGTCGGTCATCGGGACGGCAGGATCTATCCAGCCGGGGACGGAGGAGCAATCCGACGCCGCCACGCCGGTGTACCGGGGATGGGAGGATCGACATGCCGAGCGCGATCGACCGACGGGAGTTCCTGGCGCTGGCCGGCATGGCCGGCGTGACCTTCGCCTCGGCGCTGCCCGGCGTCGCGCGCGCCGCCGGCCGCAGCGCCGGGAAGGACTTCGTGTTCGTGCAGATGTCCGACACGCACTGGGGCTTCCAGGGCCCACCCAACCCCGACGCTGCGGGCACGCTGCCGAAGGCGATCGCCGCGGTGAACGCGCTCGCTCACAAGCCCGACTTCATCGTGTTCACCGGCGACCTGACGCACACGACCGACGACGACGGCCTGCGGCGCGCGCGCCTCGCGCAGTTCCGCGATCTCGTCGCCCGGCTCGACGTGAAGCAGATCCACTTCATGCCCGGGGAGCACGACGCGGCGCTCGACGAGGGCAAGGCCTTCCGGGAGCTCTTCGGCGACACGCACTACACCTTCGACCACGGGGGCGTGCACTTCATCGTGCTCGACAACGTCTCCGATCCCACCGGCAGCTTCGGCACGGCGCAGCTCGCCTGGCTCCGCGCCGACCTCGCGCGCCGCGGCCGCGAGGAGCCCATCGTCGTGCTCGCGCACCGCCCGCTCTTCGACCTCTACCCGGACTGGGACTGGGCGACGCGCGACGGCGCCGAGGCGATCAGAGCCCTCACGCCGTTCGAGTACGCCACCGTCTTCTACGGCCACATCCACCAGGAGCACCACCACATGACCGGACACATCGCGCACCACGCGGCCAGATCGCTGATGTTCGGGCTGCCTGCGCCCGGCTCGGTGCCGAAGAAGGCGCCGGTGCCGTGGAATCCAGCGCAGCCGTACCGGGGCCTCGGCTTCCGCAGCGTCGAGACGAAGGCCGGGGGCAGGAAGCCTTACGGGCTCACCGAGTGGCCCGTCGTGCGGGGATAGGCGATGGCCATCCGCAGCCTCGGTCTCGCCGCGGCGCTCGCCGCGGCCGTCGCCAGCGCCGCGCCCCGCGAGCAGGTGATCCACGTGACCGCGCAGCGGTTCCGCTACGAGCCGAACGTGATCACGCTCAGGAAGGGCGTGCCGGTCGTGCTCGAGCTGGTCTCGCTCGACCGCGAGCACGGCTTCAAGGTCCGCGGCCTCGGGCTGCGCGCCGACATCAAGCCCGGGGCGCCCACGCGGCTGCGCTTCGTGCCGCAGAGGACGGGCCGCTTCCCCTTCGCCTGCGACGTGTTCTGCGGCAGCAAACACGAGGAGATGACCGGTGAGCTGGTGGTGGTCGACTGACACGGGCTACTGGCATCCGCTGATCGTCCACTTCGCGATCGCGCTGCTTTTGCTGGGGGTCCTCGGCCGCTGGGTCGCACTCGGCGGACGGCCGGTGTTCGTCGGGCCGGCCGCCGCGGCGCTGCTCTTCCTCGGCACGGGCGCGGCGGTCGTGGCCGTGCGCACCGGAGCGGACGCCGGGGTGGCGGCGGAAGCCCTGCCGCACGCGGCGGCCGCCGTGCGCGCGCACGCCGCCTGGGGCGCCCGCACGCGCGACGTCTTTCTCGGGGTGAGCGCGCTCGAGCTCTGCGCGCTCGCCAGCCGCCGCCACGCCGCCGGCGCCCGGCTCGCCGCCGCGCTGCTCGGGCTCGCCGGCGCCGGCTGCGTGATCGAGACGGGCGCGCGCGGGGGCGACCTCGTGTACGCGCACGCCGCCGGCGTCGGCGTGCGCAGCGGCGCGGCGGCGGACGTCGGCCGCCTCTTCCTGGCGGGCCTCTACCAGCAGGCGCGGCTCGACGAGCGCACGGGCCGGGCCGCCGACGCCGCGCGACTCCTGCGGCTCGCCGCCCGCCGCTTTCCGGGCGATCCCGTGGTCGCGCTCGCCGCAGCGCGGGCGCTGCTCGACGACCGCGACGACCCCGCCGGGGCGCTGCGCGCGCTCGATCGCATCGTCGTCCGACCCACCGCGCGCCGGCTCCGGCTGCGCCGCGGCTGGCTCGAGGTCGACGCGCTCGAGGCGCTCGGCCGGACCGCCGACGCCCGCCGCGCGCTCCTCCGGCTGGCGGCGGCATTTCCCGACTCCGATCGGGTGCGCCGCCGGCTCGCCGAGCCCCGATGAGCTGCAACGGGCGGCGCGCATGCGATAGGCTGCCACCCCGTCCCACGATGGCACCCGACGGCAACCCGAACGACGAGGAGCTGGTGGGCGCCCTCCTCGCGGGTTCGGAGGAGGCGCTCGGGACGCTCTATGCGCGCCACGCGCCGGCCGTCTTCGCCGCGGCGCTTCGCCGCCTCGACCGCGCGGCCGCGGAGGAGATCGTCCAGGACGTCTTCCTCGCCGTGTGGCGGCGGGCGGAGACCTTCGACCCGAGCCGCGGGGCGTTCCGCCCCTGGCTGCTCCAGATCACGCACCGCCGCGTGCTCAACGAGATCCGCCGCCGCGGCCGCCGCCCGCAGCTCGAGGCCGATCCCGACGGGGCGCGACTGGCGGCCGTGCCCGACGACGGCCCCGAGCCCGCCGAGGCGGCGTGGCGCGCGTACCGCCGCGCGGCCGTGCAGGCGGCTTTCGCCGCGCTCCCGCCGCGCCAGCGCCAGGCGCTCGGCCTCGCGTTCTTCGAGGACCTCACGCACGCACAGGTGGCCGAGGCGCTCGAGATCCCGCTCGGCACCGCGAAGACGCGCGTCCGCACCGCCCTGCAAGCGCTGCGCGGCCGGCTGGCACCGCAGGCCGCCGCGCTCGTCCTCACGGCCCTCCTCGCGCTCCTCGCGGTGCGCTGGCACGCCGATCGCGTCAGGCTCGCGCGCGACGACCGCGCGCTCTCGCTCACCACCGCGAGCGACGCCGCCGACCTCCGGCTCGCCCCGCTCCCGGGCATGCCGGCGGCGACGCACGCCCGCTACCGCGGCCGCGCCGGCGCCCCGATCGCGGTCGTGACGCTCTCCAAGTTCCCGCCGCCGCCGGCGGGGATGACCTACCAGGTCTGGGCGCGCCTCAGCGGCGCGTGGACGTCGCTCGGCACCGCCGTGCCCGACGCGGCCGGGAGCGCGCGGCTCATCGCCGAGGGCCCGGCCTTCACGACGCTCCCCGAGGCGGTGGAGGTCACCGTCGAGCCCACGGGCGGGAGCCCCGCGCCCCGCGGCCGCGTGGCGGCGGCCTGGCCGCCTCGCTGAGCGGCACGCGCGCGGGGGCCGCTCGCGCTTGCGTCGCGCCCGGCGGCGGCCCACCCTGGCGGGCCATGGCGGGGACCGCGGCGCGCGCGCTTCGGCGGATCGCCCCGTGGGCGCTCACGGCGGCGATCTTCGCCCTGCTGCTCGCCCACGTCCCCGTCGGCGGGGTGATCGCGGCGCTGCGCGGCGCGCGCTGGGGCTGGTACCTGCTGCTCGTGCTCCCGTACGCGACGGCCTACTTCCTCATCGACACGCTCGCCGTCACCACCGTCGTCCGGCGCTTCCACACCCCGGTGCGCTACCGCGACGTTTTGCCCGTGCGCGCGGTCACGTACCTGCTGGCGCTGGTCAACTCCAACGTCGGCAACGGCGGGCTCGCGCTTTGGCTCCACCGGCGCGAGGGCATCCCCTTCCTGGCGATGGCCGGCTCGGTGCTCTTCCTCGCCTTCGTCGAGGTCTATCAGCTCGTGCTCTACTCCTCGCTCGGCGTCCTGGCCGCGGGCACGAGCGTGCCGGGTCTCCGCGACGCCTACCTCGCGCTCTACGCGCTGCTCGCCGGCTGGCTCGCCTACTTCAACGGGCTGCGGGCGCTCGGCGTGGCGCGGCCCGCGCCCGGCCTGCTCGAAACTTTCGGACGCGCACGGCTGATCGATTACCTCGTGATCCTCGGCATCAAGAGCGCGTCGCTGCTCATGGCGATCGTGGTGCAGCACGTGGGCCTCCACCTCTTCGGCATGGACGTGCCGCTCCTCGTGCTGCTCGCCAACCTGCCGCTCGTCTTCCTCGTCTCGGCGGTGCCGCTCACGGTCGCCAAGCTCGGCACGAGCCAGGCCGCCTGGATCCTGCTCCTCGGCGCCTACGCGCCGGCGGCCGGGTTGCTCGCCTACAGCCTCGCCGCGCACGCGCTCTTCCTCGCGACCAACGCGCTCATCGGCCTCGTCTTCCTGCCGCGGGCGGGGCGCGAGGTGTGGGCGCTCGCCGCCGAGGGCCGCCGCCGGCAGGCCGCCTGAGCGCCGCCTACGTCACCAGCCGCGCGATGGCGAACGCCGCCGCCGCAGCGAGCCCCCCGGTGACGAGCGTCTGGAGACCGCCGCGCAGGGGATCGAGGCCGGTGAACCGGCCCTTGACGACGCCGAAGCCGAAGAGGGCGGAAAGCGTCACCGCGACCGACACTGCAAGCGCGCGCCCGCGGGCCGCGACCAGCACGTAGGGCGCGAGCGGGATCAGGCCCCCCGCGACGTAGGCGCCGGCGATGGTGAGCGCGCTGCGCACCGCGCGGGCCGGCGCGGGCGCCTCGAGCCCGAGCTCGAAGCGCATCATGAAGTCGACCCAGCGTCCCCGGTCGGCGCTGAGCGCGGCGAGCAGCGGGCCGGTCTCCGCGTCGCCGAGGCCGTACTCGCGGAAGATCGCGCGCACCTCTTCGAGCTCGGTGTGCGGGATCTGCTCGGTCTCCGCCCATTCGCGCGACCGCTCGGCCTCGTAGTGCTCGCGGTCCGTGCGCGCGGCGAGGTAGCCGCCGAGTCCCATGGCGATCGCGCCGGCGGCGATCTCGGCGAGGCCCGCGGTGACGACCACCGCCGTCGACGCCACCGCCTCGGACAGCCCGGCCGTGAGCGCGAAGGGCACCGTGAGGCCGTCGGACATGCCGATCACGAGGTCGCGCACGACGTCGGCGGCCCGGAAGTGTCGCTCGATGTGCGGTGTGGTCGGCATCTCGCCTCCTCCCGGCGGGGTCTGCTATCCACGGTCGCAGCATGACCGTGGACGCGCACACTATCACGGTCATCGCCGGCGCCGCGCTCGGCGGCGCCGCCGTCGGCGTCGAGCGCCAGTGGTCGGGCCACGCGCTCGGACCCGCGGCGCGCTTCGGCGGGGTGCGCACGTTCACGCTGCTCGGCGGCCTCGCCGGCACCGCGGGCCGGCTCTGGACCGCCGGCGCCGCGGCCCCGGCCGCCGTCCTCCTCGCGGCCGCCGCCGCGCTCGTGGTGGCCGCGTACGCGGCCGCGAGCCGGCGCGACGTCGACGCCACGACGGAGGTCGCGGCGCTGGTGGTGCTCGCGGCGGGGTTCGTGGCCGGCACCGGCGCGCTCGCGCTGGCGAGCGGGATCGTCGCCGTTACCGTCCTGCTGCTGGTCGAGAAGTCGCGCCTCCATGCGCTGGTCGCTTGGGTCGACGACGCCGGCATGCGCGCGGCCGCACGCTTCGCCGTGATGGCGGTGGTTGTCCTGCCGCTGCTGCCCGCGGGGCCCTACGGACCGCTCGGCGGCGTGCGGCCACGCGAGCTGTGGCTCTTCGTGCTCTTCTTCTCCGGCCTGAGCTTCCTCGGCTACGTCGCCCGCCGCGCGGCCGGCCCCCAGCGCGGCGACGTCCTCGCCGGCCTGCTGGGCGGCCTCGTCTCCTCGACCAGCGTGACCCTCGCGTTCGCGCGCACGAGCCGCGAGGAGCCCGCCGCCGGCGCCTCCCTCGCGTGCGGGGCGACGGCGGCCTCGGCGATGATGTTCGTGCGCACGCTGACCGCGACCGCGCTCCTCCACCCGCCGCTCGGGGGCGCCCTCGTGCCCTACTTGGCGCCCCCCGCCGCCGCCGGGGCGGCGGCGGCGCTCCTCGGGCTGCCGCGGCTGCGCCCTCGGGGAGCCGGGGCGGCCACGCCCCCCAACCCGCTCCAGCTCCGCGGCGCGCTCCAGACCACGATCGGCTTCCAGCTCGTGCTCTTCGCGGTACACGCCGTGCGCACGCGCTGGGGCTCGCCGGGCGTGCTGGTCACCGGCGCTCTCCTCGGCCTCACCGACGTCGACGCGCTCACCGTGTCGATGGTGAAGGGCGCCGCCACGGGCCTGCCGCTCGCGGTGGCGGCCCGCGCCACGGCCGCGGGCGCGCTCGCCAACACGCTCCTCAAGCTCGGGCTCGCCGCCACGATCGGACGCGGGGCGTTCCGCGGGCTCGTGACCAGCCGCCTCGGGCTGATCGGGGCCGCCGCTGTCCTCGCGCTGGCGCTCGCCTGAGTCAGCGCGCCGCCGGCGCATCGATCGCCGCGAGGCCGCCCGCCGCCCACAGCGCCCGCAGCGCCTTCTTGTCGAACTTGCCGACGCTCGTGCGCGGCACCGCGTCGACGAACGCCCACCGCTCGGGCAGCCACCACTTCGCCACGCGCGCCGCGAGGAACGCGCGCAGCGCCTCGGGCGTGAGGCGCGCGCCGGGGCGCGGCACGACGCAGGCGAGCGGCCGCTCGTCCCAGCGCGGATCGGGGATGCCGATCACCGCCGCCTCGAGCACGTCGGGATGCGCCATGATGTGGCCCTCCAGCTCGACCGACGAGATCCACTCGCCGCCCGACTTGATCACATCCTTGACGCGGTCGGTGATCTGCACGAAGCCCTTGCCGTCGACGGTCCCCACGTCGCCCGTGCGCAGCCAGCCGTCGTGGAACTTCTCGGGCGCGTCCTCGCGGTAGTAGCCGCCCGTCACCCATGGGCCGCGCACCTCGATCTCGCCCGCCGACCGCCCATCCCAGGGCATCGGCCGTCCCTCGGCATCGACGACGCGCAGCTCGATGCCGGGCACGATCCGCCCCGTCTTCGCCCGCCACCGCATCGCCTCTTCGGGCGGCGTGCCCTTCGGCGGCAGCGCCAGCGCGGCCATCGGGCTCGTCTCGGTCATGCCCCACGCCTGCACGATGCGCACCCCGTAGCGCTCCTCGAAGCGCTCCATGAGGCTGCGCGGGACCGCGGAGCCCCCGCACACGACCAGCCGCAGCGAGGAGAGGTCGATCGGGGCCGCCTCGCCGTGGCGCAGGATGTCGTTCCAGATCGTGGGCACGGCGGCGGCGACCGTCGGGCGCAGCGCGGCGATCAGCTCGCAGAGCGGCTCGGCTTGGAGGAAACGGCCGGGCAGGACGAGGTCGGCGCCCGTCAGCCATCCGGCGTACGGGAGCCCCCAGCCGTTGGCGTGGAACATCGGCACGATCAGCAGGATGCGGTCGTGCTCGGAGAGGGCGTAGGTCGAGCCGGCGCAGGCGGCGAGCGAGTGGAGGTACGTCGAGCGGTGGCTGTAGACGACGCCCTTCGGGTCGCCGGTGGTGCCGCTCGTGTAGCACATGGCCGCGGCGCTGCGCTCGTCGCAGTCGGGCCAGGTAAAGCGCGGCTCCTCGGCGGCGAGCAGCTCCGCGTAGCGGATCACGGGGCGGCCGAGCGCGCTCGCGTCGCCGTCGCCGATCACGATCACCCGCTCGACCGTCGGCATCGCGCCGAGCGCCCGGGCGAGGACCGGGAGCAACGCGTCGTCCACCAGCACCACGCGGTCGCTCGCGTGCGTGGCGACGAAGGCGACCTGCTCGGGGAACAGGCGGACGTTGAGCGTGTGCAGCACCGCCCCCATCGCCGGCACGGCGAGATACGCCTCGAGATGCGCCTGGCCGTTCCAGCAGAACGTCGCCACACGGTCCCCGGGTGCCACGCCGAGCCGCGCGAGCCCGGCGGCGAGCCGCCGGGCCCGCGCCGCCACCGTCGCAAAGCTCGCCTCGTGGAATCCCCCGCCCGTCCAGGTGAGCACGCGGCTGTCGCCGTAGATCGCCGCCCCGTGCTCGAGCAACGCCGCCACCGTGAGCGGCCGATCCTGCATCGTGCTCCGCATGGACGGCCGCGGGCGCCTAGGCGCGCTTCACGGCGGGGTGGTAGAGCACGATCATCTCGTAGATGAGCGCGGGCCTGTCGCTGCCGACGACGTGCACCTGGATCTCCTGGGTGACCTGCGTGCCCTTCGGGTGCGACTCGACGCCGACCAGCCGCGAGTGCGCGTGCACCTTCGCCCCCGCAGGAACCGGCGAGACGAAGCGGAGCTTGTTGGCCCCGTAGTTCGTGGCGTTGCCGTAGCCGACGACCTTCCACGTGGGCTTGCTGCGCATCGCCGGCAGCAGGCTCAGCGTGAGGAAGCCGTGCGCGATCGTGCGCCCGAAGGGGCTCTCGCGCTTGGCGCGCTCCACGTCGACGTGGATCCACTGATGGTCGCCGGTGAGGTCGGCGAACCGGTTGATCATGTCCTGGGTGACCTCGACGGGCTCGCTCCACTCGCCGAAGGCGTCGCTCACCTTCGACCGCAGCCGCTCGATGTCGTCGAAGCGAATTTCCTCTTCCACGTGGCTCTCCTTCCCGCGGCGCCCCCGGCGGGGGCGTCCGTGTTCGCCCGAGCCCTTAGCCCAGGTCGGCGACCAGGCTCAAGCGGCAGGCCCGCAGCCGTGCTATGGTGGCGCCCCATGACGGCGACCTCGGACAGCGCGCGGCCGTCGCGCTGGCAGATGCTGCGCGTCCTCGTGCATCTGCCGCGGCTGGTCCGCCTCTACTGGCGGCTCCTGTGCGACCGCCGCGTCTCGCTCTGGCCGAAGGCGATGCTCGTCGCCGCGGCCGCCTACGTGGTGTTCCCCTTCGACCTGATCCCCGACGTGATCCCCGTGCTCGGCGAGGTCGACGACGCGGTGATCCTGCTCGCCGCCGCGCACTGGTTCATCCAGTGGTGTCCGGCCGACGTGGTCGCCGAGCACGCCCGGACGCTCGCCGTCGGATGACGCGGGCGTTTCGGGCCGCACGGGCAACGGCCCTCGTCGCCGCGGCCGTACCGGCGATCCTCGCGCCGCCCGCGGGTGGCGCGATCACGATCCGGCTCGACGCCGAGACCACCGTGGCGGCCGCGGCGACGACGCTGCGCTTGACGGCGACGAACGCGGGCGGCGAGACGGCGCGCCACATCGCCCCGGAGGTGACGTGGCTCGACCGGCCGCGCCCCGCCGAAGCGGTCGCCGCGCTCGATCCGGGAGGGCGGCAACGGTGGGATCTCGCGCTGCCGCCCGCTCCCGCCGCCGGCGCCTTCCCGCTCGTCATCCGGGTGCGCTATGCCGACGCCAACGGCTACCCCCTCTCGGCGCTGCTCGTCCACCTCGTGCGCACGCCGGGGGCGCCCGCGGGACCGGTGCGCGCCGGCCTGGTCGCCGGACCGGTCACGACCTTCGGCACCGCCCGCCTCCGGCTCGAGGACCCGGGCCCGCGGGCGGTCGCCGGGCGGGTGGTGGTGGCGCTCCCGGCGGAGCTCACCACCGACCCCGAGAGCCAGCCCGCCCAGGTGCCGGCGCAGGGCCACGTCGAGCTGCCGCTGGTCGTGCAGAACGCGAGCGCGCTCGTCGGCAGCGCGTATCCGATGTACGCCCTCTTCGAGTACGACTGGGAGGGCGTCCACCAGGCGGTGGTCGGGGAGGCCACGCTGCGCGTCGCCGCCGCCTCTGCGGCCGGACGCGGGGTGCCGCTCGCGGTCGGGACGGCCGCCCTGCTCGCGACCCTCGCCCTCTTCGCCGTCCTCTGGCGCCGTGACGCCCGGCGGCGGGCGTCTGGGGCCGGGCGGACCAGCGCGCGCGGCCTCCTAGACCGCCGCGCGGCGGGCATGCTAGAAGGCCCCCATTCCGACGGCGCTTCGTCGCCGGTCCGGGGGAGCTAGAATGGGAAAGAGGCTGTTCGTAGGGAACCTTCCATATCAGTGCGAGGAAGGTCAGCTTCGCGCGCTCTTCGAGCAGGACGGGCGCCAGGTCGAGGAGATCCGGATCGTCGCTGACCGCGAGACCGGCCGGCCGCGCGGCTTCGCGTTCGTCGAGCTGGCGAGCGACGAGCAGGCGCAGGCCGCGGTGAGCGCCCTCAACGGCAAGCCCTTCGGCGGCCGGCCGCTCACCGTGAGCGAGGCCCGCGAGCGCGGCTCCGGCGGCGGCCGGCCGCCGCGCTAGACGTCGCGCCGCGCGCCCCCCCGACCTTGCGCCGGAGCGGCGGCGCGGCTAAGAGCCCACACGCCGATGCCGACGCGCCGCGCGCTCCTCGCCCTTGCGCTCGCACTCGGGCCCGGCCTCGTGCGCGCCGCGGCCGCCACGCCCACCGTGCCCTGGCGCGAGGCCGGCGCGCACGTCGGGGAGTTCGTCACCGTCGAGGGCGACGTGGCGACGGCGCGGCTCACCGGCGAGGGCCTGGTCCTCGAGTTCGCCGCCGACGACCCCCGCGCCTTCCGTGCCGTGCTGCTCATCCCGATGATCACCGACCTGCCGCGGCGGCCCGAGCGCCTCTACCTCGGGCGCCGGGTGCGCGTGAGCGGTCTCGTGCGCCGCTTCCAGGGCCGTCCGGAGATGGTGCTGCACTCCCCGGGGCAGATCGAGGTGATCGACGTGGGCGGGGCATCGCCCGCGGCGGCGCCGCCGCCCGCCGGCCCGGCGGCCGCGGCGCCGGAGCCGCCTGCCGCGCCTCCCCCGCGCGGCCTCATCGAAGCGGTGGCGCCGCAGCTCGCCCTCGACCCCTGCCCGCGAGCGCAGGCCCGGTGGCGCGAGGCCGCGCAGGCGGCCGACGAGCGCGCAGCCGCGCTCCGGCGCTGCGTCGCCGCCGGGACCTACCGCTGCCGGGAGGCGAGCGCCGCGCTCGCCCCGGCGCTCAGCGCGCTCGAGTGGGCGGAGCAGCAGGTCGACGACGCCTGCCCGTAGCGCCGCGCGACCGCTTCCCCCTACTCGGGCTTCGCCCCGTCGCCGCCGTCGCCCGTGTCCTCGTCGGTCTCGACGAAGATGTCGATCTCGTCGCTCCCCTTGTTGCCCTTCTGATCGGTGACGGTGAGCGTCGCGGTGTACTCGCCGACCTTGTCGTAGGTGTGGACCGGGTTCTGCTCCGTGCTGGTCTGCCCGTCGCCGAAGTCCCACTTGAAGGAGAACGGGCCCCCGCTCTCCTCCTCGACCGACGCGGTGAACTGGGTCTTGAGCGGCGGGGCGCCCTCGTCGGGATCGGCCTCCGCGATCACGTCGAGCTCGTACTCCTCGTCCTCGCTCGTCCCCTGCGCCGGCGCGGGCGCCGTGGTCGACGGACCCGCGGCGGTCGTCGGCTTCGGCGTCGTGGTGCTCGGCGCCTCCTGGGAGCCGCCGCAGCCCGCCAGCACGAGCGGCCCGCCGACGAGAACCCCCAGCAGAAGGAACGATCGCATGCTTCCCCTCCCCTCGACCGGCCGCGCACGGCCGGTCCAGCGCGCGATAGCTACCTGACGCGCCGGGGGGAAGGCAAGACGGCGCCGGCGCGCGCGGCGCTCAGACCGCCGTGAGCCAGGAGCGGTACCGGCCCTCCTGACCGCGCACGATTCCGAAGAACAGCTCCTGGAGCCGGCGCGTGATCGGGCCCGGGCGCCCGTCGCCGACGCGGCGGTCGTCGAGCTCGCGGATGGGTGTGATCTCCGCCGCGGTGCCGGTGAAGAACGCCTCGTCGGCGAGGTAGACCTCGTCGCGCGTGAAGCGCTCCTCGCGGGCGGGGATCCCCAGGTCCGCGCACAGCTCGAGCACGGCCTGGCGCGTGACCCCGCCGAGCACGGTGGGCAGCGGCGTCGTCTTCACGTGACCGCCGGCGACGATGAAGATGTTCTCGCCGCTCGCCTCGGCGACGTAGCCGTCGACGTCGAGCAGCAGCGCCTCGTCGTAGCCCGCCGCGCGGACCTCGCGGTTGGCGATGATCGAGTTGACGTAGTGGCCGCAGGCCTTCGCCTTGGTGAGCAGCGTGTTCGGGTGAAAGCGCATGAACGAGCTCGTCTTGAGCCGGATGCCGTGCTTGAGCCCTTCGTCGCCGAGGTAGGCGCCCCACGGCCACGCCGCCACCGCGACGCGCGTCGCCGGGCGTGCGGCGAGGCCCATCTCGCCGTCCCCCATGAAGGCGATGGGGCGGATGTAGCACGCGCGCAGCCGGTTCGCCCGCACCACCTCGCAGCACGCCTCGGCGAGCTGCGCGCGCTCGACCGGCATGGGGAGGTCGAGCACGTGCGCCGAGCCGTAGAGCCGGTCGACGTGCTGGGGCAGGCGGAAGATCGCCGGGCGCCCGTCATGCCCCTCGTAGCAGCGGATCCCCTCGAACACGCCGAGCCCGTAGTGCAGGGTGTGCGTGAGAACGTGCACCCGCGCCTCGTCCCAGGGGACGAGGGCGCCGTCGAGCCAGATGCGCTCGGTCTTCTGCATGACCCCTCCCACGTAGCCCGAAGCCCCGACGCGAGGCAAACCGCGGGCCCGGCGTCAGCCGGCGCGGAGCCAACGCTCGTACACGGCGCGGACGGCCTCCCGCGTCCGCTCGTGCTCGGCGCGCAGCCGCCCGACGGCCTCCGCGTCGGTGCCGCCGTAGCCGAGGCGGCGCGCCAGCGAAAGGAGCGCCGCAGGGTCGGTGTCGATCGCTTCGACCGGCTGGTCCCGCTCGAGCCGCAGCCGGTTCTCGAGCGCGCGCAGGAAGTCGTAGCCGGTCGCGAGCACGCGCACGTCCTCGGCGGGCAAGAGGCCGCTCTGGGCGAGGGCGGCGAGCGCCGGTCCCGTGGCCCGCACGCGCAGCGCCGGGTGATCGTGGCCGTGGCGGAGCTGGAGCACCTGGACCAAGAACTCGACGTCGACCAAGCCGCCGCGCCCCGTCTTGATGTTCACCCGACCGCCGTCGTCCGCTCCTCGCTCGTGCGCCATCCGTTCGCGCAGCCGCGCGATTTCCGCCGCCTCCGCGGCCTCGAGCCCGCGGCCGTACACGCAGGCCGCGACGATCTCCTCGAGTCGAGCTTGCAGCGGCGCCGGCCCGACCAGCGGGCGGGCCTTCACCAGCGCCTGGCGTTCCCACACCGCCGCGCTCGTACGGTGATAGCGCTCGAAGGCCTCGAGCGAGCACACGAGCGGCCCCTGGTTCCCCGACGGCCGCAGCCGCGTGTCGATCCGGTAGGCGATGCCCTCGCGCGTCGCCGTCTGGAGAAAGCTGATCGCGCGCTGCGCCACGCGCGTGAAGAAGTCGTGCGCGGGCATCCGCTCCGTCCACCACGCCGGCGCGCCCGGGTCGTAGACGAAGATCAGGTCCAAGTCGGAGTTGTAGTTGAGCTCGGCCCCGCCGAGCTTGCCCATGCCGAGGACCGCCAGCCCGTCGGTCGGCGGCTCGGCGGGCAGACGCGTACGCCGGAGCACCTCGCGCCGCGCGAGGTCGCATGCCGCGCCGAGGCACACCTCGGCGAGCGCGCTCAGCTGGCCGCTCACCTCGTCGGGCGGCAGCTCGCCCTCGATGTCGTGCACGCCGATGCGCAGGAACTCCTCGTGTCGGAAGCGGCGCAGGTCGTCGAGCTCGGCCTCCAGGTCGGGAGCCGCGGCCAGCCGCGCGCCGAGCTCCGCCGCGAGGTCGTCGCGGCTGCGCCGGACCTGGACGAGGTCCGCGCGGACCAGGCTGTCGAGAAGCTCCGGGTGCCGCAGGAAGAAGCGGGAGAGATACTCGCTGCTGGCGAAGAGACCGACCAGAAGCCGCATCACGCCCGGGTTCTCGAGCAGGAGGTGGAGGTAGCTCGTGCGCGCGCCGATCGTGTCGAGA
The DNA here is from genome assembly GCA_035295465.1 of Binatia bacterium. GTDB lineage: Bacteria > Desulfobacterota > Binatia > DP-6 > DP-6 > DATGIZ01. The sequence goes on along the minus strand of DATGIZ010000002.1, from coordinate 19,217 downwards.
AAGGTGGCGGTGTGATGGAGCGCCCGGTCGGGAGCCGCCGAGCGCGCGATCTCCGCGAGCAGCGACGGGGCCAGCTCGGCCAGCGCCCGGCGCCGCCGCGGCGACGCGGGCGCGTGCGGCGGCCCGTCGCGCAGCAGCCGGAGGTTGCGATATGCGGCGCCGGCGTCGTGGAAGCCGAGCCGGCCGAGACCCGCCCGCACCCGCTCCTCCTGGTCGAGCTCCTCGACGAGCGCCGCCAGCGCCGGCTGCTCCTCGCGCCGCCGCTCCGCCTCGGCGCCGTGGAAGAGGCCGTCGAACGCGTCGTGCACGACGCCGGTCCAGCGCGCGTGCGCCGCGGCGAAGGCGGCGTGCGGGTCGGGGCCGAGGAAGCCGAGCCGCCGCGCGAGGGCCGTGGCCTCGGCCGGGTCCGCGGGAAGGCGCTGGGTCTGGCGCTGGTGGACGACTTGGAGCTTGTGCTCGACGTCACGCAGGAAGCGGTACGCTTCGGCCAGCGCGTCGGCCCGCGCGGCCGGCACGTAGCCGCACTCGGCGAGCCGCGCGAGCGCCGCCAGCGTCCCGCGCTCGCGCAGCCGCGGGTCCTTGCCCGCGTGCACGAGCTGCTGCGCCTGCACGAAGAACTCGACTTCGCGGATGCCGCCGCGCCCGAGCTTGACGTCGCGGGCGCGCGCGTCGGGATCGCGCAGCGACACGTCGACCTTCCGCTTCATCGCCTCGAGGTCCTCGATCGTCCCGAAGTCGAGATAGCGGCGATAGACGAAGGGCTCGAGCTCGGCGAGCAGCCCCGCCCCGAGGCCGCGGTCGCCCGCCACCGGCCGCGCCTTGAGCCACGCCGCGCGCTCCCAGGTCTGTCCCCAGGTCTCGTAGTAGGAGAGCGCGGCCGCGCGTGAGACCGCAACCGGCCCCTCGCGGCCCCCGGGCCGCAGCCGCAGGTCGACGCGGAAGCAGAGGCCGTCGGCGGTCACCTCCGCGAGCGCACGCGTCACCTCCTCGGCGACTCGGGTGAAAAGCTCCCGAACGGTCCGGCCGCCGGGCAGCTCGCCGTCGCGCTCGTAGACGTAGACGAGGTCCACGTCCGAGCTGTAGTTGAGCTCCCCGCCGCCGAGCTTGCCCATACCGAGCACGGTGAAGCCCGTATCCACGGCGCCCCATTCCCCCGCGAGCCGCGCGCGCACGCTCTGGAGCGCGACCTCGATCAGGGCCTCGGCGAGCGCGGAGAGCTCGCGCACGGTGTCGTCCACCGTCCCGAGGCCGAGGAGGTCGCGGCCGCCGATGCGCACCAGCTCGCCGCGGTGGTAGAGGCGGAGCCCCGCTTGAAGCGCCGCCCGCGGCAGGGGCCCGGCGACCCCCGCCGCCGCCAGCGCCCCGGCGTGCGCCGCCAGGTCACGCCGGGCGACCCCGAGCATCGTGTCGACGAGCCCCGGCCACGCCGGCCCCTCGGCCGCGAGCGCGGCGGCGAGCCGCGGGCTGCCGCCGAGCACCCGCAGCAGCGGCGCCACGCGGCCCGGCACCGGCGGGGCGTCCCCCGCCGCCAGCAGGCGCACGAGGCCGTGGGCGGCGGCCACCGGGTCGGCCGCCGCCGCGAGCCCGCGACGCACCTCGTCCGCCGGTGCCGCCGCGAGCCAGCCCGCGACCGGAGCCGCCGCCGCGAGCACCGCCGCCGCGTCGGGGACGCCCGCCGCCGCCAGCGCCTCGGGAGTCATTACGCCGGCTCCCCGCGCAGGTCCGCCACCATGCCGGCCGCCGCCAGCCGCTCGCGCAGGTAGGCGTGCCGCACGCCGTGGTCGCTCACCGTGATCGCCGGGGCGTCCGCGGTCTCGACGACGCCCGCGAGCACCAGCGCGCCCGCCGGCAGGATCGCCGCGCGTCCCGGGTCGAGCGCACCGAGCCGGGCGCGCGCGGCGAGCGGCAACGCGGTCACCCGCGCGACGAGCGCCGCCAGCGCCGCGCGGTCGAGGACGTGCCCGTGCACGCGGCGGCCGTCGTAGCCCTCGAGACCGAGGGCGAGGGCCGCGAGCGCGGTCGCCGACCCGCCCGACGCCGCCAGGCGCGCACCTGCCGCGCGGGCTCGCCGCAGCGGGAGCGCATCGGCGAGCACCGCCGCGACCGCCGCGCGCACGCGCTCGAGCGCGGCGGGCGACGGGGGATCGTCGCGCAGGTGCGCCTCTGTGAGGGCGAGGGCCCCGAGCGGGACGCTCGCCGTCTCGCCGGGCGTGCCGCCGTCGCCGAGCGCCAGCTCCGTCGTCCCCCCGCCGACGTCGACGACGAGCAGCGGGCCCGTGGCGACGTCGAGGCCGTGGGCCACGGCGGCGTAGGCGAGGCGGGCCTCGCGGTCGCCCGAGAGGACTTCGACCGGCACGCGCGCGGCCGCGCCGAGGGCGCGCGCGAACGCCGCGCCGTCCGCCGCCCGCCGCGCCGCCCCGGTGGCGAGCGCCCAGACGTGGTCCGCCCCGAGGCCGCGCGCCCGCGCCGCGAGGCTGACCACCGCCTCGGTGGTTCGCGCGCGCGCCGCCGCGTCGAGCGTCCCGCCGGCGGCGAGGCCGGCGCCGAGCCGCGTCGTCACCAGCGCCTCGTCGAGCACGCGCGCCCGGCCGCCGGCGCCGAGCGCGACCACGAGCAGCAGCACCGAGTTGGTGCCGACGTCGAGCACCGCGGCGACCGGCCTTCCGTCGCGCGCGGCGGATGGCATCACGCGAGTCGGCGCTCCGCCGGCGCGGGCGCGAGCCCCGCGCGCGCCTGCCACGCGGCCAGCTCGGCGAGCGCCCGCTCCGCCAGCGCGAGCTTCTTCTCGCGCCCGCGCAGCGGGCGCGAGAGCGGCGGGAAGAGCCCGTAGTTGGCGTTCATCGGCTGGAACTCGCGGCGCCCGCGCTGAGTGATGTAGGCGAGCAGCGAACCGAGCGCGGTGGTCCGCGGCGGCACGAGCGCCGCCTCGCCGCGCGCCAGCCGCGCGACGTTGAGGCCCGCGAGCAGCCCCATCGCCGCCGACTCGACGTACCCCTCGACGCCCACGAGCTGGCCCGCGAGCACGAGACGGCGGCGCCGGATCACCTGGAGCGACGGGAGCAGCAGCACCGGCGCGTCGACGTAGGTGTTGCGGTGGAGGCTGCCGAGGCGCACGAACTCCGCACGCTCGAGACCCGGGATCGTGCGGAAGACGCGCCGCTGCTCGGGGTGCGTCATCTTGGTCTGGAAGCCGACGATGTTGTAGAGGCGCCCCTCGGCGTCGTCCTGGCGGAGCTGGACGCAGGCGTGGGGCCGCCGGCCGGTGCGCGGATCGACCAGCCCGACCGGCCGCATCGGCCCGAAGGCAAGCGTGTCGCGGCCCCGGCGCGCCATCTCCTCGATCGGCATGCAGCCCTCGAAGTAGATGCAGCGCTCGAAGTCGCGCGTCGGGACCTTCTCCGCGGCGAGCACCGCGTCGACGAACGCGTGGTACTGCGCGCGGTCGAGCGGGCAGTTCACGTAGTCCTCGCCGCCCTTGTCGTAGCGCGACGCCCGCCAGGCGACGGTCATGTCGATCGAGTCGGCGGTGACCGTGGGCGCGATCGCGTCGTAGAAGTAGAGGTGGGCGGCGCCGAGCGCCACGCGCAGCGCCTCGGACAGCGCGGGCGACGTGAGCGGCCCGGTGGCCAGGATCGTGAGCCCCTCGGGGATCGCGGTGACCTCCTCGCGCACCAGCCGGATGCGCGGCTCCTCCTCGACGGCGCGCGTGAGCGCCGCGGCGAACCGGGTGCGGTCGACCGCCAGACACGCGCCGGCCGGAACCCGGTGGTCGTCGGCGACACGCATCACGAGCGAGCCGAGCCGGCGCATCTCCTCCTTCAAGAGCCCGACGGCGGTCTCGAGCGTCGCGTTGCGGAACGAATTCGAGCAGACCAGCTCGCCGAGCCAGTCGGTCTGATGCGCCGCGGTCGGCCGCTGCGGCCGCATCTCCCAGAGGTCGACGCCGAGGCCGGCGCGGGCGACCTGCCAGGCGGCCTCCGCCCCGGCGAGCCCGCCGCCGATCACGGTGACGCGCTCGCTCACGCGCCGCTCCGCCCCGCGCGGCGCCGCGGCCTGCCCGCCGCCTTTTCCGCGGCCGCGGCCCGCGGCTTCGGCTCGCGCACCGGCGCGCGGCGCACCTTGGCGGCGGCCCGCCGCTCGGGCAGCGGCGCGTAGGTCTCGCCGTCGTCGGTCTCGAGCTGCTCCTGCCAGCCGCAGCCCTCCTTGATGCAGCGGCGCACGGTGCCGTAGCGCTTGGTGACCTTCTCGGTGACGAAGCCCGCCCCGCACCGCGGGCACGGCACCGCCACCGGCCGGTCCCACGCCACGAACTGGCAGTCCGGGTATCGGCTGCAACTGAAGAAGATCTTCCCCCGGCGCGACAGGCGCTCCATCATCTCGCCCTGCCCGCAGCCGAGGCAGGCGACGCCCGTGGGCTTCGGCTTGTGCAGCGGCTGGACGTTGGTGCACTCGGGATACCCCGAGCAGCCGAGGAACTTGCCGAAGCGGCCGAAGCGGATCTGCATCGGCCGGCCGCACTTCTCGCACGTCTCGTCCGTGACCTCGGCGGCGAGCGGCCGGATGGTGCCGTCGTCGTCGCGCGCGAAGTTCTTCGTGTTCTTGCAGGCGGGATAGCCGCTGCAGGCGAGGAACTCGCCGCGGCGGCCCCACTTGATCACCATCTCCTTGCCGCACTTCTCGCACGGGATGCCGGTCGGGCGCTCCTCGCGCTTGACGTCGCGCATGTGGACTTCGGCCCGCTCGAGGTCGCGCGCGAACGGCTCCCAGAAGCGCCGCAGCGCCGCCACCCATGCCTCCCGGCCCTCTTCGATGCGGTCGAGGTCGTCTTCCATGCCGGCGGTGAACTCGACGTTGAGCACGTCGGGGAACGCCTCGACCAGCAGGTCGGTGACCAGGAAGCCGAGCTCGGTCGGCCGCAGGCGCCGCTGCTCGTCCTCGACCACGTACTCCTTGTTGAGGATCGTGCCCATGATCGAGGCGTAGGTCGACGGGCGGCCGATGCCGTTCTCCTCGAGCTCCTTGATGAGCGTCGCCTGCGTGAAGCGGGGGGGCGGCTGGGTGAAGTGCTGCTCGGGCACGAGCTCCCGCAGCGCGAGCCGGTCGCCTTCGGCGAGCGGCGGGAGCTGCCCCTCGCCCTCCTCCTCCGCGTCCGCCCGCTCGCCGTCGTCGAGGCCCTCGGTGTACACGCGGATGAAGCCGTCGAACTTCATGACCTGCCCGCTCGCCCGGAAGCGGCACTGGCCGGCCTCGATGTCGACCGCGGTGGCATCGTAGACGGCCGGGGCCATTTGGCTTGCCACGAAGCGGTTCCACACGAGCGTGTAGAGCGCCAGCTCCTCCCGGCTGAGATGGCGCGCGACCGACTCGGGGTCGTGGGCCATCGCCGTCGGACGGATGGCCTCGTGCGCGTCCTGCGCGTCCTTCTTCGAGCGGTAGACGTTCGGCGCCTCGGGCAGGTAGGCGGCGCCGTAGCGGCTGCCGATGTACTCGCGCACGGCGGCGACCGCGTCGGCCGAGATGCGGGTCGAGTCGGTGCGCATGTAGGTGATGAGGCCGACCGCGCCCTCGTCGCCCAGCTCCACGCCTTCGTAGAGGCGCTGCGCGATGCGCATGGTGCGCGAGGGCTGGAAGCCGAGCTTGCGCGAGGCCTCCTGCTGGAGGCGGGAGGTGACGAAGGGGGGGGTGGGGTGGCGGCGGCGCTCCTTGCGCTCGACCTTGGTCACCGTCCACGCGGCGTCCCGCAGCCCCGCCAGCACCGCGTCGACGGCCGCCTTCGTGTCGAGCCGGAGCTGCTTGTGGTCGAGCTTGCGCCCTTCGATCTCCGCGAGCCGGGCCGCGAACGGCGGCGGCTCGGCGCCCTCGAGCCGCGCCTCGACGGTCCAGTACTCCTCGGGCGTGAAGGCCCGAATCGCGCGCTCGCGCTCGCAGATGATGCGCACGGCGACCGACTGCACCCGCCCCGCCGAGAGGCCGCGGCGCACCTTTTTCCACAAGAGCGGCGAGAGCTGGTAGCCCACGAGGCGGTCGAGAATGCGGCGCGCCTGCTGCGCGTCGACCAGGTTCTTGTCGATCGGCCCCGGGTGCCGGATGGCCTCGAGCACCGCCTTCTTCGTGATCTCGTTGAACAGCACGCGGTGGACGTTGCGCCGGCGGCGGCCGAGCCGCTGCGAGATGTGCCACGCGATCGCCTCGCCCTCGCGGTCGGGGTCGGGCGCGAGGTAAATGTGCTCCTTGTCCTTCGCCGCCGCCTTGATCTCGCTCAGCACCTTCGCCTTGCCCTGGATCACGTGGTACTCGGGCGCGAAGTCCTGCGCGAGATCGACCCCGAGCTTCGACTTCGGCAGGTCGACCACGTGGCCGATCGACGCCTTCACCTGATAGTCGCGGCCGAGATACTTGCCGAGCGTCTTGGCCTTGGCGGGCGACTCGACGATGACGAGATGCTTGGCCATGTGTCTGTGGGCGCGCAGGCGGCGCTACGCCGCCCGGAGGCGGAAGCGCTTGCCCGGCTGCTGCTCGACGAGCCCCCGCAGCTCGAGGGCGAGCAGCGTTTCGAGCGTCGTTCCCGCGGGCAGGCCCGCGCGGCGGATCACGTCGTCCACGTGTCCCTCCTCCCCTCCGACGGCTTCCAGCACGCGACGCTCGACCGGGGCCAGCACGGCCCTGGCGCGCGCTGCGCGCGCGGCAGCCACCCGCTCCCGCAGCGTCGGTGCGATCTCCTCGAGGACGTCCTCGACACCGGTGACGAGCTTCGCGCCCTGCTGGATCAGCCGGTGCGAGCCGCAATGCTGCGGGCTCCCGACCGGGCCCGGGACCGCGAAGACCTCGCGCCCCTGATCGAGCGCGCAGCGCGCCGTGATGAGCGAGCCGCTGCCGCAGGCCGCCTCCACGACCACCGTCCCCACCGTGAGCCCGCTGATCAGGCGGTTGCGCTGGGGGAAGTGGTGCGCGAGCGGCGGCGCGCCGCAGCGTAGCTCCGAAATCAGCGCGCCGCGGCGCGCGATCTCGCCGGCGAGCGCGGCGTGCCACGCGGGGTACACGCGGTCGATCCCCGTGCCGAGGACGGCGAGCGTACGGCCGCCCGCGGCGAGCGCCGCGCGGTGCGCCGCGGCGTCGATCCCCGCCGCGAGGCCGCTCACCACCGTGAGCCCGGCGTCGGCGAGCCCCGCCGCCAGCTCCGCGGCGACGCGCTGGCCGTAGGGGCTGGCGCGCCGGGCGCCGACGACGGCAACCCCCACCTCGTCCCCGCCGAGCGTGCCGCGCACCGCCAGCACGAGCGGCGGATCGGCGATCGTGCGCAGACGGGCCGGGTAGCCCCCATCGCCCCAGGTGATCAGCGTGGCTCCCGCCGCGGCCAGGCGAGCCGTCTCGACCTCGGCCTCCCGGAGCGCCTCGGCCACTGCCGCAGCCTCGAGCCCCGCCGCGGCCGGAGCGGTCAGAACCTGCCGGGGGCCGCCGGCCAGGCGCGCGAGCTCGAGGGCCTGCGCGGCCCCGAGGCCACGCACGAGCGACAGCCCGAGCCACGCGAGGGGATCGCGGGCGCTCCGAGGCATGACCATGCTCATCCTGGAGCCCCCAAGCGGTACTATAGCGGCCCGTGTGTTGCAACGGACGGCACCGCGTCCGTTTGCTCCCAACGGAACAAAGCCAGTGCGTTTTCGCGCAGATAGCGGGCCAGGACCCCGTCGCGGAACGGCAGCTCGCTCGCCTCGCGGAGACAGCGCTCGAAGGAGAGCACGGGGTGATCCGAGGCGAACAGCACCTTGTGGGCGCCGCGGGTGTTCATGAAGTGAATCAGCTCGGGCGGCAGGTACTTGGGCGCGTACGCCGACGTCATAAGGTAGAGGTTCGGGTACTTGAGCAGCAGCCGGATCGCCTCGCCCCACCACGGGTCCGCCCCGTGGGCCATGATCAGCTTGAGCTCCGGGTAGAAGAGGCAGACCTCGTCGAGATGAAGGGGCCGCTGCGGCTCGGCCGGCATCGGCGGCCCCGGGATGCCCGTGTTGATCGAGATCGGCAGGTCGAGCTCGATGCACTTGGCGTAGACGGGGTAGTAGACCTTGTCGTTGGGCGGCCGGTTGATGAGGAAGGGGACGATGCGGGCAAGGCGCAGATCGTGATGCGCGACCAGGCGCTCGAGGAGCCGCACCGCCGCCATGCCGGTCGTCGGATCGACGACCGCCGAGGTGATGAAGCGGCCGGGGAACGCCTTCGCGATCTCGTGCGCCGGCTCGGGGTTGCCGGCGTCCATCGTGATGATGGCGCGCTCGACGCCCGCGGCGTCCATCTGGCGCAGCAACTCCTCGAGCGGCGTCGGCTCGAAGATCTCCTTCTCGCGCTTGAAGTACTCGCGCGCCACCCGCACCAGGAACTCCGGGCGGTGCCCGGGCATCCCCATCGGCAGGTTGAGCCAGCAGTCGACGGCCCGGATGTCAGCGCCCGTAGACACCGATCAGCTCCGCCTGCCCGCGCACGTGCCCCTCGATCGCCTCGAGCACCTTCGCCTTGGTGGCGCGGGGCGGGAGCCCGGTCGGCGCGTCGAGGGCGTAGAGCTTGAAGAAGTAGCGGTGGGGCTTTCCGGGCGGCGGGCATGGGCCGCCGTAGCCCGTCTTACGGAAGTCGTTCACGCCGTGATGCGCCCCTTCGAGAACGGTGGCGCTCGGGGGTACGCCCTCGGGCAGCGCGCTCGTGCTCGCCGGCAGGTCGTAGAGGACCCAGTGGACCCACGTCCCCGCCGGGGCGTCCGGATCGTCGCAGATGAGCGCGTAGGCCTTCGTGCCCGCCGGGGCTCCCTGCCACGCGAGCGGCGGCGAGCGGTCCGCCCCATCGCAGGTGTGCTCGCGGGGGATCGTGCCCCCCGGGGCAAACGCGGAGCTCGAGATCGCGAACGCCATGGCAGCCTCCGCCGGCAGGGTCAGCAGCGCGAGCCCCAAGAGGAGTCGTGCGACCGTCGCCACCAGACCCTCTTACCGCCGGGCGGCGGCGGGCGCCAGGGATCGCCGCGCTTGCGCCGGCGAGCGCCGGCCGCCAGGATCGCCCGCGGCGCGCTCCCGATGAGCACCGTCTGGTACTTCGCGTACGGCTCGAACATGCAGACCGCGACCTTCCGCGGGCGCCGCGGGATCGCCTTCCGGCGCGCCCTGCCCGCGCGCGCCGCCGGCTGGCGGCTCGTCTTCGACAAGCCGTCGCTGCTGGCGGTCGGCGAGGCGTACGCGAACATCGTCGCCGACGCGGCGGCCGAGGTGCTCGGCGTGCTCTACGAGATCGGCGCCGACGACCTCGGCCACCTCGAAGCGACCGAGGGGGTGCCGCTCGGCAACTACGCCCGGCGGGAGATCGCCGTCGAGCCGCTGGCGGCCGCGGCCGGCGTGCCGCCGAGCGCAGTCACCTTCGTGTCGGTCCAGCGCGACCCCTCGCTGCGACCCTCGACGCGCTACGTGGAGCTGGTCGTCGCCGGGGCCCGCGAGCACGGGCTTCCCGCGGCCTGGATCGCCTTCCTCGAGTCGGTTCCGGCGCGCCCGGAGACCCCCGCGGCGGCCCGGCTCCGCCTCCTCCTCGACGACCTCATGAAGCGCCGGCGATAGGCCGTTTTTTCGTTGACAGCGCGGGGCGGCCGTGCGTAGAAGCCCGCCAGCCGGCCCCGGGCGAACGGGGCCTCGCATGCCTCGGAGAACCCCATGCGTACCCTCACCCGCCGCACCCTGAGCTGCTTCGGTCTCGCGCTCGGCCTCGGGCTCGGCGCCCGGCCGAGCCTGGCGGCGAACGCGACGCTCACGAGCCTCGGGCAGGGCCTCTACAACACGGTCCAGGGGACGCTCAACGGGAACCCCGAGACGCTCTACTTCACCGGCGTCCTCCACATCCGGATCGACGGCGGCCCCGAGACCAACTCCTTCTGCGTCGACATCCAGCACGGGATCAGCTTCGGAGACACCGAGCCCCAGGTGCCGCCGACCTACCCGTGCGCGGTCCTCTACATCCTCAACAACGCCTTCCCGACCGCGAACAACATCCCGGGCGCGCTCGCGGACCAGAACCGCGAGGCGGCGGCCGTGCAGGCCGCGATCTGGTCGCTCACCGACCCGTTCGTCCCGACGGGGCCCTCCGACGTCGTCGCCCGCGCCGCGCAGATCGACGCGGCCGCCGCTTCGCAGTGCGGCAGCCTGCCGCCGGTGCCGCAGAGCATCACGGTGACGCCCGCGAGCGCCACGAACTACCTGCCCACCGACACCACCCACAGCGTGACCGCCACCCTGCTTGACACCAACGCCTCTCCGATCGCGAACCACGCCCTCCAGATCGTGATCACGGGCGCGTCCGGTCCCCAGACGTTCAACGGCACGACCGGCGCCGGGGGCAGCTTCGGCGTCACCTACACGAACACGTTCGGCGTCACCGGCAGCGACACGATCACCGCCTCGGCGTCGTTCACCGTGCCGATCGGCCTCGAGTTCAAGGTGCCCACCAAGCAGGGGATCGTGCTCGCCGGGCCGCCCCAGACCGGAACCGTCACCGGCACCGCGGCCAAGAACTGGGTGCCGGCGCGCTGCGGCGACGGCGTCGTCAACCAGGCCGGCGAGCAGTGCGACGACGGCAACCAGGTGAACGGCGACGGCTGCGACAACAACTGCACCTTCAGCGGCTGCGGCAACGGCATCCTCGACCCCGGCGAGCAGTGCGACGACGGCAACCTGATCGACGGCGACGGCTGCGACCACAACTGCACCTTCACGGGCTGCGGCAACGCGATTCTCGATCCCGGCGAGCAGTGCGACGACGGCAACCGGACCAACGGCGACGGCTGCGACAACAACTGCACGTTCAGCGGCTGCGGCAACGGCATCCTCGACCCCGGCGAGCAGTGCGACGACGGCAATCAGGCGAACGGCGACGGCTGCGACGCCAACTGCACGCTGCCCGCCTGCGGCAACGGCGTCGTCGATCCCGGCGAGCAGTGCGACGACGGTAATCAGGTGAACGGCGACGGCTGCGACAACAACTGCACCTTCAGCGGCTGCGGCAACGGCATCCTCGACCCCGGCGAGCAGTGCGACGACGGCAACCACGTCGACGGCGACGGCTGCGAGGCCGACTGCACCCTGCCGCGCTGCGGCAACGGCATCCTCGATCCCGGCGAGCAGTGCGACCACGGGGCGCTCAACGGCTCACCCGGGAACGGCTGCAGCAGCCTCTGCCACTCGACCGAGATCTGCAACGACCTCATCGACAACGACGGCGACGGGCTGATCGACTGCGAGGATCCGGACTGCGCAGCGTGCCCGCTGATCCAGCGCGATCCGGCGGCGATCCAGTTCCGCCCCGGGCGCACGGACCTGCTCAAGATCCAGGGCGGGATCACGCCGAGCCGGCCGCTCGACCCCTCGGCGGTGGCCATCGGGCTCCTCATGACCAACGCCAACGGCCCCATCTACCGGGCGGTGCTGGCCCCCGGCGCCCTCCGGCCCGTCGGCCGCGGCCACTTCCAGTACGTGAGCAAGGACGCGGCGCGCTCGCCGACCGGCGGGCTCTACAAGATCGACATGTTCCTGCGCGACGGCATCTGGCACCTCAAGATCAAGGCCTATGGGAACCTGAGCGCGGCCACCCTGCCGACGATGGCAGCCCAGTTCCTCGCCGGCGACCAGGTGTACATGAACAAGAGCGAGTGGCGCCTGCGCTCGAACGGCTGGCACCTCGAGCTGTAGGGCCTGCGGGACGGGGCCTCAGGGGCCGAACGCGTAGATCTTCCCGTCCCACGCGGCGACGAACACGCGCCCGTCGACGACCGTCGGCGCCGCGAAGATCGGCCCGCCGATCGTGCCCCCGCTGTCCCACAGCGGGGTGCCGCTCTGCGCGTCGAAGGCGCGCAGCGTGCTCCCAATGCCGTCGCCGTAATACACGACGCCCCCCGCGACGGTGGGTGGCGACACCGAGGAAAGGTTTGGCCCGACGGTCTGCTGCCAGGCGAGGCCGAGCGTGCAGCCGGGCTCGACGGCGAGCGCCACCATGCCGTGCTGGTAGACGTCGGAGCTCGAGTCCGAGGAGTTCGAGACGTAGACGAGGTTCGTGTCCGGCGAGTAGGCGGGGATGCCGTTGAACTGCCAGTCGTTGACGTCGGCGATCTGGAGGGTCTGCACGGGGCCGCTGGCGATGGTGTCGCGGTCGAACACCACGAGCACGCCCGACTTGTTCTTGGCGGCCAGCATGGCCGGGCATCCCGGCGGCTGGAACAGGAGCGGCGTCGCACCGTAGTCGACGTCGCCGCCCACCAGCGGGACGTAGTCGGCGGCCTGCGGGGTGAGGCTCGCGTCGAGCCGCACCACCTGCTCGGCCCAGCCCGCGTTCTCGCTCGGGATCGAGTTGCCGGTGGCGGCGTACACCGCGCCCGTCGCGTCGATCGCCACGCCGCCGGGCCCCCAGATGCCGCCGCCGTAATCGCCGGTCGCCCCGGGCACGACCTGCCAGGTGGCCGCCGCCTGGGCGGTGGCGACGTCGATCGCGACGACCTTCCCGAAGTACGTGCCGAAGTCGCAGTAGCTCGCGGTGGCGACGTACAGCCGGCCGTTCGCCATGGTGAGCGCGCTGTACACGTGGTCGACCCGCACCGCGCCGACCCGGACGGGCCGCCAGCCCCGGCGCATCCTGCCGGTGGCGAGATCGATGGCGACGACGCGATCGCTCGCCGTCGTGAGGTAGCCGGTGCCGGTCGCGAGGTCGAGCAGCGGCGCGGCGCTGGTGCCCCAGCGGCCGTCGGGGATGTCGGTGCAGGTCGATCGATGGGCACCGAAGCCCCGCTTCCACAGCACGGCGCCCGTGGCCGCGTCGAGCGCCTGGACCTCGCCGTGCTCGTCGGCGACGAACACGGTGTCGTGGACGCCGCCGGCGATGGAGAGCCCGGGCGCGTACGTGGGCTGGGCGATCGAGTACGGGGACTTGAGCGGCGCTGCCCAGAGCAGGTGCAGGCCGGAGACCGTCGCGGGGGTCAGGCGCGTTTCGCACGGGTTGCTGCCGGTGCGCGCGCCATCCCCACCGAAGGTGGTCCACGGAACCTGCGCGGGGCACTGGGCCCCGGCGCACAGCGGCGCTGCGAGCAGCGCCACGATCACGACGACAGCACGCCAACGAGACATGTGGCCTCCCGCGGGGGGACGCTACCACGGGAGCAGCGCGACACGTCAAGGCGAAAGACGCGATCGAGTGGGCAGCCGCTCCGCCGATGCCGCCTCGCCCGGGCGCAGCACGCGCGCGTCCTCGAGCAGCGGCTGAACCGGCAGCTGAGGCGGCACCTCGGATCAGAGCGATCGCCTGATTGATATTGATTGGTAGTCGATCATACTCATGCCATGAGTAAGCGCCTGCAAGTGATCCTCGACGACAAGGAGTTCGCCGACATCCAGCAGTCCGCCCGGAGACACCGGATGACGACGGCGGAGTGGGTTCGTCAGGCGCTGCGTGCGGTCCGGCGCGCGGAGCCCCAGGGCGACGTCAAGAAGAAGCTCGACGTCGTGCGGGCCGCGGTCCGCCACGAGTTCCCCACTGCCGACATCGATCGCATGTTGAATGAGATCGAGCGCGGCTACACGGCTCGGCCGGCACGATGATCTTCGTCGATTCCAACATCCCAATGTGCCTCGTCGGAGCCGCCCACCCGCACAAAGCCGATGCGCGCCGGCTGGTCGAAAGCTGGCGTAGTCAGCCCCGTCAAGTAGACACGGCATTCCTGGACTCCCGGGGGTTCGACGGCCGCGACAGGAAGTGCGTTGGGGGCCTCCGCCCCAGCGCCCGATGCGGCCGTTCCTCGTTGTAGCTCCGCAGCCACTCGTCCGTGAGCTGCTGCACCTCGCTGATCGACGCGAAGACGTAGGCGTCGAGCACCTCCTCCCGGTACGTCCGGTTGAAGCGCTCGATGAAGGCGTTCTGATCGGGCTTGCCCGGCTGGATGAAGCGGGCTTCGACCTGGTGCGTCCGGCACCACGCGGTGAAGGCTTCCGCCGTCAGCTCCGGTCCGTTGTCGAGCCGCACGGCGGTGGGGCGGCCGTACAGTTCGATGAGTTGGTCGAGCACGCGCACGACGCGGCTGGCGGGGAGCGAGGTGCCGATCTCGATGCCGAGCGCCTCCCGGTTCGCCTCGTCGAGCACGTTGAATGTCCGGAAGCGCCGGCCGCCGTAGAGCGCGTCGTGCATGAAGTCGAGCGCCCAGACCCGGTTGACGGCGGTCGGGGCCACCAGGGGTTGGCGCGGGCGGTGCGGCACCCGCCGGGTGATGCGGCGGGGCCGATTGTAGCCGAGCACCCGATAGACGCGCCGCACCCGCTTCCGGCTCCAGAAATGGCCCAGGAACCGCAGCCGGTCGAAGCAGAGCCCGAACCCCCACCGCGGATGCGCGTCGACCAGCCCCGTCAACGCCGCGATGACCGCCGCGTCTCGCTCCCGCCACGAGATGGGAGGCCGATACCACGCCGCCCGCGACAGCCCGACCGCCCGGCACGCGCGTCGAACTGAGAGCTGATGCTCTCCCACCAAGACTTCGCCCGTCTGGCGTTTCGCGGCCGGCGTCACAGTTTTCGCTGGAGGACGTCCTTGATCGCCGCATTCTCCAGCGCAAGCTCGGCGTACATGCGCTTGAGCTTGCTGTTCTCGGCCTCGAGCTCCTTCATCCGCTTGAGCTCGGCAACCGTCGTGCCGGCGTACTTCGAGCGCCACAGGAAGTAGGTTGCTCGGCTGATCCCGTGGCGCCGCACCAGGTCGTTGATCGGCACGCCGGCTTCTCCCTCCTTCAGGATGCCGACGATCTGGGCCTCCGTGAACCGCGACTTCCGCATCGGCTCTCTCCTCTTTGGCTGAGAGAGTCCAGTTTCGCGTGGGCTGCAAGAGAGGGCTGATTACGCTCCGGACCTTCGGCTACCGAACGGTGCCAAGGCCTATGCGGACGGCATCTCGCTCACGATCGGCGTCACGACGCGCAAGTACCGCCGCGCGCTCGACCCGCTGCCCGCCGGGAGAGGCGAACGGGTTGTCTCGAAGAGCAGCGTCTCGCGCCGCTTCGTCGCGCTCACGACCGCGCAGCTCGCCACCTGGCTCGCCCGGCCGCTGGACGATCTCGCCGTCCGCGTTTTCATCATCGACGGGCTCCACTCCCGCGACCATGTCGTCGTGCTCGCGCCGGGCGTGGGTTCCCAGGGCCAGAAGCACGTCCTCGCCCTCTGCGCGGCCACGACCGAGAACGCGACCGTCGGCAAGGCGATCCGGGAGGCGAGCGGGACGACGGCGATCGTCCAGCGCTGCGAAGTCCACAAGCGGCGGAACGTCCTCGAGCATCTCCCGAGACGATGCGCCCGCGCGTCCGCCGCGTGCTCAACGAGGCGTACGGGTCACCGAGGCCGCCGTCGCCAAGCGCCGGGTCCTGCAGCTCGCGGCCGCGCCCGGGTGGGGGTGGTCGAGCCCGGCCGCGTCCCTCCGCGAAGGCTTGGACGAAACTCTCCCCTCCAGCGGCTCGTCCGTCACGTCCGCCGGTGGCGGAACGGCCGCATGTTCGTCCGCTGGATCGCTGCTGGCTTGCGCGACGCCACGCGGAGCTTCCGCCGGCTGCGCGGCCATCGTGATCTCGCTGCCCTCGTCCGCGCCCTCGACCGCGCGACCGTGGACGGCAGGCAGGAGGTGACATAGAGCCGGCCAACCGAGCCGCCGCTCCTTCTTCAGCCGGTCAGTTCAACAGCGAGCGGGACATCCCCCCGCAACCGGGCGGTCGCTCGACCCGTTAGGAGCGGCCATGACGACATCGTCCGTCGTGCGCGTCGCAGACCGCGCGATGCTTCGACGGCAGAGGCTTTGACAGCTACCGGGCCCGGCCCAGCCAGTACCCCGGCGCGCGGCTCGTGTGCGCGATAGCGACGAATTCGATCGACTCGGACCGGAGCTCGTACACGAGCACATACGGGAACCGGCGCAGCACGTGCCGTCGGAACCTCCGGTCGTTCGGCCACACCGCCGCAACCTCGGGCGCTCGGCCACGCGGTCCATGGCCCGCTCTACGGCGGCGAGGAACTCGACACCGAGGCCAACGTCAACGTTCTCGTACCAGCGAACGGCTTCGGCGATCTCCTCGGCAGCCTCTGGGAGGACGATCTGTCGAAGGCTCACCGGCCGGCTAGGTCACGCAGGATGCGCGCCCGCGCCTCGGGCCACTCGAGTCCGCGAGGCTCGCCGCGCGCCTCGCGTGCGTCGGCCTCGGCGGACCTCCGAGCGATCTCCCGGCTCCACGCCTCCTCCCAGCGCGGGTCCGCCGGCCCCTCCACACTATCGATGAGCTCAGCAGCCAACCGAAGCCGATCAGCGGGATCGAGTTCTAGAGCCTCTGCAGTAACGACCTGGAGCGGGCGAGACATGGGCGTATCCTAGCCGGGGGGGCATAGTCCCTACAAACGCCCGGGTTGACCGAACCGGCTCTTATCAGACCCTCCCGGCCCCGGCCGCCCGCGCTTGGTCGCCCCTCTGCGGAGCCCCGCATATACGGGGCGGACAAAGGAGCTGTCAAGAAAATGCTCGCGGCCGATATGACTGGAAGCCGAGGGAGACCCCCCATGTCGGCGTCCGGGGCTCACCACCGGGCACACCCCCGCGGCGTCCGGCACTGCGGCGGACCGATCCCTCAGGCCGGGAAATCAGGAAAGAAGTCGCCTGGCAGCGGAGGCGGACGGGCCGGCAGCGGGCTCGGCGGCTCGGTCGGGAGGCCGAGGTGGTCGAGAATGGTGCGCAGGATGGCGCCTGCCTCGATCGTCGCGATCACCGACATGCGGGCGCCGCACCGCGGGCACGCGAGCACGTCCAGATCGAAGACGCGGCACATCAAATCCGCCCAGGCCCAATCGCACGGCTTCTCGGGGCCGCGCCGCGGGCTCCGCTGGGGTAGAGCGTCAGGGCTTGAGGCTTCGCCGGGCTCGGCCGAGGGAGCGAGGGCGGGCGCAGGATCTTCCGGTGCCGGGGGCTGCTCCTTCGTCGATGCGGCGGGGCTGCGGGCGACCGCCCGGCCCCGCGCGCGAGCATGAGGCGCCAGGATCCCGTGATAGACGACGCGATTGATCCTGGGACGCGGCGTCAACGCGGCGAGTCTCTCCAGGAACTCGACCGGCTCGAACAGGAGGTGGGTGGTTCCGTCGGCCCACTCGGCCTTTAAGGTCACGAGCACCTGCCCCTCCGGGGTGAGCGTGAGCCGGTCCTGGGCGACCGGCGGCCGGAGGACATAGCGGGCCAGACGCTCGAGCGCCGCGCGATCGTCGGCGGCAACGGTGATCGCGGCGTGGAGATCGAAGCCCTCGAGGTGCGCCTGACACGGCCCGCGCGAGGTGACCCACGGAGCGTCGGGCTCGCGGCCGAGCTGGAGGACGCGGGCGCCGGCGCGCGGCCCGAGGGCCACGCGGCCTTGGACCGACGCGCTCGTGATGCCGGTCAGCACACACCCGAAGCCCGCACGACCTGTCCGCAGCAGCCGCGGGCGGTCTGATAAGATACGGGCCTGAGGATGGACACGTCCGTTCTCCGGATCAACTCCCGCCTCGGCGTCAAGGAACTGCTCGTGTTTTTCGGGCAGGACGTCACGACCCGCCTGATTCGCCACGGCGGCGGACGCCGCATCCCCTCGCAGCGCCAGTACCGGAGCGTGCTCCGCCAGCTGCTGGTCGTGCGCGACTGGCGGGCGGGCGGCTATAGCCAGCCGGCCCTGGCCGCCAAGTACGGCATCTCGCTCCCCCACGTGAAGCGCATCCTCACCCAGCACCGCCGCCAGCACCCCGCGGCGAAACCCGGCAGCACGCGGGGTAGCCAACCGGCCGGGCCGCCCCGATGACCCTTGGTACCCGCCCGCCCGCCGAGTTGGTTGAGGCGTACGTCAAGCTCTGGAGGGGGCTCTGGGGGAAGCCACCTGCTCCCCCGCGCATGCCCGGCCAGCCCCGGCGGCCGGAGTCGTCGGATCACCCGTGGTCGCCGCGCGTTCCGTTCCGCGCCCGCCTGTGTGCGCTCCAGCGCGAGCTGCAGCGGCACTGCGACCGGCGATCGACGCCCTCGTTCACGGCGCGGGTGGCCGTCACCGGCCGGCTACGTCTCGACCAGCTCGCCCAGCTACTGCCGCCCGCCGAGGCACGGCTGCTGGCCCACCTGCGCGCCCGGAAGCCGCTGACGGCCCTGGACGGGACGCCCGGGTTCCGCACGGTCAGCCGCCGCAACGAACACCTGCAGCGCCTCCTGTCGCGCATCAACGTGTACTGTGGCTCAGCTGTCCGGCACCGGCTCATGCAGCCCTACGACCGCCCCGGCCACCGCCATCGGCCGCGCCGGGGGCGCCGGCGCCGGCTGATCCCGGCCGACCACTTCCCGCAGCTCCGGCTGTGGGTCTCGGCCGGGTACGCACACACCCACCGCCACCTGGTCCGGCGCATCCCCGAGCGCACGGGTCGGCAGGATGACGAGCAACCGGCACGGCTACGCGCGCAGGCGGCCTGAACGGTCTGGCAAGGGCCCGGTGGGCTTATCCCCCGATCGCGAAGGATCGCCAGCGGCCGGGCTGCATCCGCCCGTCGTCAACCCCGTTGCCGACCGACAACGTCGCCCCGGGATCTCGTCACGACGGCCACGACGGACCCAGGCGAGCGGCTGACCGCGGCCCCTGTCCGAGCGGTTCCCCGCATCGCTGCGGCCCCCCAGGGACGCACGCGCGGCAGCCGCTGGCGCAGCAGCCCTGTGTCGCACCCGGGAGGAACGATGAGCTGGGCCCAACGTCTCGAGAACCCCGACGTCGTCTACCTGCTGTCGCTCATCAGCCACGCCAGCTACCGCCGGCGCCAGCTCGCCGGCTGCATCACGTGGGCCCGCAACCACGACCTGATCGGCCCGCTGGCTCGCCGCCACCTGCCCGTGCCGGTCATCGAGCGGACCCGCGCCCCAGCGCCCTCCTGCTGGTGCCTCGTGTCCCGCCCACTCAATGTGGAGGCTGACCGGCTGGGCTGGGCGTTCGGGCCGGGAGCAGGCCGCGGCGTGCCGGCCTACGTGGCGGCGTCCAGCCTGTTGTTCCGCCCCTACCTGGCTGTTGGCGGACCTGAGGAAGCGCGGGAATTTGGACCGGCATTCGGTCAGCCCCTGGAGGCTCGCCGCTTCGTGAGCGTCTGCTCGGCGACCCGCCGGCGATAGCTCTCGCCTTCGAGGGCGATGATGTCGGCGTGGTGGAC
>DATGIZ010000001.1:0-55011 GCA_035295465.1 Binatia bacterium | reverse complement strand
CGTACGGCGCGTTGCGCGAGCTGACGAACCGCTTCGCCAACGTGCTGCGCGGCCTCGGGGTCGTGCCCGGGGATCGCGTCTACGCGCTCGCGGGGCGTATCCCGGAATTGTACGTCGCGGCGCTCGGCACGCTCAAGCAGCGCGCCGTGTTCTGCCCGCTGTTCTCCGCGTTCGGTCCCGAGCCCATCCGGGCCCGGCTGCGGATCGGCGGCGCCCGCGTGCTGGTCACCACGGACACGCTCTACGAGCGCAAGGTCGCGGCGTTGCGCCCGACGCTCCCGGACCTCGCGCACGTCGTGCTGGTCGGCGACGAGCGGCGGCCGACGAGCCTGCCCGGCACCCGCGACTGGGACGGGCTCATGGCCGCGGCGCGCGCCGATTTCACGATCCCGCCCACCGCGGCGGACGACGTCGCGCTGCTCCACTTCACCAGCGGCACGACCGGAGCCCCGAAGGGCGCGATCCACGTCCACGAGGCGGTCGTCGCGCACCACGTCACCGGCCGGCTCGCCCTCGATCTCCATCCCGAGGACGTGTTCTGGTGCACGGCCGACCCCGGCTGGGTCACGGGCACCTCCTACGGCATCGTCGCGCCGCTCACCAACGGCGTCACCAGCATCGTCGACGAGGGGGACTTCGATGCGGCGCGCTGGTATCGGCTTCTCGCGGAGCAACGCGTGACCGTGTGGTACACGGCGCCGACGGCCATCCGCATGCTGATGAAGGCCGGCGCGGCCCTCGCGCGCGACCACGATCTCCGCGCGCTGCGCTTCCTCGCGAGCGTGGGTGAGCCCCTCAACCCCGAGGCCGTGGTCTGGGGTCAGGAGGCGCTCGGGCTGCCCTTTCACGACAACTGGTGGCAGACCGAGACCGGCGGCATCATGATCGCGAACTATGCCGCGATGGACATCCGGCCGGGCTCGATGGGGCGCCCGCTGCCCGGCACCGAGGCGGCGATCGTCCGCCGCGTGGGGGAGGCCGCCGTCGAGCCGGTGACCGGCGACGAGCAGGGCGAGCTGGCGCTGCGCCCGGGCTGGCCGTCGATGTTCCGCGGCTACTGGGGCGAGCCCGAGCGCTATCGCCGCTGCTTCGTCGGCGGCTACTACCTCACCGGCGACCTCGCCCGCCGCGACGGCGACGGCTACTTCTGGTTCGTCGGTCGCGCCGACGACGTGATCAAGACCTCGGGGCACCTCATCGGTCCGTTCGAGGTGGAGAGCGTGCTCATGGAGCATCCCGCGGTGGCGGAGGCGGGCGTGATCGGGAAGCCCGATCCGGTGGCGCACGAGGTCGTGAAGGCGTTCGTCTCGCTGCGCCGCGGCCACGACCCCACGCCCGATCTCCGGCGCGACCTGCTGGCGTTCGCCCGGCGGCGGCTCGGGGCCGTGGTCGCGCCGAAGGAGATCGAGTTCCAGGCGGCGCTGCCGCGCACGCGCAGCGGGAAGATCATGCGGCGGCTGCTCAAGGCGCGCGAGCTCGGCCTGCCCGAGGGCGACACGTCGACGCTGGAGGCCGGATGACGCCCGAGCACGAGCGCGGGCTCCTGCGCGCGATGCTGCGCATCCGCCGCTTCGAGGAGAAGGCCGCGGAGTGCTACAGCCTCGGCAAGATCCACGGCTTCCTCCACCTTTATGTCGGCGAGGAGGCGGTCGCGGCCGGCGCGCTGGCGGCGCTCGCGCCCGAGGACAACGTCGTGTCGACCTACCGCGAGCACGGGCACGCGCTCGCCCGCGGCATGCCGATGGGCGCATGCATGGCGGAGCTGTACGGGAAGGCGGCGGGATGCAGCCGCGGACGCGGCGGGTCGATGCACTTCTTCGACGCGGCACGGCGCTTCTACGGTGGGTTCGCCATCGTGGGTGGGCTGCTGCCGGTGGCGGTCGGGCTCGCGCTCGCCGACGCCCTCGCCGGCCGCCGCCGGGTGACCGCGTGCTTTTTCGGGGACGGTGCCGTCGCCGAGGGCGAGTTCTCGGAGTCGCTCAATCTCGCCGCGCTCTGGCGGCTGCCGGTGCTGTTTCTCTGCGAGAACAACCTCTACGCGATGGGCACCGCGCTCGCCCGCCATCAGGCGCAGACCGAGATCGTCGCCAAGGCGGCGAGCGCGGGCATGCCCGGGGAGGTGGTCGACGGCATGGACGTCCTGGCCGTCGAGCGGGCGGTAGCGGCGGCGGCCGAGGCCGTCCGCGGCGGCGGGGGGCCCCGGCTCCTCGAGTTGCGCACCTACCGCTTCCGCGGCCACTCGATGGCCGACCCCGAGCTCTACCGCAGCAAGCGCGAGGTGGAGGAATGGAAGGGCCGCGATCCGATCGCGGCGCTCGCCGGCCGGCTGCGGGCCGGCGGCCGCCTCGACGACGCCGGCCTCTCGGCGCTCGAGGCGGAGGTCGCCGCCGAGGTCGCCGCGGCGGTGGCCTTCGCCGAGGCGGCGCCGTGGGAGCCGGTCGAGGGCCTCCTCGACGACGTGCACACGCCGGAGGTGCCGTGCCGCGGATGACCTATCGTGAGGCGATGCGCGCCGCGCTGCGCGCGGCGCTCGCCTCCGATCCGCGCGTCTTCCTCATGGGCGAGGACGTCGGCCCCTACGGCGGGGCGTTCGCGGTGAGCCGCGGGCTTTTCGAGGAGTTCGGCCCGGCGCGCGTCCGCGACACGCCGCTCGCCGAGTCGACCTTCGTCGGCGCGGGCATCGGCGCCGCGCTCGGCGGCATGCGGCCGATCGTCGAGGTGATGACCGTGAACTTCAGCCTGCTGGCGCTCGACCAGATCGTGAACAACGCGGCGACGCTGCGGCACATGTCGGGCGGGCAGCTCAGCGTCCCGCTGGTGATCCGCATGGCGACCGGCGCCGGCCGGCAGGTCGCCGCGCAGCATTCCCACAGCCTCGAGGGCTGGTTCGCCCACGTCCCCGGCCTCACCGTCGTGGCCCCGGCGACGGTCGACGATGCGCGACACGTGCTCGCCGCCGCGCTGCGCGAGCCCGACCCGGTGGTCATCTTCGAGCACGCCGCGCTCTACCCTCTCGAGGGCGAGGTCGACGAGACCGCGACCGTCGCGCTGCGCGGGGCGGCGGTGCGCCGCCGCGGCAAGGACGTCACCGTGATCACCTACGGCGGCTCGCTCGGCAAGTGCCTGGCCGCGGCGGAGCGCTGCGCGGGCGAGGGGATCGACGTCGAGGTGATCGACCTGCGCGCGCTGCGGCCGCTCGACGGGGCGACGATCCTCGCGTCGGTGGCGCGGACGCGCCGGGCGCTCGTCGTCGACGAGGGCTGGCGCAGCGGGAGCCTCGCGGCGGAGGTGAGCGCGCGCATCATGGAGGGCGCGTTCTACGAGCTCGACGCGCCGGTGGCGCGCCTGTGCAGCGCCGAGGTGCCGATCCCCTACCCGAAGCACCTCGAGGACGCGGCCCTGCCGTCGGTCGACGCGATCGTGCACGCGCTGCGCGGGCTCGGCGGGCGCCGTGGCTGAGTTCGTCATGCCGGTCCTCGGCTCGGACATGGAGGCGGGGACGCTCGTGGCCTGGCGCAAGCGGCCGGGCGACCCGGTGCGCCGCGGCGACATCATCGCCGAGGTCGAGACCGAGAAGGGGTTGATCGAGGTGGAGGTGTTCGACAACGGGGTGGTCGAGAAGCTGCTGGTCGAGCCCGGGACCAAGGTGCCGGTGGGGACCGTGCTGGCGCTGATCCGTGAGGAGGGTGCGCCCGCGCGGCCGGCCGCGGCGCGCCCCCGGGCGACGCCGGCGGCGCGCCGGCTCGCGGCCGAGCGCGGCGTGGACGTCGCGACGCTCGTCGGGACGGGACCCGAGGGGGCGATCACCCGCGAGGACGTCGAGCGCGCTGGCGCCGCGCGCCCGCCGCGCGCGGTCGAGCCGGCGCCCGATCAGGCGGCGCGCATGCGCCAGGCGATCGCGGCGGCGATGGCGCGTTCGAAGCGCGAGGTGCCGCACTTCTACCTGAGCACGACCATCGACCTCGGGCCGGCGCTCGCCTGGCTGGCCCGAACGAACGAGAGCCGGCCGGTCACCGCGCGCCTCCTGCCGGGCGCGCTGCTCCTCAAGGCGACCGCGCTCGCCTTGCGCGAGCACCCGGAGCTGAACGCGCACTGGGTGGAAGGACGGCCGGTCCCGCGCGCGGCCGTCCACGTCGGCATGGCCATCGCGCTGCGCGACGGGGGGCTCGTGGCGCCGGCGATCCACGATACCGAGCGGCGCACCCTCGACGAGCTGATGGGCGCGTTGCGCGACCTGGTGGCGAGGGCGCGCGCGGGCACGCTGCGCAGCTCGGAGCTCTCGGACCCGACGATCACGGTCACCAGCCTCGGCGACCAGGGGGTCGAGACCGTCTTCGGCGTGATCTATCCACCGCAGGTGGCGATCGTCGGCTTCGGCAGGATCGTAAAGCGGCCGTGGGTGGTGGAGGGCGGCGTCGCCGTGCGCCCCGTGGTGACCGCGGCGCTGTCGGCCGATCACCGGGTGACCGACGGGCATCGCGCGGCGCGCTTCCTCGCGGCGATCGATCGCTACCTCCAGGAGCCGGAGGGCCTGTGACCGGGACCGAGATCCGCGCGACGGTGCTCCGCCTGCTCGGCGACGTCGCGCCCGAGGCCGACCTCGCCGCGCTCCGCCCCGACGCGCCGCTGCGCGAGCAGCTCGACCTCGACTCGATGGATTTCCTCAACCTGATGATCGCGATCCACGAGGCGTTCGGGGTCGAGATCCCCGAGGCGGACTACCCGCGGCTCGCGACCCTCGACGGCTGCGTGGAGTACCTTGCCGGCGCCCGCCGTGCCTGATCGTCGACGAACGTCCGCACGGCGCCGACGACCTCGGGCAGGCGGGGGATGAAGCCCATGTGGCTGCACGCGTACCATCGGATCGGCGGCCGACCCCAGCGATCCCACAGGGCCTCGACGACCGCGGGCGCGAAAAAGCGGTCGTCGGCGGCCGCAAACAGGTGCACCTGCTGCGGCGGCAGTCGGGGCCGCAGCGCGGGCCAGCCGATCTGCGCGAGGAAGGCGCCCAAGTCGTCGGTGCTCCAGCCGAACTCGCGCAGCTCCTGCCGCATCGGCGCGAGCACCGGCGCGTCGGTGACGAGCGCGTGGAGATCCATGTGCGCCACCAGCGCGATCGCGAACGCGAGGCGGTCCTCCACGCAGGCGAGCGTCAGCGCCAGCGCCCCGCCGAGGCTCAGGCCGAGGATGCCGACGGGCCGCGGGTCCTCGTCGAGGAGCCAGCCGAGCAGCGTGCGCACGTCGAGCACGTTCTGCCGCAACGCCTCGACGCTGCGCACGAGGTCGGCCGTGCAGAAGAACTCGCCGCTGAACCGCGAGCCCGCGGGAGTGCGGCGCCCGTGATACGGCGGCTGGACCTGGATCACCTCGACGTCGAGGCGCAGTGCCATGGCGGCCAGCAGCGCGACCTCCTCGACGTAGGTCTCCGGCTGCAGGTAGCCGTGGAGGTAGAGCAGCCGGGGCCGCGCGCCGGCACTCGCCGGCCGCAGGCGCCGGGCGTAGACGACGTGGGAGGCGCCGTACTCGCTCAAGTAGCGCTGCCGGAACCGTGGCTCGATCGGCTCGTGGAGCGAGGGGAACACCAGGTCCTCGCTGACGAGCCCCGGGAGCGCCCAGCGCCGGCTCACGCGCACCGCGGGGACGCGTGCGGGCGCGGGGAAGAGCGCCGCGGCCGAGTGGCCGCGGTAGGCATCGAGGTGCGCGAGCGTGTTGGGGACCGGGCGCGCGATGCGCCGCAGGCCGTGGCTCAGCACGCCGGTGAGGTCGTCCGGATGGAGGAGGCTGCGGAGCGGCGGGAAGGACACGGCCACTGCCGTACGTGAGGCAAGAGTCGTGCCCTCGGGCGCCGCGCGAGCACGCGCCGAGGCGCTGCCCCGCCCGTCACGGTTTCGACGAAACGCCGAAATCCGGCCGCCCCCGCGCGCGTCGGCCCTCGCGTGCCAGCTCGCTAGCTCGCGGTGGTCGCGGATGGTAGGGAGAGGAACGCCGCCCGGCCGCCGCGGCCCGGCCCTCCAGGGCTGGAAGCGGGGCGGTGGCGATGGTACGAACGGCGGATCCCGGCATCGATGGACGTGACGGCTCCGAGAGTGCGACCTTCCGGCGCGGGCGCGGCGCCTCGCCCGGTAGGCCTGCTCGCCGCGCTGCTCGCCGTGGCGATCGCCGCGGGCGTGGCCTGCGGCCGCCAGGTCTATGCGCTGCAGCTGGCGCGACGCTACGTGGACGCCGTGGCCGGGATGGACGTGCCGATCAAGTACGAGAGCCTGACGTTCCAGCGAGCGGCCTTGGCCGACCGCCGCGTGCTCCCGATCTACGGCAGCTCGGAGCTGTTCTGCTGCGGCAATCCCTTTCTCCCGACCGAGCTGTTCGCGTCTGCCCCGAGCGGCTTCACCGCCTTCGCGGTCGGGCGGTACGGCGGCACGGGCGACCTCTTCTTCATGGAGACGTTCGCCGCCTTGGGCCGCGACCTCGCCGGCCGGAGGCTCGTGCTCTCCGACTCGCCCCAGTGGTTCGTGCACCGGGTCGGCGCCAACCCGGCGGGTTACCTCGCGCTGTTCTCGCCGGAGATCGCCTACGGCTTCGTGTTCGACGCGCCCGTCTCGAGGCGCCTGCGCGCGGCGGGCGCGCGCCGGATGCTCGATTACCCGCAGACGCTCCGCGACGATCCGCTGCTGCGGGCGGCGGTGGCGAGCCTCGCTCGCCCGACACGGCTGCACCGCTTGACCTACGTGCTGCTCGTGCCCCTGGGACGCTTGACGGCCTGGATGCGGCGGGTGCACGACGCGGACGAGACGGTGCGCTTCATCCGCCGGCACCGCCGGTTGCGTCCGAACCGCCCGCCACGTCCGGCGCCCCTCGACTGGGCGGCGCTCGCCGCTCGCGGCACGATGATCGCCGGGCGGCGGGACACCACGAACCCGTTCGGCTTCCCCAACCCGATCTTCCGTACGCTCCGCGCCCAAGGCAAGGTCCAGGACGCGCTCGCCCTCTACCAGGCGGGAGGGACCAACCGCGACGGGCAGCGCTATCCCTTTCCCGCGGCGTGGGAGGCGGAGATGGCGCACTCGCGCGAGTGGACCGACCTCCGCCTACTGCTCGGCGTCGTGCGCGAGCTCGGCGGGCAGCCGCTCGTCTGGACCGTGCCCATGTCGGGCTTCTACGACGACTACACGTCGCTGGCGGCGCAGGCGCGACAGGGCTACTACGATCACTACGAGCACACGGCGCGGGCGGCGGCCGTGCCCTGGCTCGACTTCCGCGATCACGACGAGGATCCCTACTTCCTGACCGACATGGGCGCGCACTTCAGTGCACGGGGTTGGGTTTTCGCCGATCGGGCGCTGGACATGTTCTGGCACGGGCAGCCGATCGACCGCATCCGGGACGCCTTGACGGCGCTCGGCCGGGCGGTGCCGGCGCCCGCGCCGCTGGTGACGGCGGCGGGAGGGGTTGGTCCGGGATGACGCCGAACGACACGGGCCGGCGCGTGCTCGAGATCCTGGGCGAGGTGACGGGCGACACGGCGGTGCTCGGGGACCCCGATCTGCCCCTCTACGCTTCGGGCCTGCTCGACTCGCTCGGGGTCGTGACGCTCATCGTGCGGTTCGAGGAGGCGTTCGGACTGTCGATCTCCCCCGCGGAGCTCGACAAGCAGATATGGTCGACCCCGCGCGCGCTCGTCGCGGACATCGAGCAGCGGCTCGCCGGGAGCTGACGGCGGTGCGCACCGATGTCCCCCGCCTGTGGCCGCCGGCCGTGAACCGCCTCCGTCAGCGCCTGGAGCGCGCCTGGGCCCGCGATCCCGTACGCCTCGCCGCGCTCACCCTGTACTACCTCGCGATCATCGGCGGGCTCGCCGCGATCCACGGCGGCGCGCACGTCGTGTCCCCGCCGTTCGTGTATCAGGGGTTCTGACTCGCGCCCACGTGTCGGACCTCCACGCCCCTCGCGAGATGCCGGCCGCCGGCCGTGCCGTGGACGCGATGTTCGCACGCCTCTTCGCGCCGCGCGCCGCCGGCCGGCCGGCCGTCGTCGGCGCCGACGGCGGTCTCGACCGCGCCGAGCTGCTCGACCGCGCCGCCCGCCTGGCGGCCCGCCTGCGCGCGGACGGCTCGCCGGTGCTGGTCTACGGGCACAAGCAGCCGGCGGTCGTCGTCGCCTTCGTGGCGGCGCTGCGCCGCGGACGGCCGTACGTCCCGCTCGACTCGTCGACGCCGCCCGGCCGGGCCGCGCGGATCGTGGCGACGGCGCAGCCCGGCGACGCCGTGCTGGCGGAGGAGCCGCCCCGGGCGCTGGCCCGGGAGCTCGGGGCGCGCGGCGTGTCGGTGGTGTCGCTCGACGCGCTGGCGGCCGCCGTGGCCGGGCCGGGAGGGCCGCCCGCTCCCGCGCCGCAGGCGCCCCGCGTGCCTGCTCCCGAGGCGCCGGCCTACGTGCTGTTCACCTCGGGCACGACGGGCGATCCCAAGGGCGTGCCCATCTCCTATCGAGCGCTCGGTCACTTCACCGGGTGGCTGCTGGCCACGCACGCGTTCGTGCCCGACGGAGAGACGTTCCTCAACCAGGCGCCGTTCAGCTTCGACCTCTCGGTGATGGACCTCTACGGCGCCCTGCTGACCGGCGGAACGCTGTTCACGATCGGACGCGACGAGGTGGCCGATCCGCGACGGCTCTTCCGCCGTCTCGACGGCGCGCCGCTGACCGCCTGGGTCTCGACGCCCTCCTTCGCCCGCTTCTGCCTCGCCGAGCCGCGATTCGCGCAGGCGATGCTCCCGGCGCTCCGCCGCTTCCTCTTCTGCGGCGAGACGCTTCCCCCGAGGGTGGTGCGCGAGCTGCTCGCGCGCTTCACGCACGCCGAGGTCTGGAACATGTACGGCCCGACGGAGGCCACGGTCGCCGTGACGGCCGTGCGCATCGATACGGCGCGCGCGGCGGCGGAGCAGCCGCTCCCGGTCGGCCGCCCGGCGCCGGGCACCGAGGTGTGGATCGCCGATGTCGCCGAGCCCTCGCGGCGCCTGCCGGCCGGCGCGCAGGGCGAGATCGTCATCGCCGGCCCGCAGGTCGCGTCCGGGTACCTGCCGCCTCCGCAGGGCGCGCCGTCGGCCGCCGAGCCGAGCCCCTTCTTCGCGCTGTCCGACGGCCGCCGCGCGTATCGCACCGGCGATCTCGGGACGATCGACCAGGCCGAGGGGCTCCTGTGGTGCGCCGGGCGGCTCGACCGCCAGATCAAGCTGCACGGCTACCGCATCGAGCTCGAGGAGATCGAGGCGCGGCTGCGGGCGGTGCCCGGGGTGCGCGACGGCGCCGTGCTCGCGGTCGAGCGCGACGGGCGGGCCGACCATCTCGTCGCCTTCGTCGTCGGCGCGGCCGACGGCCCGCCGCTGCCCGCCGACGGCCGCGCGCTCACCCGGCACGTGCGCGCGGCGCTGGCCGAGTGGTTGGGCGACCACGCCCTGCCGCGTCTCGTGCGCGGGGTGGACACGCTGCCGCTCACGGCCAACGGGAAGGTCGATCGCGCGGCGCTTCGCGAGATGCTGCGGTGATCCCGTACGCCGACTTCGGCTACTTCCTGCTCCTGCTCTATCCGCTGCTCGCGCTGGTCGTTCTCGGCCTCCTCGGCTGGTTGCGGCGCCCGAGCGTGCTGGCCCTGAGCCTCGGCATCGCCGCCTTCCAGTATGCCAACCCCCTCGGGGACGCGCAGGCGGTGGCGGCCGGGATGCGGCAGCTCGTCTTCTTCGCCGCCTACGTGGTCGCCAGCGTGACGCTCGTCCGCGGGTACGCGGCGCTCCGCGGGCGGTGTCCCGAGCAGCCGCTCTTCTACGCCGCGGTGACGCTCGCGCTCGTCCCGCTCGTGTGGGCGCGGCTCTATCCCGCGGCGGTGGCGCACGGCCTCGTGGGTCGTGCCGTCGGCCCCGGGAAGGCGCCGCTCGCGCCCGGCGTCCCCTCGGGGCTCTTCGACGCGTTCGGCTTCCTCGGCATCTCGTACATGACCCTGCGCGTGGTCGACGCCATCATCGTGCTGCACGACGGGGTGGTGAAGGGCACCCCGCGGGTCGCCGACCTCGCCAGCTATCTCGCCTTCGCCCCCACGATCAGCGCCGGACCGATCGACCGCTTCCATCGCTTCACCCGGGCGCTCGACGCGCTCCCGCGCCGCCGCGCCGACTACCTGCGCGACCTCGAAGCGGGCGTGCACCGCATCGCCCAAGGCTTCCTCTACAAGTTCATCGTGGCGTACTCGATCTACCGCCACGCGCTCGTGCCGCTCGCGGGGCGCCCGGGGCTCCTCGCCGGCACGGCGTACATGTACGCCTTCAGCCTCTACCTCTTCTTCGACTTCGCCGGCTACAGCGCGTTCGCGGTCGGCGTCGGCCGCTTCTTCGGGATGCCCGTGCCGGAGAACTTCCGCGCCCCGTTCGCGAGCCGCAACTTCCGCGAGATGTGGGACCGCTGGCACATCAGCCTCTCCTGGTGGCTGCGCGACCACGTGTACATGCGCTTCATGCTGAGCGCCGCGCGCCGCCGGTGGTTCGGCGGCGACCGCCGGCGGGCGCACGCGGTCGGGCTGCTGCTCACGATGGCGCTCATGGGCTGCTGGCACGGCCTCGAGCCGCAGTACCTCGTTTACGGCCTCTACCAGGGCGTGATGCTCGTCGGCTACGACGTCGTCGGCCGGTGGAACCGGCAGTACGGGTGGATCGCCGAGGGCGCCTTCACCGACGTCGCCGGCACGATCCTCACGGCGAATCTCTTCTGCTTCGGCCTGCTGATCTTCTCGGGGCGGCTGTTCGGGGGACATTGATCGCGCGGGCGTCCCGGCGCCGGATGCGTGCGGCCTCGACCAGGATCAGGTGGCGCACGCCGAGGGGGTCGAGGGAGGACGAGCCCAGGATCGAGCCGTGGGTGAGGCCCGGCACGACCGCGCAGGCGGCCGCGTAGCGGCGCTGGCGCAGGAACCGGCAGAGCGCCGCCGTCGGCTGGTCGTAGAAGAAGTCGTCGTCGCTGCCGCAGTAGAGGTGCAGCTTGCCCGCGAGCGCCTCCTCGAGCGCGGGGCCGCCCGCGTCGAGGACCGCGTGCACGTCGAACGCGTGCCACGCCTCGAGGGTCCGCTCGTCGAGGCTGCCGTCCGTGCGATCGAAGAGGCGCAGCGGGAGCCCGTCGGCGCCGCGCGGGCTCCAGGCGAACTCGTACGAGGAGATGAGCCCACCGCGCGCCGGGTCGTCGTCCACGTGCTGCATGAAGCGGCGCATGGTGACGTCGTGCTCGCGGTCGAGCCAGCGGGGCGCGCCGTTGCGCTGCGCGTAGAAGCTGTCGGTGGAGCCGGGGGTGACGTCGACCTCGTAGAAGTGCCGGAAGTCGAGCGGGTCCGGCGAGACGGCCCACACGGAGCGGAAGAACGTCGGGTGCGCGACCTGGAGCCAGACGGCGGCCCACCCCCCCGACGAGTAGCCCTCGAGGAAGCGGCTCGCGGCGGAGCCGCCCACGCCGAGCAGCGCCTCGACGTAGGGGATGAACTCCGTGACCAGCGCGGTGCTCCACGGGCCGTTGTTCTCCGAATCGGTGAAGTAGCCGTAGCCGCCGTTGACGGTTGGATCGAGGAGCACGTGGGCCATCGCCAGGCTCGGGAAGCGAGCGCTCAGCGCGGCAAAGTCGCCGAGCGTCGTCCACGGGGTCCTGAAGCCGCCGTAGTAGGGCAGGTGGTACATCACGGCGCACGGCGACGTCGCCCGCCGGCAGCGCCGCGGGACGAAGACCTTGGCCCTGATCGGCATCGGCATGCCCCAGAAGCGGGACAGCAGATCGCTCGTGAGGGACACGGTCTGGAAGGCCGCGGCCGGCGCCGGCCCGATCGCGAGCAGCACGAGGCCGGTGACGAGCACGACGAGGCGCCGCCGCACCGTTCGAGTCCCCATCGCTCGGAGCCCATAGCAGGACGGCGGTGGCGGCGGAACCGGCGCGGCGGCCGGGGCCTGCGCCCCGGCCGCCCGCGAGGAGCCGGTCGAAGGTCAGAACGATGCGAGCCAGTCCCCGCATTCCGCCTCGGCCCGGCCGAGGACGTCGTCCAAGTCGGAGGCACACCCGGGCGAGAGCTTGCCGCGGCGCAGGAGGTGCGCTCGGATCGCCTCGGTTCTCCTGAGCAGCCGGCTCGCCTGCGCGACGAATCGCCGCGTGCGGTGATCGCCCCGGAGTCGCCAGGCCGCCGTCAGTGCGTTGCGCGTCTTGGCGATGTGCCTGATCACGCCGCCGGGAATCGACTCGCCGCCGCACATCGGCGTCTGGAGGATGCAGTTGAGGTTCGCGAAGCGCGTCGTCGCATCGCAGTCGCCCTGGTCGCAGGGGGTCGGGTGGCAGGAGAGGGGCGACTCGAGCTGACAGCTCGAGGAGCAGCCGTCACCGTTGGCGGTATTCCCGTCGTCGCATTGCTCCCCGGGCTCGAGGATGCCGTTGCCGCAGGTGGCGGCGGCACCCGTCCCCGGATGCGCGCGGTGGCACGTGGCGTCGCACGGGTCTCCCGGCGTGCCGTTGGCAGGCCCGTCGTCGCACTGCTCGCCCGGATCGACGACGCCGTTGCCGCAGCTCCCCGCGCACGTCCCCACCATCGCCGCGCCCGCGGATCCGGCGGCCGCGCAGGCCTCGAAGGCCCCGATGTCGCACCGCGGGCCCTGGGGTCGCGTCACGCCGCGCTGGTCGGTCGCCTCACAGGCGGGGTCGCCGCTGCCCGGCGGCGCGGGATTCGCGGCGTCGATCGCCGCGCTGCCGGCAAGCAGCGCGTGCGTCGGCGTCGGGCCGCCGTCGTCCTGCAGGGGCGCCAGCTTCGCCTCCATGTCGATGAGGTCGCCGCTCGTGTCCCCGTCGAAGGTGCAGCCGGTCGTGTCATGGATCAGGTTGAAGCCGCGAGAGGTGAGCGTGCCCTGGCAGTCAGGGCCGGCGTTGTCGGCGAGGAGGCTGTTGAAGAACACGAGCTGCCCCTGGTTCTCGACGCCGGTGAGCGTGTTTTCGGCGACCGTCGTGTTGCTCAGCGTGGTGGTCCCGAGGTTGAAGATGCCACCGCCGGCGCCGTCTGCAGTGTTGCCGCTGACCGTGACGTTGCGCAGGTCGGCGGTGCCGGTGTTGTCCACGCCGCCGCCGGCGTTGTGCGCGACGTTGCCGGCTACGGTGCTGCGCACCAAGGCGACGACGCCGAGAGCGTTCTCGACGCCGCCGCCCACGTCGGCCGCCTGGTTTCCTGTCACCACGCTCTCGACGAGCTTGAGCGTGCCGCCCGTCACCCGGATGCCGCCGCCGTCGTCGGCGGAGCCGTTCTGCACGGTGACGCCGCTGATGACCGCAGCCCCGTCGGGCAGGATGTCGAACGCCCGGTCGCGGTGGTTGGCGTCGACGATCGTGGTCGCGGCACCCGCTCCCACGATGCTGATCGAGCTGGTGATGTCGAGGTCGCCGGTGGCGCAGTGATCCTCGCCGCTGCCTTCCAGGCTGACGACGTAGGTGCCGGCGGGGAGCTGGATCACGTCGGGGCCGGGAAGGCTGTTGGCTTCCTCGATGGCGGCGCGCAGGGTGCAGTCGCCGCTGCGGGTGGTGCAGCGGCCGTCTCCCGGAACGGCGTCCGGCGCGTCCGCCGTGCTGTCGACGGTGAACGTCGCCGCCGACACCCGCCCGAGAGCCGGCGGCACGCAGAGGCCGATCGCAGCCGCCCCGTAGATGAGCCAGCCATGTCTGTGTCTCATGGATTTCCCTCCTTGGCGTCTGATGTGGGCGCGCCGGTGCGCCCGATGCGTCCGGCCGCCGCGCTAGGGTGGCCTGATGGTGTGGTGATCCATCGCTCCTCCTTCCCCGAGTGGAGGCCCCGGCACGGCCGTCGCGACGCATGACGCCCGCGCGGAGCCCGCTCCACCCACGAGGGAAGCCCATCGGCGCCTCGACGCGCGCCATCGCGCGCCGCCGGCGCAGGGGCTCGTTACGGCTTTCACGTTAGCGTACGACGCACCGCCGGCAATACCGGGAAGCGGTGAGCGGCGGCGCGGAAGGAACTACACGCCGGCTGTAAGCTCTACACCCGTGGGCGCTCGCGCCGCGGCGTTTCGATGCTCGGGCGTTGGCATGCCACCTGCTGTATTCCCGGCGCCGACTCGAGCGGCGAGGAGGGGCGATACCATGAGAGCGACGGCACCGGAGAACAGGCGGCAGCGGCGGCACGTCATCGGGCTCGCCATCGCAACGGCGGCGCTCACGGCCGCGCCGGCACTTGCGTCGCGGCGCCGCCGCGATCCGACGACCACGACGAGCACCACCACCACGACGACCGTCGCGGTGACGACCACCACGACACCGGGGGCATGTCCAGAGGCGGCGACGTTCGCGTCCATCGATTGCCGGCTCGCGGCGCTCGTCACGTCGCTCACGACCACCCCCGATATCGGGCCTACGCAGGCGGTGATGCTGAGCCAGATCCGCCGCGCCCGGAAGTGGATCGACGCGGCCTCCAGCGCCGGCACCGCACGCAAGCGGCACGCGTTCCTCAAGCACGCGATCACCGCCCTCGAGGCGTTCCGCTTCCGCACGCGATCGTTCCGCGGGCGCAAGACCATCGGCAAGGACACGCGGCTGCAGCTCGTGCAGGCCGCGCAGTCCCTGCTCGCGGACGTCGAGACCCTCGCGGCGTCGCCGAGCGGCGCCTTCCTCGATTGAACCGTCAGGGCAGGACGGCGAGCGGATCGGGGGGTCGCCGGGGGTCGAGCACGGCAAAGGCGAGCGTGCGCGCGCTGCTCACCGCGTAGACCGCCGCGGCGATCGCCAGCGCGAGCGTGCCCGCGAGGAGCAGAGGCGCGAGGTCGGCGAGGAGCCCGCAAGCCAGCGCGCCCGTGCCGAGGTTGAAGGCGATGAAGACGGCGGGCTGCACGCTCGTCGGGACGCCGAGCACAGCGAGCGGAACGGGCCGGCGGCGCCGCTCGCTCCGCGTGCCCGCGACGAAGCCGGGGAAAAGCTTGTAGGAGACGCCGATCACGAGGTTCGAGAGCCAGCCGAGCAGACCCGCCGCCCCGTAGGCGGCTGCGAGGTGAGCGCCGCCCGCGCTCTGCGCGCCGATGAAAGCGAGCGCCACCCCGGCCGCCGCCGCGGCGAGGCACCAGAGCACGCTGGCGATCGCGTGCCGCGCCGTCCAATCGAGGGGCAGGCGATGGCTGCGCACCACGCGCGCGGCAAGCAGCGCATAGGCCAGGAGCAGGAGCGCGACTCCGAGCGCGGCGGCCCAGACGAGCGCGCTCCGCCGCCAGAGGGCGACGACCAGCGCGACCACGGCCGCCGCCAAGAGCGCGACCAGGCGCCGGCCCGGCTCGGCGACGTCGGCGGTGGGCAGGAGGAACGCGGGGAGGAAACGGAAGGAGAGGGCACACGCCGTGAGGCCCACCCAGCCGAGCGCGGCGAGGTGCGCGTGGGCGGCGAGATTCGTCAGCACATCGCCGCCGAGGAACCCGAGCTGCTTGTCGGCCGCGAGCAGCGTGCCGAGCGCGGCGGCGCCGACCAGTGCGGCCGTCGCCAGGCCCACGCCGATCTCGGCGACCCCGAGGCGCGGGGCCGCGCGCAGCATCGGCCAGAAATTCGCGCAGAAGAGCGCCGCCGAGCCGGCGAGCGTCGCCGCGGCCAAAGTCGCCACCGTCCACGAGCCGGCCCAGAACGCGCCGACCAGGGCTGTCGTGCCGCCGAGGAACGTCGCCCACTGCGCCAGCGCAAGGACGGGAAAGGGCACCGCGCGCTTGGTGAGGCCGGGGACATAGCGGTACAGGACCCCCATCATGACCATGCTGATCCAGCCGAGTGTCAGCATGTGCACCAGCGCGAGCACGTGCGGCTGGTAGAAGTGGACGCGCAGCTCGCCGATCACGGCCGGCGCGAGCAGCAGCGCCAGGGCGAAGAAGCCGACCGCGGGGGCGAAGAAGCACGGCGGCAGCAGCGCCGCGGTCCGATCGGTCGTCTTGGGTCCGTGCGCCGACCGCGCGTCCGACACCGCCACATCATAGCCCGTTGTCGAGACGCGCCGAAGTGCGCAAGATGGATGGGGAGGCGGCGCCATGGACGACGGGCGGGCGACGGAGGGCATCTCACCGTGGTGGCGGCACGGGGCGATCCTGGTCATGATCGCCGGGTTCACGATCCTCTCGATCGTGACGGTCGAAACGTACGGCAACGCCCCGCCCATCCCGGCGCGCGTCGTCGACGCGGCGGGGACGACGCTGTTCACGCGCGCCGACATCCTGCACGGCCAGGAGGTGTTCCTCAAGTACGCGCTGATGGAGCACGGGACGCTCTGGGGGCACGGCGCCTACCTGGGCCCCGACTACAGCGCGGAGTACCTGCACCGGCTGGCGGAAATCGCGCGCGACACGCAGGCGGAAGCCCGATACGGGAAGTCCTACGCCGCGCTCGCAGGCGGCCCGGCGGCGGAGGTCGCCGCGCAGGTCCGCGTCGAGCTCAAGGCGAACCGCTACGACCCGACGAGCGACTCGCTCCGCTTCTCGCCCGGCGAGACGGCCGCCTTCGCCACCCAGCAGCGGGAGTGGCGCGCGTACTTCGACGGGACGGTGCCGCCGCCGGGCCTGCCGAGCGCGTACATCCACCGGCCCGACGAGCTGGCGGCGCTCGCCGCCTACTTCGCCTGGGCGACGTGGGCGACGGTCGCCGACCGGCCGGGCAAAGACTACTCCTACACGAACAACTGGCCCTACGAGCCGCTGGTGGGGAACCTGCCGACGGCGTCGACCTTCCTCTGGAGCGCGCTCAGCGTGATCACGCTGCTCGGCGCGCTCGGGTTCGTGCTCTTCGCTTTCGGCAAGTTCGACTTCCTCGGGTGGAAGGGCGAAGCCGAGCCGGGACACGCCCACGACCGGCGGCTGCTCGGTTGGCGGCCGACCGCGAGCCAGGAGGCGAGCAGCCTCTTCCTCGCCGTCGTGGCCGTGCTGTTTCTGCTCCAGACGCTCGCGGGCGGGGCGCTCGCGCACTATCGGGTGGAGCCGGGCGGGTTCTACGGCTTCGACCTCTCGCGCTGGCTGCCGTACAACCTGCTGCGGACCTGGCACCTCCAGCTCGCGATCTTTTGGATCGCGACCGCGTGGGTGGCCGGCGGCCTCTTCTTGGCGCCGCTCGTCGGCGGCGGCGACCCGCCCGGGCAGCGCGCGGGCGTCTTCGTGCTGCTCGCCGCGCTCGCCGTCGTCGTCGCCGGCAGCCTCCTCGGCGAGGCGCTCGGCATCAGGGACAGGCTGGGCTCGCTCTGGTTCTGGCTCGGCCACCAGGGCTCGGAGTACCTCGACCTCGGGCGCCTCTGGCAGTGTCTCCTCGCCGTGGGCCTGGTCTTCTGGCTCTTCCTCATGTTCCGCGCGCTCCGCCCGGCGATGCGGCGGCCGGGTGAGGGCGGGCTCGCCGCGCTCTTCCTCTACTCGGCCGTGGCCATCCCGCTCTTTTATCTCCCGGCGCTGTTCTACGGCCCCGACACGAACTTCACGGTGATCGACAACTGGCGGTTCTGGATCATCCACCTCTGGGTCGAGGGCTTCTTCGAGCTGTTTGCGACCACACTGGTCGCCGTGATGTTCTTCCAGATGGGCCTGGTGAACGCGACCACCGCCACGCGGCTGGTCTACCTCGACGCGATCCTCTACCTCGGCGCCGGCATCGTCGGCACCGGACACCACTGGTACTTCACGGGTCAAGGGACGCTCAACATGGGGCTCGCGGCCTGCTTCTCGGCGATGGAGGTCGTGCCGCTCACGCTGCTCACGCTCGACGCCTGGGACTTCGTGAGCCTGCGCAACCGGCAGTGCCCCGAGTGCGGGCAGGCGTTCGCCGCCCGCCAGCGCTGGGCGATCTACTTCCTGATGGCCGTCGGGTTCTGGAACTTCGTCGGTGCGGGCGTCTTCGGCTTCCTCATCAACCTGCCGATCGTGTCCTACTTCGAGGTGGGCACGCTGCTCACGAGCAACCACGGTCACACCGCGATGTTCGGCGTCTTCGGCATGCTCGCGCTCGCCGTGCTCGTCTTCTGCCTGCGGGCGCTGCTCGACGACGCCCGCTGGCGGCGCGTGGAGCCGCTCGTCGGCGTGGGCTTCTGGGGGCTCAACGGCGGCCTCGCCCTGATGGTCGTGCTCGATCTCTTTCCGGGCGGCGTGCTCCAGCTCTGGGACGTGCTGACGCACGGCTACTGGCACGCTCGCCGTCTGCCCTTCCTGATGACCGGCACCTTCCACGCTCTCGAGTGGGCGCGCATCGTGGCGGACTCCGCGTTCCTCGTCTTCGGCGTCGTGCCGATCGTCGCGGCGACGCTGCGCGCCGTGGCGGGCGGGATCGCCACGGCCGGGAGCCGGGTCTGAGGCGGTTCAGGGCGCCCGCGGGCCGCCGAGCACCGTTCCGAGCGCGGCGCCCGCGGCGATCAGCCAGGTCGAGCCGAGACGCAGGCGCAAGAGCGCGACCGCTCCCGCCAGCGCCAGGACCGCCGTCGGCACGTCGACGAGCGCGGCGCGGGCGAGTTGCCAGGTGACCACCGCCATGAGCGCGAGCGACCCGACGGTGACCCCGTCGAGGACCGACGCCACGAGGGTCGACCGGCGCAGCGCCGCGACGAACGGGCCGCTCGCGGCGACGAGCACGAACGCCGGCAGGAAGACGCCCGCGGTCGCGACGGCGGCCCCAACCCAACCCGCCAGCAGGTAGCCGACGAAGGTCGCGGTGGTGAACACGGGGCCCGGCGTCACTTGCCCGACCGCCACGGCGTCGAGGAGCTGGCGCTCCGTGAGCCAGCCGAGCCGCTCGACCAGATCGGCACGCAGGAACGCGAGCAACACGTAGCCACTGCCGAACACGAGCGCGCCGACCTTGACGAACACGAGAAAGAGGCTCCCGAGCCCCACGGCGGCCCCCGCCGGCGCGCCACCGGAGAGGGCCGGCAGAACGACCGGGAGCCCCCGGCGCGGGGCGCGGATCGCCGCCAGCGCGATCCCCGCGGCGAGGAGCGCCGTCACCGGGGCAAGGCCCGCGACGCTCAGCGCCGCCGCGCCGAGCGCCACCGCCGCCGAAGCCGCGTCGCGGACGGCCGTCCGCGCGAGCCGCCAGACGGCGTGGAGCACGATCGCGACGACCACCGGCCGTACGCCGTAGAGCACGCCGGCCGCCTGCGGCAGCGCGCCGAAGCGCGCGTAGAGGTGCGCGAGCACGGCGACGAGGACGGCCGCCGGCGCGATGAAGCACGCGCCGCCCAAAAGCAGCCCCGGCCAGCCCGCGCGCACGTAGCCGAGGTAGATCGCCAGCTCGCTCGAACCGGGCCCGGGCAGCACGCTTGCCACGCCGAGCAGGTCGAGGAAACGCTCGCGCGAGAGCCAGCGGCGGCGGACGACCGCCTCGTGCTCCATCATCGCGACGTGCGCGGCGGGGCCGCCGAAGGCGGTGAGGCCGAGGCGCAGGAAGAGCGCCGCGACCTCGCCGAGCGGCGCCCGGCCGGGTGGTCTCTCGCCTCGGCGCATCCCGCGCGCGTAGCACCCGCCGCCGTTGCGGGTCCAGCTTCCGGCCGGCTTGACAGCGCCGACGCACCGACTGTAGCGGACCATCATCGATGAGCCCCCGCCGCAATCGCGCCCCCGGGATCGGCGCGGCGAGACCGTGGGCGGCCGCGGCCGTTCTGCTCGTGCTCGCAGGCGTCGGCTGCCGGCGGGAGCCGCCGCGACCGCCCGAGGGCGTCGTCTTCGTGGTGGTCGACGCGTTGCGTGCCGACCACCTCGGTTGCTACGGCTACACCCGCCGGCCGACTTCACCGCACCTCGACGCGCTCGCCGCCGGCGCCACGCGGTTCGCGCAGGCGATCAGCTCGACGCCGTGGACGCTCCCCTCGCTGGCGACCATGTTCACCTCGCTCTATCCTTCCGTGCACGGGGCAACGCTCGCGAGCGACATCGGCCGCTGGCTGACCGATCACCCCCACTTCAAGCCGGTCACCGTCCTCGACGAATCGCGGGTCACGCTCGCCGAGATGCTGCGTGCGCAGGGCTTCGCCACCGGGGGTTTCGTCCAGGGCTCGTATCCGGCTCCGGAGTTCGGCTTCGGGCAGGGCTTCGAGCGCTACGACGCCAACGTGCATCCGGGGATCCGCTTCAACGTCGACGCGCTGCTCGGGTGGCTCGAGGGCGTGCGTCCGCGGCGGTTCTTTGCCTATCTGCACGTCGCCGAGGTGCATTCACCCTACACGCCGCCGCCGCCGAACGCGTGGTACTCGACGACGAGCCCGGATCCGCGGAACCGTGCGGTGGCGCTCGCGCTCGACGAGGAGCGCGCCCGCTACCGCCGGTGGGACTTCGATCCGGGCTATACCGGGTGGCTCGACGGCACGTGGGAGAGCTTGGCCGCGGCTCGTCGTGGACGGCGGCTCGATCCCCGCGACGTCGAGCACCTCACCGCCATCTACGATCGGGGCATCGCCTACGCCGACTACTGGATCGGCGCGCTGCTCGACGGGCTCACCGATCGAGGGCTCCTCGATCGCACGGTCGTCGTCGTCACCTCCGACCACGGCGAGGAGCTCTATGACCACGGGGGCGTCGAGCACTGCCGGACCTACTACGAGGAGATGATGCACGTGCCCCTCATCGTGCGCGTGCCGGGCCTGGGCCGAGGCCGGGTGGTCGAGCAGGAGGTCGGTCTGATCGACCTCGCGCCGACGATCCTCGACCTCCTGGGCGTGGAGGGCGGGCGGTCGTTGCAGGGACGCAGCCTGGTGCCGCTCATCCGCGGCAAGACGCTCGAAGAGCGGCCGGTGTTCGGCGAGGCGAGCCAGGTCGCGGGCCTGGAAGCCGTGCGGACCGAGGGCTGGACGTACGTGCACGCCGTGGACGGTGAGGAACGGCTCTACGACCTGCGGGCCGACCCGCAGGAGCGAAGCGACATCTGCGCCGGCGAGGCCCCCCGCTGCGCCGCGCTTCGCGAGCAGTTGAACGACCACCGGCAGGCGATGGCGGCGGCGGCCGCGCGGCTGGCGCTCCCCGCACCCGAGCGGGCGCAGGTCGACGAGCGGACGCGCGAGCGCCTGCGGCAGCTCGGCTATGCCGACTGACGCGCTCGGCCCCGAAGCCCTCGCGACGCTCGCGGCGGCGGGCCTCTACGACCCGACGGCGCCGCAGGCGGCGCAGCGCCGCGCGCTGCTCGAGTGGCTCGCCGGCCGGGGCGTCACCGCGGCGGAGATGATCGCGGCCGTCCGGCGAGGCGGGTCGCTCACCGGGCTCGCCGGCGATCTCGCGCTGCGGCCCGGGGGCGACCGCCTGACGCTTGCGGAGGTGGCGGCGCGCGCGGGCCTTTCCCCGCAACGCGTGGAGCACATGCGCCTCGCCGCCGCGCTCCCCGCCGTCGGCCCCGACGAGCCCGCGTTCAGCACGGACGATGTCGCGATCTTCACGGCCTTTGCGCGTGGAGCCGCGCTGTTCGGCGAAGCGGCCCTACGCGACTTCATGCACATCGTCGGGGCGGCGCTCGGACGGGTCGCCGAGGCCGCCGTCTCCCTGTTCGTCGTCAACATCGAGGGCCCCATTCACGAGGCAGGGGGTGACGAGCTGGCGCTCGCGCAGGCGAACCTGCGCGCGATCGGCGCCCTCGATCTCCTCCTGCCCGCGATGCGCTCGCTGTTCCGCGCGCACATGGAGACGGCGATCCGCCGCCTGCGCACGGGCCGAGCGCCGGGCTCCGTCGACCTCGTGCAGCGGACCGTGGGGTTCGTCGACCTCGTGGGCTTCACGAGCCTCTCCCGCCGGCAAAGCGCCCGGGAGCTGGCGGAGCTCCTGCTGCGCTTCGAGGGGCTCGCGCACGACATCGTCGTGGCGCGGGACGGGCGATTGGTGAAGCTGATCGGCGACGAGGCGATGTTCGTCGCGATCGAGCCGACGGCGGCCTGCGACATCGCGCTCACGCTCGTCGATCAGGTCGTGCAGGACCGGGCGGTCACGCCCCGCGGCGGCCTCGCCAGCGGCCTCGTCCTCTCCCGCGGCGGCGACTACTACGGCCCGGTGGTGAACCAGGCCGCGCGCATCGCCGAGCTGGCCGTGCCGGGCGAGGTGCTCGCGACCGCCGAGGTTGCCGCTGCGGCCGGCGCCCGCTTCGGCTTTCAGCCGGCAGGGAAACGCCTGCTCAAGGGGTTCGACGAGCCCGTCACGCTCTTCGCCGCGACCCGCGGCGAGAGCCCCTCCT
Organism: Binatia bacterium; assembly: GCA_035295465.1. Taxonomy (GTDB): domain Bacteria; phylum Desulfobacterota; class Binatia; order DP-6; family DP-6; genus DATGIZ01. Next base: position 32,811 of record DATGIZ010000001.1, on the reverse strand, counting down.
AGTGCAGGGCGTCGCGGCGGCCGGCCACGACGTCGAGGACGTCGCGCAGCGCCATCAGGTAGCCGTAGTGCCAGTACGCGCGCTCGCGCGTGCCTTCGTCGAGATGCGCCTGCTCGCGGCCGCAGGCCGGGGCATGGCCGGCGAGCCAACCGCGCAGCGCCGCGATGCGCTCCTCCAGCATCTGCGCGAGCGTCGGATGCTCCCCCGACGACCGGGGGGAGTCGGGCCCTTCGGAGTCCACTGGGTCACGTATCGGCAGGACGGCGCCGTTCCTCAAGCGGCGCCCCGTACCGGCAAAGCTTGCGCCAGAGCGTGGCGCGGCCGATGCCGAGGACCCGGGCCGCGTCGACCTGCCGGCCCCCGCAGGCCTCGAGCACGTGCAGCACGTGGGCGCGCTCCACCTCGGCCAGGGTCTGGAGCGCCGGCGTCGCGGCCGCCTTCGAGGGTGGCTCCACGATGCCCTCGGGAAGGTGCTCGAGGTCGACATCGGCCCCGTCCGAAAGCACGGCGCCGTGCTTCACGGCGTTGGCCAGCTCGCGCACGTTGCCGGGCCAACGGTACCGCTCGAGCGCGCGGCGGGCGCGCGGGGTGAAGCGGCCCGTCGCGTGTCCCTCCTGCGCGAGGAACATCTCCGAGAGGGGGCGGATGTCCTCGATCCGCGCGCGCAGGGGAGGCACGGTGAGACCGAAGACGTGCAGCCGGTAGTAGAGGTCCTGGCGGAAGCGCCGACCGGCCACGCAGGCGGCGAGGTCCTGGTTGGTGGCGCAGAGGATCCGGACGTCGACCAGGAACGGGCGGACGTCGCCCACCCGGCGGACCTCGCCGTCCTGGAGCACGCGCAGGAGCTTGGCCTGAAGGGGCAGCGGCATCTCGGCGATCTCGTCGAGAAGCAGGGTGCCGCCGTCGGCGGCCTCGAACAGGCCCCGCTTGTCGGCGCCGGCGCCGGTGAAGGCGCCCTTCACGTGCCCGAAGAGCTCCGATTCGAGGAGGTCGGCGGGCAGGGCGGCGACGTTGACGGCGAGAAAGGCCCGGGACCGCCGCGGGCTGTTGGCGTGGAGCGCCCGCGCCAGAACCTCCTTGCCGACGCCGCTCTCGCCGTGAATCACCACCGGCGCATCGCTGGCGGCGATGGGTGCCGCCTTGACCATGAGCGTGGCCATCGCGGGGCTGTGGGCCACCACCCGCGAGCAGCGGCGGAGCCCGGGGGTGGCGGGGGCGAGGCGGCACACGTTGCACAGCCGAGAGCCCTGCTCGAATGGGACCACGCATGCGGGCTGTTTCATACGTCTCAGTTTGAAGCACCAACGGGGCCTTCGCAAGGAGAGCCCGATCCTGCGCCCGTCTTCCAAAGGGCGGGAACACGGCGTCGGATCCTGGGGGCGGCGCGGCGGTACGGCGGTTGCTTCCGAGGACGTCGGGGCACGACGGCTCCCGGGGGGAATCATGAAGACGACGCGCGGTCTGCTGATCCTGGCGACGCTCCTCGGCGCCGCCTTCTGGCTCGCGCGCCCGCGCGAGAGCCCGGTGGCGACGAGCCTCGCGGCAACCGGCGGCAACCCGCTCGACGAGATCATCCAGCAGCGCGGGCTCACGCCCGACGAGGCGGAGGCCGCGCTCAAGACCTTCGTGCCGCCGGGCAAGTACGACGACTTCGTGATGATCACGTCGGGCGGCCACGCAGGCGACATCATGCTCTACGGCATCCCGTCGATGCGGCTGCTCAAGACGATCCCCGTCTACGCGCCGGACGTCTGGCAGGGCTGGGGCCAAGGGGACGCCGAGTCGGCCGAGGTCCTCAAGAACGGCGCCTTCGGCCCGGGCCTGCCGACGCAGACCTGGGGCGACCTCCACCACCCGCAGATATCGCTCACCAACGGCAAGTACGACGGGGAGTGGATCGCGGCCACCGACAAGAGCGCGGGGCGGGTGGCGATCATCTCGATGAAGGACTTCCGCACCAAGAGCATCTTCAAGATCCCCAACCAGAACTCCGACCACCACGGGGTCTTCACCGACAACAGCGAGTACATCATCGTGAGCACGTTCTTTCCGACGCCCTTCGACCAGCCGAACGGCTACGCGCCCATCGAGGACTACCGCAGCAAGTACAAGGGCGTGGTGAGCTTCCTGCGTTTCGACCGCCAGGCCGGGCGGATCGTGCCCGCGGAGTCCTTCCAGATCGAGCTGCCGCCGTACTTCCAGGACCTGTCGATCGCCGGCCGCGGCCCGTCCGACGGGTATTTCTTCATCAACTCGATGAACGTCGAGATGGCGACCGGCGGCGATCTCGAGGGGAAGCCGCCGATGGAGATCGGCGCCTCGCAGCGCGAGATGGACTACCTCCACGTGATCGACTGGAAGAAGGCCGCCGAGGTGGCCAAGGATCCGACCAAGGTGAAGGTCGTGAACGGCATGAAGGTGATCGCGCTGCCCACCGTGGTGGCGGAGAAGCTCATGTACTTCGTGCCCGAATCGAAGAGCCCGCACGGCGTCGATCTCCCGCCGGGCGGCGAGTACGTGGTCGTGTCGGGCAAGCTCGACCCGCACGTGAGCGTGTACTCGGTCGAGAAGATCAAGAAGGCCATCGCCGAGCAGAACTTCGAGGGGCACGACGACTTCGGGATCCCGATTCTCAAATACGACGCGTGCCTCGAGGCGCACATCCAGGTGGGTCTCGGACCCCTGCACAGCGTCTTCGACGACAAGGGCAACGGCTACACGTCGTGCTTCCTCGACTCGACGGTGGTGAAGTGGACGCTCGGACCGCCGTACAACCCGCCGGAGAAGGCGTGGCAGGCCGTCGACAAGGTCTCGATCCACTACAACATCGGCCACCTCCAGGCGCCGGGCTCCAACACGCGCAAGCCGTGGGGGAAGTACGTCGTGGCACTCAACAAGTGGTCGGTCGACCGCTACCCGCCGCTCGGGCCGCTCCATCCCCAGAACCTCCAGCTCATCGACATCAGTGGACCCAAGATGCGGCTGCTCTCCGACACACCGACCATCGGCGAGCCGCACAACGCCATGATCATCCCCGTCGAGATGCTCCAGGCGTGGACCACCTACCCGGAGACCGGGTTCGACCCGGTGGCGATGCAGAAGTCCCCCTACGCGACCGAGCAGGGCAAGGAGGCCATCGTGCGCAAGGGCAACACCGTGACGGTGAACGGCACCGTCCTGCGCTCGCACTACACGCCGGACATCGTGCGCGTGAAGGAGGGCGATCACGTGGTCTTCAACTGGACCAACGTCGAGACGGCCCGGGACGCGACCCACGGCTTCGGGCTCCACGGCTACAACATCAACCTCTCGATCGATCCCGGTGCGACGGAGCGCGCCGAGCTCGTGGCGAGCAAAGCGGGCGTGTACCCGTACTACTGCACGGAGTTCTGCTCCGCCCTGCACATGGAGTTCACCGGATGGCTGCTCGTCGAGCCGAAAGACGTGGCGAGGAGGTAGACATGCAGCCCGCACCCGTGGCGCCGCCCGAACGGCGCGCGCCGGGGGCGGCGCCCCGGCGCGAGCGCCGGCCCGACCCGGCGGCGAGCCTCACGATCGTCCTGGTGGCCCTCGGCGCGCTCGCCTTCTCCTGGATGCTGCCCTGGTGGTTCATGAAGTCGCGGGCGCCTCAGTACGGGCAGCGCGTGCTCGTGGTGGCCGTCGGCCCGCGCGCGGTGAGCGGCGACCTGCGCGAGGTCGACATGCTCGGCCACTACGTGGGCATTCGCTCGATGCAGTCGTTCGCGAACGTCGAGCGGGCGCTGGCGCCGCTCGGCATGGCGGGCGTCGCGCTCGGGCTCGTCGCGGCGCCGTGGCTGCGCCGGCGCTGGCAGCGACTGCTCGCGGTGCTCCCCGCGCTGCTCTTCCCCACGATCTTCCTCGTCGACTTGAAGCTCTGGATGAACCGGGCGGTGAACGACCGCAACCCGGAGGCTGCGCTGAGCCTCACCGTCCAGCGCATCGATCCGAAGCTGATCACGGACTACGAGGTGGGCCAGTTCAAGGTCTCGCCCGAGCTCGGTGCGGGAATGTACCTGATGGGCGTCGCTGCGCTCCTCGGCCTCGGGCTCGTTTTTGCCGTCCCGCTGCCCTGGCCGCCCATGCGCGCGCGCACGCTCGCCGCGGGGGCGGTCGTCGGGTTGCTTGTGGCGGCGCCGGGAGCCCGGGCGGCCGAGATCGTCGCCGGCGGTACGATCGCCGACGCGCTGGCCGGCGCGCACGACGGGGACACGGTGGTCGTCCCCTCCGGCGTGCACCGCGAACGGGTCGTCGTCGACCGCAGCGTGCGCCTGCTCGGGCGAGCGGGCGCCGTGATCGACGGCGGCGGGGAGGGGACGGTGGTGCGCGTGGTCGTTCCCGGCGTCGAGCTGCGCGGCCTCACGATCCGCGGCAGCGGCACGAGCTACACGACCGAGGACGCCGGCGTCCGCATCGACCACGCGGCCGGCGTGCGCGTCGCCGACGTGCGCATCGAGGACGTCCTCTTCGGGCTCTTCGTGGCCCAGGGCGACCGCTGCTGCATCGAGGGCTCGACGATCGTCGGCAAGGATCTGCCCCCCGTCCGCCGAGGCGACGCCATTCGGCTCTGGTACTCGAGCGGCTGCCGGCTCGCGGGCAACCGGGTCGAGCGCAGCCGCGACGTCATCATCTGGTACTCCGCGGGCACCGTGGTGGAGGGCAACGTGGTGCGCGGGAGCCGCTACGGCCTCCACTACATGTACTCGAACGACAACGCGTTCCGGGGCAACCGCTTCGAGGACGACCAGGTCGGGGCCGCGATCATGTACAGCCGCGGCATCGAGCTCACCGAGAACGCGTTTTCGTTCTCGAGTGGGGAAGCGGCCTACGGGCTCCTTCTCAAGGACGTGGACGACGTCTTCATCGTCGGCAACCGGTTCGTACACAACGCGACCGGGCTCTTCTTCGACGATGCGCCCGAGTCGAAGGACGGCCGGGTCGACGTGCGCGGCAACCTAATCGCGCGCAACGACGTCGGCGTGGCGCTCCAGCCACTCTCGCGACGCATCCGCTTCTGGGAGAACGCGTTCGTGGGCAACCGCACCCAGGTGACGGTGCTCGGCGCCGGCAGCGCGGAGGAGAACGTGTGGGCGGTCGACGGGCGCGGGAACTACTGGAGCGATGCGGTGGTCTACGACGCCGACGGCGACGGCGTCTCGGAGCTGCCGTACCGCGCGGAGAGCACGTACGAGGCGCTCGCCGACCGCTATCCGGTGCTCGCCTTCTTCGACGGCGCCCCGGGCGCCGAGGCGATCGACCTGGCGGCCCGGCTCTTCCCGATCTTCGCTCCCCGGCCGAAGCTCACCGACCCGCACCCGCTGCTCCGCCCGACGCTCTCGGCGTGGACGGAGAGCCGCGACGCCGGCGGCGGGGACCGGGCGCTGGCGGCCGCAGGCGCGGGCCTGCTCGCGCTGGCGGCCGGCGCGGTTGCCGCCGCGCGAAGGACGTCGTCGTGATCGAGGCGCTCGACCTGCGGCTCGCGATCGACGGCCGCCCGATTCTCGACGGCGTCTCGTTCCACGTCGCGCGGGGCGAGTCCGTGGCGCTGGTGGGGGCGAACGGGTCGGGGAAGACGAGCATCCTGCGCTGCCTCCTCGGGCTGGTCCCGTTTGCCGGCCGGGCGGTGATCGACGGGCACGACGTGGTCGGCGAGCCCGTGGCGGCGCGCGCGCGGCTCGGCTACGTGCCGCAGAAGGCCGCCTTCGGGGACGTGCGCGCGGGCGAGGCCCTGCGGTTCGCGGCGCGGCTGCGTGGCGCGGGTGCCGGGGGGATTCCGGGGCTGCTGCAGCTCGTGGGGCTCGCGGCGCACGCGGAGGCCCGGGTGCGGACCTTCTCGGGGGGCATGCAGCAACGGCTCGCGCTCGCGGTGGCGCTCCTCGGCGACCCGCCGCTGCTGCTCCTCGACGAGCCGAGCGCCGGTCTCGACCAGGAAGGGCAGGAGCTGCTCGTCGGGATCGTGGCCCGGCTGCGAACGGGGCGGCGGACGCTGCTGCTCGCGTCGCACCGGCGCGAGGAGGTCGGCGCGCTCACCGACCGCGTGCTGCGTGTCGACGGCGGCCGTCTCGTGCCCGGCGCGGAGCGGTGCGCGCAAGTGATCGCGCTCGAGAAGCGGCGCGGGGGGCGGTCGTGAGGGTCGCGGCGACGACGCTGGTGGCGGCGCGCGAGGTGCGCGAGGCGGCGCGCAGCCGCTGGTTCGTCCTCACCGCGGCGTGCTTCCTCGTCCTCTCGTTGGCGCTCTCGCTCCTCGGGCTCGCCGGGGCGCGGCGGGCGGGGCTCGCGGGCTTCGACCGCACGACGGCGAGCGTGCTCAACCTGATGCTCGTCTTCGTGCCGCTGGTCACCCTCTCGCTCGGCGGGCTCGGGATCGCGGGCGAGCTCGAGGACCAGTCGCTCTCGATGCTGCTGGCGCAGCCGGTCACGCGGGCGGAGGTGTACGCGGGCAAGTACGTGGGCCTCCTCGCCGCCGTGTGGGCGGCGATCCTCGCCGGCTTCGGCGCGACCGGCATCGTGGTGGGCACCACCGCGGGCGGCGACGTGCGCGCCTTCTGCGGCGTGGTCGCGCTCGCGCTGCTCCTCGCGGCGGCCACGCTCGCCGTCGGCACGCTGCTGTCGGTCGCGCTGCGCGCGCGCGCGCGGGTCGTCGGGGCGGCCTTCGCGGTCTGGCTGCTCTTGGTCTACGTCTCCGACCTGGGCACGATCGGCCTCGCCGTCGCGCGCAGCCTCGCCCCGGGCCAGGTCTTCGTGCTCGCGCTGCTCAACCCGGTGCAGCAGGCGCGCGTGCTCGGCACGCTCGCGCTCACTGACCGGCTCGACGTGCTGGGTCCCGTCGGCATGTTCGGTCTCGACCGGTTCGGCGCCGCGGGGCTCGTCGCGGTCCTCGGCGCGGCGCTCCTGGCGCTGGCCGTGGTGCCGCTCGCCGCCGGCTACGCGCTCTTTCGCAAGATGGTGGTGCCGTGAGGCGGTTGCTGCTCGGCGTCGGGCTCGCAGTCGCGGCGCTCGTCGCGGGCGTGGTGTTCCTTTGGCCGACGTCGCGCACGGACCCCGAGCCGATCCGATACGGCCGCGACGCCTGCGCGTATTGCCGGATGCTCATCAGCCAGCCCGGGTTTGCCGGCGAGATGCGCGATCACGCCGGAACGCTCACGAAGTACGACGACGTCGGTTGCCTGCTCGCCGCGATCCGCCGCGCCCACGACGAGATTCCGGCGGCGTGGGTCGAGGACCACGCCAGCGGGGAGCTGGTGCCGCTCCTCGCCGCGTCTTTCGTGCGCGCGCCGGCCGCCGCAACCCCGATGGGCCACGGCGTCGTCGCCTTCCGCGATTCCGCGGCCGGCCAGGCGTTCGCGCGCGCGAGCGGCGGCGAGCCCGTGACCCTCGAGGCGTTGCTGCGAGAGCCGCAGCAGCAGGCAGGAGACCGTCCATGAAGCACGTGCCGTTGATCGCGTTACTCGCGCTCGTCATCGCGGCTCCGCCGGGTCGCGCCGACGACGAGGCGCACGGCCCCGCGCGGGACCTGAGCGAGAGCGATGCGAGGGCGGGCAAGCCGCTCTACCTGCGCGAGTGCAGCGGCTGTCACGGCGAGCGCGGGGACGGCGCCGGGCCGGCCGCCGACTTCGTCGACCCGCGGCCGCGCGATTTCACCAAGCGGTTGTTCAAGCTGCGCACGACGCCGTCGGGTCAGCCGCCCACGACGGCGGATGTCCTACAAACCATCGCGCGCGGCATCCCGGGGACGGCCATGCCGTCGTTCGCCTTTCTCCCCGAGGCGGAGCGGCGACAGATCGCCGCCTACGTGCTCGAGCTCGCCGACCTCCTCGACGAGCCCGAGCCGCGCCCGGTCGCGGATCCGGGCCCGCCCCCGCCGACGACCCCGGAGAGCGTCGCCCGCGGCAAGCAGCTCTATGCCGACGCGGGGTGCGGGAGCTGCCACGGAGAGCACGGCCGGGGCGACGGTGACTCGACGAAGGATCTGAAGGACTCGAGCGGCCGGCCGATCCGGCCCCGCGACTTCACCGCCGGCGTGTACCGCGGCGGCGCCGAGCCGCGCGACCTCTACTACCGCATCGCCACGGGCATGGACGGAACGCCCATGCCCGCGTACGGGGACGCGCTCGGTCCGCCCGAGCTGTGGGCGGTGGTCGACTACGTGCGCTCGCTCGGGACCGCGGCGCCCGCGGCCCCGCTGCCCGCAGACCCGCTCGCCGCCGGCCGTGCGGTCGCCGCGAAGTACTCGTGCGCGGCCTGCCACGTGCTCGACGACGGCAAGGGCGGCGAGGTCGGCCCCGACCTGCGGCTCTCGGGGCGCAAGCTCCATCCCGCGTGGGTGCAGGCGTTCCTCAAGGCGCCCCGCGAGTACGGCAAGATCTATCCCTGGCGCGTCTACCGCATGCCGCAGCTGCCCCTGAGCGACGCGGAGATCGCGGCGCTCACGCGCTATCTCGCGCTGATCGGCAAGCAGCCGCCGACCGCCGCCGCGGTGCCCGACGTGGCGAAGTTCCCGGCCGACAGGGTGACCGAAGGCGCCACGCTCTTCGTGCTTCGCTGCGCCGAGTGCCACAACCTCGGCACCGTCGTCGAGACGCCGCTCGTCAAGCAGCAGGGGCCCGACCTGATCGCGGTGGCACGGCGGGTCGATTACGACTGGGCGAAGGACTGGATCCTCGATCCGAAGAAGATCGACCCGAAGACGCGCATGGTGGTTCCCGGGCTCACCGCCGAGCAGGTGGACGCGGTGCGGATGTTCCTGTGGAAGACGTCCCTCGACGCGGCGGCCGCCGACGCCGGGGGCGTGAGGACGGGCTCCCGGGGGTCGCCCGGGAACCCGTCGTAGGGGCCGGCTACCGATCGAGGTCGAGGAATGCGCCGCCGGGCGACGACGGGCATCCGCGGAGACACAGCCGGAAAGCCGCCTGACAGAGCTCCAGCGCCGGCTCTTGCGCGTCGACGCACGCCTGCCGGCACTTGAGCGCGTCGAGCTGGGCGCGGCTCACGCACGCGACGGGATCGGGGTCGCTCTTGCACGCCGCGAGGGCCACCTTGAGCTGCGAGCGACACGACTGCGGGTTGCCGAGGTCGCCGACACAGGCGTGAATCGCCTGGTCGGGGTTGCTCTGGCAGCTCAGCCGCGCCGTGAGGCAGGTCTGCGCGCAGCCGCTGCCCGGCCCGAAGCAGGTCTCGAAGTCGGTGCGGAACGTGTCGACGCAGCCGACCTCGCAGCTCTTCTTGGCTGCCGCGGCGGCGGCGACGCACTGCCCCTTCCCCGAGGCATGGTCGCGCCGGTGGGCCTCCGCGGCTCCACCCCCGAACAGGCCTCCGAGACCGACGATCGTTGCGATGACGAGCGCTCGACGAAGCATGGGTCCTCCCTCATCTCCCCCGCAGCCCGGCCCTGGCGGCGGGCCGATAGCACCGTGCGTGCCAGCGGGCCGGCCGCTGCGGCAGACAGCGAGGCCCGGTCGGTGACGCGCGCGCGGCCGTGCACGGACGTGCCGGGGGCGACGCGTTCTCGACGCCGGCGTCGTGGAGGTCGCCACGTGGTTGACGGCCGCCGGAGCCCGCGGTAGCTCCGACCATGGCGAAACCGAAGGCACGGCACCGCAGCGCGCCCAAGCGCGCTCGGCCCACGGCGCGGAAGGACCGCGGGAAGAAGCCGACGGGCGGCACGACGCCCGTCGCGAAGGAGACCCGCGGCCCCGCCTTCGACGTCCTCTGGGACGCGTTCGGGGGATACCAGCGCACCGCGGCGCTCAAGGCGGCGATCGAGCTCGACGTCTTCACCGCGATCGCGGCCGGAGCGACCACGCTCGAGGCGCTCGCGGTCCGGTGCCAGGCGGCGGAGCGTGGGCTGCGCGCGCTGCTCGGCTACCTCGTGGCCGACGGCTTCCTCACGCGCACGGGCGACCGCTACGGCCTCTCCCCCACGGCGGCGGTGTTCCTCGACCGCAACGCGCCGACGTACGTGGGTTCGGCGATCGGCTTCCTGGCGTCGCCCGCGGCCCTCGAGGGATTCGCCCGTCTCACGGACGCCGTGCGGCTCGGCGCGACGGCGCTCCCGGGCGACGCCGCGCTCGCGCCCGAGCATCCGATGTGGATCGAGTTCGCCAAGGCGATGGCGCCGCTCGCGGGCACGGTGGCGCGGCTGCTCGCCAACCTGCTCGGGGTGGAGCGGCTCCGCGGCGGCAGCGCGCTCGACGTCGCCGCCGGGCACGGGCTCTACGGCATCACCCTGGCGCAGCTCAACCCTCGTCTGGAGGTCACGGCGCTCGACTGGCGCAACGTGCTCGCGGTCGCCGAGGAGAATGCGCGCCGGGCCGGGGTGGCGGAGCGCTTTCGTACGCTTGCCGGAAACGCCCTCGAGGTCCCGTTGGGAGGCCCCTACGACCTCGTCCTGGTCCCCAACTTCCTTCACCACTTCGACCCGGCGACCTGCGAGCGTTTCCTCGCCAAGGCGCATGCCGCGCTGTCACCCGGCGGTCGCGTGGTGATCGTCGAGTTCGTGCCCGACGAGGACCGGCTCGGGCCGCCGGCCGCCGTCCGCTTCTCCCTGGTCATGCTCGCCGCGACGCCCGGGGGGGACGCCTATACGTTCTCCGAATACCAGGCGATGCTCCGGCGCGCGGGCTTCGCGCGCGCGACGCTCCACGATTTGCTGCCGTCGCCGGCGCGGGTCGTCCTCGCGGCGCGCTGACCGCGGCCGGGGCGGCCCGGCGTGTGCCGGGCCGGCCCCGCGGTCGGATGCGACGGCGTGGAGATCACGGGCGCAGGGCGGCCATGTCTCCTCGCAGGTTGGTGAGCTGCCGGGCGAGCCCTGCCTCGCACGAAGCCGTGATGCGCTGGCGCTTCGCCGCGCGGGCGAGCTTCTGCCCGAGGGTCGAAAGGGTGACGTCCATGCGGGCGAGCGTGCGGGCGAGGGCCCGGCCTCCTCGCGCCTCCGCCCGGGCGAGGCGCTTCTGCAGCGGCTTCGTCCTGCGGATGACGAGCCGCTGGAGCTGGGGCGTGATCGAATCGCAGAGCGGGGCGGTCGCGAGGACCTGGAGCTCGCAGGCGACGCGGGCGCTGCCGCCGAGCGCGTCGCAGGCGGAGATCGTCCGCGCGGACGGCGTGGTCGTGGTGGTGGTGGTCGACTCCGGCGTCGTGCTGGACGTCGATCCCGGGATCGTCGTGGGCGTCGTCGAGGTGGTGGTGGTCGTCGTCGAGGTCGTGCTCGTGGTCGATCCCGGAGGCAGGCGCGGAGTTGCCGGATCGCAGACGAAGGCGCCGGCCACGGAGCCGGCCGACGACAGGAGCTTGATCACGCCCGTCGTCGGCTTGACCCCGGTGAGAGGGTTGGCGGTCAGATCCTTCGTGACCGAGAGCGTGCGCAGGCCGTTGGCGCTCACCGGACATCCACAGCACGCCGCCATCTGCTGGTCGGCGTCGAAGACATAGACGAGCGCGCAGAGCCCCGCGCGCGCCGGCGCGGTCGCGACGCTGTCGTCCTCCTGCGTCGCGCCGCACGTGCAGACGCCGTGGCCGCTGCCGTTGTCGAAGATGTCGCCGCACTTGTCCTTCAGCACACCGAGCTCGGCGTCGCCGAGCGTGGCGTCTTGGAAGGGCGTCTCGGTGACAAACACAATGCCCGGGCCGGGCATTTCCACGTGCGTGCCCCAGGCGCGCAACCCCGTGTTCCCCGGGTTGGCGATCCGCACCGTGGCATCGGCGCTCACGCCCGGGACGTTGACGTTCGCGAAGTGCTCGATCTTGAAGACGTCGGCCGGAAGGCTTTGCGCGCGCGCGACCCTCGTGGAGCAGAGGGCCGCGACCAGGAGCGCGCCCGTGACGGCCGCGGCCGTGGTCAGGCTACGTGGCATGCGAGACATGTGAGCGTCCCTCCTTCCTCGGCGGACGGCCCTGCCGGGAGCCGCCGGCGAATGCGCGCGGCATCACTCCCCCCTGCCGCACGTGCAGACGCCATGGCCGCTACCGTTGTCGAAGATCGCGCCGCACTTGCTCGTCAGATCCGCGAGCTCCGCGCTGCCGAGCGACGCGTCCTCGAAGGCGGTCTCCGTGATTGCGACCGTGCCGCCCGAAACCCACGGCTTCTGGACGTGCGTCGCCCAGGCGATCAGCTCCGGGGTCGGGGTAGGCGACGTCGGGTCGCAGCTCCCCGTGGCGGTCGGCGTCGAGGACACGATCTTGAGGGCTCCGGTCGTGGGCAGGACGCCAGTGAGCGGATTGTCGGTCAGGTCCCGGGTGACCGAGAGCGTACGCAGGCCATTGGGGCTCACCGGACACCCGCAGCATTCCGCCATCTGCTGGTCGGCGGTGAAGACGTAGATCAGTGCGCACAGGTCGCCCGCGGGCGAGGGGGCCCCATTGGCTCCGGGGTTGGTGATCCGCACGGTGGCGTCGGCGCCGGAGTCCGTGTTCGCGTTGGCGAAGTAGTTGATTTCGAAGACGTCGGGCGCCTGGGCCGCCGCCGGCGCCGTCGAAAGCGCCAGCGCGGCCGCGAGCGACACCCACGCCATCTTTCGCTGATGAGCCATCGTCGTCCTCCTTTTTCGGGCGAACACATACCCTTCCGGGAGCCGCAGAGATGGCGCACTCCCAAGTTGTCAGAATTTTCGTCTTTCTTAGGAAGCCGAGGCGCTCTACGGCGGTGCACGCTGCATCGGCCCTCCCCGTTCAGGTGCGCCTGCCGAGCGTGTTGAGCCGGCGCGCCGCGAGCTTGGTCGGCCGCGACCAGCCCTTCTCCCAGCGGTTCACCGTGCTCGTCGTGACGCCGACCGCGTGCGCGAAGTCCTCCTGGCTGAGCCCCAGGCGCTCGCGCAGCGCCTTGATCACCGCGCTGTCCCACGAAGGTGGCCGCGTCATCCGCAATGCCCCTGCTAGTGGATGTGGCGTCGTAGGCGTCGTATGGCGCGTTCGCACGCGGCACGCAAGTCACGTCTAGTTGTGGCGCAATCTAACGTAGCGGCCGGCAAGTCTCGTCCGGGCATCGCGGGATGACCGGTCCCGCGGAACGCACCGGCCCGTCAGCTCTCCGTGGCCGCGTACAGGGGCCACTCGCCCGGAAGCCCCTTGAGGACGTGGCGGCCGCGCTCGACGAACGCGAGGTCGGTGCCCATCACGATGTCGCGCACCGTGTGCGACACGAGCACCTCGCCCGGCGCGGCCGCGGCCGCGACGCGTGCGCCCACGTGGAAGACGAGGCCGCGCACTTGGCCACCGCGCCGCACGCACTCTCCCACGTGGAGGCCGACCCGGATATCGATCCCGAGGCCGCGGGCCGACTCGACCAGCACGCGCCCGCACCGCACGCCCGCGGCCGGGCTGCGGAAGAGCGCGAGCACGCCGTCGCCGAGCCGCTGGAGCACGCGGCCACGGAAGCGGCGCACCTGGTCGCAGACCATCGCTTCGTGGGCGAACGCCAGGTCGAGCCAGCGGGAGTCGCCGAGGGCCATCGCGCGCCTGGTCGAGTCGACGACGTCGGTGAACATGACGGTCGTGAGCCAGCGGCGCTCGGCGCTCGGCGCGGGAAGCGTCGGCTCCATCCGGCCGTCCGCGCCTCCCTGCGTGACTCCCTCCACCCCCATGTCGCGGAGAAAGAGCAAGCGCCGTGCCGGGACAAGCCGACGGCCGCGTGCTCCTGCCGCGCACCGCGCTGCTGCCGCCGTGTCCCGCGGCCCGCGAGGCGCTCGTCTTGTGTGTCCGCCGTGCCGGACATGGAAGCCGGCGAGGCTTCGGGCGGACCTCGACGCGCCGCTGGCCGGGAGATTGCTTGAAAGGTCGCACATGACGACATTCACGTGCCCGATGCCGCCGGCGCTCGGCGGGGCGCCGCTCGAGGCGACCATCGTCACGATCGGCCCGGGGTTCGTCGGGGTGCTCGCGGGGCTGTTCGCCGTGGTGGTTGTTTCGCTCATCGTGCTGCGGCTGCGCGCGAGGCGGCGGTCGCGCCCGGCGCCGAGTCGCCGAGAAGCCGCGCGGATCGCTGCGGTGCCGTACATGATGCCGGCCCACGACTCCGGCAACGGGGGACCACGATGAGCGGCGCAACGCTCGCGCTGACGGGCGACCACGTGGCCGAGGAGCTGCTGCGCTGGGCCTACGCCTTCGTGCTGGCCGCGCGCCCGTCGACCCTGCTCCGTCTTTTCGTGGTGGGGCTCTTGGTTCTGCTCGCGCTCGCACTCCGCCGGTGGGTCGCGCGATGCACGGCGCACGATCGGGCGGAACCCTCGCGCGAGAGGCCGTGCCCGGCAACCCAAGCCGCCGGCCTCGGCCGCTGACGGAGTTCCGGGCCGCCTCTGTCCACATGGCCGGACAGCCTGCCCGCCGTGCGGACAAGGCGATGCTGCTCGAGCGCGCGCTGGCGGGCCGTCGCGGCCGGCGCAGTCCTTGCTTCGCAAGACCGTATGCAGTGTGCCATCGACGGTGGAAAGACCTCTTTCGCGTACGAGATCGACAGTGCTACCTTTGCTCGGATGTCCGATGAGATGGCGCGGGCAGAGCTGCTCCGGGTCCGCCGCGAACGCGATCTGTACCTGCGGCTTCTCAAGCTCGACGAGCAGACCGAGCTCAACCCGTTTCTCGACGAAGCGCTGCGCGTGATCGTCGAGGTGACGGGCGCCGCCCATGGGCTGCTCGAGCTGTACGACGACGTGGAAGGAGCCGAGGGAAGGCGCTGGTCGACGGCGCATCGGTTCTCCGAACAGCAGGTCGAGTCCGTGCGGCTGGCGATCTCGAAGGGCATCATCGCCCAGGCCCTCACGTCGGGCTCGACGATCGTGACCGCGTCGGCGCAGATCGATCCGCGCTTCCGCGAACGGGAGAGCGTGCAGAGCGGCAAGATCGACGCGGTGCTCTGCGCCCCCGTCGGCGGCTTTCCGCCCTTCGGGGTGCTCTACCTCCAGGGACGGGTCCAGCCGGGCCCCTTCTCGGACGACGATCGGCTCGCCGCCGAGAACTTCGCCCGTCACGTGGCCCCGCTGGCGGATCGCCTGCTGGTCCGTCACCGCCAGCTTCGCGAGAGCGACGCCACGCGGGCGCTGCGCGCCGAGCTCCGGCTCGAGGGGATCATCGGGCGCAGCCGCGCGCTCGCCCAGGTTCTCAAGCAGATCGCGCTGGTGGCGCCCCTCCACGTGACCGTGCTGCTGACGGGCGCGAACGGCACCGGCAAGAGCCAGCTAGCCAGGGCCATCCACGACAACGGGCCGCGCTGCGCCGGCCCGTTCATCGCGTTGAACTGCGCAACGCTGCCGGAGGCATTGGTCGAGAGCGAGCTGTTCGGCGCGGTGCCCGGCGCGCACTCGACGGCCACGCGCCGGGTCGACGGCAAGATCGCCGCCGCCGACGGGGGCACGCTTCTTCTCGACGAGATCGGCGAGCTGCCGCTCGGCGCGCAGGCGAAGCTCCTGCAGCTGCTCCAGTCGAAGACGTACTTCCCGCTCGGCTCAAACAAGCCCGTGGTCGCCGACGTTCGCGTCATTGCGGCGACGAACAGCGATCTCGAGGCTGCGGTGGCGGCCCGCCGGTTCCGAGAGGACCTGTTCTACCGCCTTCAGGTGGTCCCGATCCGCGTCCCGTCGCTGGCCGAGCATCGTGAAGACATCCCCGAGCTGATCGACCACTTCTGCGCCTGCGCCGTCGAACGGCACCAGCTCCCGGCGCTCACGTTCTCGCCGGGGGCGCGCCGTGCATGTCAGGCGGCGGAATGGCCCGGCAACGTCCGTCAGCTCGAGCACGCGGTCGAGGCCGCGGTGATCCGCGCTGCCGGTGAGGGGGCCGTGCAGGTGGAGCGTGGGCACGTGTTCCCCGACGGGCCGGGGCGGGCGGCGGACTCGCCGCGCGCGCAGACGCTCCAGGAGGCGACGCGCCAGTTTCAGGCGAGGCTGGTGCGCGAGGTCATCGTGGAGTGCGGCTGGAACATGGTCGAGGCCGCACGGCGGCTCGACATCGCGCGGTCCCACCTCTACACGCTGATCCGTGCGTTCGGGATCGAGCGCGAGCGCCGGTGAGCGACGCGGCGCGGGCTACGGCCGCTCGACGCGGACGTCGTAGGCCGCCCGGAGCTGCGCCATCCGCTCCTCGGCCCGCCGGGCGCCGCGCTCGCGCAGCACGCCGAGCACGGCGCGACTGCGCACCTCGGCGAGCGACGGCACGCGCGCCGGCCGACGCTCCTCGATCCAGACGAGGTGGAGCCCGTAGCTCGAGCGCACCGGGCCCACCCACGTTCGTAGCGGCGCGCCGTCGAGCGCGCCGGCGAAGCCCGGGCCGAAGATGCGGTCGAGGTCGTCGTCGGGCAGGGGGCCGAGATGCGCTCCGCGGAGGAAGGGGTCGCTGCGCGTGTCCGCCGCCTCGGGGCCCGCGCCGTTCCGGCGCAGCTCGCCGAGCAGCCGCGCGGCGTCCGCGTCGATCGCGGCGCCGTGCGCCTCGGCGCTCAGATAGACGTGCGTCAGCCGGACCGACGGTGCCTCGGCGAGCTCGGCGGCGTGGGCGGCGACCCAGGCCTCGAGGTCGGCGTCGCTCGGCACGTCGGCCGGCGCCGGCTTGGCGAGCGCGAGCTGCATCGCCTCGACGAGGTGGCGGCGGATCACGAGGTCGCTGCGCACGAGGCCCAGGTCGCGCGCCTCGCGCTCGAGCGCCTGCCGCCCGCGCTCCCCGTCCTCGCCGAGGAACTCGCCGAGCCGCACGAGGCGCTCGCGGGTCACCGGATCGCGTTCGGGGATGCCCGCGGCGAGGGCTTCCCGCCAGAGCACCTCCTCGTCGACCGCGCGGCGCACGAGAACCGCCTCGGCCGCGGCATCCGGCGGCGCGCCGTGCTCCTCCGCCCACTCGCCGCGCAGGCGTGCGATGTCGGCCGCCGTGAGGACGATCCGGGGCCGCCTGCCCTCGCCCCCGCCGGCTTCCCACCACGCGCGGGCGCCGAGGAGCAGGGCGCCGAGCACGAGAAAGTGGACCAGCGGCGCGCGCGCGACGCGACGCACGTCAGCGGCCCTCGGGCACGAGCCGGTCGCCGTGCACGGTCCAGAGCCGGGTCTGGGCGGCCTGGAAGATGCCGGTCGCGAGCGCGACCGTCACCATGTGCTCGCTGCGATCCGCGTGCGAAAGGTCGAGCGGGGCGGTGCGCAGCGTGAGCGTCGCCCCCCGCCGCCCGCGCAGCGCGAGCGCCGCCGCCTCGACCCCGCCGAGCGGCTGCCGTAGCACGAAGCGCCTGCCGCGGCGTGCGAGCGCACCGGGGGGGAAGGTGATCGCGAAGATCTCGTCGTCGTCGGTCACGCGCACGGTGAGCGGGTTACGCGTCGGGTCGAGGTCGTCGGGCACGCCGCCGAGCACCAGGCGGAGCGCCAGGCGGTCGGTCGCCGGGCGCGCGCCGTAGCGGACCGCGGCGCGGAGCCGGGCGATCGCCTCGGGGCGATACCACACGGGCGACGTCCAGGCCCGCTCCTGGATCACGGGATCGAGGAACGCGTCGTTCGAGGGGCCGAGGCAGCAGTCGGCGAAGGCGGCGCCCGCGTGCGCGGCCTGGGCCGGACAGTCGCTCGCGAACGGGTCGACGCCGGCCGCCTTGCAGACGCGCGTGCTCCAGCGGCAGGTCGGGTCTTCGAGCACGCGGGCGTAGTAGAAGGCGCGCTCGCCGGGCTTGAAGTGGGGGTCGCGCCACACCGAGCAGAGCTCGCGGTCGCCGCTGCCGCGGGGGGTACACGTGGCCGGGTCGACGCCGACGTCGGGCCGCACCTTCCCGGCGACGTCGTAGACCGCCTCGTGCGTCTTCCCCTGGGCGTCGAGCCAGCCCTTCACGATCTGGATGCGCTGGAGGTCGGTGCCCGGCGCGGTCGCGGTGCCCGGGTCCTTCATCGCCCAGACCGCGAAGCGCGGGGAGTGGCGCCCGCGCACCGCGCCGATCTCCCCGCCCATCGGCGTGCCGCTCGCGTAGGCGTCGTGGACGAAGGTGGGCGACCCGCAGCGCACGCCGTGGAGGTCGCCCGCGAAGAAGCGGACGAGCGGCCGCGTGCCGCTGGTGGCGTAGGTCTCGCGCCGCGCGAGCGCGGAGAAGATCGCGTCGCGCGAGTTCTCCTCGGCCCACGCGACGGTGAGGCCGCCGGGATTGGTGCGCATCTGGTCGCCGATCTGGCGTGCGGGCGAGGAGTCGTTGTTGCCCTGGCCGCCGGCCCAGCCCTCCTCGGCGACGCTGCCCGGCGCGCCGTCGTGGTTGTCGGTGCCGCCGACGAAGCCGAAGCGGAAGGGGTTCGCGCCGAGCGTCTGTTCGAACCCGAGGCCGTCCTTCAGCGCGTTGCGGACCATGTTCCGCGCCGGATACTTGTCGATCGCGACCGGGACCCCGGCCGGTCCCTGCTGCGCGACGTCCTCCTGCTCGAAGGTGCACAGCTCGTCGGCCGTCCCTGCGCCGGCGCGCACGAGCCGGTCGAACCGACACTCGGAGTTGCCCTTGATCTGGTGGATCTCGACCAGCGGCTCGAGGGTCTGGCGCCGAAACGCCTCGGCGGCGTTCGCGGGGTCGAAGAACTGGAGCCCACCGCTCAGGTTCGAGTTGTGCGGGATGATGACCGCGTCGCAGCCGGTGCCGGCGTTGAGACAATCGGTCTCGACCGCCGACCAGAGACCCTGGGGGGTACCGCCTGCGGCCGTCTCGATGTAGCTCTTGGCCGTCGGCGGCACGTGATCGTTGCGGAAGATGACGTTGCGGTGGAGGTGCTTGCCGAGCGGGCTCGCCGTGTACTCGTAGCCGATCAACGTGGTGAACGCGCACGCCGCGGTGCGGTCGTAGAACTGCTCGGCGGCGGCCTGCTCGTCCTGCCACACGGACACCGCGGCCGCCGTGCAGTCCACACCCGGGATCTGGCAGATCGAGAGATGCGGCGGGTTGGGAATTCCGGCGGGGTAGAGCCAGGAGACCGTCACCGGGCCCTGCTGGTCGGGGGGCACCGTCTGGCGCAGCATCTGGCAGAGCTGGCTGTCGTAGGCCGGCGAGCTCGCCGTGTCGCACACGCGGACCTCGCCGAAGAACTCCGCGTGGTCGGTGACCGCGGTGAAGTCGAGCGGGCGGTCGATCTTGGCGGTGCGCGTCTGCGCGCCGGCGTCGTCCGCGAACGGAATCGCCGCGCCGCGCGCAAAGGCGTAGGCGTCCGTGGGCAGGACGCGTGTGCCGAAGATGTACGCATCGGCCGAATAGCGCGTATGGACGTGCAGCTCGCCGAAGAACGGCGTGCGCAGGAGGTCGAAGCTCCGGCAGGGCTCGCGCGTCTCGGTGCGCGCCCAGGGCGGCGGCCCCGCGCCCCCGGCGGGCCCGGCGAGTGCGACGAGCATCGGGACCCAGACCCAGCGCATGGGAAGGGCTCTAGCGCGCCCCCGCCTCCCTTGTCGAGGGACCGGTCGGATGCGCTAGGATGCGGTGTGCCTTCGCGCTTGGTCTTCGCGGCCGTGGCGGTCGCGCTGACGTCCGTACCGCTGCGGGCGCATCCGCTCGCCCCGGCGCTGCTCGAGGTGCAGGAGCACGACGGCGGGCTCGTCGCGGTGGGCTGGAAGATGCCGCTGCTCCGCCCGCGCGGAACCGCGCTCGCGCCGGTGCTGCCCGCAGGCTGCCACGACGTGGGCCCGCGCGCGGTGACGCGAGACGAGACCGGCGTGTGGACGCGGTGGACGGCCGACTGCGGGCCGGGCGGGCTCGTCGGCGCGCAGCTCGGCGCGACGGGCTTCGGCACGATCGGCCTCGGCGCGCTCGTGCGCGTGACGCTCGCCGACGGGCGGGTCGCCCAAGGCGTCGTCACGCTCGCGCGCCCGCTGCTGACCGTGCCGCCCCGGCCGTCGGTCCTCGCGGTGGTCCGCGACTACGTCCGGCTCGGCGTGGAGCACATCCTCACCGGGCCCGACCACCTGCTGTTCGTCTTCGGGCTCCTCCTGCTCGCCGGCAGCGTGCGCCGCCTACTCGCGACCGTGACCGCCTTCACCGTCGGACACAGCGTGACGCTCAGCCTCGCCGCCCTCGGGCTCGTCGACCTGCCTTCGCGGCCGATCGAGGTCGGGATCGCCACGAGCGTCCTCGCCCTCGCCGTCGAGCTGGCGCGGCCCCCCGGACCGACGCTGATGCGCCGGCGGCCGTGGGCGATGGCGGCGGTCTTCGGTCTCCTCCACGGCCTCGGCTTCGCGGCGGCGCTGCGCGAGGCGGGCCTTCCCTCGGGGGACATCCCGCTCGCGCTCGTGTCCTTCAACACCGGCATCGAGCTGGGGCAGCTCGCGTTCGTGGTCGGCGTGCTCGCGCTCGCCGCCACCGTCGGCCGCGTGCGGGTCGGGTTCCCGCTCTGGATGCGGCGCGTCCCGGTCTACGCCATGGGATCGCTCGCCGCGTCCTGGTGGCTCGAGCGGACCTGGGCGCTCCTACGGTAGGGCGGCGGCGGCCGGACCCGGTTGCGCGCGTGGGCGTTCGCGCCGCGGGATCCAGCACTTCACGTATCGCTCGATCGGCGAGCATCTGGCGCAGATCCACCGCCTCACGAAGTACGCCAAGGTTTGGGAGGCGACGGGCTACGGCACGCGGCGTCCGCCCGGCGCCGGGAACTCAGCGCGGCTCGCTCGGTCGCAGGCCGTGGTCGGGAGTCGCCCGTCCCGGCTCGGTGCCGCGAAGGGCCAGGGGCCGCACGCCGACCGCTATGGTGCCGTGTGACCCCTCCGACGCCTCGGAACGCCGGAAGCGGGACGCCGTGAACGGCCGCCAGCAGGCGCGGCAGCGGTAGGGAGTCCGCAGCGCCACGACCGCGAGCAGGTCGGCGAGGCGCGAGCGGGGCCGCGGCCTGATTTCCTCGCTGCCGCACGCCGGACACCGCACCACCCACCGCACGCGGCGCTCTATAGCACGCGCCGGTGCGCGTTGAGAAGGCGCGCGCCGAGCGCGGGTGGCGTCGAGGGCAGCCGCGCGAGCCTTTGGCGGGCGCTCTGCGCGGCGAAGTAGCCGCACATCCCGTGCACGCCCGCGCCGGGCGGGGTCGACGCCGAGCACAGGAAGATGCGCGGGTGCGGCGTCGCGTAGGGATCGAGGCGAGCCACGGGGCGGAAGAAGAGCTGGGTCAAGTCCGCGACCCCGCCCGTGATCGCCCCGCCGACGTAGTTGGGGTTCTCCCGCTCGAGATCCGCGGGCGTGATGCGGTGGCGGGCGAGCACGCGGGCGCGGAACCCCGGGGCGAAGCGCTCGATCTGCCGCTCGATCGCCTCGGTGCGATCGGCGGTCGAGCCGGCCGGAACGTGACAGTAGGCGTAGCCCGTGTGCTTGCCCGCGGGGGCGCGCGAGGGGTCGAACTGGCTCTGCTGGACGACGAGGACGAAGGGGCGGTCGGGGTGCTCGCCGCGCCACACGGCCGCCTCGGCGGCGGCGATCTCCTCGAGCGTGCCGCCGACGTGCACCGTCGCGGCATCGAGGCAGCGGGGGTCCCGCCACGGGATCGGCCCGTCGAGGGCCCAATCGAGCTTGAACGCGCCGGGCCCGTAGCGGTAGCGGCGGAGCCGGTGCACGTAGCCGGGAGGCAGGACCGGCGCACAGACGTCGGCGAGCTGGGCCGGGCTCACGTCGAAGAGCACCACGCGCGCCGGCGGAACGTCCGCCAGCCGGCGCACCGGCCGGCCGGTCTCGATGCGGCCGCCGAGCTGCTGCAGCAGCGAGGCGAGGGCGCGGGTGATCGCATGCGAGCCCCCGGCGGCGACCGGCCAGTCCTCCACGTGGGCGGCGAGCGCGAAGATCATCGCGACCGCCATCGTGAGTGGGCGCTCGAGCGGCAGGATCGAGTGCGCCGCGCAGCCGGCGAGGACGGCGCGCGCGCGTGCCCCGTCGAAGCGCCGGCGGAGAGCGACCGTCGCCGGAAGGAGGCCCGTCAGGCCGAAGCGCGCGGTCGCGAGCGGATGCCGCGGCAGGCGCAACGGACCGAGGAGATCGGCGAGCAGCGCGTGGGGCGCGCGCAGCAACGGCGCGAAAAGCGCGCGGTAGGCGTCGCCGTCCTCGGCGAGGTCGCACGCGCTCGCGTCGAGCGAGCGGCGCAGCAGCACGGCCGGCTCGCCGTCGAGGGGGTGCGCCACCGACGCGCGCGGGTGGATCCAGCGCAGGCCGTGGGCCTCGAGGTCGAGCGTGCGGAAGAAGGGCGAGAGGGCCCCGAGCGGATGGCAGCCCGAGCAGACGTCGTGGGAGAAGCCGGGGAGGGTGAGCGCGGCGGTTCGGGTGCCGCCCCCGATGTCGTCCCGGCCCTCGATCACCCTGACGGAAGCCCCACCCCGGGCCAGCTCGACCGCCGCGGCCAGGCCGTTCGGGCCGGCGCCGACGACGACCGCGTCGTCCATGCTCAGACCTCGCCGTAGTCCCAGGGGGCGCGTTGGGCGAGGTCGTCCAAGTGCGCGTGCCCCTCCGCGAGCAGCCCGCGCGCCGCGTCGAAGATGCGCCAGTGCAGCGTCCGGCGCAGCAGCGGCTGCGACTCCACCACGATCGCGCGCAGCTCCCCGTCCTCGAACCGGCACTGCTCCTGCACGCACGAGAGCAGGCGGTCGTCGCACAGGTGGCCCTCGCCGAAGTTCCAGCCGAGGACGGAGCCGGCGACGTTTTCGCCGTCGACGTAGCGGTACTCCTCGAAGGGCCTCCCGCCGAGCGCCCGCGGCAGGAGCAGGCCGAGGCAACGCCCCTGGAGGTGCAGCGAGCGGAACGCCATGCCGCGCGAGTCCATGCTCGCTGCCTCCGCCGGCGCGAAGCGCTCGAGCTGCTCGCGGAAGAGGGGCGAGGCGCGCTTGAGCCGGTCGAGCTTGCGGTGGCTGTCGCCGCGGAACAGCCAGGCGCTCCAGGCCCAGTTGCCCGCGTAGTAGCGCATCGACACGAGGAAGGAGACCTTCGCGGGGACCAGGTTGCCGACGAGCGGCAGCGCGACGAGGCCGACGACGAGGTAGATCGCGAGCGGCAGGGAGTCGACGTCGAGGACGGTCACGTGGGGGTGGCCGACGAAGAGGAAGAACGCCGCGTAGAGGCTCAGCAGGTTCCACTCGAAGACGGCGCCCGCGGGCATGTTGCCGAGGATGAAGCCGTGGAGCAGCAGGACGAAGGTCATGCCGGCCGCGAGCAGCGGACCGGGGCCGGTCACGAAGAGCAGCGTGAGCGGCGCGGCGAACTCGAGGAACGTCCCCGCGTGCGCCATCGTCCGGCCGAGCCGCGACGGCCGGAGATCGTCGGGATACGCGACGAACATCCGCCGCCGCACGGCGGCGCTGCGCACCAGCGGGTTGTTCACCGTCATCACCGGGATCACGTAGCCGAAGGCAACCGTCAGCTTCGACACGCCCGCCCAGAACCAGATCGCGAGCTGCACCGCCTTGCACCCGGCGATCCAGTTCCCCCCGAGCAGGAAGCAGACGATCATCGCGAAGTGATGCTCGACGCGGGCGGCGAGCGCGATCGTCTTGTCGGCGACGGCGCAGAGCGGCAGGAGCACGACCACCGGTACGAGCTGGCTCGGGCCGACCGCCGGCGCCCCGAGCGCGCGCAGGAGCGAGGCGACGAAGGCCGCGTAGAGGGCGACGTCGAGCCAGCTCCGCGTGCATCCCCCGAGGAGCGGCAGCGACGGCCACGGCGCCTGCTTGGTCGTGCCCGGACGTAAAAAGTGAAGGAACGCGGTGAACGGCGGCCAGATGTGGAAGCCGAGGGGGCCGCTCATGCACCCGCAGCCGAGCACCTCGACGAGGCAAGCCCAGAGGAAGGCCTTCTGGAAGGCGACGTCCGCGTTCCACCATGCGCCGAGGCGCCACGGGCTGCCGACGAAGAGCATCCAGCCGAGCACGAACAGCGCGAGCTTGACGGCATGGAAGACGTAGGCTGCCACGGGGAGGCCGATCCCTTGGAGGACGTATCCCTCGCAGCCGGCCCGGACGAGCGTGGTGAAGTCCCTTCCGGTCGCGGCCGCCGGGTCCGATCGGGCTGGCTGGCTGGCGGAATCGATCACGCGGTCCGCCTTTCTACGGCATTCGGGCGACGGCCGAAAAGGGCCGCTCGAAACCCGGCGGGATCCCAGCTAGGCTCCGGGCCGCCCGGCGGACGTCCGGGGGTGGGGAGGTGGTGGATGGTGGGTCGGCTGGTTGGCATCGTGGTAGTGGTGCTCGCGCTCGGGCTTCTCGGGGAGCGTGCCGACGCGAGCTGCGTCTGCGGCGACCTCGAGGGCTGCGGCTCCGCGCTGACGTGCGTGAACTCCCGCCCGGGCCTCGACTGCTCGCCCCCGGCCGGCGGCGTCTGTGCGCTGGTGAAGGGTCTGCCGAACGCCACCACCTGCTGCTGCGGCTGCCAGAAGCGCCACGGCGGAGTGGCGCTGTGCGTGGACAAGTACGCCGGGCTCGCCGACGAGCTCGACGGGCTCTTCGCGGCCGCTGCGGCGGCCGTGGCCCCCGCCGCGCCCCGGGCCCTGCCGCTCGCGTGCGTGCCGACGGGCGACGTTGCGAAGGCCGTCGACAAGGCGGTCGCGCAGGGCGAGAAGAAGATCGTCCAGGCCGAAAAGGCGTGCCAGCAGGGCAACAAGGGCGCGGAGCAGGCGGCGGCCAACGCCAGCGGCCAGGCCGTCGACAAGCTCAAGAAGAAGATCGACAAGCTCAAGAAAAAGGGCGTCATCGACGCGCAGTGCGCCGAGCAGTACAAGGCGCTCGCCGACCAGTACCTCACGGACGCGAAGGCGACGCCGAAGGCGAGCACGACGACGACCACCACGACGCCGGGCGGCTCGACCACGACGACCACCGCCGGCCGCGCGCTCACCGTCGACACCGCCTTCGCGACGGCGAGCGGCGGCCAGCTCACCGACGGGCAGGTGCTCTGCCTGAGCCAGATCACGGGCGGTTGCGTGGCCGCGCCGGGAGCGTGCCCCATGGTGCACCTGCACTCCGCAGCCGGTCCCTCGGGCACGATCACGGTCACCGTCGGAACGATGACGAAGGGGCCGTACACCGACCCGGAGTCGACGGGAATGCACTGCGGCTACGGCGCGGTGGGCCCCGGGAGCGGCTGCGGTACAGACAGCCTCCCGGCGTGTCCGTAGCTTCTGCACGTTCGTCGTCCGACGCGCGGTCGGAGTGGCGCTGCCTGAACGGGGCAAGCCGCCGTTTCGCTGAACGTTCCGTAGCGCGGGCGGTTCTGCTATGGGCCTCGCGGAGCGCACCGTGGACACGGCGGACCTCCTCGTCGGGCTGTTCGCGGCCGGCATGGGCCTGGCCTTCTTCGGTACCGATCCGAAGTCGCCGACGAGCCGCGCGCTCGCTGCCTTCCTCGTCACCTTCGGGGTGACGTTCAGCCTCAACGTCCCCGTTTACGCCGGGCTCCTCGGGCCCGACCCGTGGGTGTGGGGGCGCCTGTTCACGCTGGGGGAGACCGCGGCCTTCGTGGCCGCGTACGAGTGGCTGCTCCGGATCCGGCGGACGGAGACCACCCCCGATCCGCACCACGAGCGACTCCTGCGCACCGCGCAGGGGCTCGCCGGAATCTATGGGGCGCTCGGCCTCGCGTTCAACGGCCTGATGTGCGAGGCGTTCAAGGGCGTGGAGCTGTGGCGGCCCGCCTACTACCTCTTCGCCGTGCCCGTCTACCTCTCGCTCGCGCTCGCCTTCGTCTCGACCGGGCAGCTCCTGACCGCCAACCCCGATCACTCCGAGCGCGCACGGCTGCTCGCGTTCGGCGCCGCCACGCCCTTCCTGATCTCGGGGCTGTTCGTGCCCGATGCGGTGCGACCCGTGACGACGGGCGTCGGCGAGATCATCTTCCTGGCCGGAGCCTTGCACTACCACGTGCTCCAGGGCCAGCGTGGACAGTTCCTCTCACGCTTCCTCTCCCCGCAGGTGGCGCACCTCGTGCGCGAGCGCGGACTGCGCAACGCCACGCAGCAGAGTCGCATCCAGCTCTCGGTGGTGGCCTGCGACCTGCGGGGGTTCACGGCCTTCGCCGAGACCGCCGCGCCCGAGGACGTCATGCAGCTCCTCCAAGAATACTACGACGCGGCCGGCGAGGCGGTGACGGAGTACGGCGGCACCATCAAGGACTTCGCGGGCGACGGCATCCTCACGCTCGTCGGCGCGCCCATTCCCTACCCGGACCATGCCCGGCGCGCCGTCGTGATGGCGCTCAAGATGCGCGAGCGCGGCGAGCACGTGCTTTCGCGCTGGCAGCGGCTCGGGCTCGACGTCGGCCTGAGCGTCGGGATCGCCAGCGGCTACGTGACCGTGGGCGCGATCGGTGGCGAGCGGCGGCTCGAGTACGCGGCCGTCGGCCCGCCGGTCAACCTCGCGGCGCGGCTCTGCGCCGTCGCGGAGTCGAGCCAGATTCTCGCCGACCAGCGCACGGTCGGCCTGATCGGCGAGAACGGCGGCGGCTACCGCTTCGAGAAGCTCGACCCCGTCACCCTCAAGGGGTTCGCGCGCGCGGTCACGGTCTTCGCGGTCAATCCGTAGCGCCGTCGCCGCCCGGGTGCCACCCGCCCCACCAGGGGCCGTGCCCGTGGCCGCCCTGGTCGCCGCCGTCCCCGTCGCCCTCGTGCGCGCCCGGGCCGCCGCACGGATGCGCCGCGCAAGAGGCGGCGCTTGCCACCGTGCCGCCGTGCGCGGTGCAGCTCTCCGTGGTGAGCATCGCGCAGGCCGTGTCGTGCGGCACCGGGAGGCAGCACGCGACGTGCGTGACGGGCGGCGGCGGCGCGCACGGGCTCGGATGACACGAAGCGGCCTGGACGACCGTGCCGCCCGCCTGCGCGCACTGCGCCTCGGTCACGTCGTCCGTGCACTCGACCTGGGGATCCTCGTCGAGGAACGCGCAGCGCGCGCTCTCCGGCAGACAGCAGACGAACGCCCCGCCGGCCGACGACGTGGGGCACGGGTTCGGCAGGCAGGACGCGGTGGAGGCCGGCGTGCCGCCCGCCTTCGCGCAGGCCGCGGCCGAGAGACGCACGCACTCGGCGTCGTCGTCGTGATCCGCCGACTGGAGGCAGCAGGCGGCCGTCGCCGAATCCGCGGGTGGCTCGCCGCAGAAGAGGTCGTCGTCGCCCTGGTGATCGCGGATCACCAGATACGCGCCCTGCGGATCGAAGCCCAGCAGCGCGCCGTGCGCATGCCCCGGGCGGCTGAACTTGATCCGGCCCTTGCCGCTGGCGCTGGTGGTGAAGGTCCCCACCTTCACGCCGTTGACGACGACGTCGAACGGCTGCTTCGGCGCGAGGTGCTTGGCGACGACGGCGAACGTTCCCTTCGCTCCCGACTTGAGCACGAGCTGCGTGTGCCCCTTGGCGCGGGGCGCCTTGGCGGTCGCCGTCAGCGCCTGGGTGACGACGACGGCGGCGCCGGCTCCTCCGACGCCCACGGCGAGGGCGAGAACGGTTGCGCCGAACACGGTCCCACGGCGGCGATTCGTGTCCATCTGTCGTCCTCCTTCGATGCGGTCAAGGTTGCGAGATATGCGCCTTCTGTCAATTCGGACGAAGGTACCAGATCATCGTGCACGGTCGCGCGGGGCGAGCGCTTGCACGCCTACCGCGTCTGCAGAACCGTCGTGACCTGGGTGACGAGGGTCTGGCCGGAGCCGCCGGCCTTGGGGGACTCGTCGGAGAGCTGCTGCTGCACGGTGACGCTCAGCGAGCCGTTCTTCTTGAGGAGCTGTGTGCCGAGCCGGTTGAGCGCGAGCTTCGCCTTGCGCGTGCGCCGGCGGCCGCGGAACGTGCGGTGGAGGTCCTTGGTCACCTGGACCGAGCCCGCGGGCCCGGCGAGCGTCGCGCGGGCTGCCTCGCTCGCGAAGCCCGCGGCCTCGAAGTGCAGCACGGTTCCCCTGGACGCCGCGGGCAGCGAGACCGTGAGCGGGATCTCGGCCGCGCCCGGCCGCCGGCCGCGGAGCGGGATGACCGCGGGCGCGGTGACCTGCGCGCCGCACGCCGGCCCCGCCGCGGCGACGGTGCATCCCGTCGAGCAGCACGAGGTCGGCGACCCGTTGCGCGGGCCGTCGTCGCACGCCTCGCCGGGGTCGATCACGCCGTTGCCGCAGGGCGAGAGCGTCGTGGTGGTCGTCGACGTGGTGGTGGTGGACGCGGCCACGGCGCCGCAGATGTCCGCCAGGCTCGCGGCCACCTCGGCGGCCGTCATCGGCGTGTCGCGCACCTGGAGGTAGGCGATCGTCCCCGGCTCGGATTCATGGATGCTGGCTGGACCGGCTGTGTTGTCCATCAGGAAGTAGATCACCCTGTCAGTCGGCACGTAGTAGGACGTCCGGGCATCGCTGAAGCTCGGCAGCGGTGCCCCGTCGATGTAGAGCGAGACGAGCCCGCTCGTCGCCTCGCGCGTGATGGTCACGAAGACGTCCTGGTCGGAGACGAAGGAGCCTTGAGCATAGGTGCCGAGGGGGTAGAAGCTCACACTGCCGGCGTACTCGTAGATGCCCGAATCGAGGGTCGAGCCCGAGAAGTCGACGAGCCGTGCGTAGCCCGGGCTCACGGGGCTGAAGCGCATCAGCATCGAGATCGAGTACGAGCCCGTCGCGACGACGGGCGTCGCGTTGTCGTAGCGGAGCCCGCCGCTCATGGGGAACGACCACGCCCGCACCGTGGGTGTGGACGGGCACGCGGCCGCGCTGATCGTCTCGGTGACGAACGAGCCGTCCACGAAGCCCTGGCCGCCCGTGAGGATCGTGCCCGTCCCGTTGTAGACCGGAACGAGCTCGTTCCCGGCGCCCTCGCTGGGCGCGAAGGAGTCGCGGAAGAGGTAGGTCTCGGTGACCTGGGCGGCCGCCGGATCGAGGCGCCCGCCGATCCCGACCAGGACCGGCAGCACCGCGAGGAGCGCTTTCCACGAGTGGGGCATCTCGCAGCGGATCGTCCGCGCAAGCGGCGCCATAGCACCCGCCGCCCGCGTCCGGCAAGCGCGAGCGGGTCAGGGCCGCAACGCTAGCGCGCCCGCCCGCCGCGCAGCAGCCGGCCGGGGAGCGCGCCGTCGGCCCGCACCGCGTCCCGCCCGCCCTCGCGCACGACCACCCCGTTGACGATCACCGCCTCGATGCCGAACGCGTCGGCGACGAGCCGGTCGGCGCCGCCCGGGAGGTCGTGGACGCGGCGGAGCTTCGAGCAGCCGACGACGTCGGGATCGAAAACCGTGACGTCCGCCGCGAGCCCCGGGGCGAGCTGCCCGCGGTCGGTGATCCCCATCACGTCGGCGACGCGGGCCGTCAGCATGTGCACCGCCTGCTCGAGGGCGAGCGTGTGCTTCTCGCGCACCCAGCGTCCGAGGAGGTGGGTCGCGAAGCACGCGTCGCAGAGCTGGCTCGCGTGCGCCCCGGCGTCGGAGAGGCCGAGCATCGTGTAGCGGCTCGTGAGCAGCTCGGCCACCTCGTCCTCGTCGAAGTTCACGACCGACATGCGAAACCGCGTCGCGAGGTCGGAGGCGAGCCCCAGGTCGAAGAGAAGGTCGAGCGGATCGACCCCGGCTGCGGCGGCGAGCTCGTCCATGCGCCGCTCCTCGATCGAGGGGTCGGACGGATGGAAGGAGACCACCATGCGCTCCCACGAGAAGGCGAACACGCCCGCCATGCGCGTCGCGAGCGCCTCCTTCACCTGCCGGCGGAAGCCCGGGTCCCGGTAGAGACGGATCTTCCCGGCGCGGTCGGCCGCCGACACGGCGTGGAACGCCGGCATGCTCTCGAACACGAACGGCTCGGCCAGGTCGAACTCGAACTCGAGCGGCCGGCACGCCACCTGGGGCACGACCGGCAGCCCCTGGAGCGCGAGCGCCTCGGAGCGCTCGAGCAGCACGCGATGCGACCCGGGGCCCATGATGCCGGCGAGGAGCGCCGTCCACGTGACCGTGCGTCCCGTCTCGCGCGCGAGGGTGGCGAACTCGTCGAGGAAGAGCCCCGGGCCGGCGGTCGCCTGGACCACGCCGCGGCCGAGCTCGCCGAGCACGCTCGCGATGGCCCGCACCTCGTCGAAGTCGGCGACGCGGCTCGGCACGGGCCTGCCCGCCCAGCCGACGTGCGTCGGCGCCTTCGAGGTGGCGAAGCCGAGCGCGCCCGCCTCGATCGCGTCGCCGACGATGGCGCGCATGCGCGCGACCTCTTCGGCCGTCGCCGGGCGCTCGGTGGCCTCCTCACCCATGACGAAGAGGCGCACCGGCGTGTGGCCGACGAGCGCGGCCACGTTGATCGCGGTGCCGCGGCGCTCGACCGCGTCGAGGTACTCGGAAAACGTCTCGAACGGCCACTCGGCGCCGCAGCCCGCCTCGAGCGACGCGAGGCTCATGCCCTCGACCTTCTCGAGCGTGCGCAGCACGAGGCCGCGATGGCCCGGATGCGTCGGTGCGACGCCGAAGCCGCAGTTGCCCATGACGACCGTCGTCACGCCGTGCCACGGGGAGATCGAGAGCATGCGGTCCCAGAGGACCTGCGCGTCGTAGTGGGTGTGGACGTCGATGAAGCCGGGGGCGACGATGCGGCCGCCCGCGTCGATCGTACGCTCGGCCTGCGTCGACACCTCCCCCACCGCCGCGATGCGGCCGTCCTTGATCGCGACGTCGCCGGGGACGGCGGGCGCGCCGGTGCCGTCGACGATCGTGCCGCCCCGGATGACGAGGTCACAGACCATAGAGCCTCGCGACGTTGTCGTGCAGGATGAGGTCGCGCGTCGCCACGGAGAGGTGCGCCGCGTGCGCGCGCAGCACCTCCTGCGACCGCGGCCAGGTGGAGTCGCTGTGCGGGAAGTCGTTGCCCCACATGAGCCGCTCGGGGTTCTGGAGGTCGACCGTGCGGAACGCCGCCCAGTCGTCCTGGAAGGTCACGTAGATGTGCTCGCGGAAGATCTCCGACGGCCGGCGCGACAGCGTCCCCGCCCGCATGTAGCGGTGGCGCTCGTAGTAGTGGTCCATGCGGTAGGTCCAGTGCGGGACCCATCCGGCGTCGGCCTCGACGCAGACGATGCGCAGCCGCGGGTGGCGCTCGAACACGCCGCCGAAGACCAGCATGCCCATGATGTCCTGGTTGGCGCGGATGATCGCGACCGCGTGGTTCATGAACGGCCCGCGCACGCGCGCTCCCCAATCGCTCGGCGTGGTGAGGATGTGAAACGAGAGCGGCAGCCCGATCCCGACCGCGGCCTCCCAAAAGGGGTCGTAGGCGGGATCGTCGTAGTCCGCCTGGCCCGGCACGCCGGGCAGCATCACGCCGCGGAGCCCGAGCGCCGCGATCTCGCGCAGGTCCTCGATGCCCTCCTCGGGCGTGCGCATGGCCGTCTGCCCGATCCCGATGAGCCGCGCGGGGTCGGCCGCGCAGTACTCGGCGATCCACCGGTTGTACGCCTGCATGTAGGTGCGCTTGTACGCGAGGTCCTTGTGGTTGCAGAGCACCATGCCGACGGTGGGATAGAGGACCTCCGCGGCGACACCGTCGCGGTCCTGGTCGGCCGCGCGCAGGCGGGGATCCCAGCCGCTCGGGTACCAGTCCTCGAAGCGGCCGCCGAGCGAGATGTCCTCCGGACGCTTCCCGGCCGCCGCGACGAGCCCGATCGGGATCGGGGTGCGCATCCCCGGGATCACGTACACGTCGCCCCCGGCCGGATTCTTCTCGACGTGCGGGGCGTCGTCGCGGTCGCGCGCGGCCGCGTGCCGGCGGTACGCGTCGGGGTGCTCGGTCACGTGCGAGTCGGCGGAGACGATGGGCGTCGCCATGCCCGCCATGTCTCGCGCCACCCGCGAGGAAATGCAACGGCGGAGCGCATCAGGAAATCACGCGCCTTCCGGCGACGAGGGGCTTCAGGGTGGCCGCATCCTCGCGCCGCCAGCGGTCGGGCAGCACGAGGTCGCGCCGGTACATGTCGGCAGGTCGCCCTCGGCCATCCGGACGCCGAGCGCGTGGCCGGCGAAGGAGCCCAGCTCGCGTCGGTCGGCGATGCCGCCGTCCTGCGGACGCAGTACCGCGATCAGCGCCGAGCGGACCTGCTCCTTGAGCCGGTGGCGGTCCTCGAACCCGAGGCCGGCGGTCGGAATCGGCGGGAGCACCTCGACGACGACGCGCCCGCCGGGGATCGTGAGGTACCCGTGGGCCGGCATCACGTACGCCGTGTTGTGGAGCGCCACCGGCACCACCGGCACCTGCTCCTGGATCGCGAACACGAAGGCGCCCCCCTTGAAGGGGAGCATCTGGCCCGCGGGGGCGCGTGTGCCCTCGGGGAAGATCACCACCGACACGCGCCGCCCAAGCGTCGCCGCGGCCTCGTCGAGCGTCCGCTTGGCGCGCGCCGAGTCGTCGCGGTCGATCGGAATCATCCCGAGCGCGCGCATCGCCCGCCCGAGCACGGGCTCGTCGAACAGCTCGCGCTTGGCCGCGAAGCGCACCGCCGGGAACGCCGCAATCAGCGCGGTGATGTCGACGTGGCTGCGGTGGTTGGGGGTGAAGACGTAGGCCTGCTCGGCGTCGAGCCGATCGAGCCCGATCGCCTCGACCCGCACGCCCAGCAGCCGGTTCGTGAGCCGGGCCGACCGGGAGAAGATGCGCTGGCCGTAGCCGCGGTGCGGTAAGGCGCGCTCCACCCAGACGACCAGCTCGCCCGCGAGGAAGATGTGGGCCCGCCACACGAGCCGGTTGAGCGGCACGCGCCATCCCTCCGCGCGCTGGTTCATGCCCGGCCCCCTCTGCCGAACCCGACCTACTAATCAGTCCGTAGTATAGACTACAGAGGGAAATCCTGCTATATGCGGGCGCGTGACCGTCGATGGCCGGACGCTCTCGCACGAGGTGTCAGAAACGATCCGCCTGATGGCGGTCCGCCGGGTGCGCGAAGGCGAGTC